>NZ_JBICTW010000045.1:0-1028 GCF_043197815.1 Actinoplanes sp. NPDC048988 | reverse complement strand
CTAGGCCGTGTTTCGTAGCGGCGTCGATGTTGAGGCGTGTTGGTGATCGATAACAGAAGAGGTCTCCGGTAGTTGGTTCAGCGACCAAGCTAGAACTTCACACCGGAGACCTCGTGCCGAGCGTAGCGGCAGCGAGGCGACACGACCTGACCGACATGCAGTGGGCGGTTCTCGAGCCGTTGCTGCCTGCGGGAACGGGTCGTGATCGGCCGCGCAGATGGACCATCAGAGTGATCATTGACGGGATTCGGTGGCGGGTGCGGACGGGCTCGCCCTGGCGGGACGTGCCCGAGGTGTACCCGCCCTGGCAGACCCTCTATCGATGGTTCCGCCGTTGGCAGCGTGACGGCGTCTGGGAACAGATCTTGGCTCTATTGCAGGCTCGGGCGGACGCGGCCGGGTTGATCGGCTGGACCGTCAGCGTGGACTCGACCATCAGCCGCGCCCATCAGCACGCGGCTGGAGCTCGCCGTGATGGCCACGCTCAGAAGGAGCCGCCCGGTGGCGTGCGGGCCGAGCCGGCAGATCACGGACTCGGCCGATCTCGGGGCGGCTGGACCACCAAGACGCACCTGGCCTGCGAACAAGGCCGCAAGCTGATGGCAGTGATCGTGACTGCCGGACAACGCGGCGACAGCCCGCAGTTCATCACGGTGCTGGCCAGACTCCGCGTCGCTCGGATCAGTGGCGGCAGGCCACGCACGCGGCCGGACACCGTCCTTGCCGACAAGGCATACACGTCCAAGGCCAACCGGGCTCACCTGCGCTCGCGTGGCATCCGAGCATGCATCCCCAGCAAGACCGACCAGGACGCGCACCGCAAAGCCAAAGGGTCGAAAGGCGGGCGCCCGCCCGCCTTCGACCCCGAGGTCTACCGCCTGCGCCACGCTGTCGAGTGCGGCATCAACCAGCTCAAACAACACCGCGCCATGGCCACCAGGTACGACAAACTCGCCGTACGCTACGAAGCCACCCTCACCATCGCCGCCATCAACCAATGGCTCCGCGCACTACGAAACACGGCCTAG
>NZ_JBICTW010000044.1:0-1046 GCF_043197815.1 Actinoplanes sp. NPDC048988 | reverse complement strand
TCAACGCCTTCGACCTCGCCTTCGACGGCCGCCTGTCCGCAGGCCGCAACTAACCCTTCAACAAGATCGAGTTACACCGTTCTCTTGACAGTCCCTGGCACCCGGATCGGCCATGGCTCCGGGACGTCGACTTCGACGTCGAAGGTTATGGCCGGCCTGTATATCCGGACCCGAGAATCCAGCTCATGCGTGTGAACGACGAGACCGTTGTCGGTCTCGATCACCCAGTAGTGTGGAATCCCGCTAGCGGCGTAGAGGGCCTTCTTCGTGATGTGATCCATGCTCTGAGAGGCCGGCGAGACGATTTCGGCGGCGAGCACGATCTCTTGCGGTTCATAGAAAGCCGGGCGGCGACAGGCTGCTTCGTCCGTCGCCACCAGGACGTCGGGACTGAAGCAGCAGCGGCGGCCGATCCGCACCTCCATGCCCTGCGTGACCTGGTAAGCGATCGGACAGGAGCCCTCCAAAGCCACCATGAGGCGCATCGCGACGATCTGGTGGATGTCGGTGCGGGAGGGCGGCACGAGTAGCACTCCGTCCAGCAACTCGCGCCGCACCCCGTCATCCGGAAAAGCGTTCAGATCGTCTGTGGTCCAACCGTCCTCCGGAGGAAGGTCGCCCACTGCGGTGCTCCCTAGAGATTGCGCGGGCGGATGGAGGCCAGCGGAATCTCGATCTTCCAGGGCTGTTCGGCGCGGAGGGTGTCATCCCCGGAGAAGAATCCGGTCTCGTCGTAGCTCTGGGTTTCTGAGTTCAGCTCGAAGGTGGTGACCTCAAGGCCGTCCAGGGTCTCGATCAACCAGAAGTACGGGATTCCGGCGTGCGCGTAACCGGTCGGCTTGGTTACCCGATCGGTGCCCTTCGTGCTGGGAGACACCATCTCGGCCACCAGCACGACGTCAGAGGCGGGAAATTTCCCTCGCCCCGACTTGGCGGCCTCAAATTTGATCACTAGGCCGTGTTTCGTAGCGGCGTCGATGTTGAGGCGTGTTGGTGATCGATAACAGAAGAGGTCTCCGGTAGTTGGTTCAGCGACCAAGCTAGAA
>NZ_JBICTW010000043.1:0-1055 GCF_043197815.1 Actinoplanes sp. NPDC048988 | reverse complement strand
GGTACTGCACTCGGGAGGGTGTGGGAGAGTAGGACGCCGCCGGACTCAACGTGAAACAGTAGGCCCACCCTTCGGGGTGGGCCTACTGTCATTTCCGCCCCTTTCCCGCAGCGGAGGCCGTGGCGGGTTGGGGGCGGTGGGTTTTCTTACGCTCGGACGGTCGGGGGAAGAGGGCAGCCACTCGGGCTGACTGGGAAGCGTTTTATGCCTCGAGTGGTCACCCTCTTCCCCCGACCTTGCCGGGTATCCGGTCACCCCAGGCCATAAGGGTCACGGTCCGAAGAACAACACCGGGCAGACGTGACGCCGGCGGGCCGTAGGCTTGGGTGGGTGGGCAAGGCGCGGCGGGCCGGTGTGGGCGGGGCGGCTTGTGATCGTGGGGTGGCATGGTCGATAAGAACCCAGCAGTCGGCTCGGGGCTGGAACTCTGCCATTCAGTGCGCAATCCGCGATAAGCAAAACCGGACGTCTACCTCTACCCACACAGAGTCGGGGTGTCTGGCTCGCCGCTTTCGGTATCCGCGGAGAAAAGTCGCTCAGTTGGTCGGCCGCTGCTTTCCATTCGTTGCCGATCCCGTTGCTCAGTGCCAGTCTGAAACCGCTCACGTCGGCCGCGAGTACGGTCCGCTTCCGTCAGCGACGCCCGGCGCGCCCCCGGCACGCCGGCGGCGCCCGGCACGTTGGCGACGTCCGTACCGTCGGTACGGTCACACCATCGGTCAGGTCCGTACCGCCTGTCAGGGTGACACGGCCGGTTACCTCCGCAACGTCGGTGAGGCCCGCGACGTCCGCAGCGCCCGCAGCGCCCGACGTCCGCAGCGCCCGACGTCCGCAGCGCCCGACGTCCGCAGCGCCCGTGGCGCCCGACGTCCGCAGCGCCCGCGGCGCCCGCGGCGCCCGACGCCCGCGGCGCCCGACGCCCGCAGCGCCCGTGGCGCCCGACGTCCGCAGCGCCCGCGGCGCCCGCGGCGCCCGACGCCCGCGGCGCCCGACGCCCGCGGCGCCCGACGCCCGCGGCGCCCGACGCCCGCGGCGCCCGACGCCCGCGGCGCCCG
>NZ_JBICTW010000042.1:0-1074 GCF_043197815.1 Actinoplanes sp. NPDC048988 | reverse complement strand
AAAGGCTCTGACGGATTGTAGGCGAACGGTTTCAGGTACTATTTCACTCCCCTCCCGGGGTACTTTTCACCATTCCCTCACGGTACTCGTCCGCTATCGGTCACCAGGAAGTATTCAGCCTTACCAGGTGGTCCTGGCAGATTCACAGCAGATTCTAGGAGTCCGCTGCTACTCGGGAAATCCACAAAGAGGCTAGATGCTTTCACGTACGGGGCTCTCACCCTCTACGGCCGGCTTTCCCACACCGTTCCACTAACAACTAGCTTTGTAACTCTTCGAGAAGTGTCAGCATTCTCAAGTGGCTCCCACAACCCCCCGCATGCAACGCCTGACAGCTATCACACATACAAGGTTTAGGCTCGATCCGCTTTCGCTCGCCACTACTCACGGAATCACATGTTGTTTTCTCTTCCTACGGGTACTGAGATGTTTCACTTCCCCGCGTTCCCCTCACACACCCTATGAATTCAGGTGCGGATGACACGACATGACTCGTGCCAGGTTTCCCCATTCGGACACCCTGGGATCACAGCTAGGTTGACAGCTCCCCCAGGCCTATCGCGGCCTCCCACGTCCTTCATCGGCTCCTGGTGCCAAGGCATCCACCGTTCGCCCTTGACAACTTAACCACAAAAAACAAGATGCTCGCGTCCACTGTGCAATTCTCAACCAACGACCAACCCACAACCATCAACGCTTCCCACCAGCCGAACCACAGTTCGCGGTATGAGAAACCAGATCGTGCCTGGTGCTGAAAAACAACCCCGGCCCGAAGGCCGGCATGGTTGTTCTTTCAGATACCCAACAGGGTGCTTTCTTGTGCGCTCTTACCAGCCGCACCAGCGAGTAGGTTCCATGCCCTTACGGGCCGTACTGAACTCGCCGGCCGTTGCCGGGTCGAACTAGCCAGTGTCTCCGCCTATGAGCACCCCACCACCGCGTTCGGGTGGTGCGGGCTACTGGACCACTTTCGTGGCCTAGTTGCTCCTTAGAAAGGAGGTGATCCAGCCGCACCTTCCGGTACGGCTACCTTGTTACGACTTCGTCCCAATCGCCAGCCCCACCTTCGACGGC
>NZ_JBICTW010000041.1:0-1084 GCF_043197815.1 Actinoplanes sp. NPDC048988 | reverse complement strand
AGTCGCATGTTCTAGACCCGAAGCGGGGTGATCTAGCCATGGGCAGGTTGAAGCGTGGGTAAGACTGCGTGGAGGACCGAACCCACCAACGTTGAAAAGTTGGGGGATGACCTGTGGTTAGGGGTGAAAGGCCAATCAAACTCCGTGATAGCTGGTTCTCCCCGAAATGCATTTAGGTGCAGCGTCGTGTGTTTCTTGCCGGAGGTAGAGCACTGGATGGTCTAGGGGGCCTACAAGCTTACCGAAATCAGCTAAACTCCGAATGCCGGTAAGTGAGAGCGCGGCAGTGAGACTGCGGGGGATAAGCTTCGTAGTCGAGAGGGAAACAGCCCAGATCACCAGCTAAGGCCCCTAAGCGTGTGCTAAGTGGAAAAGGATGTGGGGTCGCTTAGACAACCAGGAGGTTGGCTTAGAAGCAGCCATCCTTTAAAGAGTGCGTAATAGCTCACTGGTCAAGTGGTTCCGCGCCGACAATGTAGCGGGGCTCAAGCACACCGCCGAAGCTGTGGCATTCACACAATACATCCGCTCAACTCTTTTGCGGGTTGGGTGCAGTGGTGTGGATGGGTAGGGGAGCGTCGTATTGCCAGGGAAGCGGCGGGGTGACCCAGCCGTGGAGGCTATACGAGTGAGAATGCAGGCATGAGTAGCGAATGAAGGGTGAGAACCCCTTCCGCCGGATGACCAAGGGTTCCAGGGCCAGGCTAATCCGCCCTGGGTGAGTCGGGGCCTAAGGCGAGGCCGAGAGGCGTAGTCGATGGATAACGGGTTGATATTCCCGTACCCGCAAAGGAACGCCCAAGACGAATTTTCAGGTGCTAACTACGCGAATGGCCGGCGACTTTCGGGTCTATGGTCAGGAGTCTAGGATCCTCTGGATTAGTAGTTTAGTGATGGGGTGACGCAGGAAGGTAGATGATCCCAGGCGGTGGTTGTCCTGGGGTAAGCGTGTAGCCCGCAGTGTAGGCAAATCCGCACTGCGTGATGGGTGAGACGTGATGCCGAGCCGTTTCAGGTGAAGTCATTGATCCTATGCTGCCGAGAAAAGCCTCTAGCGATGTTCCGAGCGGCCCGTACCCTAAAC
>NZ_JBICTW010000040.1:0-1120 GCF_043197815.1 Actinoplanes sp. NPDC048988 | reverse complement strand
CTAGGTGTGCTGTCCAGGGAGGTTGGTCGAGGTGGTGTGACGAGTTGATCTGACTCTGGACGGGTGAAGGCCTCCGGTTGTGGAGTGGAGCTGTCTAGGAACCGCTCCGGCAACCAGGAGGCCTTCGTGCTCCACCGTAATGCTGCTTTGACCCCGCGCGCGCGTCTGCGGCTGGCGCGTCTGATCGTCGAGGACCGGTGGCCGGTCGCGGCGGCGGCCCGCCGTTTCGAGGTGTCCTGGCGCACGGCGAAACGCTGGGCCGACCGCTACGCGCAAGCCGGCCCGGACGCTATGGACGACCGTTCGTCGCGTCCGCATCGCAGCCCGGCCCGGACCCCGCGACCGGTGGTCCGCAAGATCGTGCACCTACGCTGGAAACAACGCCTCGGCCCGGTCCAGATCGGTGGCCGCTTGGGCATGCCAGCCTCGACCGTGCATGCCGTCCTGCTGCGCTGCCGCCTCAACCGGCTGTCACACCTCGACCGGATCACCGGCGAGCCCGTACGCCGCTACGAACATCCGCATCCCGGGGCAATGCTGCACGTCGACGTCACCAAGTACGGCAACATCCCCGACGGCGGTGGCTGGCGTTTCGTCGGCCGGCTGCAAGGCGAACGGAATCGGCAGACGACCGCGCGACGCACCGGCGCCCGCAACAAGGTCTACGAACCGCGGATCGGCACCGCATTCGTGCACACCGTCATCGACGATCACTCCCGCGTCGCCTACGCCGAAATCCGCGACGACGAGAAAGCCGTCACCGCCATCGCCGTACTACGCAACGCCGTCGCCTGGTTCGCCCAGCGCGGCGTCACCGTCGAACGGGTGTTGTCCGACAACGGCTCGGCCTACAAATCGTTCGCCTGGCGCGATGCCTGCGCGGAGCTTGGCATCACACCGAAGAAGACCCGTCCGTATCGGCCGCAGACCAACGGCAAGGTGGAACGGTTCCACCGAACCTTGACCGACGGCTGGGCCATCGCCCGGCACTACAACTCCGAACAGGCCCGCAGGAAGGCCTTACCGGCCTTCCTGCATCACTACAATCACCACCGACCCCACTCAGCAATCGGTGGCCTACCACCCATCACCAGGTTGACCAACGTCCCTGGACAGCACA
>NZ_JBICTW010000038.1:0-1392 GCF_043197815.1 Actinoplanes sp. NPDC048988 | reverse complement strand
GGGACTGTCAAGAGAACGGTGTAACTCGATCTTGTTGAAGGGTTAGTTGCGGCCTGCGGACAGGCGGCCGTCGAAGGCGAGGTCGAAGGCGTTGAGGGCTGGTTTCCAGCGCATGGTCCAGCGGCGGCGCCCGGCGCCGGTCGGATCCAGGGCCATCACGGCGAGGTAGACGCATTTCAGCGCGGCTTGCTCGTTGGGGAAGTGCCCGCGGGCCCGGACGGCCCGGCGGATGCGGGCGTTCACGCTCTCGATCGCGTTGGTCGAGCAGACGACCTTGCGGATCTCGGCGTCGAAGGCCAGGAACGGCACGAACTCGGCCCAGGCGTTCTCCCAGAGCCGGACGATGGCCGGATACTTCTCGCCCCAGGCTTCGGCGAATTCTAGGAATCGCTGCCCGGCGGCGGCTTCGGTCGGTGCGGTATAGACCGGCTTGAGCGCCTTCGCGATGGCGTCCCAATGCTGGCGGCCGGCGTACTTGAACGAGTTGCGCAGCAGGTGGACCACGCAGGTCTGGACCACCGTCTTGGGCCAGACGGTGTTGATCGCGTCAGGCAGGCCGGTCAAGCCGTCGCAGACGGCCATCAGCACGTCCTCGACACCACGGTTCTTCAGCTCCGTGCAGACCTGGAACCAGAACTTGGCGCCCTCACCGCCGTCACCGGCCCACAGTCCGAGGATGTCCCGGGTGCCCTCGACGGTCACCGCGAGGGCGACATAGATCGGCCGGTTGGCGACTTTCCCATCGCGGACCTTGACGTTGATCGCGTCCAGGAACACCACCGGGTAGACCCGATCCAGTGGCCGGTTCTGCCATTCGGCCATGCCGTCCATCACCTTGTCGGTGATCGTGGAGATCGTCTGCCGCGAGACGTCGGCGCCATACACCTCAGCCAGATGCGCGCTGATCTCCCCGGTGGTCAGGCCTTTCGCGGACAACGACAGGACCATGTCCTCGACACCAGTCAGCCGCCGCTGGCGCTTCTTGACGATCTGCGGCTCGAACGAGCCGTCGCGATCGCGCGGCACGGTGATCTCGACCGGGCCGACATCGGTGAGCACGGTCTTGGCACGGGCGCCGTTGCGGGAGTTCCCGCCGTCCTTGCCGGCCGGATCATGTTTCTCATAACCGAGGTGATCGGTGATCTCGCCGTCCAGCGCGGCCTCGATCACCCGCTTGGTCAGCTGCTGCAGCAGACCGCCTTCACCGGTCAGTTGCAGGCCCGCTGCGCGGGCCTGCTCGACCAGCCGGCCGACCAGCTCGGCGTCCACGCCTTCCGGCGTGCTCGCTGGAGTCTTCTTCTTCGCCACCGCGGAAGTATCCACGGCATCCGTCATGACGGTCATCAGGTGCGTCTCCTTGATCAGGAGTTACACCGTTCGTTTTACAGTCCC
>NZ_JBICTW010000037.1:0-1449 GCF_043197815.1 Actinoplanes sp. NPDC048988 | reverse complement strand
TGTTTGGGGGTGGTTGTTCGTTTGCTGTGAATCACACAGTGGACGCGTTGAGCAAAAAGTTTAAGGTGGTTAAGCCCTCGGCCTATTAGTACCGGTCGACTGAACCAGTTACCTGGCTTACATCTCCGGCCTATCAACCCAATAGTCTTTTGGGAGCCTTACCCACTCAAGGTGGTGGGATACCTCATCTCGAAGCGAGCTTCCCGCTTAGATGCTTTCAGCGGTTATCCCTTCCGAACGTAGCCAACCAGCCGTGCCCCTGGCGGGACAACTGGCACACCAGAGGTTCGTCCGTCCCGGTCCTCTCGTACTAGGGACAGCCCTTCTCAAGTATCCAACGCGCACGGCGGATAGGGACCGAACTGTCTCACGACGTTCTAAACCCAGCTCGCGTACCGCTTTAATGGGCGAACAGCCCAACCCTTGGGACCTGCTACAGCCCCAGGATGCGACGAGCCGACATCGAGGTGCCAAACCATCCCGTCGATATGGACTCTTGGGGAAGATCAGCCTGTTATCCCCGGGGTACCTTTTATCCGTTGAGCGACACCGCTTCCACACGCAAGTGCCGGATCACTAGTCCCGACTTTCGTCCCTGCTCGACCCGTCAGTCTCACAGTCAAGCTCCCTTGTGCACTTACACTCAACACCTGATTGCCAACCAGGCTGAGGGAACCTTTGGGCGCCTCCGTTACCCTTTAGGAGGCAACCGCCCCAGTTAAACTACCCACCAGACACTGTCCCTCGACCCGATCAGGGCCGCAAGTTAGATACCCAAACCCAACAGAGTGGTATTTCAAGATTGCCTCCACCTGAACTGGCGTCCAAGCTTCACCGGCTCCCACCTATCCTACACAATTAAATTCGGATACCAATGTCAAGCTATAGTAAAGGTCCCGGGGTCTTTCCGTCCTGCCGCGCGTAACGAGCATCTTTACTCGTACTGCAATTTCGCCGGGCCTGTGGTTGAGACAGTGGGGAAGTCGTTACGCCATTCGTGCAGGTCGGAACTTACCCGACAAGGAATTTCGCTACCTTAGGATGGTTATAGTTACCACCGCCGTTTACTGGCGCTTAAGTTCTCCGCTTCGCCCCGAAGAGCTAACAGGTCCCCTTAACGTTCCAGCACCGGGCAGGCGTCAGTCCATATACATCGTCTTACGACTTGGCATGGACCTGTGTTTTTAGTAAACAGTCGCTTCCCCCTGCTCTCTGCGGCCATACCACGCTCCACCCGCAAAGGGGCTTCACGCGTCCGGCCCCCCTTCTCCCTAAGTTACGGGGGCAATTTGCCGAGTTCCTTAACCACAGTTCACCCGTCGCCTTAGTATTCTCTACCTGACCACCTGTGTCGGTTTAGGGTACGGGCCGCTCGGAACATCGCTAGAGGCTTTTCTCGGCAGCATAGGATCAATGACTTCACCTGAAACGGCTCGGCATCACGTCTCA
>NZ_JBICTW010000036.1:0-1594 GCF_043197815.1 Actinoplanes sp. NPDC048988 | reverse complement strand
CCTAGCTTGAGTTTTAACCTGTTCGGCGTGGCCGTGGAGTGGTTGAGGGCTTCTTTCTGGGTGTGCTTTTCGGGCGATCGTTCCTGGTGACGATGTGGACGTCGTGGCGGGTTGCTGGCCGGGTGTTCCGGCGCCCGGATGGTCGGCCGGGGCCTGGTCGTGCGGGTTTTGGTGCCCTGGTGGGAGTGCCTGCTTGTGCGTGCAGGTGCCGAAATCCTCGCCGGACGCGGGCTGGGGTTAGGCGTTGCGGTGGGGCGGGGCGTTCCCAGGGCCGGCGTAGGTCAGCGACCAGGGTTCGGGCCAGGCGTAGTTGGGTGTAAGCGGCGAGTAGGAGCCAGGTCCATCGGTCGGCGGCGGCCGGGTCGCGTAGTTTCGGGCTGGTCCAGCCGAGGGTCTGTTTGAGCATGCGGAAGGTGTGCTCGATATCGAAGCGGCGCAGGAAGGCTTGCCAGAGCACGTTGACAGTGTTGTTGTCGGCGTCGGCGATTGAGGCCCACAGCCAGACCGGTTTCGCGGTGGCGCCCGAAGGGAGCCGTTCGACGCGTAGCAGGATGACGGTGCCTTCGATGACCGGCAGAACGCCGGCATGGCCGATCCAGGCGGTGCGATGGGTTAGACGTGGATGCAGTCGTTGCCAGGCCAGGACAGTTGCGGTGCCGTAGAGGCGGGTGTCGGTCGTGATGGTCGTGTCGGGAGTGCCCCAGCTGGCGGGGTCACCGAAGATGAACTCGTCTCCGTGGCGTTTCGTGCGGCCCATCGTGCCGGGTTCGCGGGGTGGGGCAGGGCGGCGCAGGACTCGATCTGAGCGCATCCGGACCAGTACTTTCACCGGCAGATCCCGCAACAGCAACGCTAGTCTTGGTCCGTCGTAGCCGGCGTCCGCGACGATCCAGATGTCGGGCTCGCCGGGCTGCCACTGCCCGGCGCTGATGAGGCGTTGCACGACGTCGCGTAACTGCCCGGCGGTGATCGTGGCGGCATCGTCTCCCGGGGCAAGCCGGCGGGCGTCCAGCGGTGCGGTCCATGAGTGACGTCCCGTTTCGAGGGCGACGACCACCGAATACGGCCAGCCCGGGACCCCGATGTGGGCGTCCTTGGCCCGTCCGTAGGTGTGACATAACACCCGGCCAGGGCTGGTGTGTGCCTCCGGGCGCAGCCAGCAGGTCACGTCGACCGCGAGCACGATCCGGCCGTCCGCGGCGCGTGGCACCGGCACCGCGGCCAGCGCGGTGCGCAACCGGTCGACATCGATCCGGCCCCGATTCAGGCCCGCATACATCGCTCCGTGACCACGCCGATGCTGTCCCGCCAACGACAACTCGGCCAGCGAACGCACCGGTGTGTCTCCGCACAACATCGCGTCTGCCAGCTCAAACAACGCGTCGCCACGTGCGGTGAGACAACGGTGAAACTCGGCCCTGAACCCGGCCAGACGCCCGAAAGCATCACCTGGATCGACATCAGGCACACTGATCATCAGACAGCCCTTGATTCGGTTTTTCTTCCCTAGACAAGAAGAGATGATCGATCAAGGGCTGTCCTCATGATCAGCCGGGGTCGATGCCGCACAGCTGCACGTTAAAACTCAAGCTAG
>NZ_JBICTW010000035.1:0-3426 GCF_043197815.1 Actinoplanes sp. NPDC048988 | reverse complement strand
GACAGCTCCACTCCACAACCGGAGGCCTTCACCCGTCCAGAGTCAGATCAACTCGTCACACCACCTCGACCAACCTCCCTGGACAGCACACCTAGAGGCGGTTCAGAACGCTTTCGAGCAGACCCGAGGCGACTTTCGAGCCAAGTTCACGGCTGCGGTAGAGGCACGACTGGCGCAGATCGCGCTTCCCGAGGTTTTCATCGAGGTTCCCGAGCACCCGGAACAACTGAGCAAGGGCGACTTGGATGCGCTGGTCCGTCCAGCCGCAGATGGGTTTTTGCGTTCACATCCGACCAAGGCTGAGTTGGTCGAGCAGGCAGTGAGGATCCGGCGTCGTCAGAAACATCGTCCTGCCTGGATTCCTCGGATTGATCTGAGCGGTGAGACCATCGTGCCTGCAGCGCGCGTCGCGGCTGAGGACGAACGTGAGCCGGACCGGCCTCTGCTGGTCACCGCCTTAGCGGAACCGGGAGAGATCACCGTGGCGCTGCCAGCCGCTGGTGACGAGCGCCCGGAGCTCGCGATGGCGCCTGGTGGAGTCGGCGAGTGGGAGTCCGCTCTGTACGTCGTGCTCGGCCTCGTCGGGGCCGACTGTGCGGCCCGAACCATCACGCTCGACGCGGCCGCCAACGAAGCACTCGTGCCTGACGAGAACCGCTGGTGGTCCACTGCACCCTCGCCCAGTGTGTCAGCCGCTGAAGATCCCGGTGTGGCGAGCGAACTGTTGGCTACCTGCAAGACGTTAGGCGGATTGCTAGTTGTCGATGGCACCTCGCCTGAAGTCTTGGACGCGGTTGCTTTCGCTCTGCAATCGGCTGGCAATTGGCGCTACGGCCCGCGGTGGCAGATGGAGCCGTCGAACCCGAGCGGTGATGTCACCGCCCTGACGACAGCGCGCGCCGCCGTCGCCGGCTGGGCGAGCCCGAAGAGAAGCGGCCTGATCGTGTTTGTGTACGGCGGCGTGCTGTACGCCGACGAAGGCTTGGTGGGCTTCCCCGCCCCACTCCATAGCTATTTACTTGTCGTGAGCCGATCCGCCGACGGCACCGACAGCCCGGAGACTGTCCACCGCGTGAACCTGTCCTGCCCAGGTGAACACTGGTGCCACCGCAATGGATGTCCTGATACTGGCTTTCCTGAATTCGATACACCACTGACGCTGATCATCACCGGAGGCCACGCGGCGCAAGCGGCCAGCGCCAGTACGGACGAGTTCTGGAGACGGTCTTACCAGGATCTCTACGGCGACGAGAACACACTCAATGAGACCGAACAAGTCCTCGATAAGCTGGTAGCGGTTCTCGGACGCTCCGGCTGGGTCGAGTTGAGCGACTCGACGTGGGACGGCGGATTAGAAGAGCGGCTGTTACGCCGCGGCGAACACTGTATCACCGCCGCCTATGACCTGGTCACCCGCCAAATTCAGCTCTCCGACGGCCGGGCCGAACTGGAAAGCACGCTGCAAATCCTCGCGGAGGAAGGGATCCTGATCGAGGACAATGGACGGGAGAAACTCGAAATGAACGAAGCTGCGTTCGAGAATTGGGGTGCCGACGTGATGACAGCAGCTGATGAATTCTTGAGCGGTCGTATCAAGGAATTCTCCCACTTGGTAACCCCAATGCAGATCACCCTGCTCGGCCTTCATCCGCACGGGGACGGCTCCCTGCGCGCTCCCGAGGCTGTGTCCCTCGCCGAGAGGCAACTCGGCAGGTTTTTCGAAGTTGCCGGCGTGTTATCTGGAAATGACGATGACTCTGCGTGATATCGGATGCGGCAGGCGGGCAGCGAATCCGGTCGTTTGGCGCTAACCTGTCGGGCTGATCGCGATCGCCTTTTTGAGGTGTAGGCGCCGGCGGCGCGGCAACCGCATGCGGACGTCCAGGCCGGTGGCCGTTGTGGTGATCGTGGCCTTCGAGTGGAGTGAACGAGGTGTACAACACACCTCTATCCGACTCAAGAATATCGGCTCCTGCGCAGCGGAATCGGACTACCTGGTTGTGGGCAGGGTGGCGGCGGGCAGATGGTCGGGGCGCGGTTCCGTCAGCCGGGCAAGGACGTTCGGTTCGGCCGCGAGGATCGCGATCTGGGCGCAGGGTTTGCTGGGGCCGGTGCCGCGGATCGAGATTGCGCGGAGTTCGACGCCGGTGTCGAGCAGTCTGGCGACGATCCTCGCTTTCTGTTTGTTCATGTACGCGGCGAGGTGGCGGCCGGTCGTGTCGTACACGGCCACCGCGTTCGAGTCATAGGCGTTGTCCGCCTCGCGGACCAGTTTTACTGTGGTACCCGGCCGGAAGTCACCGCTTTGACACGCCTGCTCGTGGTACGCCTCACCGCGTAGCTGCGACACGTAGATCCCGGCGTGGGCCAAGCGTCGATGCGTCGGGCCTACAAGCAGTCCGGTGGCGTCTCGCATAGCCGCAGGACGTTCTCGCCGCCTGTGTCGCGGTATGGATTAGATGCAACGTGGGTAGTCCGTCTTCGCCGATGAACCTGGTCGCGTCCACGTCGGCCGGGACGTAACAACTGTCCTCACGGGCGCGTTGCACCGAGGGGGCGGCATAGGTCTGGCGCGGCGGCGTGGGCATGTCGTTGGTGGCTTGCGGCTGGCGGTGAGGAGCGACGTCTGCGGATCGCATCGAGCAGTCCCATTCAGGCACTGTGACACGCTGGCCAGGAACTCGGCATCCGCTGACCGGCTCACGCGACTGCGGTGGTGCAGTCACTTGCAGCGGCGATGTCAAGAGACTCAACGGACGATTCGACCGTGCCGGGCTGGTGCTATCACGTCGATTTAGACACCGCCAATTCGTGCGTCAGCTGAGGAAGCCGAGTTCCTCTGGGTTGAGAGCGAGGGGATGTGGTTCTCCGGTGAGAGTAGCCAGGGCGGTGGCGACGGCGTGGATGTCGGCTTTGATGTAGGTGGTGGTGGCGGGGCCGGTGTTGTCGGTGTGGCCGGCGTAGGCGCGGGCGATGCCGTAGCTGAAGTTCCGTTGGGTCTGCTGCACAGATGGGTGACATCTGAGATGGCTTGCCGTGACGGCGGGCTGGAAGGATGTTGCTGTGCCCAAGCCCTACCCTCGTGAGTTCCGCGACGATGTCGTGCGGGTGGCCCGTGAGCGCGAGCCCGGCGTGTCGGTCGAGCAGGTCGCTAAGGACTTCGGCGTGCACCCGATGACCTTGTTCAAATGGCTGCGTCAGGCCGGCATCGACGAAGGGGCCGAGTCTGCAGCGAGCCGCAGCGACTCGGCCGAGCTGCGCGAGGCCCGTAAGCGGATCAAGCTGCTCGAGCAGGAGAACGAGGTCCTGCGCCGGGCCGCGGCGTATCTGGCACAGGCGAACCTGCCGGGAAAAGGCTCTACCCGCTCGTGAGCGAGCTGGCCGCTGACGGGATCCCCGTCGCGGTGACGTGCCGGGTGCTGAACA
>NZ_JBICTW010000034.1:0-31435 GCF_043197815.1 Actinoplanes sp. NPDC048988 | reverse complement strand
TTCTTCCCTAGACAAGAAGAGATGATCGATCAAGGGCTGTCCTCATGATCAGCCGGGGTCGATGCCGCACAGCTGCACGTTAAAACTCAAGCTAGTCGACTCTTGCGTCGCCGCGACTGGCCACAGAACGGAAGGTACT
The DNA here is from genome assembly GCF_043197815.1 of Actinoplanes sp. NPDC048988. Taxonomy (NCBI): domain Bacteria; kingdom Bacillati; phylum Actinomycetota; class Actinomycetes; order Micromonosporales; family Micromonosporaceae; genus Actinoplanes; species Actinoplanes sp. NPDC048988. The sequence goes on along the minus strand of NZ_JBICTW010000034.1, from coordinate 31,296 downwards.
TGAGCGAGGCCCGCCCAAGTACCTTCCGTTGTCAGCTGTACGTCAAGATCCAGCCCGAGTCCCGGAGACTAGCCGTACTCGGAGGGGGTCGTCAGCGGAGCTGACCGTCACGGTGCCGGTCGGCCGAGGTGGTGACCTGCGGCTTTCCTGCGCGGGCGTACGCGGTCATCAACGTGGTCGCGCCCACGTCTTGCGGCCAAGCGGTGGTCAACGGATCTGCTTCAGTTGCACAGTGCGAAGTCGACGAACTGGACGACGTGGTCGGCCGCGGTCTGCGGGTCCGGTACCGCGCCGGGCAGGGCGGTGACCGCCACCGACGCGGCCCGGCCGTCTTCGGTGACGCCGTCGCGGGTCTCGTACCCGTAGATGTCTCCGCCATGGCCCCACATGAGCCCGCCGCAGCTGAGCGGTGTGCTGATCAAGCCGAGTCCGTATCGGGCGCCGGGCCACATCCCTGTGGCCGGGACGGTCTTGCGCATCTCGGCGAGCTGAGCCGGCCGGAGCAGCCGCCCACCGACCAGGGCGGAGAAGAACGTGTTGAGGTCGGCGGTGGTGCCGATGAGGCCACCGGCCGCCCAGGCCCACGACGGGTCGAGGATCGTCACGTCCCGCAGCGCGCCGCCCGGCGTGGCCGCGTGGTAGCCCCGCGGATGCGGCTCGCGGATGCCTTGGTCGCCGATGGCGGGGAGGTAGGTGTGCCGCAGGCCGAGCGGGCGGATGATGCGGCGGGTGACCTCCTCACCGTAGGGGCGGCCGGTGACCCGTTCGATGAGTAGCCCGGCCAGCAGATAGTTGGTGTTGCTGTAAGCCCAGCTCTGGCCGGGCGCGAAGTCGGCCTTGGCGCTCAGGGCCAGATCGAGCAGGTCACGCGGCGGGACGTACCGGTGCTGAACCGGGAAGATGTCCTTCGCCAGATAGGTCGTCGCGTAGTCGGGCAGCCCGCTGGTGTGCTGGAGAAGCTGCCGTAGGGTGATCCGGCGCCCGTCGATGCCGTCGCCGAGTACCAAGCCGGGCAGATAGGTTTCGATGGGTTCGTCGAGCCGTACGCGACCCTCGCCGACCAGTTGCAGCACGACCACCGCGGTGAAGGTCTTGGTGTTGCTGCCGATGCGGACCTGCCCACCGGGTCTGACCGGCTTGCCGGTACGGACGTCGCCCACGCCGGCCGTGTAGTCACGACCTCGCACGGTTGCCGACGCGCCGGGGAAACCGTCCTCGGCAACTAATCCCTTGAGGTGCGAACGGACGGCATCGCGGTTCGCGGCGACGGCTGGTGTGCTGCCTGCGATCACGGCACCCGCCGTCAGCAGCGCGGTCACAGCCACGCTGATGCGGCGTTCGGGGTGGTGGTGGAACACGGGAAACTCCTTGATCGTTCGGACTGATCGAGCATTGCGGGAATCGTTTCCGGCGGCCATGAGGCCATCTGGCGGGTCTCTGGGGGTGATAGCCCTACCTTCGGCGCGCTCAGTCGTCACCCAGTCGTACGTGCAGATGCATGTCGTGCCAGCCGTCGATGTGGCGGGCCTCGCGCCGCATGGTGCCCTCGTAACGGAAGCCGGTGGTCTCGGCGACCCGGCAGGACGCGGGGTTGGCAGTGGAGTGGGTCAGCGCGATCCGGTGCAGGCCCAGCGTGCCGAACGCCCAATCGGTCAAGGCGGACAGAGCACGGGACGCGAGACGTCGCCCGCGGGCCGCGGGCAGCACCCAGTAGGAGATCTCCGCGAAGCCGTCCGCCAGACGCAGCCGCCGGAAGCTGATCTGACCGGTCACCGCGGCGCCTTCGGTCACGGCCCAGCCTGCGCCCGTCTCGTCGTGCCAGCGGCCCGGCCAGTGGTCGATCCACGCCGAGGCTTGTTCCTCATCCATGGCGCGGAAATGCCACTGCCGGATAGCCGGGTCGGCATCCTCGTCCTGCAGGTGAGGGACAATGGTGTGGGCGGCGCGGACGCCTCCGCCGGGACCGGGCTGACCGGCCTCGCGGATCGGCTTGCCGTGCTGAACGGGCGCATGCGGATGTCCAGCCCACCCGGCGGCCCGACTCTCGTACTGATGGAGATCCCATGCCCCTTCGGGTGACCCTGGCCGAGGACTCCGCCCTCCTGCGCGAGGGTCTGGTGAGCATCCTCGGCCGGTTCGGGCACGACGTCATCGACGCGGTGGCGGACGCCGACGCGCTCACCGCAGCCGTCCATGCCCAGCGTCCGGACATCATCATCACTGATGTCCGGATGCCGACGGGCAACGCCAACGACGGGCTCCGGGCCGCCGTACGGCTGCGCCAGTCCTTCCCCGGCCTGCCCGTACTTGTCCTCAGCCAGTACGTCGACCAGTCATATGCGGCGCAGCTGCTGGACTCCGACGACGGCGATGGCGTCGGCTACCTCCTGAAGGACCGGGTCGGCGCGGTCGTAGAGTTCAATACCGCAGTGGAACAGGTCTCGGCCGGGCAGACGATCGTCGATCCGGAGGTGGTCCGCCAGCTGATCAGCAGGCGGCCGGATCCCAGGCAGCGGCTCACGGCCCGCGAACTTGAAGTTCTGGCGCTGATGGCACAGGTCCGGTCCAACGACACGATCGGCAAGCGCCTGCACGTCACGGACGCGGCGGTCAACAAGCACATCGGCAACATCTTCAGCAAGCTCGACCTACCGACCACAACCGACGGCCACCGGCGAGTGCTTGCAGTGCTGGCCTACCTGCGGAGCTGACCCGCCCTGTCACCAGGCACTCCGCTGTGGGAGCCGAGGCATGGTCGAATCCACGGCTGGGACATGCAGGCCGCTTCCGCCGTCGTCCGCCTCCTACGGGCGCTGGACCTGAGACCGTTCGCGGGCGGCGTTCGCCTCGGCTCGATCGGTTACTGCGCCGGCAGGCTGTCGAGGTGGTGCCGTAATTCCGCGACGGCCCAGCCGGGGCCGAGTGCCGGGTCGTGGACCAGGTGGAAGGCCAGGCCGTCGAGCAGGGCGTGCAGGCGGCGCGCGTGCTCGGTGAGCCGGGGCCGTGGCATGTCCATCAGCATCCCGAGCAGCGATTCGCAGGCCGTGGCGATGAGGGCGTGCGAGGCGGCGAAGGCCGTCCGTACGGCCGGGTTGGTGAAAGCCAGCGCGCCGACGGTGAGGAAGACCTCCGTCTCGGCCCGCCGCTCGGCGTCGAGGGGAAGAAGCTGCTGGAGGCACTGCTCGACGTAGTCGTGCACCTCGCCACCGGTCGGCAGCGCGTCGAGGCGGCCCTGCACCCGGTCGCCGACCACCTGGAGGCAGTAGGCCCGCAGGGCGTCCTGGGTCGGGAAGACGCGGCGGAGCGACGCGGTGGCCAGGCCGGCCTCGTCGGCGACGTTGCGCACCGACAGGGCGAGGAGGCCGTCGCGGGCCAGAACCCGCCAGGCGGCGTCGGCGATGTCTTGTTCGCGCTGGCTGTGGTCGATGAGCCGGGGCATGCGACGAATGTACACGACCGTGTTAGCATAATTTTTGTGAACACACTCGTGTTAAAAAAGCGTCGTTGGCTTCTCCTGCTCCTCACCCTCCTCGTGCTGGCGCCGATCGTGGCGGTGGCGGTGGAACGGATCCAGGTCGCCGTCGGCCGGGCGGCCCATCCCATGCCGGGCCAGCTGGTGGACGTGGGCGGACACCGGCTGCACCTGATCCGGCAGGGCAGCGGCGGCCCCACCGTCGTCCTGGAAGCCGGCAGCGGCGAGGCCGCCTCCTCCTGGCAGACGGTGGCGGACAGCCTGGCCCCACAGACCACCGTCGTGCGGTACGACCGCGCCGGCTACGCCTGGAGCGAAGCCGCCGACACCGCGCGCACCGGCGAGCACGTCACTGCCGAACTGCACGCCGCCCTGGCCGCCGTCAACGCCCCGAAGCCGTATGTGCTCGTCGGCCACAGTCTCGGCGGTCTCTACGCCCGCGAGTTCGCCCAGCGGTACCCGGCCGACGTCGAGGGCCTGGTCCTCGTCGACGCCCGCCCCGAAGACGACGCCCGGCGGACCGCGCCGCTGCTGTCGGGCGGCACCCCGGCCACCGCGCTACCGCCCTGGATCCTGGCCAGCCTCAAGGCCGTGGGCGCGTTGCGCGCCGGCGGCGGAGCCCTGCTGGACGGCCTGGTGCCACCCGACCAGCGCCGCGAGTTCCTCGACGTGACGGCGGCGCCGTGGAGCTACTTCGCCACCAAACAGCGCGAGGCCGACCTCATCCACCTCACCGAGGACGCGGTGCGAGGCCAGAACCTGCAAGACCTTCCGGTACGGGTCATCGCGCGCGGCCGGCCCCAGGACTACGAGGCGGCCGGCATCGACGCCGCCACCGGGGCCGAGCTCGAGCGGATCTGGCAGGACGGCCAGCGCCGGCAGCTCACGATCTCCCGGCGCGCGAAGCTGATGGTGGCCGAGCGCAGCGGTCACCTCGTCCCGCTCGAACAACCCGGCATCATCGTCGAGGTCGCCCGCGAGGTCATCGCCGAGGCGTCGGCTTCACGGTAGGCATCGGCCTCGTGCAACCTTGAGCCGCGCGAAGGGGCCAGGGTGGGTGTGAAACAGGACAGCAGTTCGGACGGGTCCGAGCGCGATGAGCAGTTCCACGAGCTCGTGGCCGATCGGCGTAAGTGGCTGCTGCAGACCGCACGGCTGCTGACGGCCGGCGATCCGCACCTGGCAGAGGATCTCGTGCAGACGGCGCTGACCAAACTCTATGTCTCCTGGGCCGCGTACCGGCGGGCGGACAACCCGCCTGCGGCGCTTGGCCGGTCCCGCCGACGACACACCGGCCGGCGTCATCGAGGACGACCTGGCTCGCAGACGCCGCGCCGTCCGGCGCAACCGGTTCTTCCGGGTAGCCGCCGGGTCGGCGTTCAGTGTCGCGGCCGTCGCGGCCGCCCTGTCGCTGGGGCCCGGGCTGGTCGGCGGCCCCGCCGAAGACCCGCCCACCGTGGCGCGGAGCGCTGACGGCGCGGCCGCGGGTATCAAGCTGGTCAGTTACACCGGGGAGCAGCCCCGCCTGTTCACCATCGACACGGTGCCGCAGGGGTTCTTCATCCAAGCCCAGAACGAGTACGAGCTGGTCATCGCGCCGGAGCAAGCCCGGACCCCCGACCCGGCCAAGCCGCAGCTGTCCGATCCCAAGGTCTATACCGACAAGATCGCGGTCTACCTGCAGAGCAAGGACTTCACGGTGGAGCCCACCGGTGACGAACAGTTCACGATCGGGAACAAGCCGGCCGCGCTGCGTTCCATCCATACCGACGACGGGACCCCGGACGAGGGAACCATCCCATCTCACTGGACCTGATCCGGTCGCCTTCGTCGCGGACCGATTCAGCGTCGGGCTCGGACCACCTCGTATGGTCTGCTCGCCGCTGCGCCGGGACCGGGCCAGGACTACCGCAGCACCCAACCCCGCCGGCCCACCCCGACGATCACCACGTCGTATCCTTCGCCGGCTTGCTTCACCATGGTTCTGCCTCTCGTCCCCGTGCGCTGATACGCAGTGCTCTCGAGCGACGATGCAGCGACTTCTCCAGGCTGACAACAAAACTTGCGGGGTTGGCAAACTGGTTCCACACGGACGGACCTCAACGAGCTGCCAGCTGCCTCCAGCAACAGTTTCGCGCCGGTCAGCTATCGAAAGCTCTAGGTCTTGGGTGGAACCTCACGAGACTTCGGACAGAAGTCAGCCCGGCATCGATAACCGGTTTTCGACCCACTGCTCCGTGGACTCCGCTGGCAAGGCGAACGCCGTCCGGGGAGAACTCAGACGCTGGCTTCGACGAGCTTATGGCGAACTAAGGAAGCGTACGATTTAGGGCTTGAGCCGTGCTAAAACTAAAGGCTGTCAGGCTCGACGCCATCTGGCGCGGGTGTCACCCGACTTGGAGCTGCACTTCATTAAGGTGCCAGCCGGGGTGTGGCCGTGGGCACCTTCGGGAGAGCAGAATGCGCCGGGGTGCACGTTTTTCACGGAGTCGCTGTCCGCCGGACCGTCGGCGCCCTTCATGGCTTCGCGCCACGCGCCGGCGTGGGGGTGCGACGGGCAGAGCAAGAGGACGCCGCTGTACAGGGCGATCTGGTCGTCGGCCATGCCGAAAGTGCCGGAGAGGTAGACGTCAGTGGAGCTGGCCGAGGCGCACTCCTGGACCAGTGCCGTGATGTCGGACTCGCCGTTGTCGGCCTTCTTCAGGGCTTGCTTCTGAAGAGGCGTGGTGGCTTTCACGACCGTCTCCGGACTGCCGCTTACCGCCGAGATGTCACAGGCGTACTCTTCAAGTTTCCAGACGGCACGGAAGTCGTAGATGCCTTTGGCGTCGGACGTCACGGTGAACGTCTGAGTGCTGGTCTGGAGTTGGTCTGTCGAGCAGGTCAGTTCGATGCTGTTTTTCGGCGGCGCCGAAACGGACGGGGTCGATGACGGCGAGGCGCTGGCCGACAGTGAAGCGCTGGCCGACGGCGCGGCGCTGACTTTACTAGGCGTGGCAGCGGCGGCCGTGGACTGCGGTTCAGGGGTCGACCCACTCGCACAGCCGGTGACGAACAACGTCACGGTTGCCATCCCGGGAATCAGTAGCCGGCTGATGGCGTGAGGCAGGCGGGGCATAGTTTGGGCTCGCTCCTCGTTCGCGGCTGGCGACTCGGCGGCCATCTTGTCGCACCGTTCAAGGTTCAAGTATCGACTCGGCGCCCGAAGTTGATCACCGATGGTTCACAATCGTCTATCTGATCGGGGGATGCTCTGCAACGACGGTCTGTCAATGAGCGGAGTCGGGTGGTGGCCAGGCCGGCTTCCAGCCGGTGCAGTTGATTGCCCACTGGGCGTGGATCCGGTTTGGATTCGGCCCCGCGTCGACAAGGCGGTAGCCATATGGGACCGCTGCCGAGGTGACGACCCTGCTCACGCAGCTGAACAGCCATCGCCTGAGTGGTCCACCGCCACGTCCGCAGCACGCCTAGCCCGAGTTGGGACTTGCTCGTCCAGCGGGCGTGGGCGTGCCTGGGGTGGGGTCTGTCAGCGCTCGTAGGGCGACTTGTAGTTCGTTAGGTCGGCTTTCCCGGCGCAGTTCGCCATGATCGGCGTGACAGCCTCTTTGCCGGCTTGAAACTGGATTTCGCTGCTATCGCCAGCCGTCAGCCTGCGGTGGATCGCGTCGAGCGGATAGACCAGTTCGCCCGCCAGTGCGGCCGTCTCGGTGTCCAGGTACGGCATCGCGGCGCTGATCTTGCCGGAAAGAGCCTGGAACTCGTCAGCCGTGGTGGGCTTGCCCTGGCTGTAGGCGCTGACCAGGTTGATCCAGTCGACGGAGCCTTCAACTGCCTGCTGGCATGCCTGGTTTATCGTCATCGCCTGGACCGTCGGGGACGGTGACGTTGTCGTCGGGGCTGCGGAGGTTGCCGGGGCGGTCGAGGCGGCTTCGGCCGGAGCCGTCGGAGTGTCGGAGCCGCCGCAGCCGCCGACGGTGAAGGCGATCAGGGCGGCCGCGGTGAGGGCGGTCATGCGGGGCGGGGTCACGCTGTTCTCCGGTTGAAGGTGCTGGGCAAGGCGACGGTACGAGCCCGCGTCGACTCTAGTTGATCTTGGAACGCGGCAGATCGTCCGTTCAGACATGGGCGTCAACAAAGCCGACTGGAACATGGAGTAACGGCCGGACGCCGCCAGCCGGGACGCCGAAAACCGTCTAATCTCCTCGCGCGGGTGACGGTGTGTCGCTCGCACTGGGGATCGAGGCGCATTTACGCGTCATCGTCGCCGGCATGCTGTGTCTCTTCGGCATCGACGTTGTCTTCCTCGGATCGAGGTGACGTCCATGCCGGAATCCTGGACCGACTCCGATCGGCCGGACGATCTGTTCACAGCGTGGCTCGATCAGACACCAGGCCGGACCCGTGGCCGCGGGCATCAGAAGCGGGAGGATCCGGGTCCGATTCGGTTTGCTTTCTACGGTCGGATGTCGACGACGGGCTATCAGGATCCGGTGTCGTCTCGGCAGTGGCAGTGCGACAACGCGGTCAGGCTGATCGCCGGCTACGGCGTGATCGTGGCCGAGTTCTTCGACGCGGGCTACTCGCGCAGTCTGCCCTGGCATCAGCGTCCCGCCGCTGCGAAAGTGCTGACGGAGGCGGTGCGGGGTGATCGCAGGTTCGACGCGGTGGTGGTGGGGGAGTACGAGCGGGCCTTCACGGCAGGGCAGGCCTACCAGGTGATCCCTTATTTGCAGGGGTATGGGGTGGCGGTGTGGCTGCCGGAGGCGGACGGGCCGATCGATTTGGACGAGCCGGCTCATCAGGCGTTGCTGACGTTGCTGGGTCATCAGTCGGAGCGGGAGGTCCTGCGGTTTCGGATGCGGACGACGACGGCGATGCGGGCGCAGGCTCGTGATCAGGATCGGCATCTTGGTGGCGGCCGCCGTACGGGTATCGGCTGATTGACGCCGGGCCGCATCCGAACAAGACGCATGCGGCGTGGGGGAGAAGAATGCATCGCCTCGACGTTGATCCGCCGGCCGCGGCCCATGTGCGGTGGATCTTCGCGCGGCGGCTGGCCGGAGTCAGCACCGCGGGGATCGCCCGCGAGTTGAACGAGCGTCGGATCCCCTCACCGGCGGCTCACGATCCGATCCGTAATCCCCACCGGGTGGGCACGGTGTGGACGTTGCGGACGGTCGCTGCGATCCTAGGCAATCCGCGGTACACCGGACGGCAGGTATGGAACCGGTAGCGTACGAACCATCACGAGAGCGTGCCTGGCGACAAGCGCTCGAGCCTTGGCATCACCCGAGACTGGAATCGGCGCTCGGACTGGATCATCTCCGCCCGGCTGACCCATCCGGCGCTGATCAACGACGCCGACTTTCTGGCCGCCCAGCAGGTCAGCGCGGTCAGCGTGCCGGCGATAACCGTGTCCGTCGTTATCGGCTGACGGGGTTGCTGGTTTGCGGGATGTGTGGTCGGCGGTTGGAGGCGCATTGGGTTCATGGCCGGGCGGGATATCGCTGCCGCCACGGTCACAGCAGCGCTCGCCGCCAGGGGGAACGGCTGCGAGCGATCTACTGGCCCCAGCAGCGCATCCTGACCGAATCCTTGCACCAACTTGTCGCCGTCGGCGTGCTGACGCCCTCGACAGGTGCCACGGAACTCGTTGCTCATCTCCGCGCAGCCGACGCCGTGATCATCTGCGCGGCAGGTCAGCTCCGCATCGCGGCGCACAACGGCGAGACCGGATCATCGCAAGCGGCCGCTCCGCGGATCCCCGCTCAGAGGAAGGATGCAGAAAACCCCCACCACATCCATCCCCGAAAGGAATGAATCTGGTGGGGGTTAACGTGTCCGGAGGGGGATTCGACCCCGTAAATAGCGCACCCATGCATAGCATGTGTGCTCATGCCCCTATGATACACATCCCCGGGCCGCACAATCGAGCCGCGTTTTTGCCTGCGCTGCAGAGTCTGTTTCTGTTCATCCTTAAGGCGCGCAGGCCTCACGGAACGCAGGTCACGCTGCTCGATCGTTCCCGCGTGTAGGAAATATTCGGATTTAGATGTGGCTGGCAGGCTGTAGCGGTTTGCGCTATCAGCACGGTCGGACGTGGTGCATCCTCAGCCTTGACCATGCTGATGGGGTTTGTCGCTGGCGATGCGTGCTGATTCGGCATCATCGCTTTGGCGTGCTCTGCGGCCTGCCTTCGTTGCGTAGTTGTCTCAGTGAGATGTGGCTGCCGTCAGGACGCTCAACGTGCCAGAACGGCATGCCGTCGGTCTTCTTGCCGGTGACGGCTCGGGCCGCGTCGTCGGCTTTGCGGAACACGTCGCCGGTTGGCAGTCTGAGCTGTCCGTCGGACTGGATCAGCGCTGTCTTCTCAACTCCGTCAGCATGGCCGACGACCGAGGTATTCGGCGCGAGGATCCCTTTGCGCATCATTAGCTGGATGTCAGTTGGTCGGGTGCGTGGCGTGCGCGTGGCGCTGCTGGCCGGCAGTGGGGACGGGGTTGGTTCGGGAGCCACGCTGTCTGGTTCCGCCTCGATGGGCGGGTATCCGAGCGCCTTCCTGCCCCAGGTGGCGACGCAAAGTCGGCGGTAGAGTTCGGCCCGCACGAGGACGGCGGCTCCCAGGTCGGTGTTGTCGGCCAGGGGGCGCAGGTGCTGCTTGAGGTCGTTCCGTTCCATGAACGACCGGATGGGTTTGATGTTCAGGTGGTAGTCGGAGTGCATGCAGCGTAGGAGCAGGTTCTCGCTTCGGTAGACCTTAATCTTTTCGGGGACGGTCTTGTCTTTGATGCTCATGTTGACGGTGGCTTTGAGTAGCCCCAGGACTCCGATGCGGTTGCGCAGGAGGCGGAAGTCGATCGGATCGGTGATCTCGGGGTGGCGTTCCTTTTTGTCGGCGAAGATGTGTTCGATCTGCCACAGCTTAGGATTTAGGTATTCCGTGACGAGGTTAGGTTCGTTCCATCCAGTTTGGGCGAAGGCTGTGATCCTGGCGAGGAGGTATCGGACTTGAACGGAGTTCGTCCCCCGGAGCTGGTAAGTGAGAATCGCATTGAAATCGTCATCGTCCGGTAGGGCATCGGTGAGTGCGGCGCGCACATCCTGCGGAGATTTACAGTCTCGTAAGCTCGGAATGAGCGTTTGTGAGAGCTCATCGAGAGCTGCGGCGTTGGCAGGGTCGTCGTTGATGACACGGATGACATACCAGCGGTCGATGAAGTTCGCTATGAGTGCGGCCTTCTCCTTAGCTGTTTCTGCAGTGTCTGCTGGGCGAATGGCGGCCAGTATTATGTCCATCTGGTTGGTCAGGCCGTTGTATTCGTTGTAGTACAGGGCTTGCAGATTGTGATGGGTGTCGAGGGTTCGGGAAGCGCTGAGGAAGGTCCGGTATATCCGGGCGAGGCTGATCAGTTGGTCGACGAAGGTGAAGTACTCGTCGGCCTCGGCGAGATGAAGCACCTCCGTGGCGTGGCGGCGCACCCACAGGTGTAGTTCCCGGCTGATTCCCTGCAGGTCGTCGCTGGATGAGATGCGTGCGTATTGGGCGATGAGCGCGGCCTTGATGAAGCGGGTCGGCGCGCTGTCATCGTCGCGGGCGATCGTCAACTCGGCCAGCATGCTCCGCCAACGTAGGTTGAGTTCTTCCTCGCCTCCGCCGACGTGCGACAGCAAGAAGCTTTTCAAGAGGTCGATGGGGGTGAGTCTGGTCCCGCGGTCGTTCATCGACTCGAAGATGCGGAACCCGCTGTCCCGGTCTGGAGCTCGGATGCCGACCAGGACCACCCGGGACAAGAGCCATTCGACGAAGCTCGCCAAGTCGCCGGCGTCGAGGCGGCTGTCGAGTAACTCGCGCAGTTCGTCGCTGCGTACAGACAGGTTTCGTAGCGACAGCGATGAGCCGGCATCGGGCTTGAAGTCGTGGCCGTCGTACCAGCGCTGAAGGGCTCTGCGGCGTTCCTCGATGTCGATGCGGAAGCGCCACCCGCCTTCGGGTGCGGCGAAGCGGATCACTCGGTTGAGCTTGTCCTCGGCGTCGCGCCGTTCGAGGGCGCGTGCCTGGTGGTGGAGGTGGATGAAGATCAAGTGCAGGACGGTGAAGCGTTGCTGACCGTCGACGAGGAATCGGACGCCACGTCGCACGTCGTGATAGACGAAAGGCCCCAGGAAGTAGGGTTCGGCGTGGCGCATGCCGCGCCGGGTTCGGTGGTCCTTCCTGGCCAGCCGGAACTGTGAGATCAAATCGTCGACGAGGGTACGGACGTCTTCTGCGGACCATGCGAATTCGCGCTGGTAGTAGTCGATGTCGTAGGACCAGCGCTCGAACAGGTCCTGAAGTTCGAATGCTTCGCCTTCGATCTTGGCAGCGCACATCCCGAGCAGGCTCCGATCCGTTGCATCGGACCACACGCGTAGAGCGACCGTCCGATCCACTGACTGTTACCTATCATGGATCGACGCAGAACGCGACGTCGCTTCGTCTATTTCCGGGGCCTTGGCGGTGCGCCGCGCGGACGGCGGTCGGCTAGTTCGGTGGGTGCCTGGCACGTCTAGGACCGGGACTGCGGTGCTGCTGGACCGCGGGAACGGCGGATCCGCGTCGTGGATAAGTGTCGCTCGTGAGGTGTGCGCGAGCTACTGCAGCTTCTGCTGGTGTTCGCAGGAACTCCAGCTGGGTCAGGCCAAGCGGCGTGGTGGCGCCAGGTTGAAGCTCGCCGGCGAGGGTGCTGTAGAACTCGATGAGCTGACTGGGGGAGGGTGTCGGCTCAGCGGTCCCCTCGCTCGGCGTCCCGGCGTTAGGGTCGACGCGCTTCGCCGAGTCGGAAGGCAAGTTCTTGCGCGGGATCGTGTGGGCCGGAGCGCAGTTGGGCGTTGGGTCCAGTCGTCGCACAAACTGGCCGTTGTCTTCTGGGCGGCTGGTGGAGTGTCGATATGGCTGGGTCGTCCGTGTGTCGAGGGTACCTGCGTGAAGTCGTGCTTGCCTGCCGATCTCTGGCCGCTCAGGGTCCTTCTCGGCCGGCACGGGGACTGCTCTGGCGTGGCGCCAGGGGCAGGGTGGCTATCTCCCTGTGGCTTGGTCTTGACCGCCGGATGCGGCGTTCGCCGTCTCGCCCGAACTTTGGAAATACTTGGAACTCTTTGGTAGATCTGGTACGGTCGCTGCTATGCCCGATGCCATGGACGAGCTCGAAGCACGGATTGCGCAACTGCGCGGTCAAATTCGCCGCGCGCTCGCGTCGGGCGACCGCTCGGCAGTGCAACGGCTGCGCGCGGAGCTGCGAGCGGCAGAACTGAGCTGGGATGCGGCATTGCAGGAGTCGGACGATATGGCTCCGGTGGCTGCTCCTGTCGAGACCCTGTCAGCTGGCATGTCCTTGTTCCCGATCCGTGAGCAGGTCCACCAAGTACTTACGGTGCTCGGAGTTGCGACGGCGCCGCGCCTGATCGTCGCGACCTACGAGGCGCTGTTCGCCGGCGGGTTGGTCGCGACCAAACTTGCCAGCCTGCGCCGCGACGAAGAACGGTCCTTTCGTGCGGTGCCGTACTCCCGTCCCTACTACCTGTGCGGTGCTCTGACAGCCGACCAGCTCGTGGCGGCACGCGGCCTCCTGGCGATCTCCACCTGGCCACTGGATCGCCGCATCATAGGGCCGCTGTCACCCCGGGTCGACTTTCTCACCACCGCAATACGCCTGGCCCGCCACGTTCAGGCGACAGCAGAACTCGGACCGCAGGTCATCCGTCTGCTGTGGCCGTTCACGAACAACATCCCAGGCGCGGCCGGACCTGCCGGGGAGATCGAGCTTTCGAGGCTCATCACTGCGGCAGAAGCCGAGCTGAGGATTCACGTGGAGTCCGACCGCGTTGAGCGCGAGGCCGCGGCGGAACGCGCGCGGCGGCTTACCGACGTCGAGCAACTCTTCGGGGGCGGACATCTGCGTTCTATCCGGTCGATCGCGAACGGCTAGCTCTACCACTTCCCTTATCCGGCGGCCCGGTTTCCGCGAAGAATCGGACCCGTCCATCAGAGGATGACATGACTGTCGTCGACGAACGTTTGAACGCTTTGCGAGGTGCGGCGCCGCGAAAGCCGCACAACGCCCGTACTCTCGCCGCTCTCGCGGCGAACCCCGGCTGTCGAAGGCGCACCTTGCTGGATGCCGCCGGGATTGACAAAGGGAAGGTTGCTCAGGGCTTGGGTGTGCGTATCTCCATCGGGCAGCTGTCAAGCATCGCCATCGCCCGGGGGAAGGGATTCGAGGCCAAGGTCAAGGCGGACGGGTGTGCTGAGCTTCTTCGCTTGTTGCGCGAGCACATCGGTCTACCGGTCGCCGAGGCCCACTACCACGACCTCAACCCGTCCGACACCGACGACAGGATCACTTCCCGGCTCCGACGCTCTCAGCGCGCCCTCCAAGCGTCAGCGGAGTCGAGCGACCCGATCGGGTCGTTGTTCGACCATCCCATTCTGCAGCTTACGGTGAACGGGGTACCGGTCCGGATCGAACCGGATCTGATCGCGTTCAAACTCGGTGACCAGTTCTTCGTGGTGGAGATCAAGTCGTTCGCCATTCTGGACGGCACCGCCAACTCCGGCAAGGTCGCGGCCGCCGCGCAGCAGTCCGCGGTGTACGTGCTGGCGATGCGGGAGATGCTGCAGGCGGCCGGCCTGGACCCGAGCATGGTGTCGCACCAGGTGGTATTGGTATGCCCCAAGGACTTCAGCAACCAGCCCGTGGCGGAACTGCTGGACATCCGCAAACAGCTCGCGACACTGGAACGGCAGCTGAACCGGATGGAAACCGTCGAGGACTTACTGCCCTTGCTGCCCCAGGACCTGTCGTTCGACCTGCGGCTGGACGACTCAGGACTGCCCACTCGCGATCCCGAGGAACTCGCTGCGGCACTTTTTCAGGTGACCGCTCGCTACTCTCCTGAGTGTCTCGGTGCGTGCGAGTTGGGTGGCGTATGCCGGTCCGAGGCTAGCGGCACCGTGCCGGTGCTGGGCCGGGTGGTCCGCGAAGACCTGGGCGGGGTCGACTCCATCAAGGAGGTTGTCGAGCTCGCCACCGGCCGGCGAGAGCCGGACACGGGACAGCGGCAGGCAGCTGAGCAACTGCGCAGGGCGTACGCCATGCGCGAAGCCGCGCTGGGGGCGGCCCGGTGACCGTGCTGACCTCTCTGGCTAGGGCGTTGGCGGCCGACTCGATGACCCCGCAGCAGCTGACCGTCTTCCGCCACCAGCACATCTCCCATCAGCCGATCGTCGTCGTGCCGCTCACCCTGGCAGGCGAAACGAACGCGCCGCTGGCGGCACTGATCGGCTCCGACCGCGACCGGCCGAATGTGATCGTGACACGGCAGCCCCGCGAACGCGCTGAACGGCTGAACTTCGCCGGCAAGCTTGCCAGCGAAGTGCTGTTCCCGATCGAGATGGCCGCGAAGCGTACCCAGCCCTTCGGACGGGGACAGGATTCGCGTGTGCGAGTCGTCGACGCCCCGCAGATCTGGGTGCCGAACCCGGCCGGGATCGAGTTCATCAGCACGCTGGGCCGGATGACGAGGCTGCGTCAGATCGAGGGCCCGTGGGCAGTTCCCGCGACCGTGCGCCGGCTCGGCATTTGGCTGACCTGGTTCGCCGAACAGGCCGAGTTCGCCGACTCCGGGGCGCTGATCGCGGCGACACGGGCGCTGAGTGCAGTGTGGGCGACCGGGCAGAGCGATCTCGAGGACGGCAATCTCGCCGCTTTGATGGCGTGGCTCGCCCCTCCTTCCGGGATGGACGTCGCCTCGGCGGTTGCTCGGGCCGAAAACCCGGAACTGTGCCCGCCAGCTGGCCCTTCCACCGACCCGGTCTTCGACCGGCTCTTCCTGGAACCTGTGCTGCGCGACCTTGCGGCGGCGCGGACTCCCGTCGCCCATAAAGCAGTCCACCGCCGGTTGACTACGATGCTTGAGGAACAGATGTTGCCGACCTGGCAGCACGTGTGGGCAGCTATCGACCTGCTGCGCCAGGTGCCCGAGGCTGGGCGCGTCGCGAGACGGTGGGAACAGCAGCGCGACCGGTTCACCTCGTTTCACCAGTACGTCACCACCGACGGCAGGCCGCAGGCCAAACGCGACAACGCCAGTCGCAGCGGGCGCCGGCTGGCCGAGTTGGAACAGCGCATGGCAGCGTTTGAGGCGCAACGCGCCTTCGACGACCCGCTCGTGCTGGCGGACTATCGACTGACCGGTGAGGCGTTCGCCGGCCGCGTCGTCGATGTCGACGCGACCCGCCGTGTGCCGGGGCAACGCCGCAGCTTACTGCGCCCACGGGTCACCGTGGCGACCAGCGACCCGGTCCGCCTCGACGTCGGCCAGAACGTGTATGACCCGTCCCGCAACGGCCAACAGGCGATCATCGAGTCGGTGATCGACACCGAACAGGGCTGGCAGGTCGAACTCGAGCTGCAGAACCAGATGGGCAGCGGCCAGACCGCCAAGCCCGGCTCAGTTCCGGCACTTGGCGACGACGTTACGTATACGAGCGTGACCGAGACGTTCGTTCGGCGCCGGGCGTGGCCGGCCCGGGAGGACATTCCCTGGACCCACGGCGGGCCGCCTCCCGAGTACAAACCCGTAGCCGAGGACGCGGCGGAGGACTGGTCATGACCTCGCCTCACGAGCGCGCCGAACTCAAGACCGCCGAGATCATCGCCGCGTTCACCAGCGGTCGCCACCGCGGCGTCGTCGTCGACTCCCCACCCGGGGCAGGGAAATCCACCCTGGTGGGGCGCATCGCCGCCGAAATCGCGACCGGCGGTGAAACCGTCGTGGTCGTCGCGCAGACCAACGCCCAAGTCGACGACCTGGTCGCCAAGATCGCGGCCCGGCTGCCGCATCTGACCGTCGGCCGGCTGTCCCGCGAGGGCTACCTCGCGCCCTCATCTCTGTTGCTGTTGCCCAACGTCCAGGTCGAATCTCGCGCCGAAGACCTGCCCGACTGCCGCGTCCTGGTCGGCACCGCCGCCAAGTGGGCTCAGGTCCAGAGCACCCAAATGTGGCCGTGGGCTGTCGTGGACGAGGCCTATCAGATGCGTTCAGACTCGCTGCTGTTGATCGGGGAACTCTTCACCCGGATGCTGTTGGTCGGTGATCCCGGTCAGCTTGACCCGTTCTCTCCGATCGACGGCGAACGGTGGGCCGGTCTGCCCTGGGATCCCATGCAGAGCGCAGTCGCGGTGCTGCTGCGCAACAACCCGGACATCGTGCCCTACGAACTTCCGGTGACATGGCGACTGCCGCCCAGCGCCGCCACTGTCGTCCAGGAAGCTTTCTACCCTTTCACCGAATTCGACGCCGGCACCCAAGCCGGAGACCGCGCCATCCACGTGCCCACCGTCGGAATCCGCCGCACCGCCGTCGACGAAGTGATCGACCTCGCCGCCGGCACCGGATGGGGCTTCCTCGAACTGCCCGCCCGCAACACGTTGCGAACCGATGTCGACACGATCACCGCCACCGTCGACGTGGCCGTCCGGCTCCTGCAACGCGGCACCGAAACGGTCTGCGAACAAGCCCCCGGCGGCCGGCGGCTGACCGCCGACCGGATCGCCATCGGCGCCGCCCACCGCGACCAAGTCGCGGCAATCACCCGCGAGCTACGAACCCGCGACGACGCAGCGGCCGGACTCCGGGTCGACACCGCGAACCGCCTACAAGGCGCTGAACTCGACATCACCGTCATCCTTCACCCGCTGTCCGGCCGCATCGACGCCACCCCGTTCCACCTCACCCCCGGACGGCTGTGCGTCCTTACCTCCCGGCACCGTCACGCCAGCATCGTGGTGGGCCGCCGCGGCATGCCCGAGCTCTTGGACGCCCACCCGTCCACCGAGCCCATGCACCTCAAAGACTTCATCAAGTTCCCGGACGGCTGGGAGGCCAACCAGGCCGTCCTCGCCCACCTCGCCAACCACCGCGTCAGCACTCGCGGCTGACCGCCCCCGTTTCCTCTGGCTGCCGGCGCAGCCACGCGAAAGGCGACCCGTTCATGCTCTTCCTGCACACCTCCGACTGGCATGCCGGTCGAACCACCTACAACGAGCCCCGCATGCCCGACCTCGCCGATGCCATGACGGAAATCATCGACATCGCCAAACAACACCAGCCCGACGGCATCCTGCACTCCGGTGACCTGATCGACCACTCCCGCGTCAGCCACACCGACATCGAACGCGTCGTCGACTGGCTCGCCGAATTGGCCGCCATCGCCCCCACGATCGTCGTCGCCGGCAATCACGACAACGTCGCCCTGCACCGCTACCTCGACAAACTCGGCCGCCGACAGCAGCTGCATTTCGTCAGCCAGCCACGCGGCGCCCACGCGGACTACCTCGTCGTGCCCGGCCGAGATGGCAACCGCGCCCGGGTCGGGGTCCTGCCATTCATCTATCCCCAACGCATAAGCACCGTCCCCGGCGCCGAGTCATGGTCGAGCACCTACCGCGAACAACTCGCCACCCTGCAAGCGCAGATCGCTGCCGGCATGGCGGACGGTCTGGACCCGCGATCCGAAGTCACCGTGTTCGCGGCTCACGTACACGTAACTGGGGCCGGCCTGACCGGCAGCGAACGCAAGCGACACGTCACCGACGAATTCGCCATCGACCCGAACGCCATCCCCGCCGTCGACTACGCAGCGTTCGGACACATCCATCAGCCGCAGGCGCTGCCCGGCAGGGTCGTCGGACGCTACGCCGGCTCGCCGATCCCTCTCGACTTCGGTGAAGCCGGCCAGCGCAAAAGCGTCACCCTCGTGAGGCTGGAGCCCGGTAAACCGGCAGCGTGTGACGAGATCTTCTTGCGCGGCGGCCGCCAACTCGTCAAGTTCGAAGGCACCAGCGACGAGCTGCGTAAACAGGCCGACTCAATCGGCGACGCGCTCTGCCTGATCACGGTGCACACCCCGGAATACGACCCCGCTCTTTCACAACGCGTGCAGACGATGCTCCCACGCGCGTGCGTCCTGGATGTACAGCAACGCGTCGCGGGCGCGCAAGCCCGCGCCGATATCGTCGAGCCAGGGCAAATACCGGTGCAGCGCAGCCTGCTGGAATCGTTCGAACAGTACGTGAACGACAACGGCACCGGCACCGCGCCGATCGAGACGGTCACCGCCCTGATGACGGAGTTCCTCGCCGCCGCCCAAGACGACCGCGACCCGTACTTCCCCGCCGAGGCGCAGCTCAGCAACACGACGGGCGGTCTGGCATGAAACCGCTACAGCTCTGGTTTTCCGGACTTCGCTCCTACGTCAGCGAACAACACCTCGACTTCCGCGGTCATCATCTCGTCGGGGTCACCGGCGATACCGGGGCCGGCAAATCCAGCATCCTGATGGCGATCAACTTCGCCCTGTACGGCACCACCACCTGGGAATCCACCTCATCAAAACCTTTGATCGCCGACGGCGGCGCCGGCATCCTGAAGGTGACCCTGGAATTCGAGATCCGCGGACGACAGTGGCGGGTGACCAGGAAGCTGTCGAGAAAGCCCACGGGCAACGAACACAAGCTGGAAGCACTCGACGGCGCCGAGACCGTGCACGGACGAGCGGTCACCCCACGCGTCGCCCAGCTCATCGGCATGGACAACAAGACGTTCCTGCGCTCAGTACTACTGCCGCAGGGAAAGTTCGAGCAGCTACTGCACGCCAGCAACAGCGAGCGCGCCGGCATCCTCAAAGGGCTGCTCGGTCTCGACATCCTCGACACCGTCGCCGACACCGCCCGCCGACACCGTGATGCGCTCATGCCCGCCTACCTCGACCTGCGAGCACGTAAAGAAGCCCTCGGAGACCCCCGAGCGGCCGCCGCGGCCGCCGCCAGCCAAGCCGAGGCAATCGGCACCCAACTCGACGAACTCACCCGGGCGCAGGAAGCTGTTGCCGCCCTCTCCCTCAGGGAGACGACCGCAGCGCGCGAACACGCCGACTTGGCCAAACTGCAGACGGCGCTCGCGGCGGCAGGCCGCACCGACGCAGCGCAGCGGCTGCGCGAGCTGGCCCAGCTCGACGCCGACATCACCAACCGCGAGCAAGACCTGGACACGCAGGCCGAGCCTCTGCAAGGCCGGCGCGACGAACTCGTCACCGAACTGGGCGAATTGCGGCCTGGCGGATCGAAAGCGGGACAGCTGACATCGGCAATCGGCCAGCTGCCTCAACTTCGCGAACGCCTGAACAACCAGGCGCAGCGCCGCGAGCGCCACGAAACCGACGTCGAAACGGTGCGCGCTCTGCAGGCCGAGGTTGCCGCGGCAACGGCCGAGGAAACCAGGCACACCCCGCTATTGGCCAACGCCGAATCCGTGCTCACCAACCACAACCGCACCGTCGGTGACCTCACGAAGAGCCTGGAAGGCCTCCAAACCGCGCTCAGCGCAGTTCGCGACATCGCCGACCACGCCCAGCAGCTCAGCAAGGCCAAGCCTGATCTCGACGGTGCGGTCAGCGCAGCCGCCGCGACCATGGCCAAGGCCCGCGATGCGAAAGCAACACTCGAGCGGGAACTCGCCGCTGCTGAGGCTGAACTGCAGTGGCAGCAACGAGCTAACGCCGCCGCGCACGCCGGCGAAGGGCTAGAACCAGGTGCCGCCTGCCCGGTCTGCCAGCACCCCGTCCCTGACGAGTACGCCCCGCCACACGCGCCGGATCTCACCGCCGCACAAGGCACCGTCGCATCGGCTCGGGAAAAGCTGAGCGAGGCCAACCAGAAGGTCACCGACGCCGTCGCCGCCCACCGCGAGGCGCAAACGCTTGCCCTGCAAGCAGACGACAACCTCACGTCGCAGAACACGCGGCTCCAAACCGCTATCGATGAGCTCGCGACGAAGATCGGCGCGTTCTCGCTGGACGCCGACGACAAGGCGATTCTGGCCCCGCAGCATGACGCTGTACACAAGATGAGCGCCGAGACGCCAGCCCTCACCGAGGCGGTCGAGAAGCTGCGAGCCAGCAAAGCTGAGGTCACCGCCAGAGCCAAGACCATCGGCAAACAGATCGACAAGCAGGTCGCCGCACTGCGCCGCGACCAGCACGAGCTGGAAAAACTAGAAGCCGCCATCGATGAACTCGTCGCGCAGATACCAGATCAGCATCGCCCTCAGCAGCTCACCATTGACGCCGTCGACGCCCGGCACCGGGCCGCCGTCCTGGAGCAGAAGGACCTCGCCGAACGATGGCGGGTACTCGCGGACCTCGACCGCGGCCTTGGGCAAATCGCGACTCAGCGCCGGAGTCTCGCAGCACGCCGCACCGAACAGGTGACCAGACCGGCCGCCATCGCAACCCAAGCCGCCTTGACGTTACGAACCGCGCAGTCAGCGATCGCCGCGAAACTTGCCCTTCCAGAGACCCCCGACATCGACCTAGCCGCTGACATCAACACCCACGCCCGATGGGCCGCACAGGTCGCCGAGGACGCTCAGAACACCACATCAGCCGCCGGTCAACAGCTCCTACAGTTCGAGCACACCCGACGCGGATGCGCGCAAGAGAGCGCCGCTATCATCGCGAAGGCGCCCACCAACGGCAAACCGCTCGACGAAGCGGTCAGCGACGCCATCGGAGGCAAGGCCGTCGCCGACAGCGCCCACCGAGACGCGAACGCCAAAACCGTCGAGCACGACGCCCTGGCCGACCGTCTCAAAACTGTCCAACCGCACATGGACGGCCTCAGCGCCCTGGTGAAGCTCCTCAGCGACGGCCAATTCGTGGCCGGCGTCGTCAACGAGCGACAGCAGACTCTGCTGGGGACAGCAACGGGACTTCTCCGCGACATGTCCGTAGGTCAATTCGCGTTCGGCCCTGACTTCCAAATATGGGACGAGCACACCTGCCGGCTCCGAGACGTCAAGACCCTCTCCGGCGGCGAAACCTTCCAAGCCAGCCTCGCCCTCGCCCTGGCCCTTGTCGAACACGCCAGCAGCAGCGGCGGCCGAGCCGAAGCCCTGTTCCTCGATGAAGGCTTCGGCACCCTCGACCAGACTTCCCTGGCCGAGGCCCTCGACGCCCTGTCCACCCAGGCAAGCACCGGCCGACTGGTCGTGGTCATCAGCCACATGCTGGCCGTCGCCCAGCACGTCACCTCGCTGATCCGGGTCAACAAGACGCCGACCGGCAGCAGCCTGCGCTGGGCCACCGACGCCGAACTCAATCTCCTTGCCGACGCCGTCGACGCAGAAGGCCTACACACGTGAGGGCGACATGATGAATCATCCGGTGGCTGCTGCCGGCTGTCCTACTTATCCGAGGTGATCTTGTGGTGGCGTGGACTGGCCTTCGGCCGTAGGGTGAGGGAGTCTGTGACTGGTTAATCTCGGACAGTCACAACGTGTCGGTGGGTGCCACGGCGATAGTGCGGTGGGCAAGGTTGTCGGGAGGTAGGCCCATGCCGAACCCACCACGGCTGTGGTGGCAGGACATCGACCCGGTGGTATGGCGGTGCTTCGGCCAGCCCGAGGACCTTGCACGCGAGCGCAACACCGCGGTCCTGGCTGCGCTGGAGGAACTGGCGACCCGAGCGCCCATGTCGACCCTGGCCGAGATCAGCACCCAAATGCGGGAGGTCGGCTTTCGTGATCAGGCCAGTGACCTCGAGCTGCGCGTCGTCCTGGACTACCTGACAGGGGCTTTGCTAGTCGAACCGTTCCGGGACTACGCCGCGCTCAACGCTGGCCTGGACGCGGTGGTCCGCCGTCAGGAAGCGTGGGCGCTGACCAAGATCGGCCGGGCGGTTGTCGCGGCCGTGCGGACCGCGGTCGTCGATTCCCGGCGGGCGCTGCAACTGCCGAGCCGGCTGCTTGACAGCGTCGAACGAACGGTTCGTGACCTGGCTGAGCATGTCGTTTCCGACGCGGGCCTGTTGCCCGGCGACTTGGATGACGTCCGGACTCGCCTGGAGGAGATGCAGCGGGTCACCGCTGACTTCTACGCGGCGCTGGCGCAGATGGTGCAGTCGGACGTGACCGATGATTTGCTGTTTGGCGAGAACCGGGACCGGGTCATCGAAGCGCTGCGGCAGTTCCCACGCGAGTACGGCCGGGCGCTGCGCCGGGTCGAGGCGGCGCTGACCGATCTGGAATCGTGTGGGCACCGGACACTGGTGGAGACCGCCGTCGGGCACGCGGGGCTTCTCGATGCCCGCGACCAGCAGGACTGGATTGACGAACGGATCCGGCGGCTGGCCGATCTGGCCGCCTGGTTCGCGCCGACCGGATCGGTGCAGCGCCTCATCTCGTCGGCGGCCGGCGCGGTGCACACACTGCTGGTGGCGATCGATCGCCGCTATACAGCGTTGCGGCGCGGCTCGGATCTGGCCGCCGACTTCCGGGAACTCGCGTACAGCTTGTTCGCTCAGCCCGACGATGACGCGGCGCGCCGGGTGTACGCGGCGGCGTTCGGGCATTGGCCGGCGGTTCACGCCGTCGTCGGCACAGCCGGGGAGGACGTCGCCCATGCGACGGTCGCGGCCGGGGGGACGAGCCGTCACCAGGTGGAGGTGGTGTTGCGTGAGCACGAACGTGCCGGCCGGGTCAGCGGCCGTCCGCGTAAAGTTCCCGACGCCGGCGCCGCTCGCGCGGCCGCGCTGAAGAAGGCCGCCGCGACCGCGGAGAACCGCCGGCGTTTCGCCGCCTTACTGGTGACCGACGGGGAGGTACCGCTGGCGCATTTCGCCGGCCTTGAGACCGCGGCCATGGTGATCTTGCTCGGCGCGGTCGAGGTCGCTCGCAACGCCATCGATGCCGCGACCGGGTACGGCGAGGCCCACGCCGAAGGCGCCAGCGTCGTGGTCCGAGTCCGGTTGGGCCACCCTGGCGCAGGCACGGCCATCCGGTTTCCCGAAGGCGTTCTGGTGGCACCGGACCTGCTGATCACGGTCACCCCGACGGAGGCCGGGCAACAAACCGCGATAGCGGCGGAAGGCGCGGCGTGAACGAACGACCCATGCTCGACCCGGATCTGGCCGATGCCGCCCGGCATCTGCTGCTCACCTGCCGGATCTCGTCGGCCCAGGACCCGCTGCGATACCGGGCGGTACTGCGTGGACGGCGCGAGCTCACCGACTTCTTCCGTACGGAACTGGGATGGGACCTGCACATTCACGATGTCTCCGGGGTCGTGCGGTTACATAAGCGCCGCGATGACGTGCCCGGTGACCGCGGGCCACGGCTGCAGCGGCGTACCGGACGCGGTGACCTGGCGCCCGCCCAGGTGCTGGTGCTGGCCGCACTGGTGTGCGAGCAGCTATGGCGGCGTCCGCGAATCAGCTTGCGGGAGTTACTGCAGTCGGTCGCGCAAGTATGCGCCGCCGAGGCGGGCACCGGCCGGCTTCCGCCGTTCCGGATCGTCGCCACCGATGGTGTCAGCAAACGGGAGGCGCAGGCGGCTCGGGAGGACATCGTCGACGCGATCAAGCTGTTGCAGGCTGACGGGGAGATCAGCGTCGACGCGGATCTGGACCGGGCGGTCACTGACGACAACGCGGAGGTGTTCATCACTGCGGACCGCGACAGCCTGGCCAACAAATTCGCGTCCCTGTCACCCACCTTGCTCTCGCTGAGCACCCGGCCCATTGAGGCGCATGTCGCCGCACTTACCGCGGTGTCGCTGCCGGACGCCGAACCGGATGCCGTGCTGCAGCGGCAGGCCGGCGTGGAGGGACGCCGGCTGACCGCGCTGCGCCGTGTCGTCGACGACCCTGCGGCCGACCCGGGCGACGACCCGAACCCGGTCGGCTATCTGGCTACCTCGACTGGCCGGGAGAGGGCGTTGAACATCGCGTCGTCGCTGGGTCTAGTCACGACCGTCCGCCGGGACTGGTGGGAGATCGTCGACCCGACCGGGACGGCATCGGATGCCGACTTTCCGCAGGGCCGCAAGACGGAACGGCAGGCGGCGCTGGCGTTACTGTCGCACTTGCCGTTCCACGGCGCTGACGAGATCAACACCGACGAAATTCTGACGCTGTTCGACGAGATTCGCCAGGACATGCCGCGGTGGGCTGCCGGATACGCCGAGCGGCTGCCCGCGCTGGTGCGTGCCGCGGCAGCGGAACTGGTGACGGCCGGGCTGCTGCGCCAGGCCGGTGACTGCCGCTGGCGGATTCTTCCCGGTGTGCATCTGTGGCGGGTCCGGGTTCGCCAGGGCCAGACGGGGCGGGAAGGTCGTCACCGCGCCGCATCCGAGGACAACGCCCGCGCTGGCGAACAGGAGGAGCCGTGAGCCTGATCGCGTATCCGGGCCGGTGGAGCGTCGGCGACGAAGAGCAGGTCTCTGACGGCACCGACGGTCCGATGGTGGCCGGCAGGTGGCAGCCGACCCGGGCCGGTGCGGTGAACTCATGGGCGTGGACCGATGAGACGTTCGTGTTCGCCGACGGCTGGCTCGCGCTGGCCGGCCCGAACGGTTCCGGGAAGTCGTTGACCGCGTCGATGCTGGTGACCGTCCTGCTCGACGGGGAGGTGTCGCAGAAGGCGTTGTCGGTGTCCGGTGAGGCCGCCGGAACCCTCATCGACCGGCACACCGACCGTAACGCGAAAGAAGACCGCACCGGCGTGTGGTGGCTCGAGTACGGTTACCGCGATCCGGAGACCGGTGACGTCCGTTATATGAGCACCGGGCTGTGGTTACGGTCGCAGAGCAGCGGCCTGCAGAAGGCGTTCTTCCTGTCGCCGGGCCGGGTCGGCACCGACCTGCTGCTGCAACGGCAACGGGATCCGGTCAGCATCGAAGGGCTCGCCGAACAGGTCACGGCGGCCGACGGCCGGCTGTTCACCTCGCACGAGCGACTCACCGCCAAGATCCGCGAGTACAGCAACATCGCGGACGAAAACCAGTACCGCGACGCGATCCGAACCACGCTGTTCGCGCCGCTGGACTCGGTGCAGTTCGACGCTCTAGTCGGCGTGCTGCGCAGTCTGCGTAGCGTTCGCACTGCGGAGGCGATCTCCCCGAACCAGATGCGGTCGGTACTGACTGAAGCGCTCCCGGCGCTTGACCCGCGGGCATTGCAGTTCATCGCCGACACCATGGAACGCATCGCCGACCTGGAAGAGCAGCTCAAACGGGCCCGTGCCGAAATCCGGCAGTTGGAGCAGTCCGAGCAGCACTACCAGCGCTACATCGATGCGGTCATCGCCGAGGAGGCGGGGCACCTGGCGCATGCGCAAACGGTCTTCGACGATCATGCCCGCCAGGCTCGCCTCGCGGAACAGCAGCGCGATAGCGAAGACGCCGCTGCGCGACGGGTGAGCGGGCGCCGCCAGCAGTTGCGGACCGAGACCGCCGATGTGCGGGGGCGGCTGCAGGCAGCCGAGGACGCGTTGCGTGAGCACGCCGGCGCCGAGCTGCCGCACCTGGAACAACGCCTGCATGACCTGCGGCAGCGGCACGGCCAGCTGGAGCAGGCCCGTGACGACCTGCAGACCGAAGCGAAGCAAGCCGCTGAGCGGGCGTTGGAGTCAGCCGGGCAGGTCCACAGCGGCCAGGAGCAGTTGACGGGCATCAGTTCCCTGCTGCGCACGACAGCCGCCGAGGTCGGCGCCCAAGCGTTCGTTGACCGGCTCGCCGATGCCACCGAGCGGGTCGCGACCCTCGCCACGGTGGAACACATCGTGCCGAATCTGGACGTGCAGCGACTCACGCAGACACCCCGCGGCTGGGCGGAGGCCCGAACGACCAGCCTGAACGGCATCGACACCGCCCTGCATAAGCATGATCTGGCGCAGGCGCAGCAGCGCACCGAGGCCGGCCATCTACGGACCGCGGAGAACGAGTATGACCGGATCGCCGACCTGGCCGCCGACGCCGCCGCCGACCGACGCGCCGCTGAGCAGGCCTTCCTGACGCAGCTGCACGTGTGGGACGAGCAGCGACTGCAACTTCCCGCGGTACCCGCCGAGCTGAGCGTCGATGCCGAAGACCGGATCGATCCCGCCCAACTGGTGGAGTGGCTGCACCGGACGGTGAACAGCACCCGCGACCGTATCGCTCTGGCCGCCCGCGAGCAGGACGTCCGACATCGCACCGACGCGGTCGAGAAAGCGGCCGGTGTCCTGAGACAAGCGACAGCGGCACGCGAGCAAGCCGAACGTGACGCCGACCAGGCGGACCGGCGCCTGGCACAAACCCGTGAGCAGGCCGAACAGCAGCGCACTGAAGCAGACGCGTTCGGTCGGCAGGCGCACATCGACCACGACGCGGCCGGCGCGGCAGCACGCCAGATCACGACGGCAGCCGAACATGCGCTCGAGGCGAGCCGGGCGGCGGCCAGCCAGGCCGCACGGCAGTGGGTGGGAGAAGTCGTCGCCTGGCAAGCCGGACTGGTCCATCTCGACGGCCGGACGGTGACCCTGCCCGACGATCCGGACGCCATCGACGTACGGCAGCCGTTCGTCGACTTGGAACGAGCACATGCCGCCGCCCTCAGCGGTCTGCACCGGGCCATCGCTGACGCCGACCGGGCCGTCGCCGAAGCCGAAGGCCGTGCCGCGACCATCGAAACGGACCTGGCGGCGGCCCGCCGCCAACCGCCCGTCCCGCAGGCGCCGCCGTGGCGGTCACCACGCGATCCGCACGCCGGCGTGCCGCTGTGGGCAACAGTCGCGTTCGCCGACCACGTCAGCGCCGACGAAGCCAACCTGATCGAGGGCGCCCTGTTGACCGCGGGCCTGCTCGACGCCCTGGTCACCGCGGACGGCCTGGTCAACGACGGCGACCTACTGCTCGCCGGGGACAGCCCAGCACCGGGCCGCAGCCTCGCCGACGTGCTCACCGTCGAAGCCCGCCCCGACGTCGACCCGCAACTGGTGGGGTGGCTGCTGCGCGCCGTCGCCATCGACCTCGCCGGCAGCGATTTAAGGATCGGTCGTCTGCGTACCGGGGCGGTGATCGCGACCGCACCCCGCGGCTACCAGGCCACCTTCATCGGTGCGACCGCCCGCGAACGGGCCCGGCTGGCCCAGGTAGCCGACCTTGAACAGCAGCTCGCGCAGGCCCACGCCGACGTCCGCGCCGCCCGCCAGCAACGAAAAGGTCTGCACACCGCGGTCGAAGCAGCCGGGCAGGAACGGGACCGGTTCCCTGGTACCGAATCGGTCTCCCGAACACGCGCCCAGGTCACCGCGATGCAACTCGAGCTTGCCGCCGCGCGGCAGCAGACCGCCCAGGCGCTCGCGGCCGCAGCAGCCGACCTGACCACAGCCCTCGCCCGCGTCGCGGACCTGCACCGTGAGATCGACCGGACGGTCGAGCAGGCACGTCTGGCCACCGTTACCGCCGGCGATGACCTGCGGCGAGCACGGGAAGCCGAGTCCGACGCTGATGCGGCTCTGCGCAGCGCCCAGGAAGAGCTGGCCGAAGCCGTCCTGCAGCGCGACGACGCCCGCACCGCCGAGCAGCAATGCACCGTCGAACAGAACCGCTTCCCGGACCTGGACGAACTGCGCCGGACCAGCCGCGACGAGGACGACACCGCCCGCGACGAGGCCGGTGCCCGCGCCCAGGTCGACGAACATCGGCGCCGGCACGGCGCCGCCGGTGAGCACGTCCGGCAGACACTGCGCGAGCTCAACACGGCAGCGACCCTGCCGGACGGGTCGATACTGCCGACCGACCGGGACAGCTTGCAACGCCACCGTGCCGCTGTCGGCACCCTCGTGCAGCAAATCGACGCCTGGCAAAGCGCCGCCTCGCGCACCCTCGAACTCCTCAAGAACGCGCACCGCGACCACGGCACGGCGGCTCGGTTCGCCACCCGGCTGCAGAGAGCAGCCGCCGACGCCGACAAAATCGGGCTCGAAGCTGACCAACTCTTCGCCCGCGTCGAGGAAACCCGCAACCTGTACGGCGCCGAATACGCCGAACTGCGCGCTAAGCAAGAAGCCCTGACCAGCGAACTTGAAGCCAAGGAGGCCGAGGACAAGCAGCTCGAAGCTGACTTCCGCGAGCACGACCGGGCCGCGGCCAGCGCACAGGCCACACTCGACGGAATCGCACCACGCCGCGAAGAGGCCGACAAGCACCGCACCGCCTGCTACCTGCGTGTCTGCCTGCTGGTCACACACGGCTTCGCTGCCCTGCCTGAAACCTTGACCAGCGACGAGCAGGGGCGGCCCGCGAACATCACCGCCGCGCTGACCTGGTCACGGCAACTCCTGGCCGACAAACCCGCCACCACAGCACGCCTGGACACTCTCAAGACAAACCGGGAACGTGCGCAACGGCAGCTGGAAACGACCATGCGCTCGGTCAACCGGGCACTCGCCGAGTTCGACCAGCAGCTGGACAGCACCACCCTCGAAGGCACCGAATGGCGCCGGATCACCCTGGCCGCCCCGAACGCCGCCGTCGGCGAAGACCTGCGCCAAGCCGCGGACACGCTACGAGCCACCGCCGAAGGACTCGAACAAGACCTACGCCAAGACATCAAAGCAACCCTCAAAACCTCGATGTTCACCCAGCTACGACGCGACATCCAAACCCGCCGCGAGGCCGCCCGCGACCTGGTCAGGCACATCCGCGCCACCCTCGAACACGTCCGCACCGGCGTCGCCCAGGTCGGCGTGCAGGTCGACTGGAAAGTCCGCGACGACGACAACTCCCAGCAGATGGTCACCCTGCTCGCCGCCCCACCCTCCGACGAAGTCTTCGATCAGATGTACGCGATCCTGCGGCAACGGATGGAGGATGCCGGTGACGAACCATGGACCGACCGGGTCGCGCACACCTTCGACTACCGCTCCTGGCACCAATGGGACATCAGCGTCACCCACAGCAGCTTCGGCACCGACCAATTCCGGCCGGTCAACGCCCGCTCTAACCCACTCAAAGGCCTGTCGACCGGCGAGTCCCGGCTGGCGACCATGCTGCCACTACTGGCCGCCGCCTGGTCGATGTACTCAGCACCCACCTTCCAAGGGCCGCGGCTGCTGTCCATCGACGAGATCGACGCAGCGTTCGACGAACCGAACCTGCGCCAAATCCTCGCCCTGCTGCGCACCTGGAACTTCGACGTCCTGGCGACCACACCGACCATCGCCCCACTGATCAAACGCGAATCCCAGCACGTCGTCGTCCACGAAGTCGTCACCGACGGCCGGCACCGGATCACCGTGCCATGGCTGTGGCGCGGCAACGGCGAACCCTCCCCCCTGACCCTGCCGATTACTAGTGGGTGACGGGTGGCCGCCGACCTGAACTACCTGGCACACGACCCAGACCTGCTGCCCCTGTGGCGAACCGTCCACGGCCGTCTGTGCGCCGGCACCAGCCCGGATATGATCAACGCTGTCCGCGTTACCGGCCTGAGCACCGCCGGAATCGCACAGTTACGCACCTGGCTCGACACGTCCACCCGGCGCCGCAGAGGCGCCTCCGCCGTCGCCACCGACGGTGACACCACGACCGTCCCGCTGCGCGAGCTGCTCGGCGTCCTGCACCTCGAACCGGCCCAGCTGGGCACCCTCGTGGAGAACGCCGTCGGTGCCGCGATCGTCGACCGCAGTGCCGCCGCCCTCGCAGCCGCGGCGTTACGAGAACAGCTGTGGCAATACGCCGTCGAACGCCTTCCCGGACTGCCGCGGCTGCTCGCCCGGCTCCGGGCGACCGGAGTAGGCGAGGACGACACCGCGATTCGCCACAGCATCGCCGCCCTGGCCGCCGTACTACACCGACTGCCCGTCCAGCCGCCCATCCCGCTACCCAAACTCGCCCACGACATCACCGGCGACCCGCACTACTTCGACCTCGATACCCTCAACGGCAACCGGCTGGTCGCAGCGCTCGCCGAACGGGCCGGGCAACCTGAACCAGCCAGACCCGACTTGATCCGCGCGGTCCTTGCCGCCAACGGCATCATCGCCGACCGGCTCTCGGCAACCGTCCTGCTGCTCAACGTCGTGGTCGACGGCGACGGCCCCATCGACCGGCGACTACGCGAGTCGCCAGCCCCGGTCGCGCTCACCCTGCTCGACCTGGTCGAGCACCCACCGCTGCTCGCACCGCAGGTCCTGACCGTTGTGGAGAACCCGTCGGTCATCGAGATCGCTTACACCACCGGAATCCGGCAACCCCTGGCCTGCACCAGCGGTCAACTCCGCGCTGTCGACCACACGCTATTCCAACTCGCCGTCAAACACGCCGTGACCTTGCGATACGCCGGTGACATCGACCCGGCAGGCCGACAAATCGCCGCGGCGGTCGCAGCCACCTACGGCGCGCAGCTGATCGGGATGGATGAGGAAACCGCAGCCGACGCCAACCTGCGCCCGGCGATTTTGCCCGCGCTCGACGTCAGTGGAGGAGCAGGGCTGAGCCCGGTCTATCAAGAGCATGACGCAGTCCTTGCGCGGATCCTCGATCAATCGGCCAGCCTGCCACCGGTGCGGACACACCGCGATGACGAAGGCGCATAATCGTTCGGCGGCCGAGTTCGGCTTCGAACGGGCAGTCATTGCCTCTGTGCTCATAGCCAGCTCGCCTCAAACAGTCTGTGCGGCTGGCACGAAACGTCAACCGGCTCAAGCCGGTGCGGCCCTCCGTTGCCATTGGCGGCGGCTAGAGGACCGGGGTTGTACCGGCCTGGTGTCACGGGCCTGACGGGATATGGTCATGCCATGCTCAGCGCCTCTACCCAAAATAGTCTCTACCTGGCGATGGCAGCGACCCTCACCGGGGACAGCGTCGACCTAGGCCGTGTTTCGTAGCGGCGTCGATGTTGAGGCGTGTTGGTGATCGATAACAGAAGAGGTCTCCGGTAGTTGGTTCAGCGACCAAGCTAGAA
>NZ_JBICTW010000033.1:0-36266 GCF_043197815.1 Actinoplanes sp. NPDC048988 | reverse complement strand
GCTGCACTCCTACAATCATCACCGCGGACACACCGCACTCGGCGGCCAACCACCCGCCAGCCGCGTCCCCAACCTCACGGGTCAGAACACCTAGCCGATTCGGGAGTTCGTGCCGTTCTTCGCAACTCGCCCGCAGCGTGGCCGTGACTCATCTGCCCGGCATGTCCGCCGAAGGTGGGTACATGACTCGCAGATGGCGTGAGGCCACCTATCGCCCGGGCCGCCGCTGGACGGCCGGGCGGCTGCCGGCCGTCGGGTACGTGGCGAGTGTCGGCGTGCTGGCGCTGGCCGGTACCGCCGCCGGCGTGGGCATCGGTGCCGTACTGACCGAAAGTACGTCGGTCGACCGCACCTATCAGACGCTGGCCGCCCTGTCGGATCTGCGCCGTCAGCTGGCTGACGCTCAGCGCGGGGAGCAGGCCTTCGTGCTCACCGCCGACGAGCACTACCTGGAGCCGTACACGACGGCGGCGGCTCAGGTTCCGCCGACTCTGGGTGAGCTGCGTGTGCTGATCGGCGCCGCACACCGGCGGACGATCGACGATCTGCAGGCCTCCGCCGACGCCACCATCGAGTACTACGGCCAGGCGGTCACCCTGCTGCGCACGGACGGTTTCACCACCGCTCGTCCCGCCGCCTACGGCACCGTCGGCACCGAGACAGCGGCTCGCGCCCAGCAACTGATCAGCGACCTGCACCGGGACCAGACGGCACTTCTGCACGCTCAGCGCCAGCGGGTGGCCGACCGGGCGGCGCACGCGGTGTTCTTCGTTGTCGCCGCCGTCGTCGCCGCGGCCGCGCTGGTCACGCTGTCGGCCCGGCGGGCGCGGGCCGTGGCCGCCCCCGCGAGCTCCGAACGACCGGATGCCACCTGGCACGAGCCGCTGCGGGTGCTGCTGGCCGAGGACGACGAGGTCAACCAGCAGGTGGCTCAGTTCATGCTCGGCAAGCTCGGCCACCACGTCGACACCGTCGCCAACGGCCGGGACGCTGTTCAGGCGATGCGCGCGGCCGACTACGACGTCGTGCTCATGGACGTACGGATGCCGGTGCTCGACGGGCTCGAGGCCACCCGGCTGATCCGGTCGGAGTTGCCGCCCGGCCGGCAACCACACATCATCGCCATGACCGCCGGCGTCCTGGCCGAGGACCGTGCCGCCTGCCGCGCCGCCGGCATGAACGACTACCTGGCCAAGCCGGTCCGGCTGGCCGAGCTGACCAGCGCTCTGACGCCGCTGCTGCGTACCAGCCCGGGCGGGCCGGCCCGCGACGGCGCCGACGACCGGGACGCGGCCGTCCGCGCCCGCATGGCCGAGATCAGCGACGGCGAGCCGCGCGGTCCGGAGCGGACCCTGATCGGCGCGATGCTGACCTCGTTCACCGCCCGTACCCCGGCCGGCCTCGACCGGCTAGCCCGGCTCATCACCGCGGGTGACGTCAGCGGCGTCAGGTCTCAGGCGCAAGCTCTCACCGGCTCGGCCACCGATGTCGGCGCCACCCGCCTGGCCCGGCTGCTCGCCGGGGTGGAGGCGGACGCCCGCACCGGTCGTCTGCCTCGGAGCCCGGCCACCATGGCGGCGATCCGCGCCGAGTACGACACGACGGCACCGGGCTTCGAACGCCTCGCCGGCGAGCTGACCGCGGTGTCCCGATGAACGAGGGCGCCGCCGCGGGATATGACCAGCCGGCCCGGATCATTCCGTCGGTAACCGAACTACACCTGGCCGGCGACCCGTCCGGTGAACCCGCGGTCGATAGCTTCGGTACATCCCGAGGTGAGAAGGTCACATGAAGCTTGTTTCCCCCACGGTCGCCGAGCACGACGCGCTGACCGACCTTGACCGGCTCGAAGCGGTGGCCGAACTGCTGCCCGGCGCGGCGGGCTCTCCGGCCGCCCTGCAACAGTTCATCGACCACGTCGCCCACGTGCTGCAAGCGCCCTGCGCCGGAATCTCGCTGATCCTCAACGACGCCGGCGTCCTGCTCGCCACCCACGGAGTCGGCGGATGGCTCGCCGAGGCCGGTGGCATGCCCGCCGAATGGGCGCCGTGCGCCCAGGTGGTACGCCACAACACGCCTCTGCTGATCGCCGACACGCACGACGATCCCGCGCACACCGCCAACCCACTCGTGATGGTCACCGGAGTGCGCAGCTACGCCGGAGTTCCGCTGCACTCCGACGGGCAGCCGGTCGGCTCGCTGTGTGTGCTGGCCGGTGAGCCCGGCGCGTTCACCGCGGCCCATCTGGACGCGCTGGCCGAGCTGGCCCCGCGGGCCGTTCAGCTGCTCCAGAACGTCGACGGCTGATCTCGAGTCAACGGCGTTGACAACGGGCCGGGAGTGACGAGGATGGTCGGATGACCACCGCCCTCGCGACGATGATCGCCGCCCAGCCGGACGTCATCTCCGCCCTCGCCGAGCCCGTCACCGCGGCCGACCGCCTGGCCGGCGCCCGGCGCGTCTGGCTGATCGGCACCGGCACCAGCCTGCATGCCGCCGAGCTCGGCGCGTCCGCCCTGGAGACGGCCGGGATCGACGCCCGCGCGATCGCCGCCAACCGCTTCACCGCAGCCCGCCCGGGCGACGCCGCCATCGTCATCACCCACACCGGCCAGACCGCTCACGCCCGGCGCGCCCGCCGGCTCGTGCTGGACGCCGGCCTCCCCCTCGTGTCGATCACCGGCCCGGACGTCGACTGGCCGGACGCCGTACGCACGCCCGTGGCCGAGAAGTCGGAGACCTACACGGTCAGCTACACCGCCGCGCTCACCGTCCTCGCCGGCATCGCCCACCACCTCGGCGCTCCCGGCCTCGACCCGCCGAAGATCCAGGACACGGCCGATGCCGTACGGCGGGTGCTGGCCGACCCGGGCGTCGACGCCGTCGGAATCCCCGCGCGGGCCATGGCCATCGTCGGCCCCGGCGACTGGTCGGTGACCGCCCGCGAGGGCGCCCTGAAGATCCGCGAAGGCGCCCGCCTGCTCTGCGAGGGCTTCGACCCCGACCGTCTCCTGCACGGCGCCGCCGTCCCCTACGGCCCCGCCGACACGCTGCTCGCCCTGGCCCCGTCCGACGACCTCACCGCCGCCCTGGCCCACGCCGCCCGCGTCACCGGCCTCGGCGTCCACCTGATGCCCGCCACCGGTGACGGGCTGCTGGCCCAGATCCCGACGACCGTGCGCCTGCAGTTGCTGGCCCTGCGCTTCGCCCGCCAGCGGGCCCAGAACGCCGACATCGCCATCACCGGCGCCTGGGCCGACCACACCCTCTGGGAGACCCTGTGACTCAGACGGCTACATAGACCCACGCGCTTTCGCCCGTGGCCAGCGGCGCCGCCACGCGCTGGTAGTCGTCCACTTCGTAGTCGTCGGACCGTTGCAGCTCGGCCTCGGTCACCTCGAACACCGCACCGTCCACGCCGTCGGCCGGATCGCCGGTGGCCACCAGGATCGGGTGGTGGGTCTCGCCGCTGACCTTCAGGACATGCGGGTCGGTGATCTCGACCGACTCCAGGCGGAAGCCGGTGACGCGGGCGCCGCGGCCGTTCAGCTCGCGCCCGAACGTGGAGCGCTGCACGGCCGGGTCGCGCAGGGTCCCGTACGAGAAGAGAAGTGGCATCTAACCATGATCCTCGATGAGCCGGCCGCCGGCCAGGCGTAGCCGGCGGTTGACGCCGATCTCGGCCAGGAAACGCTCGTCGTGGCTGACGACCACGAAGGCGCCCTGGTACGCGGTCAGCGCGCTCTCGAGCTGGCCCACGCTGACCAGGTCGAGGTTGTTCGTCGGCTCGTCCAGGAGCAGCAGCCGCGGCGCCGGCTCGGCGAACAGGACGCAGGCCAGGGTGGCGCGCAGGCGTTCGCCGCCGGAGAGCACGCCGACCGGCAGGTGGGCCCGGGCGCCGCGGAAGAGGAACCGGGCCAGCAGGTTCATCCGCTCGGCGTCGGTCAGCGCGGGAGCGAACCGGCCCAGGTTCTCGGCGACCGTGCCGTTCTCGTCGAGCAGGTCGAGCCGCTGGGAGAGATAGGCCGTGGTCACCGCCGCGTGCTGCCGGATCTCGCGCATCAGCGTCGACTTGCCGGCGCCGTTGTCGCCGGTCAGCGCGATCCGCTCGGGCCCCCGGATCGTGAGGTCGGCACCGTCGAAAATCACCTTGTCGCCGTACGCGGCCCGCATGCCGTCCGCCTCGAAGACCGTCTTACCGGCCGGGACGTTGGTGCCGGGCAGTTCCAGGGCGATCCGATCCTCCTGCCGGGCGGCCCGGCTGGCCTGGTCGAGCCGGGCCTGCGCGTCACCGACCCGGCTGGCGTGCGTCTCGGCCTGCTTGGCCGCCGAGACCTGCGCGTCCCGTTTCAGGTTGCCGGCCACGATCCGGGCCAGGCCGGCGTCGGCCAGGTTGCGGCTGGCGTTCGAGGCCCGGCGCTGGGCCCGCTCGCGCGCCTGCTGCATCTCGCGTTTCTGCCGTTTGAGGTCGGCCTCGGCGTTGCGGACCTGCCGCTCGGCGACCTCGCGCTCGTTGCGTACGGCCTGTTCGTACTCGGTGAAGGTACCGCCGTACCAGCGGATCTCGCCGTGCGGTTCGAGCGCGGCGATGCGGTCCATCTCGTCGAGCAGTTCCCGGTCGTGGCTGACCACGAGCAGGCACCCGGACCAGGAGCGCAGCACCTCGATGAGGCGGTCCCGGCCGGTCCGGTCGAGGTTGTTGGTCGGCTCGTCGAGAAGCAGCACGTCGGGGCGTTTCAGCAGCTGGGCGGCGAGCCCGAGGGAGATGACCTGGCCGCCGCTGAGCGTGGCCAGGCTCCGGTCGAGCGTGACGCCGCCGAGTCCGAGCCGGTCGAGCTCGGCGCGGGTGCGCTCCTCGACGTCCCAGTCGTTGCCGACGACGGCGAAGTTCTCCTCGTCGGCGTCGCCGCTCTCGATGGCCAGCAGCGCCGCGATGATCCGGTCGACACCGAGCGCCTGCCCGACGGTCTGCTCCCGCGCGAACGGCAGGTCCTGGGGCAGGTAGCCCAGCACGCCGTCGACGTGCACGCCGCCGCCGGCCGGTTTCAGATCTCCGGCGATGAGCTTGAGCAGCGTCGACTTGCCGGCGCCGTTGGAGGCGACGAGTCCGGTGCGCCCGCCCGGCACCGAGAAGGAGAGGTCGTCGAAGACGGGGGTGTCATCCGGCCAGGAAAAGGACAGCGACGAACAAACGATGTATCCATCGGACATTTGCGAATCCCAAAGATCGCGGGCTCTCGTACGGAGTCCCGGAGGCGAACAAAGGCACGACAACAGAGGCCGCGGCGACGGCGCGTGGTGTCACGCGCGCCTGCGGCCCGCCGGGGAACTCACCCGGAGATGTCGTCCTCGCCTGCCATGCCAACTCCCGATCTCAGGCAACTCGCTTCAGGCAACGCGACGAGCTTAGCGCGCGCCGCCGTCCGCGCGCCGTTGCAAAACACACATGAACCGGGCCAGGATCGAGCGCCGTGGAACTCTTCGAGGCGAGCCGCTACCGCTACGTCCACCCGCCGGACGGCGACGGCTACTTCTGCGTCGGCAACGCCGGGGAATGCGACGGCGAGGCCCGCATTCCGTGGAACGGCGCGCCCACCGACCCGGCGAAAGTGCGGGCGCTCGACGTCGCGCCCAGCGCCGCCCAATTGCGGCGACCCAGGCTGCCCGGGTTCCTCGGCGATCTGCCGCATCTGGAATCGCTGACCGTTCCGGCCGCTCTGGCCGGGCTGCTCGGCGACCGCGTGCCGCGGACGCTGGTCATTCACGGCGAGGGAGAGACGCCGGTCGACGTGCTCGCCGACATCCGGTCACCCCTCGAAGCGCTCGAGATCGCCGGCACCGGGCGCCGTTTCCCGATGACCGGCCTTCCCACCGGCCTGCGGGCGCTGCGCCTCAACGGCGTCCGGGCCGAAATCGACTGCGCGCTCCTGGCCGGGCTCCAGGAACTCGACGTGCTCAACAGCCGCACGTTCGTCAACCTCGACGCGATCCTCGACATCCCGCGGGTGCGCTTCGTCAACTGCGGCAACGGGTGCGGCCCGAGTTCGCCGCCCGGGGATTCGACGTCGCCTACGCCTGAACCCGTTCGTACTGGTGGAAGTTGACCGGTCGCCGCACGCTGAAGCCCAGCTTCTCGTACAGCCGGATCGCCGTGGCGTTGCCGATCGCGGCGTGCAGGAACGGCGTCTCGCCGCGAGCGACGATGCCGGCGGTGACGGCGCCGACCAGGCGGCCGGCGAAGCCGTGGCCCCGGTACGCGGGAGCGGTGCAGACGGCGCTGACCTCGGTGAAACCGGTGAGGTGCATGCGCTCGCCGGCCATCGCGACCAGCTTGCCGTCACGGCGCAGGCCCAGGTAGCGGCCGAGCTCGACGGTGCGCGGCCCGAACGGCCCGGGCCGGGTGCGCTCCACCAGGTCGAGCATCTCCGGCACGTCGTCGCCGGTCAGCAGTGTCGCCTCCGGGTCCTCCTCCGGCCGTACGGCGAATCCCACCAGCTGCACACCCTGGTTGATCGACGTGACCGCCCAGCCCGCCGGCGGATCGTCCGGGCCGGCCGGAACGAGGACCGGGCCGGCCGGCTCCAGCGCGGCGAGATCGTCCCAGACGGCCGGATCGGCGGCGTCGGCCAGCCCGTGAAAAGGCGAAATGCCCGCCGCGAACCGCGCCGCGCGGCCGTGCACCTCCGCGAAACCGGCCTGCGCGCCCGACAGCGCGCCCCACACCGGATTGTCCAGCGGCGTCACGTCCAAGATCGTCATGCGTTCTGGATTAGCACAACCCCAGCCACAAACAGAAAGTGAGGTCGGACACGACCGGCCGGTGAGCAGTCAGTCGACCGATGCCAGGAGTTGCCTGCCGCGCGCATTCTCGAATCGGCAACCGGCCGTGCGCACAGGTGGGGGCACCGATGTCGTACATCCCTGAGTTCGACGACGACTCCGACAAGTCCGACCTGGACATTTTGGCGGAGGCGATTCTCGACGCCCTTCGCTCAGGGGTGCTCAGCGACCACTCGCCGGGCATTCACCGGCCCGGATCCACCGTCGCATTCGAACCCGGTCTGCCGCCCACGAAGTCACTCCTCAACTAGGTCGGTGTATGAAGCTCTCCAAGAACCTGGCCACCGGATTCGCTTTCGCCTCGCTGCTGGCGTCCGGCATCGCCGTCTCCCCCGCCACCGCGGCTTCCGCGGCGCCCGTCACGTCTCTTGACATAGTCCAGGTGGCGGCGGCCAAGAAGACGGTCGCGCTCACCTTCGACGACGGCCCGTCGAAGTACACGCCGCAGGTCCTCGACATTTTGAAGCGCAACAACGTCAAGGCGACGTTCTGCATGCTCGGCAACAACGTCGGCTCGTACGCGGCAACCGCCCGCCGCGTCGTCCGCGAAGGCCACCGCCTCTGCAACCACAGCCGCAACCACCCCAACTTCACGAAGTTGTCGGCTTCGGCCGCCCGCAGCCAGGTCGTCTGGACCCAGAACAAGATCTACACCGTGACGAAGGTCAAGCCCAAGGTCTTCCGATTCCCGTACGGCGCGAGCAACGCCCGCACCCGCACGGTGGTCCGCGACCAGCACCTGCGCATCCTCGGCTGGACCGTCGACACCCGCGACTGGTCCCGCCCCGGCACGGCCACCATCACGAGCCGCGCCGTGAAGGGCACCCGCCCCGGCGCCGTCATCCTCATGCACGACGGCGGCGGCAACCGCAGCCAGACGGTGGCCTCGCTGAACGCCACCATCAAGCAGCTCAAGGCCAAGGGCTACACGTTCGTCCTGGCCTGAGCCCCCGCAAGGGTGGCCGCCGACCCCAGCCCGCCCGGCGGCCACCCCCGGGATACTGTGCCCTGTGCGATTCGCCCGTTTTCTGGCCGCAACCCTCACCGCGCCGCTGCTCATGACCGGGTGCACTTCGCGTTCCCCCTCTCCGCCCCCTCCGCCCTCCCCTTCCTCCTCCCCCACGCTCTCCTCCTCGCCTTCCGCCGATGGCCGCCCGACCGCCGCCGACTACGCCTGGTTCGAGCGGAACGACGAGCTCACCGTGGCGTTCTGCTTCATCTGGGTGGAGTCGCTCTCCCCGGCCGAGGTGCTCAAGCGCCTGGCCGCCCGCCCCATCGGAACGTCCGGCTGGCGAAACGACGACTACTGGTCCGATTCCCCCGGCCTCCGCGACCGGGAGGTGGTCACCGCCGTCACCAAGGTCGGCAACTGGTCCCTGATCGTGGAGGACAACGGCACCACAGCGATCGAGGACGACAGCCTGAAGCGCCTCTCCCGGGCCACCCGGGTCATCGCCAACTACCGCAACGTGGAGGGGGACGGCCGCTTCGCCCTGGTCGAGAACGGCACCATCCAGGTCGACTTCGACCCCCAGGACCCCACCGACCGCCAGGGCGCCACCCCCGACCGCCTGCTCCCCGACATGGCCCCCGCCGGCCTGGACATGAGCGAGTCCCCGGGCCTGGACCCAGCCGACCCGGCCTACGTGGACGTCCCGTACACGGAGGCGGCGTTCGCCTTGACCGAACGCCAAACCCACATCCCGTTCACTCCCACCCTGCTGCACTCCGCCACATACCATCTGGGCGCCTTACCAGACCCCCTCACCGGCAACGACGTCATCGACGAGGTAGACCCGCCGGCCCCCAGCTAGAGCACGTCTGTGAACGTGCGCGGCCGCCCGTGTCCCCGATACCTAGGACAGCCCTTCTTCGGTATCGACCCCTGTCTTCGTCGAACTCCCGGAATCGCGCCGCAGCGCCAGTGTGCGTTCGCCGCCCTCGGCGCAATCGCTGATGGCCCCTGAGAGGCCAGGTCGCATCTGTTCGGGCTTTAGGCTGCCGTTGCGTGGACGTGCACGGCCCGGAGTATCAGGAACCTGACGTAGCGGCAGATCTGTCGATGTGGTCGGGCCAGGGTGCGGAGCGCGGACAACTCCTCGCCGCTCGACTGGGCATGTCCGGCGGGTGGCTATCTGGTCATCACTTGACCAGCCGGAATCCCGGTGCGGCCGCCCACGCCCGGAGGAACACGGCCGTCCCGAAAGCGCTTGCGCCCCATGGTTGCGGCGCCACGGACACGACTCCGGGGAGCACCTGCACCGTCTCGATCTGCTCCCGGTGAAGCTCGGCGTTGACCAGTCCGCCAACAAGCTCCTGAATCCTCGCGGTCAGTTCCGCGAGCATCAGATGCTCGGGCCGACCGTTTGTCATGGCGAGCACCGCGACCTCGTGGGTCGGGATGAAGCCAATCAAGTCACACCAGTCCGGCCCATCGGCATGCTCAGCTTCGAAAGTGTCTTCATCGCCGAAGCCCGGGCCGTTCACCCTGACCAAGATCGGCCGGTCTGCGCGGGCGTCAGTGTCGACGACTCCAAGCGACGCGGCATCAACATTCAAGTCGAATGCCCCACGTCGTTCCTGGCGGAAGCGACTGGAAATCCCCGCAAGCATCCCGCCAAGCAGTGCGAGCGCCTGATCCGGCACTGGACCAAGAAGCTCGATACTCAACACCGGACCCGCCACATCGGAACCATACGGGTGGCGCCCCTGAGCCCCGATGACGCCCAGTCGAAGACAACGTTCACGATACGACGACGCAGGTCACCCACAGACTTCGAAGCTCGGAGCCGAGATGACGGCTCGTGGAACGGGCAGACTTCTGGCGCATCGTCGAAGGTGCTCGCGCCGTCTTCGTACGCGCCCTGACGCACGGCGGCCGCCGCGCCGTTGCGGGTCTCAGGTCAGCCGGCGCAGCCCGTCGGTGATGGCGGCACGCAGTTGCTCGCCGTACGGCTCGGCCGGCAATGCGCCGTCATGCTCGGCTGCCCGTTGGAAAGCGGCGCGCGCGGCGACGATGTCGCCCACCCGCTCGTGAGCCATGGCCACGCTCACGAGCAGCGACGGATACAAGGCCGCCACCCTCTCGTCGCCGACCGCCTCGGCATGCCGTAGCGACTCCTGGTTCCACCGGAGAACGTCAGCGGGATCGTCCTGCCGCCGGGCGAGGTAGTGCGCCGCGACGCAGGCGTCGTAGTGGTCGGTCCGCGCCGCCCACGCCCGCTCGAACAACGCCCGAGCGTCCGGCAGCCGTCCCTCCGTCTCGGCCAGCATGCCTTCCTGGCACAGCTTCAGCACCGGATTGTCCAGATCCATCGTCGCTCCTCGTCACCGGTTGGCCGATGGCATGAGCCTGGGGCCTCAACCTGGTCGAGGGTCAAGCGGCGAACGGCCGGACCCCGCGTGGCGGGGCCCGGCCGGCGAGCTACCAGCGCAGGAAGTTGTTCTGCGTCTGGGCGTTGAACTCCTTGGTGCGGAAGAGCTTCGCGATGTTCGTCCGCGGGTCCTTCAGGTCGAGCACGTCGATGCCCTTGGCGATGTCGTTCGAGTAGATGTAGCCGTTGTACCAGTACGCGGACCACGAGCCGCCGCCGACCGGGGTGGTCAGCGAGATCGGGCCGCGCTCCCAGTAGGCGATCTCCTTGGGCCGGCGCGAGTCGGTGAAGTCCCAGACCGAGATGCCGCCCTGGTACCAGGCCTGGACCATGATGTCGCGGCCGGGGACCGGGATCAGCGAGCCGTTGTGGGCCACGCAGTTCTCGGTGTCGGCGTTCGTCCGGGGAATCTTGAAGTAGCTGCGGAAGACCAGCTTGCGCTTGCCCACGATGTCGTAGACGGCGTCGGCGCCGAGCTTCGGGCCGAAGCGCTCGTTGCAGGTGGCCAGTCCGCCGCCGCCGAGCTCGTCGGTGAAGACGATCTTGGTGCCGTTGTTGTTGAACGTGGCCGAGTGCCAGAAGGAGAAGTTGACGGTGTCGCGGACCGTCGTGATCACCTTCGGGGCCGTGCGCTTCGCGATGTCGAACAGGACGCCGTCGCCCATGCAGGCGCCGGCCGCGATGTCCTTGTCGGCGTAGACCGTGATGTCGTGGCAACCGGTCGTGGCGCTCTTGTTCTCGCCGTCACCCTCGTAGCCGCCGTCCGGGAAGAGGACCGGCGTGGCGACGACCGCGGCCGCCGCCGGGTTGCGCTTGGGCACCTTGATGATGGAGATCTTGTCGTGCGGCAGGGCGCAGTTCGGCAGGTCCACCGTCGACAGGTTGTACGAGGAGATGTAGAGGTAGACGTTGGGGTCGCCCTTCTTGCCGGGCACCAGCGTCTGGGTGTGCGAGCCGCAGTCCGTCTTGACCGACTTGAGGTAGACCGGCGTCAGCGGGTTGCTGATGTCGAAGACCTTGATGCCCTCCCAGCGGGCGCCCGGGTTGTCCGTTGTGGAGCCGGTACTGGTGCAGGAGTCGTCGGTACGCTGCGAGTCGGTACCCAGGAACAGCAGGTTGCCGCTGACCGACACGTCGTTCTGCGAACCCGGGCAGACCACCTGGGTCGCCTCGAACGGCGCCTTCGGGTTGCTGATGTCGTACACGGTGAAGCCGTTGTAGTTGCCGCTGTAGGCGTACTTACCCTGGAAAGCCCAGTCGGAGTTCGTCGAGTTCGCGAACGGGCCGATCTTGTCCCGGTGCGCGACCTGCTTGAGGTTCGGGCTGCTGACGATCTCGTCCACGCCCGGAATGGTGTTCGGTTCGGCGGCCTGTGCCGCGCCGCTCACGGGTGCCGTGAGCAGGGCGGCCGCGAGCGCCACCGCGCCGATCGCGGCCCGGCGCCCTCGTGGGTGCGTCATGGAGCTCCTTCCGGATGACGGCCGGGCGAGGCAGGATGGAGCCCCACCGACCGTATTCAACTCTGTCGCTACAGTAGTGGCCGGGGCGCACCTCGGAAACATTTTTGGGCATCGATGAAGGGATTTGATGAGCCGTTCACGGACGTCAATGCTGATAGCGCTGGTCATCGTGCTCGCGGCGGTCGGGATCGCTCTGGCCGCCCGCGCCGGCTCCGGCCAGCAGGCGGCCGCGCCGAAGCCCAGCGGGAGCGCCGCCCCGCCGGTTCGCGTCGTGGTGCCCGGAAAACCCGGCGAATCGTCCACAGTGACCGACTCCGACACGGTGCGCGCCCCCGACGGCGTCACCTACAACGGGGCCGACGTCGCGTTCGTCCAGATGATGATCGCCCACCACGGCCAGGCCGTCGAGATGGCGAAACTCGTGCCCGGGCGCGGTCAGAACGGTCAGCTGCTCGCTCTCAGCCAGCGCATGCTCGCCGTACAGGAACCGGAGATCGGATGGCTGCGCAACTGGCTCACCCAGCGCAAGCTGCCCGAGAGCGACCCCTCGCACGATCACGCGACCATGCCCGGCATGCAGACCGCCGCCGACCTGACCGCGCTGGCCGGCCTCAAGGGCGCCGCCTTCGACGAGCGGTTCATCGCCATGATGAGCGCGCATCACCGCGGCGCCATGCGGATGGCTGGTGACGTCATGAAGAGCGGCGAGGACGAGCGCCTGCGCGAGACCGCCGGCGAGATGGCCGTCGAGCAGGGCAGTGAGATCAGGAGAATGAAAGACCTTTAAACTTCGGTGTGAGTACGCATCCGAACGAGCCCCACGACGCCGCGCTGTCCGGACGGCTCAATTGGCTGCGCGCCGGGGTGCTCGGCGCCAACGACGGCATCGTCTCCACGGCCGGCCTGGTCGTCGGCGTGGCCGGCGCCACCACCTCGACCGCGCCCCTGCTCACGGCCGGAGTCGCCGGTCTGGCCGCCGGCGCCGTCTCGATGGCACTCGGCGAGTACGTCTCGGTCAGCAGCCAGCGCGACACCGAGCGGGCCCTGCTGGCCAAGGAACGGGCGGAACTGGCCGACTTCCCCGAGCAGGAGTTCGAGGAACTGGCCGCCCTCTACGAGGCCAAGGGTCTCAGCCCGGCCACCGCCCGGCAGGTGGCGCTCGAGCTGACCGAGAACGACGCCTTCGCCGCCCACGCCGACGTCGAACTGCACCTCGACCCGGACGAGCTCACCAACCCGTGGCAGGCCGCGGGCGCCTCCGCGATCGCCTTCACCACCGGTTCGCTGCTGCCGCTGGCCGCGATCC
The DNA here is from genome assembly GCF_043197815.1 of Actinoplanes sp. NPDC048988. Classification (NCBI taxonomy): domain Bacteria; kingdom Bacillati; phylum Actinomycetota; class Actinomycetes; order Micromonosporales; family Micromonosporaceae; genus Actinoplanes; species Actinoplanes sp. NPDC048988. The sequence goes on along the minus strand of NZ_JBICTW010000033.1, from coordinate 23,286 downwards.
TGCTGCCACCACCGGCCGCGCGCGTCCCCGTCACGGTCGCCGTGGTCATCGTCGCCCTCGCCCTGACCGGCTGGCTCAGCGCCCGGCTCGGCGGCGCCCGGGCCGGCCGGGCGGTCCTGCGGCTGGTCGCGGGCGGCGCGCTGGCGATGGCCGTGACGTACGGCATCGGTAGCCTGGTCGGTTGAGATGACCCTGAGACTCTGCTCCGACCTGACCGCCGCCGACTGGATCGCCACCAGCGACGTCGACTGGCACCACCTGCTCACCTTCGGCCCGGGCGGCTTCGCGGCGTACGCGAGGTTGCGGTTCATCCCCGACCCTGTGCGCCCCGGCCAGCAGGAGGCCGACTACGAGGGTCCCGCCGGCGACCTGACCGACACGGAGAAGATGGGGTTCGCCCTCGAGACCCTGGCCCGCCACACGACCACACCGGAGGATTGCTACTTCGCGTTGTGGGACGGCTGGGGCGACGCTTTCCCGGCCCCGAAGGTCCTCCTCCCGGAGCGCGAGTTCTTCCTGTTCCGGGGCCCTTTGACGAGCTACGGCGATGATGGCGTACGCGATGACCTGCAGCCCCCGGCGTTCGTCTGGCCCGCCGACCACGCCTGGTGCCTCACCGCCGACGTCGACCCTCACTGGGCGGGCGTCGGCGCCTCCGCCGCCGCCGTCGCCGACCTGCTCACCGACACCCGCGTCGACGTCGTCCGGGCCGACCCGGCGGCCGTCCAGCCCTTCTACTACTAGATTCGCCGTGTGACTGATCCGTGGAATGACGAGTTCGCCCCGGCCGCCGGCACCCTGAACACCCTGCGATGGGCGTACGCGTCGGGCGCGTCGACCCTGGGCGAGGCGTACGACATGCTCGAACAGCTCGAGCTCAGCAACGACGTCCCCGAGGTGCTGGGCGAGGACGACACCATCGAGGCCGTACGCGAGGACCTCGAACACGGTCTCGACACCGCCGGCCCGGACACCCCGCTGACGACCCTGCTGTAGCCAAGCGGGGCCTGTGACGGGACGGGCGCCAGGGCTTTCCGGGCTCGTCCCGTTCGATGCTTTCGCCCGGGGCCAGGTCGAGCACGCCGATCAGGGTCCGGTCCTCGTCGACGGCGTGGTGCAGGTGGCCGAGCTTGCCGGTCTCCGGGTTCGCGCCCGAGGCGCCGACGAGCTGCCACATGCCGTCGTCTTCACCGTCGGCGGCACGGGCTGAAGTTCCATGCCTTTCAGGTAACCGCCCGGAGGACTCCCGAGGGAGGCCCTGACAGAACACCCTTACGCCGGCTGTTCCAGATCGAGCAGGTACCCGGACGTACAGCAGCCGTCACCGTAGCGGAGATCGCCGAAGCCCATGACCGCGACATCGACGCGGTGGCTTCGAGGCGGCTGTTGCCCGGCATCCAGGCGGACGATCCGGCGGCCGAGCACAGACGGGCCTGTGGGCCGAGCGAGAAGGTCACGCTGCCGGGTCCCCGACCGAGAGCTGCTGAGATTTCTGGCGGTCGAACATGTCCATCACCATCCGGAACCTTTCGTCCTGCAATATCGGACTGTCATCGACGACGGCGACGTGGTAAGTCCGGCCGAACCAATGAACTCCCTCGAAGTGCCCGGCGCGGCCGAGGGGAGACGCGAAGGCGTCCCCCTGGGCCGTGCGGCCCAGCCATCGGAACTCGACGTTGGTTCGGTCAGGAAGCCCGCCGGTGCCGGGTAGATGCCACACGCACTGATCGAACGAGTCGATCCGGTGAGGAATCTCCGGACCGGTGATTCCGAGACGCGCGAATTCGCGAGGATGCACGTCGACATGAACCCGGACCGAGGAGAAGAAACTCTCTTTCGGCATCTGAAATCTGACCTGCAGGTGCAACTCGGAGATGGTGAGCGCCGACGGGCCATTGGCGACGATCAGACTCCACCCGCCTCCGTCGGCGCCCCCGCGCCGCCGGAATCTGACTTCGTGGATGCGCCCGACCCGCTCGGCCGTTCGTCGCGTGAGGCGGTAATTGGCCACGAAGGTCGTGATGGAGGTGGCGAGGGCGAATATGGAGATGACGATGGGAATCCACTGCGCGAGCGTCAGTCCACTCCAAGACATCACGACAGTCTATCCCGCCTGGACAAGCAGGTGTATCGGGCCGATGCTCCGTCTCTTGCCAACGTGCATCACCATGCGGGCATGGAGGCTCAGAACTTACTTGCCGGGCTCGCAGTCGCCATCTCTCTGGCGGCGCTCGCCGTATCCTCGATCATTTCCTGGAGGCAACTCAGATCAATGCGAAGCGCAAACCACGTGCCCGTGGCAATCGAGTTGTTGACCCGCGATTACGGGAGGCCCGAATTCCAGCGAAATGAGAGATACATGCTCGCTGAGCTGCCCCGGACCGACCCCAGTGGCGGGGTTTCGGGCTTACCCGATCCGCTCCTGTCGGCGACGCTGCAAGTCATCGCATTCTACGACTCGATGGGCATACTCGTCGCCTTCGGATCCGTCGAGGAACGGCTCATTCTGGCATCCATAAACTTCCGAATTCGGCGGATCTGGATGGTGATGGAGCCATTCGTGCGCTCGGAGCGGCAACTACGGCAAGGACCGTACCTGGATTTTCTCGAAGACTTGGCGTTCAGAGCGCATCGATACGACCCGCAGCAGCTGCACAATGCGCTTCGTCTTCACGAGATGCCGAGGACATCAAGCAATCCCGGCGGCGAATAAGAAGGACCGCTGTGCGGACCGACTGGACCGCGCAGCGGAGCAGGGCTAGGGTCACGCCATGATGACGCTCGATGGGATGAGCCGTCGGCCGGTAATGAACTATCCAGTACGTTCCTCCGGGAAGCGGCTGGCTATCGCCACGCACTGTCTGTCGGGGACGTTGGAGGACAAGCTGGCGGCGGCCGCGGCGGCGCGGTTCCATGGGGTTGAGCTGGCCGAGAGTGACCTGGTCAGCTCGTCGTGGGGGCCCCGGCGGATCCGGGACGAGTGTGCGCGCCGAGGGCTCGCGGTCGACGCCTACCAGGCCTTCGCCGACTTCGAGGCGGTGCCGCCGGACGTTCTTCGTGCCAACCTCAGGCGGGCCGAGCGGATCTTCGCCGTGCTCGAGGAGATCGGCGTGCGGACCGTGGTCGTCAGCTCCTCGATGTCGGCCGATGCCGTGGATGACGACGAACTTGCCGCGGAGCACCTGCGGGCGCTGGCCGAGGTGGCCGCGCGCGGCGGGCTTCGGCTGGCCTACGAGGCGCCGGCGTGGGGACGTTTCGTGAGCACGGCCGCGCACGCCTGGCGGATCGTGCGCATGGCGGACCATCCGGCGCTCGGGCTGTGCCTGGACAGCTTCCATGTGCTGATCAAGGACCCGGAGGCTCGCAGCGTCCGGGTCGTCCCGGGCGACAAGATCTTCCACGTGCAGCTCGCGGACGCGCCGTGGGCCACCATGGACGTCGTCGAGCAGAGCCGCCACCACCGGCTCCTGCCCGGGCTCGGTGAGCTCGACGTCGCCGCCTTCGCCCGGCACGTCGACGGCACCGGGTACGACGGTCCCCTGTCGCTCGAGGTGTCGAACGACGTCTATCGGCAGGCCGATCCGCGGCACGCCGCCATCAACGGGATGCGCTCGGTTCTCGACCTCAAGGGTGCCGGGGAGCCGCCCGAGCTGACCGGGATCGTCTTCACCGAGCTGGCCGTCGACGACATCTCCGGGCCGGAGGTGTCCGGCGCGCTCGCCGCCCTGGGCTTCGTCCACGCCGGCCGGCACCGGTCCAAGCCGGTGGAGCTGTGGCAGCAGGGCACCGCGCGGATCCTGCTCAACTTCGCCGCCCAGCGGACCGTCGCGCCGGGCACCGCCACGGTGTGCGCGCTGGCCGTCGGAACCGCCGATCCGGCCCGCGCGACCGAACGGGCCGAACGGCTGCTGGCCCCGGTGCTCCCCCGGCTGCGCCGGCCCGAGGAGGCCGACCTCGCGTCGATCGCAGCTCCGGACGGCACCTCGATTTTCCTGGTACGCGACAACGGCTGGCTCCAGGACTTCGAGACGGTCGGCATCCCGGCCGGCAACGGCATCGACGGCATCGACCATCTGTCGCTCACCGACTCGGTGGACGACTTCGACGAGTGCACGCTCTTCTACCGGGCCGTGCTCGGCCTGCACGCCGAGCGGACCACCGAGATCGCGGCCCCGTTCGGGCCGATCCTGAGCCGGGCCGCCGCCGATGAGGCCCGCCGGGTGCGGATCGCGTTGCACACCGCGCCGATGCGCCGCGGCGATTGGGCCCCGGTGATTCCGAACCCGCAGCATGTCGCCTTCCGCACCGGCGACGCGATCGCCGCCGCCCGGGCCCTGGGCGCGCACGTGCTGAGGATCCCCGGCAACTACTACGCCGACCTCGACGCCCGTTTCGAGCTGGAGCCCGGGTTCCTGGCCGAGCTGCGCGCGCACTCGATCCTCTACGACCGCGACGAGCACGGAGCCTACCTGCACTTCTCCACCGAGATGCTCGGCCATCGGGTCTTCTTCGCCGTGGTTCAGCGCCTCGGCGGCTACGACGGCTACGGCCCGGCCGGCGCGCCCGTCCGGATGGCCGCCCACCGCGAGCGCCGGCTGCTCAAGCTCCGGGAACGCAAGGAACCGGACCAGCGCCACGATTTCTCGCTGGCCCATCTGACCGCGCTCAGCCTGTCGCCGCCCGAGCTGGTCGACGCGGCGGCCGAGGCCGGCTACCGCTATGTGGGCCTGCGCCTGACCCGGGTCACCCCGCAGGAGCCGCACTATCCGCTCGCCACCGATCCCGCCCTCATGCGCACCATGAAGGTGCGGCTGGCCGCCACCGGCATCGAGGTGCTCGACATCGAGCTGGCCCGGATCGGCCCCGGCGAGAATCCGGCCGACTTCCAGCGTTTCCTGGAGGCGGGCGCCGAGCTGGGCGCGCGGCACGTCATCTGCCAGCTGCCCGACCCGGACCGGGCGCGCAAGACGGACCGCTTCGCGCTGCTGTGCGAGATGGCCCGTCCGCTCGGGCTCACTGTCGACCTCGAGTTTCCCTCGTGGACGGAAACCCCCGACCTCGATTCGGCCGTACGGGTTCTGCGCGGCGCCGCCCAGCCCAACGCCGGCATCCTCGTCGACCTGCTGCACTTCGCCCGTTCCGGGTCGAGCGTGGCCGACCTGCGGCAGCTGCCGGCCGAGTGGTTCCACTTCGTGCACGTCTGCGACGCGCCCCCGGCCGTGCCGCCGACCAACCAGGGCCTGATCCACACCGCCCGCTTCGAGCGCCTGTTCCCCGGCGAGGGCGGCATCGACATCCCCGGCATCCTCGGCGCACTGCCACCCGGTCTCCCGTACGCCCTGGAGATCCCCCGCGCCACCCTGGTCGCCCAGGTCGGCGGCAAGGAGCACGCCCGGCTCGCTTTCAGCAAGGCCCGCGACCACCTCGAACCCCGGAAGGACGCCCGATGGACCGACGCACCCTCCTAGGCGGCAGCGCCGCCCTCGCCCTGGCCGCCACGCTGTCCCCCACTCCAGCGTCGGCGGCCGAAGCCGTACGTTCCCTCGACGGGCGCCCGTTTCCGGACTACGACTATTCCCGGGCCAACAAGCTGCCCCGCGAGATGACCGGTTGGTGGACGAAGTCGTTCGGTACACGAACGGCGAGGATCTACATCTCCCCCGAGACCCCGATCCGCTCGTACTTCACCGTCATCGCCGTTCCGAAGAAGTCGGACGCCGTCCTTCGCGAGTGGCGACGGATCGCCGACGAGCGGGAGGAGGGCCTGTTCGTTCTCGAACCCGGCCCGGGCGGCTGGGGAACGCCGGAGGAGGAGGCCGCGTACGTCGAAGCCGCCCTGGCCTTCTTCCAGAGCAACCGTTACTTCTCCATCTTCGGCCTGCACTACCTGGTCGGATACGGCGCCGGCGGCCCGGCGCTCGAGGCGTGGGCCGTCGCTCATCCTCTGCGGGTCATCGCCCAGGCGTACGTCGGATCGTCCGGCCTGAGCAAGGAATTCCTCGACGGGTACGCGCCGCGGACGTTCGGTGGGGAGACCGATGGTTACACGCCGGTCGTCTTCCCGCCCGGCTTCGACCTGATTCGGTACGACGAAACGGTTCTGCCCACGCTGTACGCCGATCCCGACCGCCGCTCGGCCGGCCCGAGTCTCGCCTATTGGCGGAAGGCCAACAGCGGCGAGCGCTGGATGACGTCGCATGCCGGCCCGATCGCCAAGACCGTCGTCCGGCACGGCACGTGAGCACCCGGCAGATCGTGGCCTTCCTGACGTACTACACCCGGTACGAGAACTTCTTCGCGTACGGCAATCAGCTCTACGAGCGCGCGGACTACGACCGGCTGGGCATCGAGGCCCACACCATGACCGTGAACGGCTACGTCCGTGAGTATCTGGTCCACCGTCCCCGGTCGGCCCGCCGGAACGCGCCGGTCCTGTTCGTCTGGCCCGGCAACAGCCAGACCGACAAAGTGTTCCTCGACGCCACCCAGTGGTGGAAGGTCGCCCAGCGCGAGGGCTTCGTCCTGGTCGTCGTCGGCGAGCAGTACGGCGTCAACTCGGTATCGGTCAGCCACCGCGACTCGCTGCAGTTCTTCCGTCAGCTGCGGGAGACCGTCATCGCCCGGTACGACGTCGACCCCACCCGGTTCTACTCGACCGGCCAGTCAGCGGGCAGCTCGGTCACCCAGAACCTGGCCATCGCGTTCCCGGAGTACTTCGCCGCCGTCGCCTCCACCTCGTTCACCGCTGCCCCGGACGCGGCCGGGAACGTCACCCTCGACGGCGTCTCCCATCCCGCGAGCAACCGCCCGATCCCCACCTACCAGATCTACGGGTACGGCGACCTGGCCTTCCTCGAGGGAACGCTGTGGGACAGCCTCGACAACCAGCTGGACAGCTGGGCCCGGTACCACCTGCGGGTCAACCAACTGACCCTGGCCGACGTCGTTCAGGAAGGCCGTAGCGGTTATCGCCGGCGCTTCCAGACGTGGGTCGGGAAGCGGCGCGGCATCCCGGTCGTCAAGCTGACGAAGAACCTCTACCGCTCGCACAACACCATGGCCGAGGAGTGCCCGCTGCTCTGGGACTTCCTCAAGCACTACCGGTGTGTGCCGGCGCCGGACGGCTCGGTGACGCGCTACCACGGCCACCGGCGCCTCTGAAGATTCCCCAGCCGACCAGGACCGCGGCGGCCACGGTGAGGGTGAGGCCGGCCGCGGTGACGGCGCCGTGGAACTCGGCGGTCTGGCCGGGGGTCCAGGGTGTGGCGGTGAGCGGGCCGGTGACCATCGCGGCCACGATGGTGCCGGCCGCGGCCAGGCCGGCGCCGCTGCTCACCTGGCTGGCGGTGTCGGTCAGGGCCACACCGATCGAGGTGCGGCTCTCCGGCAGCCCGCGCAGCACGTTGGTGCCGGCGACGACGCCGACGACGCGCAGGCCGGCCGCCATGAGCACCAGCGCCACCGCGACCCAGAAGTAGCCGAGGTCGCCGAGCAGCGCGTAGACGGCGAGGCCGGCCACGACCGCGGCCGCGCTGAGCCATCCGGCCCGTTCCAGGCCGACGCGCTTGACGAGAGGGCTGAGCAGCGCGCCGCCGGCGACCAGGACGATCACCTGCGGGAGCATGCCGAGTGAGGCCAGGCCGGGCGACCAGCCCCAGTCGAGTTGCATCTGCAGCGTGATGAGGTAGCCGACTCCGGCAAGGGCCAGCCCGGTCGCGGCCTTGAAGGCGAGGCCGCTGGCGACCAGCGGGTGGGCGACCAGCCTGAGGTCGACGATCGGGTGCCGGGCCGACCGCTCGCGGAGCACGAAGAGCACCGCCGCGAGGACGGCCGCGGCCGTGACGGCCCAGGGCGCCCACGACCCGGCGCCCGAGTCGACGAACAGCGTGGGCGCGACCAGCGCGGCCACGATGGCGGCCGTGCCCAGGACCGCTCCGGCGACGTCGACCGGGTCGCGGTTCAGGCCGTCGGCCGTGTCCGGGGCGATGCCGGACCACACGCCGGCCATGGCGAGCACGGCGATCGGCACGTTCACCAGCAGCAGCACCTGCCAGGGGGCGATCGCGAGGGCGAAGCCGCCGGCCGTCGGGCCGATGGCCAGCCCGACGATGCCCACCGTGGTGATGACGTTGAAGGCGCGGACGCGCAGGCCGTCCTCGTCGAACAGGCGGAACGCCAGCGCGGCCGATCCGGGGGTGGTCATGGCTGCCGCGACGCCCATCGCCACCCGTACGGCAATCAGCTCTTCCGCCGTGGTGACGAAGGCGGTGGCCAGGCTGGACGCGGCGAGCAGGGCGAGCCCGATCAGCATGACGCGGCGCCGGCCGTAGCGGTCGGCGACCGCGCCGAAGGCCAGCATCAGCCCGCCGAACACGACCGCGTAGGCGCCGGTGACCCACTGCAGGCCGGTCGCCGACGCGTGCAGGTCGCGCCCGATCGTGGGCAGGGCGACGGTGAGGATGGAGTTGTCGAGCATCTCGAACAGGAACACCGCGGACAGCCCGGCCAGGGCCACCCACGCCTCCCGCAAGGATCGCGGTGATGTGCGCATACGATGACAGTGAATCAGAACGGTGTTCGGGTCAATACGAACGATGTTCTTAGTGAAACAGAACACTGTTCGTCAGGTCGGCTAGGATGCTGCTATGTCACCGACTCCGGAGCAGCGGCGCGCGGCGCGGCACCAGTTCGGCGCGGTCCCGTCCGGCGCCGGCCCGCGCCGCGGACCGTCCCGCGGCACGAAGAAGCCCATCACCGTCGACCTCATCCTCGACACGGCGTTCGACATCGTGGCCCGGGAGGGCTTCGAGGCGCTGACGATGCGGCGGGTGGCCACCGCGCTGGAGACCGGGCCGTCGTCGCTCTACGCCCACGTGGTCAACAAGGAGGACCTGGACGAGCTGCTCATCGGCCGGCTGTGCTCCGAGATCGAGCTGCCCGAGCCGGACCCGGCCGCCTGGCGGGAGCAGATCATCAGCGTCTGCACCCAGCTGCGCGAGCAGTATCAGCGTTTCCCCGGCATCTCGCGGGCGGCTCTCGCGTCCGCGCCGGCCAACACGGACACGCTGCGAGTCGGCGAGGGGATGTTCGCGATCCTGCTCGCTAGCGGCGCCGAGCCGCAGACGGCGGCCTGGACCGTGGACGCGCTGAACCTGTACGTCACCGCGCACAGCCTCGAGGTCTCCCTGATCCACGGTGACAAGGCCTGGGTGGCCGGCCGCGACGAGCTGATGGCCCGCCTGACCGGCCTGCCCGATTCCTTCCCGAACACCAGGCGTTACGCGGCCGAGCTGACCTCCGGCTCGACCGCGGACCGCTTCACGTTCACCCTCAACCTGATGCTGGACGGCCTCAACAGTCAGGGGTGACCGGAGGTCAGAACCGGCGCTGTGCGTCCTCGACGACGGCGGTGACCGACTGGCCGGCCGCGGCGAGGTCGGCGCGGGTGAACACCTCCGGCTCGCCCGCGCGCCGGCGGATCGCCCTGGCGGCCAGGTCGGCGTACGCGGGAAAGAGCTTGGCCAGGTAGTCGCCGGCGGCGGACTTCGAAATGATGTCGCCGTAGGCCAGGGTGTAGTGCAGCCGGGCCGGGCCGAGCACGTGAAAGGTCACGACATCGGGGTCGATGAGCTCGTCGGTGATCGCGGGCAAGGCCTCGGCGATCCGCGCGGCCTGGGTCAGCCAGTATCCGCCCAGGTTGTCGAGCAGGTAGCGGCGCAGGTTGCCGTGGTCGACGCGGACGTCCGGGGCCGGGCCGCGGACCGCGACGCCGTACTTGCGCAGGATCAGCCACACGACGGGCGTGAGCTCGCCGCACGGCCGGTCGGTGACGAGGGCGCCGCCGACCGCGAACGGGGCCACGCGGCGGTCGTCGGGCCACGTCGACGCCAGTTCCGGTGACAGGTAGACGCCGTCGAAGTGGGGCTCGCCCATCTCGGTGTGGATCGCGGCCATCACGGCCAGGTCCTCGGTGGACGCCGGGCGCGAGGTCAGGATGACGGCGTCGACGTCGCTCACGCCCGGCTGCCAGGCGCCGATCGCGGCCGACCCGACGAGGTGCAGACCGGTGACGAAGCCGGGCAGCCGGTCGTCGGCCAGCGCGAGATACCGGTGCGCGACGTCTGGGGCGAGCATGCACGGGACCGTACCAACGGCCCGCCACTACTGTTCGTCGGCGCGTTCCCGGCGCAGGTGGGCGGTCGCGCGGCGGGACAGGTCGGTGTTCTCGGCGGCCAGGGCGGCGTACATCTGGTCAATTTTCTCTTGGGGTTGCAGGGGCGGCAGCAGCGGGATCGCCGGGTCGACGACCGCGTGGATGAGGGTGGGGCGATCGGCGGCGAGGGCCGTCGGCCAGGCGGCCGTCATGGCCTCGGGGGTGCTGACCTCGATGCCGCGCAGGCCCAGCAGTTCGGCGTAACGGGCGTACGGGACGCGGGGCAGGTCCTGGGAGGCGGCGAAGCGGGGCTCGCCCTCCATCTCGCGCTGCTCCCAGCTGACCTCGGCCAGGTCGCCGTTGTCGAGCACGCACACCACGAAACGCGGGTCGGCCCAGTCGCGCCAGCGGGCGGCCACAGTGGCCAGTTCGGCCAGGCCGAGCATCTGGAAGCCGCCGTCGCCGGAGAGGACCACGACCGGCCGGCCGGGGGCTTCGAGCTTGGCCGCCAGGCCGTACGGGATGCCGCAGCCCATCGAGGCGAGGGTGCTCGACAGATGGGCGGGCACGCCGGCCGGCAGGCGCAGGTGGCGGGCGTACCAGTAGACGACCGAGCCGACGTCGACCGCGACCCGGGCGCCGGACGGCAGGTGGCCGGAGAGGGAGCGGACGACGTGCTGCGGGTTCAGCGGTTCGGCGGCCGCCGCGGCGCGGGATTCGGCGATCTCGTGCCAGCGCCGGGTCCAGCCTTCGACCCGGTCGCGCCATTCACGGTTTTCCGCCGGTTCCACCAGCGGCAGCAGCTCGCGCAGGGTCGCGGTGGCGTCGCCCAGCAGCGGGACCTCGACCGGGTAGCGCACCCCGAGGCGACGGCCGTCGATGTCGATCTGCACGGCCCGGGCCTGGCCGGGCGCCGGATAGAACTCGGTCCACGGATCGTTCGTGCCGATCAGCAGCAGGGTGTCGCAGGCGCGCATCAGTTCGGTGCTGGCCGTGGTGCCGAGGTGGCCCATCACGCCGGTGTGGAACGGCAGCCCCTCGTCCAGCACGGGCTTGCCGAGCAGCGACGCCGTGACGCCCGCGCCCAGCCGGTCCGCCAGTTCGGCGATCTCGTCCGCCGCCCCGTACGCGCCCTGACCGACCAGAATCGCGACGCGCTCCCCCGAGCTCAGCAGCTCGGCCGCCTCGCGAAGGTCCTCCTCCCGCGGCAGCAGCCGCGCCGGGCGCAGGCCCGGGCTGGTCACCAGGACGCCGTGTTCGTGCTCGGTGGGGTCGGGCGCGGGCTCCGACTGCACGTCGTGGGGCAGGATGACGCAGGTGGGGCCGCGGGTGGCCAGCGCCGCCCGGAACGCCCGGTCGATCAGCATCGGCACCTGCTCGGCCGTGAAGGCGGTCTGCACGAACTGGGCGCAGACGTCGCCGAAGAGCCTCTGAAGATCAATTTCTTGCTGGTACGCACTACCGAGCACCGTGGCGGCCTGCTGCCCGACGATCGCCACGACCGGCTGGCTGTCGAGCTTCGCGTCGTAGAGCCCGTTGAGCAGGTGCACCGCGCCCGGCCCCTGCGTGGACAGGCAGACGCCGGCGCCACCGGTGTACTTGGCGTGGGCGACCGCCATGAACGCCGCCGCCTCCTCGTGGCGGGCCTGCACGAATTCGGGCTTACCGGCCCGCCGCAGGGCGCCCAGCACGCCGTCGATGCCGTCGCCGGAGTAGCCGAACACCCGCTCGACACCCCACGCCGTCAGGCGCTCCACCAGAAGATCGGAAACCGTAGCCTCACCCATGCCTCCCGACTACCCCGCTCGGCGCCGCTCAACCGGCCGCGCTCAGCCGGGCAGCTCCCCGGTGTCGAGCAGGTGCCGGGCCACCTCGGCCACCTTGCGCCGCTGGTTGCGGGCGGTACTGCGGAGCAGGTCGAAGGCCTGCTCGGGGCCGGTTTCGCGGCGGGCCATCAGGTAGCCGACGGCGCGCTCGATGACGATGCGGTAGTCCAGCGCGTACTGCAACTGGCCCGCGAGCTCGCCCGCCCGCTGCGCGGCCAGCGCCGTGCTCAGCGTGGCCTGGAGCAGGTCGGTGTAGCGCTCCAGGGCCGCCGCCTCGGTGTCGTCCCAGTCGTGCGGCCGGTCGAGGTAGACGTCGAGGGTGCCGACGGGCACCCCGCCCAGCCGGACCGGCGCGCCCAGCACCGCCACGACACCGTGCTCGACGAACGGGCCGCGGACGCGCGGCCAGCGCGCGTCCTCGTGCAGGTTGTCGGTGTGCACGACCCGGTTGAGCACGAAGGCCGACACGCAGGGACCCTCGCCGGCGTGACTCTGCACCTGCTCCATGATCTTGCTCGGGGCGTTGCTGGCCGCGACGTAGTGCAGGCTGTTCTCCTCGTCGGCGATCATCAGGCCGCTGCCGGTCACCTGGAACAGGTCGACCGCCGCGTGCACGACGTCGGCCACCGCGCCCGGAACGTCACCCGTGCCCAGCTTCTCGAGCCGGCGCAGACTGCCCGCCAGGACTTCCGGATCGATGTTCGGCATCGAACTTCCTCATTCGTGTGCGGTGGCGCCGAGACGAAGCAGGACCGAGATGAGTTCGGCGTACGCCACGACGGCGCGCACGCTTTCCTCGTCCCACTCCCGCGGCTGCGAGCGGAGAGCGTTCAAGGTGCCGGCCACGTAGCCCGCGACGAGCACCGGGACGGACACTACCGCCCGCACCGGTGCCGCATCATCCTTGAGTTCGGCCCACACCGCGGCATAGTCCTCGCTCGCGGCCAGATCGCCGACCGTGACGGTCTCGTTGCCGCGGACACAGTCGACGCCGGGCCCGCAGTCGAGGCGCAGCTGGGCCCGCTCCAGCGCCATCCCGGCCGGTATCGTCGCGCCGGCCAGGCGCAACGCGCCGGTGTCGTCGAGCAGCATCAGGCCGACCCCGTCGACCTGGATCATGTCGCGGGCGGCGGTCATCACCCGGCCGAGGTTCTCCTCCAGGGCGCGGTGGTCGCTGGACAGGCCCGCCGCGCTCAGCTGTTCCAGGCTGGAGGCGAGGGCGTTCTGGTCGACTGGCATGGCGCCCAGGCTTCCCGGCATCACCCGGAAGAAACCCTTGATGTTTAGGCGGCCCGCCCCCGGGCACCAAGGCGTCTGCTGGTTCAACTCTCCGCCCTGTGTCCGCGGACAACACCGGAGGTACAGCCATGTCCGCGTACGCCACGCTGGAAGACCTCGACGAGGTCGCCGAGAGCTATGCCGCCGACCGCGACGCCTCGCCCGACGAGCGGGCCGCCCGCCGGCTGCGCGACGCCACGATCCAGCGGATGCTCCCGATGGCGGACCGGCTCGCCCGCCGCTACCGCTCCGGCTCCGAGCCGGCCGACGACATCACCCAGGTCGCCCGCCTCGGCCTGGTCAAGGCGGTGGAACGCTACGACCCCGAGCGGGGCTCGTTCACCGCGTACGCCGTCTCGGTGATCACCGGCGAGATCAAGCGCCACTTCCGCGACACCGGCTGGAACGTGCACGTGCCGCGCCGGCTCCAGGAGCTCGCGCTGGCCGTCGGCCGGGCCAGGCAGGACCTCACCGGCGAGCTGGGCCGGGGCCCGACCGAGGCCGAGCTGGCCGACCGGTGCGGCGTCGGCCGCGAGGACGTGCGGGCCGCCCTGGTCAGCGGGGCCGGATACCGCGCGCTCTCGCTCAGCCAGCCGACCCACGACGGCACGGGCGAGCTGGGTGACCTGTTCGGGTCGGACGACCACAACATGGACCTGGTGCCCGACCGGGTCAGCCTGGCCGACCTGCTCGACCGGCTGCCGCAGCGTGAGCGGCGCATCTTGACCATGCGCTTCCAGGGCAACCACACCCAGCAGGAGATCGGCGACGAGCTGGGCATCTCCCAGATGCACGTGTCGCGGCTGCTGAGCCGGGCGCTGAGCTGGCTACGCGAGGCGCTGCTGACCGACGCGGTGCCGCCGTGGCCGGGCGAGGACGAGGAGCCCGGGCAGCTCCGGGTGATCCCGGAGCTGGGCGGCCGGGTACGGGTGATCGGCGAGATCGACCGGGACAACACGGCCCGGCTCCGCGCCGGCGTCCAGCCGCTGCTGGCCCGCACGCCGGCGGGCGCCGTCCTCACGCTGGACCTGTCCCAGGTGCCTCTGGTGGACGCGGCCGGCATCGGCACCCTGGTCACGCTGCGGCGGGCGGCGGCCGGGCGCGGGGCCCGGCTGGAGCTCACCGGCATGCAGCCGTTCGTACGCCGGGTGGCCTCCGCGCTGTCGTTCAGGTGAGCCCCTCTCCGGTCTGATCAGGTCGGCGTCTCCTTCAGGGCGGCCAGGGGGCCGTCCCAGTCGCGGGCAAGGGCGGCCAGGAACTGCTGGGCCACCTTCATCGGCGCGGAACGGACGCGGTAGCGCACGCGGCGGCGCTCCCCCGGCTCGGCGATCACGAGTTCCGCCTCGGCCAGCAGGGTCAGGTGTTTCGCGATGGCGTGACGGGTGATCGGCAGGCGGGCGGCCAGGTCGGTCGCGGTGGCCGGCCCGCCCGCGGCCAGCGCCGCCAGGATCTCGCGGCGGGAGGGGTCGGCCAGGGCGGCGAAGACCTCCTGCGCGACCGCCTCCCGGTCAGAGTCGGCCATCGAGGTACGCGACCAAGCGCAGGTCGACCTCGGCGCTGTTGCCGAACCAGGTGCCGAGGCCGTCGGCGGTGGTCAGCGCGGCCCAGACCCGCTCCGGCGGCTGGGCCAGCTCGAGGGTGCGCTCGATGCGATCGGGGAATGCCATCTTCCGCCTCCTGGTAGCAACCGAAGGGTTGCGTCCAGTCCGGTCAGCAGTTCGGAGAGGGCGGCCGCGTCGCAGGCGCCCATCGGGGTGCGGCGCGCCACCTGCCAGTGGTCGAACTCGGCGTCGTCGACCCAGATCTCGGTGATCCGCTGCTCGGCGACGGTGGTGACGGCCGAGGTGGTGACGCCCGGGTCGACCTCGATCAGCAGCGTCATCCCGTCCGGAAGAGCGTGCCCGAATTGCGTGTGCGTGTTCCGCGGGTTGCCGGCGTGGAAGCCGTTGCCGAGCCAGCCCCGGTTCAGCAGACCGGCCACCCGATCGGTGGCCACCGGCCCGAAACCGGGCAGGCTGGTGGCCGCCCGCTGCGCCTCGGTCAGCGCCACGAACGGACGGTTCACCTGCGGAAACGGTTGCAGGATCTGGTAGTCGGCGAAGATCTGCCGCCAGTCGGCGAGTTCGGCCGGATCGAGGTCCGCGGGATGCACGACACGCAGCGGGGCGTCCCCGTCGACGATCGCGGTCGTGTCGTGCACGTCGACGAAACTGCCGTCCTCGGCGATCCGCAGGCGCCGGCCGGTCTCGCCCCAGAGCAGCCGGCGCATGAGGGGACCGAGGATCGGATGCGCCGTCGTCACCTCGGCGGCCGGGCGGGGCCGGCGCGCGAGCATGTCGCGTTCCAGGCGAGCGGTCTGCGCCGAGACGGTGAGGCGGAGCTCCTTCCTCAGCCGTACGAAATCCTGATAGCTCTCGGGCTTGGTGTCCTTGACGCCCGGCTTGGGCGGGCGCGCGAGGCGGCGGCCGTCGGCGCCCACGACATGCGGGGTGAGGTGATCGTCGACGGCCACGGCGAACTCGCGCGGCCCGTAGTCGAGGACGATCCCGCGCTCGAGCCCATGCGTGACGGCGAGACGATCCGCCAGCTGGGTGACCGACAGCCCGCGGCGCGCGGCGGCCTGGGCGAGGTAGACGAGGGCGCGGTCGTTGGTCGGCCCGCCGGACATGCCCTCCTCGATCGCCAGCAGATGGCGCAGGGAGACATCCGTACCGGCCGTGGCCAGCACGGCCAGCCCGTCGATGGCCCGCGCCCACCGGCTGCGGGCGGGCCACGACCGGACGAGAGGCGCGAGGCGGTCCATGGTGGAGTCATCCCCGACATGAGCCTGCGCAAGAACCACCCAGGCCTCGGACGCCGGCATGTCAGCGGTCAGCCACTGATCGAGCAGGGCCCGCCCGAACTCGGCCAGGCTCCCCCGGTCACAGCCCACCAAGACCGCCGGGTCGACCGGGCGCACCTCAGGCTGGGCCGCCGCCGACGACTCGACCACCAGAGGCAGCCCGCCGCCGGGCGCGGGATCACCGGGCGCGGGCTCCGGCGGATCCTCCAGCAGCGACCGGCTGAGCGCCTCGATCAGCGTGGTGACCTCGTCCTCGGCCAGCACCCCGCCGCCGGTTCGCCGCACCTCGGGCAGCCGTTCCGGCCGCGCCCACTCCGGCAGCTTCCCCGTCCGTACGGCCGTCTTTCCGGGAGCACCCTTCGCGCTTCCGCCCGCGGCGCCTCCTGCGCCCGCTGCTCCTCCTACGCCCGCTGCTCCTCCCACGCCCGCTCCGCCTCCTACGCCCGCTCCGCCTCCTACGCCTGCGACGGAGCCGAGCCGGTCGGCGACGCCGTAGCCGGCCGCCGCTTCCCGAACGGCCGGTTCGTGGCCCGTCGCGACGAGATGGCGTAGCGCGTCCTCGGCGTTCTGCCGGGCCCGGCCCGGCTTGCCCAGCGCGGCCGGCAGCAGCGCCCGCGCGGCCGCCGAAGGATGCCGGCCCAGCCAGAGCCGCGCCCACAACCGAGCCGACCCGAGATGCCGCAGCCACCCCGCCACCAGAGCCGCCGGCTCGGGCCCTCGAAACGGCAGCAGAAGCAGACCGAGACGATCCGCGCTCTCCCCCGCCTCACGCAGGACGAGCTTCAGCGCGTCCAGTTCGAACCGCGCGACGGCAACCCGTCCGATGTCCACCCGCTGCCGGTGCCGCAGCACCGCCGGCCCGGCCAGCAGCGCCCGCGCCGCCGCCTCGGGCCCGCGCCCGACCAGCCAGGACACCTGCATCGGGCGCAGGTCGGAGAGCCGGTCGGCGCTGTTGGCCTCCCGCGCCCACCCGTCCTCCTCCCGCCCGTGCTCGAGAGCCGCGCGCCGCGCCAGCCAGAGTTCCCGCTCGCCGTCCGCCCAGGCCATGACGGTCGGATCCGTACAGACCAGCCCCTTGTCCGCCGCCATCCCCCGGGCCTCCCACTCTTGCCGATTCGCCCGGAGATTGTGGCCGGTGTCGGCCACATCGGATGATCGGCCCATCGCCGTCGCCACGGGCCTCTGGACCTTCGATCGGCTGGCTCGCGGTGAACATCCTCCTGACCGTCGACCGCCACCCTCTCGATGGGCCGCAGAGAATCAGATCGTCGATCGCCGGCATGCTTCCGAGGAGTGCGACGAGCGCGCCCGACGGGTGGCGCAGATCATGAGGGTCGCCGGCGGCCAACCTCCGCCGTCCGGCTCGCGGAGGCTGGTGTGCGGGTCCGGGTGGGCGTCTAGGGTGGACTCATGTCGCGGGAGCGCGTGCTGCTTTTGGGCGGGGCCTGGGGCGCGGGTCTGTTCGTGGCGGTCTTTCTTGCCAACGACGCGGTCAAGCCGGGGTATGAACCGGCTCGTGATCTGGTGAGTGAGGCGGCGATCGGGGCCGGCGGGTGGGTGCAGGTCGTCAACTTCGTGGTGGCCGGTGGGCTGCTGGCGGGATCGTCGTTCGCGCTGTCGCGGGTGGTGGGGCGCTGGACCGGGATCCTTGTCCGCGTGGTCGGGGCCGGGCTGGTCGCGGCCGGGGTGTTCGTGTCGGATCCGGTGCCTCAGGAGCGGGTCAGCTGGCACGGTGTCATCCACAATGTCGTTTCGGTGGCCGTCTTCTCGGCTTTGAGTGCCGCCTGTTTCACCGCGGCGTGCTGGCGGGCAACCACCGCCTGGCGGTGGTACTGCCGGGTGGTCGGGGTTGCCGTGCCGGTGCTGTTCGTGACCACCGGGGCGGTCACGAACAGCGGTGGGGTCTGGCAGCGGCTCACCATCGTCGCCGGGTGGTCGTGGCTTGTCGTGCTCAATCTGCGCGCGGCAAGGTGATGACGAACATCGAGCCGCCGCCGGGGGCCGGTTCGTAGTGCAGGTCGCCGTGGTTGGCGCGGGCCAGTTCGCGGACGATGTACAGGCCCAGGCCGGTGCCCTTGACGGTGCGGGCGGTGCATTCGGCGCGGGCGAAGCGGGTGAACAGGTTCGGCTGGAGTTCGGCCGGAACGCCCGGGCCCTCGTCGCGGACGACGACCCGGATCTCGGTGGGCGTGGCCGAGGCGGTCAGGGCGGTGGCCCCTCCCCCGTACTTGGCCGCGTTGGAGATCAGGTTGGTCAGCATCTGGTCGAGGTGACCGGGCTGGACCGACGCCGTCAGGGTTTCCGGGCAGTCGATGCGGGCCTGGACGCGGCTCGACGAACCGAAACGGTCCAGGGCGCGTACGCCCGGGTCGGCCGAGGCGACGACGGCCTCGAGATGCGGCCGTACGGCAATCGTCTCCGGGCTTGCCGTCAGTTTGCCCGCGTCCAGGGTGACCATGGCCAGAACCTCGCGGACGATGCCGTTGAGCAGCTGGGCGTTGCGGTCGATCGCGTTCAGCATCGCCCGCTGGCGCTCGGCCGGCAGGACGTCCCACGTGTCCGCGATCGTCTCGGTGTAGCCGAGAATCGAGCACAGCGGGTTGCCGATCTCGTGGCCCAGCATGCCGATCAGGTCCTGCTTGAGCTGGTTGGCCTCCTCCAGCTCCCGGTTGCGCACGTTCAGGTCGGCGATCGCGGCGTCGCGGGCCTGCTCGGCCTCGCGGCTGGCCGTGACGTCCGTGTTGATGGAGAGGATGGCGAACGGGTTGCCCTCGGAGTCGCACTGGACGGCCTTGCGGGACAGCACCCGCACGTGGCGGCCGTCGGCCCGCAGGTGGTCGATCTCGCCGGCCCACAGGCCGTCGCTCAGCAGGGCGTCGGTGACCGAACGGCGGTCGTCGCCGATGAACTCCGTGCCGAGCAGGTTGTCCAGGTCGTGGCCGATGACCAGGTCGGCCGGCCAGCCGTAGACGCGCTCGGCCGCCGGGTTCCAGTAGAGGACCCGCCCGCCCAGGTCGCGCAGGATCACCGCGTCCTGGGTGAGGTCGAGCAGCTGGGCGCGCTGGCGGAGCTGTTCGTCGATCTCACGGCGCGCCGTCACGTCCTGCACCTGGGTGACGAGGTAGTGCGGCTTGCCGTTCTCGTCCCGTACGACCGCGCCGTGGATCTGCACCCAGACGAGGTGGCCGTCGGCGTGCCGGTAACGCTTGGAGACGATCGCCGTGTCCACGTCGCCGGCGCACAGGGCGGCCAGGTGACCGTCGGTCTCGACGTGGTCGTACGGGTGGTGGAACTTGTGGACGGACTCGCCCACCAGATCGGCGATGGGGAAGCCGGTGATGGCGGCCATGGCCGCGTTCGCCTGCAGCACGATGCCGAGGTTGTCCGGCCGCAGGCTGGTCAGCGCCATGCCGAGCGGGCTGTTGTCGAACGCCGAGCGGAACCGGGCCTCGCTGTCCTGCAGCGCGGCCACCGCGTCGTTGGCCTGGCGGAGCAGGCGGGCCCGGTGCTCGGCCTCCTCGGCGTGGCGCAGGGCGCCCGACAGCGCGTCGGCCAGCAGGGTGAGCTGCTGCTCGTCGGCCTCGTCGAACGCGCCGGCCCGGCCGCTGGAGACCGTGAGGACGCCGACCGGCTCCCCGTCGACCAGCAGGGGCGCGATGATCAGCGAGCGGATGCCGAGCGCCTCACACATGGTGGGCTCGATCCGCGGGTCGTCGGCGGTGTCGTCGCAGCGCAGGGTGGTGCGGGTGCGTACGGCCAGCCCGGACATCGAGCCGCCGGTCGGCACCTCGAACATCTCCCGGTTGGCCAGCGAGCCGGCCTTGGCCGCGGCGCGCAGCACCGGGCCGTCGATCAGGCCGACCGCGGCGCCGTCGGCCGGGATGGCGGTCAGGGTCCGCTCGGCGATCAGCCGCAGGGCCTCGTTGAGGTCGGAGGCGGCCGCCGCCACCTCGCGCTGGATGCTGATGGTGGTGCGCAGCCGGTAGGTTTCGCGGGCGGCCAGCGCCTCGGCCTGGTCCTGGCTGCGGCGCTCCACGTCGATGTCGACCATCTGCATGAGGAAGTGCAGCGGGCGGTTCTCGTCGTCGCGCAGCAGCACCACCGAGACCATGCACCAGACGGGGGTGCCGTCACGGCGCATGTACCGCTTGTGCAGCCGCATGGTGTGCGCCTCGCCGGCGACCATGCGGGTGACCATGTCGAGGCTGGCCTCGAGGTCGGCCGGGTGGGTGAGCGACTGGAAGTTGCCGGCGAGCAGCTCGTCCAGGCTGTACCCGGTGATGGTGGCGATGGCGGCGTTCACGCGCAGGAACGAGCCGTCGAGCCCGACCAGGGCCACGCCGATCGGTGACGACTCGAACATCGAGCGGAAGCGGGCCTCGATGCCGTTCACGGTCACCGCTTTGGCGGTGTCGAGCTGGGCCTGGGCCCGGGCGGCGCGGGTACGGATCTCGGTCTCGGCCAGGCGGGCGGCCAGCTCCGACTCGGCGGCCGCGGCGAGATCATCGAGGGTGGACAGCTGTTCGGCGGTCCATTCCCGCGGCTCGACGTCGACGACGCAGAACGAGCCGAGGGTTTCGCCGCGGGGGGAGCGCAGCGGGAAGCCGGCGTAGGCGGCGACGCCGAGCGCGGTCAGTTCGGCCCGGTCGCGGACGCGGCCGTCGGCCCGGATGTCCCCGATGATCAGGGGCCCGTCCGTCTCGACCACGTGCCGGCAGGGCGAGTAGGCGAGCGCGGACGGCTCTCCGGCCGTGCTGAGGAACACCTGACGGTCGTCGCCGAGCAGCGACACCGCGGCGACGGGGACGTTCAGCAGGCGCGACGCGAGCCGGGTGAGCCGGTCCAGCACGCCGCCGCCCTGTGCGTGACCGTCGAGGAGACGGGCCGACAGGGCGGGCGACGCGTGGCCTGTGTGCCGGAGAACCATGCCGCATCCATCGGTCGGCCCCCCGGCAGACTTGAGGCAACCGTCAGGGGAGCTTCACGTCGCGGTTGCCCTCGTAGTCCTGCGGGTCACCCTCGCCGCCCGCTTCCGGGTCACGGTGGCCGAGCGCGGTCTCACCCGGCAGCTCCTCGACCCGCTCCTTGGCGAGTTCCTCGAGTTCTTCGCGCTTCTCGGCGGCGTCGCTCATGACGTACCTCCAGGGTTTCTCAGATCTTGATCTTGACCGGTACGGGATTGCTTGTACCCGCACGGACCGGCGCTGATGCGTACGCGAGACGGGCGTCACGCCCACTCAGGGACAGCGATCAAGGTCGATGCCATGGAACGATGCCCCGGGGAGGAACGATGACCAAACTCAAGATCGCCACCGTGCTCGCCGTCATGTCCGCCTTCATCGCCGTGCCGCAGGCCGCGCAGGCCGCTCCCGCGCTCGCCTGGACCGCCTGCGCCGAGGAAGGACTCGCCGGCTACCAGTGCGCCACCAAGGAAGTGCCGCTCGACCACGACCGGCCCGGCGGCGCCACCACCACGATCGCGCTGGCCCGCCGCCCGGCCGGTGATCCGGCCCACCGCATCGGCACCATCTTCGTGAACCCGGGCGGCCCCGGCGGCGCCGGCCGCGGCATGGTCACCATCGCCGGCCAGCTCGTCTCGGCCGACGTGCTGGCCCGATTCGACATCGTCGGCTTCGACCCGCGCGGCATCGGGGCCAGCGACCCGCTCCAGTGCTTCGCCACCGACGCCGAGGCCGAGGCGCTGCTGGCGCGGATGAAACTGGTGCCGCTGACCAGGGAAGACATCGCGAGCACGCTGCGCGCCAACTACACGTACACGGAAGCCTGCAAACGCGACGCCGGCCCGCTGCTCACCCACATGAGCACGCTGAACGTGGCCAAGGACCTGGACCTGCTGCGGCAGGCGGTCGGCGACGCCAAGCTGAACTACATCGGTTACTCGTACGGGACACACCTCGGCGCCACCTACGTCAACCTGTTCCCGGGCAAGGTCCGCGCGGTCGTGCTGGACGGCAACGTCGACCCCGACCAGCGCACGAACCACCGCCTGGCCAACAAGTTCGACCGCGCCGGCGGCTTCGAGATCGCCCTCGACGGCTTCCTGCGCGCGTGCGACGCGGCGGGCCCGGCCTGCGCGCTGTCGGGGAACGCCCGGGCGAAATACGAGAAGGTCAGGGTCCGGTTCCGGCAGGGCCCGCTGACGCTTCCGGGGTACGGGGAACTCACGATCGACGACTTCACCGGATACATCTCTTCCAGCATGTACGACGTAGCCTCGTTCCCGGAGACGGCGGAGATCCTGCGCCTCGCCTACGACACGATCACCGGAGCGCCGTCGACCCTTCGCCGTCCGCCCGCCGAGATCACTGCCCCGCCGGCCCGCGGCGGCCTGCCGGACGCCTACTCGTACAGCGGAAACGACGCCTTCTACGCGGTGAACTGCGCTGACGCGCCGCTGCCGCGCAACCCGGCCCGCTACCCGGGCTTCGCCAAGGTCTTCGAGGCGGCCCACCCGACATTCGGCCGCGCGGAGGCGTTCGGCGAGGTCGGCTGCGCGAACTGGCCGCTGACGAACGAGCGCTACAACGGCCCGTGGAACCGGAAGACGTCATCGACGGTCCTGCTGGTCAACCCGACGTACGACCCGGCGACCCGCTACGCCTTCGCCCAGCGCATGGAACGCGAGCTGGGCAACGCCCGCCTGCTCACAATGACCGGTTTCGGCCACACCAGCAGCTTCAGCACCTGCGTGACGGCTTGGTACACGCGCTACCTGATCGGAGGCGCCCTGCCCCCGAAGGGAACGGTCTGCAAGCAGGACCGGGCACCCTTCCCCACCGCGTAACCCAGATCCCGAACCCCGCCGGCGGGCCCACACCCCACCACCAGCAGCCCGCCGGCGCGTCCGAACCGGCTCGCCGGCTTCAGCCTCGCCACCCGAAGCCCACTCCCGCTGCCCGCTGCCTGCTTGGCCGCCGCCCACCGCCTGCCGCCCGCTTTGACCGCTGCCCGCTGCCTTCTTGGCCGCTGCCCGCTGCCCGCTCGGACCGCTGCCCGCTGCCCGCTGCCTGCTGCCTGCTTGGCCACTGCCTGCTTGGCCGCTGCCCACTCCCCACTCCCGGCTTCCGGCTTCCGGCTCCCGGCTCCCGGCTCCCGGCTCCCGGCTCCCGGCTCCCGGCTCCCGGCTCCCGGCTCCCGGCTCCCGGCTCCCGGCTCCCGGCTCCCGG
>NZ_JBICTW010000032.1:0-40343 GCF_043197815.1 Actinoplanes sp. NPDC048988 | reverse complement strand
TCTCACTCAACCCCACCGGCTGACCCGCACCAGCCAGCAACAACGCCAAAATCAAACGCTGCTGCCGCGCACCCAGATCAACCTCAACCCCGCCCCGCCACACCCGCACCGGCCCAAGCACGCCGAAAGAGAAAGAATTGTCGTCACCATTGGTCAAAGGCACGAGCTCACCCCCCACGTGCACCAGAGCCCTTCGACCGAAAACATGCCCAGGCCCCTCGAAGACTTCCTGATCATGCGCGCGAACAACGCTTGCCGGCATTCCATGTGACTGCGGTGTAACTGAAAGTCATCACTGAACGAATCATCCATTGTCGATAGAGCGACCGATCGTGCTTTCTGGAAGACTACACCTAAAGGTGATCTATCGATAACTGGACGACACCGATGTCCGGATCTGACGCACGTACCCGCCGGGATATCAATGCTGCCCTGAGTGAGAGTCAATCGCCGCAGCCAGCAAATATCTCACACAAGACCGGACGAGAAGGATTTGAACATAAAGAACATGAGCTATGCGGGCCGGAGCCCGCCCGGCCGGCCTCGCTGTGCGCGGCAGGGCCGACCGGGCAACCGTCCTTCCGCTCAGCGCGTGGTCGCGCGGGCGGCTTCGGTGATCAGCCGGGCCACCGCGTCCGGCTCGGAGACGGTGACCGCGTGCGAGGCGTTGATCTCGACCGTGCGCGACTTGGCCCGCTTGGCCATGAACCGCATCGAGTCGGCCGGGATGGCCAGATCCTGCTTCGTGATCATGAACCAGGACCGGATCGACTTCCACGCCGTCCGGGTGGCCTTCTCATCCAGCGCCGCACTCGTGATCGGCCGCTGCGTCGCCGCCATCAGCGCCGCCTGACCACGCGGCACATCGGCCGCGAACACCCGCCGGAACTGGTCCTGCTTGATGTAGAGGTCCGTGCCCGGCCCGGCGCCCGGCACCGTCACCGGCACCTCGTTCAGCGCCTCGCCGAGCTGCCCGCCCGGGAACTTCGCCGCCAGATCCGAGGTGCTTTCGCCCTTCTCCGGCGCGAAACTGGCGATGTAGACCAGCGCCTTGACGTCCTTGTCACCGTCGGCGGCCTCGCTCATCACCGACCCGCCGTACGAATGGCCGGCCAGGACGATCGGCCCCTTGACGCTGGCGAGTACGGTACGCAGGTACTGGGCGTCCGAGTGCAGCCCTCGCAGCGGGTTCGCGGCCGCCACCACCGGATAACCGTCGTGCAGCAGGTCGGCGACCACACCGTTCCAGCTCGACGAGTCGGCGAACGCCCCGTGCACCAGCACGACCGTCGGCTTCTTCCACGCATGTCCCGACCCCGACGCCGACGCCGCGCCGGCCGATCCGGCGACAAGCGCCGCGATCGCGACGCTCGCGGTGACGGCCGTCTTCTTCGAGAAACGAAGCTTCATGAGAGTGGTCCTTTCAGAGATGGAGAGAGAACTCAGACCGCGGCCGCGGCCCGGAGGATGAAATCGGCCACGGCCTGCGGCTGTGACACCGGCAGGGCGTGCGAGGCGCCGGCGATCTCCACCGACTCCTGGGCGTTGGCCCGCTCGGCCATGAAACGGAAGGTCTCCAGCGGGATGGCGCGGTCGAGCTCCGGCGAGATGAACCAGGACGGAATGGTCTTCCACGCCGGCTCGCCGGACGCCTCGTTGAGCGCCACGCTGTTGAACGGCCGCTGCGTCGCCGCATCGAGCGTGGCCTGCTCGGCCGGGAGGTCAGCGGCGAAATGGTCGTGGTAACAGTCGGGGTCCACGTAGACATCGGCCGTGCCGTCGCTGCGCGGAACCTCGTACAGGTGCTCGCCGAGCGTGGCGCCGGGAAACTTGGTGAGCAGGTCGGGCGTCGTCTCGCCCTTGTCGGGGGCGAGTGCGGCCACGTAGACCAGGGCCTTCACGTTGTCGGCGCCGACCGCGGCGTTCGACACCACGGCCCCGCCGTACGAATGCCCGACCAGCACGACCGGGCCGTCGATGGTGGCCAGCAGGTCGGACACCGAGGCGGCATCGCCTGACAAGCTCCGCAGCGGGTTGCCCGGCGCGATGGTGTGGTGCCCGGCCGCCCGCAGCCGGCTGATGACACCGTTCCAGCTGGCCGACTCGGCGAAGGCGCCGTGGACAAGGACGATGGTTGGCTTCATGATCACTCCCTCGAAGCTGGTATCGGCGCGTCCTGGATCGAAGCGCGCTGCCGACATCCACCATCGGCTCTCGGCCCGCCGGCCGAATCAGTCATTCGCCTCCGCCTGGCGTGCGGCCGAGCGGCCGCTCGGCCGATCGGCTCACCGCTGCTCGACCAGCGGTGGGCCGATCCCGGCACGTGAGCTCCACGCGGGCGTGGCCAGCGGCACAGATCCTTTAAGTCATTCGACAGATACGCCGTGAGCGGCGACTTCGCCCGTACGTCCACAGGAGACGGAGCCGGTGCCCTCGTTCGGAGGAAACCGTGAAAGATCCCCTTCCCGATGCCGCACCACGTTTCAAGCCGCGAGACCGATGTCACTCGGGCATCACAAATTTGTCACTGCGCCTTTTCTAAGTTGGGTGGATGTCCCGTCCGGAGAACTCGACCGACACCGAAGCCCGGATGCGCGAGCTGGTGTACCAGCACTGCGAGCCGCTGACCGATCTCGCCGCGGCGATCACCCACGACGGCGACGCCGAAGATCTGGTCCAGGAGACGATGCTGCGCGCCTGGCGCCACCTCAACGCTGTCCCGGCCGGCGAACAGGCCGGTCGACGATGGCTGCACACGGTCGCCCGCCACGTGGCCATTGACGCGTCCCGCCGGCGGCAGGCCCGGCCGGTCGAGGTGGCGGCGACGGCCGAGCCGGTCGCGCTCGAGGACCGGACGGCGGCCGCGGCCATCGCCAACGTGACGCTGCGCGAGGCCGTGGCCGGGCTGAGCCAGGCTCACCGCGACGTGCTGCTCGCCCTTGCCGTGGAGAACCGGGCACCGCGGGAGGTGGCCGAGCGCCTCGGCATACCGATCGGCACGGTCCGCTCCCGCTTGCACTATGCCCTGCGGGCGCTACGCGACCAGGTTGGCCACTGAGCCGGCCGACAGCAGCCGCGCCAGCTCGGCCGGATGCTCCAGATGCGGAAGGTGGCCACCCGGTAGCACCGTGACGGCGACCGCCGGCAGCGCCGCGCGCAACCATTCGACATAGGGAGCCGGCGGCTCGGCGGCGGTGACCCAGCGATAGCCGATGCCACGCTCGGCGATCGCCCGCAGATCAGCCTCCCGGTCGGCCCGGATCTGCTGGTCCGCGCCCTGCAGGATTTCGGCCCAGTAACCCAGTAGGAGGTCGGGCCGCGGATCGGTGGCGGTCTCGGCGAGGCGCCGGGCCTCTCCGTGGAGTTTGTCGATGCCCATTCCGGCCAGCATCCGCTCCCACACCGCGCGCCAGCCCGGGCCCCGGAGCTCCGGTTCCGCCGCGCGCACGATGCCCCCGAAGGGGCCGGGCAGCAGGATCTGATCAAGGTTGACGACGTCGCGGACCGGGTAGCGGGCGGCGTAGACGGTGGCGATCACTCCACCGACCGAGTGGCCCACGACGGTGGGCGGCCCGGGCAGAGCCGCCGCCTCGATCTGGCCGTGCAGCACCTCGGCGACCTCCTCGGGCCGGTACGACGCCCGGCGCTCGGCGGCGCCGTGGCCCGGCAGGTCGAGGGCGAGAACCTGGCGGTCGGGATCCAGGGCAGCCAGCTCCCGGCGCAGCGGCTCCCAGTGCCGCCGGTCGAAGCTCAGCCCGTGCAGGAGAACGAGGGGAGATGTCATGCCCCTACGGCGTAACCGGGCCGGGAACATTCTGTTCGTGGCCGGGGTCACAATTGCCAGCGGGCCGGCCCACCGGTGGCCGGCTCGTACCGGAAGAAGCTGCCGGTCCGTACCGACGCCCGCAGGTGGGCGGCGGCGATCGGGACCAGCGGCTCGAGCCGGGTCAGCACCGTCCGAAGCGCGCGTGTCGCGTTGACCCGCGCGCGCTCCGCCTCGGCGTTGTGCCGGCGGGTGCGGCCGCCGAGTCCCGCGGCCCGCCGCAGCTCGTCCACCAGGGCCTGCCGTTCGGCGACGAGCCTGGTCGCCCGGTCCACGTCGCCGGCGCGGTCGGCGTCCTCCAGCCGGCCGGCCAGCTCGTCGAGCCGCTTGCGGTACGCGGCCCTGGCCGCGGTGTCGAGCACCGGCTCGGGCGGGGTCAGCGCGAGTCCGGCGCCCCCGGCCACGAGGTCCAGGGCGGCGATCTCCCGTCCCGGGGCGGCCAGCAGCGTCCGCAGATAGTGCAGTCCGCGCACATCACGGAGGCGGGCGTGCTCCCGGCCCGCCTCGAGGACCCAGTCGCCGTCGTCGCGCACCAGGCGCCACGCGCCGGTGACGGGCGCCGCCGGCTCCAGGCCGGCGCGGGCCGCGCGGGTGGCCGCCAGCCACGGCAGCGCCCCGAGCCGCGCCTCCAGCTCGATCGCCTTGTCGAGATGTGCCCGGGCCTGCGCGGGACGGCCGAGCCGGGCGGCGAGCCGGCCGAGATAGTCGTCGACCGGCCCGGTGACGGTGTTCGCCCCGCCCCAGATCACGAGGCGACCGGCATAGGGCAGCAGCGCGTCGTAGAGGGCCTGGGTGGCGGCGGGGGTACCGCCGAGCGACGCGACCAGCGCGAGGTCGGCCACGGCGCCGATCCAGCGGGGACCGGCCCCGGCCAGCACCGCCGGCACCAGCCGTTCGACCTCGAGCAGCGCCTCGGTGACCTGCCCGGACTCGGCCAGCGCCCGAGCCGCTGTCACCTCGAAGAAGTGTCCGGGCAGTCGCCGCGCGAGCGCCCACAATGGCTCTACCTGGCCCGCCGCCTCGCCCCGGAGCAACGCCAAACGGCCCCGCAGCGAGGCGGTCAACCGGCCGGTGTCGGCCAGCCCGGCCCGCTGCCCGGCCACGGTCACCTCGGCGGTGAGCGTCTCGGCGAGATCGAGGCGGCCACGGATCAGCGCCAGCACCGCCTGCCGGGACAGCGCGACAGCCATTGCCTCCGGATCACCGTCGCGCTCCCCGGCTCGCGCGTACGCCACCAGCGCGGCTTCCGCCGCGTCGAGGTCGGCCAGCTCGACCAGGGCGACGAATCGCCAGAACAGGCCCCGGCGCTCGAGACCCGCGTCGCCCGCCCGCCGGGACAGGCCGACTATCTCGGACGCGGTGGCCAGCCGTTCATGGGCCGCCGCCGGGTCCCACAACGCGTGCAGCCGCCCGTCCAGCACCTCGGCCAGGGTCCGTGAGTCGCCGGCGGATCGGGCCAGCCGCACCGCCTCGTCGGCCAGCTCCCGTCGCCGCGCCGCCGCCGACGGGTCGCCCAGCAACTCCCCGGCCAGCCGCGCCAGCACCCGGGCCCGGACGGCCGGCGGGAGCACCCGCGACGCGGCGTCCTCCAGCAGCCGGATCAGGGCCGTGTCGACGGCGAGGAACTCACCTCGGGACGGGGCCGCTAGGACGATCCGCACCACCGCGTCCTCGCCCGAGCCGGGCGGTAGGCCCGCCGCGAGGTCGAGGGCCGGACCGGGCCATCCCGCGGTGAGCAACCACACCGCGTGGACCGTCTCGGGCGATTGTTCGGGCAGCAGGGCCGCCAGCTCGGCCTCGGGCAGCGGGGTGAGGTGGAGATGCCGGCCGGCTGTCCCGGCCGTGCCGGCGGTGACCAGCACGGCGGCGCCACCAAGAACCAGCTGGTCGACACGCTCCGAACCGCCGGCCGGGCCGAGGCCGTCGAGGATCACCAGCCGAGGGCCCGCACCACCGGCCTCGGGTGACCGGCTCACAGGCAGTCCGCGCCGGCGGGCGAGCTCGGCCGCGGCGTCGGCCAGTGCCGTCTTGCCGGAGCCGGAGGGGCCCACGACAGTCAGGCGGTCTCCCGCTCCGGCGACCGTGCGGTCCAGCAGCCGGCGTACGGCGGCCAGCTCACGACTGCGTCCGATCATCATGCGTCAGGCGCGCCCAGCCGCCTCGGGTGACCGATGACCCGCGCGGTCGCGATCTGGTCGGGCTTGTAGTGCCGGTAGCCGGTGAACGGGTCCACCGCCGCCGGATCCGGCCGCCCGGCCTCGTGATAGCGGCGCAGTGTCCGCATGCTCAGGTGACTGAGTGGGGAACTCGCCGATACTCAAGCCGTTTCGCACCGTCACAGTGTCCCTCGATCAGACGTGCGCGGAGCGGATCATGTCAGCGGCCTTTTCACCGATCATGATGGTGGCCGGGTTGGTGTTGACGCAGACGATGCGGGGCATCACCGACGCGTCGGCCACCCGCAGCCCGTCGACGCCCTGGACACGCAGGTCCGGGGTGACCACCGCGTCGGCCCCGTCGCCCATGGCGCAGGTGCCGACCGGGTGATAGTAGGTGCCGGTGCCCCGGCTCAGATATTCGCGCAGCCCGGCGCGCTCGCGAACGTCCGGCCCGGGCAGCACCTCGCGGCCGCGCCATCCGTCGAACGGCGCGGTGGCGGCGATCGTCCGGGCCACCTCGAGGCCCTCGACGAGGCGGCGGACGTCGCTCTCCTCGGCCAGATAGTTCGGGTCGATCAGCGGCGCCACGTCGGGATCGGCTGATGCCAGCCGGATCGTGCCCCGCGAATCGGGCACGGTGGCGACGCCGAACGTGAAGCTGTTCGCCGGCGCCAGCAGGGCGGGCCGGTGGAACGGCGCCTCGATGAACATGATCTGCGTGTCCGGACCGGGCAGCGCGCTGTCACTGCGCCAGAGCATCGACGTCTCGGCGTGGTTGGTGCGAGCCGCGGGGATCGGCTGCGACGCCTCGAAGACCAGGCTGGCCAGCGGGTGGTCGTGCAGGTTGCGGCCGACCCCCGGCAGGTGCTGCGCCACCGGGATGCCCAGCCGGGCGAGGTCGGCCGCGTCGCCGATGCCCGAGTACATGAGCAACCGCGGCGAGTCGACCGCGCCGGCGCTGACGACGACCTCGTAGTCAGCGTAGGCCGAAGTGACCTCGCCCTCCCGCGCGAAGATCACGCCGACGCAGCGGCCACGCTGGATGATCAGCCGGTGCGCGCGGGCCCCGGTCAGGATGGTCAGATTGGGCCGGTCGGCGGCCACCGGGTGCAGATAGGCAGCCGCCGTGCTCTGCCGCAGACCCCCGGTGATCGACAGGTCGTGCCAGCCCACGCCCTCGGCCACAGCGCCGTTGAAATCCTCGGTACGCGGATATCCGGCCGCGACAGCCGCGTCGACGAAGACCTGAGAGAGCGGGTTGGGGTCGGCCGCGATCGCCGGCCGCATCGGGCCGCTGTCTCCGCGGTAGGCCGGATCGCCGCCCTCGACAGTTTCGATTCGGCGGAAGTACGGCAGCACCGAGGCGAAGTCCCAGCCGTCGGCGCCCTGCTTGGCCCAGCCGTCGAAGTCCGCGGCGTGCCCGCGGAGGAAGACCATGGCGTTGATGCTGCTGGAGCCGCCGAGGGTGTGTCCTCTCGGCCAGTCGTGTCGTTCGTCGCCGGTGCCGCTCTGTGGGACGGTGACATAGCCGTAGTCGACCGCGCTACCCCACAGCGCGGGCCAGGCCGGCGGAACCGAGATCTCGGGCAAGGTGTCGGCCGGACCCGACTCGAGCAGGAGAACCCGTACGCGCGGATCCTCGGACAGCCGGGAGGCGACGACCGCGCCGGCCGAGCCGGCACCGACCACGATGAAATCATAGTTATCTGCCATGCCGACCACGGTTGCTCGGCTCCGGCACAGGTGATTGACCATTTCCGCCCCGGCGTTTGACCGTCGGCGTCTGAACTTCGGTGGTGCCGACGCGTAAAGCTAGGCGTGACCTCACCGCCCGGCGCTGCTCTCGGCACCCTGTTGGCCTCCCGAGTCAGTGGGAGTCCGCAGACTCTGCGGCGCACGCCGCCCGTCCGGCGCGGGCCGAACGACCGCCTCAAGCTGTGTATGCAGCAGGACGGGAGCACCACGGTCAGTCAGGACGGTCACCAGGTGCGCATCGGGCCGGGACAGATGGCGCTCTATGACACCGGCCGGCCCTACACTCTGCGGCTGGAGGGCCAGTGGTCGTGCGTTGTGCTCGCCTTCCCGCGCCATGTCCTGTCCCTGCCGGACAACGTCGTCCGGCAGGCGATGCGGCACGCGCATTCGTTCGACGCGGGGCCGGGGGCCGTGCTGGCCGGTTTCATCGCCGCCGCGATGGCTCAGCGAACGACCATCGGCGCCTCGGCCGGACGTCTCGGCGAGGCCGCGTTCCACCTCATCGCCGGTGCGCTCCGGATCACGGACCCGGACCGCGAGGAGGCCGCTACGGACGGGCGGCGGCTCCAGGTGCTGCGGTACGTCCGTGAGCACCTGCCGGAGCCGGATCTGACCCACGACGGGATCGCGGCCGCCCACCGGATGGCTCCCCGCAGCCTGCACCGGCTCTTCGAGGACGAGCCGCACACGGTCACGGAGTACATCCGGTTGCGGCGCCTGGAGGCGGTGCTGCACGACCTGGCCGATCCGTTGCTGAGTCATCTGAGCATCGCCCGCATCGCGGCCCGATGGTGCTTCACCAGCCAGGCCCACTTCACCCGAGCGTTCCAGGCTCGCTACGGCGTGCCGCCGTCGGCGGTCCGCCCAGGCGCCTCGACGCGCGCGGCTTGACATTCTCTCGCTACCGTTATGCAATATATTGCATGTCCTTTGCTCGCGTGGCGCTGGCGGTGACCACAGCCATGCACGAGCTCGCCGTCCGCGAGGCCGTCCCCCTGCTCACCGTCGCCGACTTCCAAGCCATGCGGCAGGCGAACACACGCTTCGCCGCCGCCGTGGAGACCGGCGACGCCGAGGCGGCGATCCGCGCCGACGAGGAATTCCACGCGATCACGGTCACCGCGTCGGGCAATGCCGCCCTGCGCACAGTGCTCGAGCAGTTCACGCCCCCGCTCCTGCGGGCCGCGCGGCTCCGGTTCTCGTCACCGAGCGGGCACGATGCGGTCGTTCAGCACAGCCACATGATCGAACGGGGTGAGTCCGGCGACGTCGACGCCGCCGTGGCCGCCACCCGCGCCCACTGGCAGGAACTGGCGCCCCTGCTGGGCCGGCCCCTCGCGGGGCCGGCCACGACCTGATCGGAGCCGGTGGTGGAGGACCTGTTCGGACGCGAGGTGGAGCTGGCGCGCATCGACCGCTTCATCGCATCGGCGCGGCAGGACGGTGACGTGCGCCTGGTGCGCGGCGAGCCCGGTGTCGGGAAATCGGCGTTGCTGGCGGCCGCGGCCCACCGGGCCCACGCCGCCGGTCTCCGCGTGCTGCGCGCGTCGGGCTCCGAGTTCGAGGCGGAGGTCAGCTACTCGCTACTCAATCAGCTGCTGTTGCCGTTGTCGTCCGAGATAGCGCGACTTCCGCCCGCGTACCGCGATGCCCTCGTCGTCGCCCTGGGCCTCGGGTCCGGCCCCGCTCCGCAGACGTTGCTGGTGGGCAACGCCACCCTGTCGCTGCTGACCGCCGTGGCTCGCAAGGCGCCCCTCCTGCTGGTCGTCGACGACATCCAGTGGGCCGACCGGCTCAGCGCTGTCGTGCTCGGCTTCGTCGCGAGGCGGGTCAAGGCATCGCCGATCGGTGTCATCGCCTCGTCCCGCATCGGCACGGAAAGCTTCCTCGATCGGCGCGGCCTCACCGAGGTCACGGTCGAGCCGCTCGCGCGGGAGGCCAGCGCACGGCTGGTGGACGCCCGGTTCCCCACCATGGCTCCCCACGCCCGGGAGCGGCTGCTCGAGCTCGCTCAGGGCAACCCGCTGGCTCTCGTCGAGCTGCCCGCCACCGTGGCCACGTCCACGGAGCAGTTTCTCGAGCAGTCAGCGGTGGTTCCGCTGAGCGAGCGCCTGCAGAAGGTGTTCGCCCTGCGCGTCGCGGGTCTGCCTGACGCCACCCGCCTGCTGCTGCTGCTCGCTACTTTCGAGGGCAGCGGCGACGTGGGTGTCCTGCGCGGCTTGACCGACCTCACCGACCTGGCACCGGCCGAGCGAGCCGGGCTGGTAAGAGTCGACGACTGCACCGGCGTGCTGGTCTTCCGCCACCCGCTCATCCAGTCGGCGATCGTCGCGACCTCGACCCATGAGGAACGCCGCGGCGCCCACCTGGCCATCGCCTCCGGGCTGACCAGCGATCCCGAGCGCCGGGCCTGGCATCTGGCGGCCGCCACGGCCGGACCCGACGAGTCGGTGGCGGCGCAGCTCGAGGAGGCCTCCCGCCGAGTGCTCCAGCGCGGTGACGTCCTGGCGGCGATCGCCGCGCTGGTCAGGGCCGCGGAGCTGAGCGCCACCACCGAGAACCGGGCTCGGCGGCTGGCCGAGGCCGCGTACATGGGAGCGGAGGCCGGCGGCGTCAGCGACGCGACCACGTTGCTGGCCGACGCCCAGGCGACCAGCCCCAACTCGGCCGGGTCGCTGCACGCGGCGAACGCGGCGGCACTGTTGATGGTCAACGGCGACGGGGACGTGCACACCGCGCACCGGCTGCTCGCCGGGGCGATCGAGTCCGGCGAGCACGGCTGGCGGGCCGACGACGCGGCCCTCGACGAGGCTTTGCACACCCTGCTCCTGCTCTCCTGGTATGCGGGCAGCGCCGAGCTCTGGGCCGTGTTCCACCGGGCCGTAGCACGGTTGACGCCGGCACCGCCCCTGCTGCTCTCGGTGCTCAGCCGGACCTTTCCCGACCCGGTTCGCACCGGCGCGGCCGCCGGGCGCGACCTGGAGACCCTGCTGTCCACCCTGGACACCGAGGAGGATCTGACCCGCGTCATGCGGATCGGCACGGCCTCGGTCTACCTCGACCGGCTCGGTGACAACCGGGAGCATTCCTGGCGGCTGGTACGCCAGGGCCGTGACGGTGGGGCACCTCGACGGCACCTCAGCGCGATCATGCACCTGTGCCTCGACGACTACCTCACCGGTCGCTGGGACGAGGCCACCGAGCTGGCGCACGAGGCCCAGAAGGTCTGCTCCGTCAGCAACCTTCCGTTCCTGAACTGGTACTTCGCCTACAACCGAGCCATCGTGGCGGCGGGCCGGGGCCGGACCGACGAGGCGTTCAAACTCGCCGACGAGATCACCCACTGGGCACTGCCGCGCGGTGTCGCCGGCGCGGTGGCCATCGCCCATCACCCCCGCACGCTCGCCGCGGCCGCCGACGGTGACTTCGAGGCCGCCTACCAGCACGCCACGGCGGTCAGCCCCGCCGGCGTGCTCGCGCCGCACGTGCCGATCAGCACCTGGGTGATGTTCGACCTGGTCGAGGCCGCCCTGCGTACCGGCCGATCGGACGAGGCCCGGGCGCACGCCGAAGCCATGCGCTCGGCTCAGGTCGCCATGATCTCCCCGCGTATGCGGCTGATCCAGCACGGCGTCGACGCGCTGGTCCTGGACGGCGAGGAGGCCGCGGTCCGCCTGGAGGAGACGCTCGACGATCCGGCCTGCGAACGCTGGCTCTTCGAGTCCTCCCGCATCCGGCTTGCCTTCGCCGAAAAGCTGCGGCGGCGCAAGGAGTTCTCGCGCGCCCGTGGGCATCTCGCCGTCGCTCATGACGGTTTTGCCGCGATGGGCGCGGATCCGTGGGTGGCCCGCACGCTCACCGAATTGCGGGCGACCGGATTCCGGGCGGACGCCGACGAGCAACCGCCGGCCGCGCTGACCGCGCAGGAATTCGAGATAGCGAGCCTGGCCGCCTCGGGTCTGACCAACAAACAGATCGCCGAGCGCCTTTATCTTTCGCATCGCACGGTCGGCGCGCACCTCTACCGAATCTTCCCCAAACTGGGCATATCGACACGGGCGGGCCTGCGCGACGCACTGTCCGGCCAAAATGTGCATCGTCCCCCCCAACCAATTCTTGACTAATAGCTGACAGCCCATAAGCTGGTCGCAAGCACACTTCAAATGGTCACCGAATTCCTATCCACATCGGCGTAACAAGTCTTTAAGTAGGATTTCACAGCCCTCCTCGTACGCTTTTCTGGAACCTGCCGAATTGCTACGGGGATGAGCTATGACAACCGCGACCAACGTCATCGACCGCAAATTCACCGTCGCTGCCAGGCCCGGCCGGGCCGAGGTCCAGATGCGGGACATCGTCCGCGACAATGGCGCTCCCCTGCTGCACTTTCTGCGAGGGCTGCTCTCACCGGGCGCCGCGCACACCGCCGAGGATCTGGTGCAGGAGACCCTGCTCCGGGCGTGGCGCAGCCTGGACGCCGTACCGGTCGAGCCCGAGTCGCAGCGGCGCTGGCTGTTCACGGTGGCTCGCCGGCTGGCCATCGACGCGTACCGCAAGCGGCAGTCGCGGCCCGTGGAGGTCGGCCTGATCGACAGCGAGCCGGCCGCGGCCGGCAGCGAGGCGGCCGAGACGGTGATCGCGACGATGACCCTGCGCCACGCGATCGGCCGGCTCAGCGTCGCGCACCGGTCGGTGCTTCTGGAGCTGTACTTCGAGGGCCACACCCTCGACGAGACCGCGACCCGCCTCGGGGTCCCGGTCGGCACGGTCAAGTCCCGCGCCCACTACGCCATGCAGCAGCTGCGCAGCGCGCTGATGGAGGGCTGACCCCGGAGCAAGGGAGCGAAAGTGGAACAGAGCCAGCACACTGCGACGGACCACGAGTTCCGGCGATTCCTCGAAAGCCTGGACGGGCGGCTCCCGGCCGAGTTCGTCGCGGGCCTGAGGGCCAGAATGGCCGGCGGTCACGTGGCGGAGGTGGCCCACGCGGTCGTCTTCGCCGCCGTCGCCGGGCCCACCGCCCTGAGCGACGCCGAGATCGACCTGCTGATCGCCACCCTCGCCGGGGCGGACGAGGATGCCACGATGACACAGGCCATCCCGCGATCCGGCCTGACCGACGCCGGCCGCCGCCCCTCCTGAGTCACTCCGCCCGGTCGCCCGTCTCGAGGTCGAAGACCTGCTCGAGACTCATCCAGTTGTCACGGGCGGCCGCCGCCGCGCCTTCGGCGTCGCCCGCCTCGCACAAGGTGATGATGCGGGCGTGCAGGGCCACCGAGGCCCGGCCGTCGAGCGACGAGAACCGCAGCCGCTCCAGTCGCCTCAGCATGGGGGTGAACTGGTCGACCACCGAGCGGAGCACCGGGTTGGCCGAGGCTGTCACCGCGATGCCGTGGAACTCGTCGTCCGCGGCGATGGCGGCATCGACGTCGTGCGCCTGCAACGCCTCAGCGAAACGGGCATTGGCCGTACGCATCGCCTCGATCTCATCGGCCGACAAGCGGGGCACCGCCTCGCGGACAGCCAGCTCGTGCATTGCCGCGGTCACCGTCTGAGCGGCCCGCGCGGCCCGCCCGTCCAGCGGGCTCACCATCGTGTAACGACCGGGCTTGGTCTGCACCAGCCCGGCTTCCTCAAGCCGGGCCAACGCTTCGCGCACCGGGGTGCGGCTCACTCCGAGCCACTGCGCCAGCTCGACGTCGTTGAGCCGCTCCCCGGGAGCGAGCGTGCCGTCGACTATGGCGTCACGGATCGACTGGTAAGCGTTGTCCCGTAACAGCGATCGCGGGATCACACCCACACGAGGAGGCACCGGCATGCAATATATTTCACACCCGCGATCAGCGGTCGTCAACGAGGGAAACACCACCCAGCGTCACCGGTGCGGGCCTCGGTTCACGGGCGGGCGAGCAACCGCTTGTGGTTGGACCGGAAGATGCCCTCGGCGAAATGCCGGAACACCACCCGGCGAACGAAGGCCGGCATGTGCCGGGCCTGATCGCGCCGCCGGTTCTGCGCCAGGACGAAACGCAGACGATCGGCTCGGCGCTCCCGATACGCCGCGAGCAGAGCCGGGACGGTCTCCCGGCCCCGGGCCTCGGCCAAGGTCTCGGCCAAGACGATCGCGTCCTCGGCGGCCATGGCGGTGGCCTGCGACATGCTCGGCGAGCAGGCATGCGCCGCGTCACCGATCAGCACGGCCCTGGGGTGGGTCCGGTCGAACGCGTTGACCTCGTACAACGGGGCGAAATGGGCCTCGCCGGCGTAGTCGAGCAAGCCACCCGTGGCGAAGTCGTCGAACACCGCACGCCAGTCGTCCGGCTGCCCCCCAGGACTCGCGCTGTCCATCGCCGCCGAGCAGTACACCTGCCCATCGCCCACCGGCACGATAAGGAACGTCCGGCCCCGGTCACCCAGCATCACCGTCCAGGTGTGCTCGGGCAGGCCGGCCGAGGGTGCCAGGAATCGCCAGGTCACCTGGCCCAGGAACCGCGGCTCGGCCTCCGGGAAGGCATAGAGGCGGACGGCCGAATGAATGCCGTCGGCCCCGATCACCAGGTCATATCGGCTCTGCTGTCCATCACCGAAAGTCACGGTCCCGTCGCGGTCTACTTCGCGGACGGCGACGCCGAACCGGACCTGGGTCTCACCGACCGCCTCGAGCAGCAGGCTGTGCAGGTCGGCTCGGCGCATCGCCACACAGTCGCCGGTCTCGCCCCAGATCGCGCTGACCGGCAACTCGGCCAGCACCCGGCCCCGCTCGTCCTCGAGCTGCTGCCGGTGGATCGGGTGGGAACGCTCGCCAAGTTGCTCCCCCAGGCCGAGGTCGCGAAGCGCCCGCACCGCGTTGCCGGGGAGATAGAGGCCGGCCCCGGTGATCCTCGGTACCGCATCACGCTCGACCACGTCGGCATCGATCCCGCGCCGAGCTAGCGCGTGCTTGGCGGCCAGCCCGGCGATGCCGGCGCCCGCGATGAGGATTCTCAGCGCTGTCATCAACTCTCCTGCTTCTTCGATCGCAACACCGGAGTGGACGCGGACCGTCCGATCGGGTTCAAGCAAGCCGTTGTCTTGTGAGGCAGCACCCACTCGCGGCCTCCGCGGTGCAAAACCTCACAGAGATCGACATGAGAGTCGGCGACGGTTGCGCGTCAGCACGGTTGAGAAGTTCTTTCGACCAACGGCACGGAGATGCGGAAGAGATGACCGACCGGGCAACGTCCGAACAACGTTTCGCCGACGCCGTACAGGCGGCGACCGAGGTCGAGCGGTGGGCGACCGGCGCGCATGCTCTCGCCCTGCTCACCGCGGTTCATCAGTGGGGCTGGACTCGATACTTGAGCACACCGCGCGAGATCGAGCGGCTGGCCGAGTTCACCGGGCTGCCGCGCACGCGGCTCGAGGACGTCCTCGAAGCGCTCAAGGAGCACGGCGTCGTCGAGCGGAACGGCTCGAGTGTGTGCCTGAGCCCGCTCTTCGCGGCCCTGGCGGCCGAGGACGCCTGGCTGGCCCTGCCCGACGTACTGGACCATGCGGAGACGAACCGGCGCCTGATCCATGGGGCGGTCCAGGCGACGGCCGCCGCGCTCCTGGCCGGCGACGCCCTGGTCGCCGCCCGGGCCGCGGGCGGCCGGGCGACCACGGTCACCAGTGGGTTGTACGAGCAGTTGCTGGCGGACCTGCCGGAGTGGACCGCATCGCTGCGGGAGGCGCGACTTCTCGATGTCGGATGCGGCGTCGCCACCTCCGCGATCACGGTGAGCTCGGCCTTCCCCGGGCTGCGCACTACGGCGATCGAGGTCGTGCCCGAGGTTGCCGCGGAGGCACGACGGCGGGTGAACCAGCACGGCCTCACCGACCGGATCGACGTCCGCTGCGTGGACGCCCGGGACCTCGCCGAGGACACCGAGTTCGACAGCGCCTTCTGGGCGCAGCAGTTCTTCCCGGAGCGGACCCGGGCCGCGACACTGGCGATGATCCGGCGGGCCCTGCGGCCGGGTGGGCTGCTGATCGTCCCCGAGGAGGACGCCGGCTCCCAGGACATGGATCAGCGGTCCCGATCCCTGCGAAAGCTCCTTCGCGGCCAGCGGCACGCTCCGCTCGACCGCAGCGCAACCCAGCTCGCGGCCGAGGCCCAGGCGGCCGGCTTCGCACTGGTGCGGGTGGCGCCGACCAGCTTCGGGAGTTTCGTGCTCCTGCGCCGTCCCGCCGACCCCTCGAAGGTCAACTCGGTCAGGCGGTGAGTCCCTGTTTCAGGGTCGCCGCGATCCGCACGACCCGCTCGGCCTGGTGACGCGCCGCGTTGCGCGTGTCGTCGCCGATCTCGCCGAGGGAGGGCCCGGGCTCGGCGTGGTGTGAGGTGCCGTACGGGTTGCCGTCGACGAACTTAACCGGATCGGTGTAGCCCGGCGGCACGATGATGCCGCCGAAGTGGTAAATGCTGTTGTAGATGGCCAGCAGCGTCGACTCGTGCCCGCCGTGCCGGGTGCCGGTCGAGGTGAAGGCGCTGTAGACCTTGTCGGCCAGGCCGCCCGAGAGCCACAGCGGCGACAGCGTGTCGATGAACTGCTTGAGCTGGGCGGCAACGTTGCCGAATCGGGTCGGCGAGCCGAAGATGACGGCATCGGCCCAGTTCACATCGTCGAGCGACGGGGCCGGAATCTCGGCGGTGGCCGCGTGGTGACTGGCCCAGCGCTCGTTGGCGTCGAGCGCGGCCGGGGGCGCGAGCTCGGCGGCCTTGCGAACCCGGACCTCGGCGCCGGCCACTGCGGCCGCCTTGGCCACCTCGTCGGCGATCGCGGTGCCGGTGCCGGTCGACGAGTAATAGATGACGGCGAGCTTCACAGGGTCGGACATGTCGGTGGTCCTCTCGGAGACGAGGTTCGGCGACGTCACCATGACGAGGCCGCCCCTCAACCGTAGGCAAATCTAGGTGACGCGTCACCTATTAGTGGCGGGTACCACGCCCGCCGAACTTCGGCGCTTTCTACTCGTCGAAAGGCTCGGACTGGAGGTTCTCGAGCACCGTCTCGGTCAGGGCGGCCAGAGTGTCGAGCTGGCGCGGGGTGACCACATCGAAGAAGAGCTGCCGCACATGGAGCACGTGCAGGGGAAGCGCCCGGTCGATCACGGCTCGCCCCTGACCGGTCAGGGCGATGTCCGTACCCCGGCCGTCCTCGGCACTGGTCCGGCGTTCGACCAGGTCACGACGGACCATGCGGGAAATCTGATGGATCAGCCGGGTCTTCTCCCAGCGGAGGGTCTCGATCAGCTCATACACCCGCATCGGCCGGTCGGGGGTGATCCGCAGCGCGCTGAGAATCGAGAAATCGGCCAGTGAGATCCCGGCCTCGCTGGTCAGCTGACGGTTGATGTGGCGCCTCAGGTCCTCCTGCATGGTCAGCAAACCGCCCCATGCGCGGAGCTCGCGCTCGCTCAACCTCTCCGGCCTTGTCACCACCCCATGCTAGTCACGGCGCCAATGGTGACGGGTCACCTTTCCGGGACGTTCTCTTTCCTGGTAAAGCCCATCCTCTGATGGGCCCTACGAGGCAAGAGATCATCAGCTCACCAGCGATGTCAATCGGGAAAACCCCGGAAGACGCCGTCGGGCGAGCCGGCTGCGGTCTCGGCGAACTCGGCGAAGCTCATGTTCCCGAGCCCGACGTTGACGCTCACCTGGTAAGCCTCCCGCGGGGCGGACCGGAACTCCCGGCCGTACCCGAAGGTCTCGCCGCCCGGCCCGGTCGTGGCGACGACCAAAAGCAGGTGCTCGTCGCCGGTCACGGCCTCGGTGTCGGCTATCACCACCACGCCGAGGTACTGCGACAGATATTCGTCACCGCGGACCACGTCGCGTATCTCGTCCGGGCCGGCGCCGGACCAGGAAGGGTCGTCGACGATGAAGTTCTCCGGGTCCTCGCCGTCCCAGTCCTCCGGCGCCTTGGCCAGCTCACCGAGGACGGCGAGCCATCCCTCGTCGTCGGAGTAGTCGGTACGGACCACGACACTGGCATAACGCTCGATCGCCTCGTTGACGGCGGGCGGGAAGGCACTCATGCCATGACCGACGTGGCCTCCGCCCCCGGGTTCACCGGCGCGGCGAGGCGCGTCAGCGCACGCCGGGCGAGCTCGGCCAGGACGAACGAGGCGTCGGCGAGCACCGAGTCGTCGAAGACGGCCTGCGGGCTGTGGTTGCTCGGGGCAGTCGCCGGGTCGTCAGCGGCCGCCGCCCCCAGGAACAGGAAGCAGCCCGGAACCTCGTTCAGGACGCGCGAGAAGTCCTCCGCGGCGGCGACCGGCGCCTCCAGCGGGTCGAACCGGTCGGCGCCGAGGACGTCGCGCACCACGCCCGCGGCGAACTCGTACTCCGTCGCGTCGTTGACGGTCACCGGATATCCGTCGTCGAAACTGACTTCGGCAGTCATCCCGAACGACGCGGCGAGGCCCTCGCACAGTCGGGCGATCTCGGTCCGGATCCGCCCGCGGTTCTGCTCCGAGAAGGTACGGACGGTGCCGCTGAGCTCGACCCGCTCCGCGATGATGTTCGAGAAGGCGCCGCCCTCGACCGACGTGACGGTGACCACGACCGGGTCGAACGGGTCGAACCGGCGGGTGATCAGTGTCTGGATCCCCGTGATCATCTGCGCCGCGACCGGCATCGGATCGTTGGCCGCGTGCGGCCGCGAGGCGTGCCCGCCCTTGCCTTTCACCGTCACGCGCAGCGAGTCGGTGGCGCCCATGATGGTGCCGGGCTTGCTGCGGAACACCCCTCGGGGGGTCTCGTACGAGCGCACGTGCAATCCGTACGCCGCCCGTACCCGTTGACCGGCGGCGTCCAGCACCCCTTCGGCAACCATGTGGCCCGCCCCGTCCCAGCCCTCCTCGCCCGGCTGGAACATGAAGACCACGTCGCCGGCCAGCATGTCGCGGTGCTCGGCCAGCGTGTGGGCGGCGCCGACGAGCGCGGCGGTGTGCAGGTCGTGGCCGCAGGCGTGCATGACGCCGGGCGTACGGCTCGCGTAGTCCAGGCCAGTGGACTCGGTCAGGGCGAGCGCGTCCATGTCGGCGCGCAGCAGGACGGCCGGGCCCGGCCGGCCGCCGCGCAGGACCGCCGTGACCGACGTCAGCGCCTCACCCCGGGAGATCTCCAGGTCCAGGCCCTCGAGCGCCTCCAGCACGGCTGTCTGGGTGCGGGGCAGGTGAAGGCCGCGCTCGGGGTGGGCGTGCAGGTCCCGGCGCAGCCGCACCAGGTCCGGCTGGAGTCGTCCGGCGGTCTTTCGCATGTCGCCGGCGGCCGGGATGTCGTACATGTGGTCCCTCCCTTGTCTCACCGCCGGACCGGCGGTCACACCGGCTAGTACGCGGTCGAAGCCCGGAAGTTCGCTCCGGGTACACCGGACCGGGATGAACGTGGCCCGGTCCGACCCGTTTGGACAGTCATGAGAGATATTCCCGCCCTGCGCCGCCTGCTGACGGCCGGGCTCGTCCTGACCGTCGGCGTCACCGCCGCGCCGGCTGCCTCGTTCGCCTGGCCGGGCGCCCCCACTCCGGGCTCGGCCGGTCTCGGCGATCGCCTCTTCCCCACCCTGGGCAACGGCGGGTACGACGTCCGGGACTACGACCTGAAGCTGAGCTACCCGGCGAAGAACCCGGCGCAGACCGTCACCGGTGACGTCAGCATCACCGCCGTCGCCACCCAGAATCTCTCCCGCTTCAATCTCGACTTCGCCGGCCAGGGCCCGGCGCGGGTCGAGGTGAACGGGAAGCCGGCCCGCTTCTCCCGCACCGGGGAGGAACTGGTCATCATGCCGCGAACCGCTCTCAAGGCGGGCCGCGCCTTCACCGTCACGGTCAAGGGCTTCAAGGCCACACCCGAAGCGGCGGATCCCGAGGCGCTGTACGGATTCACGATCACGCCGGACGGCACCGCTCTGATCTCCCAGCCGGCCGCCGCGCACCAGGTGTTCCCGAGCAACGACCACCCCAGCGACAAGGCCCGCTTCACGGTCACCACCGACGTTCCGTCCGGCTGGACCGGTGTCGCCAGCGGCGTCCGGACGTTCAGCCGCAGCGGCGGCGGTCGCACGGTCACGACGTTCCGGCAGGAGCAGCCGATGGCCACCGAGCTGCTTCAGGTCGCGGTCGGCGATTTCGTCGTGCGTGACCGGGCGCCGGTCGGCCCGGTGCGCGTCCGGGACGTGGTGCCGCGCCGCCTGGCCGATCAGCAGCTGCCCAAGTTCGACGCCGAACGCGAGCAGATCCGCTGGATGGAGCAGAAGGTCGGCCCGTATCCGTTCGACGCGTACGGATCCCTGATGGTCGACGTGGCGGGCGACACCGCGCTGGAGACCCAGACCCTGTCCCTCTACGACGCCTCGACCACCGCGGCGCCGCCGGCCAGTCTCGAGCCCACCATGGCCCACGAGCTCGCGCACCAATGGTTCGGCAACAGCGTCGCCAAGGCCACCTGGAGCGATCTGTGGCTGAGCGAGGGACACGCGACGTGGTACGAGCTGCTCTGGGCCGAGCGCATCGGCTCCCTGGAGGAGCACACCGGCTTCCCGACGCGTGAGGAGTTGTTCCGCCAGCTCTACGCGCTGAGTGACAGCTGGCGGGCCGAGAACGGGCCGGTGGCCCGGCCGAAGTCGGCCCAGGAGCTGTCCGACCTGTTCAACATCAACGTCTATCTCGGTGGCGCGCTGACCCTCTACGCCCTGCGACAGAAGGTCGGTGCCGCCGCCTTCGAGCGCCTGCAGCGTGACTGGGTCACCGCGTA
Organism: Actinoplanes sp. NPDC048988; assembly: GCF_043197815.1. NCBI lineage: Bacteria > Bacillati > Actinomycetota > Actinomycetes > Micromonosporales > Micromonosporaceae > Actinoplanes > Actinoplanes sp. NPDC048988. Next base: position 19,828 of record NZ_JBICTW010000032.1, on the reverse strand, counting down.
CCGCGGGAAGTCGGCCTCCACCGCCGACTTCATCGCGCTGGCGTCACGATCGACCGGCCGCGACCTCAAGCCGTTCCTGACGTCCTGGTTGTACGGCACGGTGACGCCGCCGATGCCGGGCCACCCCGACTGGACGACGACCGGCAGCAGCACCGCGGCCGCGACCCTGCGCCTGCACAAGTAGGTCATCCGGGGTGGCGGCTCGCCGATGAGCCGCCACCGCCGGGGTCACGCGGCCGGCCGCGGCTCGAGCACGAAGTCGTACGTCGCGATCGAGCCGTCCCCGGTGTCCTCGACCGGCGTCTCAGTGACGGAGGTCTCCCCCTGGCGATTGTGCTGAGGCGGGTCTCGTACGTCTGTGGGGGCATGACGGACAATCTTGAGATCCGGACCTGGCGTGCCGGCGACCTGGAACTCCTGCGGGCGTCCGAGTCGATGTTCGAGCGGCAGTCGTATCCGCGGCGCTTCATCACCGGCCACCGCCGTCTGCGTTCGCTGCACGCGTCGGTGCTGCACCAGATCGCCGAGCCCGTACGGCGATGGACGGGACAGGTCGCCCTGGACGGCGAGCGGATGGTGGCGCTGGCCGAGTGCTCCTGGGACCCGGCCGACCCCGGCTCGCCGACGCTACGGGTCAATGTCGCCGAAATCTGGCAGGGCACCGGGCTCGACCGCCGGGTGCTCCGCGACCTGGTCAACCGCTGCCTGCTCATCGGCCTGACGACGTTGACCGTCGACTACGCGGCGTCCAACGTCACCATCGACGCGATGCTCCAGGCGATCGCGGCCGAGGCGGGTGAGAAATACTCGATGAGCTCGGCCACCCGAAGCGGCATCGGCTACCTGACTGTCCGTGCCGGCTAGCGAGCGGACCGGCTACGCCGTCGCTCCCCCGGCGCCGTGGTCCAGCCGGGCCAGACGGCGCCGGATGGCGGCCTCCTGGGCGGGATCGGAGCCGGTGCCGAGGGCGGCCGCCTCTCGCCAGGCTGCCTCGGCGACGGGCCGGTCGCCCGCCTCGAAAGCGGTGTCGCCCAGCCCCACCTTCGCCCGGACCAGGTGGACGCGGTGGCCGACGGCGGTGGCCAGCTCCTGCGCTGCCGCCCAGTCGGCCCGTGACTCGGCGAACCGGTGCTCACGCAGGTAAAGGCCGGCCCGGCGCAGATGGCACTCGCTGCGGCGGACGTCGTCGCCCAACTGCTCGCTCATTGCCAGCGCACGGCCGAGGATCTCGAAGCCCAGCGCGTGGCGGCCGATCTCGTACTGCGCGTCGGCGAGCCGGCACAGCACATCGGCCTGGGCCGTCCGGTCCCCGAGCGACTCCGCCATGGCCAGGGCACGGTGATGGCATGCCACGGAGCGGTCGTAGTCACCGACCGCGAAGCTCACCTCGCCCAGGTTGCGCAGCGTCAGCGCCTCCCGGGAGACGTTGCCCAGCTCGGTGAACACCTCCAGCGCCCGGTCGAGCAGGGACAGGGCGGATTCACTGTCGCCGACGTAGAAGCGGGCGCCGGCCAGGCTGCGCAGCATCTCGGCCACGCCGGCCCGGTCGCCGGCGCGCTCGGCCGCGGCGAGGCATTCGGAGACCACCGTCGCCCACTCGTGCCACCAGCCCTCACGCTGGTAGAAGCCCTGCACCATGAGCTCCAGCTGCCAGGCCTCGTACACCCGTCCCCGGTCGTTGGCCTGCCGCATGACAGCCTTGAGCACCTCACGCTCGGCCGCGAACCAGGCGGCGGCCGCTCGGGCGTCGGCCGGCCTCTCGTCGGCGACGCCGTCGTGCTGGGCCGGCGGATCCGCGTCGATCTCGGCGTTGATGAAGAGGTTGGCCGCGTACGCGGTGCGCCGGTAGTACGCCAGCACCCGGTCGGCGGCCGCGTCGCGATCCGCGCCGGACTCGACGTCGAGCATCAGCTCGCGAGCGTAGGCGGCGATCAGATCGTGGGCGCCGTAGCGGCCGGGCCGGCGCTCGGTGACCAGTCGGCTGTGCACCAGCTCACCGAACACCTCGCGGGCGCCGGTCGCGGGCAGCCCGGCCAGGCTCGCCGCGGCCGCGAGCGTGACGTCCGGGCCCGGATGCGCGGCCAGCAGGCGGAACAGGCGCGCGGCGGCGGGGCTGAGGCCACGGTAGGACCACGAGAAGATGGCGCGCAGGTCGCTGTCCGGGTCGTCGGAGCCGAACCCGTCGAGGCTGCCGCGGGCATCGCGGAGTTCCCGGGCGACGTCGGCCAGCCGGTATCCCGGACGGGTCTGGGCCCGGGCGGCCACCACGGCCAGCGCCAGCGGCAGTCCCCCGGCCCGCTCGACGATCTCGTCCAGCGCCGGCCGGTCGGTCTCGGCCGGGGCCGCCCCGACGCGCGAGACCAGAAGCTGACGGGCCTCGTCGTTCGGCAGGACATCGAGCGTGAGCACGAGTCCCTCGGGCGCCGTGGCCAGACCGGCCAGGCTGTACCGGCTCGTGACGAGGACAAGGCTGCCGGGGCCACCGGGCAGCAGCGGCCGCACTTGATCGGGATCGCGGACGTTGTCCAGCACGATCAGCATCCGGCGCTCGGCCAGGACCCCGCGGTAGAGGGTCGCCCGGGCACTGTCGCTACCCGGTATGTCCTGGCCCCGCACGCCCAGCGCGTGCAGGAAGCCCTGGAGCACATCGCCCGGCGCCTCCGCGGCCTGCGGATCCAGGCCCCGCAGGTCGGCGTAGAGCTGGCCGTCCGGGAACTCGTCGGCCACCCGGTAGGCGAGGTGGGTGGCCAGGCTCGTCTTGCCGACACCGGGAATACCCTCGATGGCCACGATGCCCACGGGGGTCGTGGCGGCGCGCCCGTGAATGAGCGTCAGGACCCGATGGAGAGTCTCGCTTCGCCCCGTGAAATGGGGCAGGTCCGGCAGCAGCTGGGCCGGGCGGACGAAGAAGCCGTCGGCCGGCGCCGGCGGATCGACGGGCGTACCCTGCTGCAGGGCAACGCTGTACGCCTCCTGAAGCTCTCGGCCGGGATCCATACCGAGCTCGTCGGCGAGCCGGCCGCGGAGCCCTTGATAGAGCGCGGTCGCCTCGGCCTGCTGCCCGTCTGCGACCAGTGCCAGCAGCAACTTCGCCTGCAAGGCCTCGTCCAGCGGGCGCTGGCTGGCCACGCGCCGCAGGAAAGGCAGCACAGTCCGGACCGCTCCGGCACGCAGAGCCACGCCGGTGGCTTCGCGCATCAGATCGGCGTATTCGTTGTCCACGGCCTCGAAATCGGCGACCGGGTGGCTGGTCAGCTCCGGCGCGCCGGCGCACGGGCCGCGCGAGAGGTGCAGCGCTTCGGCGAAAGAGGCCAGCGCCTCGGCCGGGTCCCCGGCCGAGCGCCCGCGTTCCACCAGGACGCGGAACCGCAGCAGGTCGAGTTGCTCCACGCCGGCCATCAGCCGGTAGCCGGACGCGTCGCCCGCCAGCCACCGGCCCGGCGCGCGCGGGCGCAGGCCGGGCTCGAGCATCCGCCGGAGCCGGCCCAGGTAGAGGTGCACGATGTTGGTGGCACTGCGCGGCGGGCGCTCGCCCCACAACATCGCCACGAACTCCCCGAGACCGACCGGCTCGCCCGCGCGCGCCAGCAGCAGGGCCAGCACCAGCCGCTGCTGACGCGAGCCGGGGTCGAGCTCCTGGTCACCCCGCCACACCCGCACCGGGCCGAGCACGGCGAACCGGACGAACGCGATGTCGCCCGACGGCCCGGTGATCATCGCTCCACCATAGTGAACTGGGGCCGGACGGCCACGTAGTGCTGGGTATGACGTCATCCCCCGAAGTGCTTTTCGGGCGTGAGGTGGAGCTCGCGCGTATCGGCCGGTTCATGAAGTCCGTACGCCAGGGCGGCGACGTCCGGATGGTCCGGGGCGAGCCGGGTGTCGGGAAGTCGGCACTGCTGACCGCCGCCGTGCACCTGGCCGAGGCCGACGGCCTGCGGGTACTGCGAGCCTCCGGCTCCGAGTTCGAGGCGGACGTCAGCTACTCGTTGCTCAACCAACTGCTTCTGCCCCTCTACAACCAGATGCAGCGACTACCGCCGGCGCTGCGCGACGCGCTCACCGTCGCGCTCGGCTTCGGCCCGGGCCCGGCTCCCGCGACCCTGCTGGTCTGCAACGCCGCCCTGTCGTTGCTGACCGCCGCAGCCCGTAAGGACCCGGTCCTGCTGATCGTGGACGACGTGCAGTGGATCGACCGGCCCAGCGCGGTCGTGCTCGGTTTCATCGCCCGCCGGGTGGCCGGATCGCCCGTCGGCGTCATCGCCGCGTCCCGGACCGGCACCGAAAGTTTCCTCGACCGGCGCGGCCTCACCGAGGTCACCGTGGGCCCGCTGAGCGACGAGGCCGCCGCCCGGCTCGTCGACGACCGTTTCCCCGCGCTGACCGGCCGAGCCCGGCAGCGCCTGCTCGACCTGGCCCGCGGCAATCCGCTGGCCCTGATCGAGTTGCCGGCCGGCCTGACCGGTCCGGCGCAGCCCATGGAGTCCTCGGATGTGGTGCCGCTCAGCGACCGGCTCCAGACCATTTTCGCCAACCGGGTCGCCGGCCTGCCCGCACCCACCCGCTTGCTGCTGTTGCTGGCCACGTTCGAAGGCAGTGGCGACATCCGCATCCTTCGCGGCATGACCGACCTGACCCACCTCGCCCCGGCCGAACGAACCCATCTGGTGCAGGTGGACGACCGCTCCGGGCGTATCGCCTTCCGTCATCCCCTCATCCAGTCGGCCATCGTCGCGATGTCCACGCACGAGGAGCGCCGGCGGGCCCACCTGACTGTCGCCGAGGCGCTGCCCGGCGATCCGGAACGCCGCAGCTGGCATCTCGCCGCGGCCACCTCCGGCCCCGACGAGACGGTTGCGGCCCAGCTCGAGCAGGCCGCGTTGCGCGTCATGCAACGCGGTGACACCCTGGCCGCCGTCGCGGCGCTGATGCGGGCGGCGGACCTGAGCGCCACCACCGAGCAGTCGGCCCGGCGCCTGGCCCGGGCGGCGTACATCGGCGCGGAGGCCGGCGGCTCCGACGACGCGACCGGCCTGCTGGCCCGGTCGCGGGAGATGAGCTTCGACGCGACCGGCGCCCTGCACGCCGCCGGCGCCGCCGCCCTCCTGATGATCAACGGGGATGGCGACGTGCACACGGCCCACCGCTTGCTCGCCGGCGCGATCGAGACGGGCGAACACGGCTGGCACGCCGCGGACCCGGCGCTCGACGAGGCCATGCACACGCTGCTCCTGCTTTCCTGGTACGCGGGAAGCCCCGGCCACTGGGCCGTCTTTCACCGGTTCCTGACCCGGCTCCGGCCGGGGCCGTCCGACGTCTTGTCGGTGCTGAGCCGGACGTTTCCCGATCCGGTGCGCACCGGGGCCGCGGCCCAGGCCGACCTCGACGAGCTGATCGCCACTCTGCCCGGTGAACGGGATCTGACCCGGGTCATGCGGATCGGCACCGCCTCGGTCTATGTCGACCGGCTGGGCGACAACCGGGAATTCTCGTGGCGGCTCGTGCGCCAGGGCCGCGAGGGCGGGGCGCCGCGGCGGCAGTTGTCGGCGATGATGCATCTCGGGCTGGACGACTACCTCATCGGCCGGTGGGACGAGGCCGAGGAGCTGGCCACCGAGGCGCAGCGGGTCTGCGCCGACAGTGGGCTCACCTTCCTGCGGTGGTACTTCCTCTACATCCGGGCGATCGTCGCGGCCGGGCGGGGCCGGTCGGGCGAGGCGTACGAGCTGGCCGACGAGATCACCCAGTGGGCGCAGCCCCGCGGGGTCGCGGGTGCGGCCGCCATCGCCCACCACCCCCGGGCGCTGGCCGCGATCGCGGACGGCGACTTCGAGGCCGCTTACCGCCACGCGGCCGCGTCGAGCCCACCCGGCCTCCTCGCCCCGTACGTGCCCAACTGCACCTGGGTGATGTTCGACCTGGTCGAGGCGGCGCTGCGGACCGGGCGAACGGCCGAGGCCGGCCGGCACGCCGAAGCCATGCGCGCGGCCGACGTGTCCGCGTTGTCGCCTCGCATGAGGTTGCTGCAACACGGAGTGGACGCGCTCGTGCTCGGCGGCGAGGTGGCCGGCGCGCGACTCGAGCGGACCCTGAACGACGCGGCCTCGGAGCGCTGGCTGTTCGAGGCGTCGCGGGTGCGGCTCGCGTACGCCGAGAAGCTGCGCCGGGACCGCAACCCGACGGCGGCCCGGACCCACCTGCTGGCCGCCCGGGCGGGGTTCGCCGCCATGGGCGCCGAACCGTGGCTGGCCCGGGCCGACGCCGAGCTGCGCGCCGCCGGCCATCGGCCGGCCGGGGCCGAGACGGCGACCGCCAGTCTCACCGGCCAGGAGCTCGAGATCGCCGGCCTGGCCGCCGGCGGCCTCACCAACAAGCAGATCGCCGAACGGCTCTTCCTGTCCCACCGTACGGTCGGGGCACACCTCTACCGCATATTCCCGAAGCTCGGAATATCGTCCCGGGCCGGGCTCCGCGACGCTCTTTCCGCGCAGTTCCCCGAAAGCCCAGGCAAGCATTTAACTTGCAATTGAGTACGAATCAACAAGCACTTTCCTACGCTTTCCCAACCTGTTGGACGACGGAGGGGGAAAGCGATGCCGCAAGTGACCGCGACCGACGCCCGTATGCGGGAGCTCCACCAGAACGGCGACGCGCTGCTCCGCTACCTCCGGCGGCTGACGCCGCCGGGCTCTCCCCAGGCGGCCGAGGACCTGGTGCAGGAGACGATGCTCCGGGCCTGGCGCCATCTGGACCAGATGCCCGAGGGCACGGAACCGCAGCGCCGCTGGCTGTTCACGGTCGCCCGGCGCCTGGCCATCGACGCCCACCGCAAGCGGCGGACGCGGCCCGAGGAGACCGGCCTCACCGAGGCCGACCTGGCCCCCGCGAGCAGCGCCTCGGCGGAGACGGCGATCGCCTCGCTCACCCTGCGCGACGCCGTCGGTCAGCTCGGCGCGGCCCACCGGTCCGTCCTGCTGGAACTGTATGTCAAAGGCCGTTCCATGAACGAGGCGGCCACCCGTCTCGGCCTGCCCGTGGGAACCGTCAAATCGCGCGCGCACTACGGCGTCCGCCATTTGCGCGACGCCCTTTTGAATTCAGATTGACGCGGTTGTTTCCGGCCGGCCGAACCTGAACTTCTCCAGGGCCCGGGACGTCTGCCTCGTTGTCGGGATGGTCGTCATCAGCGTCCCGGACGTCTCAGCCGATCACGAGCCGGCTGAGCCAGTGAGCGCCGGTGACTGCCTCAGAAAGGCGGTCACCGGCGCACGGATATCGGCCCACCGGGAGGCAGCTTTGTCGGCGACGCTCGTACTCACGGAGAAGAAGGGCGTGCCGGGCGCTCCCCTGCTGATCGCGGACGAGCTCCACCGGCAGCGGACGAATTTCCTCCGCCTGCTCGCCGATCTCGATCCGGACGAGTGGGAGGCGCAGTCGCGGTGCACCGAGTGGTCTGTCGCGGACGTCGTCGGCCATGTGATCAACGGTGCCGAGTTCCACGTCGCCCGGTTGACGGGCAGTGCTCAGCTCGCCCGCTTCCGGCGCTACGGCGCCTTCGATCCGGCGACCACGCCGGGGGCGTGGCTGCGAGACTCGGTCCGTCGTACGCCCCGGGAGGCGATCGCGACGCTGCGGCGGCTGGCCGGGGCGGAGCGCCGGCATTTCCGGATCCGCGCCGAGAAGCCGGAGAGCACGCTCGAGCCGGGACCGGCCGGCCGGCCGCTGCAGTGGTCCGTGCGATCGCTGCACACGCTGTGGGACTCCTGGATCCACGAGCGCGACGTGGCGCTCGCTCTCGGGCGGGCGCCGCGCTCACCCGCCCGCACCTTGCCCTTGACGACGATGTACGGCCTGCTCATCGTCGGCAGCGCAGCGGCTCGGCGGGGCGAACCGCTGTCGGCGACGCTTGACCTGTGGGACAGCGCGGCCTCGCCTTACGAGGTCGGTGTCCGGGCCGACGATGTGTTCGTGGCCTCCGGTGTCGGAATGCGGCCGCAAGGCTCCGGACCCGTGGCCGAGGTGCTGGACAGCGCGGCCGGGCGGGGAGCTGATCCACGGCAGACGCTGGACGCACCGGAACCCGTACTGGCGGCCCTCACTCATTTCCGCGATCTGCTCGCCTGACCGGGACCGCTGAGACCGTCAATCGGGGAACCCGCGGAACGCCCCCGCGGAGTCGCCGTCGGCCGCTTCGACGAAGTCGCCGAAACGCATGTCGGTCAGGGCCAGGGTCCCGTGCACGAGCATGACCCAGCCCGGTACGACCCTCAGCTTCCCGGCTGCGCCGCCCACCTCCACGGCCAGCACCTTGTGCTCGGGGTCGGCGAGCGCCGTACGGTCGGCGACGAAGACGACGTCGAGGTTCCCGTCGTCGCGAGCCGCCCTCCGTACGTCGTCGGCGGTGGCCCCCGCCCAGCTCGGATCCTCGACGACGAGCAGTGGCCATACTCCCCCGCCCTCCATCCCCAGCGCGGCCCGCAGAGCCGGCCAGCCGGACGTGTCCGAGTAGTCCGTTCGCACCAAGACGGCGTCCAGATGCTTGCGGTCGCCGATTTCCGGAAGCCTCACCGAGTCAGCCGTTCAGCGTGTCGAGGAAGCGGCGCACGATCGGCAGGGCACTCTCGGCGCCGGCGCCACCCCGCTGCACCAGCACGGCGAAAGCCACATCGCCCTGCCAGCCGACGAACCACGCGTGGGTCTCGGGTGAGCTGTTGTCGAACTCGGCGCTGCCCGTCTTGCCGTACACGGGCTTGCCCTTGACGTTCTTCAGCGCCTTGCCGGTGCCCGAGGTCACGACCTCGCGCATCATCTGCCGCAACGCGCCGGCCGCATCCCGGGGCAAGGCGTCCCCATCGGCGGCCGGCCGGGCCGGCGCCGGGTCGAGCACGAGCCGGGGCTGGACGAACCGGCCGCGGGCCACCGCGGCCGTCGCACCGGCCATGGCGATCGGGCTGACCGACGTCTGCCCCTGCCCGAAGGCCGCCTGGGCGAGTTCGGCCGGGTCGCCGGCTGCGGAAACCTTGCCGCTGGACGCCTTGAGGCCCAGATCCCATTCGCCGCCGAGGCCGAGCGCGGTGGCCGCCGAGCGCAGGCCGTCCGCCCCCAGCTTGGGCGAGAGATTCACGAAGGCGGTGTTGCAGGACTGGGCGAAGTCGACGCGGAAGGGCACCGTGCCCAGGGCCATCTCGTGCGCGTTCTTGAAGACCTGCCCGCCGGCCTGCTTGGTCTTCGGGCAGTCCACAAGCGTGTCCGGGGTCACGGCCTTCTTCTGCAGCAGGCCCAGGGCCGACACCATCTTGAACGTCGAGCCCGGCGGCACCTGCCCGGTCAGCGCCACGTTGTCACCGCCGCCGTCCGGGCCGTTGCTGACCGCGAGCACCGACGAGTCGCTGATCCGGATGGCGACCAGCGAGCTCGGCCGCTTCTCGGCCGCGGTGGCGAGGTCGGCCGCGTTCTGCGCGCGCGCGTCGATCGTGATTTTCACCGGAGCACCGGCGACCGGCTCGGTGCGGTGCAGCTCGATCGGCTCGCGCTGACCGGCACGCTCGATCACCACGGCGACCGCGGGCTTGCCTCGCAGCCGGGTGTCGTACTTCTGCTGGAGCCCGCCGTGCCCGGCGTCGTCGTCCCGGGCCAGCGTGCCGGGGTTCTCCGCCAGATCGTCGGCCGTAGCCGGGTCGACCGTGCCGAGCAGAGCCCGGGCGAACTTGCGGGTCGGAGCCAGCTCACGCTGCTGGTCGGCGAAGGTGAGCCCGGGCAGCTTACGCAGTTCCTTCTCCACCTTGGTGAAGTCGGAGCGGCGCAGCGTGACGAACTCGACCGGGCTGGTGGCCATTTGCAGGTCGGCCGGATCGACGTCCACACCGATCCGCTTCAGAATGGCTTCCAGCGCCGTCACCGCGGTGAAGCGGGGCGGGGCCGTCACGACGACGACCGGGCCGGCGGTGACGATCGGCTTCCCGGCCGCGTCCAGGATGTCGGCCCGGTCGCCCGCGATCCGGCGCGGCGCCAACTTGTCCCCGGCGGCCAGCTCCGGGCGGAGCACCGCCGGCTCCCAGATCACCTTCCAGCCGCCCTCGCCCTTGCGGGTCAGGCGGACGGCGCTGTCGTACGACCACGGCACGTTTCCGCCCAGGGTCCAGCTGACCTTGATTCCGCCCAGCCCATCGTCGCCGGTCTCCTTCACGTTGCCGGCCCGGACGGCCCGCAGGGTGTTCAGTGGCATCTCACCGGCCAGCCTCTTGAGGTCGGCTTCCACCGCCGCCCCCGCCATCGGCTTTCCGGCCGCGTCGACGATGTCCACCTTCGACAGGTCGCGCGCCGGCCATGCGGCGAGGAAGTCGTCCAGCGCGTCCCCGGCACCGTCCGAGCCGCAGGCCGCGAGGCCTGCCCCCAACAGCATTGTCGCCATCAGGGCGGCGGCGCCGCGCCGGGTGGCCCGCTCGAGTCGCATCTCGTTGTTCCTTTCCGGAGAGGGCGGTTCGGCCCTCGTACAGCTCGAAGAAGACCTCAGCGCGCCGTGGGGCTCGCCGTCCAGGTTGCGAGAGATCCGCAGGTAGTGCGACGGGACCGCCAAACGTCAACGGCGCCGACCGCGACCAGCACGACGAGGGCGGTACCGGCACGCAGGAACCATCGCGGGATCACAATGCAGCCGACGAGTCCGATGTCCGGAAGTTCACCTGAACTCGCGCGCCGCCATCCCCCTCACCGGTTGGAGCGCATCGCCCGCTGTTCGGGGAAGGTCCAGCCGAAGCGGACGGCGGCGAGCCGCACCACGGTGGTCACCACCAGGCAGACCAGAGCCGCCATCGGAATCGGCGTACCGAATCGGGCCAGCACGATCAGGGCGCCGGCACCGGCACCGGCGGCCACGGCATAGAGCGTTCCGACCTGCAGGAACGAGATCGGCAGGTTCAGGATGACGTCACGCAGCATGCCGCCGCCGATGGCCCCGATGACGCCGACCACCAGTGCCCCGGCCGGGCCGACGCCCAGCGCCAGCGCCTTCGAGGCCCCGATGGCGCCGAACAGTCCCATCACCACCGCGTCGAGCACGGTGATGACCCAGTCCATCCGCGCGAACATCGGTTGCAGCACCATGCCGAGGACGGCCGACGCGCCGGCCACCAGCAGGTACCAGTTCTGCCAGATCACCACCGGCCGCTGATTGAGCACGATGTCGCGCAGCAGGCTGCCCCCCAGGGAGACCGCCAGCCCGATCACGATGACACCGAGCACGTCGATGCGGCGATGCTTCTCCCCGGCCGCGAACAGGGCGCCCTGCAGGCCGCCCAGCCCGGCGGCGAGGAGCTCGATCCACAGCGTCACCTGAAAAGGTGTGATGGACATGCGGTCACACTCCCGGAGGTGGCGCTTGATCCGGGATCAGCCGGCGTTGCGCGCGGCGGTGGCGATGACCTCGGCACCGATCCGCTCAGCCACCCGCCAGCCCGAACCGTCCGCGAACGCCCCATGCACCAACACGATGTTCTTGATCTCTTGACCGTTGCTGCTCATCGGACTTTCCCTCCATCGGTGTCCCGGGCGACTGCCGCCCACAAGGTTGGTGTAGCCCGCGTCTCGCCTTCGTGACCTGTGGTTTCACGCCAGATCCAGGGGCTCGACCGCCGCGGAGGCGTCACCCGCTCTCACCCGGTTCTACGAGGGCCACCGCACGGAGTTCACTTGCGTCGTGTCGAGTTCCATCGGGCGCCGTACGTAACGAACACCGTCGTGGCCCCGGCCGGAAGGCCGGTGAACCAGCGCCTGCCGCACGCGTCTGTGTCATCGGTACCGCCTGGAGGCGGCGGTGGCGAGTGGAGGAACGATGACCAGCGCGATCAGACTGCCGGGCGAGCCGTGGGACGAGTACGAGGCCATGGAGAGCCTCTATTCGACGCCGGCCCGCCGCTTCCTGTCGTCCGAGACCGTCCCCGGGGAGGTCGTCCAGCGTCTGATCGACGTCGCGGCACAGAGCCCGCAGGCCGGCTCGGCACGGCCCTGGGCCTGGGTCGCGGTGACCGACCGGCATCTGCGGACGACCATGGCCGGGTGGTACCGGCGGAGCACCGCGAGCGGGGACGGAAGCGTCGCGCACCATCGCGACCTCGCGGCCGCCGGCCAGTTGGCGACCCATCTCGAGGAGGCGCCGGTGTGGATCGTGCCGGTGCTGCTCGGCGCGGACGGGCCGCCCGGATCCCGGTCGCTGATCGGCTTCTACAGCGCGATCACCAGCTTGACGGTGGCGGCTCAGGGGTACGGCCTCGGACCGTCGGCCACCGTCCTGGCGGTCCGTCACGAGAACCGGATGCGGGGCCTGCTCAACCTGCCGGACAACGCCCTCGTCATGGCGGTGATCCCGCTGGGCTACCCGGCGCGAGGCGACTGGCTCGTACCCGCGCGTCCCGCGGATGGGGCGGCTCTGCACTGGAACTCGTTCGGGACGGGAAGGAGCCACCGATGAGCGTCGTGGTCATGTACGGCTGCGGGGACGACACGGATACTTCGATCATCCGCACCTTCGCCGCCCGAGGGGCCCGGGTGGTCCTGACGGGTGGCGACAGCGAAGCGGTCGAGCGCCTGGCCCATGAGGCGCCGGCCGCGGCCGGCGCCGTCACGACCGTCCAGGTCGATCCGTACGACGCGGCGGCCGTCGACCGTCATCTGGCGTCGGTGATCCGGTCAGCCGGTCAGGTGGACGTGTGCTGCTCCTTCGTCGCCGTGCCGACGAGCATCTCCAGCGTGCCGGTCGCGGTGCCGGGCTCGGTGCGGCCGACGTTCGTTCCGCCGTACTTCCTGCCCGCTCGGCTGGCCGCGAACCACATGATCGCGCACGGTTCGGGAGCGATCCTGGTGGTCAGCGACCGAGCCGGACACGACGCCGACGCCATCGAGCCGGCCTGGGTGGTCAAGCAGGCGCTGGTGCGCAATCTGGCCGAGGAGTGCGAACCACACAACGTCGTCGTGGTCGATCTGCCGGCGCCGGTCACGGCGGACGCCGTCACTTCCTGGTGGCCGGCTTTCTCCCGATGACCACGTCGTTCGGCCACGTCATCAGCAGGAACGCTCCGGGCTTCCTCGCGTCCGGCCGCGCCTCGTCCATCGTCGGGACCGAGACCGTACGCTTGACGCATGGGCGTGCGTGACTCGGATGCGGACGGGGACTCCCCCACGGTGGGGATTCCCGGCTCCGACCTGGGGTGGTACCTGGGAGTCATCCTGCGCGGCTGGCACGAGCGGGTCGAGCAGGCCGTCGAGGGAGTGCCGCACGGCACGCGCGGCTATCAGATCCTCTCCGTCGTCGGCCACAACGACCCGCCCACCCAGAGCGGGCTGGCCAAACACCTCCAGATCGACAAAACCGTCATGCCGTACGTCATCGACGCGCTGGAGGGCGCGGGCCTGGTGGAGCGCCGGGCCGATCCGTCCGACCGGCGCGTCCGGCGGATCGCCATCACGCCACAGGGCGCGGCCAAGCTGACCGAGCTGGAGGCGAGGGTCCGGGCGGCCGAGGACGGGGTTTTCGAGGGCGTCCCGACGGCGCTGCGGCGCATGTTCGTCGACAACGCCGCCCGGCTCGCCGTCTCCCTGCACAACGAGAATCCCGCTCTCGACCCCTGTGTGGCCGTGATGGACAGCCTGGCCGACCCCGCCTTGAAGCGCTGACCCCTCCTCACACCCTCACGTGACCCGCGTTACACGGGAATCCAGGCACCTCTCTACGCGCTATCGTTTGTCACACATACTAGTTGTCGGACAAACGAATGGGGTGTCAAGTGGAGATCGGTGTGCTCCTGGACGCGGACAGCACCGGAGCGGACGAGCTGGTCACCCTCGCGCAGGCGGCTGAGGACAACGGGATCGGCCTCGCCCTGGTGACCGGTGACCGTCACGCGGATGCGTGGACCGTGGCGACCTGGATCGCCGGGGTGACCAAGCGCATCCGCGTCGGTGTCCCGCTGAGCGCGGAGCCGTTCGACCCGATGGACGCCGGCGCGGCCGTGCCCGCGGTGGTGACGAAGGCGGCGGCCACGCTGGCGGCCCTTCTCCCCGAACGGACCCCACCGCCGGGTGACCGCTGGACGGTGGTGGGGGCCGGCGCCGACGACGACACGATCCGCGACGCCTCCGGGAGCGGCACCCCGGTCGTACCGGTCCGCTCGATCGCCGACGTGGCCCGGCTCGCGCCGCTGGCGGCGGCGCCGATGCCCGCCGCGCCGGCCGGACGCCCGCGACGATCCGCCTCGGCCCTGGCGCAACGGGTTCGGGGCATCGACTACGACGCGGTGCCCGCGAGCCTCGCCGGCCGCGCGGTCGAGCCCGGCGACCCCGGGCACCACGCCGTCTCCTCGACCTACCTCCGTGGCGGCCGCCCCGGTCTGGTGCTGCGCCCGCGCACCGTGACCGAGGTGGCCGACGCGATCGCGTTCGCCCGCGACCATCGGGACATCCCGTTCGGGGTACGCAGCGCCGGGCACGGCATCAGCGGCCGCTCCACCAACCGGGACGGGCTCGTGATCAGCGTGGGGTCGATGGACTCCCTGACGGTTCTCGACGCGTCGCGCCGGCTGGTCCGGATCGGGCCAGGACGCACCTGGAAACGCGTGGCGCATTCGCTCGTCGCTCACGGGTGGGCGCTCGGCTCCGGCGACTACGGCGGCGTCGGGGTCGGCGGGCTGGCGACCGCCGGCGGCATCGGATTGCTGTCCCGCAAGCACGGCCTCACCATCGATCACCTGCGGGCCGTGGAACTGGTGCTGGCCGACGGCACCCCGGTCCGCGTCTCCGACACCGACAATCCCGACCTGTTCTGGGCCGTGCGTGGAGCGGGCGCCAACTTCGGCATCGCGACCGCGTTCGAGTTCGAGACCTCGGCGGTCGGTCAGGTCGGCTGGGCCCAGCTCACCCTGATCTCCTCCGACATCGAGGAATCCCTCTACCGGTACGGGCAGCTCGCGAGCCAGGCGCACCGGGACACGACAGTGTTCCTGGTCACCGGCCGCGAGCGTCAGGGACAGTGGGTGATCTCCCTGTACGGGGTGGTCGACAACCCCGACCCGAACACCGTCGTGGCGCGGCTGACCCCGTTTCTCGAGCTCGGTCAGCTCGCTCGCCAGCAGGTGAGGATGACCGACTACCCGGGAGTGATGGACAACGCCGCCGACATCGGGCCGGACGGCCAGCAGGGCTACGGCGAACCGGTCTCGCGGTCGGCGTTCGTCCCCGAGCTCACCCGCGGCTTCGCTCGCGAGGCGGCCGAGCTGCTGAGCACCGATCTGGTCTATTTCTTCGAGCTGCGGGCGATGGGCGGGGCGATCACCGAGGTGCCGCCGGGCGCCATGGCGTTCAGCCACCGGTCCCCCCAGTTCCAGCTGACGGCGATGAGCTCCAGCGACGACCGGCTGAGGGCGGAGTGGGAGCGGTTGCGGCCTCACTTCGACGGCCTCTATCTCAGCTTCGAGACCGACCGGCGCGCGGAGCGCCTCCTCGACGCCTTCCCGGGGCCGGTTCTCGAGCGCCTGCGGCGCCTCAAGGCCGAGTACGACCCGACCAACTTGTTCCGGGACAACTTCAACATCCCGCCCGCCGCTCTCCCGGTCAGCGCCACGGCCGACCGGCATCAGGCGATCGCGACCAAGGAGGCGGCATGAACGACTACGGCCACGATCTGCTGTTCGGCAGCTTTGCCACTCCTCTTGCCCAGCCCGCCCAGCGCGGCGTCGAGCTGGCCCTCGTCTCCGAGCGGGCGGGCCTGGACCTGGTCACCTTCCAGGACCACCCGTACCAGACCTCGTTTCACGACACCTCGACCCTGCTGACCCATGTCGCCTCACGGACACGGACGATCGCGGTCAGCGGCAGCGTCACCAGCCTTCCGCTACGCCCTCCGCTGGGCCTGGCCCGCATGGCGGCGACCGTCGACCAGCTCTCCGGCGGCCGGTTCCGGCTGGGCATCGGAGCGGGAGCGTTCTGGGACGGCGTCGCCCGAATGGGCGGCCGCCGGCTCAGCACCGGGCAGAGCGTCTCCGCCCTGCGGGAAGCGATCGGCCTCATCCGGGACGCCTGGGACCCGGCCCAGCCGTGGCCGCTGCACCACGACGGCGAGTACTACCGCGCCGAGGGTGCCCACCGTGCCCCGTACGCCCATCACCGGATCCCGATCTGGGTCGGCGCTTACAAACCTCGCATGCTGGGCCTGACCGGCGCCGTCTCCGACGGGTGGCTGCCCTCCATCGAGTACGTCGAGGGCGGGCTCTCCGGTCTCGCCGACGCCAACAAGCGGATCGACGACGCCGCCCAGGAGGCCGGGCGGGAGCCGGCAGCGGTCCGGCGCCTGCTGAACGTCATGAACGTCAGCCTGACGCCCACGGGGCGGGGTTTCCTCGACGGGCCGCCCAAGCTGTGGATCGACCGGCTGACCACGCTCGCCCTCGACTACGGCATCAGCGCATTCATGATCGGCGGCGACGACCCCGTCACCCTCACCCGCTTCGGCACCGAGATCGCGCCCGCCGTCCGCGAGAACGTCACGCAGGCCCGCCGGTAGATGGAGGAAAGAGCAATGAAATGGGAGCTGCTCGAGACCATCGAGCTGTACGGAACCGTCGTACGGCCGGCCGTCCGGGCGGAGCTCGGCACCACCGGCGTCGGCGAGCTCGTGGGGCGGGAGATCGGAGTACCCGCCTGAGGCGGGGCAGCTTTCCGGCGGCCGGGCAGCGTAGCCTTTCCTGATGGGCAGCCTTTCCCGGCCGGAACGTCGGATCCGTTCTGATGGCGCGCGCAGCCGCCACGCCATCCTGGAGAAAGCGGTCACTCTCACCACCGTGGTGGGGCTGGACGGGCTGTCCATCGGTCGCCTGGCCGAGCAGGCCGGCATCAGCAAGAGCGGGCTCTTCGCGCACTTCGGCTCCAAGGAAGAGCTGCAGCTGGCCACGATTGACGCCGCCACCGAGATCTTCATGGCCGAGGTGGTGACCCCGGCCCTGGCTCGGCCCGAGCCGCTGACGCGTCTGCAGGCGCTCTGCTCGCACTTCCTGGCCCACGTCCGGGACAACCTGCCCGGCGGCTGCTTCTTCGTCGCGGCCAACGCGGAGTTCGACACCCGCCCCGGCGTGGTCCGCGATCGCCTCACCAAACTGCACACGGCCTGGCTGCACACTCTCGAGGCACAATATGCCGAGGCGCAGGCGGCGGGCGTGCTCAGCGGCGACGCCGAGCCCGACCAGGCGGCCTTCGAGCTGAACGCCTACCTGCACATGGCCAACAACATGTACGTCCTCTACCGCGACGCCGCCTATCTCGAGCTGGCCCGGCGGAGTGTCACCAACCGTCTCACGCCGCTCGGTGTCACCACCGGCCCGGAAAGCCGGCCTTAGCTCGGTCGTCCGTGAACGGCGTGCGGTCAGCCGTCGACTGCGGGATACCTGCCCATGGCGCCGTCGACGCGCCGTCCCCGCTGCCGGGCCGCGTCGAACTGAGCCGCCAGGATCTCGTCCATGGGGACCACGGCCCGGGCGCACTCGCCGCCGGCCGCCGCGGTCCGGTCGCTCCAGAGCGGCGGGGAGACCGCGATGCCCTGATCGGCTCGAAGGACCATCACGTCCCGGCGCCAGCTCGGCCACAGTCGGCCCTCATAGAAATGAGGGAGATCGCCCGATACGCACCACGCGAGCCACTCGCTGTGCGACATCCCCGTCCTCGCCCAGTTCAGCGTCGACGGATCGAAGTAGATGATCTCGCCGGGCACGCCTGGCCGGCCGGAGCCCGGGCGCAGGCCGTTGAGGAAGAAGATGCCGCCAAGTACGTCATGCGCGACTATCAGGCCCTCGGTCGGTGTCCACATGCGGTCGACATGTGCCGGGAAATCGTTTACTTGCCCGATGCTGGGCAGCCGTTCCTCAAGACACGGCGATCCCCCGAGGATGCGCAGCCAGCCGTCGTAAAGCAATATCCCGCCGCTGTTGAACGCGATGGCCCCCAGCGGTGAGCCGGCTGTGACCCTCAGCTGGAGCAGAATGGCGTGCGCCTTGCCCTGATCGACGGGCAGGATCCGTGGTGCGGCGAAACTGCGCGACAAGACGTCCACCAAGGTAAGCCAGGGTGCACGGTCGTCTTCGACAGCCTCCAGCTCGCTGGTCACCGGAGGGAGCGTCCGCGCAATAACCTTTGTCTCATACCCGACACGACGGTGCCGAAACCGGTAAGTTCACCGCTTACCGAACGGTCATATAGGTGAAAGCGACCCGAGCTTCCTCAAATGTTCTTCTATGACGGCCACCTGCGGTACATGAAGGTTGCCCAGCAGCTCCAGGGCCTGCTCCCAGGCCGCACGGGCGGCGGCCCGGTCGCCTAGAGCGAGTGCGACATCACCCTGGTTCCGCAACGACTCCACCCAGTTGACCCGCCACCCGTTCTGCTCGTACAACTTGCTCGCGCGTTGCCAGAACGTCAGTGCGGTCTCCAGGTCTCCCCCGGCTCGCAAGCCGATGGCCATCGCCTCATAACCGAGGCCCACCTCCACCCTGCCGTCCTCCAGCCTCTCCGCGAGCGCCATGGCGCGATGGGCCAGCTCCATAAGGACCTCCGGCGGAGCGGATTCGGCTTGGACCTCGACAAGGACGTAAATGACGGCGATCTGTTGGCGCGGATCCTCCATCGCCTCGAAGAGACGGAGGGCTCGTTCGAGAGAGGCGACGCCCTCGCGATGCCGACCGTGCTCGATGCTGACCTGGCCGAGGTTGCGGTGAACGAGTGCCTGCTCCCGTTCGAGCCCGAGCCGCTGGAACAAGTCGAGGGACTGACGCAGCAGCTGCGCGGCGGAGTCGGCGTTGCCCAGCATGCTCTCGGCGCCGGCCAGACTCCGCGCCATGTGAGCGCGGCCCAGGTCGTCGCCGGCGGCGGTCGCCGCCCGCAAGCACAGGCGCGTCATCGCGGCCCAGTCGTGCCACCAGCCCTCCCCCTGGTTGTACCGCTGAATCGTCAAGCACAGGCGCCAGGCCTCGTCGACCCGGCCGTCGTCGAGCAAGCGCTGCACCAGGGCCTTGAGCACCTGCCGATCGGCGTTGAACCACGCCACGGCCTCGGGGACATCGGCCAGGGTCGTGGTGACCACGTCTGCCATCGCCTCGGGACGCTCCAGGACGACGGAGGAACCGACCAGCTGATCAGCCTCGTAGGCGGTCAGCCGGTAGTGGTTCACCAGCCGGCGGAGGGCGACCTCCCGGGATGGGCCGTCGTCATGTTCCTCTACCAGCTCCTGGGCGTAGGCCCGGACGAGGTCGTGGAGCCCCAACCGGCCGGGCGTGTGCTCGGCGAGCAGACCCGTGCTCACCAGCTCACCGACCAGAGTCCGGGCCTCGCCCAGCGGGACACCGGCCAGACTGGCCAACGCGGGCAGCGTGAAGTCCGGGCCCGGATGAAATGACAGCAGACGGAACAGACGCGCGGAACGGCCGCCGAGCATCCGGTACGACCAGGAGAAGACAGCCCGGATGTCGTTGCTCATGTCATGCTCGGCGAAGCCGTCGAGGGTGCCCTGTGCCTCTCGCAGTTCCTGGGCGATGTCGGCCAGCCGGTGATCGGGGTGGGTCAGGGCCCGCGACGCGACCACCGACAACGCCAACGGCAACCGGCCACACAACTCGACTATCTGCTCGATCGCACCGGGATCGCCGGCCGCGCGCTCCACTCCGATCCGCGCGGTCAAGAACCGGCGGGCGTCCTCCCATGAGAGCACGTCGAGGGTCGTCAGATGCGCCCCGTGCGCCGTCGCCAACCCGGTCAGACGCTTACGGCTGGTCACCAGCACCAGACACCCCGGAGCACC
>NZ_JBICTW010000031.1:0-51271 GCF_043197815.1 Actinoplanes sp. NPDC048988 | reverse complement strand
GGCTTTCACCTTGCGCCTGGGTGTGGGGCGGGGTTCGCTGCCGCGTGGGGGTTCGGGTGGGCGGGTCTGTCGGGCCGGCCGGGCTGGGTGGGGGGGCCGGGCGGCAATTCCAGGCCGGTTGCGCGGGTTGGTGGGTGTGGGGCGCCGGTGGTGTCTCTGCGAAGTCGGTCGGGATCGGGGCGGCGAGCTCAATGGCGTGATGTCGGGGGTCCACTGCGGTTTCGGCGAACCGGGCTTGCTGTCGGACCGGCGGCGGGGGTGTGACGTCGGTGGTGTCCGGCTGGGCACGCCGACGAATGCGGTTGACCCGGTGGGTGCGGGGCCGGGAGGGTGGGGGCATGGATGCTCGGTCGGTCGGTAACCGTGCCGCCTGGAACCAGGCTTATCGGGAGCAGCTTCAGTACTTCGGTGGGCTGCCGGCCGACGACACGCTGGTGGCCGAGGAATATGAGCTGCTGCGCGGGATTCTGGCGGCGCGGCCGCTGGTGGTGCACCCGCAGAGCGGCAACGGGGAGGACGACATCGCGCTCGTACGGGCCGGTGCCCGGGCGGTGATCGGGGTCGACTACAGCGAAGTGGCCGTGAGCGAGGCGCAGGGCCGCGCCGCTCGGCTCGGTGTCGCCTGCCGTTACGTCATGGGTGCGGTTCCCGGGGTGCCGTTGCGCGACGGCTGCGCCGACCTGGTCTACACCGGCAAGGGCGCGCTGATCTGGATGCCGGACATCGACGCCTGGGCCGCCGAGATGGCACGCCTGGTGCGGCCCGGAGGCCACCTGTTCCTGTACGAGGGTCACCCCGCCACCGAACTGTGGACCTGGGACCTCGACAAGCCGCGCATCCGGTCCGACCGTGACTACTTCGGCCGCTCGTTCGTCTGCGACGACTTCAGCTTTCCCGCCCACGGGGCCGTCATGTGGCAGTGGAACCTGGGCCGCACAGTCACCGCCGTCGTCGACGCGGGCTTCGAAGTTCGCCACCTGGCCGAATACCCGGAACCGTTCTGGCGCATGGGTGAGGTGGACGCCGCCGCCTTCCGCGGTCGTCTCCCGAACGCCTTCTCTCTCCTGGCCCGGGCACCCCAGCGCTAGCCGGGAGTCGGTGTCAAACGCCGACAGTGGGCCTGTTGCGGGGGAACGAACCGGAGAGACGCGCTCCTAGCGACCCGATCCCCGCCGAGACGGCGCCCGGCGGCGGCCTGGCGCGGGTGGAGAGGAGAGAGCGGAGGCCCGGCGGGTGAAAAGAGCGGAGGCCCGGCGGGTAAAGGGCGGGACCGGCGGAAGGGGCGGAGGTTAGGGCGAGCCCCGCACAGATGAGAGGGCCGCGCCGGGTGGAAGGTCTGTGCCTGGCGGGTTAGCGGGAGGGGAGTAGGTCGCGGGCGGCGCCGGCGGTGCGGACGGCGGCGGTGCGGAGGCCGTCGGTGGCTCGGCGGCGTATGGGGGAGTGGTCGGTGAGCGTTTCGCGGCAGAGGGTGTCCAGGTTTGCGGTGACGGACTCCAGGGAGTAGTTGCGGAGGATGAAGTCGCGGGAGAAGTCGCCCAGTTCGGTGGCGGCGGTCGAGGGGGCGGTGGCCAGCTCGCGGATCTCGGCTATGAGGGTGCGGTTGCCCTCGTCGCCGTCGCCCAGGCCGTACATGCCGGTGTAGAGGAAACGGTCGGCCGTGGAAGGGGTGAAGGCCGCGGCGAAGCCTTGTTCGCCTACGACGACTGTGGGCTTGGCGAAGGCCAAGGATCGCAGCGACGAGCCGCCCATGCCTACCACCACGTCGGCGGCGGCGTAGGCGGGGCGGGGGTCGGACATGGCGCCGGTCAGGACGATGGCCGGGCGGCCCAGGGCTTCGTTGACGGTGGCGGATTGCGCCTCGATGGCGGGGCGGGCGGTGCCGTCGCCGACGATGACCAGGCGCAGGGTGGGGATCTCGGCGCCCAGGGTCGTCATGGCTTCCACCGTGCGGCGCAGGCTTTCCAGCTTCAGGTGTTCGACCAGGCGGGAGACCGTCACCACCAGGATGTCGTCGGGGGCCAGGCCATGGGTGGCGCGGAACTGTTTGCCGAGGGTGGGGTCGGGGGCGTTCTGGTGGACGTCGACCGGGGGGAGGAGCAGGCCCAGGCGGTCGCGGCCGGCGGCTCGGGCCTGGTCGAGGAGTTCGTACGTGCCGAAGGTGGTGCGGACGGCCCGGGGGATCAGGCGGGGCACGGCCATCGACATCACGGTGGACAGCAGCGGGAGGCCGGTGGGCAGGTGGACGCCGTAGAAGGCGTCCAGGGTCTGCGTCCAGTCCCAGGCGTGGATGAGATCCGGTTTCTCGTCGCGGACCGCGGCGCGCAGGGCGCGCATGCGGGCCGGTGACGGGTGGGAGCCCGGTTCCGGCGCGGGAATGTAGCGCAGCCGCAACGACGAGGCCAGGGACTCCATCGGGCCGGGGGTGGCGAACAGGACCGGGTCGTAGCCGTGGTTGTCGCGCAGGGACGCGGCCAGCTCGATGGCGTTGACCTGGGTGCCGCCGACCTCCAGGCGGTGGGCGTAGACGAGGATTTTCATGAAGCGTCCAGGTGGAGGAGGTCGGCCAGTTGGGCGGCGCGGCGGTCCCAGCTGTGCTTCTGGGCGAACGCTCGGCGGGCTTCGGCCAGTGCGGGGGTACGGGGCACCGCGAGCTCCGCCCGCACGGCCGCGGCGAAGGCCGAAGGGGTCGACGCCAGGGTGACCAGGTCGGTGCCGAGCCACGTCACCGCGGGCAGGGGAGTGGCCACACCGCCGCGGCCGGCGGCCAGATATTCCAGGGTCTTCAAGGGGAAGCTGGCCCGGTTGAACTCGTTGTCGGCGTACGGGGTGAGGCCCACGTCGATCAGGCGCAGGTACGACGGCATGTCGGTGTGCGGTTTCGGGCCGGTCCAGCAGACGTTCGCGCGCTGGGTGAGCGCGGTGAAACGGTCGGCCTGGTAGCCGGGCGCGACCGGGCCGACGATGAGCAGCGAGACGCCGGTGTCGGCGACCGCTTCGAGCAGGGACAGGTCGATGCGGTCGTTGACGTGGCCCAGCAGGCCCGCGATCGGGCCTTCCAGAGTGACGTCGGTGGGCAGTGGCGCCTCGTCGACCGAGGCGTACAGGTCGGGGCGGCAGCCGTTGGGCACGAACTCGGAGGGGAAGCCGTCACCGGCGTACCTCTTCTGCAGGGACTCCGAGACCACCGCGACCGCGTCGGCCCGGCGCAGCGAGCGTGCCTCCTCGCGGAGCAGCCGCTCGCGGGGCAGGCCCAGCATGCCGGCGCCGGCCACGAGGTCGTCGGTGGCGTAGAAGACGCGGCGCCGCGCGGGCATGTCGAAGCCGGGGTCCTCGACGCGGGAGGAGACCACAGCGGCGAGCGGCCCAGCCGAAGGGTAGAGCTCTTCGATAGCGCGAGAGACCGCTCGCCGAACCATCGGCGGCACGAGGCGGTGCAGGCCGGGGCGGCTGTGGCCGGGCACGACCGGGGTCACCAGGTGGGCCAGGCGCGGTGAGAGGACGCGCAGGCGCGGGCCGTCCATCAGGCTGCCCAGCTCCGGCCGTTTCAAGGAGGTCAGCGCCGAGACCGGGGGTTCCACGAAGAGGACCGGGTTGAACCGGCTCAGGGCCGAGGCCATGTTGCGGTCGTGGCCGGGTGGGCCGTCCCAGCGGCTGCCGGAGAAGTAGACGATGAGGTCGCCGCGGCTGCCCTCGAGCGTGGATGTGGTCACGGAAACCGCCTCATGACAGGGAGACCGGGGTCTTGGTGTCGGCGAAGACGTTGCCGGTGAAGGTGTTGCCGGGGCCGCCCGCGTCGAAGTGCGCGATCGGGCCGTACTGGCCGGCCTTCGGGAAGACGTCCTTGCCGAACGTGTTGTTCTCGATCCGGATGTTGCTGGACTGGCCGTGGTCGCCCTCGCCGCCGTACACCGTGTAGGCGCCGCCGGCCAGGTAGTTGTCGACGATCAGGGCGTTGCGGGCCACGCCGAAGTCCTGGAACAGCGCGATGGCCGACGTCTGCAGCTCGTCGTTGATGATCGTGTTGTGCCGGATCGTCAGGGAGGCGCCGGACGGCGGCCCCTCGGTCGACTGGATCATGTCGACGTGGTCGCCGTCGAACACCTGGGGCGAGTGCAGGTAGCAGTCCTCGATGAGGCCGCGGTTGGTGGCGACGCCGTCGGCGATGCGCGAGATCTCGGTACGTTTCACCGTGATGTGCCCGCCGATGTTGTAGATGCCCTGGTGCATGCTGTCGGTGCCGTTGCCGCGGATCTCGCTGTCCATCACCACCAGGTTGCTGGCGCCGGCGGTCTGCACGATGCCCCAGTCGGCCTTGGCGCTGTTCGTCACCCGGGTGTTCGAGATGACGACGTTGCTGGCCTGGACCGTGATGACGCCGGTGACGTCGAGCGCGTTGAGGACCGTGCCGTTCTTGGTCACCGTGATGTCGCCCCGGGCCTTGAGTTTCACTCCCGGCCGGACGCCGGTGTTTCCGGCGTTGGGGAAGGCCGACGAACGCGCGGCGGGCGGCGCCGCCGGCTTCGCCGACGTCGGGGCGGGTGCCGCCTTGCTGCTGGCCGCGGCGCTCGAGGGCGGTACGGACTTGCTCGGCGACGGTGGCAGGGAACTGGGCGCGGTCGACGGCGGGGTCGACGGCACCGTGGACGGCGCGGTCACCGGGCCGGTGGCGGGGGACTGCCCGCCGGCGACGCCGGTGGTCTGCGGCGGCTCAGGCCGGGTGCCGATCACGACGAGCGCGGTCACCACCGCGACGGCGAGGGCGCCGGCCAGAATGATCAGGCCCCGCTTCGGCTCGCGGAGGTGACTGCCAGGGTCGGTGGTCATCGTGCTCCCTCATCGATGCGGTACGCGTCTCGCGGAACCCTAGCCTCGGACGGTGATCAAATGGGGTGGTCAATGTGTCACTCATTGGCGAATCACCGCCGGTGACCAGGCATCCTGCACCAGTACGCGAGGCTTGCCCGATCCGTCCGCCGGCACGGCCCATACGTCGCTGGTCGCCGCGCCGCTGTCGTTGGTCCGCGGCAGGCCGTACAGGACGGTGCCGTCGTCGAGCCACTCGGCCTGGTCGTCGACGCTGCGCGTCTCGGCCAGCACGGTCTCCTGGCCGGTCCGCAGGTCGTAGACGGCCAGCCGCCACTCGCCGTTCGGCAGGTCGCCGTGCTTCTTGAAGGCGATCCGGGTGCGGTCGGGGGAGAGCGAGGGGCATTCCACGTCCGTACGGAGGGAATCGAGCCGTTGCCCGGACAGGCTCCCCTTGACCAGCCACGTCTTGCCGCCGGAGGCGGCGGTCGCGTAGAAGGCGTCGTCGTCGGCGAACGTCACGCCCCACAGGTTGCGGTCGGCCGCCGTGATCCGCTTGCCGTCCACGTACAACGTGAAGTTCTCGAGGTCGGCCGACTTCTTGTCGCCGATGCGGGTGACCAGCGTGCGCGTCGAGAACTGGCCGACGGTGGCGTAGGAGTCGCCGTAGACGAAGGTGGTGGTGACGGCCAGCGTGCCGTCGCGGGAGAGCCGGACGCGGCTGGGCAGACCGGTCAGCGGCAGGTCGCCGGCGTCCTTCCAGTCGTCGTCGAGAACCTGCGCCTTGTACGTGTTCGTGATGCCGCGCCGGGCCGACAGGCACACCGAGCGCCCCGCCGCCGAGTAGGCCCGCTCGCAGGACACGCCGGTGAGCGCGCGCGGACCGCCGGGATCGCTGAGCGGCACCACCGCCAGCTTGCCGTACCCGTTGCCCAGGGCCGTGTTGCGGAACAGCAGATGCGGCCCGGCCATGGCCGTGGTGAGGTCGGAGACCGGCACGGCCGGGGCCGCCTTGGCCTCCGACGCCTGCTCACGCTGGACCCGGAACACGTAGACACCGGCCGCGGCGAGGGCGAGCACGACGATGCCGGCCAGCACGGCCACCCTGACGCGAGTGTTCACGCCGTGGCCTCACTGGGCCGCAGCAGCATCCAGGCGGCCGGGAGGGCGGCGGCCAGCAGCACGCCGACGATCAGCAGCGCGTTGCCGCGGCCGACCAGTACCCACAGGCTGCCGAAGGCGAGGGCCGAGACGAAGCGGGAGAGGGCGACGACGGTCTGTGCGGCCGCGATGCCGCTGCCCCGGGTCTGTTCGCTGACCAGGCGGCTGACCAGAGCCGGCAGCACGCCGTCGGTGGCCGCGTAGTACGTGCCGAGCAGCAGCAGGACCAGAACGGTGGTGGCGATGCCGCCGAACTGGCCGCCGGCCGCGAGGTAGGCCGCGAGCAGCGCGACGTGACCGCCGACGAAGACCCGGGCCCGGCCGATCCGGTCGGCCAGGCGGCCCAGCGGCAGCGCGAACGCCAGGTAGGCGACGTTCGTGCCGACGTACAGCAGCGGGAACAGGCTCGCGGTGAGGTCGTCGCGCTGCTGGATGGCGAGGTAGAGGAAGCCGTCGCCGACCGTGAGCACACCCAGGATCGCGGTGGCGATCAGCGGCTTGCGCAGGCCCCTGCCGGCCAGCTCGCGGAAGACCACGCGCAGGCCGGTGCGGGCCGCGGCGGCGTGAGTGCGCATGTTCGGCACGAACAGCAGCAGGATGGCCAGGCCGACGATGGCGAAGGCGAAGGAGACGACGAAGACCGAGTCGTAACTGCCCGGAACCATGGCGAGCAGGGCGAAAGCCACCAGGGGGCCGAGCACGGCGCCGATGGTGTCGAGCGTGCGGTGCACGCCGAACGCCCGGCCGAGCTGCGCCGGGTCGCTCGAGGCGGCGATGAGCGCGTCGCGGGGCGCCGTGCGCAGGCCCTTGCCGAGCCGGTCGGCCGAGATGACCGAGACGATGGTGGCGAATCCGTGCGCCGGGAGCAGGGCGACGCGGCTCAGGGCGGAGACGCCGTAGCCGAGGACAGCGATCCATTTGGGGTGCCCGTTGCGGTCGGCCGCGTAGCCGCCGCCGATCCGGACGACGGCGCTCACGCCCTGGTAGAGGCCGTCCACGAAGCCGTACGCCAGGTAGCCGAGGCCGACCTGGGTGGTCAGGTAGAGCGGCAGAACCGCGGCGACCATCTCCGAGGAGACGTCCGTGAACATGCTGACCACGCCGAGGAGCACCACGGTCGTCGCCACCCGTCCGGCGGTGCGGCCCGGCTGGGCCCCCGGCCGGTCGCGTACCGAGACGTACACGAATTGCCCTGCCTTTCCATTGCCAGATTGCTCCACCACCCTTTCGCATAACCGGGGGTCGGCGGCAGTCGGCCGTCCGGTCGAGGCTGAACAGCCGACGGTCCGTCCACGGTGACCGTCCGGCGTGTCCTTGGGCGGGGATCCGACACAGGGTGGTGCCGATCGACCGGCCCCGGAATACTGCCAGCGTGATCAGCGTGGTTGTCCCGGCGCACAACGAGGCGCCCGTCATCGGCCGGCTGTTGCGGTCGCTCGTGTCCGGCGCGCGGCCCGGCGAGATGCAGGTGGTGGTGGTGCCCAACGGGTGCACCGACGACACCGCGGCGGTGGCCGGGGCCTTCGGCCCGCCCGTCGAGGTGGTCGACCTTCCGCAGCCGGGCAAGTACGCCGCGATGCGGGCCGGTGACGACCGCGCCACCGGCAGTGAGGTGGTCTACCTCGACGCCGACGTGGAGATGACCGCCGACGACATCCGCCGGCTGGCCGAGGCGCTGCGCGAGCCGGGCGTGCTGGCGGCCGCGCCCGAGCGGGTCGTGCCCACCGACCGGTCGTCCTGGCCGGTGCGGTGGTACTACGACGTCTGGCAGCGGCTTCCGGTGGTGCGCGAGGGCCTGTTCGGCCGGGGCGTCATCGCGGTGACCGGCGAGGCCCGCGAGCGGCTGCGGACGGTGCCCGACGTGATGGGCGACGACCTGGCCGCCTCGGTCGCGTTCACCGCCGCCGAGCGCCGGATCGTGCCCGGCTCGAGGGTCGTCGTGCATCCGCCGCGCACCCTGGGCGACCTGATCCGCCGGCGGGTCCGGTCGGTCACCGCCACCACGCAACTCCAGCAGGCCCTGCCGGACGCGGTGGACGAGGCCCGTACCACCAAAGCCGATCTGATCGGGATCGTCCGGGCGAATCCCTTGGCCGCGCCCAAACTGGCCGTTTTCCTGGCCGTCACGCTCGTCACCCGGCGCCGCGCCAAGCGGGCGGTGCGCGCCGGCGACTTCACCACCTGGCTCCGAGACGAAAGCAGCAGGACAGCATGAGAGTCGCGGTAGTAGTAGTCACCTACAACAGCGCCGCGGTGCTGCCGGGCCTGCTGCGCTCCCTCGACGAGGGTCTGAGCGGCCTCGACTGGGGCCTCTACGTGGCCGACAACAACTCGGCCGACGACTGTGTCGCGATCGCCCGTGAGCTCGTGCCGAATTGCCACATCGAGCAGACGGGACGCAACGCCGGATACGCGGCCGCCTTCAACGCGGCGCTGCGCGTCGCCGATCCGTACGACGCCGTCCTCATCCTCAACCCCGACGTCCGTCTCACGCCCGGGTCGGTCGCCAGGCTCGCGGCCCGGCTGGCCAAGCCCGACGTCGGCATCGCGGTGCCGCGCATCCTCGGCGAGGACGGCCACGTGGCGTACTCGCTGCGCCGCGAGCCGACCGTGCGCCGCGCCCTGGGCGAGGCCGTGCTGGGCCAGCGGGCGGGCCGTTTCCCGGCGCTGGGCGAGACGGTGCTCGACCGCGAGGCGTACTTCACCGACGGCACGGCCGACTGGGCGACCGGCGCCGTGATGCTGATGTCGCGCGCCTGCCTCGAGGCCTGCGGTCCGTGGGAGGAGCGGTTCTTCCTCTATTCCGAGGAAACCGAATTCGCCCTGCGCGCCCGGGATCGTGGTTTCGTGACCGAGTTGGTGGCCGATGCCGAGGTTGTCCATATCGGAGGCGAGTCGCGGGTGTCGCCGGCCTTGTGGAGCCTGCTGACGGTCAACCGGGTCAGGCTCTACCGAATGCGGCATTCCGCGCCGGCGGCCGCGCTGTACTGGTCGGCCGTTTTCCTCCGGGAGGCGTCCCGAGCTGCGCTGGGCCATCAGCGGAGCCGTCGCGCGGTCACCGCGCTGGTCCGCCCGGCCACCTTGCCATTCCCACCTTCGAATTGAGTAAGAAACAGCTGAGAAACGTCTTACTCTTAGCGTTCCGCTCGTAATTTCTTTCACTCCTTTCTGGGGAGAAATGCGTGCACGGAACACTTAGGCGCGTTTTCGGGATCGCTCTGCCGGTCGTGGTCTCGCTGGCCGGGCTGGCCGCCCCGGCCGGCGCGGCGACGACCCCCAAACCCGCTTCCCTACCCGATCCGACAGCCCGCGGACCGTACGGTCACCAGGTCATCCAGGAGGCCAAGTTCGGCCTCGCGACCATCCAGGAGCCCAACTCCGACGGCGCGGCGCCCACGGCGGGCACGTCGCAGGCGCCGATGGACGTCGAGATTCGCGGCCAGCTCTCCATGCCCGACTGGAAGAAGCGCACCCAGCCGTCCCCGCTGATCGTGCTGGTGCACGGCAACCACGGCTCCTGCGACTCCGGTCAGGACTCCGCCACAGCGACGTGCGCGCAGTACAAGCACAACGAGAGCGGCTACGCTTACCTGGCCGAGAACCTGGCCACGTGGGGCTACACCACGTTCTCCATCTCGCAGGACCAGCTGATGATGCGGCAGGACAACAACAAGGGCAAAGGCATGCACAACCGCCGCATGCTCCTGTCGGCCGCCCTCGACGCCATCACCGCCGCCAACAAGGCCAAGGGCCTGCCGGTCGACGAGCACACCACTGTCGGCAAGGCGCTGGCCGGTCACCTCGACCTGACCCGCATCGGCCTGATGGGCCACTCGCGCGGCGGCGACGCGGTCACCAACTTCCTCGACTACAACCGCATCCGTACGGACGGGCCGCGCTACCCGATCAACGGCGTCATCTCGCTGGCGCCGACCGACTACGAGCGCAAGGCGCCGTACGGCCTGCCGTTCATGACGATCCTGCCGATGTGCGACGGCGACGTCTCCAACCTGATGGGCGCGCGGGAGTTCGAGCGTTCCCAGTACGTCAACCCCGGCGACCCGTTCCCGCGGATCCAGGTGCAGCAGCTCGGCGCCATCCACAACTGGTACAACTCGGTCTGGTACGCCGACGGCGGCGCCGACGGGCAGGCGAACAACGACGCCGCGTGCGGCAACTCGGCCCCGTTCGCGACCAACAACATCCACCCGAAGAACCTGCGGCTCAGCGGCGCCGGCAGCTACACCGACCCGGCCCGGAACTACGCGATCGACAACTCCGACCCGCTCAACCCCGCGAAGAACACCAAAATCTCGGGTGACCCGGCGCGGATGGGCGACCAGGAGAAGCTCGGCCTGGCCACGATGGCCGCGTTCTTCCGGCGCTACATCGGCGGCGAGGGCGCCTTCGAGCCGTACATGACCGGCGAGCTGTCGAACACCTCGTCGAAGCTCCAGGTGCCGGCCGGCGCCTGCCCCACCAGCCCGTCGGGGACCGCGATCCCGTGCGAGGAGCGGGTCAACACCACCTATTTCGCCGGCGCCGGCTCCCGGGTCGACCTGATCCGTCCCGAGACGGAGAATCCGCTGACGCTCAACGCGCTCGGCGGTTCCCTGGCCGGGCAGGGCTTCGCCGACCCGTACGCCCAAGCGGCCGGTGTGACCACCAAGCCGGCGGCGACCTCGCAGGGCTTCGACTGGTGCAACCCGGAGCCGCAGGACTTCGCGCCGGCCCAGCTCGGCAAGACCGGCCTGCCGCCGGCCGCCAAGCAGTGCCCGCTGCCGGCCGCGACCGCGCTCGGCGGCCAGAACGGCACCCGGGAGAACGCGCCGATCAACCACTCGTACGGCCGTCAGCTCACCCTCGCCTGGGAGCAGGGCTCGGCCGCCAAGCTGACCGCGCGGATCCCGGCCGCCTCGAAGAACATGAAGGGCCTGGAGGCGCTGGCGCTCGACGCCGCGGTGAACTTCTTCGACACCCGCAACCCGGGCGCGGACAACCGCGGTGACAACACTCGTGACACGACGGTGAACGGCACCGCCGCCGGCCCGGTGTGGCCCAACGAGAAGCCCACCTCGTACGACCCGGCCTCGACCACCCAGAACTTCGTCATCGCGCTGAAGGACACGGCCGGCCGTGAGGCCGTCGTCGCGGCCGGCGACCCGCGCTGGGGCAACGCCCTGCACATGTCGACCGGTACGAACACCCCGAACACGCACATCGTGCTCGACCAGATCCGGGTGCCGCTGAGCGAGTTCGCCCGGCAGGGCCTCGACGTGGGCTCGCTGGCCTCGCTGGAGCTGCGCTTCGGCACCGGCGCGATGCCCACATCGGGCTCGATTCAGCTGGCCGACGTGCGCTTCCAGGAGAGCGCCTCCGGCGCGCAGATCCTCTCGGACGGTGTCAGCAAGGCGAACGGCGCCGGCTACGGGCGCTACAACCTCGGTGGTACGACGCCGGCGGCCACCCTGGCCGCGTACGACAACTCGCCCGGCAACGTCGCGCTGAAGGACAGCGGCACCGTCTGGACCGTCGACGACGACCGCCAGCAGTGCCCGAACGCGCAGTTCACGTCGGTCCAGACGGCCGTCGACCACGCGTCGCCGTGGGACACCGTCGTTGTCTGCCCAGGCACCTACCAGGAGTCGTCGACCCCGGTGAACCACGCCTCCAACCCGGTGCAGGCCGGGGCGAAGAACGGTCTCACCATCACCAAGCCGCTCAAAATCAAGGGAGCCGGCGCCGACAAGGTGGTCATCGAGCCCGACCAGTCGCTGACGACCCTGGCCGGCGACCAGCCGTACCTGCGCGACGGCGGCGGCAACGTCATCACGGTGTCGCGGCAGTCGCTCGGCTCGACCGACACCAATGAGATGTTCGTCGACATCTCCGGCGTCACGGTCACACCGGGCAAAGTGGAGGCCGAGGCCGGTGTCGCCTATTTCGGCGCGGCCGGTCGCCTGAGCAACAGCGTCGTCAAGGGCGGCGGCTGGGGAGTCGTCAAAACCGGAGTGATTCAGGGATCCGGCCCGTCGACGGTCGAGAGCGAACTCACCGTCACCGGCAGCGTCGTCACCGGCGGCGTCCTCTTCGACGGAGCGCGCGGAAAGGACGGCGCCCCGGAGAACACGGTCCGTAGCGGTATCCGCAACCACGGCTACGTGAGCCGGACGGTCGTCACCGGACCCGTGAAGTTCACCTACGGAGCCGACGGTTTCGTGAAGGACAGCCGGGTCACCGGTGGTGTGGTCCTGACCGACGCCGGCACGGTGAGTACTCCCAAGCCGCGCCGTCTGCCGACGGGTGTGGGCAAGGTGGCCGACGCCCGCCCGGCGGCCGCGATCGTCGACGCCGCGCACCCGCTGGTGCGGGCCACCGACGACTTCGGGGTACGGTCGGTGACGCTCCTGGCCGACGGGGTCAAGGTGGGGACCACATCCGTTTCCCCGTACGCGTTCTCGTGGACACCCCCGGCTCGGTACGCCGGCCGTAAGGTGACCCTGCGGGCCGTGGTCACCGACTCCTCCGGCCACGTCGGGGTGTCCGCGCCGTCGACGATGACGGTCCCCCGGCGGTAGGTTCGCTGAACTTCGTTCGACGAGGAGGGCCCGCCGTACGGCGGGCCCTCTTTCGCTGTCTCGGCCATCGTCCGAAGGTGTGAGAGCGCGGTCCGAAACGTCGAATCCGTAGTGACCATTCTGAAAGAGGCGTCTGCCGTACGGTCGGAGTAAACGGAAGCCTCCGCGCGAATCGCCCGTAACGGCGAGTCAGCAACCCGTCATACCTTCCCGTGGGTGGATCGTCCTCAGTAGCCTCAGCGTCGGCCACGCAAAAAACGTTGGCGGGCACCCTGTTCCAGCCCGCCGGTCGCCCTGCCTCCGGAAGGACGCCATGACGTCAGCACCAGCGAGATACGTCCACCTCGACGGCGAGACGATCGACCTGACCAATCGGCTTCTCGCGCTCGCGTCGCGCGGATTGCCCACGATGTACCGCACCGAAACGGACGAGTTCGCGTTCACTCGAGTATTCACCGCCGAAAATGGCGCGGTGAGTGCGCATTTGTCCGGAACGAGCCTGCGCTACGCCGCGATCGTGGCGCTCGGCGTCGCCTGGCTCCCGGCCGACCAGGTACCCGCCCTGCTCGGCGGCCACGACCTGGAGAAGTACGTGGCGCTGCTCGTCGACCGGCAGGCGACGAGCACCAACCTCGGCGACATCGCGCTCGTCGCCTGGGCCGCCGCCCAGATCGGGCACCCGCGGCTGCCCGAGGCGCTGGAGCGGCTGCGGGCCTTCGACCGGCGCACCGCCGCCGAGTACGTGGTGGAGGCGTCCTGGGTCGTCGCCGCGCTCGCCACCGCCCGCAAGCAGGCCGATGTGGAGGACCACCTCGCGCAGGCCCGCCGGCGGCTTCTCGACAGCGTCCGGCCCGGCAGCCCGCTGTTCCCGCACGCGACCGGCCCCGGCCTCGTCAAGCCCTACCGCGACCACGTCGCCTGCTTCGCCGACCAGGTCTACCCGATCCAGGCGCTGGCCCGGCTGCACCACTCGGCCGACGGCGGCGACGCCGAGGCCCTGCGGGCGGCCCGCACCACGGCCGACCAGATCTGCCGCCTCCAGGGCCCGGACGGCCAGTGGTGGTGGCACTACGACGCCCGCACCGGCGAGGTCGTCGAGGGCTACCCGGTCTACACCGTCCACCAGCACGCGATGGGCCCGATGGCGCTGCTCGACCTGGCCGAGGCGGCCGGCGGCATCAGCGACTTCGACGAGCCGATCCGCAAGGGCCTGCTGTGGCTGCTCGGCCCGGCCGAGCTCGGCGACACGGAGAACCCGATGCTGCTCGACGACGAGGGCCTTACGGTCCGGAAGGTCTTCCGTGGCGATCCGCGCAAAATCGTGCGCGCGGCCCACACGGTCACGACCCGGGCCAAGTCGGGTCTGAAGCTCTCGGTCATCGACCGGGTCTACAAGCCGCTCTCGCTCGACCGCGAGTGCCGGCCGTACGAGTTCGGCTGGCTCTACTTCGCCTGGCTCGCCTCCGTGGAGGTTCCGGCGGAAGGGATCGCGCGATGAGCACCACGGCCACCAGCTCCGAGGCGCGCCGCGACCTGTTCGGCATGCCGCTGGACGCGCTCACCCTGGAGGAGACCGTCCAGCGCTGCCTCGACTCGGTCGGCAAGGGCGAACTGCTGGAGGTCGGCGTCGTCAACGCCGCCAAAATCGTCAAGATGCGCGGCGACGAGGCCCTGCGCGACGCGGTGACCGGCTGCGGTCTCATCGTCGCCGACGGCCAGTCGGTGGTCTGGGCCAGCAAGGTGCTGCGCCGGCCGCTGCCCGAGCGGGTCGCCGGCATCGACCTGTTCCAGCGGCTCATGTACATGGCGGAGCTGCGCGGCCACTCGGTCTACTTCCTCGGCGCCAAGCCCGACGTCCTCGAGACCATGGTCGAGCGGATCCGCAAGCAGCACCCGAAACTGAAGATCGCCGGCTACCGCGACGGCTATTACGCCGCCGAGGAGTCGGAGGCGGTGGCCGACGGCATCAAGGCCAGCGGGGCCGACCTGCTCTTCCTCGGCATGACCTCACCCAAGAAGGAGGTCTTCGTCGCCACCCACGGCGCCCGCACCGGCGCCAAGGTCGTGCACGGCGTCGGCGGCTCCTTCGACGTGCTGGCCGGTGTGGTCAAGCGCGCGCCGGCCGCCTGGCAACGGGTGGGCTGCGAATGGCTTTACCGGGCACTGCAGGAGCCGCGCCGTCTCGGCCGCCGCTACCTGACCACCAACGTGGCCTTCGTCGGGCTCGTCGCCCGCGAGTGGGTACGGACCGCGCGTACGCCGGCCGCCGAGCGCAACTGAAGGGGAAAGCACCATGCGAGTTGTCATCGCCGGTCAGGGCTACGTGGGACTGCCGCTGGCCGTCCGCGCGGCCGAGGTCGGTCACGAGGTCGTCGGCTTCGACGTCGACACCGTCCGCGTCGGCCGTCTCGTCGAGGGGGAGTCGTACGTCGAGGACATCCCGGCCGAGCGGCTGCGAGCCGTGCTGGCCGGCGGGAAGTACCGGCCCAGCACCGATCCGGCCGACTGCGCCGGCTTCGACATCGCGGTCATCACGGTGCCGACGCCGCTGCGCGACGGTGCGCCCGACCTGTCGTACGTCGAAGCCTGCTCCGAGATGCTCGGCGGGCACCTGCGCCCCGGAGCGCTGGTCGTGCTGGAGTCGACCACCTACCCGGGCACGACCGAGGAGGTCGTCCTGCCGATCCTGGAGAAGGAGTCCGGCCTGACCGCCGGCACCGACTTCCAGCTCGGCTTCAGCCCCGAGCGGATCGACCCGGGCAACCAGAACTGGAACCTGGTCAACACGCCGAAGGTCGTCTCCGGCCTCGACGAGGCGTCGCTCAAGCGGGTCAAGGAGTTCTACGACAGCGTCGTGGAGACCACCGTGACCGTCTCCTCGATGCGCGAGGCCGAGCTGGCCAAGCTCATCGAGAACACGTTCCGGCACGTGAACATCGCGCTGGTGAACGAGATCGCGATGATCTCGCACGACCTCGGCATCGACGTGTGGCAGGCGATCGACGCGGCCTCGACCAAGCCGTTCGGCTTCATGCGGTTCACGCCGGGCCCCGGCGTCGGCGGTCACTGCCTGCCGATCGACCCGTCCTACCTGTCGTGGCGGGTGCAGCGGGCCCTGGGCCAGAGCTTCCGCTTCGTCGACCTGGCCAACGACATCAACAACCACATGCCCGACTACGTGGTGCGCCGGCTCATGGAGGCGCTCAACCGCCGCCAGCGCTCGGTCTCCGGCAGCCGGATCCTGCTGCTGGGCCTGGCGTACAAGAAGAACACCGGCGACGCCCGGGAATCGCCCGCGGTCCGCGTCGTGCAGCTGCTGCGCCAGATGGGGGCGGAGGTCCGGGTGGCCGACCCGCACGTGGTCGAGGCC
This sequence comes from Actinoplanes sp. NPDC048988, assembly GCF_043197815.1. Classification (NCBI taxonomy): domain Bacteria; kingdom Bacillati; phylum Actinomycetota; class Actinomycetes; order Micromonosporales; family Micromonosporaceae; genus Actinoplanes; species Actinoplanes sp. NPDC048988. The sequence continues at coordinate 35,359 of NZ_JBICTW010000031.1, read as the reverse complement.
GTGCACGGCGCCGACGACCTCACCATGGTCACGGCCGACGCCGAGGAGGTGCGGGCGGCCGACGCGGTGGTGCTGCTGGCCGACCACGACGAGTTCGACTACGACATGATCGGCCGCGAGGCCTCGTGCCTGCTCGACACCCGCCGCCGGCTGTCCGGTGACACGGTCGAGGTGATCTGATGCCGCGGATCATCTGTGTGGCCGGGGCCCGGCCCAACTTCATGAAGGTCAAGCCGGTGATGGACGCGCTCGAGGCGCGCGGCGCCGAGGTGGTGCTGGTGCACACCGGCCAGCACTACGACGCCGCGATGAACGACGTGTTCTTCACCGATCTGGGGCTGCGCAAGCCGGACCGCCACCTCGGCACCGGTTCGGGCAGCCACGCCGAGCAGACGGCCCGGGTGATGCTCGCCTTCGAGCCGCTGGTCGACGAGCTCGAGCCGGACGCGGTGGTGGTGGTCGGCGACGTCACCTCGACGCTGGCCTGCGCGCTGGTGGCGGCCAAGGCCGGCATCACCGTGGCCCACGTCGAGGCGGGCCTGCGCAGCCGCGACTGGAGCATGCCGGAGGAGGTCAACCGGCTGGCCACCGACCGGCTCAGCGACCTGCTTTTCGCCCCGTCGCCGGACGGCGTCGACAACCTGCGGGCCGAGGGCTACCACTCCGACCAGATCCACCTCGCCGGCAACGTCATGATCGACACGTTGCACGCGAACCTGGACCGGGCGCTCGGCTCGGACGCGCTGCACCGGCACGGGCTCACCCCGGGCGGGTACGCGCTGGCGACCCTGCACCGGCCGGCCAACGTGGACTCGCCCGAGATCCTGGGCGCGCTGCTGGGCGCCTTCGGCGAGGTGGCCAGGGAACTGCCGGTGATCCTGCCGGTGCACCCGCGCACGGCCGCCCGCCTCGAGACGGCCGGCCTGCCCGAGGGCATCCGGCTGATCCCGCCGGCCGGCTACCTCGACTTCATCGCCCTGCAGGCGTCGGCCCGCCTGGTGCTGACCGACTCCGGCGGCATCCAGGAGGAGACCACGGCGCTCGGCGTGCCCTGCCTGACCACGCGCGACTCGACCGAGCGCCCGATCACCCTGACCGAGGGCACGAACATCCTCGTGGGCCGCGATCCGGAGCTCATCGTGGCCACGGCCCGCCGGGTCCTGGCCGACCCGCCGGCCAAGAGGGCCCCGGCCCTCTGGGACGGCCACGCCGGCGACCGCATCGCCGACGTGCTGCTCGCACACCTGGCCGCGCCGGTCCGGCTGCGCCCGACCGACGCCCGGGACACGGCGGTCGGCACGCCCGCCTGACTGGCAAGGGAAAACGGCCCGGCCCCCGCGAGGGGGACCGGGCCGCTTTTCTCTGTCGTCCTCAGTACGCGCCTGAGCTGCGGGCCACGGCGCTGACCGTGCGGGCCAGGATGGCCAGGTCCATGGAGAGGGACCAGTTCTCGACGTACGTGAGGTCGAGCCGGATCGACTCCTCCCAGGACAGGTCGGAGCGGCCGGAGACCTGCCACAGGCCGGTCAGGCCGGGCTTGACCACGAGCCGGCGCAGCATGTCGGACGGGTAGCCGGCCACCTCACGGGCGAGCGGCGGGCGGGGGCCGACCAGCGACATGTCGCCCTTGAGGACGTTGAACAGCTGGGGCAGCTCGTCGATGGAGAAGCGGCGCAGCCACCGGCCGATCGGGGTGATCCGCGGGTCCTTGCGCATCTTGAAGAGCTCGCCGTCGGTGTCGTTGAGGTTGCGCAGCTCGATGAGGCGGGCCTCGGCGTTCACCACCATGGTGCGGAACTTGTACAGGGTGAACAGCTGACCGTCCTTGCCGACGCGCTCCTGGCGGAAGATGGCCGGCCCGCGCCCGCGGGGGTCGAACGCCACCATGGCCGCCACCACGGCCAGCACCGGGGAGGCGAGCAGCAGCAGCACGAAGGCGCCGACGCGGTCGAAGGCGGCCTTGACGAGCCGGGCGCTGCCCTTGAGCCGCGGGTGTTCGACGTGCAGCATCGGCAGGCCGTCGACCGGGCGGATCGTCGTGCGGTCGCCCGCCACGTCGACCAGGGTGCTGGCCACGATGAGGTCGACGTCGTCGCGTTCGAGCTGCCAGGCCAGGCGCCGCAGGGCCGGGCCGTCGATCTCGGGGCAGGAGAGGACGACCACGGTGTCCGCGTCGGAGCGGGCGACCGCGGCGGCCACGCCGTCGAAGGTGCCGTAGACGGGTGGGAGACCGAGCACGAAGCCGCCGCGGCTCGGGCCGGGGGGCAGGCAGGCCCCGATGACGTCGAGGCCGTGGTGGCGCTCTCGGCCCAGCCGGCGGGCCATGTCGGCGACCGCCCGCTCGTGGCCGACCAGGATGACCCGGTGCAGGTGCCGGCCGCGGGCCCAGGTGCGGTGCAGGAGCTGCCGCAGCGCGAATCGGCAGGCGAGGCTGACGGCCACCGCCAGGGGCATCGCGATAATGACGTAACCGCGGGCCAAACGCAGGTCGAAGGAGAACGAAACAATGGCCAGGACCGCGGTCAGCGCCAATCCGGAACGAAATACCCGGGCGTACTCGTCGGTGCCGACGAACAGGTGACGTGGCTCATACGCCCGGTTGAGCGTGAGGCAGGCCAGCCACGCCACAGGAATGAGAAATGTCAATAGAAAATAGCCGGTGGCGAAGGGGTCGCGGTTCGGCGTGCCGAAGCGCAGCAGCAACGCCGAGTTCGCGGCGGCCAGTCCCACGGCGAAGTCGATGAGGTAGAGGGCCAGCACGTACTTGTTCTGCCACCCGCTGCGGGCCCGGCCCGCTCGGGGACGGCCGTTGAGCTGCGGAACTCTGTCACTGAGGTCAAGGGTCGACACTGAATCGACTGTCTGCACTCCGTGCCTCCGTCATCGACTTTCATCTATCCATGGTCCGGGCCTCGACGTATCGGACATGCCGGACACGCGGCGCTGCGGGTTACCCGCCGGACACACACGAGAAAGAATTTCGAACGGACGGCCGTTCGCGCTACGCCTTTCCGTGTGAGTCCGATGACGGTTCGGATGAGGGTGCCGAAGAAACGCGGTCCAAAGTGGTCACATCGGACTATCTTCGGTTCTCGTCGTGCATCGCCGCACACCGCCGCGGAAATGCGCGCCACATACCAACCGCATGGCCCCCGGTCAATCGTCCGGCGGGGATGGTTGAATGTCTTGAACCCGACGCAGGGTTGCGGTGAATTCCCGGCACTCGTCGTATCGCGGCAGCAGCCCCGCCGCCCGTGCCTCGGCCAGCGTCGGCGCCGCCGCGTCCTTCGGCGAGAGCAGCGGCGTGCCGGCCGGCCAGTCGATGCCGAGCTCGTCGTCGAGCGGGTGCACGCCGTGCTCGTGGCCGGGACGGTAGGTGGCCGAGCACAGGTAGGCGACTGTCGCGTCGTCGGTCAGCGCGCAGAACGCGTGGCCCAGACCCTCGGCCAGATAGACCGCGCGGCGCTCGACGTCGTCGAGCGGCACGGCCTCCCAGGCGCCGAAGGTGGGCGAGCCGACCCGCAGGTCGACCACCACGTCCAGGACCGAGCCCGACACGCACGTCAGGTATTTCGCCTGCCCCGGTGGCACGTCGGCGAAGTGGACGCCGCGCACGACGTCGCGCGCCGAGGTGGAGAGGTTGGCCTGCCTCAGATCCAGCGCGTGACCCACGGCCTCGGCCAGGCGGTCGAAGCGGTACCACTCGAGGAACGTGCCACGGTCGTCGCCGTGCTGCACGGGGGTGACCTCCCACGCGCCCTCGATGCTCAAGGGGCGGATCTTCACCGGGGACCTCCCATGTCCAGCAGGCGTTCAAGATACTGGCCGTAGCCGCTCTTGAGAAGCGGCTGGGCCAGCTCACGCAACCGGGTGTCGCCGATGAAACCCAGCCGCCACGCGGCCTCCTCGACGCAGCCGATTTTCAGGCCCTGCCGCTCCTCGATGACCCGTACGTACTCCGAGGCCTGGACCATCGACTGGAAGGTGCCGGTGTCGAGCCAGACGGTGCCCCGGTCGAGCACTGTGACGTCCAGCCGGCCCTGGCGCAGGTACTCCTCGTTGACGGCGGTGATCTCGAGTTCGCCGCGCGCGCTGGGCTCGAGCTTCTCGGCGATGCGCACCACGTCGGCGTCGTAGAAGTAGAGCCCGGGTACGACGTACGTGGACTTGGGTTTCTCGGGTTTCTCCTCGATCGAGAGGACCTTGCCCGCCTCGTCGAACTCGACGACGCCGTAGCGCTCCGGGTCGGCCACCGGATAGGCGAAGACGCGGCCACCCGCGGGCTCGGCGAAGCGGGTGAGCTGACGGCCGAGGCCGACGCCGTGGAAGATGTTGTCGCCCAGGATCAGCGCCACCGGTTCGTCGCCGACGAAGTCGGCCCCGATGCGGAAGGCCTGCGCGATGCCCTCGGGGCGCGGCTGCACCGCGTACGTCAGCGACAGGCCGAACTGGGAGCCGTCGCCGAGCAACCGCTCGAAGTGCGGCTGGTCCTCGGGCGTCGTGATGATCATGATCTCCCGGATCCCGGCCGACACCAGGGTGGTCAGCGGGTAGTAGATCATGGGTTTGTCGAAGATCGGCATGAGCTGCTTGGACATGGCCATGGTGATGGGCCAGAGACGTGAGCCGGTTCCCCCGGCGAGCAGAATTCCTCGCACCCGCGCAGGTTACGCAGAGTGCGGCGCACGTCTACACTCGCCAGCCGTGCACATTTTCGTGACCGGTGGTGCCGGTTTCATCGGATCGGAGTACGTCCGCGCCGTCCTTCAGGACGAATACGCCGACGTCACCGTGCTCGACCTCCTGTCCTATTCGGGCAATCGGGCCAATCTGCCGGTGTCGCATGAGCGACTCCGCTTCGTCCAGGGCGATATCGGCGACGCCGCGCTGCTTCGCGAACTTCTGCCCGGACACGACGCGATCGTCCATTTCGCGGCCGAGTCCCATGTGGACCGCTCGATTCAGAGCGCCACGCCGTTCGTCACCACCAACGTGCTGGGCACGCAGGTGCTGCTCGACGAGGCCCGGCATGCCGGAGTCGGGCGGTTCCTGCACGTTTCGACCGACGAGGTGTACGGGTCGATCGACGAGGGCTCGTGGACCGAGACCTGGCCGCTGGCGCCGAACTCGCCGTACGCCGCCTCCAAGGCCGGCTCCGACCTGATGGCCCTGGCCGCCCACCGCACGCACGGCATGGACGTGGTGGTGACCCGCTGCTCCAACAACTACGGCCACTACCAGTTCCCGGAAAAGGTCATCCCGCTGTTCGTCACGAATCTGCTCGACGGCAAGCAGGTTCCCCTGTACGGCGACGGCGGCAACGTCCGGGACTGGCTGCACGTCTCCGACCATGTCCGCGGCATCCAGCTCGCCCTGACCAAGGGCCGCGCGGGCGAGGTCTACAACATCGGCGGCGGCACCGAGCTGTCCAACCGTTCGCTGACGCAGATGCTGCTGGACGCCTGCGGCGCCGGGTGGGACATGGTCCGCCCGGTCGAGGACCGCAAGGGCCACGACCGCCGCTACTCGCTCGACATCACCAAAATCTCCGAGGAGCTGGGGTACGCGCCGGCGGTCACCCTCGAGGCCGGCCTGGCCGCGACGGTCGAGTGGTACCGGTCGAACCGCGAGTGGTGGGAGCCGCTCAAGGCCCGGGCCGGCCTCTGATGCGCTGGCTCGTCACCGGCGCCGGCGGCATGCTCGGCCGCGACCTGGTCCTCGCTCTGCGCGAATCCGGTCAGACGGAGGTCGTCGCCGCGACCCGGGCTTCGCTCGACATCGCCGACGAGGCGGCCGTGCGCCAGGCGGTCGAGGGCGCTGACGTGGTCCTCAACGCCGCCGCCTGGACCGACGTCGACGGCGCGGAGGCGAACGAGGAGGCGGCCACCGCGGTCAACGGGCACGCGGTAGCGGTGCTGGCCGCGGCCGCCGGCAAGCGCCTCATCCACGTCTCGACCGACTACGTCTTCGACGGTACGGCCACCTCGCCGTACCCCGAGGACGCCGGTGCGGCCCCGGTGAACGCCTACGGCCGGAGCAAGGCCGTGGGGGAGCGGGCGGTCCTGGCCGCCGGCGGCTCCGTCGTGCGCACGGCCTGGCTCTACGGCGAACACGGCAACAACTTCGTGCGGACGATGCTGCGCCTGGCCCGCGAACGCGACACCGTCGACGTGGTGGACGACCAGACCGGGCCGCCCACCTGGTCGTACGCCCTGGCCCGGCAGTTGGTCGCCCTGGGCCGGTCGCCGGCGGCGCCCGGCGTCTACCACGGCACGGCGGCCGGCTCGACCACCTGGTTCGGGCTGGCTCAGGCGGTCTTCGCCGAGGCCGGTCACGACCCTTCCCGCGTACGGCCGACGACGAGCGACCGCTTCGTCCGCCCGGCCAAGCGCCCGTCCTACAGCGTCCTCGGCCACGCCCGCTGGGCCGAGACCGGCGTGGCCCCGCTGCCCGAATGGCGCCCGATGCTCCAGGAGGCGATGCCGTCCCTGCTGCGCTGACCCCGCCCGGCATGACCGAGATCGACCATGGCACGCCGGGAGCGTACCGGCGCTTCTCGCTGCCGGTGGGTTCCGGCCGGCCGCCCGGCTTGCCAGAATGCCGGTATGGACGATGAGGAACGGATCGGCCGGCGCGCCTTCTTCGGGCGGGTGCTGCTCGCGGCGGGCGGCGTCGCCACGGTGCTCACCCTCTCCGGCTGCCCCGGCGGCGACGGGGACGACGACGATGACGACGGCGACGACGGGGACGACGACTGACCGGCTGTCAGGCCGTCGCCGCGGATTTCGGTCACGGGCCGGGACGGCGATCGCGCCCCGGCCCGCGTGACGGATCACAGCCAGATGTTGTCGTGCTCCAGATAGAAGGCTGCCTTCTCCTCGTCGCTCATCTCGTCCAGATGGGCCAGCCCCTCGAAGTAGCCCTCCCGGGGCGCGCCCGGTGAGAAGTGCAGCAGCATCGAGACCGGGGCGCCGGAACGGTTCTTGAAGGCGTGCACGCCGCCCGGTGGCACGTGCACGTAGTCGCCCGGCGACGCCTCGATCCAGCGTTCGCCGTTGTAGATGCTCATGACGCCGTTGAGAATGTAGAAACTCTCGGCCAGCGTGTGATGGAAATGCGGGTCGGGGCCGGTGACGCCGGGACCGCACTCCCAGCGGTAGAGGCCGAACAGGCCGTTGGTCGAGGCACCGGTGGACAGATAGTGCACGCGGGTGCCGTTCGTCGGATAGACGAGCTCCGGGGCGGTGCCGTCCGGGCGGTAGGTCGCGCTGACCTCGCCCTTGTCCCCGTGATACAGCGGCGGAGGATACGTCATGACCTGATTGTCCCCCGTCGATCAGCGCAGCGCGGGGAAGACGATGCCGGCAATCAGCGCGCCGGTGAGCGTCCCGGCGACGACCTGGGCCGGCGTGTGCGCGGTGAGCCGCACGCGGGACCAGCCGATCAGGGGCAGCAGCAGGGCGCTGAGCAGCGCCCACGGCCCGTACACGACGACCAGGACGGCGACCGTGCCGGCGGCGACACCGGCGTGGATGGACATCTTCCAGAACGCGGTGACGGCACCGAAGACCAGCAGGCCGGCCACGCCGGCGATCATCAGCGCGAGCAGCGACCGGGGCGCCCCGAGCAGAATCAGCGCGGTCAGCCCGACGGCCACCGAGCCCACCCCGAACAGCAGGGGCGCGCGGCGGTGGGCGCGCTCGGGGATGTGATGGTCGGCCCAGTCGCCGCGTCGCACGCCCCGGAAGACGTACGCCATGGGAATGCCCGCCGTGAAGACGGCCGCCGGCACACCCCACCACCCGCCCACCACCAGCAGAAGGGCGGTGACCAGCACCGCCGGGGCGAAGACTTCGGTAATCACACGGGCCAGCGTCTCGGTCCCCGAACGGGCGCCTTGTTGCAGTGTCACCCGCAGAACGATAGGTCCCGCCCGTGCCCGGTACGCCGAAACCATGACCAACCACACCGCGCGCAGCCCGTCCGGGCCTCTACCCCCTCCAGTGGCCGGCGACCAGCGGCCCCCGGCAGCCCTCCTGCGATGTGGCCGAGACCGCAATCATGAGAACCGGCAGATAGACGAGTTCCCACCGCCCGGAATCTCCGGGATTCAGTCCCGTGGTGAGTACGTACGCGGTCGACGCATTGCGTCCGAGGTCTAACGCACAAATGACGCCGGACTTGGGAAAAAGGTTTTGGGGGGCTTACCTCTTCCCCTCTTCTGACTTTTCTCCCTGGTCATGGGCATAGGTGGTCAGCCTCGTCGCGAATCCGAGCAGGATGGCGGCGATCGCCTTGCGGCTGATCGGCGGATCATCGTTGCATTCATCACGAGGGGGTATTCAGCGTATGCGACTGCGGCGATCAACACGAAGGCCATGCCGAAGGACCGCGTCACGACGTAGGTGTAACTCACGCCGATGTCCTCCGGCCTGACCCCGACGGTGGAATAGAACTGGTAGTAGGCCGCGAACAATATTGCAAAGGCCGCAATTCCGACTACCCCGAGCCCTTTTGCCAGCGTGTCGATGCCGGTGCCGGGCAGATCGATTCGGGTGGTCTGGGGTGTGATGTCGACGGTGATCGTGCCGAAGGAATCGGGATGCTGTAGCGCGTCATCGATTACCGCCAGAGACGTCTTGAGTTCCGCTTCCTTCTGGGCCTCTACCTGATCGTGAGAAAGGCCCAGCTTGTGAAGCTGTTCCGCGAAGAACGTCTCTGCCGCTTCGCTGAGGAGCGCGGAGCGGGCCTCGTTTGAGCGGCGCTGGTCGTCAACGGGCCCGGGGGAGGATTCGCTGGCGGAGCTGTTCGGCTCTGGCATGCTGGGCATGCGTACGGGACTCCTGAGTTCGGATCTTCGGGATGGGCGGGGACTGGCCGCGCCAGGAAAGGGCGTGTTCGAGTAGGGGGAGGGCTCGCAGCACCTGACCGGATCTGATCAGGGCGTCCCAGAGGGGTTCGAACTTCTTCCAGCCGCCGGCGTAGGCCAGGTGGCGCAGGCGGGAGCGGGGTGGCTTTCCGGCGGCGCCGCGCCAGATCGAGCGCCAGCGGTAGAAGTCGCGGTAGGCGCGCCAGTGACCCTCCTCGAGCTGGGTGGCGGTCATGCCCCGGGGCTCGTAGACCACGTGCCGGGTGTCGTAGCGGTCCCAGTCGCGGTGCAGCAGGCGGGGCTCCATGCGCTTGTACAGGGCCGTGCCCGGATACGGCGTCATGATGTGGAACGTCGCGGTCTCCAGGCCGTGGTCGACGCCCCACGCCACCGTGCGGTCGAAGACGTCGGGGGTGTCGTCGTCCATGCCGAAGACGAAGCTGGCGTTGATCATGACGCCGCTGTCGTGGAGGCGGCGGACGACGGCGCTGTAGTCGCGGCCCACGTTCTGGCGTTTGCGCTGGGCGGGCAGGTTCGCCGCGTTGATGGTCTCCAGGCCGACGAACATGCTGCGCAGGCCGGCGTCGGCCGCCTTTTCGAGCAGGCCGGGGGCGAGTACGGCGTCGACCGTGCTCGCCGCCTGCCACACGCGGCCCATGCCGCGCATGCCGTCGAACAGGGCCGTGGCGAACCGCTTGTTGCCGAACAGGTGGTCGTCGAGGAAGTACAGGTGCTTGCCGGGCAGGCGGTCGATCTCGGCCAGCGCGTCGTCGACCAGCTGCGTGTAGAACGACTTGCCGCCGGTGAAGAACGCGTCCTTGTAGCAGAAGTCGCAGTGGTGCGGGCAGCCCCGGGTCACCACGATCGAGTTCGGTACGAGGTAGCGGTGCCGCTGGATCAGGTCCCGGCGGATCGGCGGGAGGCCCACGAGCGTACGGCGGGAAGAGGTGTATCTGCTCGCGAAAGCCCCCCGGCGGAAGTCGGCCAGGAACTCCGGCCACGTGTCCTCGCCCGGGCCGAGGTGAGGTAGACCTGGATGACCACGAGGTCGGGGGTGTCGTCGTCCACGTCGAGCGTGGACACGTGTTCGTCGAGGATGCGCACTTCGTCGTCGGGGGAGAGGTGGGCCGCGAGCGTGGCCAGCCCGAGCGGCGGGAAGAGCGAATACTTGATCGGGCGGAACAGCGGGCTGGTGGCCTCGGTCAACGCGGGCAGGATCATCGTGACGCGCATGCCGGGAACGCTAGGGATCGGGCGCGGAGGTCGGGTGGCCGATCTGTGAAGGTCTAGCGCATTTACGTGTGTTGATGCAAGGTGAGGGAATGGAGGGCATCTTCCGGCGCAAGCCCGTCGAGGACATGGACGACGAGCGCGGCACCGACCTGCAGCGCTCGCTCGGGTTGTGGCAGCTCACCGCCATCGGGGTGGGTGGCATCATCGGCGCCGGCATCTTCGCGCTGGCCGGGGCCGTGGCGCACGAGACGGCCGGCCCGGCGGTCCTGATCTCGTTCCTCATCGCGGGCATCGCCTCGGCGGCGGCCGCCCTGTCGTACGCCGAATTCGCCGGGATGATCCCGAAGGCCGGCTCCGCGTACACGTACGGCTATGTCGTCCTGGGTGAGATCGTCGGCTGGTTCATCGGATGGGATCTGCTGCTCGAGTACACGGCGATCGTGGCCGTGGTGGCCATCGGCATCTCCGGCTACTTCTCGTTCCTGGTCGGCGAGCTCGGCCTCGACCTGCCGGCCTGGATGCTCGGCGCCCCGGGCAGCGGCGACGGGCACGTGGTGGACCTCTTCGCGATGATTCTGTGCCTCCTGATCGCGTACCTCCTCAATCAGGGCATCCGGGCGGCGGCCCGGGCCGAGACGGTGGTGGTGGGCATCAAGATCTTCGTGGTCCTGCTGGTGGTGGTCGTCGGGTTCTTCCACATCAACACCGGCAACTACTCGCCGTTCTTCCCGTTCGGCTGGAGCGGTGCGGTCACCGGCGCCGCCACCGTCTTCTTCGCGGTGTTCGGGTACGACGCGATGAGCACCGCGGCCGAGGAGAGCAAGGACGCGCGGCGCCACCTGCCCCGCGCGATCATCTACTCGCTGGCCATCTCCATGGTGCTGTACGTGCTGGCCACCCTCGTGCTCACCGGCATGCAGAACTACCGGGACATCGACCCCGAGAGCGGCTTCTCGTCGGCGTTCGCCGCGGTCGGCCTCTCCGGGCTGGCCGACGTGATCGCGGTCGGCGCCATCATCGGCATCCTCACCGTCATGTTCACCTTCATGCTCGGCGTGACCCGCGTGTGGTACTCGATGAGCCGCGACGGCCTGCTGCCGGCCTGGTTCGCCGGCCTGCATCCGCGCCGGCGCGTGCCGACCCGGGTGACCTGGATCGCCGGCGCCGCCTCGGCGATCATCGCGGGCTTCCTGCCGATCCGGGAGGCGGCCGAGCTCACCAACATCGGCATCCTGCTGGCCTTCGTGGTGGTCTGCGTGGCGATCATCGTGCTCCGCTACCGGCGTCCCGATCTGCCGCGATCGTTCAAGGTGCCGGGCATGCCGGTCGTCCCGGCGGTCGGCGTGCTCTTCTCGATCTGGCTCATCACGTTCCTCGACCCGGTCACCTGGCTCCGGTTCGTGATCTGGTTCCTGCTCGGTGCGGCCGTGTACTTCTTCTACAGCCGCCACCATTCGAAGTTGAACGATACTTAGCCGCGTGACCGACATCGTCAGCTTCGGGCCGGACAAGCCGCCCCGGCGTTTTCCCGTGGCGGTCGCGGTCGTCGGCGTACTCGCGCTGGCCGTCGCCTTCCTGTTCCTCAACCGCGACGGAGGCGAGCAGCCGGCTCCGGTCACCCTCACCCCTTCTTCCTGTACGGGGGTACCGGCCCGCGGCGCGCCCGCCGCGCTCACCGGCGCCTCGCCGGTCGCCATCGTGATCGACGGCGCCTGCGCCGCGGGCACCGGTCTCGAACGCCGCGACACCACGGCCGCCGGCGGCCCGTGGACGGTCCTGGTCCGGCGCGCGGGCGGCTCGCTCGGCCACGACGGCGCGGTGGTCACCTATCCCGTTTCCGGGGCGGCCTCCACCCGCCAGATGGTCGTCAAGGCGCTCGGCGCTGCGCACGTCCGGGTCCGCGGGGACCTGCCCGCGGCCGATCTGCGGGCGATCGCGGACCGGGTCCGGCTCTCCGGCGGGCGGCCGGTCGTCAGCCCGCCGCCGGGACTGTCCGTCGTCGCCTCCGGCACCTACCGCCCGGCGTCGATCCACGAGGTCCGGTACGGCTCGGCCGACGTGGGCGAGCGGGAGGCCCTGGGCGGCGGCCTGACCTTCACCGGGGTGGCCGCGGCCGGCGGGTACGAGGACCATCTCTACGCCACCGGTGACCTCACCTCGGTCTTCGGCGGCAACGCGGCGATCGCCTGGGAGCCGAAACCTGGCCTGATCGCCTTCATCGGCTACAGCGGCTCGGAGCGCACCGAGGCCGCCGACCAGGCGCTGCGACGGCTGGCCGCCCGGGCTCGGGCGATCAACGGCGACGGATGGCGGGCGATGACCCCGGTCGTCGCCCCGCAGAGCAACGACATTCCATGATCGTTGATACGCTGCCCGCGTTTCCGGCTGGGCGTTTCGGTGGGGGAGTGTCATGAGCGACGGCGTGACGGGTGTCAACAGCGTCTCCCGTGAGGTGGTCGAGAAGATCGCGGCGGCCGCGGCCCGCGAGGTGCCCGGCGTGGCCGACCTCGGCGGCGACGTGGCCCGCTTCTTCGACCGGGTGCTCGACCGGATCGGCCTGGACGAGGTCGGCGACGCCACCCGCGGCGTGCACGCGTCGGTCAAGGGTGCGACCGTCGAGGTCACCGTCGTGCTGGTGATCGCGGCCGGCGCCGTCGTGGCCGACGTCATCAAGGCCGTGCAGGCGGCGGTGTCGACGGCGGTCTCCGGCTTCGGCCTGACCGTGACCGGTGTGAACGTCAAGGTCGACGACATCGCGATGCCGGCCCAGCCGGGTTTGTGAGCCATCGGGAAACCGATCGCACGCATTCCTTGGACTATTGGCCGCTCGATGGGTGCCCGGCCTAGCGTTGAGGCATGTCGAAGATCTTGTTCATCATGACCGGCGCCGACGCGTGGACGCTCAAGGACGGCTCGAAGCACCCGACCGGCTTCTGGGCCGAGGAGGCCGCGGTTCCCTACCAGGAGTTCAAGAAGGCGGGTCACGAGATCGTCGTCGCGACGCCGGGCGGTGTGGTGTCGCCGGTCGACCAGGGCAGCCTGGCCGGGGACGCCGCGAAGTTCCGCGAGGTGCTCGACGCCGCCGACGAGTTCAAGCACCCGATCGCGCTGGCCGACGTGAACCTGGCCGACTACGCGGCGGTCTACGTGCCCGGCGGCCACGGCCCCATGGAGGACCTGGCCGTCGACGCCCGCTCCGGTGAGCTGCTGGCCGAGGCGCTGCGCGCCGGCACCCCGCTCGGCGTGGTCTGCCACGGCCCGGCCGCGCTGCTGGCCGCCGTCGACAGCGACGGCCGCAACGCGTTCGCCGGTTACCGGGTGACCGCCTTCACCAACGCCGAGGAGACCCAGGCCGGCAACGCCGACAAGGCGATCTGGCTGCTCGAGGACCGTCTCAACTCCGCCGGCGTCAAGGTCGAGGCCGGCGCGCCCTGGTCCTCGCACGTCGAGGTCGACCGCAACCTGGTCACCGGCCAGAACCCGCAGTCGTCCGAAGCCGTGGCCGAGGCCCTGCTCCAGCAGCTCTAGATCGGGGCGGCCGAGCGGTCGATCAGCACCGGGCAGTGCGCGTGGTGCAGCAACTGCAGGCCGGTGGACCCGAGCAGGGCCCCGCTGACGTTGCTGTGCCCGTGGCTGCCGACCACGACGAGCTGCGCCCTGGCCGAAGCGGCGACGAGGGCGGCGGCCGGGCTGTCGTGCGACAGCACGGTCGTGACCGGCACCCCCGGGTACTTCTCGATCCAGGGGGCGAGCTGCGCGGCGAGCTGTTCGCGCTCGGCGTCGTCGTCCTCGGGCAGGGGTACGGCGGTGGCCGGCACCCCCAGCCACAACGGCACCGCCGGGCGGACGGCGCGGACCACGGTCAGCCCCGTCCCCCGGGCCGCGGCCGCCTCGAAGGCGGTGGGCAGCATCGCGTCGGAGTCGTCGAGGCCGGTCACCACCGGGCCGGCGGGGGCGTCACGGCCCCGGACCACGACCACCGGGCACGGCGCCTGAAGGGCCATCTTGCGCCCGACCGAGCCGAGCAGCATCCCGGCGAAGCCGCCGTGGCCGCGGCTGCCGACCACCAGGAGCGCGGCTCCCGCGGAAGCTTCCCGGAGCCGGGGTACGGCGTACCCCGCAAGAACCTCGGTTTCGATCGTGATGCCCGGCTCGACGGCGCGGGCCCGGGCGTGTGCGGCGGCCACTGTCGTCTCGGCGAGGTTGCGCGCCACGTTCAGGTACTCGTCGCCGATCTCGTGCAGATCCCAGTCGTAGGCGAGCACGATCCGCAACGTCGTGCCCCGCCGCCGGGCCTCGCCCGCCGCCCACTCGACCGCCGCGGTGCCGCAGGCGGTGCCGTCCGTGCCGACGACCACTGCCGGATTCCTCATGGCCGTTCTCCCTTCCGTCCCCTTGATCGTCGGCCGTGCGGCCGGCGGGCGGCAGGGGCGATCTGCCCCGAGAGGGCGGGACCAAGGACCCTGTCGGCGTACGCCGTCCGCGACCAGGCTGGAGGGCGGAGGTGTTCGACGATGGTGGTCGCGGTGCTGGTCATCCTGCTGGCCCTGATGATCGGCGTGATGGTGTCCTGGTTCCGGGTCCTGCCCTCGGCGCCGCCGCTGCCTTCCGCGCCGTTCGCGTCCCCGGCCTCGGGCCCGGCCCCGGCCCTGGCCTCGCCCTCGCCCTCGCGCTCGCCCGAGAGCCTCGAGGGCGCCCTGGCCGCCCAGTTGGCGTCCGGCGCGATCACCCGGCCGCAATATCTGCGGGCCATGGGGTGGCTGGCGCTCCGCGAGCAGGAGCGCCACCCCATGGAACCAGGGCCGATCTGATGGATCACGCCGGGCTGCGGCATGGTCCAGGCGGCGCCTGACGGCGGCTGCGGAACACCCCCGTACGACCCCGGTATACGGCCGCCTCGAGGCCGACGCCAGCCATCCCCCTGACCTCGCCTCCGACCCAGGCGATCCGCCAGATGGGCCTTAGCGGACGGCCGCGGCCAGCCGCTCGACGCCGTTCGGGTCGGCCGTGGACGGCTGGAAGACCAGCTCGTCGGCGCCCAGATCGGCGAAGGCCCGGACGGCGGCGCGGGCGGCCTGGGCGCCGGCGGCGATGCTGCCGACGACGATGTCGCGGTATGCGGCGGGCGCCGTGCCGTAGTAGTCGGCCACGCCGGCCCGGCCCTGCTCGAGGTCGTCGAAGGCGAAGTAGTTGATGGCGATCAGCCGCGGCGATCCGTCACGGCCCGCCTTTGACCAGGCCTTGCGCGCGGCGTCGAAGTTACCGGCCAGCGTGGCGAACCCGGCGCGGTCGGCCCGGGCCGCGTACGCCGGGATGACGGCGGCGCCGATGTCGCGGACGTGATGGGGAAGTCCGATTCGATCTTCATGTCGTCGAAGACGCGGCGGGCCCGGCCGGGTTCAGGTGTCGTGATCCGCCCCACCCGCGCCGCACATTTGCCGAACATTTACCGACGCGCCGCCGGTTCTGCGGCATCATCGCCGGGTGACGAACGGCGGCGCTCTGAAAGAGCTGGACGAAACAGATCATGCGCTGCTCGAGGCCGTGCAGCGCGACGGCCGCGCAACCCTCAGTGACCTGGCCGGCGAGATCCGGCTCAGCGTCTCGGCGACCCGCGCGCGCCTGCGCGCCCTGGAGGACCAGCGGATCATCACGGCGTACGCGGCCCACGTCGACCCCGAGGCGGTCGGCTACCCGCTGCGCGCGGTGGTGCGGATGAGGATGGACGGCCCCTTGTTCGACACCCGGATCGCGACGGTTCTCGAGCGCCACCCCCAGATCGTGCGCTGCCTGCGGGTGACCGGCGAGTCCTGCTACATGATGGAGATCGTCGCCACCGGCCTGCGCGACCTGGAGGAGATCACCGACGACCTGGCCCAGATCGGTCCCATCACCACCGACCTGGTCTACGAGGTGATCGCCGACAAGCCCACTCCCGTGCCCTGAAGGGCTTGATTCAAGGGGCGATGTGACCTTGAGTGGTCACTGTGGAACTGACGTTGGTCGATCGAAGTGTGCGGCGGGGGCGGGTGGCGGCGTCGCTGGCCTTCCTCGGCTTCGGGACGGCGCTCGGAGTGTGGACGGCGCGCATTCCGGCGGTCAAGAGCAACCTCGGCCTCGGGGACGGGCGGCTCGGCGTGGCGCTGCTGGCGTTCGCCGCCGGCTGCATCGCGGGGATGGTGGTGATCGGGCGGCTCAGTGACCGGTTCGGCAGCGGCCGGGTGCTCGTACCGGCGATGGTCCTCGAGGGTGTTCTGCTCGTGCCGCCCGGGTTCGCCGGTGGGCTGACCGCCTTGTGTGCGGCGCTGTTCCTGTTCGGCGCGACGCACGGCACGCTCAACATCGCCATGAACGCCCACGCGATCGAGGTCCAGCGCGCGGCCGGCCGCCCCATCATGTCGTCGTTCCACGCCGTGTACAGCGTCGGCGGTTTCCTCGGCGCGATGATCGGCAGCCTGTTCGCCCGGTCCGGGGCCGGTGTGGGTCTCACCCTTCTGGCCGTCGGGGCCGGCGTTGTCGCGCTGGCCGTCTGGTCGGCGTCCTGGTTGCTCCCTTCGCGGCCCGCTTTCTCCGCCGCGCCGGCGTCCGTCTCCGCGCCGAACTCTTCCTCCTCACCGGCAGCTTCCTCCTCATCGGCAGCTTCCGCCGCGCCGGCGGCCGTCTCTCCACCGGCGTCTTTCTCTCCGCCGGCGTCTTCTTCTCCGCCAGGGCCTTCCTCCTCGGCGCGGGCTGGTGGGCGGCGGTCGCTGCGGCTGATGTTTCTCGGTGTTCTCGTGCTGTGCACGCTCGTCGGTGAGGGCGCGGCCGCCGACTGGAGCGCCGTCTACCTGCGGGACAATCTCGGAACCAGTGCGGGCGTCGCGGCGTACGGCTATGCCGCCTTCGCCGTCATGATGACCGCCGGCCGGGTCTTCGGTGACCGGCTGACCCGTACGCTCGGACCGGTTCTTCTCGTCCGCGTCAGCGGACTGCTCGCCGCCGTGGGCCTCGGCGTCGCCCTGCTGGTGAATCAGCCGCTCGCCGGCGTGGTGGGTTTCGGGCTGCTCGGCGCGGGCCTGTCCTGCATCGCGCCGCAGGTGTTCACCGCCGCCGGCGACCAGGATCCCGAGCGCGCCGGCCGGGCGCTGTCGACAGTGGTCAGCATCGGCTACCTGGGTTTCCTGCTCGGCCCGGTCCTGATCGGCGCCGCCGCCACCGTGGTCACCCTGCCCGTCGCGCTCGGAATCCCGGTGCTGCTGGCCGTTTTCGTGGCCGCGAGCGCCCCGGCCCTGCGCCCGCGCGATCAGCCGTAGAAATCGGCCACCGCGTGGAAGGCGGCCTTCGGCTCCCACGGCAGGTCCGGGTACGTCTCGCCCGTGCGGTCCTCGTAGACCTTCACGACGCCGTAGCTGGCCAGGTCGAGGTCGTCGCGCGGGTCGCCGTCCGGCCGGTGCACGTGGTCGCCGAGCGCGAAGATGAAGACGAAAGCGCTGTCCACGCCCTCGGCGTCGAAGACTTCGAGGGTTTCCCGCAGGTAGCCGGCCTGGCCCTCCTCGTCCCGCTCGTGGTCGCCGGTCAGCCGGGCCGGGCCGCCGTCCGGGTCGTACTCGACGATGTCGAGCGCTTCGGCTCCGACGTCGCCCGCACCCCGGAAGGTCGCCGAGCCGAACTCGGTGATCGCCACCGGCTTGCCCTGGGCGACCAGGGTCCGTACCCCCTCGGCGAACTGGTCCGCCACCCGCGCCGAGCGGTACAGATCCACGGCCACGAAGTCGAACGGCGTCCAGTCCACGCGCTCCAGCGGCACCGACGCGTACGTGAGCGGCCCGCGGAAATGCTCGCGCACCGCCGGCGCGGCCCGCCCGAGGAAGTCGTTGAGCCGTACGCTCAGACCGTCGATCGTTTCCCGTACGCCGTCCGGCCGGCGCAGCGACGCGACCCGTTCCCGGACGTCACCGCCCGGCAGGAACCCCGGGTTCATCAGGCTCAGCTCCGCCCCGGCGACGAAGACGACATCGCCGTGCAGTCCCGCCGCCCGTCGCGCGCAGTCGGCGAACAGCGCCAGCATCGCCCTCTCGCTCAGTTCCAGAGGGTACGGCGAGAACCACACCTCCAGCCCTTCGCGCAGCGCGATCGCCGCCGCCGCCTCGATCCGCTCCGGGTCGCCGCCGGTGATCCGAACCGCCGTGCAGTGCAGATCGGCCCTGATGATGCTGAGTTCCCGCGCCACCTGGCGCAGATCGAAGACCGGCCGCGAGGTACGCCCGTCCCGCACGAATCCGGTGTCGTAGGTGATGCCGCGACCGCGCATCAGCGTCCTCCTCGTTAGGTACGTTCAGTACCCTATTTTGACGGCGGCGCGGGGGCAACCCGATGCTGGAGGCATGACGAAACGGCCCGCACCGCCCGCGACCCGGCGTCGCGGCGCCGAGCTGGAGGACGCCCTGCTGCGCGCGGCGGCCGACGAACTCGTCGAGTCGGGCTACGCCGGGCTCACGATGGACCGGGTGGCCCGGCGCGCCGGCACCAACAAGAACACCCTCTACCGCCGGTGGCCCGACCGGCTGGCGCTCGGTATCGCGGCGTACCGCCTGCTGGCCCGGTCTTTTCAGCCGCCCGACACGGGCGCGCTCCGCGAGGACGCGCTCGAGACGTTGCGGCTGGCCAACCGGCACTGGAGCTCGCCGCTCGGCGCGATCCTGCGCGAACTGATGGCCGCCGCCGGTTCCGCCCAGGAGCTGTTGGCCCAGCTGCCGGACCGCTCAGCCGACCCCACCGCCGCCACGTGGCTGCTCATCCTCGGCCGCGCGGTGGCCCGGGGCGAGGCCCGCCCCGAAGCGCTCCACCCGCGCGTCGCCACGGTCGCGATCGATCTGCTGCGCA
Source organism: Actinoplanes sp. NPDC048988 (assembly GCF_043197815.1). Classification (NCBI taxonomy): domain Bacteria; kingdom Bacillati; phylum Actinomycetota; class Actinomycetes; order Micromonosporales; family Micromonosporaceae; genus Actinoplanes; species Actinoplanes sp. NPDC048988. Next base: position 16,395 of record NZ_JBICTW010000031.1, on the reverse strand, counting down.
ACGAGTTCGTCACGCGCGGCGTCCCCACCGCGCCCGACGAGGTGCTGCGCGAGATCGTCGACGAGGTCTATCTGCCCCTCGTCCGGTCCCGAGGCGCTGTCCTCACGGAACGGCCTTGAGGACGGCCCGGGCGGCGTCGCCGTCGCCCAGCTGGTCGAAGACGTCGCCGGCGACGCGGCAGCCGATGAGCAGGCTGGAGGTGGCGGCGGGGGAGGGGGCGTTGAGGACGTGCACCGCGCGTTCGGTCCGCTGGATGACGAAGTCGTCGACCAGGGCGCCGTCACGGGTCACGGCCTGGGCCCGGACGCCGCTGCCGTGCCGGCGCATGTCACGGCCGTGGACGCTGGGCGCCATCTTGCGCACCTCGCGCACGAACAGCGGCCAGACGAGCGACCGGCTGATCTCGGTGACGCCGTACCGCCAGAAGCGTCTGGCCAGCCCGCGCAGCGCCGGGTCGGCGAGCAGCTCGCGCACCATCCTGGGGTCGACGGTGCGCCACCGGTAGCCGTGGCGGGAGAGGGCGGGCACCGCGTTGGGCCCGATGTGCACGGTGCCGTCCAGCATCGGCGTGATGTGCACACCGAGGAAGGGCAGATCGGGGTCCGGCACCGGGTAGACCGGGTTCGTGACGAGCCCGCGCAGACCCGGCCGCAGCTCGGCGTACTCACCGCGGAACGGCATGATCCGCACCGGCGGTTTCTCGCCGAGCGCCTCGGCGACCTTGTCGCTGTGCAGGCCGGCGCAGTTGACGACCACACGGGCGCTCACCTCGCCGTTGACGACCGTGCGGTCGCCGCGGACTTCGAAGACGCTTGCGGGTGTACGCAGGCGCAGGCCGGCGCCGAGCCCGGTCAGTTCCGTGGCGAGCGTGCGGGCGACGGCCCCGAAGTCGGTCATCGCGGTCTCGGCCACCCAGAGCCCGCCCACGCCCGCGATGTTCGGTTCCCGCTCGTTGATGGCCCGCCGGTCGAGGTGCTCGACGGTCACGCCGTTGGCCCGCCCGCGCTCGGCCAGCATGTCGAGCTGCGGCAGCTGGCGTTCGGTGGTGGCCACGACGATCTTGCCGGTGCGCTTGACCGCGACGCCGTTCGCCTCGCAGTAGCTGATCATCGCCTCGCCGCCGGCCCGGGCCAGCCGCGCCTTGAGCCCGCCGGGCTTGTAGTAGAGGCCGGAATGGATGACGTTGCTGTTGTGGCCGGACTGGTGGGCGCCCCAGCGGTCCTCGGCCTCCAGGACCGTGACGCTGAGATCCGGCCGCTCGCGCAGCAGGGCCCGGGCCGTGGCGAGGCCGAGCAGCCCGCCCCCGATGATGGCGACGTCAACATTCACGCCGCGAATGTATACAGTCGCAGCCCCTGTAGTAAATGCGCGCTACGATGCCGCGGTGAGTGCCGACCAGATCGCCGAGCGGCTGCGCTCCGCCCTGCGGCGCGGCGAGTTCCTGCCCGGCACGCGCCTCGTCCAGGAGAAGATCGCCGCCGACCTCGCCGTGAGCCGCATCCCGCTGCGCGAGGCGCTGCACATGCTCGCCGCCGAGGGGCTGCTGGTGAACCAGCCCCACCGCGGCATGGTGGTCGCCGAGCTCAGCCCCGACGAGGTGGACGAGTTGTTCGGCCTGCGCCTGCAGTTGGAGCCCGCTCTCGCCGAGGAGATCGTGCGGGGCTGCCGCCCGCGCGACGTCGACGCCCTGCACCGCCTGGCCGAGCAGATCCACGACAAGGGCGGCGACGCGGCCGCGCGCGCGGCCCTCAACTACCAGTTCCACTCGCGTGTCTACCGGCTGTCCGAGCGGCCGCTGACCATCCGCTTCATCGACCAGTTGCTGCAGCTCGTCGAGCCGTACAGCCGCCAGTGGGTCCGCTCCGGCCACGACCTGCAGCGCATCGACCGCGAGCACCGGCAGATGGTCGAGGCCCTGCGCGGCGGCGACGCGACGGCGCTCGCCCGGGTGATCGTCGACCACATCGTGGGAGCGCGCGACCACGTACTGGCTGCTCTGGCGAGAGTGACGGGGTAGCATCGCGGCGTGAACAAGTACTGGCACGTCGTCTCCCCGCCGGTCCGCCCCTAACCGGGCGCACCCGCTGACGATCCGCTCCACGGCCCCCGTCGGCCCTGGTTCTTGTTCCCTGCGCCCGTATCGAATCCAGCCCGTACCCGGAATTCGACACGGAAGTTCACGACCTTGTCTGTCACCACGCGTCCCGCTGACCCCGCCCACCACGTCAACCCGCTGGCCGGTCCGGTCCCGGTCCTCGCCGCCGCCACGCTCTGGGGCACCACCGGCACCGCGGCGTCGTTCGCCCCGTCCGCCGCCCCGGCGGCCGCCATCGGCGCCGCCGGCCTTCTCCTCGGCGGCCTGCTCCTGTTCCTGCGCTCCCGCGCCTTCGCCCGGGTGCTTCCCCGGCGCGAGTGGCCGCTGATCCTGCTGGGTGCGGTCACGGTGGCCGGCTATCCGCTCAGCTTCTACCCGGCCGTGGCCCGGTCCGGCGTGGCCGTGGCCACCGTCATCACGCTCGGCAGCGCCCCCGTGTTCGCCGGCCTGCTCTCCTGGCTCATCCAGGGCCGGCGCCCGGCCCGCCGCTGGACGACCGGCACCGTGGCGGCGATCGCCGGCTGCGCCGTACTCGTCCTGGGCCCCGAACTCGCCGGCGCCGGCGCCGGCGTGGACGTCCTCGGCGTGACGCTGGCCCTGACCGCCGGCCTGTCGTACGCCGCGTACACCATGGCCGGCGGCAACCTCATCGCCCGCGGCCACCCGTCGGGAACCGTGATGGGCACGATGTTCGGCCTGGCCGGCCTGCTCGTCCTGCCGGTGGTCCTCACCGGCGATCCGGGCTGGCTGCTCTCCGCCCGCGGGGCCACGGTCGCGGTGTACCTCGCGCTCGTCCCGACGTACGCGGCCTACCGCCTCTTCGGTTACGGCCTGCGGCACACCACCGCGACCACGGCCACAGTCCTGTCCCTGGCCGAAGCGGCCGTCGCGGCCCTGCTCGGCGTCGCCCTCCTCGGCGAGCGCCTGCCCGCCCTCTCCTGGGCGGGCCTGGCCGTCCTCACCGCCGGCCTGGCGTTCCTGACGCTACCCACCCGCCCACGCCGCTGATCCCGTCCCGGCGCCGGTCCCACGGCCGGCGTTGAGGATCGGTGCTGGTCTCAACGGCTGGCGCGGGTCTCAACGGCTCGTACTGGTCGCATGCCGGCGCCGGTGGATCCCGTCGCGGTGCGGCTCTTGTCGGTTCGCGCCGGAGGCTCGTCCGGGGTCTTCGCCGGCGCCGCGTGCGCGGATCGGTCCCGTTCCGACGCGGTCTCCGCGCTGGGCGCCGCGCTCGATGTACGGCCGACAGCCTCGACGACGCCCGGGGCGACATCGAGGGCGGCGACGGCGGCGGACGCACACCCCTCGTGCCGTGCCGCCCACAAGAGCGCCCAGGAGATCTACCGGAGACTGCCTGTGCCGGGACGCAATGATCAGTCGGCGGTCCCTCGCGGAGACCTGTGGTCAGGTTGCCGGAGCCGGGTGGTTCGGAAGCGAGCCGCGGTGGGGCGACCCGGCGTGGGAGCTCTGGCGGATGCGGAGGTCGGCGGGAAAGACGCAGCGCCAATGGGGAGCGAGTTGACGGCCGATCATCGCGCGGGTTGCCGCGGCCGCCATCGCCTCGACCGGCTGGTGCACCGAGGACATCGGCGGGGTGGCGCACTCCGCTATGACGCTGTCGTCGAAGCCGACCACGGCCACGTCGTCGGGGATGCGCCGGCCCGCGTCGGCCAGGGCCTGCATGGCGCCGGTGGCCATCAGGTCGCAGCCGACGAAGATGGCGTCCAGGCCGGGCTCCTCGGCCAGCAGGCGTTGCGTCAGCGTGTAGCCGTCCTCGCGCCGGAACTTGCCGGTCGCTGAGATGTCGGGCAGGCCCAGCTCCAGCACGGCTCGGCGGTGGCCCTCGCGGCGACCCTCCGCGCACGCGTTGCCGTCCTGCCCGTGCAGGGCCGCGATCCGGCGGCGGCCGCTCTCGTACAGGTGGATGACGGCGGCGCGGGCGCCATCGGCGTTCTCCAGGCCGATGTACGGGACGCCGGGCGCCGACGGGCTCATCGCCACCACCCGGTCGCAGCGGGCGTAGAACTCACCGGCGATCCGCGGCGGCACGTTGATGAGCAGCACGCCGAGCGTGACCGTGTCGGCCATCCTCGACAGCAGGGCCCGGGCACCGGCCTCGTCGACCACGTGCACCCGCAGCTGCGCGTTCCCGCCGGCCAGCTCCTGCAGGATCCCGGCGGTGACCCGGCCGTAGTACGGGCTGGTCCCGAAGATCGACGGCTCGTCCACGACGACCAGCTCGATCACCTCGCCGTGCCCGGAGGCGAGGGCCCGCGCCACCGGATCGGGCCGGAACCCCAAGTCGGCGATGACCTGCCGGACGTGTTCACGCGTCCGGGGCGCGACACCCGGCGCATCGTTTATCACTCGCGAGACGGCCGCTTTCGACACACCGGCCCGCCGGGCGACATCGGCCAGCGTCGGCCTCCCCTGCGGCATCGGCCCACTATAGGCCCAGGCGCGCCGGAGGGTCGTCCCATTAATTCGGGGGTACGCCGGTACGTGTGCACACTGTTGAGCTGTTGCCCGACGCGGGGCTCGAGTCCGCCGTACGGGAAATGTGGTCCCGGCTCGTGGCCGCCGGGCTGCCGAGCCTGGCCACCCACGGGCACGCGACCAACCGGCCGCATCTGACCCTGGCCACGGCGGCCTCGGTCGAGGGGCTCGCGGTGGCGGGGCTGCCGGTGCCGGCCGAACTGGGGGCCGTGCGGTTCCTCGGGCGGGCCGTGGTCTGGGAGGTCCGGCCCACGGCCGCGCTGCTCGAGGTGCAAGCTCGGGTCTGCGCGGCGCTGCCGGACCCGTGGCCGCCACCGGGGGAGTGGGTGCCGCATCTCAGCCTGGCGTTACGCGTGCGCTCCGCCCAGCACGAGGCCGTGCTGGCCGCGCTCGGTGACCCGCCCCGGGCCGGCGGGTGGTTCGTGGCGGCCCGGAGCTATGACACGGCCACCCGTACGGTCACCGGCCTCGCTTAGGCGGCAGCATGTCGTCCAGCGGCAAGGAGGCGGACAGCTGCTTGGTGGCGGCCGTGTCCGGCACGCCGGCCCAGCGCCGCAGCGTCGCGGTGGCCGCGGCGGCGTCCTCGGGCCTCAGCCGGGCGATGTTGGCGCCGTGGTTGGCGCCGGGAGCCACGTACAGGGCCGAGTCGCGGCGGCTCGGGGTGAAGCGTTCCGCTCCCCATGGGTCGTTCTCGCCGTAGACGAACAGCATGCGCTGCGCGCTCGTGCGTACCCACAGATCCACGTCGATCATCGGCAGCGGGTTGTGCGGGCGGCGCAGCTCCGGCGGCAGCGAGGAGTTCGCGGTGTACAGGCCCGGGTAGTTGCGCAGGCCGCGCAGGTGGTCGAAGCGCAGGCTCGGCCAGCCGAGCTGGCTGGCCGCCTGGTAGTAGTACGGGGAGTAGTACTCGAGGCTCTGGTCGGTGTAGAAGCTCCAGCCGGCCACGCCGTCGATCCAGTCGTACAGCTGCTCGTCCGTCGCGGTGCCGGCCGCCGGCACGGCCGCGCAGTCGGCCTCCGTGCTGTACTGCCAGAACGCCCACACCGAGTCCAGCACGGTCATCTCGAACGAGCGGTCGGCCGTGCCGATGGTCCGGGCGAACGTCCATCCGTTCTCGGCCGCGTCGGCCTGCAGCCGGGCCACCAGCCGGTCCCGCCGGCGCAGCGCCTCGGCCTGCACCTCGTCCAGGGCGGTGCGGCACGACGGCGTACCGACGGTGTCGAAGAACTTGTCGTACGCCGTGTCGGCGGGATTGACGACGTCGTTCGGGGCCACGTACGCGACGACGCCGTCGACGTCCCGCGGGTAGAACCGCCGGTGGTAGACCGACGTCATGCCGCCCTTGCTGCCGCCGGTCTGGATCCACTTGGTGGCGTAGACGCTCTTGAAGGCGGTCACGATGCGGTGCTCGTCGCTCGCCTCCTGCCAGATGGTCAGGTCGGACCAGTCGGCCGGGGCCGGCCGCGACGGCGTGAAGAAGCGGTGCTCGACCGAGATCTGGTTGGCGTTCAGCAGCGCCGTCGGCTCGGTCTGCGACGGCCGCGGGGTGGCGGCCAGCCCGTACCCGCTGGTGGAGAGCACCACCGGGCGGTCGGCCGAGCGGTGCAGCAGCGTGAGCCGCTGCTCGTAGCCGCCCTGCTTCGGGTGGCGGTGGTCGGCCGGCTGGCGGTACGTCAGCACGAAGAACCGGTAGCCCGTGCCCTGTGTCTGCGACACCACGGTCAGCCCGGGGATCGCCGTGAGCTGGTCGAGGAGGGGGTCGTCGGCCGCGCGGGCCACCCCGGCCGGGGCGAGAACGACGAGCAGGGACGCGAGGGCAGCGACTATGCGGAGTCTCACGCGACCGACCATATCGACGAACCGTAATATCGCAAAGAGTGTGGCGACAGGACTTCCGGCGGCGGTGGGCGGCCTTCGGGGCGAGCGAGTTCGGCAGCGCGTTCGGATATACGGCCCTGCCGGTCGTGGCGGTGCTGGTGCTGGGAGCGTCGGACTTCCAGGTGTCGCTGCTGACCGTCCTGGCCGGTGTGGTCAGCGCCGTGGCGGCCCTGCCGCTGGGACCCTGGATCGAGCATCGGCGCAAGCTGCCGGTGATGGTCACGGCCGATCTGGTCCGGGTGGTGGCGGTCGGATCGGTGCCGGCGGCGGCCCTGTTCGGCGCGCTGACCTACTGGCACCTGTGCGTGGTGGCGGTGGTGCAGATGGTCGCCCGGCTGGCCTTCGACGCGGCCGGGGTGGCCCAGTTGCGGACCCTCGTGCCGGCCGAGCACCGGGCGGAGGCCAACGGCCGCTTCGAGACGACACTGTGGACGGCCAACGCGGCCGGCCCGGCGGCCGGCGGGGTGCTGATCTCGTGGCTGGGCGCCACGGCCACGATGGTGGTGGACGCGGTCAGTTTCCTCGTCTCGGCGGTGCTGCTGCGCGGGATGCGCGTGCCGGAGCCGCCACCGCCCGTACGGGAGAAGGGTTTCCCGGATCTGGCCGGCGGCTGGCGTCACATCTTCGGGCATCGCGGCCTGGCGGCGCTGTTCTGGAACTCGATGATCTTCGGCGGATGCGTGCTGGCCTCCGTACCCCTGCTGGCCGTTCTGGTCCTGCGGGACCTGGGGTTCCCGGCCTGGCAGTACGGGCTGATCGCCGGGGTGGCGAGCGTGGCCGGGGTCCTCGGGTCGCTGGTGGTGAAGCCGCTGCGGCGGCGGATCGGCGAGCACCGGGTGCTGCTGGCGGCCGGGGTCGGCCGCAACCTGTGGATGGGCCTGATGCCGCTGGCCACCGCGTCGCGGGCCGGGCTGCTCCTGGTGATGGCGTCGGAGACGTTGATGGTGTTCTTCGCGGGCATGTTCAGCCCGACCTTCGCGACCTACCGGATGAACGCCACCGGCGACGGCTACATGTCGCGGGTGGTGATGTCCTGGTCGGTGGCGAACAAGGTCGTGCAGCCGGTCGTCATCGCGGCGGCCGGGGCCCTGGCCGCGGCCACCTCGGTCAAGACGGCGCTGGCCGTACTCGCCACGATTCTGATCGGCGGTGTCGCCTTCCTGCCCTGGAAGAACTCCGGTTGGTGGGTGGCAGTTTGCCGATGACGGTGTGGGGCCCACCGGAGGCAGGCCCGACGTCGGCTGACAGAGGGTCGCGGTCCGAGCGACAGCGCATCTTCCGACCGGCGCGCTCGCGTGCCGCTGTCCGCCCTCGGCCGACCCGCCGTCACGCCAGTGAACGACAGTGGCTGACCGACATCCTGTCATGCCGATGTGAGGGCGTTGGCCTGTCGCTGGAAGTGGCCATACCTCAACAACCGACACCGCTTTACGGCGGCGACAAATACGTTCAGCGCGCATCAGTTTTACGCAATTCCCGTCAGCCGCCTGCGGTGTGCCCGGGATGATCAGTCTTGGTGTTCTTTCTGCTGGTGCGGAGTGGGTTCCTGCATCGGCGTGGACCATGCCGCGAGTAGGCGCAGGGCGTCCGCTGAGGGGGTCGCGGGTTCGGCCGCGTTGATGTACAGGGTGAGGCCGGGGTCTCCCGGCAGGGCGAGGGTCTCGTAGACCAGTTCCATGTCACCGACGAGTTCGTGGTGGATCCGTTTCGTCCCGGCGCGCCCGGGTCGAGATGAATGTAGCGAGCGTGGTTCCACGGTCCGGCGGAGCCGGACAGCAGTCCCGAGTAGAGGGCTCGCGCGAGCGGGTTCATCGCCACGATGTCGGACCGGTCGTTCTGCACGATGGCCGACAGATCGGTCATCTGGTCGAGGACCAGCTGCAGCGTCGCGCGGATCGCCGGTGTCGCAGGGCGCCGGGCCGGGGTCTTGGTCGCACTGCGCCGGCTGCCGCGGGTGAGGTGGAACAGATGTTGGCGTTCCAGTTCGTCCAGCTGGAGCGTGTTGGCGATCGCGTTCAGCACGGCGTCGGAGGCGCCGACCGCGTCACCGCGCTCGAGCCGGATGTACCAGCTGACGCTCACGCCGGCCAAGGCGGCCAGCTCTTCGCGGCGCAACCCGGGAACCCGCGGCCGCTGCCGGCGGGGAGCCCGGCGTCCTGCGGGCGGATTCTCGCGCGGCGGGAGGCGAGGAACTCGCGCAACTCGTTCCTGGTGTCCATGATTTCGACTGTAGGCGCGTCCCCGCCGCTGAGGGGGCCACTGCGAGTGCCCCCCATCAAGCGGCTCTGCCAGCACGGACGGTCCTGCTGTTCTCTGGGGTCATGACCACCGCACGGGCTTACGCCGCCACTTCCCCCACCGGCCCCTTCGTCCCCACCACCATCGAACGCCGTCCGGTCGGACCGCACGATGTGTTGATCAACATCGCCTATTCGGGCACCTGCCACTCGGACATCAGCACCGTCCGCGGCGACTGGGGCCCGGCCTCCTACCCGCTGGTCCCGGCCACGAAATCGTCGGCACCGTCGCGCAGGTCGGCTCCCAGGTCTCCCGCCACAAGGTCGGCGACCGGGTCGGCGTCGGCTGCATGGTGAACTCCTGCCGCGAGTGCGTCAACTGCCTCGCCGGTCTGGAGAACTACTGCCTGAACGGCGCCACCTTCACCTACAACAGCATCGACCGCGACGGCACCGCCACGCAGGGCGGCTACGCCACCCAAATCGTGGTCGTCGAGGACTTCGTGCTCAGCGTTCCCGAGAGCATCCCCTTCGCGGCCGCGGCCCCGCTGCTCTGCGCCGGCGTCACCGCCTACTCGCCCCTGGCCCACTGGTACGTCCGCTCCGGCACGAAGGTCGCCGTCGTCGGCCTGGGCGGCCTCGGCCACCTGGCGGTCAAGTTCGCCCACGCGATGGGCGCCGAGGTAACCGTGCTGTCGCAGACGCTGGGCAAGAAGGACGACGGCATCCGCCTCGGCGCCGACCACTACTACGCCACCAGCGACGCGAGCACCTTCCCGACACTGGCGAACCACTTCGACCTCATCGTCAACACCATCAGCGCACCGATCGACGTGCAGGCGTACCTGTCGCTGCTCGCCCTCGACGGCACCCTGGTCAACCTCGGCGCACCCGCCCAGCCGCTGCCTGTCTCGGTGTTCGCCCTCATGGGCAACCGCCGCTCCTTCGCCGCGTCCTCGATCGGCAGCATCGCCGAGACCCAGGAAACGCTGAACTTCTGCGCGAAACACGCCATCGCACCCGAGATCGAACTCATCACGGCAGCCGAGATCAACACCGCCTACGAGCGCGTCCTCAAGTCCGACGTCCGCTACCGGTTCGTGATCGACGCGGCCACCCTCTGACCGGACACCCTCCGGCACCGCTGTGCAGCGGCCACACGCACACCTACGGCGTGCCTAGCCCTGGTCAAGGGTTCCTTACGGTAGAGCGGAGGCCGGCGCGTACTTATCCGACCTTCGTCAATGATCTCCTCCATGGGGCACCTTCCGGTGCTCAGACGTGTGTGAGGGCGCGCGATTCACGCGGTGACGATCACGTGCCTAACAACCCGCGCGGAGTCTTCACGCCATGATCGCCTGGGCCAGGGACGACTACCTCGTCGTCCCGAGCCCAGGCGATCCCTTGAAAGAAGGATGCTGTCATGATCGATAGGGAAATAGGACAGCGGCTTGCGCTCGCGCAGACGGCATGGTTCACGTCCGTGCGGCTCGACCGTTCGCCGCACACGGTCCCCGTCTGGTTCGTGCACGACGAGGCCGACCTCTGGGTAGCCAGCTCCCCATCGAGCCGCAAGGTCGCGAACGTGCGACTGAACGACCAGGTCTCCCTCGCCATCGACGGATCCGGTGGGGAGCCGTTGGTCGCGTTGGCCAGCGCCGACATCCTCGACGAGGTGCCTGATCATCCACGAGTTGTCGCGAACTTCGCCCGCAAGTACGGGGGCTTCGACATCACGACCGAGTCCTACTCCGGCCCACTCGTGCTCCTGCGCCTTACCATCACCCGGTGGCTGCTCGACGGTTCCGCTCAGTAACGTCGGTGCCTGCTCGATCACCGACGTCCGCAACCTGAGGGATCTGCCGATGTGAACACGTGCCCCATGGCCAGTGGTTCCATGATCGAGGCGACAGGCTACTTCAATTGTGGATCACTCTTTCCCGGCCGGACGAAAGCTTTATCGAGACTTCCAGCTCCGCACCCCTGAAGTCTAGAGGGAACTTCATGGTCGCCCCGGACAACGTAGCCGGGAAATCTAGATCGACTTCAGCAAAACTGTTGGCCGCTAAGGGGATCTGAATGCCGAGTTGAAGCGTTAGGGTGCGACGAATTCCGTCGTCGCATCGGTTCCCGAACGCGCTCAATGTCCCCGCGACAGGCACGTCGGGGCCGCGGGCGGAAGGGGTTCCCGACGCCGCCTCCACACTCTCTGCCGCCACCCCCTTGAAGGAGATCCGATTTGATGCTCCTCCTGTTTCATTGATCACACTTTGCACCGTGTACCTAACGTTTATGTCCCTACCGGGAGCCTTGCAGGATTCGGGCCCCTCCAACCAATTCGCGGACAGCTCCAGCAAGCTAGCGTATTGCGCATTTTTGTCCGGGTTCTGAATCGTAATACGAATTCTCTGTTTGGGATCATCTCCGCGATCGGAGCTCTGCCCTGGCGGGATGACGACATCTGCACCGACTACCCGAGGCCCTCCGCTGAATCCCAAAATATCGTAGAAGACGTAACTTTGCGTAGTTGGCACGAGGAGCAAGGTAAGAACGCCGGTGTAGAGGAATACAGTCACCAAGATTGGTAGCCGACTCGGTGAAGCGTGTCGCCCCCTTGCTTTTTCGGCAAGCCGGAAAACCAAAAAGGGAGCCGAAAATAGGGCGCCGCCCAGACTCAAGGTCGTCAGTAGAGGTGGGCCGTTGGTGACCGACGATAGGACCGTCGTAACTCCGCCGGCAAGGCTGACGAACATCGACCAGTCGACGGCTGTTCTACTTCTTTCTTGATCGGCATCAGTCGTTGCCATGATCGCCTTTCGCCGGGAGGCGGCCCAAGCATGATTCCAGCATACTGTTTGAGTTCAAAGGCTCAGGCCCAAGCACTGCACGTGTGCGCTCATCTAGCCGCCATCCGAGCGCGGAGCCGGGAGCGCCGTCATGCTGGGTAGGCGTCGCGCGCGAGCGAGCGCACTCGATCATGGGTCGAGGTGACGACGCCTCGAGGACTTTGCCAGCATTGGCTGATGCATGGCGCGATGGGCTATCCGTTCGTTCCGCGGTCGAACCGGTTCCTCGCGGCCGGCCAGTTCTGGGCACTGCCGCTGTCCGATGGGGGCTTCGCGTGCGGGCGCGTCATGGCCGTGCCTGCCTTCGGAGCCAAGGATCGTGTGGGAGTGGTGGTCGGCCTGATGGACTGGACAGCCGACGTGCCGCCTACGTACGAATCCATCGCCGGGCACGGAATCCTCGAGCAGGCGAAGTCCCGCTTCGAAGCGATCTCATCCACGGGCGGCCAAGTGCTGGGCGTGAGGCCGCTTGATCTGGACGGCTTGGTTCCGGTTCTGTTCAACGAGCAACATGTTGGAGCCGTGGATCGGGTGTGGGGGTCACTGGTTATCCGTGATATGGCCGAGCAGTACTTCAGTCCGTGACGATCCGAACGCCTCAGCGTCCGGATCTGCCGCGGGTAACGCGCGCACCGGCAACGCGCCCGCCGAGGACGGATGATCGCTCGGCAAGCGTTCCCTGCAGCCCTCGAGATCTGACGGTTCTCTTTTCGGATCCAAGATCGAGTGCACTCACCTGCCGCCGAGCGCACGCGCTGGCCGGCAGTGAGCCGTCACGCGGTGTGACACCGGCCGGTATCGGCCCGATGCCAGCTCTTGCCGAGTTGCGTACGTCGATGTTCCGCGCGGTCGCGTGGACGAGCGCCCGATGCCGACGACCTCAGGCTGTTGGCATCGATCGCGATGCCGCAGTTGCCAACTGGATGAGCTCGCGCCGATCGGCAGCCGGGTCGAAGGCATCGACGTTGAGCGAGATCGCCACAGCCGAACGCTCGACCGGCGTGGTCAACGCCGCAACCGTTCGTCCGCTGCGCTCGACCATCACCACCGCCGGCGGCAGATATCCGGCCAGCATCTCCTTGAAGATCGCGTGGTTCGACGACAGATATTGCCGTACCAGGGCGTCCACGAAACGGGAAAATGCCGCCGGATCGACCGCGTACTCGTCGACCCCCAGATCCACGACTCCGCACGGCAACTCAACCGTCGGCGCCAGCGCCTCGGTCATCCGGAAGAACAGCTGGGCCACCCTCGTAGCCGGATTCCACAGAGTCTGCCCGGTCGTCGCATCGTCGAAGTACTGACTCACCGCGTCATGATCGCAGCCGCCCCACGGCACGACCACCAGATTCCAGGCCAAACTGGCGAGCCCGTCCGCGCTTCGCCGAGCGCACGGATCTGCCGCTCCGGGCGTCCTGGCGTTCATCGCTGGTGATGACGCACGGTGATGTATGGCTGCCTTTCCCGCCTCCGCGCCCGATGTTGCTCTTCCGATCAACTCGTCGTGCGGGCCGCAGCGTCCGCCTTCCTGGGCCGCTACGGCGGCCAGACCCGCGTGCACACCGACTCCGACCTGCACGTCTTCCTCCGCTGGTGAACCAACCAGGACCTCAACCCGCTGACCGCCCGCCGGGTCGACGTCGAGCGGTATGTGCGCTGGCTGCAAGAGGTACGCCAATACCAGCCCTCGACGGTCTCCCGGCGACTGTCGGTCGTGGTCGGCTTCTACCGAGTCTGCGTCATCGACGCCATCCTCGAACACTCCCCAGCCGACTACGTCCGCCGCCCCACCGACCCTTGGCCTGGGACACCTGCAGTTCGAGGCCCTGATAACCACCGCGTGCTGCGCGTGCACGGCAAAGGCGGCAAGGTCGTACTCGTCCCGCTGCCACCCGCGGTGGGGCCGTTGAGGAACGCCTCAGCGGGCCGATCCTGCGAACACCATCGGCGCCGGCATGGACCGGCACGCCGCGACCCGCAGGCTCAAGCACCTCGCCGCCACCGCCGGCATCCGAATGCCGAGGATGCACCCGCACATGCTGCGCCACACGTTGGTGACCACCATGCTCGACGCCGGCGTCAACCTCCGTGACGTGCAGATTGCCGCCCGTCATGCCGATCCCAAGACCCCCGTGCGCTACGACCGGGCTCGCAAGAACCTTGACCGGCACCCCAACTACATCCTCGCCGCCTACATGGCCTCCGGTACCTAATATCGAGCGACGGACCAGAGCGAGCGACTCTGCCGATGAGCGCGCATCTGATCACGTTGTTCTGCTTGGCGCCGGCGCCAAGCGGTCGTCCCCGCCTCGCGCCGGCGCCGTCGTCAGGCTAGGTGAGGCCCAGTACCTGGGCGAGGTGGTCCACTTGGGTTGGGTCATCGGCGTAGCAATACAGGACAAGTTCGTCGGCGCCGAAGGCGCGGTACGCGGCGACGGTGTCGACGAGTTCAGCCGGGTCAGCGATCGGTACACCCCAGTCATCGCGGCCGTAATAGGCGGCAATAGCTGAACGAGCTGGTGCGAAGGCCGAGCCGAGGGCGACGTTGACTTGACAGACCAGCCGGGGCTGTCCGCTGCGTTCGGCGGCGGTCCATTCGCGGTGGACGATGCTTACCAGTTTGTCGGCCCAGGCGAGCGGGGCTGCGCATAGGAAGCCGTCACCGTGGCGGGCGACTCGTCGTAGGGCGGCGGGCGCGAACGCGCCGATGAGGATTTGAGGCCCGCCCGGGGTGGCGGGTAGCGGGCCGATGACCGCGTCCGGGTAGGGCTGGCCGAGCCAAATGCGACGTAACTCGGTGAGTTGGGTTTCCAGGAGGCTGCCTCGGGCGTTAATGGGCGTTCCGGCGGCGGCGTGGTCATCCTCGCGGCCGCCGATGCCGATGCCGAGGGTGAATCGTCCGCCGGACATGAGGTCGAGAGTAGCGATCTGTTTAGCCAACAGGGCGGTGGAGCGCAGCGGGCCGAGCAGCACTTCGGTTTGCAGCCGGACTCGTGACGTCGCGCCTGCCAGCACGGACAGTGCTGTGAGCGGTTCCGGGTTGTGGTAGGCGAGCCTGTCAAGCAGGGCGAGGGTGTCGAATCCGGAGGACTCGCCGCGCCGCGCCCAGTCGGTGAGCAGACGCGGGTTGCTGATGGGTAGGCCGAGACCAATTCGCATGGAGGCTCTCCTTGAAGAGGGCAGCGTTCAACAGCTGTCGCCCTCTCCTCCCACGCATGGGGTGGGCCCCCGGCTCTTCCTGCGACGCACTTCTTGAGCGGGGAAATGGAGTTCCGGTTATCAAGGGTACCGCGCCGCTCGATTGTTGCCAGGTGCGGGCGCACGTCGCGGATAGCGGCTTCCGCTACCGAGACACCGTGGGTAAATGCCGCCGACGAGCAAAGGGCCGGAGCCGCCTTCCGTGCGGCATTCGCGGTGCGGTTCGGTATCCGGATCTGGCGCCGACCGCGCGGCGGACTGTCGAGGTCCGTCACGTCGGGTAGGCGTCGGCCTGGGCGCGGGCTGTGCGCTTGGGCCGAGGAGCGGAGGTTCGATCTTCGTGGGTGGCGGTCTCGCACCCGAGGTATGTGGTTGCGTGTGATGCGCCTTCGCCGCGTGGGGGCCCAGTGATGTCGACTACGATGGCGAATATGGACGTCCGCCGGTTGGTGTTCGTTGCCGGGGATCGTTTCACCGGCTCGGTGAGTGTGGTCGCGGACGCCGATAATGTCTGGCTCGACCTGAGACGGTTCTTTTCGTTGGCATTCCTCGAGGAGGAGGAAGACCGCCGGCTGCGTTTGCGTCAATCAGTGCGCCTGGTCGGTGCCGACGCCGTGCTGGATCCCAACTGCCTTTACGGTTGGCGGGCCCACTTCTGTTTGGCCGAGGCCTCGTCCAGCCGCCTCCGCGAGGCGCGCTGCTTGCCCGCTGCGCGCTCAATCGCACCGTGGCCGAAACCGAGGAGACGACGGCAGCCCGCATGACTGAGTCAGTTCACCCAGCGACCGGCCATCTGGACAGCGACCGATGACGGCTGCCGACTCACCGTCAGAGGTCCGCTATACCGGTCGTGACGATGCCGTACTGCGGCTAAAGCTGTTGCAGGCATGGGGACTGCGCTGCTATTGCTGCCGTCGGCCGCAGGAGTACCGCGATGTGGAGATCGACCACATCATCCCGCGGACGATCTCCCCTGCGCGCCTCCAGCAGCTAATCGAGCTACACGGTCTCGCCGCCGACTTTGACCTGAACGCCCTCTCGAATCTGGCACCCATTTGCGGGGCGTGCAATACCGAGAAGAGCAACCGAGACGACGTGCTTGACTCTCCCCGGTTCGCCCTTCAGCTGGTAGAGGCCCGGCGACTGGCATCCGTTGTGGAGCGCCGAGTACGCGAACACACCGGCGGCAATGCTGTAACGCGGCTGCTCACCGACGCCGCGATGGCAGACCTGGGCAACACGGGAGCTCGGCAGGCGTTTCTCGAGCACGCTCCCGGGATAGTGCAGAAGCTGGCGCTCATTGACCCATCGGCGGCCGACTTTCTGAGCAGCCGAGATGTTCCACTAGACTTAGAGTACGACCATGTCGTCGTGCGCGCGACGCTTAACGCCCGTGGCCGAACCACGGTCGCCGTCGTGGAGGAGCTTTGCGACTTCACGCTGCCTCAAGCCATCGGCCCTGCCGTCAGGCAGCTGATAACCGCCACCCGCGAATCGGTGACGAAGACGCTCATGGGCATGGAGCACGTGTACGGCTTCGCCTACGAGGATGGGGTCTGCTGCACCGGCAGGTGACAGATCAAGTCACGCGGCCTGACTGGCCGGTGGGGTCATGATGGTCTCGTAGTCGATAGGGGTCAACCGG
>NZ_JBICTW010000030.1:0-59529 GCF_043197815.1 Actinoplanes sp. NPDC048988 | reverse complement strand
GACAGCTCCACTCCACAACCGGAGGCCTTCACCCGTCCAGAGTCAGATCAACTCGTCACACCACCTCGACCAACCTCCCTGGACAGCACACCTAGTCGGTGGCCGTCCGTTGCCGGTAGGCCTGGGTCATCAGGACGTCGGTGACCAGTTGTTCTCCGCCCTCGGCCGGCCAGATACGGATGCCGTCGCGGTGGAGCTGATATCGCACGTCAGTGAATCGGGTCCGGGTGTCGTCATGGTGAACGACGTCCAAGGTGTCGGCGTGGGGCATGGGACTCACCGGTCCTTAACAGGTCTGGGGCGGCCGCGGTGTGGTCACGCGGCCGGCGTAACGGGACAGGTGCCCTAGGACGGTCTGCCTCGGCCCTCGTCTGGGGCGGGCGACTCGTCCGGGCAGGGGGCGTCGCGGGAGGTCTCTGCTGCCACGTCGGCGCCACGGATGGAAGTGTAGGGGGCCGGATCGACCCGTGTCGCCCCCTGAACGAGCGACCTATTTACGGATATTTCGTCCATCGTCGCCCGATGTTGCCACAGCTCCGCCGCTTGTGCTCCGCTGTCGCGAATATGGCGGCCGCCCGATACCGTGAGTGGATCAAGAATGGGGGGCATTGTGACCGTTCCGAGCTACCCGGCACCCATAGCAAGGCCGCGCCCGGTCATCGTGACGGTCGCGTCGTACCTTCTCTACCTGGTTGCCGCGATCCAAGTGATCAATGCGATCGCCACGTTCTCGGTGATGGGCCGCATGTCCGACGCGGTGCGTGACGCGTACGCGGGCACCGAGGCCGAGGGCACCGAAGGCGTGGTGGCCGGCATCTTCGTCTTCGGCGGGATCATCAACCTGCTGATCGGCGCCGGCTTCGCCGTACTGGCCATCTTCAACAACCGCGGAAAGAACCCGTCCCGCATCGTCACCTGGGTGATCGGCGGCATCGCGATCTGCTGCCTGGGCATCGGCCTGGGCGGAAACGCCCTGGTCAGCGCGACCGAGCAGGCGGGCAACAGCGGCTCGGCGACCTGGCAGGACGACGACATCGAGCAGCGGCTCAACGAGGCCCTGCCGTCCTGGTACACGCCGACCACGACGGCGCTGACCGTCATCGCGCTGCTGGCCGTACTGGCCACGGTGATCCTGCTGGCGCTGCCGGCGTCGAACGAGTTCTTCCGCAAGCAGCCGGCCGCGGGCTGGGACCCGTCGGTCGGATATCCGCCATACCCGGGCCAGCAGCCCGGCGGGCAGTACCCGATGTACGGACAGCAGAACCCGTACCCGCCGGGTTATCCGACGCCGCAGGGACAACCGGGGCAACCCGCTCCGGGGCTTCCGCCCTATCCCGGTTCGAATCCGCCGCCGCCGGCCTCCGACCCCTACGCTCAGCCGCCGGCGCCCCCGCCGGGTGGGGACCAGCCGTCGTGGGGGGCACCGCCGCCGCCGTGGGGCTCACAGCCGAAGCCGACCGACCCGGACGGGACGGAACCACCCAAGCCGTGACGTCCCGCTGAACGGGTTCCGCACCGTTCGACGCTCCACGCGGGTAGGTTCGGGCCAACGGATCACCGCGGGGAGTCGTCGATGTCATACCCAGTCCAGCCGCTGCCGATCGCCGTGGCGCCGCCGCCCTCACCGTCGGGCCGGCCGCCCACGGTGTCGCTGGCCGCCGTCATACTCTGGGTGATGGCCGTGCTCGGCCTGATCTATGCGATCACGACGCTGGCCATCGTGCCCGGGACGATCCACCGCTTCCGCCAGGTCACCGACGGTCAGCTGCAGTCCTTCACCGGCGACAGCGACCTGGACTACTACGTGGCGGTGGTCTGGCTCGGCGCCGCGGTGGCCCTGGCCCTAGCCGTGATCATCTTCGCGCTGTACGTGGTGTTGGGCCTGGCCCTGCGCCGCGGAAGCAACGCCGCCCGGATAGCGACACTGGTGGTCTGCGTCCTGGGCATCCTGGCCGGCGCCGCGAGCGCCCTGACGGTGGCGGCCCAGCGAGGCGGCGACGCGGTGCCGGGCTCCCTCGGCACCCGGCTGACCGACGCGTACCCGGGCGGCTGGGTCGGCACGAACGCCGCACTCTCGGTCGCCCAGATCTTCGGCTACGCCATCGTCGGCATCCTGGTGCTGACGGCTCCCCGCGCGTTCTTCCGTAAGCCGGTCGCCGCGGCGGCCCCGAATGTGCCCCCGGGCGGCTATCCGCCGGCTTACGGCGCCCCCTACCCGGGCCATCCGGCGAGCTACGGCCAGCAATACGACACCGGTGCGTACGGTCCCGGGTCCCCTTACGCTTCAGGCCCTTCCAGCGCGTACGCCTCGGCGCCCTACGCGCCATACCCTTCCGCGCCCGCCCCGTCCCACGGAAACGACGCCGATTCCCCGTACGCCCGCCCACCGGCCACACCAACCTTGGAAGGCCCAGCAGCTTCTCAGCCCGAGACCGCCCCCACCCCCGCTGCGCCCTTCGTCACGCCCGCTGCGCCCGCGCCCGCCACGCCCGCGTCCGCCGGGCCTGCGTTCGCCGCGCCTGCGCCCGCCGCGCCTGCGCCCGCCGCACCTGTGCCCGCCGCGCCTGTGCCCGCCGCGCCTGTGCCCGCCGGGCCTGTGCCTGCTGCGTCGGTCTATGCCGCGCCTTCCGAGACCGCTCCCGCCACGTCTGCGCCGGGGATGCCCACGCCCGGTTCGGCCGTAACTGCCCCTTCGGCCGCTCCGGCGCCAGCCGGAGCCACGTCAGCACCCGCAGCGTCGGCGCCGGGCGAGACCCCGCCGGGCGAGACCCCGCCGGGCGGGAGCGCGCCTGCGGCTCCTGTGCCTACTCCGCCCACCGCCGCCGCACCGGTCATGCCCGCGTCGGCGTCTGCCGCGTCTGGATCGTCGTCACGGCCGGGGGCTGACCAGGCGGCGGCGACCGCGGCGGGCGTTGGGCAGACGCCCGGTGGCGCATCGTCCTCGGTTGCGGCGCCGGCTGCTTTCGGGATGGGTGCTTCATCCGTACCTGATCCGGGCGAAGCGTCCTCGCCCGCCGGTGAATCCGGGACTTCCGGTGAGGCGAGTGGGGCCGAGCCGGCGAAGCGTGCGGCCCCTTCGCCGTCGGATGATGAGTACTGGTCACGTCCGTCGGAGTAGTTACTCGCCAGTTACCCCCCTCGTTTTGAGGTGAGCCCCCTCATATTGATGGGTATGGGTCACCCGAACGGGTAGCTTTCTCATCCAGCGATGTCCCCCAATCGGCTGTCCGGATAGCGCTTGACCGGCCGGTCGGAGGGTGTTTTTCGCTACATGGGTAAACGTCCGATCGCACGATTCACAGCACCTTCTCAGCACCTCGTCCGGGTGATCTGCCGGCCGTGGCCCCTGTGACCCAGGACATAGGGGCTTTGAGCTGCGTCGATGTTCTCCGGATGGGGCGAAAGGGACTTGGCCAACAGTAAGGTTTGTTTATAGAGAGACCCAATGTTGTGCGTCAATAGTTCCCTTCGACACTGCCGGGGCGAAAGGTTCCAGTTTCGTTCCAGCCAGTACGCTCGATACATGCAAGCACGCCACGACCTGCGTAAATTCATCACTGAATTGCCCGTCGCAGAGCGTGGTGCCGTGCTTTCATCGGGTCGTGAACTTCCGGCATCCGGCCGCCCGGTCCGGGAGATCGCACACGGTGTTGGGATGACGACGGCGAGGTGTGTGCGGACCTTGCTCAAATCGGATCAGTCACCGGAAACAGATCGACGAATTGACAATGTGGGGCGTCTCACTCCCGGGGCGGGGATCGAGACCTCGACACAGATGGACAGCGACCAGACGGCGGCTGAGGCGTTGCAGGAGGCAGAGACCGCGTTCGGTGGCGGGGTAAAGGTTGATCGGGAGTTCGGGTTACCGGCCATCCTGGATCGACCGACCCGGCGATCGATGTCGGCCTTACGGCCTCGAAGTTAGGCGGTTCGTTCCTGCACTCATGCAGGAGAATCGATGCAGTTGGTGGAAGGATGGAGATCGTGGGAACTGCGTTGGCGGAAATGACAATGCCTCAGATCTCGCCGCTTGCCGGCGAGCCAATTGAACGTGCCGACGCCGAGCGGCTGGCCGGGGTGCTCAAGGCACTGGCCGACCCGGCCCGGCTTCGGCTGCTGAGCCTCATTCAGTCCGCGACGGACGGTGAGGCCTGCGTGTGCGACCTGACCGCTCCGCTCGGTCTGTCTCAGCCGACGGTGAGCCATCACCTTCGGATCCTTACGGAGGCCGGCCTGCTCGAGCGTGAGAAGCGGGGTGTGTGGGCGTACTACCGGCTCGTGCCGACCGCCATCGCGACCATCGCCGATCTTCTGACCCCGCCGCGCAAGCGGGCCACGAAGAAGGCGCGCTGACCGCTTTCGGGACTCGCCTGGCGTCACCGGCATCACGTGGGGCGTGACGCCAGGCCGAAATCCTTCTCCGCCTCAAGTCCACCCCCAGGACCCGAGGAGTAACGGGTGAACTACGTCCACGGCGATCTGCGCGATCAGCTCGCGTTCGTGGGTTTCGACGTCATCCAGGCCGGCCTCGTGGCCGGCTCCGGCGGCAACCTGTCCGCGCGTATCCCCGACGAGGACGCCATCTGGGTCACCGCCAGTGGCTCCTGGCTGGGCCGTCTCAGCCGTACGACCTTCGCCGCCGTCCGCGTGTCGGACGGCTCACCCGCGACGGTCGGCAACATGCCGCCGCCGCAGTGCGAGCCGACCAGCGAACTGGCGTTGCACCTCGCGTTGTACAGGGCACGTCCCGACGTCAACGCCATCATCCATCTGCATCCGCAGACAGCTCTGCTGCTCGACGCCCTGGGCGAGCACATCCGGATCGTCACCACGGACCACGCCTACTACCTGAGGCGCGTCTCCACGGTGCCGTTCCGCCTGCCCGGAACGATCGAGTTGGCCTCGTTGACGGCCGCCATGGCCGCCGACGGCACCGACTGCCTGGTCCTGAGCCAGCACGGCTGCGTGGTCCTGGGCGATTCGGTCGAGCTGGCCCACAAACGGGCCCGCAACCTCGAGGAGGCCGCGCAGCTCACCTACCGGGCCTTGGCCGCCGGCCGCCTGGAAAACCTGCGCGACTGCCCCGAGGAGTTCCTCAGCCGTCTCTCCGGTTCCACCGCCCTCTCCGTCTGACCGGCCCGACCCTCCCACGAGATCCCGCCACCGGCCCGCGCCCACCGCGGTCCAGCCCAGCGAGTCCCGTCCAGGAGCCCGCCGCCCTCCGGGCTTCCCCAAAGGCGCGCCCAACGCCACGAAGTTCCGCACAAGCAAAGCCGCCCGTCCCTTTCGGGCGGCTTTCGCTTTTCCCGTACGCCCACACAGCCACCCACCCGCAAACCCCCACCCCCAACGGCCTTGCGCCTCGGCCGCCGCCCAGCGCCCGACCCACCAGCTCCCGCCGCAGCCTCCGCACCCGGCCTCCCAAGCCGGCTGGCTTTCCCGCCAGCCGGCTTCTGCTGATCGGCTGCCTCTGCGATCGGCTGTCTCCGCCGGTCGTTCTCGTTGTCTGCGTCCGGCCGGACCGTTTCCCGCTGTCCGCGTTCCGGTCGAGCCACCTCCGCTGTCCGCGTTCTGGCCGACCGTGTCCCACTGTCCGCGTTCCGGTCGAGCCGCCTCCGTTGTCGCGTTCCGGTCGAGCCGCCTCCGCTGTCCGCGTTCTGGCCGACCGTGTCCCGCTGTCCGCGTTCTGGTCGGGCCGTTTCCCGCTCTGACCGCGTTCTGGGGGTTGCGTCCACCGAAGTGGTGTATGACCTGGTCTTTTCCAGCAGACAGAAGCGGCCATCGCAGATCCTTCGGATTGTCTAGATCAAGAAGGAGACCTGCGATGGCCGCAGAACCGAGTCTGAACGTCGCCAGTCTGTTGCGCGAGCATCTTGAATCGGCGAGCCCTGATCTACTGCGGGCGATGGTGCAAACCTTCGCCGAAACGCTGATGTCCGCCGAGGTCGACGCGGTCTGCGGTGCTGAGTACGGCGAACGCAGCGACGAGCGCACGAACTCGCGTAACGGCTACCGGCAGCGCGACTGGGACACCCGGGCCGGCACCGTCGAGCTGGCGATCCCGAAACTGCGGCACGGCTCCTACTTTCCGGACTGGCTGCTGCAGCACCGCCGCCGCGCCGAGCAGGCCCTGGTCAGCGTGGTCGCGACGTCGTATCTGCTCGGCGTCTCGACCCGGCGGGTGGAAAAGCTGGTCGAGCAACTCGGCATCAAGTCGCTGTCCAAGTCGCAGGTTTCGGAGATGGCCCGGCATTTGGATGCCCAGGTCGAAGCGTTCCGCAACCGGCCCTTGGACGCCGGGCCGTATGTGTTCGTCTGGCTCGACGCCCTGGTCATCAAGGTCCGCGAACACGGCCGGATCATCAACGTCCATGGCCTGGTCGCGGTCGGGGTCAATGCCGACGGCGGCAGGGAAGTCCTCGGCCTGGACATCAGCAGCGATGAGGACGGGGCCGGCTGGCTGGCCTTCCTGCGCTCGTTGACCGCCCGCGGCCTGTCCGGGGTCCGCCTGGTCGTCTCCGATGCCCACGCCGGGCTGGTCAACGCGATCGGGGCCGCGCTGCCGGGCGCGTCCTGGCAGCGTTGCCGCACCCACTATCTGCGCAACCTGCTCGCTAAAGTCCCCAAATCCGCGCAGCCGTGGGTCGCCACCCTGGTCCGCACGGTCTTCGACCAACCCGACACCGCCGCGGTCGAAGCCCAATACGCCCGGGTCTTGGAGATGATCGGCGAGAAGTTCGGTGACGCCGCCGAACACCTCGACGACGCCCGCGCCGACCTGTTGGCGTTCACCGCGTTCCCGCGTGAGCTCTGGCGTCAGATCTGGTCGAACAACCCCCAGGAACGCTTGAACAAAGAGATCCGCCGGCGCACCGATGTCGTCGGGATCTTCCCGAACCGGGCCGCGATCATCCGCCTCGTCGGCGCCGTGCTCGCCGAACAAACCGATGAATGGGTCGAAGGACGCCGCTACATGGGCCTGGACCTCATCCGCAAAGCCCGCCTCACACCAGTCAAGACCAGCCAAGACACCGAAGCCGACCAGACCACAGAGATCGCCGCCTAGCATCAACACACACGGATCAGCGATGGCCGAGTCATACACCACCTCAGCGGGCACGACCGTTCTGGGCGCCGCGACTTGCTGCCGGCGAGTGGAGAGGGAGCCGTGGGGAAGGAAGGCTGCCGGCGGGTCGGGATTGAGGGAGGGAAGCATTCCGGGTGCGGGAGTGAGGGAGAAGGCTGCCGAGCCGGTTGGGGATGCGAGAGGTCGTCCGCGGCCGGGGAGTCAGCGAGGAAGGCCGCCCTGGCCGGTGGGGTAAGGCAGCCCGGCCGGTGGTGAGTGGAAGGCTGGCCGGGCTGGTGGGGAGTAAGGCCGAGCCGGGCTGGTGCGGAGTAAGGCCGAGCCGGGCCGGTGGGGAGTGAGGCTGGCCGGGCTGGTGGGGAGTATGGCCGAGCCGGGCTGGTGCGGAGTAAGACGAGCCGGACCGGTGGGAAGTAAGGCCGAGCCCGGCCGGTGAGGAGCGGGGGAAGGGAGGGTGTCCGGCGGTTGGCGAAGATGACAAGGACGCCGGACGGTGGGGAAGGGAGAAACGCTGCCGGACGGGGCGAAAGGGGAGCAACGCTGCCGGACGGCGGAAAGGCGAGGAACGCCGTCCGATGGTGCGGAAGGAACGTCGCTGGGTGGTTGGGGCGGCTGTGCGTGGGGTGGCCCAACGAAAAAACGCCGCCCCGAGGGGCGGCGTCTTTTGTGGACTTGGGTGGTTAGTTGCGGCGGTGCGAGCGGGGCGGGTAGCGGTCGTCGTTGTCGTCCTCTTCGCGGGCGGCGTCGACCAGGCCGGCGATGCTTGCGGCGGCGACGACTCCTATGGCGGCTGAGGGCTCCGGGTCCGTGGTGCCGCCGTTCTTCTTGTGGCGGCGCTCGCGCAGGATCTCGATGAAGATCGGGAGCAGCGAGATCAGGACGATGATGGCGACGACCGGCAGGATGTAGCGGTCGATGTGGTCGCCGACGGCGTCGTAGATCTGCTGGGCCAGCGTGTGGCCGATGATGATGATGCCGTCGGTCCAGAGGACGGCGCCGATCACGTTCCAGATGAAGAACTTCCGGGCCGGCATGCCGAGCGTGCCCGCCACCGGGTTGAGGAAGGTACGCACGATCGGGATGAAGCGGGCCAGCACGACGGCTTTGGCCGGGCCGAACTTCTCGAAGTAGTACTCCGCCTTCTGGACGTACTCCTTCTTGAAGAGCTTGGAGTCCGGTTTGTCGAACATCCGCCGCCCGTACCGGGCGCCGAGCCAGTGGCCGAACTGGGCGCCGACGATGGCGCAGATCGGCGCGCCGATCAGCAGGCCGACGTAGGACAGCTGCGTGCCGTCACCGAACATCGAGTCGGCCACGGGCGAGGCGGCCACGCCGGCCAGGAAGAGAAGCGAGTCGCCCGGGAAGAAGAACCCGACCAGCAGGCCTGTCTCGGCGAACATGATCGCCCACACACCGTACAGACCAAGGGTGTGAATCAGGTCCGTCGGATCCGTCGGATTGAAGGCGAGCTGCTCGCTGAGCGCACGGATGTCCACGAGGAGCCAGGGTACCGGCACTCGCCCATGTGAAACCTGTCCACTTCCTGTGGAATGCCTTTCCCGGCCGAACGACCGCCCCGCTCGCCCGAATGGCCAGGTGAGCAGGGCGGCGCCGGTCACAGCCGCGGGTCGACGGGCTCCGACTCCGAGGCGAGGATGGCGAAGACCAGCTCGTGGACGCGCCACAGCGGCTCGCCGGCCGCGACCCGGTCGAGGGCGGCCAGGCCGAGGCCGTGCTCGCGCAGGGCCAGGTTGCGCTTGCGTCCCAGGTTGCGGCGGCGCAGGCGGGCGAGCTGCTCGGGCCGGGTGTACTCCGGGCCGTAGATGATGCGCAGGTACTCGCGGCCGCGGCATTTCACGCCGGGCTGGACCAGCCGTCCTTTCGCCTCGGTGGCGGTCAGGCCCGACCACGGCTTGACCACCATGCCCTCGCCCCCGGCGGCGGTCAGCGCCAGCCACCACTCGGTGGCCTCGGCCTCGGACGCCGGGTCGGCCAGGTCGACGGCGACCCGGCGGGTCGGGGTGAACAGGGCCGGGTCGGCCGCCACCAACCGGTCGGCGAGGCCCAGGTGCCAGCCGTGGTCACGACTCGCGTACGAGACGCCGTCGCCGGCCAGCACCGCGAACGGCGCCAGCGTCACCCCGGTGAGGCCGTCGGTCGGCTTCACGTATGAGCGGTAGGCCGCCGAATATCCGCTGATCTCCGCCGATCGCAGTTCCAGCCGCTCGCGCAGCGCCGTCACGTCCAGTCCGCGTGCCGCCGTCCCGGCGAGCACGTCCAGTGCGGCCGGCAGGGCGGCCCGTCCCGCCGCTCCGACCCCCGCGTACCGCTCCCGGATCAGGCCGGCCGCCTTCGCCGACCACGGCAGCAGTTCCGCGTCGATCAGCAGCCAGTCGCGGCCGAGCTCGTCGAAGAGGCCGGCCGCCGCGGCCCGGACCTTGGCCAGCAGCGGCCCGTCCAGCTCGGGGCCGAAGAACGGCCGCCCGGTCCGGGTCCAGATGGCGTCGCCGTCGCCGAGCCGGGACACGCGGACGACCGCGCGGGAGCCCATGTGCTTCTCCTCGCACACGACCTTGTCCACGCCGGCGGCGCGCATGTCGGCGAAGGCGGTGGCCGGATGTTCCAGATATCCGTCGAGCTCCGACGTCGAGCACGGCGCCATGGTCGGCGGCAGCCAGATCAGCGTGGCCGGGTCGAGCGCGAACCGGCTCATCACCTCGAGCGCGGCGGCCGCGTTCTCGGCGGCGATGGTGGCTCGCCCGTACCCGTATTCGAGGTGTCGCCGTCCGGTCACGTCGGTGATCTCCAGCCCTTCGTCGGGCCGGGTCGCCGGGAGCAGCGGGCGTACGGGCGCGTAGTGCTCCCGCTCGGCCGGCACCGCGACGAGTTCGCGCGACGGCCAGCGCAGCGCGGTCAGCGCCCCGCCGAACACGCAGCCGGTGTCGAGGCAGATGGTGTTGTTCACCCACTCCGGTTTCGGTGTCGGGGTGTGCCCGTAGACGACCGCGGCCGAGCCCCGGTAGTCGCGGGCCCACGGGTACCGGACCGGCAGCCCGTACTCGTCGGTCTCGCCGGTGGTTTCCCCGTACAGCGCGAAGCTGCGCACCCGCCCGGACGCGCGGCCCTGGTACGCCTCCTTGAGGCCGGCGTGCGCGACCACCAGCTTGCCGCCGTCGAGCACGTAGTGGCTGACCAGGCCCTCGATGAACGTCTTGGCCTCGGCCACGAACTCCGCCGGCTCGGCCGACAGCTGCTCGAGTGTCTCGGGCAGGCCGTGTGTCAGCTGGACCTGGCGGCCGTTGAGCTTGCGGGCGAGTTTCTGCTCGTGGTTGCCGGGCACGCAGAGCGCCGTGCCGGCCGCGACCATGCCCATCACCAGGCGCAGCACGCCCGGCGAGTCGGGGCCGCGGTCGACCAGGTCACCGACGAAGACGGCCGTACGGCCCTCGGGGTGGGCCGCGCCGACCGGCCGGCCCTGGGCGTCGCGGGTCAGGGCGTAGCCGAGCCGTTCGAGCAGCGTCTCGAGCTCGGAGCGGCAGCCGTGCACGTCGCCGATGATGTCGAACGGCCCGGTGAGCTCGCGCTTGTCGTTGAACAGCTTCTCGTAGCGGATCGAGGCGGCGGCGATCTCGTCCGGGCCGCGCAGCACGTGCACCTTGCGGAAGCCCTCGCGGGTCAGCGAGCCGAGGCTGCGCCGCAGGTCGCGGTGCATGCGGCTGAGGACGCGACGGTCGAAGGTACGGTCCGGGCGGGCCTGCGTGCGTTCCCAGGCCAGCGCCTCGGGCACGTCGAGGACGATCGCCACCGGCAGCACGTCGTGTTCCTTGGCCACGCGGACCAACTCGGCCCGGCCGTGCGGCTGGAGGTTGGTGGCGTCGACGACGGTGAGCCGCCCGGCGGTCAGCCGCTTGCCGGCGATGTAGTGCAGGGCGTCGAAGGCCTCGGCCGAGGCGGACTGGTCGTTCTCGTCGTCGGCCACCAGGCCACGGAAGAAGTCGGACGAGAGCACCTGGGTGGGGCGGAAGTGCGTACGCGCGAAGGTCGATTTGCCCGAGCCGGAGATGCCGACCAGCGCGACGAGCGCGAGCTCCGGAATGTCGATCATGCGGTCACCTCCGTGAAAAGAGCGAGCTGGGTGGGCGATCCGGTGGCTTCGTCGAGTTCGCCGACTGTCCTGAATGTCACGTTGAATCCATATGTGTGCGCTGTCCGTGTCGCCCAGTCCTGGAACTCGGCCCGCGTCCACTCGAAGCGATGGTCCGAGTGCCGCATGCCGGTCAGCCCCTCGTAATTGACGTTGTACTCGGCGTTGGGCGTGGTCACGACGACGGCGCCGGGACGCGCGTGACCGAACACGCTCGCCTCCAGGGCCGGCAGCCGGGGCAGGTCGAGATGTTCGATGACCTCCATCAGCACGGCCGCGTCGTAGCCGCGCAGCCGGTCGTCCCGGTAGGTCAGCGCCGACTGCCACAGCTTGAGCCGGCCCCGCTGCCGCTCGGGCAGGCGGTCGAGGCGCAGCTTGCGGGCGGCGATCTCCAGCGCCCGGGCTGACACGTCGGTGCCGACGACCTCGGTGTACCGCCGGTCCTTCATCAGGGCCCCCAGCAGTGCGCCACCGCCACAACCGAGGTCCAGTACGCGCGTCGCGCCGACCTCGGTGAGCGCCGCCAGCACGGCGTCGCGGCGCTGCTCGGCCAGCGACTGACGGCGTACGACCGGAAGCTCGGCCTCCTCCTCGGCCGGCGGCTCCTCGGCCTCCTCGCCCTCGAGCGACTGGAGCGCGGTCGTGGTCAGCGCCCGCTTGTGGGCCAGGTAGCGGCGGGCGATCAGCACCTTGTCCGGATGGCCGGCGAGCCAGCCCTCGCCGGAGCGCAGCAGCTTCTCGATCTCGTCGGGCGCCACCCAGTAGTGCTTGGCGTCGTCGAGGACGGGCAACAGGACGTACAGATGATTGAGAGCCGCGGAAAGCGTGAGCGACCCGCGCAGGACGAGATCGACGTAGCGGCTGTCGCCGCCGATCTCCGGCTCGAACGGGATCGCGGTGGCCTCGACCTCCCAGCCGAGCGGCGCGAACAGGCGCGTGGCCAGCTCGGTTGTGCCCCGCAGCACCGGCACCCGGATCTCCAGCGGCAGGGGAGTGACGGCCAGCTCGGGACGGTCCTTGGACGCGCCGCGCAGGGCGGAGCGGAAGACCTTGGACAGGGCGCTGGCCAGCAGGCTGGAGGCCGCGTACGGCCGGTCGTTGACGAACTGAC
Source organism: Actinoplanes sp. NPDC048988 (assembly GCF_043197815.1). Classification (NCBI taxonomy): domain Bacteria; kingdom Bacillati; phylum Actinomycetota; class Actinomycetes; order Micromonosporales; family Micromonosporaceae; genus Actinoplanes; species Actinoplanes sp. NPDC048988. The sequence continues at coordinate 47,190 of NZ_JBICTW010000030.1, read as the reverse complement.
TCAGCTCGAAGGCGTCCCGCTGAGCCCGCAGCCGCTGCGGGTCGACGTCCAGCATCAGCGCGGCCGTGCACCGCTCGTCGCTCACCTCGGGATACATGACGTACGCGGTACCGGTCGGCACGTCGAACGTATGCACCTTGTCAGGGTGTTTGACCAGCAGATATCCGAGATCGGTGGCGGGGCGATGAGTGGTCGTGACGGTCAGCAGCACGCCAGTAATGATGAGCCGCCGAGATGATCACGGGCGAACCATTAATTCAGCGGTACTCGTCCTCCAGCCGTACCGACCGGCTCTGCTCCTGGGCGTCCCACTCGGGCGTCTCGTCGCCCAGAGCCGGCGCCGGGTCGTCGCCGTCGTCGTCGAGGAAGGCGTCGGCCGCCTGCTCCGCGGCGTCAGCCTCGGGCGCTTCGAGGTCGTCGCTGCCTGGGTACGTCATCACGAGCTTCCCTCCGTCGACATCCGGCCCATCTTTCCCCCACAGCATGCGCGCAAACGGCGCGTTTACGGGGTCATTTCTGATCGGGTGAGCGGCTACGGAATACTGCCTGTTGGAGGACAGCGCGGTCCTGCCCTCTGTCTCCCGAACGCAAAGAGCAAGGAGCGCACCGATGCCCATCGCTTCTCCCGAGGTCTACGCCGAGATGCTGGACCGCGCCAAGGCGGGCGCGTTCGCCTACCCGGCGATCAACGTGACGTCCTCGCAGACCCTGAACGCGGCCCTCCAGGGCTTCGCCGAGGCGGGCAGCGACGGCATCATCCAGATCTCCACCGGTGGCGCCGAGTACGTGTCGGGCCCGACGGTCAAGAACATGATCACCGGTGCCGTGGCCCTGGCCGAGTTCGCCACCGAGGTGGCCAAGAACTACCCGGTCAACATCGCGCTGCACACCGACCACTGCCCCAAGGACAAGCTCGACAAGTACGTGCGCCCGCTGCTGGCCCTCAGCAAGGAGCGCGTCGCCAACGGGCAGGCCCCGCTCTTCCAGTCGCACATGTGGGACGGCTCGGCCGTGCCGGTCGACGAGAACCTGCAGATCGCCGAGGAGCTCCTCAAGGACGCCGCGGCCGCGCACATCATCCTCGAGATCGAGGTCGGCGTGGTCGGTGGCGAGGAGGACGGCGTCTCGGCCGCGATCGACGACAAGCTCTACTCGACCGTCGAGGACGGCCTGGCCACCGCCGCCGCCCTGGGCCTGGGCGAGAAGGGCCGTTACATGACGGCCCTGACCTTCGGCAACGTGCACGGCGTCTACAAGCCGGGCAACGTCAAGCTGCGCCCCGAGATCCTCAAGGAGATCCAGGACGCGGTCGGTGCCAAGTACGGCAAGGAGAAGCCGTTCGACCTGGTCTTCCACGGCGGTTCGGGCTCGCTGCTGTCGGAGATCCACGGCGCCCTGGACTACGGCGTGGTCAAGATGAACATCGACACCGACACGCAGTACGCGTTCACGCGGCCCGTGGTCGACCACGTGTTCAAGAACTACGACGGCGTTCTGAAGATCGACGGCGAGGTCGGCAACAAGAAGGCGTACGACCCGCGCGCCTGGGGCAAGCTGGCCGAGAACGGCCTCGCGAAGCGCGTCGTCGAGGCGTGCGAGCACCTGCGCTCGGTGGGCACCACTCTCTCGAAGTAATCGAAAGATGACAGCCGGTCCTCGTTAGGGGGCCGGCTGTTTCTCTTCCTGGCAGGTTACTGAGAGGTATGTATACGATCGTCGTCCCCCCGGAGGTGGATCATGATCGTGCTTGGGATCCAGGGCTACGAGCCCACGTGGCACCATGACGCCGAGGCCCTGGCGGCCGTTCACCGGACCAGATTTGTGCGGCTCATCGGCAAGAAACTGCGATCAAGCTGGCTGATGTGGGACATCGCCGAGCGCGGCTGGTTCGCGGACGGCCCGGTCATCCTCGACTTTGGAGTGACAAGAGTCGAGATAACCCATCGTAAATTCGACGAGTGCGCGATCACCTGGGATCAGATCGATCTGAACCAGCCGATCGACTGGTACGAGCACTTCGACTGGCGTCCCGACCCGCACGCGGCCCTGCGCGCGGCCCGGGGACAGCGCCTGCGCTCGGTGAACATCATCGAGCTGATCACCACCGCCGAGTGGCGGCCCCGGGTGCTGCACGCCGTCGAATTCCTCTTCGAGGACGCCCGGCTCGCGGTCTACAACGCCATGGACGAGAACGGCCTCACCGACGTACCGGAAAAGGATCTTCCGGTGACTAACTGGCGGCGTGTGCACGTGGCGTGAGCGCCTTCATCGCCACGTCCAGCGAATCGGTGACCACGACCAGGTGCGACTGGTCGCCGTGCGGGCTCTTCGCCAGCAGCGGGCGCAGCAGCGCCTCGACCGGCAGCTCACGCCAGTGGTCGACGCCGAGGAAGACGAACGCGCCCGACGGGCCGTCGGTCTGGTAGAAGGTCTTCGTCGCCGCCTGGAAGATCTCCTGGACCGTGCCCGCCCAGCCCGGCGCGAAGACGATGCCGCCCCGGGAGAGCCGCAGGATCGAGTCCTCGCGGACGGCGTTCGAGAAGTACTTGCCGATCTGACCGGCGAAAAGGTTCGCCGGCTCATGACCGTACAGCCAGGTGGGCAGGGCCAGGCCGCCGTGCCGGAGCCGGCCGGCCACGTCGGCCACCGCCTTCGGCGGCGCCGGGAACCTCTTCCGCACGGCCAGGGCGGCCGCCGTGTACGGGTCGTGGTCGGCGAAGTGCGGCGCGGCCGACAACAGGTCGATCGCCTGCATGAGCTGGGGTGCGGGGCGAGCGGCGAAGTACGCGCCCAGGTTCGCCGCCTCCATCACGCCCGGCCCGCCGCCGGTCACCACCAGCCGGCCCAGCGACGCCAGCCGCCAGGCCAGCGTGGCCGCCATCCGGTAGGCCTGCGAGCCGCGCGGCGCGGCGTGCCCGCCCATGATCCCGACCGCGCCCTCGACGCCGCGGCCGTGCACCCAGGCGGCGAGCGCCTTGCCCAGCGCGTTGTCGATGCCGGCGTCGTGCAACCGCTGCGCGATCGCCTCCCGGATGTCCGGGGACGCGCCGCCGTGCGTGACGAAATGGTCGTACACCTGCGTGTCGTACATCCCGGCGAAGCCGCCCTCGGCGAAGCCGAACGAGAGATCCTCGGGCGTGTAGAGGTTGGCCGGATGGGTCGGATAGGGCCGCGCGTCGAACGGCGGAATCAGGTGGGCGCCGCGCCGGATCAGATCGATCTCGACGTCGTCGCCGGCCAGACGGCAGCCGATGAACAGCGCGCCGGTCACCTCGACGTCGCTGAGGTCGGGCGGGTCCAGATCGAGGCGCAACCCGAGGATCACGAGGCCGGCCAGGGACTTCTTGGCCAGATGGACGTCGAGCTCGGCCCGCGACTCGATCTCGTTGACTGTGGCGTCGAAGGGAACGTCGCCGCCGAAGACGGGCTGAAGGGGATCGCCGACCATGCCCCGTAGGGTAGCCACCGTGCGAAACGCAGCGGGATCGCTCTTCGGCCTGGCGTACGGTGACGCGCTCGGCAAACCGACCGAATTCCAGGACTACCAGACGATTATCGCGGCGTACGGGGTGAGCGGGCCCCGGGAGCTGACCGGGGACCCGGCGCTGGTCACCGACGACACCCAGATGGGCCTCGCGGTCGGCGAGGCGATCCTCGCGGCGCCGGCCCTCACCCCGGCGGCGCTCGAGCCGGAGCTGCGGCGGGCGTTCCTGGCCTGGGCGGTCAGCCCCGACAACAACCGCGCGCCCGGGATGACCTGCCTGCGCGCGTGTGCGGCACTGGAGGCGGGTGGGCCCTGGCAGCAGGCGACCCAGGCCGGGTCGAAGGGCTGCGGGGCGAACATGCGGGTCACGCCGGTCGGCCTGGTTCCGAACCTGACCGATGATCAACGGGCCGGTGCCGCTCAGCTTCAGGCCGGGCTCACCCACGGCCACCCCACGGGACTGACGGCGAGCGAATTGACCGCGTACGCGGTGAGGTGGCTGGCCGACGGCATGGCGCCCGGCGACCTGCTCGGCGCGCTCCGCGAGCGGTGCGACAGCCAGCGGAAGACCTACCGCGACCAATGGCTCGGCGACCTCTGGCGGCAGCCGGGAATCGGATCGCCCGAGGAGTTCATCGCCCACGGCTGGGACGAGACGGCCGCCGCGCTCGACCGGGTCGCCGTCGCGCTGGCCGCCGGCAACTTCGCCGGCGACCCGTGCCTGGCCACCGGCGAGGGCTGGATCGCCGAGGAAGCGCTGGCCACAGCCCTGTACTGCTACCTGATCTCGCCCGAGGAGCCGGTGGCCGTGCTCGGCCGGGGCGCGGCCTCGTCCGGCGACTCCGACTCCATCGCCTGCCTGGCCGGCGCCTTCGCCGGGGCGGCGCTCGGCATGGCCGCGTGGCCGGCCGGGTGGGAAGACCGGATCGAGTACGCGGATCGGCTGACCCGATTGGCCGCGGCCTGGGACTGAAATCGGGGTGCCCGGAATGGGGACGGGTCGGACCGGTTGAATAAGGGCATGCAGAACCTCCTTCCCGAGCCGCCGGCCACCCTGCTGCCCGCCGACGAAGAGGCCGACAAGGCCCTGGCCGAGGCCGCCGAGCGCGGCACCGCCGACGCGTACAAGGCCGTGGCCGCCGCCCACCCGGCGTACAGCGGAGGCTGGGCCGCCCTGGCCGCCGACGCGCTGGCCGACGGCGAACCGGTCACCGCGTACGCCTATGCCCGCACCGGATACCACCGCGGCCTGGACGCGCTGCGCCGCAACGGCTGGAAGGGCCACGGCCCGGTCCCGTGGTCGCACGCGCCCAACCAGGGCTTCCTGCGCTGCCTGCACAGCCTGTCCATCGCCGCCGCCGAGATCGGCGAGGCCGACGAGGCCGCCCGCTGCGCCCAGTTCCTCCGCGACAGCGACCCGGCCGCGGCCGACGCCCTGTCCTGACCTGATCTGACGCTCTGACCGGTCGCCCTTCGGTGGCCGGTCAGAGGCCTTCGGCCACGGCGGCGGCGATTTTGAGCCAGGCGTCCCGGGTGTTGCCGGAGAGCTGGCCGTAACGAAGGGGCTCGCCGGAGTCGATCAGTTTCTCGTACGGGGCCAGCAGCACCGCCCGCGTACGGGCGGCGAAGTGGCGCTGGATCGCCGGCAGGTCGATGTCCTTGCGGGTGGGCGGCATCGACACGACGCTGATCGCCTGGCGGACGAGGCGCTGGCGGCCGCTCTGCTCCAAGTGGTCGAGCATGCGGGCGGCGGTCTCGGCCGAGTCGTTACGGGCCGACATCGTGATCACCAGCTGGTCGGTCGCGTCCATGGCGGCCTGCCAGTTCTGGGCGCGAACGTTGTTGCCGGTGTCCACGAAGATCAGTTTGTAGAACCGGCTGACGATCTCGCGGATCTCGGCGAAGGCGTCCGCCGTCAGCATCTCGCCGGCCGTGGCCGACTCGTCCGAGGCGAGCACGTCGAACATGCCCTCACCCTGCGCGCGGACGTACTGCGACAGGTCGCCGACGCGGCCGTGCGCCCCGCGGAACAGGTGCAGGTCGCGCATCATGTCGCGGACCGTACGGGCGTGGAAGTCCTGCTGGGCCCGCATGCCGAGGGTGCCCTGGGTCTCGTTGTTGTCCCAGGCCAGCACGTAGCCGCCGCGCTTCTGCCCGAAGGTCATCGCGAGCAGCAGGACGGCGACCGTCTTGCCGGCGCCGCCCTTGGGGTTGACCACGGTGACTTGGCGCAGCCCGCCGAAGTTGCGCCGGACCATCTCGACGTCCTGCTTGCGCTCGATCTCGCGCCGCCCCGGCGACAGCTTGGCCAGCCCACCGGTGATGTTGTTGACCGCCCCCCGGACGCCCACCTTGGCGATCGGGTCGGGCGGTTTCGCGAGCCGGCGCCGGGCGAACTCCTCAGCGGTCGGCGTGCCATCGGAAACCCACGGCAGATCCTGAAACGGATCACCAGGCGGCTGACTCGGCGCCTGCGGATGCGCCGGCGGCTGCACCTGCGGATGCGGTTGATAGACCTGCGGATAAGCCTGCTGCGGAAACGCCCGCGGATCGACACTGGGCGGATAGGGCCCCGGAGGCGGCGGCACCGCCCTCGCCTCGTGCCCTCGCGCGTCCGCCGGCGGCCGTTGCTCTTGCGCGTCCGCGTGCGGCCGTTGCCCTTGCGCGTCCGCGTGCGGCCCTTGTGCTTGCGCGTGCGGCCGTTGCCTTTGCGCGTCCACGTGCGGCTCTTGCAGCGGAGCGGCCCCGTGCGGTCGTTGCGCTGGGACGGCCACGGGCGGACCGTGCCCCGCGGAGGCGGCACTGTGAGGGCCTTGCGTGGGGGCGCCGGCATTGAGCGAGCCCTGCGCTGGGGTGCCGGGGCCATGCGAGCCCTGCGCCGGGGCACCCGGGCCATGTGAGCCCTGCGCCGGGGCGCCGGGGCCATGTGAGTCCTGCGCTGGAGCGCTGGGGCCATGCGGGCCCGGCGCGGGTGTGGCATTTGCCTGCGCTGGGGCGGTGGCCGCGCGTGGTCCCGGTGGGAGAGCGGCGCCACCCTGCGGTCCGGGCTGCGGCGGCACGGAAGCCGAACCCGTGGCGGCCCGGGCCGGATCGGTGGGGGCCGGCGGGGGCGCGGGCCGCTGCGGCGGTTGCGACCAGGGTGAATCCGGCAAAGTATGCACACCGGACTCTTCCTCGTCGAACTCCCCGCCCTCGAATACAGGGGGCGGAGGAGCCGGTGCCGGAATCGGCGTGCGGTCCGGCCTCGCGGGCGGCTGCGGCGGGATCGGGATGGCGCCGTTCGGCCGCTGGATGGGGACGGGGCCCTGACCATGCTGGGCGGGGGGTGGCGCCGGCGCCCGGTCGCCGGGGCGGTAGACGCCGGTGGGAGGCACGGGCAGGGGCGGTGGCGTGTCGTGGGGAACCGGGCGGCCGTGTACCGGGGCCGCCAGCTCCTCCGCCTCCCACAGCGGCTCCACGTCCCTGTCCGGGGGCGCGTAGACGCGGTCGGCGCCTTCGTCCTCCACCGATGCCACGGATGCAACCCTCCCCGGTTCGTCCTACTTTTTCAGACTCGCACAGACGGTCAGCCCGCGTACACCGCCCAGGCCCCGGCCTCCGTCCACCAGGAACGCTTGCGGTTCATCGATCCCGCCACCCCGTCGTCGAGGAACTGGAGCTCGCCGTCGCGCGGCAGCACCGAGACCGCCCGGCCACGGGCCCGGCGGACCTCGATGCGGATCTTCGTGCCCTTGAAGCGCTTCTTGACGAGCATCGGGACGGCCACCGCCACCTCGACCGTGCCGTCCTCGGCGTTGCCCTCGGCCAGCAGCCGCAGGCCGTCGAACTCGGCGTAGCCCGCGCCGTTGCCGATCGCGCAGGCCAGGATGGGGTCGTCACCGCCGGAGAGGACCGCGTCGTCGACCTCGACGCGGCCGCGCCACGGGAGGGCCCGGCCGTCGTCGTCGACGCCACCCACCAGGGCACCGTCCACCGTGACCGAGCCACCGTCGTTGCGCAGCAGGTCAAGCCGGCGGGTCCGGCCGGAGAGGACCGCCTCGGCCACCGCCGACGGCACCCGGGGCAGGCCGAGCTGTGCCGCCAGGTCGGTGGTGTTGGCGACGTCCAGCGGCAGGATCGCGATCGGCGGCAGGTCCGGCACCGTGCGGTCGGCGGCCAGGTCGGCCGGTCGCTTGCTCGGCGGCGGCGCGTACCGGCGTACCAGCCGGCGGACGACGGCCCGCAGCTGGCCGTCGGTCGCCGAGGCCACCACCAGGCGAACCCGGGAATCGGAAGCCGGCCAGGTCAGGCCGTCGGCGCGGGTCGGCCCGTCGAGGCGGGCGATCACCTCGTCGATCTCGGCGTCGGAGTGCGCCGTGATCATCTCGACCAGGGCGCCGCCGGCCTTCAGGGCGTCGGCGCACTCGCGTACCGGCACGCGGGGGGTGTCGCACGCTTCCTTCTCCAGGACGCCGCAGCCGCCGCAGGAGGATCCGCAGGCGCCCGCGTCGGCCGGGGAGCCCTCGGCCAGGCTGAGCAGGATGACGTCGTACATCTCAAGCCTCGCTCAGCACCGAGTGACGCTCGATGACCTCTTCGCGGCCGGGGCCGACGCCCACCACCGAGACGCGGGCGCGGATGCGCTCCTCGACGAACTCGACGAAGCGCTGCGCGTCCTTGGGCAGGTCGGCGAAGGTGCGGCAGCCGGAGATGTCCTGCTTCCAGCCGGGCAGCGTCTCGTAGATCGGGACCGCGTGGTGGAAGTCGGACTGGCTGATCGGCATCTCGTCGTGGCGGACGCCGTTGACCTCGTACGCCACGCAGACCGGAATCTCATCCAGGTCGTCGTAATTGTCCAATTTGGTCAGGACGAAGTCGGTGACGCCGTTGATCCGCTGCGCGTAGCGGGCCATCACCAGGTCGAGCCAGCCGATGCGGCGCGGGCGGCCGGTGGTGGTGCCGTACTCGTGGCCGACCTCGCGCAGGTGGTCGCCGAACTTGTCGTGCAGCTCGGTCGGGAACGGGCCCTCGCCGACGCGCGAGGTGAACGCCTTGAGCACTGCCACCACCCGGTCGATGCGGGTGGGCGGGATGCCGGAGCCGGTGCAGGCGCCGCCGGACGTCGCGTTCGAGCTGGTCACGAACGGGTACGTGCCGTGGTCGACGTCGAGCAGCGTGGCCTGGCCGGCCTCGCAGAGCACGACCTTGCCGTTGTCGAGCGCCTCGGAGAGCTCGAGCGCGGTGTCACCCACGTACGGCCGGAGACGGTCGACGTAGGACAGCAGCTCCTTGACCACGTCGTCCGGCTTGACCGCCTGACGGTTGTAGATCTTGCTGAGTACCTGGTTCTTGAAGGAGAGCGCGGCCTCCACCTTCTGCCGCAGGATCGACTCGTCGAACAGGTCCTGCACGCGGACGCCGACGCGGTTCATCTTGTCCGCGTAAGTCGGCCCGATGCCGCGACCGGTCGTGCCGATGCGGCGCGAGCCCAGGAAACGCTCGGCGACCTTGTCCATCGAGCGGTTGTACGACGGGATGACGTGCGCGTTCGCGCTGATGCGCAACCGCGACGTGTCGACGCCGCGCGCCTCGAGACCGTCGATCTCCTCGAACAGGACGGCCAGGTCGACCACGACGCCGTTGCCGATCACCGGGACCACGCCCGGCGTCAGGATGCCGCTCGGCAGCAGGTGAAGGGCGTATTTCTCACCCTCGATCACCACGGTGTGGCCGGCGTTGTTGCCGCCGTTGAACTTCACCACGTAGTCGAGCCGGTCGCCCAGCAGGTCAGTGGCCTTGCCCTTGCCCTCGTCGCCCCATTGGGCTCCGACCAACACGATCACCGGCACTTGCGTGACGCCTTCCGTAGAACAGGTCGTACCTGGCAGAGGTCCGGGTACTGCCGAAGTTTACGCGACAGCCCCGCTGTGCGACGTGGGGAAGGAGAGCGCCGGTAGGATCGGCGCCCGTGCGCGTACTTCTGATCGGCTCCGGCGGCCGCGAACATGCCCTCGCCCTCGGCCTCGCCGCCGACCCGTCCGTCGACTTCCTGGCCGCAGCGCCCGGTAACCCGGGCATCGCCCAGGTCGCTGAGCTGCACGAAGTCAAGGCGACCGATCCGGCCGCGGTGGCCGCCCTCGCGGTCGAGCTGGCCGCCGACCTGGTCGTGGTCGGCCCCGAGGCGCCGCTGGTGGCCGGGGTGGCGGACGCCGTCCGTGCCAAGGGCATCGCCTGTTTCGGCCCGAGCGCGGCGGCGGCCCAGCTCGAGGGCTCGAAGGCGTTCGCCAAGGAAGTGATGGTCGCGGCCGGCGTTCCCACCGCCGGGTCGTACGCCTGCACGACCGCCGACGAGGTGGCGCGTGCGCTCGACGAGCTCGGTTCGCCGTACGTCGTCAAGAACGACGGTCTCGCCGCCGGCAAGGGCGTCGTGGTGACCGAGGACCGCGAGGTCGCGGAGCGGCACGCGGCCGACTGCGGCACCGTCGTGATCGAGGAGTACCTGTCCGGTCCCGAGGTCTCGCTCTTCGTGGTCACCGACGGCACGGCCGCGGTGCCGCTGATGCCGGCGCAGGACTTCAAGCGGCTCGGTGACGGCGACGAGGGACCCAACACCGGGGGCATGGGCGCGTACGCCCCGCTGGACTGGGCGCCGGACGATCTCGTGGACCGGGTGCTGCGGGAGACGGTCGAGCCGACGCTGGCCGAGATGCGCCGCCGCGGCACGCCGTTCGCCGGTCTGCTCTACGTCGGACTCGCGCTCACGCCCGACGGCCCCAAGGTGATCGAGTTCAACGCGCGCTTCGGCGACCCGGAGACCCAGGTCGTGCTCGCGCTGCTGGAGACGCCGCTGGCCGGCCTGCTCAACGCGGCCGCGACCGGCACGCTGGCCGAGTTGCCGCCGCTGCGCTGGCGCGATGGCGCCGCGATCACGGTCGTGGTGGCGAGCAAGAACTACCCGGCCACGCCGCGCACGGGCGACGTCATCGAGGGCGCCGAGGTGCCCGGGGTGATCCACGCCGGCACGGCCCGCCGGGACGACGGCGCGCTGATCTCGGCGGGTGGCCGGGTGTTGAGCGTGACCGCGGTCGGCGCCGACCTCCGGGAAGCGCGCGACGCGGCCTATGCGCTCGTCGACGGCATCCGCCTGGACGGCGCCCAGTATCGGACCGATATCGCCCTGGGCGCCGTCGAGAAGCGTATTTAAGCCTTCGGGATGTCGAAGAGCTTGGCCACGTTGGCGGCCAGGCCCAGGTCGCCCTTGGCCTTCACCTTGCCGGTCATGAAGAGCATCATCGGGTTGCCGTCGCCCGAGACGACTTTGAGGAACGTGACGGCGTCCATGGTCATCGTCAGCTTCGGGTCGCGGGCCGGCTGGTTGGTGACCGTGCAGGCGCCGTTCTCGATCACCGTCTCGTAGGTGTCGCTCGCGCCGCCGGCGCCGCCCGTGATGACCCAGTGGATCACCGCCGAGGTGCTGCCGGCCTTTTCCGGGCGGAACAGCGTGGGCATCCGGTTGAAGACCTCATCGAGGATCTTGGTGCGGCTCTCGCCCGCCATGACCTCAGCGATTTTGGAGTCCGGCGTCGACTTGACGAGCTGAGCGAACTCCTTCGGGCCGATCGAGGCGAGCGACTCGGGGTTGAAATCAGTCATCGGTGGACCTTTCGGGATGAGCGGACTACCTACTCGTCAGTAACACTAGCGACCTTGCCGCTTCTTCGTGCAGTCTGCCACTCCCAAACAACCATTGGACAGTGGGCGTGCCGTTCCCTAAACTCCCCAACATGTCTTTGGGAGACGAGTCGGAGCGGGCGTCGCTGAGGGCGACCGCCCATCCCGTACGGCTGCGGATCATGTCGCTCCTCACCGGCGCGCCGATGACCGCGGCCGAGGTGGCGCGCGAGCTCGGCCTGACCCACGCCAACGCGAGCTATCACCTGCGCAGCCTGCTGGCCGGCGGCATGATCGTCCAGGCCGGCGAGGAGAAGATCCGGGGCGGCGTGGCCAAGCGGTACCGGTACGACACCAAGCGCGACCACGCGCCGGAGGGCCCGGAGCAGCGCCGGGCGCTGTTCGCGGCCCTCGGCAGCGAGCTGATCCGGCGTACGGCGTCCGGCCGCTTCGCCGAGAAGAACGGCCTCCTGGGTGACGGCGAGTTCTGGATCGAGCCCGAGACCTGGATCGAGCTGCGATCGAAGTTCGTCGAGCTGGTCGACGAGCTCCACCATGCCGCGCGCCCCCCGCGGACCCCTGGCACGATCCGCACGAGCACGACTGTCGCGATGTTCGAGATGGAGTCCTGATGAGCGCCCTCGCGCCGCTGAGACACGCCCCGTTCCGACTGCTCATCGCCGGGCGGACGATCAACGCCCTGGGCAACTCGTTCGCGACGCTCGCCCTCGCGTTCGCCGTCCTCGACCTGACCGGCTCGACCAGCGACCTCGGCCTCGTGGTCGGCATCCGCACGCTGGTGAACGTCATGTTCCTGCTCTTCGGTGGCGTGCTCGCCGACCGCATGCCCAAACAGGTGCTGATGGTCGGCTCCAGCCTGGCCGCCGCCCTCTCTCAGGGCATCGTGGCCTTCCTGGTGCTCAGCGACCTGGCCACCGTTCCGCTGCTGATCGTGCTCGGCGCCGTCAACGGCATGGTCGGTGCGCTCGCGCTGCCGGCCAGCTCGTCGATCCTGCCGCAGACCGTGCCGGCCGACGTCCGTCAGCAGGCGAACGCGATCAACCGGCTGACCCTCAATTCGGCCGTCATCCTCGGCGCCCCGCTGGCCGGCGTGGTCGTCGCCGCCACCAACCCGGGGTGGGGCATCGCCATCGACGCCGTCACCTTCCTGATCGCCGGGCTGGTCTTCCTGGCCCTGCGCTCGCTGCCGGCGCCGGCGAAGCCCAAGGACGCGGCCCGGCCCCACATCTTCGCCGACCTGCGGACCGGCTGGACCGAGTTCTGGTCACGCACCTGGCTGTGGGTGGTGGTGGCGGCCTTCGCGGTGATCAACGCGTGCTGGAGCGGCGGCCTCTACGTGCTCGGGCCCGCGGTCGCCGACGACACGTTCGGCCGGCAGAACTGGGGTTTCGTGCTGGCCGCGCAGACCGGCGGGATGATCCTGGGCGCTCTGATCGCGATGCGGCTGCGCGTGCGCCGCCTGCTCCTGCTCGGCGCGGCCAGCACGTTCGGCATGGCCCTGCCGTTGCTTCTGCTCGGCCTCTATCCCCACGTCGTCGCGCTCATCGTGGGGGCGCTGCTGGCGGGCGGGCTGCTCGAACAGTTCGGGGTGGCGTGGGAGACGACGATGCAGGAGCACGTGCCGGCGGACAAGCTCGCGCGCGTGTATTCGTACGACATGGTCGGCTCCTTCATCGCGATGCCGATCGGCGAACTGCTGGTCGGGCCGATCTCGCACCGGGTCGGTGTGCGGGCGACCCTGGTCGGCGCGGGAGTGCTGGTGATCGTCGCCGTGCTGGGCATGCTGGCCAGCCGGGACGTCCGCACGCTGCGTCATGAGCTGCCGGAGCGTGATCCCGGGCCCGTGAAAGAATCGGTACCGTGACCATCCCGAACGTCCTTGCCTCCCGCTACGCCTCCGCCGAGCTCGTCGACCTGTGGTCGCCGGAGGAGAAGATCAGGATGGAGCGGCGCCTCTGGCTCGCCGTCCTGCGCGCCCAGCGTGACCTCGGAGTGTCGGTGCCCGAGGGCGCCGTCGAGGCGTACGAGGCGGTGCTCGACACCGTCGACCTGGCGTCGATCGCCGAGCGTGAGCGGGTCACCCGGCACGACGTGAAGGCGCGGATCGAGGAGTTCAGCGCGCTCGCCGGCTTCGAGCAGATCCACAAGGGCATGACCTCGCGCGATCTGACCGAGAACGTCGAGCAGCTGCAGATCCGGGCGTCGCTCGAGCTGATCCGGTCCCGCATCGTCGCCACGCTGGCCCGCCTGGCCGAGCGCGCCGTCGAGTACTCCGACCTGGTCATGACGGGCCGCTCGCACAACGTGGCGGCCCAGGCCACCACGCTCGGCAAGCGGTTCGCCTCGGCCGCCCAGGAGCTGCTCATCGCGTACGAGCGGCTCGACGACCTGATCGGCCGTTACCCGCTGCGTGGGATCAAGGGGCCGGTCGGCACCGCCGCCGACCAGCTCGACCTGCTCGACGGCGACTTCGAGGCGCTGGCCGTGCTGGAGCAGCGGGTCGCCGCCCACCTCGGCTTCAACCGGGTGCTCAGCAGCGTCGGCCAGGTCTACCCGCGCTCGCTCGACTTCGACGTGGTCTCGGCGCTGGCCCAGATCGTCGCCGGCCCGTCGTCGCTGGCCACCACGATCCGCCTGATGGTCGGTCAGGAACTGGTCACCGAGGGCTTCAAGCCGGGCCAGGTCGGCTCCTCGGCCATGCCGCACAAGATGAACACGCGCTCGTCCGAGCGGGTCAACGGTCTCGCCGTGATCGTCCGCGGTTACCTGTCGATGGTGGGTGAGCTCGCCGGCGACCAGTGGAACGAGGGTGACGTCTCCTGCTCGGTGGTGCGCCGGGTCGCGCTGCCCGACGCGTTCTTCGCCACCGACGGCCTCTTCCAGACCTTCCTGACCGTGCTCGACGAGTTCGGCGCCTACCCGGCCGTGATCGCCCGCGAGCTCGACCGCTTCCTGCCGTTCCTGGCCACCACCAAGATCCTGGTGGCCGCGGTGCGCAAGGGCGTCGGCCGCGAGGTCGCCCACGAGGTGATCAAGGAGCACGCGGTGGCGGTGGCGCTGGCCATGCGGGAGAAGGGCGCGGCCGGAAACGACCTGTTCGACCGGCTCGCCGACGACGGCCGGCTCCAGCTGAGCCGGGCCGAGATCGACGCGCTCGTGGCCGACCGGGCCGCTTTCGTCGGCGCCGCGCCGTCACAGGTGCGTTTCGTGGCCGACCGGGTCGCCGCGATCGTCGCCGCTCACCCGGAGGCGGCGAAATACGCGCCGGCTCCCATCCTGTGATTCTGCCGCCGGGGCGTGGCGGAGCTCGACCGTCGCGCCACACCCCAGCGGAACACTGACGTTAGGTGGCGCCGGCCCGGCCGCCAAGACTCACTTGCCACCTATCACGGTGTGATGACCGTCGCGCCGGTAGTGGAGAAATTGAAGCTTTGATCGTTCGAGTGGCTGAGATCACCGCCGAAACAGCCTGCTCAGCCTGGTCGGCGTCGCGTGCGCGACACCGGCCGACACGCCCGTCACGTGGATCGCAAGGTAGGCTCCACGTGCTTACACCTATCAGTCAGGAGTGCCCGTGGCTCGCGTCGTGGTCGACGTCATGCTCAAGCCGGAGATCCTCGACCCGCAGGGCCAGGCGGTCGCGAACGCGCTGCCCAGGCTCGGCGTCACCGATGTCTCCTCCGTCCGGATCGGGCGGCGGATCGAGATCGAGTTCGCCGGCGAACCCGACCTGGACCGGGCTCGGGAAATCGCCGACAAGCTGCTCGCCAACCCGGTGATCGAAGACTTCTCGATCAAGGTCGAGGACGACGCGAAGGCCGAGGTCGCCTGACCATGCGCATCGGTGTGGTCACCTTCCCGGGTTCGCTGGACGACGGGGACGCGGCCCGCGCCGTGCGCCTCGCCGGCGCCGACGCCGTCCGCCTCTGGCACGGCGACCCCGACCTGCACGGCGTCGACGCCGTGGTGCTGCCCGGCGGTTTCTCGTACGGCGACGCCCTGCGCTGCGGCGCGATCGCCCGGTTCGCCCCGGTCATGGAGTCGCTCATCGACGCGGCCCGCGGCGGTCTTCCGGTGCTCGGCATCTGCAACGGCTTCCAGATCCTCTGCGAGGCCCACCTGCTGCCCGGCGCGCTCACCCGCAACCAGCACCTGCACTTCCGTAACCGCGACCAGTGGCTCCGCGTCGAGTCCGCGGACACCGCCTGGACCAACTCGTTCCAGACCGGTCAGGAGATCCTGATCCCGGTCAAGAACGGCGAGGGCTGCTACGTCGCCGACCAGCGGACGCTGGACGCGCTCGAGGCCGAGGGGCGGGTCGTGGCGCGGTATGTCCGCGGCAACCCGAACGGCTCGCAGCGCGACATCGCCGCCATCACCAACGAGGCCGGCAATGTCGTCGGCATCATGCCGCATCCGGAACACGCGGTGGAGGCGCTGACCGGTCCGTCGCTCGACGGCCTCGGCTTCTTCACCTCGGTCCTGCGGGCCCTGGCCGGGGCGTCCGCGGGGGCTTCGCACGCAGGGGGACACCAGTAATGACCACGCAGCCGGAGACGGCAGCGCCGAACCAGAAGCCGACCGGCTTTGCCGCGACGGACGTGCTGGTCAACGAGTTCGACGGCGGCCCCGACACGGTGCACCGGGCGTTCCAGACCCCGGACGAGCTGCAGCCGCACACGGAGCTGGGCCTCAAGGACGACGAGTACGACCGCATCCGGCAGATCCTCGGCCGGCGGCCGACGGCGTCCGAGCTGGCGATGTACTCGATCATGTGGAGCGAGCACTGCTCGTACAAGTCGAGCAAGGTGCACCTGCGCCAGTTCGGTGAGAAGGCTCCGCGCAGCGACCGCATGCTCGCCGGTATCGGCGAGAACGCGGGCGTCGTGCAGATCTCCGACGAGATCGCGGTGACCTTCAAGGTCGAGTCGCACAACCACCCGAGCTTCGTGGAGCCCTACCAGGGCGCCGCGACCGGCGTGGGCGGCATCGTCCGCGACATCCTCGCCATGGGCGCCCGCCCGATCGCGGTGATGGACCCGCTGCGCTTCGGCGCCGCCGACCATCCCGACACCGCCCGGGTCCTGCCCGGCGTGGTCGCCGGCATCGGTGGCTACGGCAACTGCCTGGGCCTGCCCAACATCGGTGGCGAGATCGTCTTCGACCCGACGTACCAGGGCAACCCGCTGGTGAACGCGCTGAGCATCGGCGTGCTGCCGGTCGAGCGCCTCCAGCACAAGGAGGCGGCCGGCGTCGGCAACATCGTCGTGCTGCTCGGCGCCCGTACGGGCCGCGACGGCATCGGCGGCGTCTCCGTGCTCGCCTCGGCCACCTTCGACGAGGAAGCCGAGCAGCGCCGCCCGTCGGTGCAGGTCGGCGACCCGTTCATGGAGAAGCTGCTCATCGAGAGCTGCCTCGAGCTGTACGACGCCGGCCTCGTGGCCGGCATCCAGGACCTCGGCGGCGCCGGCCTGACCTGCGCGCTCACCGAGACCGCGGCCGCGGCCGGCACGGGCATGCGGGTCTGGCTCGAGCGGGTTCCGCTGCGCGAGGCGTCGATGTCGCCGACCGAGATCCTGGCCAGCGAGTCGCAGGAGCGCATGCTCCTGATCGTCACGCCGGAGAACCTCGACCAGGTGCTCGCCGTCGCCGAGAAGTGGGGCGTCTGGGCCACCGCCATCGGCGAGGTCACCCCGACCGGCGAGGACGGCTCGCCGGGCCGCCTCGTCATCACGTGGAACGACCACGTCGTGGTGGACGTGCCGCCCGGCTCGCTCGCCGACGACGGCCCGGTCTACGCCCGGCCGATCCGCGAGCCCGCCGACCTGATCCTCCTGCAGGCGGACAAGGCCGAGACGCTGCCCCGCCCGGCCACCGGTGAGGAACTGCGCGAGACCGTCCTGCGGATGGCCGGCTCGCCGAACCTCTGCGACAAGACCTGGGTCACCGAGCAGTACGACCGGTACGTGCTCGGCAACACCGTGCTGGCTCAGCCGGAGGACTCGGGTGTGCTGCGCATCGACGAGCGCACCGGCCTCGGTGTCGCGCTGTCGGTCGACGGCAACGGCCGCTTCGCCCGCCTCGACCCGTACGAGGGTGCGAAGCTCGCGCTGGCCGAGGCCTACCGCAACGTCGCCGTCACCGGCGCCGAGCCGGTGGCCGTGACTGACTGCCTCAACTTCGGCTCGCCCGAGGACCCGGCCGTCATGTGGCAGTTCGCCGAGGCCGTGCGCGGCCTGGCCGACGGCTGCCAGCTGCTGGGCACCCCGGTGACCGGCGGCAACGTCAGCTTCTACAACCAGACCGGCGCGGCCGCGATCCACCCGACCCCGGTGGTCGGCGTGCTCGGCGTCTTCGACGACGTGGCCCGGCGGATCCCGATGGGTTTCCCGGCCGCCACCGGCGACGGCGACCTGCTCTTCCTGCTCGGCGAGACCGCCGCGGAGCTCTCCGGCTCCGAGTGGGCGTGGGTCACCCACGGCCACCTCGGCGGCCGCCCGCCGAAGGTGGACCTGGAGCACGAGCAGCGCCTGGGCGTGCTGATGGCCCGTGCGTCCAAGGCCGGTCACGTCGTCGCGGCGCACGACCTCTCCGACGGCGGCCTGTCACAGGTCCTCGTGGAGAGCACGCTGCGCCGCAACGTGGGCGCCCGGATCACGCTGCCCGAGGACGGCAACTCGGCGTTCGTCCAGCTGTTCAGCGAGTCGTCCGGCCGGGCCCTGGTCGCGGTGCCCCGTGGGCGCGACAAGGCGTTCCTGGCCCTGGCCGCCGAGCACGGCATCGCCTGCGTTGAGGTCGGCGTCACCACGGCCGAGCCGGTGCTCGACGTGGCCGGCCAGTTCAGCATCCCGCTGGACGAGCTGCGCGAGGCGCACACGGCGACGCTGCCGGCCCTGTTCGGCGGCTCGGCCGAGCTGGCCAACCGGCACGGCGACCCCGAGCACGCGGCCGACCCGTCCGCTCCGGCGCGACCGGACCGCGGCGACGAGGTCCTCGTGACGGCGGCGGCCGGCGCGGCGATGGAGTCGGCGGCCCCGATCGAGGCCGACGGCATCCCGGCGGCGTCGGTGGCCGAGGTCAAGGAGCCGGTTCCGGCCGAGGGCACCTCGGTCACGCTGGAGCTGACCGAGCCGAAGCCGGGCGGGCCGATCGACCCCGCCTGACCTGCACCGCATACGGAAATCGGCCCCGCACCTCTCGGAGGTGCGGGGCCGATTCTTTTGTGGATCAGTAGCGGCGCTGACCGCGCTGGTCGTAGTCGTCCTGGTCGTAACCGCCGTTGTTGTACGGCTGGGTGTGGCCGCCGTACTGCTGGCCGCCGCCCGGCTGTTGCTGCTGAGGGGGGTAGCCGCCGTTGTCGTGGTCGTCCCAGCCGCCCTGGTGCTGCTGCTGGCCCTGGTCGTAACCGCCGTAGCCGCCGTTGTCGTGCTCGTCCCAGCCGCCCTGCGGCTGGCCGCCGTACTGCTGGCCGGCCTGGTCGTACCCGCCGTAGCCGGCCGCCTGGTCGTCCTCGGGGCGGTAGAAGCCGGTGGGCTCGCTGTAGGTGCCGTAGCCGTCGCCGGCCGGCTGGGCGCCGCCGTACTGCTGGGTTCCGCCGCCGTACTGCTGAGTGCCGCCCCCGTACTGCTGGGTGCCCCCGCCGTACTGTTGCGTCCCCCCGCCGTACTGCTGGGTGCCGCCCGGCTGAGGGTTGTCGTCCCAGCCGCCGGCGCCGACGAAACCGCCCTGGGGCGGGACCGGCGCGCCGTACGGGTCGGGGAACTCGTCGTCGAGCGCGGGCACCGGGCGTTGCAGCATGGTCGGCGCGTCGGCCATGCCGGGCGCCTGCGCGATCATGGTGGCGTCGTTGGCACGGCCACCGCCGACCGGCGCCGCCACCCGGGTCGCGTCGTTGAAGCGGCCCTGGCTCGGCGGGATCGCGCCGCCCGACGGGGACATGCTCGTCGGGTCGTCGTCGCCACCGTCGGACGGGTTGTTCTTGCGGCGCATCCAGACCAGCACGATCGCGCCGATGCCGGCCGCGACGAGCAGGACGCCGATGATGATGTAGAGCCAGGAGCTGCCGCTGTCCTCGCTCGCGGCCGCGTTGTTGGCCGGCGTGCCCTCTTCCACGGTCTCCGTGGTCGCGGGCTGTTCCTCGGCCGCCGACTCGTCGGTGGTCGGCGTCGGGCTGGCCGACGCGGACGCCGAGGCCGACGGGGAGGCGGAGGGGGACTCCACGACCTGCGACTCGAGAATGATGTTCTTGGAGACCCGGCCGTCGGCGTTGCCCTGCACGGTGACCGTGACCCGCGAGAAGTCCTGCTTCACGGCGCCGAGGGTCAGCGTGCCGACCGCGATCGGCTTGCTGTCGGTCGAGGAGAACGTGAACGAGCCGCCGCTGCCCGAGGTGGTCTCGAACGTCGCGCCGGCGCTGTCCCGCAGGCCCACCGTGGCGCCCGAGATGCCCTTGCCGTCCTGGTCGCGGACCTTGCCCGAGACCTGGCGGACGGTCTGCGGCTTGTCCGGGCCCTTGACCGTGATGTTCGCGCTGGCGCTGTCGGAGTCCCCGTTGATCGAGGCGGTGACCCGGACCTGCACCTGGCGGGTGTCGCCGGCGTTCACCTTGGGCGCGGTGAGGCGCGCGTTGAACGTCCGGTCGCCGCCGGCGTCGATCTGCGTGACGCCGGAGCACTCGCCGGAGCAGCTCATGCCGGTGACCTGATAGGTGACAGTGGCCCGGCCGGGGTTGCCGCCACCCGGCTGACCCTCGCCGGGGTCGACCTCGGGCGCGGACACGCTGAACTGCATGTTCAGCTGGCCACCGGTGAGGACCTCGGTCTGCAGGTTGGTGATCTCCACTTGGGGAGGGTCGGCCAACGCCACAGCAGGCGCTACGAATAGGCTGCCTGTGACCACAGCCAGTAACGCACCGGCCTGGAACGCCCGGGCTCGTAGGTGCGTCGTCACCATCCACCGCCTTCCGGTCGCACGGTCTCCCGGCTGCTCTTCAGGTGCCGGTTACATCCCGCGACTAAAACACCGTCGGCCACTATGCCTTGTCACACGTCCATCGCGCGACCCAGGGCCGCGTACCAATCTCGGTGGACCGGGTCGTATCGTCCCGACATGTCCGCTGCGAAGAATAATTCCGAGTCCGTGATCCGGGCGTTGGACGCGCTGGACCGCGGCGCCGAACCGGAGAGAACGGTGCTGCGTGACGCGGTGCGCGCGCTGCTGACCGAGTTGTCCCGCCGTGCCCCTGGCCGATCGGTGGAGGTGCGAATTCCGCCTTTCGGTGCGATTCAGTGTGTTCCAGGTCCCAGGCACACCCGTGGCACACCGCCCAATGTGGTCGAAGCGGATCCGGTCACCTGGGTGCTCGTGGCCACGCAGCGTGTGAGCTGGGCGGATGCGCTGAGTGACGGACGGCTGCGGGCGAGCGGCATCCGGACGGACCTGAGCGAATACCTGCCGCTGACCGGGGCGACTGCCGATTGACAGGCCGAGCCGTGTCCCCTCCGCTCGCGTACACTGGGCGGTCGGGAGCGGAGCGGTGGGTATCCCACTCACGTTCGAGCAGATCAGCATGAGGGAGCGACAGGTGCCCCGAGGCGACGGCCGGTTGACCGACGATCTCGACCCCCAGGAGCGCGGCCCCCAGGATGCCTGTGGCGTCTTCGGCGTCTGGGCCCCCGAGGAAGAGGTCGCCAAACTCACCTACTTCGGGCTCTTCGCTCTTCAGCACCGCGGCCAGGAGGCCGCCGGTATTGCTGTGAGTGACGGCTCCGGTGTGGTGGTCTACAAGGATCTGGGCCTCGTGTCGCAGGTCTTCGACGAGCCGACGCTGGCCAGCCTGCGCGGCCACCTCGCGATCGGCCACACGCGGTACTCGACGACCGGCGGCTCGAACTGGGAGAACGCCCAGCCCACGATCCGCGCCACCACGGCCGGCACGACCATCGCGCTGGCCCACAACGGCAACCTGGTGAACACGGCCGACCTGTCCCGCGAGGTCGCCGAGCGCGGCCTCGAGGCGGACAGCGCGACCTCCGACACCGCCCTGGTGACCACCCTGCTGGCCAGCCGCCCCGACCTCTCGGTCGAGGCCGCGGCGCTCGAGGTGCTGCCGGGCCTGCGCGGCGCCTTCAGCTTCGTCTTCATGGACGAGAGCACGCTGTACGCCGCCCGCGACCCCCAGGGCGTGCGCCCGCTGGTGCTGGGCCGCATGGAGCGCGGCTGGGTGATCGCGAGCGAGACCGCCGCCCTCGACATCGTCGGCGCCAGCTTCGTGCGCGAGGTCGAGCCGGGCGAGATGCTGGCGGTCGACGAGCACGGCCTGCGCTCGACGCGGTTCGCCGCGCCCGAGCCCAAGGGCTGCCTCTTCGAGTACGTGTACCTGGCCCGCCCCGACACCACGATCGCCGGCCGGAACATGTACTCGGCCCGCGTCGAGATCGGCCGCCGCCTCGCCAAGGAGCACCCGGTCGAGGCCGACCTGGTCATCCCGGTGCCCGAGTCGGGCACGCCGGCCGCGATCGGCTACGCCGAGGCCTCGGGTATCCCGTACAGCGCCGGCCTGACCAAGAACGCGTACGTCGGCCGCACCTTCATCCAGCCGTCGCAGACCATCCGCCAGCTCGGCATCCGCCTGAAGCTCAACCCGCTGCGCGAGGTCGTGCGCGGCAAGCGCCTGGTGGTCGTCGACGACTCGATCGTCCGCGGCAACACCCAGCGCGCGCTGGTACGCATGCTGCGCGAGGCGGGCGCGCTCGAGGTGCACGTCCGCATCTCGTCGCCGCCGGTGAAATGGCCGTGCTTCTACGGCATCGACTTCGCCACCCGGGCCGAGCTCGTCGCCAACGGCCTGGAGATCGATGGCATCCGCCGCTCGATCGGCGCCGACTCCCTGGGTTATGTTTCCCTGGACGGCCTGGTGCAGGCGACCGAGCAGCCGAAGTCGCGCCTCTGTATGGCGTGCTTCGACGGCGAGTACCCGATCGAGCTCCCGGCCGGCAACCTGATCGGCAAGCATCTGCTCGAGGGCGTCGGCAAGCGGGCGTCCATGCCGTCCGCGACCGACGAGGCCGCGACCGCGGCGGTGGCGGAACTCGAGACGGAGTACGAAGCCGTCGCCTCGCATCACCAGTGACTTTGATGTACCAAGCAGCTCTAAGGGGAGAACCGTGACGCACGTGTCCGAGCGCAACAACGCCGGGTCCAACCAGCCGTGGACGGCCGGTGCTGGACGCGGCGGTGCTCGTAAGCGCACGTCCACCTACGCGGACGCCGGTGTCTCGATCGAGGCCGGCGACCGCGCGGTCGAGCTGCTGAAGTCCAAGGTGAAAAAGACCACCAGGCCCGAGGTGATCGGTGACCTCGGCGGGTTCTCCGGCCTGTTCCGGCTGAACACCCAGAAATACAAGAGCCCGATCCTGGCCTCCTCGACCGACGGCGTCGGCACCAAGCTGGTGATCGCGCAGCAGCTCGACATCCACGACACGATCGGTATCGACCTGGTCGCCATGGTCGTCGACGACCTGGTCGCCTGCGGTGCCGAGCCGCTGTTCCTGCTCGACTACATCGCCTGCGGCGAGGTCGTGCCGGACAAGGTCGCCGAGATCGGAGCCGGCATCGCCGACGGCTGCCGCTACGCGGGCTGCGCCCTGCTCGGCGGCGAGACCGCCGAGCACCCGGGCGTGCTGCGCCCCGACGAGTACGACGTCTCCGCCACCGGCGTCGGCGTGGTGGAGGAAAGCGAGATCCTCGGCCGCGAGCGGGTCGAGGTCGGCGACGCGGTCATCGCCATGCGCTCCTCCGGACTGCACTCCAACGGCTACTCGCTGGTCCGTCACGTGCTGCTCGGCGCGGGCCGCATGCGGCTCGACTCGGTGGTCGACGACTTCGGCACTCAGCGGACCCTCGGCGAGGAACTGCTGACCCCGACCAAGATTTACGCCAAGGACTGCCTGGGCCTGATCGAGGAGACCGACGTCCGCGCGTTCTCCCACGTCACCGGCGGTGGCATCCCCGGCAACCTGAACCGCGTCCTGCCCGCCAACGCCGACGCGGTGGTCGACCGCTCGACCTGGCGCCCGCAGCCCATCTTCGACCTCATCCAGGCCAAGGGCCGGATCGAGGACCACGAGATGGAGGCCACGTTCAACATGGGCGTGGGCATGTTCGCGATCGTCTCGGCCGACGACGCCGACCGGGCCATGGCCTACCTGACCGGCCGGGGCGTCGAGGCATGGCAGGTCGGCGAGGTCATCGAGGGCACCGGCGAGGTGCAGATGATGGGGCAGTACACCCGCGGCTGACGCCGGCTGTGAAGATGAACATGAAATGATCCGCGTGTGTCGATGTCGGGCACATGCGGATCTTTCGTGTTCAGGGTGGACTGTGGGGCCTAGCCTGACGACGTCGGGGACCTAGGAGGTGCGTGTGGCGGACAGGTGGAGCGGGATGCGCGGGATAGCGCCCGTGCCGACCTACGTCGTCATGCAGCCCACGACGCTCTGCAACCTCGACTGTTCCTACTGCTATCTGCCTTTCCGCGCGGTCGACAAACGCATGCCGGTCGAGGTCGCGCGGGCCGTGGCCACGGCGGTCGAGCCGTGGGCGGCCGGCGGGCGCTTCTCGGTGGTCTGGCACGGCGGGGAACCGCTCGCCGCCGGCCGGGAGCACTTCGCCGCGCTGATCGCCCCGTTCGGCCCGGCGGTCGAGCACCACGTGCAGACCAACGCCACGCTGATCGACGACGCCTGGTGCGAGTTCTTCGCCGAGCACGAGATACGGGTCAGCGTCAGCGTGGACGGCCCGGAGGCGCGCAACGGCGACCGGGTCACCCGGGGCGGCCGCCCCGCCTACGACCGGATCCTGCGCGGCGTCGAAGCGCTACGCCGGCACGGCATCCCGTTCTCGGCGCTCTGCGTGGTCGGCGATCCGCGGCCGGGCGTGGCCGCCGAGCTCTACGACTATTTCCTCGAGCTGGGCTGCGACGTGCTCGGTATCAACGTCGAAGAGCTGGAGGGGGTCAACACCAGGACCAACGGCCACGACGCGGCCGAGGTGACGGCTTTCTGGGCGGAGCTGGTCTCGGCCTGGCGTCGCGATCCGAGAATCCACCTGCGCGAGGTCGAGTGGTCCCTGCGATACGCGGCCGCTGTCCTCGACGGGACCGCCGACGAGCTGCTGCCGCGCCGGCTCGACCCCATCCCGACGATCGCCCACGACGGCTCGGTGGTGCTGCTCTCACCGGAACTGGCCGGCTTCTCCGACCCCCATTACGGCGACTTCACCAGCGGAAACGTCCTGAGCGCACCGCTGGGCGCCATTCTGGCCGGCGCCGAGGGTTCGCCCTGGATCGCCGAGTTCCTGCGCGGTGTGGAGTCCTGCCGCGCGACCTGCCCCTATTTCGGCTTTTGCGGCGGGGCGCACGCGGCCAACCGCTACTTCGAGACCGGCCGGTTCGACACCACCGAGACGGACCACTGCCGGAACAGCAAGATGCGCCTACTGGAGGGAGTGCTGGACCATGCCCGAGATCATGAACCCACGGCTGTCTGACGACGCGGGGAGCGATCCGGTTACGGCACGGGTACGAGACACCCGGGCCGGGTTGGCGGCCCTCATCGCCGAGGCGGAGGAGGCTCGACGGCAGCGCGCGGAGAGCACGTCGGAAGACGGCGGCTCAGCGGTCTGCGCCTGGAACCACTTCGAGAACATTCCCACGTTCTACAACTGGAACAACCGACCGCGGTAGCGGCGGTTCAAGCCCACGCGGGCTGGTACCCCGCGTGGGCTTCAGTGTTGAACCGTTGGATGGAAGGTGACCACGACACACGGAAGCACGCGGTCGGCCGCGTGCTCTGTGCAATACGGGTCAGCGCCTTGTAGGCGACCAGCTGTCCTGGTCGTCGTCAGCATCATCCTCGTCATCGTCGACGAACTCATCGTTGTCGTCGTCGAAGTGACGGTCGGACTGGCGTGTACCCGCCAGTTCGCGCTGCAAGGCGGTGAGGTCGGTGTTCGGGGAGTGGTATTTCAACTCCCGGGCCACCTTCGTCTGCTTGGCCTTAGCACGGCCGCGCCCCATGGCTCGACCCCCTCGCACAGAATTCGGGGCAGCCCGAAGGCGGGCCCCGATGACGTCAGGCATCTCTCGTGGGTCTTACGGTACATGGACGATGCCTTGTTTGGCACCTCGGGTTGCCTGTGACACTGCCGCGCGTCGCGGTTTTCCGTCCCGGGACGCGCGGCAGGCGCGAAACCCCTCCCATTTCGACCGGATCGACCGGTCAGGAGGCCGTCCTCAGCTCAGGTAGATGGACCTCAACCGGCCGACCTCGGCCATCCGCTGCTCGGCCAGCCGGTCGGCCGCGACCGCCGGCGAGACGCCCTCGGAGTCGGCCAGCTGGAGGATCCGGCGGGTGGTCTCGAAGATGCCGGTCGCGCGCAGCTTGGCCCGCTCGAAGTTGAAGCCCTCGATCTCGTCGGCCACCTGGATCACGCCGCCGGCGTTCACGAGGTAGTCGGGCGTGTAGAGGATGCCTCGTTCGGCAAGCGTCTTCTCGATGCCGGGGTGAGCCAGCTGGTTGTTCGCGCCGCCGGTGACGACCTTGGCCCGCAGCGCGGACACGGTGTCGTCGTCCAGGGCGCCGCCCAGCGCGCACGGGGCGTAGACGTCGAGGTCGCTGGTGATCAGGGCCTGGGTGTCGGCGACGAGCTCGATCTGGGGGTACGTGGTGCGGGCCCAGCTCAGGGCGGCCTCGTTCACGTCGGTGGCGATCACCGTGGCGCCGTCCTCGACGAGGTGGCCGGCCAGGTACTTGCCGACCTTGCCGAGCCCGGCGATGCCCACCGTGCGCCCGGCCAGGGTCGGACGGCCCCACGCGTGCTCGGCCGCCGCCCGCATGCCCTGGAAGACGCCCCAGGCGGTGAGGATGGAGGAGTCGCCGGCGCCGCCGTGCTCGAGGCTGCGCCCGGTCACGTACTTGGTCTCGCGGGCGATGACGTCCATGTCGGGCACGTACGTGCCGACGTCGCAGGCCGTGTAGTAGCGGCCGTGCAGGGACTCGACGAAGCGGCCGTACGCCCGCAGCAGCCCTTCGGACTTGGCCCGGGCCGGGTCACCCCAGATGACCGCCTTGCCCCCGCCCAGGTCCAGGCCGGCCAGGGCGTTCTTGTACGCCATCCCGCGGGAGAGCTTCAACACGTCCGCGAGCGCGTCCGCCTCGCTCTCGTACGGATAGAACCGCGTGCCACCGAGCGCCGGCCCGAGGGCCGTCGAGTAGATCCCGATGATCGCCTTGAGGCCGGTCTGCCTGTCCTGGCAGAAGACGACCTGTTCGTGACCGGTGGCGTCGGTGCCGTCGGTGTCGAACACGCCCATGGCTGTTCTCCTGATTCTTCTGTTGTGGCCCTCGTGGGACCCGTTGTCCCGGCGGGGGTATGCCGGACATCTGCGAGCCTAGTAGTGCTCCCCCGCTCGGGATTACGTCCGCGCGGGAAGTTCCGCTCGGCCGAATTCGTGAAAGACTCGCGCCGTGCCGTCACTGTTCGCGTCGTACCTACGGGTTTACGAGCCGCTGACCGCGTTCGACCGTGATCGTCAGGTGTTCTGGCGTCGCTATGCCCGGGAGGGCCGCGATCTCGGCCCGGTCGACGGTCCGGTCCGTCAGCGCACGGCGGTGCTCGAGGCGCTGGGCGCGGGCTGGACCCGGTTGCCCGACCTGCCCGACGAGGCGTACGTGCTGCAGTGGGGTGATTCCCTGCTCGTCTGCCCCTGGAACCTGCGCCTGCGGGTGGCCGAGGCCGCGCTCAACGCGCGCGACGGGGTGCCCAGCGTGCTGGCCGACGCCTTCGTGCCCCCGGTGCTGGCCGGGCAGGCCAAGGCCATCGTCGAGGACTGGCGCAGCGGCGCCAAGGTGCTGGAGCACGGCGTGCCGCGGGTGCACGAGCAGATCGCCACCTGGGGTGTCCCGCTGCGCTGGTTCGCCTTCGTCGACCTGGAGGAGCGGGAGTTCTCGCTGACGTCCGAGGGACGCACGCTGCGGTACCGCACGGAGATCTCGAAGGCCCGCCGGCGGGCCCACCGCGCCGTCGCGGTGCTGCGCAAGTCGCTGGGCGACGCGCCGATCACCGAGGCGGTCGAGGAGGGCACCCGGTGGCTGGAGGAGTTCCACCCGCGCTCCATCGTCGAGCTCGACTACGGCGGCCTCGTCAACCTTCTCCCGGATGACGACCTCGCGGCGGACGATTCACCCGGATTGGTGGCAGCCGGACTTTCCGCCCTGTCCCGGGGCGACGCCGACGACGCCTCCGCCGTCTACGAGAAGCTCGTCGAGCGGTGGCGGGCCGTCCAGCTCCTCGAGCGCTGCAACTGAGCTGCGAAAATGCGGACAGACCGGCGGGTTTCGCGGCCCGTGGGAACGCTCCCGAAGTGAATACTCTTCGTGATCACCGCTGGCCGAAGCGTGATAATCGGACTAAACGAGACACTATCTGGCGTAGAAAACACGCAAAAATCGGGCATGCTTCATCCGTCTATCTGGGGACGTTCGTCCGTTCGGCCCATGTCGGACATCGGGGACTAGCCGGACCATGAGAGACGCACCGGCCGGCGGGACCCCGGCCGATGTTCGTAGGTACCTGTGGAGGAGTGACCGATGGCATCGCGTACGCACGATCCTGAGCCGCTACTAACGCCGGCAGAGGTGGCGTCGATGTTCCGTGTCGACCCGAAGACCGTCACCCGGTGGGCGAAGGCCGGCAAGCTGAGTGCGATCCGCACTCTGGGCGGCCACCGTCGTTACCGGGAGTCGGAGGTTCGCGCCCTGCTGCAGGGGCAGATTCCCACGCAGCGTCAGGGCGACTGAGCGGACCTCAGTCGGTACGAAAGATCGTTGTAAGGGGCGACGTCGGGGAAGGCGATCGCCCCTTCCTCGTTTCCTGAGCAGTTTTTCTTGATCAGCTTCTCCTGCTGGATGAAACGAGGGAATACGTCAGCCGTGACGGCCCCGGCCGGACGTATTTCACGCCAACCGAGTTGCCCCCGGGCGGTCATGCGCCGAGGGTGGGCACCATGGAACAACCACCGATCGGCGACGTCTTCGGCGAGATGATCCGGGACGCGTACGCGGTACACACCGGAGTCGGCCCCCGGCCCTTGGCGGGCGGCCGCGTGCCGCGCCCGGTGATCGAGGTGATCGAGCGCGACGACGGCCTGATCAACGGCGCGCCGGCCGATCACTATCTGGCCGGGCCGGACGAGTGGCAGCCGCACGACCACCGGGCGCTGCGGCTGTGCCGCGGGCACGTTCTCGACATCGGGACCGGAGCCGGCCGTACGGCGGTGGAACTCCAGAAACGCGGCATGGCGGTGACCGGCCTGGACACCTCGGCCGGCGCCATCGAGATCGCCCGGCGCCGGGGCCTGCGCGACACCGTGCTCAACACGGTCGACGCCTACTCCTCGGCCGCCGTCCGGTACGACACGTTCCTGCTGCTCGGCAACAACCTCGGACTGATCGAGGGTCCCGAGCGCGCGCCCGTCTTCCTGGACGCGCTGGCCCGGCTGGCCAACCCGGGCGCCCGGCTCATCGCCCAGGGCACCGACCCGTACGGCACCACCGATCCCGTGCACGTCTCCTACCATCAGCGGAACCGGGAGCGCGGACGGCTCGGCGGCCAGCTGCGGCTGCGGTTGCGGTACCGGCTGCTGGCCACCGAGTGGTTCGACTACCTGAACTGCTCGGTGGCCGAGCTGGAGGCGCTGGTGCAGGGGACGGCGTGGCGGCTCAAGGCGGTCGACGACGGTGACCGGCCCTACTACATAGCGGTCCTGGAACTGGCGGGATGAGTGTCAGCCGCCGCATCGCCTTCCTGTTGCGGCACCGGCCCGAGACGGCGGGGCTGACCCTCGACGCGAACGGCTGGGTGCCGGTCGGCGACCTGCTGGCGGCGCTGCCGATCGGCCGGGCCGAGCTGGACGAGATCGTCGCGAACGACGAGAAGTCCCGGTACGCGATCGAGCGCCGGGCCGACGGGACGGAGTGGATCCGGGCCAACCAGGGCCATTCCCGCCGGGTCGCCGTCGACCTCGGCCTGGTGCCCGCCTCGCCGCCCGCGGTGCTGTTCCACGGCACGCCCAGCCGCAACCGGTCGTCGATCCTGCGCGACGGCCTGCGGCCGGGCAGTCGTCATCACGTACACCTGTCGCCCGATGTTTCGACGGCGCTGGTCGTCGGCCGCCGGCGCTCGGCCGACGTGATGGTGCTGCGGGTGGCCGCGGAAGAGATGGAAGCGGCCGGGCACATATTCCACCGGAGCGAGAACGGGGTCTGGCTGACCGATGCCGTGCCGCCAAAGTACCTCCTGCTAGAACGGACAAATCCGTAATATCCCTGGCTCCACAGTGGTGAACGCCTTACCCGCCGTTAGCGTTGGGTCATGGGGAGGATCACCCGGCGTGAGCTGATGAATCTCGCCGGTGCCGTGGGTGTCGTCGCCACCCTGGCCGGGCTCGCGTACGGACTGCCCGCCCTCGACCGGTCCCTCCCGGCGCAGCGCGCGGTCAGCCCCGACGAGCCGTACCAGGTCGGCGCCGGAGTCAGCGTGGTGCCGCCGGCCGGGGCCACCATCGACGTCACCGAGACGCGGCCCGGCGAGAACGAGGGAACCGTTCTGTTCCGGCTGGGTCCGGTGCGGTACGCGATCGCCGTACGCCCCTTTCGGGGTGACCTCGACGCGGCCGCCTCCCGCCTGCGTGAGCGGATCACCAACACCGCCGGTTACCAGGTGACCGGCGCCCAGCTCGCGGTCAGCACGGCCGGCGGGCTGGCCGGTCTCCAGGGTGGATACACGGCGCCCGGGCGCGGCGGCCGGTACGCGGTCTTCGTCGCCGACGAGCACACCATCGAGGTCACGATCAGCGGAAACGATCTGGATCTCGGGCGTACGCTGCCGCAGATCGAGGCGAGCACCCGCACCCTGCGCCACGACGGGGAGGGCCGGTGACCGCCTCCGTCGTCCGCCCGGCCAGCGGCCGGATCCGCGTGTCGGCGCCCGCGTTCGGCGTCGTCCTGGTCCTGCTCGCGGCCGGCGCGGTCCGGATGGCGCTGCTGGCCGGGGAGTTCGTCACGGCGTACCCCAAAGCGACCTTGACCTCGGTGTTGCTCTTCGCCCTGCTCGCCGTGCCGTTCTGGCTGGTCGTGTCGGAGCTCGACTTCCTCGAACGGGAACCGGTCCGGCTGCGCGTGGTCGCGTTCGCGTGGGGCGCCCTGGTCGCCACGACCGTGTCGATACCGGGCGGCGCGGCGCTGGAGAACCTGGTCGCCAAGCTCGGCTCGCCGCATCTCGCGGCCGACTGGGGAGCGGCGGTCGCCGGGCCGACAGTGGAGGAGATCGCCAAGACGCTGGGCGTGGTGGCGATCGTGCTCGTCGCCCGCGCCCAGGTCAACAGCGTCCTCGACGGCGTCGTCTACGGCGCGATGGTCGGTCTCGGCTTCCAGATCGCCGAGGACGTCGTCTTCGCCGTGGGCGCTGTCGCGCTCGCCGGCCAAGGTGATCAGATTCAGCCGGTGATCACGACGTTCCTGCTGCGTGGTTTCCTCTCCAGCGTCTGGAGCCACACCCTGTTCGGCGCACTCGCCGGGGCCGGCGTCGGTTATTTGGTCGTACGCCGTGAGCCCGTTCGCGCCGTTCTGGCCGTCCTCGGAGCGTGGGCGGCGCACGTGCTCTGGAATTCGCCGCTGCTCACCGACGGCCTCGGCAACGGCGTCCTGGCGCTGCTGGGCGTCATCCTGCTCAAGGGGCTGCCCCCGTTGCTGCTGATCCTGCTGCTGGTCAGGCGTCTGCACGACCGCGAGGCCGACTATTACGCCTCACGGCTCGCCACCCTGCGGGATCCAGCGCTGATCACCTCGGACGAGCTCTTCGCTCTGCGGTCCGGCTCCCGTCGAGCGGCGGCCCGCCGGCAGGCGCCACGACGGGCCAAGGCTTCGGTACGCCGGCTCCAGCGCGCCCAGGCGCGGCTGGGTGTCGAACTGAGCCGCGATTCGGTGCCCGGAATCGGACAATGGTCATCGGTGATCCGCTCGGAGCGGGCCACGCTGGAACGCCTGGGCCACCCGGAGGCGATCGCCGGGCCCACGTCGTGGCGGCACACGGCGTCGACCGTGCTCACGACAGTGGTGGCGATCGCCGTCCTGTGGGTGGCCCTGTCCGCGCTGGGCGGTTCCTAAAGCTTCGGGGGCAGGCCGCCGTCGCCGTCCACCACCATGTCCGGGGTGCCGTCCTCGTCCAGGTCGACCATGGTGATGTCGACCTTGCCGTCGCCGTCGGTGTCGAACTGGTACAGGTCGGGCTTACCGTCGCCGTCGGTGTCGGACACCCAGACATCGGGCTTCCCGTCGCCGTTCGCGTCCTGCGCGATGAGGTCGACGCGGTCGTTACCGCGCGTCTCGACGGTCTCCTGCGGCTCAGTCATGCGGTTCTCCCCTTCACGGCTTCGTCTCGCTGACGAGAGTAGGGCTCACGTCACAGCTCCGCGAGCCGGGTCACACCGGTACCGTGGATCGAATGGACATTGCTGCCGACAGCGTGCAGGACCTCCTCAGCGCCACCGGTGGCGGCGGAACCCTCGGCACGCGGATGGGCATCCAGCTCAGCGAGGCCTCGGCCGAGCGGGTCGTCGGCACCATGCCGGTCGAGGGCAACACCCAGCCGTACGGGCTGCTGCACGGCGGCGCGTCCTGCGTGCTGGCCGAGACGCTGGGCTCGGTGGGCGCGGTCATGCACGGCCAGAGCGTCGACCGGCCGTTCGCCGTGGGCGTCGACATCAACGCCACCCACCACAAGGCGGCCCGCTCCGGCGTCGTCACCGGCGTCGCCACCCCGGTGCACCGGGGCCGCACGATGGCGACGTACGAAATCGTCATCACCGACGAGGGCGGCGACCGGGTGTGCACCGCGCGCATCACCTGCCTGTTGCGCGGAGCGTGATATTTCCGCGCTGACAAGCGAACCTTGACCGATCCACGTACCTTTTCTCACGTGACCGAGGTTCCACAGCACGCCTTCGACGACGCGGCGCTCGTGCTCCAGCGTGCGCTGACCGGCGACAGCGACGCAGTGGTCGGCACGTTCGACGCCGTGGTCGACCGCGACGGCATCGTCGGCGCCTACGACGTGGCGTGGTGCCTGGCCGCCACGATGGTCGGCCAGATCCCGTCCGGGGGCGCCTGGACCCTCGACTTCCCCGGCATCGACGACGCGCGGTACGACAAGCGCTGGGTGGCCCGCTTCGTCAGCGCGTACGTCAACGGCGACATCTACACGGGCGAGGCCCTGTTCGGCGCGGCCATCGCCGACGGCCAGCTGCCCGACTGCCTGCTGGCCCTGGCCGGCTCGACGGTGGCCACGCTGCGCCACCGGGCGGCCTAGTGCCCCTTGAGATATAACGCCTTCGCGTACTGGGCGGCGGCCGCCTCGTTGTACATGGACGCCTGCCCCATGTAGTACTCCTGGTCGGCCCACGCGGCCTGCGCCTGCGCCGTCCCCTTCCAGCGGATGCTCGCGTCGACGTCGGACAGCCCCCGAGCCCGGAACTGCTTGCGCATGGCCATCCGCCCGGCCCGGAACTTCTCCTGAGCCTCCTCGGCCAGCCGCATGGCCTCGAACGCCTTCTCGCTCAGCGCCTCCGCCATCGTCCAGGCCGCCTGCTCCGCCGCGTTGGTGAAAGTCAGCACCGCGTTCCTCCTCGAACCGCTGCCCATCGACCTGGGACACACTCTTGCCGACCGCGCGGCGCCCCATCAACCCCCGGAAGCCAGCCCGAATAAGCGCGAAATGCCCCGCCCAACTCCTCAACCACCCGCCAGAACGACCGATTCTGAACCTCCGCGGAAAGAGGGATCACCGAGGAGGCCGAGAGGAACCCCCGCACGGGCAGGGCTGGTGCCCGTGATCCTCAAGACCCCCTCACCCCGGTGCCCGCGGCCTCCCCCTGGCCGCGGGCACCGCTTCCGGGAGTTCGATTGGCGCTAAGACAACGGCACGGCCCTGAGGCTGGTTCTCGTGGCGGTGTAGATGAAAGGCCCTGGGTCATCGAGCAGCCGCCCGATGGACCGCCATGGGATCATGATGATCTCGAGTTGCTCGAAGGTTCCGCGCGCTTCCGGTCCTGATAGCGGGATCATTCGAGCGCCGAAGGTGCGCACTGCCTCGATCTCGCGAAGGTTTTCCCGAATGTGCCGATCGCGGGTGAGTATCAACCACCGGTTCCGAGCGACCGCGGCTCGCCACAGCGACATCCTCGCACCACTTCCCCCTCGAGAGACCAGCCTCCGACCGGCTGTGGATAAGTCCGCTACGGCTCGAGGTCGATGGCGGCCTTCATTTCGGTGTCCATGTGGAACGGGACCGACTCGTGTTCGTGGGTTATGAGCCAGCGGCCGTTCAGGCGGCGCAGGCCCACGGTGACTCGGTACCAGAGGGTGAAGGGCTCGGTGCTTCCCCTGGGGGTTGCCGTCATCGAGTCGATGCTGGTGGCGAAGGCGACGTCGCCGTCGGCGGTGATTTCCAGCTGGGTCACCTGGCGGCGGGGCGGGGCCTCGAACGTGGCCAGCCACTGCTCGGTTGGAGTGGGATCCGTGGTGTCCACCCTCGTGCTCAGTGGTGGTGCCAGGCTGAACTCGACCACCTCGGGGGCCGAGTACGCCAGCATCGCCTTCACGTCGCCGGTTTCCAGCAGGGCGGCTCGGCGTTCGATGACTTCGCGGATCTCTTGCATGTCGGTCTCCTCGGTAGAAGAAATCTCGTGCGGGACGTCGAAGCCGGCGCTGTGGTTTCGACATCCTGGACGAGAGAAGGAGATGAGCGATGAAATATCTGATCCTGATTCAGTCGAACCCGCGCAGCCTGGCCGTCTGGGACAAGATGTCCGACGACGACCGGACCGCTTTCGGCAAGGGGCATCTGAACCTCAACGCGGAGATGCGCGAGGCCGGGGTTCATGTCGCCTCCGAGGGGCTGGCCGATCCGTCACTGGCCAAGTGGGTTTCGGTGCGCGGCGGCGAGACGGTTGTCTCCGACGGGCCGTACGCCGAGGTCAAGGAGCATCTGGCCGGCTTCTACCTGATCGATGTGGCCGGCATGGAGGAGGCGGCCGCCTGGGCCGCCAAGGTGCCCGACGCCGCCAACACCGAGGTCGAGGTGCGGCCCGTTCTCGATATGAGCGCATGGGATTAGAGGACGTTCTCCGTACGGCCGCGCCTCAGGTTCTGGGCGCGGTGGTGCGCCGGTACGGCGATTTCGACGCGTGCGAGGACGCCGTTCAGGAGGCTCTTCTGGCGGCGGCGCGGCAGTGGCCGGCCGAGGGTGTTCCCGGCGATCCGCGGGCCTGGCTCATCCGGGTGGCGTCGCGGCGCCGGATCGAGGCTTTGCGCAGTGACGAGGCTCGGCGGCGGCGGGAGGCGCTGCCTCCCGATCCGGTTCCGGAGGTACGCGGTGACGACGAGCTCACGCTGCTCCTGCTCTGCTGCCACCCGGAGCTGACGCCCTCGTCGCAGATTCCGCTCACCTTGAGGGCGGTCGGCGGGCTCACCACGGCCGAGATCGCCCGGGCCCTGCTGATTCCGGAGAGCACTGTCGGCCAGCGGATCAGCCGGGCCAAGCGGCGGATCAAGGAGACCGGTGCCCGTTTTGTTCAGACCAACCCGGACGCCGTACGCCAGGTCCTGTACCTGATCTTCAATGAGGGGCACACCGCGAGCGCGGGCCCGGCGCTGCAGCGGGTGGAGCTCAGCACCGAGGCGATCCGGCTGACCCGGCAGCTGCACGCGCGGCTGCCGGACGACGGCGAGGTCACCGGGCTGCTCGCGTTGATGCTGCTCACCGACGCCCGCCGGCCGGCCCGGACGGGGGACGACGGCGCCCTGGTGCCGCTGGCCGAGCAGGACCGCACGAGGTGGGACCGGGCCGCCATCGACGAGGGCATCCGCCTGGTCACCGCGGCGTTGCGGGAGACCGCGGTCGGGCCGTTCCAGGTGCAGGCCGCGATCGCCGCCGTGCACGCCGAGGCGCCGTCGGCCGCGGACACCGACTGGGCGCAGATCCTCGAGCTCTACCGCCTGCTCGACGTGCTCGCGCCCGGGCCGATGGTCACCCTGAACCGGATCGTGGCCCTGGCCGAGGTGGACGGGCCGCTCGTCGCCCTGCGCGCCCTGGAAGGCGTGGCGCTGGACCATCACCGGGTGGCCGCGGTCCGCGCGCATCTGCTGGAGATGGCCGGTGATCCGGTGGGCGCCGAACGGGCGTACCGGGAAGCCGCCCGTCGGACTTTGAGCCTGCCCGAGCGGCGCTATCTGGAGTCGCGGGCCTTGCGCTTGCGGATCGACGAGCGGGGTCGAGGCCACGGCGGTAAGAAGGGCGGGGCCCGCCGGCTTTGACGTTATGACGGACGCAACCGGCCGGCGGGCTCCGCTTTTACCCGCCCGGGCGTACCGGGCGGGGGTTCACGGCCGCAGCCAGACCGCCTCGTCCCGGTGTGACTCGAGCGGCCCTGGATAGTCGAGGCCGCGGCGCACGTCCGCCGGCAGCCGCCACGGCTGGTGGACCGCCACGCCCTCGATTCCTTTGAGTTCCGGTACGTAGCGACGAACGTACACGCCCGAAGGGTCGAACCGCTCCGCTTGGCGGATCGGATTGAAGCGCCGGTACGGCCGGGTGTCGTTCCCGGTGCCCGCGACCCACTGCCAATTGCCGGAATTGTTCGGCACGTCCCCGTCGAGCAGCCAGCGGAAGAACCACTGCACGCCCGGCCGCCAGTCGAGGCCGAGATGCTTGGTGAGGAACGCCGCGGTGATCAGCCGGGCCCGGTTGTGCATCCATCCTTCCGCCTGGAGCTGGCGCATCCCGGCGTCCACGATCGGCACGCCGGTCAGGCCATCCTTCCAGTGCTGGAGCGCGTCCGAATCATCCCGCCATGATGAGTCGGCGGCCAGGCGCATCGGCTTCACCGAGATCTCCGGGAAGGCGAGGGCGACCTGGTAGTAGAAGTCGCGCCAGCACAGTTGCCGGACGAACGGTTCGTTCTCGCGGGTGGCGTTGGCCAGTTCGAGGGGCGACAGACAACCGAAGCGGAGGTACGGGCTGAGCCGGCTCGTCCCGTCGGCCGGCATGTCGTTGTGGAGTTCCGCGTACGGCTCCACATGGCGCAACCACGCGGAAAGCCGCCGCCGGGCCTCGGTCTCCCCGCCCTCGGCGGCGTCCGGCGACTCGCCGTCGGGCAGCGCCGGCAGGCGGCCGGCCGCGACCCCCTGAGGCAGGGTGATCTTCGTTGGCGCCGCCACCTGTTCGCGCCACTGTGCCGCCTGCCAGACCCGGAAGTAGGGCGAGAAGACCCGGTACGACTGGCCGCCACCGCCCGGGCGCAGCGCACCCGGGTCGACCACGGTCAGGCCCGGGAACAACCGCAGGGCGATCCGGTGCCGTTCGCATTCGCGGCGCAGCCGGTCCTCGCGCCGGCGGGCGTAGCCGCTGACGTCGGCGGCCATCCCGATTCCCTCCGCGCCCACCGCACGGGCCACCTCGATGGCCTCGGCCACCGGGTCGCCCATCCGGATCACCAGGTCGCCGCCGAGGGCGCGCAGCGTCTTGCGCAGGTCGGCCAGGGCCTGGTGCAGGAAGCGCGTCCGGTTCAGGGAGAGCTTGCCGAGGGCCGGGTCGAGGACGTAGAGCGGCACCACCTGTTCGGCGTTGGCGCACGCCGCGGCCAGGGCGGGGTTGTCGTGCACCCGCAGGTCGCGGGTGAACAGGACGACGGCCGTGCGCATCAGGCGGCCAGGTGCACGGGGGTGCCGGGCCGGGTGAGCAGGCTGCGCACCGCGACGGCGGCCCGGCGCCGGTTGGGCACGGTGGCCCGGCCGGCGAAGACGTCGTAGCCGGCCGCCTCGATCTCGGCCAGGATGCCGCCGTACAGGGCGAACGCCGTGCGCATGCAGGCCTGTGAGGCCGGGTCGAGCATCGGGATGCCGACGGCGGCCGCGGCGTAGTGCTCCTTGGCGCGCGAGACCTCGTACTCGACAAGCGCTCTGACCGCCGGTGTCGGCTGTCGTCTCTCCAGCGCGCGGCGGGTCACGCCGAACTCGGCGAGGTGCGATTCGGGCAGGTAGACCCGGCCGCGGTCGAGGTCTTCGGCGACGTCGCGGATGAAGTTCGTCAGCTGGAACGCGAAGCCGAGCTGACGGGCCGGCTCCCGGGCGGCGACCGGATCCTTCGACCCGAGGATCGGCAGCATCATCGTGCCGATCACGGCGGCCGAGCCCTCCATGTAGTCGAGCAGGTCGTCGTAGGTCGCGTACGAGGTGACCGTGAGATCCATCGCCATGCAGCGCAGGAACGTCGCGAAGTCGTCCACGTCGAGGTCGAAGACGGCGATGGTGTGCAGCACCGCGGGCAGCAGCGGGTCGTCGACCGGCTCGCCGCGCAGGCCGGCCACGAACAGGTCGGACCACTCGGTCAGCAGCGCGGCCCGCTCGGCCGGCGGCAGGTCCTCGGTGCGGTCGACAATCTCGTCCGCGTACCGGGTGAAGCCGTACAACGCGTGCACGTGGCGCCGCTTCCAGGCGGGGAGGAGCTGAGTCGCCAGGTAGTAGGTGCGGCCGTGCTTCTTGTGCAGTTCACGGCAGCGCTCGTAGGAGGCGGCCAGATCGAGATCCACTCGTTTCCCCAATCAAATCGACGCACGAATCGACGCAACCCTGAGGCTAGGGTACGGTATTTCTCGTGGCCAACGACACGCTCCAGGGAAGCAGGCACCGCGGGATACCCCGCCAGGGCGCCACCCCCCATTCGCTCATTCACGCGATCCAGGGCACGCTGGCCGATTTTCTGGCCGCGCAGACCGCCGCCCTCGACTCCATCGACCCGGAGCTCGGCGGCTTCGCCCGCACGGCTCGTGACCTGGTGCTCGCCGGCGGCAAGCGGCTGCGCCCGGTCTTCGCCTACTGGGGCTGGCGCGGCGCCGTCGGAGAGGACGAGCCGATCGAGCCCGTCCTG
This sequence comes from Actinoplanes sp. NPDC048988, assembly GCF_043197815.1. Classification (NCBI taxonomy): domain Bacteria; kingdom Bacillati; phylum Actinomycetota; class Actinomycetes; order Micromonosporales; family Micromonosporaceae; genus Actinoplanes; species Actinoplanes sp. NPDC048988. The sequence goes on along the minus strand of NZ_JBICTW010000030.1, from coordinate 8,993 downwards.
CCGGCGTTCGCGGCGCTCGAGCTCATGCACACGTTCGCGCTGGTGCACGACGACGTCATGGACGAGTCGGACACCCGCCGCGGCCGCCCGACCGCCCACCGCATCTTCGGCCGCCGCAACGGCGAACGGTTCGGTTCCTCGGCCGCGATCCTGGTCGGCGACCTCTGTCTCGTCTGGGCCGACCAGCTGCTGGCCCGGGCCCAGGCGCCGCAGGGCGTGCGGTCGGTCTACGACCGGATGCGCGTCGAAGCGATCGCCGGGCAATATCTCGACGTCCTCGGCGAGGCCGAGCCCGACTCGTGGTCGATCGAGCGCGCGCTGCTCGTGGCGCGACACAAGACCGCCAGCTACACGATCCAGCGGCCCCTGCAATTCGGCCTCGCTCTCTCCGGGCTCGCCCACCCCGAGATCGATCTCGCGTACGGACAGTACGGCCTCGCCGTCGGCGAGGCGTTCCAGCTGCGTGACGACCTTCTCGGTGTCTACGGCGACCCCTCGGTCACCGGCAAGCCCGCCGGTGACGACCTGCGGTCGGGCAAGCCGACAGCACTGCTGATGCTGGCCCGCCGCCTCGCCTCTCCCACACAGCGAGAGGTCCTCGACTCCGCCGGAGCCGTCAACCCCGCCGACGGCTCCGGCGGTCCTACCCCTGCGTCGGTTTCGCAGCGGGCTCAGGTGATCGCCGAGACCGGCGCTCCGGCCCGCCTCGAGGCGATGATCCAGGAGCGGGTGGCCGACGGCGTCGCCGCCCTGGCCGGCGCTCCTCTCCACGAGGACGCGCGTGCCGCCCTCATCGAGCTTGCGGTGCGGGCTACGCACCGACCGGCATGATGTCCACCATGCGAACCGTCACTGGCCCCACCGAGCGGGTCGTCGTCGTCGGCGCCGGCCTGGCCGGCCTCGCCTGCGCCCTTCACCTGGCCGCGGCCGGCCGTCAGGTCACCGTCGTCGAACGCGAGTCGGTGCCGGGTGGCCGGGCCGGCCGGCTGAGCCTTCAGGGGTACGAGTTCGACACCGGCCCGACCGTGCTGACCATGCCCGAGCTGATCGAGGAACCCCTCGCGGCCGTCGGCGAGAAGCTGTCGGACTGGCTCGAGCTGACCCCGCTCGACCCCGCGTACCGGGCCTACTACCCGGATGGGTCCACCTTGGACGTCAAGACGGACACGGTCCGGATGGCGGCTGAGATCTCCCGCGTCTGCGGTCCCCGCGAGGCCGACGGCTACCTGCGGTTCGTCGACTTCACCCGGCAGCTGTGGAAACTCGAGCGCGACCACTTCATCGACCGCAACCTCGACAGCCCGTTCGACCTGGTCAACTTCAACCTGTTGAAGCTGCTCGGCATCGGCGGGATGCGGCGGCTCCAGCCGAAGATCAATCAGTACTTCCGTGATCCTCGTACCCAGCGGATCTTCTCTTTCCAGGCGATGTACGCCGGACTCGCCCCGCAGGACGCGCTGGCCATCTACGCGGTGATCGCCTACCTCGACTCGGTCGTCGGCGTGTACTTCCCCAAGGGCGGCATGCACGCCGTCCCCAAGGCTCTGGCCGGCGCGGCCGAGAAACACGGCGTGGAGTTCCGGTACGACACGACGGTCGCCCGGGTCCCGCTCGCGCACGGCCGCGCCACCGGCGTGATCACCACTGACGGCGAGCACATCCCGGCCGACGTGGTCGTCCTCAACCCCGATCTGCCGATCGCCTCGCGCGACCTGCTGCCGCCCCGCCGGCAGCGGAACTTCCGGTACTCGCCCTCCTGCGTGGTCCTGCACATCGGGTCGAACCGGGCGTACAGCAAGATCGGTCACCACAACATCCACTTCGGACACCAGTGGCGGGGCACGTTCGACGAGGTGATCCGCAAGGGCCTGCTGATGAGCGACCCCTCGCTGCTGGTGACCAACCCCACCCACACCGACCCGTCGGCGGCGCCGCCCGGCAAACAGACCTACTACGTACTCGCCCCGGCACCCAACCTCGAGACCGGCCCGATGAACTGGCGCGGCGGCCTCGCCGAGCGGTACGCGTCGTCGCTGGTGCAGACGCTGGAGCAGCGCGGCTACGTGGGCTTCGGCGACGGCATCGAGGCGATGCAGATCATCACCCCGGCCGACTGGCTCGACCAGGGCATGGCGGCCGGCACGCCGTTCGCGGCGGCACACACGTTCGCCCAGACCGGACCGTTCCGCCCGTCCACCCTGCATCCGTCGCTGGAGAACGTGGTCTTCACGGGCTCCGGCACGCAGCCGGGCGTGGGCGTGCCCATGGTCCTGATCTCGGGCAAGCTCGCGGCCGAGAGGATCACGTCGTGACGGCGCGGGAGTCGCATCTCGTCGAGCTGGTCGACGCCGAGGGCGAGGTGCTCGGCTCGGCCACTGTCGACCAGGCGCACCGGGCGCCCGGCCAGCTGCACCGGGCGTTCTCGGTGTTCCTCCGCGACGAGTCCGGGCGGGTGCTGCTGCAGCAGCGGGCGGCGGTCAAGACACGCTTCCCGCTGAGGTGGGCCAACACGTGCTGCGGGCATCCGGCGCCCGGAGAGGACCTGGCGGTCGCGGCGGGTCGGCGGCTGGGCGAGGAGCTGGGGCTGCCGGCCGTTCCGTTGACCGAGGTGGGGGTGTACGCGTACTACGCCGAGGACCCGGCCACCGGGCGGGTCGAGTACGAGTACGACCACGTCCTCCTGGGCGAGTTGCCGGCCGGTGTGCCGGCGGCACCCGATCCCGACGAGGTCACCGATCTGCGGTGGGTCTCGGTGCCGGATCTGCTCGACGACCTGGACGGCGACGCCCGGGCGTACGCACCCTGGCTCCTGGGAGTGTCCACCCGCCTGGCCGAACACCTCGGTATCTCGTCGGCCTCGGAGCCGTCGGGTGGCCGTTGAGGGATTGACCGCCGGGGCCGTCGCCCGCCGACTGGGCGTGGCGGTCACCACATTGCGGACCTGGCATCAGCGGTACGGGCTGGGGCCGAGCTCGCACGTGCCCGGGCACCATCGGCGGTACACCGAGCAGGACATGGAACGCCTCCAGGTGATGCAACGGCTGACCGCCCAGGGCGTGGCCCCGGCCGAGGCCGCCGCCTGGGCCCGGCGCGTCGATTCGCTGAACATCTCCGACTTCTCGGCCGCGCGGCCCCCGGGCCCCCAACGCGACGGCGGTGGGCAGGCCATCGCCCTGGGCGCGGCGACACCACCCGCCCGCGGCATGGCCCGAGCCGCGATGCGCCTGGACACTCCCGCGATGCGCGAGATCTTCCAGGCCGCCGTCGCCGAGAGCGGGGTGATCGAGGCTTGGAACCACGTGGCCGTGCCGGTGCTGATCGGCATCGGCGAACGCTACGAGGCCACCCAGCGCTTCATCGAGGTGGAGCACCTGGTGTCCCGTACCGTCACCGAGGTCTTCGCCGCCGTGCCCCGGCCACCCTCCAGCGAGCCCGCGAGGGTCATGCTGGCCGCCGCCGACGAGGAACAGCACACGCTGCCCCTGGAGGCTCTGGCGGCGGCCCTGGCCGAGGCCGGCGTACCCACCCGCCTGTTCGGCGCCCGGGTGCCACCGGACGCCTTGGCCGACGCGATCGCCCGCACCGGCCCCGACGTGGTGGTCCTCTGGTCGCAGACGCCGGCCACCGGGGACCCGGCCCAGCTGCTCCGGGTGCTGCACTCCCCGCACCCACCGCTGCTGACCGCGGCCGCCGGCCCCGGCTGGTCGCACCCCCTGCCGGAGAACGTGGTCCAGCTCACTGACCTCACTTCGGCCGTGCAGACCCTTGCAGCCGCCTGTCGACCCTAGGTTTCCGCAGGTCACAGCCTTGGGTGACCCCCAGGGGATACCGATTTGAAGCTGGGGCCGTCGATCACGTATGCTTTCCAAGCCTCAAGCGGGGCCCGGTTGGGGTCTACGCCGCCAAGCATTGCGAGCATGCAATACTAGCGGAGTTGCCCTCATCGTCTAGTGGCCCAGGACGCCGCCCTTTCAAGGCGGTAGCACGGGTTCGAATCCCGTTGGGGGCACTGGTAAGTCGGCAGTGTAAGGTAGCCGAGGCGCCAGCCGGTAGGAAAGAAGTACAGAGCAAGGTCCTGTGGAGCAGTTGGAGTGCTCGCCGCCCTGTCAAGGCGGAGGTCGCGGGTTCAAGTCCCGTCAGGACCGCAACACCCAAGGCCAGGTAGCTCAGTTGGTACGAGCGTCCGACTGAAAATCGGAAGGTCGGCGGTTCGACCCCGCCCCTGGCCACCAGGCCTCTCGCCGGGCTCTGAGCACCGTCCACCTGCGGAAACGCACGGTGGACGTTTTGCTTTCCGGGGTAGACCCGGGGTCGATACGCGGCAGTGCCCGCGACCCAGGGGGAAGGCCGCGGGCACCACTGTGAAGAGACTTCGGGGATCACGGGCACCAGCCCTGCCCGTGCGGGGGTCCTCTCGGTCTCCTCGGTGTTCCTCTTTCCGCGAAGGTTCAGAATCGGCCGGGGCGTCGCCCGGTTGAGGAATCCGGCCGCAACTGCGGGCGATGATGCGCGCGGACCGGTCGAGCCGGGCGTCTGATCAGAGGTTCCGCAAGGCCTCTTCGACGCGGTCGACGGCGGCGAAGTCACCCAGGCGGCGGGTGACGTAGCCGATGGTCAGGTCGCGGGACGGGTCGGACCAGCCGGCCGAGCCACCTGTGCCGCCGTGTCCCCAGGTGCCGTCCGGCTCGAGCTGGACGCCGTAACCCCAGGTCACCTCCGCGCCGATGAACTTGTCGGGGCCCGTGTACTGGGCCACGGGGAGGGCGGCGGCGGACGGGCCGGCGTAGAAGCGGGCGACGGCGGTCGCCGTGGTGTGCAGGTTGACGGCCGGGATCGTCGCCTGCCGCCAGAGCGGACTGTTGACGACGGCCACGTCGAAGGCGCCGGGCGGGTTGGCCACCATCGTGGAACGGGCCAGGGTCTCCGTCGGCCAGGCCGGCGTCGAATACTGCAGCTCGGCGCAGCGGCCGAGCTCCTCGGCCGTCAGGGCATAGAGCAGGTCAGGACCGATTTCTTCCCGTACGAACTGAGCGGGCGACCGCCCGTCGACACGGCGGACGAGTTCGCCGAGCAGATGCCCGTACGTCAAAGCATGTTCCCCGGCCACCGAGCCCGGCTCCCACAGGGGAGTGGCCGCGGCCAGGTCGGCGCAGAGAAGATCCCAGTCCGCCCAGGCCGACACCGGGCGTGGCACCGGGAACGACGCCAGCCCCGCGGTGTGGCAGAGCACCTGCCGTACCGAAACCGAACCCTGGAAGGACGGCCAGTAAGCGGACATCGGTTTGTCCAGGTCGATGCCGAGCAGCAGGACCGCCGCGGCGATGACGGGTTTCCCGGTCGAGTAGACATCGACCAAGGTGTCGGTGGTCCACGGTTGAGTGCGCGCGACGTCGCGCCAGCCCTCGTAGATCTCGACGACGGGTTCACCGTGCCGCAGCACGGTCAAGGCGGAACCGCCTCGGGGGTCAGTGGCGAAGGCCGTGGCGACGGCCTCGAAACCTGGTGCGATCAAGCCCTCCATCCGGGGCACGGTAACGCGCGCAGGTGCTTAGGTGGAGCCATGGGCGAGATTGAGGTCGACGTGGTCGTCATGGGGCTGGGCGTCGGTGGCGAGGAGGCCGCCGGACGGCTGGCCGCGGCCGGGCTGAACGTCGTGGGCGTGGAGAACACACTGGTCGGCGGCGAGTGCCCGTACTGGGGATGTGTGCCGACGAAGATGATGGTGCGGGCCGGGTCGGCGATCGCCGAGGCGTGGCGCATCCCGGGGCTGGCCGGCGTCGCGACCGTCACCCCGGACTGGCAGCCGGTGGCGAAACGGATCCGCGAGGTGGCCACCGACGACTGGAACGACAAGGTCGCGGTCGATCGCTTCACCGGCAAGGGCGGACATTTCGTACGCGGCACGGCGCGGGCCGTCGGACCGGGCAAGATCCAGGTCAATGACCAGGTGTACGCGGCCACGCGCGGCGTCGTGATCGCCACCGGCACCGCGGCCGTGATCCCGCCGATCGACGGGCTGGCCGGTACGCCGTACTGGACCAATCGCGAGGTTGTCGAGCTCGAGGTGCTGCCCGAGACGTTGCTGGTCCTCGGCGGTGGCGCCATCGGGGTCGAGTTGGCCCAGGTCCTGGCCCGGTTCGGCGTCCAGGTCACGATCATCGAGGGAAGTGCCCGGCTCCTCGCGATGGAGGAGCCGGAGTCGTCCGAGGTGGCCGCGACGGCGCTGACCGCCGACGGCGTCACGATCCGTACCGGCGTTCACGCGACCCACGTCTCGTACGACGAGGGCTTCACCGTCACGCTCGACGACGGCTCGACCCTCACCGGCGAGAAACTGCTGGTCGCGACGGGCCGGGCGGCGCGGCTGACCGGTCTCGAGGAGCTGGGCGTGGACACGTCCGCGCGCTTCGTGAAAACCGACGAATGGATGCGCGCCGGCGACAAAGTCTGGGCGGTCGGCGACGTCACCGGCAACGGGGCCTTCACCCACATGGCGATGTACGAGGCCGACGTCGCGGTCCGCGACATCCTCGGCCAGGGCGGCCCGGCCGCCGACTACCGGGCCAAACCGCGGGTCACCTTCATCGACCCCGAGATCGGCGCGGTCGGTCTCACCGAGAAGCAGGCCCGGGACGCCGGACTGGACGTACGGGTCGGCTACGTGCCGCTGTCGTCGACGTCCCGCGGCTTCATCCACGGTCCCGGCAACGACGGTTTCATCAAGCTCATCGCGGCCGGCGGGGTGATCGTCGGCGCCACCACGGCCGGGCCGTCGGGCGGGGAGATGATCGGCGCCCTCTCCGTCGCCGTGCACGCCTCGGTGCCGGTGTCCACCCTGCACAGCACCATCTGGGCCTACCCGACGTTCCACCGTGGAATCGGATCGGCCCTAGAGGGACTTCTCCAGTAACCGCAGATTCGGCACGCCGTGTGCTCCGGCCAGCCGGAGCGCACGGCCCGTCCGGTGGTCGCTCACCACGATCATGTGCCGGTTGCGGGGGAGCCCGGAGGCGGCGCGCACGATCACCGCGGCCGCGTCGTCGTCCAGCGACAGCAGGTGGCCGAGGTTGAGATGCACGTCCGCGTCCAGGCGTACGGCCTCGGCCAGGGCGTCCCGCAGCGCGCCGGCACCGCTGATCCCGAGCTCGCCGGCGACCCGTACGCCCGGCGGAACGTGCTGGCGGCAGATCCGCAGCGTCGCGTCCTCGTGGTAGACCGTGGCGGTCACGGTTCGCGGGTGCGTCCGGACGGCGTACGCCAAAGTGACCGAATCGAACGCTTCTCGGTCGTATTCGCAGATGGCGGTGATGCCACCGTCGGCGAAGAGCTTGGACACCTCGTTCTCGAAGACGAGCAGCTGCTCGGCGCCGGCCTGCGGACGGGCGGCCCAGCACATGTCGAGGGTGACCCGCAGACCGCGCGGGGACTGGTCCCGTTCCGCGGCGAGACGCCGCACCATGATCGACGCGTCGGGTGAGGCACCGCTGGCCCACAGGTCACGGGCCGGCCGGATCTCCTCCTCGGCCGGTACGCCCCGGCGGCGCAGATCGCGGTGGAGCTCGTCCACGCTGAGCGCGTCGGTGAAGCAGACGATCCGCTCGCCGCGCTGAATGCCGGCAGTCACGAAAGCGGCGAGCAGGTCGAGTCGCTCCTCCGTCTCGCTGAAGGTCAGGCAAGCGTGATCGCCTGGCTCCAGCCTGTCCACGGCCGTCATGAACCGCTGGTACCCCGTTTCACCCGTCATCTATCGGGAAACGCCATCACATGCAGATCCTCAACCGGCTCGAAGAGAACCGCTCCCTCGACCCAGTCGTGGAGAAGCTCCAGGCCGCCGTGACCAGCGCGGTCAAGCCGCGGTGGCTCCGCGACCTGCTCCACGGCACCCTGACCGGGCACGCCCTGCACCCGGTGCTGGTGCAGGTGCCGGTGGGCGCGTTCATCTCGTCCGCGATCCTCGACCTCCTGCCCGGCACCCGCCGTGCCGCGACCACGCTGGTCGCCGTGGGAGTGGCGGGCGCGGCGCCGGCCATCGCAGCCGGCTGGGTCGACTGGTCGGAGATGTCGAAGGACCGCCAGCGAGTGGGCGTCGTGCACGCCTCGGCCAACGCGGTCGCGGTCGGTCTCTACGCGGCCTCGCTGGTCGCCCGCCTGCGTGGGCGGTCGGGACGGGCCCTGGGCTTCGCCGGTCTGTCGGTGGCTGGGCTGGGTGCTTATCTGGGCGGTCATTTGTCGTACGCCCGAGGGGCTGGCGTCAACCAGGCGGTGTCGGCGCTGTTGCGGGTACCGGCGGACTGGACGGTCGTCGGGTCGCTGGCCTCCATGCCGGAGGGAAAGCCGTTCGTACGGAACGTGGGCGAGGTGCCCGTGCTCTTCTACCGCCTGGGCGACCGGGTGACGGCGATGATCGAGGCCTGCGGCCACGAGACGGGGCCGCTCGGTGAGGGCGACGTGGTCGGAGCCGGGGCGGACGCGTGTGTGGTCTGCCCGTGGCACGGGAGTGTTTTCAGGCTTACTGACGGTGGTGTCGTGCACGGTCCGGCCGCCAGCGACCAGCCGCTGCTGACGGTCCAGGTCTCCGACGGTGTGGTCTCGGTACGCCAACCTTGACCGAATCCCGGCGGTGACCTGCGCATACGTGAGACAGTGGTACCCGATTTGGCGGCCCGGGAACGAGCCTGTAATGTTTTGCGAGCCGGCAGGGAAACGGGCGAGGCAAGCGAAGAGATTCGCTTGACGGCCGTCCTGCCAAACTCCTTCGAACTACGGATCGCAGCGATGCTGCGCGCCGTGGCCGGGGGAGGTACTAGGGCAGATCGGTTCCAACCGGGAGATACCGGTTGACACGGCCGGGAAGACCTAGTAAAGTTGAGCGAGTGCCCCGGGGTGGTTAACCGGGTAGCGGTTGTTCTTTGAGAACTCAACAGGGTGCTTGATAAGCCAGTGCCAATTAAGTAATACCCCGGCCGGCTTCTCTTTGCGGAGAGTCGGTGGGA
>NZ_JBICTW010000029.1:0-85220 GCF_043197815.1 Actinoplanes sp. NPDC048988 | reverse complement strand
GCGTTGCAGGCGCAGTTGTTGTTGGTGTTGTCGGCTGATGGTCAGCAGGCTGAGGCGATCGCGGTGTTCCAGGCGATTCGCCGCCGGCTGGCCGAGGAACTCGGAGTCGACCCGGGCGACGAGCTCCGCGAGGCTTATCAACTGGTCCTCCACCAGGGCGCCGGGGAGCCGTCATCGGCCGGGGAGAGTGCGACGCCCGCGCAGCATGGTCAGGGCGACGGTGCATCGAGCGGCGCCGCGGTGCTGCCGGCGCAGTTGCCGGCGGATCTGCCGTGGTTCACCGGTCGGGAGGAGGTCGAGCATTGGACGTTGGGTCTGGTCAACGGTCATGTGCTGACGCAGGTGTCGACGCCGGTGCTGGCGATTGATGGTCTTCCGGGTATCGGTAAGACGAGTTTGGCTATCCATTTGGCTCATCAGCTGGCTGACGCGTATCCGGACGGGCAGCTTTATGTTGATTTGCAGGGGTTTGATCCGGGTCAGTCGATTTTGCATCCGGCGGAGGCGTTGCAGGGGTTCTTGAACGCTTTGGGGGTGCCGGACGCGGAGATCCCGGCGAGTCATAATGCTCGTTCGGGGTTGTATCGCAGTGTGCTGGCCGGCCGGCGGATTTTGGTGGTGCTGGACAACGCGCACAGTGTGGAGCAGGTTCGTCCGTTGTTGCCGGGTGCTCCGGGGTGTCTGGTGCTGGTGACCAGCCGTAAGCGTCTGACCGGGTTGGCGACGGCGCACGGGGCGCATCTGACGACCCTCGACGTGCTGTCGCCCGAAGACGCCCGGCAGTTCCTGGCGTCGCGGATCGGGCCGGGCCGGAACGTCGCCGACAGCGGGGCTCTCGAGGAGATCGTCGAGTTGTGTGGCCGGTTGCCGTTGGCGTTGTCGGTGGTCGCGTCGCGGGCCCTGACCCACCCCGATCACCGGCTGGCCGACATCGCCCGCGAGCTGCGGGAAGCGCAGGGCGGCCTCGATGGATTCTCCGACGACGACATGAGCAACGACATCCGGGCTGTCTTCTCCTGGTCGTATCGGATGCTCGGCGGCCGCGCCGCGCGTCTGTTCCGCCTGCTGTCACTTCATCCGGGCCCGGACTTCACGCTGCCCGCGATGGCCAGTCTGGCCGGTGTCCCGCTGGGCGAGGCCCGGACTCTCGTCGGTGAGCTGGTGAGCACGGGTCTGCTCGCCGAGCACACGCCGGGCCGGTTCAGCACTCATGGCCTCGTCCGGGCCTACGCCCAGGAACTGGTTCGGCTGCACGAGGACGCGGAGGACCGTGAGCAGGCCTTCCGCCGGCTGGTGAACCACTACCGGCAGACGGCCTACGACGCCGACACGCATCTGGTCCCCGCTGTCGTCCTGGAGCGGCCGGAGGCGATGGAGGATGTGATCGCCACCCCTCTGACTGACCAGGCCGAGGCCATGGCGTGGTTCAACGCCGATCGGCAGGTGCTCAAGGCCCTGGTGCAGCGCTTGCTCGACGACGGCCGGGTCGCCGAGGCCTGGCGCCTGTGCCTGACGATTCAGCGGTACAACCAGGGGGAGGGCTGGTGGCACGACTGGGCCGCGATGACGCGCCTGTGCCTGCGGGCGGCGACCGCCGCCGGCGATGACCTGGGCCGCGCTCACATGGCGCGGAGTCTGGCCGGCGCCCAGTTTGTGCTGGGCGACAGGGACTCCGCGGCACAACTGCTGCGTCAGTCCCTCGACTTGTTCCAGCGGCTCGGGCTCGAACGGGAGCAGGCACTCGTTCACCGCAACCTCGGCCAGGTCAGCATCGAGCAGGGTCAGCATCGCGAGGGCGTCGTCTTCCTCGAGCGCGCGCTGCGCCTGTTCGAGGCCCTCGGTGACCGGCCGGCGCAGCTCCCCGTGCTTTACGTGCTGGCCGAGGCGCACATCCACCTCGACCGGCCGGACATCAGTATGGAGCTGGCCGAGAAGGCGTTGCCGATCGCGGAGGCGCTGGACGACACCCATGGTCTGGGGCTCAGCTACGAGGCGCTGGCCAACAGCTTCCGGGCCGCGGGAGATCTGCCCGCGGCACTGACCTTCTGGAAACGGGCGACTGAGCTGTACCAGCGGATCGGCTGGCGGATGAACGTCGTCGAGTCCCTGCTCAATGAGGGCGACACCGCGCTTGCCCTCGACGATCGGGAGGCGGCGCGCGCCGCCTGGCAGCAGGCTCGCGAACTGTCGAAGGATTTGCACGTCCCTCAGGTCACCAAGATCGAGCAGCGCCTGACCCGTCTCGAGCAGTCCAGCGCCGCACGGTCGTACGGCAGGCGTTGAACTTGCTGGTCCGACCTCCGTCGTGTCGGGTATGAGACACGCGGCCCCGATGCCGGGAAGCCGGCTGGGACAGCTGGGGGCGCGGTTCGGGCGAAAGAGCGAGAAGCGATGATGATCGATCCGGACGTGGTCGAGGACCACCACGCGGCATGGCAGGCGCTGGCGGAGCTTCTGACCCGCAGCTTCGCCGCACCGCGGATCCTGCCCGCCGATCAGGAGACGGCCCTGGCCAGCGTGCGGCAACTGCACGTCGCGGCCAGTTCGCCGCTGGGCGCTCTCGCGCTCAACAGCGGCGGGATCCTGCTCCATGACGGATGGCTGCGGATCTTCGGTGGCTCACCGAGCCCGGACGAGTGTCTTCCCAGCATTCTCGAGGTCAACGACTTCCCGGCGGCCGCGGATGACTTGTGGGTGCCGATCGCGGGACTGATCGTGGCGCACGACGTCCTGGGCGGGGTGTTCTTCCTCAACGGGTTGCGACCGGCGGCGGGCCGGCCGGGCGTACCGGGCGAGGTCATCTACTTCGACCCGTCGTCGTTGCGGTGGCGACGCATGAGGATGTCGCACGGAGAGTGGCTCGACTGGTGCCTCTCGGGCGACCTGCCGCACTTCTACAATCGGCGCCTGTGGCCGGGATGGCGCGAGGACGTCCTCGCGCTACGGGCCGATCAGGGCATCGTCGTCTCGGCGCCGCCCGGCGGCGGACAGGAGCTTGCGGCGGCCGACTGCGTGACCCGAACGGTCGGCTCCATGGCCGATATCCTCGCCCGGCAACTCGACGCGGTCCGGCTTCGCGGACGGCGGCTCGACGGCTTCCTGGGCCGCTACCCGCCGGCCGTGCCCGCACGCTAGGCGCTTCGAGGGCCCGGACGTCGCGCCGCGGGAGGCGCCGGCAACGCCTCGCGCGGTCCGGTGGTGGACACCGGGGCGCTGCTGGCCGAGCTCGAGCGGGGCCGGCTACGCGCCGCGCTGGACGTGACCGGCCCCGAGCCGCTGCCGAGCGGGCATCCCCTCTGGTCGCGGCCGGGCGCTCCAGCCCCGGATGCTCAGCTGACCGAGGCCGGAGCGCGTCACCCCGATCAGCGAATACGGCACGCCCAACTCGGCGGCCACCGTGTCGGCCAAGAAGTCCAGCCCGATGTTCGAGGCGAAGTAGTCCAGGCGGAAGGCCGTCAGCCCGATGCCCAGGCATCGGCTGATCAGCTCGCGGAGCGTTCGGCGCGCGATCCCGCTCGTCAGCCACGCGTCGGCGATGTTGACCGTCAGCGTGGGCGACTGCGGGTCGCCCGGAGCCCAGCCGCACTCGGCCAGCGCGACCACCCGGTCACCGTGGATCGCGACCTGCCCGATCCATCGCCGTACGGGCTCGCCGGCGAGGCCGTCCCGGGCATCGAGGTACTCGGTCTGGAGCCGCCACTTGTAGGTCAACGAGGAATAAAGTGATGTCGATGCTTGCCAGGCCTCGAGGTCGTCGGATCGCCAAGGCCGCACTTCGGGGTAGCCGGTCACGTACGAACCGACGGATCTCGAACCGGGATGCTCACCCTCGACGTCGTGAGGACGCGCACAGGTCGCCGGGGCTCCGTGATCCACTTCGCCCCGGCACCCTTTGTTCGCCGCGCGTCAGTGCGGGCTGACCTTGATCCGGGCGTCGAACCACGGCGCCTCGCTCAGCGTGGCCAGCAGTCTCGCCTGCCCGGCCTCGTCCTGCCGGTCGATGAACAGAACGCCGTCGAGGTGGTCGGTCTCGTGCTGGATGCACCGCGCGAACAGCCCGTCCCCGACCACCTGGACCGGGTCGCCCTGCTTGGTGTATCCCTTGGCGGACACGTTCATGCGGCGTTTGGTGTCGAGGAAGACGCCCGGAATCGACAGACAGCCTTCCGGGCCGTCCTGCTCTTCCTCGTCGGGAAACTCCAGAACCGGGTTGACCAGGTGATCGAGCCGTACGGTGTTGCCCGGCAGATCGGGGTTCAGGGCGAAGACCCGCCGGGCGACGCCGATCTGCGGGGCGGACAGGCCGGCGCCGCGCGACTTGGCGAGAGTCTCGTTGAGGTCACGTACGAGCGTGCGCAGCTCGGCGTCGAACTCGGTCACCGGCTCGGCGATCTGGCGCAGCACCGGGTCACCGACCTTCCGGATGGATACGACAGTCATGCGGCCTACCTGTCTGGTGATGGGGTTTCACCGAGCGGGGAGCCCGGTCCGGTCGCCCTGATAAACGTATCCATCGGTACGAAGTTCACCTCGCCGGCGGGCACGGTCATTTCCACAAATAAATAACAATGCGTTCACTCGGCCAGTCTTAACATCTGCTATTCCTCACCGGAACGCGACACATGAAAGGCAATGACGATGCCGGGTCCACAGGCCGCCGACCTCCGCCTCGAAACTCTGCGACTCTCGCAGGACGGGCATGTCCTGACGGCGCGCATCGACGCGCCACCGTTCAACTACATGACCGCGCGGATGCAGCACGACCTGCTGAGCCTGGTCCGCGCGGTCGGCGACGATGACTCCGTGCGCGCGGTCGTGGTCACGGGTGGGGTCGCCGGCCGCTACATCACCCACTACGACATCGCCGATCTGCTGTCCGCGGCTGAGCGGGCCCCGTTGCTGTCTCGCCCATTGGCCCGGGTCCTGCTCGGCGCGGCGCGTGCGATGACAGCGCTGGGAGGTGAACGGCTCGTCGAGCGGTCCCCGCTGGCCGGCGTGCTCGCCATCAGCCGCTTCCATGAACTCGTCACCCGCATCCTGCGATCGCGTGCCCTGTGGATCGGTGCCATCGACGGCCCCTGCGGCGGTGGTGGCCTGGAGATGTCGCTCTTCTTCGACGTACGGGTCGCCGCCGAGACCGCCCGGTTCCTGCTCCCCGAGCTGTCCATCGGCCTGACCACGACTGTTGGTGGGCAGCGTCTCGTCCACCTTGTCGGCCCGGCCCGGGCGCTGGAGATGATGCTCGAGACCCGCGCCTACACCGCGGCCGAGGCGCACGCGTACGGACTGATCGGTAAGGTCGTGCCCGCCGCCGACGTAATCACCGAGGCGCAGCACATGGCGGCCCGCTACGCCCGGCGTTCACCCGCGGCGGTGGCCGAGCAGAAACGCCTTATCAACAGCGCGTACGAGATGAGCTCCCGCGCCAGCCTCACCCGGGAGGGGCTGGCACAGATCACCGGCGTACCCACCGAGGTGACGCGAACGCTGCTGCGGACCTGGCGGAGCAGGCAGGAGCCGGGCGGTGACTCGGTCTTCCTGACCGACCCCCAGCCCTGGGTCGACGGCACCGCCGGTCAGGACGGCCGGCGATGATGGCGCCGGCCGTCGCCGCCGAGCGGGTGATCGGCGTGCTCAGATCTCGTTGAGCGCGTCGCGCAGCCCGGCCCGCGAGGTGATGCCCAGTTTGGGGAACAGGCGATAGAGGTGAGCACCGACCGTGCGGTGGGACAGGAACAGGCGCTCGGCGATCTGTTTGTTGGTCAGCCCGGCCGCGGCCAGGCCGGCGATTTCGAGCTCCTGAGCGGTGAGCGTGGACGGTGACTGCTCGGCGACGGCCGGCCGGTGACCGGCGGCGCGCAGTTCCTCGGTGGTGCGGGCCAGCCACGCCTCGGCGTCCATCGCCGCGAACCCGGTGTGCGCGGCCATCAGATGCGTACGAGCGCGGTGGAATTGCTTGCGCCGGCGCAAGGTGTCGGCGAACGCGAGCCGGATACGTGACGACTCGAACAGCCAGCGGTCCATACTGGGATCGGCCAGCGTGCGTTCGAGCCGGTCGCCGGCCTCGTCGCCGAGCACGAGCGCGTCCACGCCGTGCTGGATCAATCGCATGCGGGGGGACAGGGCAGCAACGTCGGCCGCACGCATGGCCTCGGCGTGGGCTTCGGCCTGGTCCGTACGGCCCGTGCGCAGGGCGGCCTCGACCATATCGAGCATCACCCAGGTGGCGATCGGCACGTACGGCGCCAGCACTCCGGCCGGGCTGATCGCCGTCGCGTGCCGGAAGGCGGCCTCGAAGTCGCCCTCGGCCATCGCGGCCGTGGTGCGGGGTAGGTTCGCGGTGGCCAGCCAGCTGGCGACGCCGCGCGGTGCCGCCCAGCGGGTGATCTCGTCGGCGAGGTCGTACGCGTCGCCGAACCGGCCCCGGCCGGCGGCGATGAGGGCCTGGCTGACCAGGAAAGTCCACCGCAGGAGAGGCAGCCCGCTGTCGATGGCGACGCGCTCGCCCTCACCGGCCAGTTCCGCGAGCTCGTCCCAGCGTCCGATGAGGTAGTCGTCCTCGCACAGGTGCATCAGCCCGCTCAACTGCCACTGGGGTGCGCCACCGTCGCGTCCCTGCCGGATCAGCCGCCAGGAATGCTCGCGGATGTCGCCCAGCCGGTCGAGTTGGGCCGAGGCGGTGCCCGTCCGTACGACCCGGGTCAGGTCGTTCTCGCCCGGTAGGGCGGCGATCAGCGCATCGAGGTCGGCCTGGGCCGCGGCGCCCGTGCGTACGGGGTCGGGGAAGGTGCGGCTCAGCACCGACAGGAGGTCGGACGGTGCGGGGGTGAGCCGGGCCAGGTTCCGGTGGAAGACGGCCCAGTGGTCGCCGGTGCCGGCGAACCAGGACAGCAGCAACAGCGTGTGCATGGCCTCGTCGAGCGCCGGATCGTCGGCGCGCCAGCCGTGCCCGCCGGTCTCGATCGCGCCGGCGAGCAGGCGATGGGCGGTGTGCACGTCGCCGTCACCGTTGACCATCAGGAGCGCGGTCGCGTTCGCGGCGTGCAACGCTCCTGATGGGTCCTGGCTCATGGTTCGGGCGTCCGCCAGCAGCGTCGGGGCGTCACCGGCGACTCCGGCCTCCGCCCCGATATACGCGGCCTGCGCCAGCCGCCGCGCGGTGTCCTCGGGGGTGGTGCTCAGCTCGGCGGCGCGGACCAGCGCGGCGATGGCGGCCAGAACGTCACCGCGCCGCAACTTCAGGTGCGCCGCCTCTTCGAGCTGGACGGCGACGGCCTCGTCCGGGCCGGAGGTGGCCACGGCGAGGTGCCAAGCGCGGCGTTCCGGATCGCCCGGCAGCGCGGCGGCGATCCTCTGGTGGGCCAGCCGGCGCTCCTCATGGGTGGAGGCCGCGACGATCGCCGACTGGATCAGCGGGTGGCGGAAGACGATGCGGCCGACGGCGTCGTCGACCCGGACGAGTTGGGCTCGCTCGGCCGGGCCCAGATGGGTCAGGTCGGTCAGACCGCGCAGGAGGCTCAGATCGCCGTTTCCCTCCAGCGTGGCGAGCAGAAGCAGCAGGCGGGTGGGCTCGGCCAGGCCGGCGATACGACTGGCGAAGATGTCCTGCAACCGGTCGCTGAGGGGCACCACCTCCGCCGGCTGAGTGGAGTCGGTGAGGGTCGTCGGCAGCTCGACCAGGGCCAGCGGGTTGCCTCGGGCGAGGTCGAGCAGGCGCCGTCGCAGGCGCTGGCTCATCGTGGGGAAGCGGGTGTCCACGAGCTCGGCGGCCGCGTCCTCGCTCAGCGGCTCGATCGTGACCTCGCTCAGACCACGGCGGTCGATGAAGCCCTCCACGCCGGTGCGGGAGGCGGCGATGACGCCGATGGGCGTGCCCTGGACGCGTCGCGCGACGAAGCCGAGGACGACGGCGCTGGGCCGGTCGATCCACTGGACGTCGTCGACGACGAGCAGCACGGGTGCCGTCCTGGCGGCCCTGGTGATCAGGGAAAGGACGGCGTTGCACACCAGCAGGGCAGCCGGCGCCGGCCCGGGCCCGAAGCCCAGAGCGACGGTGAGCGCGTCCCGCAGCGCCGGCGGCAGTCGCTGTATGTCGGTATAAAGCGGCAGCAACAATTGGTTGAGCAGCGAATAGGTGACATCCGCCTCGAACTCGGAGCCGTTCGCGCGTAACACCCGCATGCCCTCGGCGTCAGCCAGATCCGCCGCCACGGTCAGTAGCGCCGACTTGCCGACGCCGGGCTCCCCGCGGACCATGCGCACGTCACCGTCGTGGCGCGCGGAATCCAGGAACCGGCGGAGGTGTGCCAGCTCCTCCTCGCGCCCGAACAGGTCCCCCGTGCTGGTTGTCCCCACACGCCATAGTGCACGCGCCCCGGATACCGGTGTCAAGGAAGATCCCGATCTATCGGTCGGGGCCCGGGAAGGCCGCAACCCGACCGTTACGTGGCGCAACCGCCTGGTGACAACTGTGGTCCGTTGGGCAGCCCCACGACCTATTGATCTCCGCCTTGTGGCGAGCTGCCGGAAGCGGTCAGATCCCGCACCTCACGAGCGTCCAGCCGGCGCGCGAGGCTCGCTGTCGCCCCCGCGCACTTGACGACACACCGCAGCGGGCGGTCCGGTCACACCTGACGACAATTCGTTGGCACTAATCAAATCCGGGAAATTAGTTAGTTACTTGGGGGTGGTTTGCCGGCGATTGATGAAAGGCGAATCCTGGTATGGCGCGGCCGATCCGAATCCGGCCGGTGTCCATACTTGTGAGGAAAAAATGGCAAGGTCCAAGACGATCCTTTGGATCGTCCTCGTCGCCCAGTTCATGGTCGTGCTGGACGCGACCATCGTGACGGTCGCGCTGCCGTCCATCGGCACGGGTCTGAACTTCGACAGTCAGCTTCAGCTGCAGTGGGTGATCAACGCCTATATTCTGCTGTTCGGCGGATTCCTGCTGTTCGGCGGCCGAGCCGGTGACCTGTTGGGCCGTCAGCGCCTCCTGGTCATCGGATTGGCGCTGTTCGGCATCTCGTCCGCGGTCAACGGGTTCGCGCAGAACCCGGAGACGCTGATCATCGGCCGGGCGATTCAGGGTCTCGGCGGCGCGCTGATCTCGCCCGCCGTCCTGTCGATCATCATCGTGACCTTCGAAGGCGTGAAGGACCGGGCCAAGGCGCTCGGCGTCTTCAGCGCGGTCACCGCATCCGGCAGCGCCGCCGGCATGCTGGCCGGTGGGGTGCTCACCGAGTGGCTCGACTGGCGGGCCATCTTCCTGGTGAACCTGCCGATCGCGGCGCTCGCCATCTTCGGCGCGCTGCGGGCCATCCCGAACAGCCGGCACGTGACCGAGGGCAAGGCCCGCCTGGACCTGCCCGGCGCGATCACCATCACGGGCGCTCTGCTCCTGCTGGTCTACGGCGTCGTCAACGCGGCCGAGTGGGGCTGGGGCTCAGGCAAGGTGTGGCTGTTCATCGGGGCCGCGGCTGTCCTGATCGCGCTGTTCCTCGTCATCGAAGGCGCGTCGAAGCAGCCCCTGGTGCGTCTGGGCATCTTCAAGGTGCGGGCCCTGACGTCGGCGAACCTGTCGATGATCCTGATGACCGGCGGCATGTTCGTGATGATGTTCTTCCCGACGCTGTACCTGGCCCAGGTCAAGGGCTACAGCCCGATCGAGGTCGGCCTGGCGTACCTGCCGTGGCCGGTCGCGATGGCTGTTGCCGGCACGGTGGCGCAGAAGCTCATCGCCAAGGCGGGACCGAAGTCGGCCCTGTGGATCGGCCTGCTGATCCTGGCGGCCGGGCTCTTCCACCTGGGCCTGCTGGACGTGGACAGCTCGTACGCCGGCGGAGTTCTGCCCGGCATGTTGCTGACCGCGGTCGGCGCGGGCTTCGCCTGGGCGGCCATGTTCCTGGTGGCGTCTGTCGGCGTGCGGCCGGAGGAGAGCGGGCTGGCGTCCGGTCTGATCAACACCTCGCAGCAGCTGGGCAGCGCGATCGGCCTGGCCGCGCTGAGCTCGGTTGCCGCGGCGTACACGGCTGACCTGGTCGCCGAGGGAACCGGGGCGGCCGAAGCCCTGGTCAAGGGCTTCGACCGCGGATTCCTGATCGCCGGTGTCATCCTGTTGGTGTCGGCCGCGGTGGTCGTCATCGGGATCCGCTCGTCCGACGGACGGCACACCGAGGCCCCGGAGCAGCAGGCGGGTGACGAGCAGGTGCCGGTCATCGGCCTGGAGCCGGCGCTGGGCGACTGATCGGGTGGTCAGGAGGCGGGAGCGTAGACATCCGCTCCCGCCTTCGCCACGTGTTGCTTGCCCCACCAGAGCAGCGGCCGCGACGCCTTCATGAGATCGACGGCGTGCTGAGTGGGCGCGTACAGCACCTGCACCGGCGAGGTGGGAACGACCGTCCGGGACAGCAGGCCGAGGTTCTCCAGTTCGCGCAGCCTCTGGACGAGCATCCGGTCAGAGATGCCGGGAACCGCGCGCCGATAATCACGGAAGCGCTGGGCGCCTTCCAGCGCGGCGCTGAGAATGTCACCGGTCCAGCGGCGGGCCAGGGTCTCGAAAACGCCTTGCACGGAATGCAAGACGCTCTGCGCTTCGAAACATTCTTCCATCAAGGTCACGGAAAAAGACTCCTGCTCATCAGTGAATTGCACAAGGTTCGCGTGACGTATGCCGCCGCACCTGGGCGAGGCCTCCTTCATCGGAGACCTCGCCCGGCATGACTTCTATCGAGTCGCCTGTCGCCACCGGAACGAATACCGGCCGAGCACGGAGCCGGCCGCGGCCATCCGGTCGTCGGCGACATTGATCTCGGCCACCGGTGTGCCGTCCTCGATCTCGACCGTCACCGCGACGTCCGGCAGCTCGTCCTGGACGACCCGGCGTACGGCGTCGGCCCGAAGGGCCAACTTGAAGTCCTTGCCCACAGCGGTGATCGGCAGTTCACTCACGACGTACACCGCCTTGGGCGCGGCGGCCGGCTCGGCGACCCGCCCGGCGGCCCAGACCACCAGCTCGTCGCCGGTGACGCCGGCGCCGGGTCGTACGGTCACGTAGCAGACGGGCACCTCGCCCGCGTGCGGGTCGGGCCGGCCGACCGCCGAGGCGCCGGTGACGGCCGGATGGCTGCGGACGGCGTCCTCCACGACGGCGGGTTCGATGTTGTGCCCGCCCCGGATGATGAGGTCCTTGAGCCGGCCGGTCAGGTAGACGTACCCGTCGGCGTCGACGTACCCGAGATCCCCGGTGTCGAGCCAGCCGTCGGTCACCTTGCCCAGGGGGTCGAGCGTGCGGGCGCCGTGCGGGCCGGTGACGACATAGCCCGGGAACACGCTCGGGCCGCTGATCGTGATCACTCCGGTTCGGCCGGCCGGCAGCGGCGTGCCGTCGGCCGGGTCGACCGCGCGGATCCGCTGGTAGGGCATGCGCAGGCCGGCCGACCCGGGCCGCGGGTGGCCGGGCACGATGCGAGCCGAGGCGCAGGTGGCCTCGGTCAGCCCGTACCCCTCGCAGACCGGTACCGAGGTGTGCTTCTCGAAACCCTCGCGTACTGCCGCCGGGAGCGGGGCGGCCCCGCTGACCACGAACTTCAGCGACGAGACGTCGGCGTCGACCGGGACCCGGGCCAGCTGCTCGTAGACGGTCGGCACGGCCGACATCGTGCTGATCCGGTGCTGCTCGACCAGCTTCCAGAACATCGGGTAGAGGGCCGGGTCGCGCCAGCCCAGCGGTCCGCTCCACACGGTGTGGCCGCCCACGAACATCGGCACCAGGGTCGACAGCACCACCGCGTTGACGTGGAACATCGGCAGGCCGCCGAACAGGACCGGATCGTCGCCGACGGTCTCCGCGGCCGACCACGCGGTGAAGACCTCGTTGGCATGGGTGTGCGCGGCCAGTTTGGGGGTTCCGGTCGTGCCGCCGGTGTGGAAGTACGCCGCCGCCTCCTGCGGAAGCGGCGGCGGCGCGACGAGCCGGTCACCGGTCTCGGCCGCCGCCAGGTCTTCCAGATAGGCGACCCGTACGTCCTCGGCGACGAGCTCCGGGCGCTGATCGCGGGGGCCGTCCGGCCGCAGGGCCAGCACGGCGTCCAGCCTCAGCCGGCGGCCGAGACCGACGGCGAGCTGCCACAGCTGCGGATGGATCTCCGGCCCGGCGGCGATCAGCACCGTGGTCCCAGCCACCTGGAGCAGGCCTGCTACGGCGTCCGGGGCCAGGGCCGGGTTGATCGGCTGAGCGATGCCGACCGCCTCGGCGGCCAGCAGGCTGGTGACCATCTCGCCGTTGTTCGTGCTGAGCAGCGCCACCGCGTTGCGCCGGGTGACCCCGAGCCGGTGCAGCGCGTTCGCGGTCCGTGTGACGCTCTGCCTGAGCATTTTGTAGGTGACTGGCCGGCCGTCGGTGTATCCAGGGCCGAGGAAGGTGTGGGCGACCTGGTCGCCGTGCTGTTCGGCGGCCCGTTGCAGCAGGGCGTATGTGCTGGCCGGGAGGTCTCGCGCGGCCAGCGGCACCCGCTCGGCGGCGGCCGGATCAAGGTAAGTGGTCATCGCCTTAGCCGACGGCGGACGGCGCCGGAAGTTCGACCGTCCACCGGCGAAAGCGCCACCCCGACCGGTTGCTCACCGCGCGCTGGGCGGGCGCAGCACCTGGCCCTCTCTCCGCTGCCGCGGGCAAGCGCGCCGCGACAGTCGCTGCGACCCGCCCGGCTACGCCGGCCAGATGTCAGAAGTTCTTGATGGCATCTTTGACGAAGTCGCGATAGGTGCGCGGCGGACGTCCGAGGATCTTCGTCGTGAACGCCAGGTCGTCGGGGTTGACCGGCTGGGGCACCTTGCCGACAAGCATGTCGTGCGCAACAAGCCAGTCCTCCAACTTGCGTCCTTCGAGTCGCTCGGAGAAGATCGCCTTCCAATCATCGCCATCTTGGAGATAACGAACCGGTCGGCCGAGCTCTTCGGACCAGATCGCCGCGCATTGGGGGCCGTTCAGGGTTTCCGGGCCGGAAAGGTTGTACCAGCCGTTCGCGAGGTAGGTCTCGTCGAGCATGGCCCGGGCGGCGATCTCTCCCGAGTCGCGCAGGTCGAATCGACCGGTTCCGCCGTCGGCGATCGGGATCGGGAACAAGCCGGCGCGGATCTCGTCGAAGAACAACTCGTCGTTCTGGGCGAAGTTCGGCAGGTTGAGGATCACCGAATCGACCTGAGGATCGGCAATGCGTGCCGCTACTTCAAGCTTTCCTCCGTACATCGGAATTTGCCGTGAAATGGTGGCACGGATCTCGGGGTCGTCGACGTGGTAGCCCCCGAAAACCATACGCACGCCGGCTTCCTCGCACGCGTCCACGAAGGCATGGATGATGGCGACGTCATCATCCATGTGGGGGTGGACGAAGAAAACCGAATCCATACCCTTCAGTGCTGCCCGGACGGCGGCCCGGTCCGTCAGGTCTCCCACGACCGGCGTGACACCCTCGGGAAGGACCGTCGCCCGTGACGAGTCACGCACCAGGGCGTAAACGTCTGCACCGCGCGCCAACAGCTCGTGTGCCACCGGTTTGGCCACCGTTCCGGTCGCGCCGACAACCAATGCCTTGATCGTCATATCCATTCTCCCGTCTTCTCTGGCCCGAACTAATTCAGGTGCCAAGTCTGCGCTCGTCGAGCCCACTTGACCAATGCAATAAGAGTCACCTGACCGAGAGGGGAGGTCCAGTTTCCGTTTCGCTCCTTGAAGAAGCCTCTGTAACCAGCCCGTAGAACTGGCGAGGTGCAGGTCAGTGACCCTTCCGCGGTGGCGTCGATACCCTCTCGGGCCGGGTGGATCCGCGATTTTCGAATATCAGACGAGGCGCGTCCGGGAAAGTTCAGGTCCAAGGCCTGATGCCTTTGAACCGCGCTTCTGGAGGTCGAACGAATGGTATTGACGCCGCCACGCCCCCGGCAATGTCGAAAGGTTGCGGCGGTCACCGCGACGGTCCGGTCCTACCGCTTGGCAGCACGAAGGTCCCGGGCCGTCACCATGCGGCCCGGGACCTCGATCCGATGCTCTGTCGCGTCGGCGCCGGCTGGCTACGCCGGAGGCGTGAGGCCGCAGCCCGGCGCGCTCAGGTCGAGCCGGGAGCCCACGGTCAGGCAGGCAGGCAGCGTGGTGGTGCGCTGACCGTACCGACGTCCCTGCTCCACTCGGACCGTTCCGTCCGCCGCGACCTCGCACGGGTTGTTCTCGGTGCATCGCTCGCCACTGTCGTTGCCGGTGTTGTGAACACCGACGACGGTGGTGCCGTCGGCCAGGACCAGAGGCGAGCCGGAGGAGCCGTGGCCGGGGTCGCAGGCCGGATCGTAGCGGTACGCGTCGTCCTGTTGATAACCGTCCTCACGGAGGTGGGCGACGACCGTATCGACAGTGCACGAGTACCGGTTGCCCTCGCCCGCGGAGATGATCTCGATCCGGTCGCCGGCGGCCGCGGGCTTCGTGCCCAGCAGGAAAATCTTGGCCCGGAGCTGAGCGTACGACTTGTCCAGGCGGTAGAGCGCCACGTCGGTGCCCGTCATGGTGGCGTAGAGCAGCCGGGTGGTCCGAGCGCTGTCCTGCGGGTAACCCTGGTGGTCGCCGATGCGGACGATCTGATCGTCCGGTTGATCGACCACGGCGCCACCCGGAACAGGACGTTGCTCGAGGCAGTGACCATTGGTCAGCAGCAGCGCGGGGTCCGTGGGCGCGGAGGAGGCGGTCCGCACGACCGAGGCCGAGCAGCCGTTCACCGTGACCGCGCCCTCGAGGTCGGGCACCGGGCTGTCGGCGGGCACGTCGGATCCGCTGACGATCCCGGTGATCCACTTCCGGAAGTAGCTCACATCGGTGTAGACGACCGGTTGATCGTCGCCGTTGCTGCCGCTGACCGTGCCGGCGATGATCCAGCCGCGGGCGGAGCGAACGAGGGCGGGTCCACCGGAGTCCATGTTGGTCGCGGCGACCTTCCCGTCCGGACTGCCGACGCACAGCTCGCGCTCTTTCACGATGCCGCTGGGGTCACACAGCTCGGTCGCCTGGAACCGGGTGTCGGCCTCACGCAGCCGGGTGGGATAGCACTGTGGTTGCGGTTCGTCGCATGTGACACCCCAACCGATGATCCGGGCGACGGTGTGGGCGGCCGGGCGAGTGCGAGGCAGCGCCGCCGGAACGGCCGCGATGGGCCTGTCCAGTCGAAGCAGGGCGATGTCACCGTCGGCCACCGGCCGGGACGAGTAACTGTAGAACTTCTCCACCCGGGCGACCTGGCCTCCCGAGCGGACGTCGAGCGACCCGATGCGCACGGTCCAGTTCCTCGGCGTGCCGACCTGAGCGCCGCTCGGGTTGCGGGCGCAATGCCCAGCGGTCAGCGCCCATCTCGGCGCTATCAGCGTGACCCCGCAGACGTGCCCGTCGGCGCGGGGCGACTCGGGGCGTTGCAGCGAGCCGGCGAACGAATAGGGTCGTGCCGCCTCCGTACCGCCTCGAATGGCCGACGCGGGGCCGGCCGCCGATAAGGCCAGCGCGACTCCGGCGAGGAGGGCGACAATTACCCGGGGCAATCGCATGTGGTCTTTCTCCTGTTCCGACGTCATGGGTCGCGGGCAGATTGCCACGAGAGGGTTAAATAATTCATAAGGGCGAGCGTGTGTCCACAATTCCGAACAAAGGATCATACGGATGGAGACCAGCGAAGTTCACTGAACGCTCAGGCAGCTTTGGATTACGTGGAAAGAGCCTGGTCATGGCATTCATCTGTCTACGGTTGACCGGTTCCGCCGCCGGTGCCGAGGGTGGCAGAGTCCGGAACTGCCGGGCGCCGACGGCTCGACCGTGTGCCGACGTGACCTGCGTTGGCCGTAAAGTAAAAGACCGATCTCCAAGACCCGCCCTCGAACAGCGTGCATTACCGCCTTCAACCCGCATCTCAGTCGCGAGGCAACTTCGGAACGCCGTGGTGGCCAAGCGAGTCAATATTGGCGCCACGAGTCCGTGCACAAGGGGCCCGCCCATGGCTCCGAAAACAGCCCCGGGCCGGCCTGGTTGGGCTTGGCTATCGCCATTCATCACCGCGAGTGGCATCCTCCTCGTTTCCGGGCGGGTGTGACGAGGAGGACGTCACCGGTGCGCCTTCCACCGGCACGCCCTGGCTCACGTCCGCCTCTCTTCAGTCAATCTGAACCAGGTGATCCGGCCGCACCGGTCGACCCCTACTCCAGTACGTGGGTTGTCGCGCACGAACCATCCGTAGCCGAACGACGCCCCGACCGCGGAGGCGGGAAGGTTCAGCGCCGGGTCTTCGTGCATCAGGCCGTCGTCGACCGGGGTCGAACGCTACGCGACCATCGCGGACCGGGGCCGGCCCACCATTCACGACATAGCCGCCCCGGCCTAAATGGACCGTACGTCCGCGCCGTACGTCGGTGAAGACCACCACCTCGTCCGGGTCGGTGCAGGCGAAATCGTGCACCGGCCGCTGGATCGGCTGATCGCCGCCGACGCCGCCGCAATCGCGGATCTTGCCGGGAACCCGGTTGAGGCCGTCGACGAGGTGGGTGCGCCCGTCGGCCCGCAGCGCTCTCGGACCCCGGGACCGGGCGGCCGTCCCCGGCGCCGTCCGCCGCTGCCTCGACGACGTCGAGGAATACCTGGCTTCCGGCGATGCTCTCGACCCGGAAAGCTAGCGGGCCTCCACCGGCGTGATACGGACTCGAAATCCACGCCGGCCCACCCTTCTGATTGCCATTTCGAGCGCTCACTCAGACGAGGCGCAGCGGCCGAACGTAGCGGACCGCTGCTCCGCCGCCTGCCTGGAGACCTGCATTCGACCGTTGCCCTTTATGCGGCTGTGCTCAATCCTGGGAGGGATAGCGGAAACCACAATCGAACACATGCCAAGAAGGAGGCATCATGAAGCGCCGCCGCCCCTTCCGTGGCCGTGATATGTCGATGGACCAGGGCGTTGAGAGCGCTGCGTAGACGTATAATATGGCGTTGGCTGAGAACCGGAATATCCGTGCGGAGATCGAAGGCCGGCAATTTGCGATATGGTCGACCCTAGCGAGGTGGAAGGCGTTGTCGCGGCGCTTGACTGATTCGAACCTACCACCCTTGACTGATATCGACAGTCGTGCAGGGTTTGGACCGTACTTCTATGCGTCTGTTGAGTCGTAACATGTCTTTCCCGAAGCGCCGCCTGCATGGCGGGGTCATTCGAGAGCATTGACGTCAAAACCATCTGCTCGGCATTGCTGGCGTTCAGTTCCGCGAAACGCATATTGGTCAGGGCCTCGGATTCATTCTGTCGGGCCGTATCTACTGTGTGCGGCACGACGTGTGCAGGATTTGCACGCTGCAATGCCAGACTCTGGTGAAGATTTTGGCTTGCGGCGGAGATCTGCTGATTGATCGTCCTGATGCAGAAATCGATGTCAAGGACTTCCTGCGGCTGCATCAAGGGCGCCGACTGCGCCTCGATCGCGAGTCCGTTGATCTGTTCCGAACGCTGTAAAACCTGGTCCACCTCAGATATTCCTCGGTCATGGTGCCGAAATTCGTAGTAGTGTTCTCCTGTTCTGGTGTTGCTGTTGTCGAAGGTTTTGTGCACTCCGAGGAATTCGGCGGTGGGAGCGGGGGGTATCGGCCGTTTGTTCGGGCCGACGTGGCCGTACAATGCATTATCTGCGAAGTCTCCGACCGTGAGGTTATTCCGGTCGGATTCCAGAAATATGTTGGGCTGGCCGTTCGAGTCAATAATCCCCACGTCCTGCATCATTTGCCAAATTGCCTGGTCGTTCTGTCGGTCCGGGTTGCGAAGGCCTCGACTTGCTAGAGAGCGGCCGGGCGGCATCCCTGAGCCAGCGCCGAAAAACTGCCTGTTGACCTCCATTTTGATCTCTTCGCCGTGCGCCATGAGAAAATTTCTAACATTGTCTGGAAGGGCCTCGTTGGCTGCTGCATAGTCTTTGCGCATGAGTACGGGAATCAACTTCTTGGCGTAGTCGATCGATCCTCCTTGGGCCTGGTTGACGTGTTGAATCGCCGACGCGGTCCAGTGCGGGATGGCGACCCGGAGATAAGACTCCAGCAGACGTTTTTCGTAATTGGGCAGCCGTCCGTTCGATTCCGCTGCAAATCGCGAGCCGACCATTTTCGCAATGTGGTCAGCTGCCCGGTCGATTTCCTTCCATGGGCCATCGGTGAGGAACCGATCATTGACGTCCGCGATGAACTTGGCACTGGCGTACTGATCGATGGACTGCGTGAATTGAGCGCCAACGCTCATAAAGGAAGGCAGCCGAACGGACGAGACATACGCCTCCCGGAATGCGCGATTTACAGTCCATCGACCCGATTGGCGGAATGTATCTGGTACGGAACGGCCACGCCTAGGCGCGCCTGTGAGTGCTGCGGCGGCCTGGCGGACCGCCTCGTTCACGAGATCCGGATCTTTTCCGGAGTCCGAGTCGTAGGAAAATGACTTGATCGGATCGGAGACGATCTCGGCGATGAAGCTGTTAGGGAGTGCAGATCGATCGGTGACGACGGTGGCCCCATTAGTCCTCGCCACGACGGCTCCCGGGTCTGGACCGTATTCTGAAGGCATCGTGATGCGAGCTGACGGAAGTTCGATCTCAATTCCGCGAGTCATTGATACTCCTCAATTCATTTATCGGGTTGTGAGGGCGGACGACGGTGATGCCCTATGGCAACCGAACTTTGTGATCTTGTCGGCGAGCGGGCTGTCACTGCAGTAAGGGGCCTTGCCGGAGTGGAGTTAATTATCGGCGCCGGTGCTGGCAGACAGCCTATCCAGGTAAATTTTTCCGATGGATGTCTGCGTCTGGTCCCCCAGCTGTCTTTCCGTACTTGGTGACACACTTGGAACGGGCGTGAGTATCCAGCGGTTCAATTCGTGAGGCAGGAAGTAGATTCGACGTGCCCCCGGTGGGGGGTCGTCTCGCAGCGACTCGGCGTGGCGTGGCGTCGATGATCAGCAGAAGTCCATGCCGGGGCCATTGCCCCATGCCGGCGCCCGCCGCAGGACCGCCAGGCCACGATCTGACGTAGACCGGTCCTCTTGAAGGGCGCTCGAACCGAGACGGTCATCCGGCTGGGCTGTCGACGACGGCGCCGCCCAGCCGCATCCTTGAGCCCAGCCGGACCTTTGAGCCGAGGAAAGACGAGATCGTCGATCACTTCGGTGAAGCCGACCGCGGATGCCGGCGAGCAGGTGGTCGGCGCGCTGAACTTCGCCGCCTCGTTCCCGTTCCTATGTAGAAGAGTGCGAGGGGTGTGTCGCTACGACGGGGATAACTCAAATATGCCTCTTCGTGCGGCACTGAGTTCGGCCCTGTCGGGCCGGACCGAGCGCGACGCTAGGAGGAAATTCGCAAGGTATCGCCTTCCCGTCGCCTGAACCTAGGCAGCGTTGCATAATGCCGAACAGACCAATGCCTTCCGGAGCGTGAAAGAATATGCCCGAACAGTTTACGAATGAGCAGAATCCGTACTCGACCAAACAGCAATCGAAGTCTACGGACGGGCGGGCGAAGCGAGCGACGGCTGCGCTGTTCGCGCAAGATGTCCGTGAATTCGCTAGGACGAAGAGATTGACGCCCAGGGAAAGGGAGGCGCTCCTGGCCTATGTCAAGAGCGTGGAGAACCACAGTAGCCTACGGAACGATCTGGCTAATGATAGGAAAAATGACCTAGCTGGAAAGGCCTGGGCAAGGCGGTTCGGGTCTCGTGTGCTGCGCTTCTTTGATCCAAAGATCAAGCGGGCGCCTGAGCAAGCTTTCGCAGATGCGGCGAACTATACCGACGATGAGAAGTCTGAAATGCGTGACTTCGCTGACAGCCTGATCAATTCGCATCCGATTATGATGAAGATGTTCTATGACCAGAAGAATCGGGAAGAGTTCACAAATCTGCGCCACATCATGACTGAATTCCCTCACCGGAGCGGCGCGCCGTTGCCGACGGCGCGCCAAAATTATGCTCAGGTGCAAGTCCCGGATCAGCGTCGAACTATGCCTGTACCTTCTTGGTCCATGCCGGCACCCCCGGCGCCGGTTGCTCGCCGTGCAGACCATGTCCAAGGCGCACAAGCCGCCCGTTATCAGAGCGGCCAACCGTCTCCCGACTTAAGCCGTCCTGGTACACCGGTAACGATCGCAGACTGGGGACAGGAAAGCATCCGCTCTGCCGCCAACGTGGATAGCGGCCGAGCCGCGACTAACATCCAACCTGAACCGAGGACAGCCGGCTATGACGATAGTCGGTCTTCGAGTCCTGGTCGACCACGCCGTCCTCAAGCGTCCGGGCAGTCGTTTACGCAATAGTTTGACGGACCGTGCCCCGCGGCTGACCGACTACGATCGCGCGCCACCCTCGAAGCCGGCGGCGAGGCCGCTGCGCGTGTTGCAGTTGCGTGGATGCGCCGGAGCGAGCAGTATCTGCCGGCCCGGTGCGCCTGCGGCAGTCCCTGCAGCCCTTCGGCCAGAACGAAGGACCTGCCTCGCCGCTCCCTTGTGCTCTTAGCAGCTTTGTCGAGGGTCCGGTGTGACTCCAAGAATCGCTGCGAAGCGCACGTAAGCGTCGATGCGGCTGCGCACGGCTTCGGGGCTGCCGCCGTTGCACTCGAGAATGCCGTTGACGCTGCGGATGGTCTCCCCGAACCCGGCCCCCTTGGTCATGCTGTCATGTGGCGTCGCGGTGCCCGCGCCCTGCTGTGTCATCCAGAACCAGAGCGCTGTCTGCCAGGCTATTGCAGGATCGTTCTTCACGAGATCGGGATTGTTGAGCAGGTCGATGTTGAGGGCTTGGCCGGCGCTATGGTAGTTGGTGTTCCAGGACAGCTGAATGGGGCCACGCCCGTGGTAAGCGGTCTGCCCGGCGGGGCAACCGTACGGTTGACCGGCATCGCAATAGTTTCCCCACACGGAGCGGTTGAGTTCTTCGACGTAGATGAGGCCACCGCTCTCACGATTGACATTGGCCAGGAAAGCGGCGAGCTCACGCTTCCGTGACGTTTCGTCGCCGGTTGTTGCGAATGCGGGGTAGTGCGCCATCGCCGTCGTCAATCCTTGATAGGTGTAAAACGGGCTCCGGGCAGGAAACATCTGCTCGAACTGAGCCGCGCTCAGATTGGCGACGTTCCCTCCCGCCGCTGGGGCGGAGCTGCTTCCGGGGGCACCTGGGCCGCCCTGCGACGAGCTGACGGCGGCGATGATCACCGCGATGAAGACTACCGCGAGGATGGCCAAGAGGATGAACGGAAGAAGAGCCACCAGTGAAACCACGATGCTGATCGTCGTTTGGGTGGGGTCCGGCGGCTTGGAACCTGACTGGCCTGAATTCTGATCTGCGCTGCCTCCGGCCACGGGCTCCTCGCGTTCATGTGTTGTCCGGGTTTGCCAGGACTGACGGAAGAAGCCGGCCTTGGTTCATTCGCATTGTCAGCCAATCTGTTGCCGCCTCGGCCCGTATTCCGCGGTCGTCGGCAGTCCACCTGAACAGAAACGTGATCAAGACCGCCGCACGCCGGTCCAGGAAATTTCAGAATCCGTGAACCGAGGTCCGGTCCGGTCCGTTCTGTAAGAGTCGCGAGGGTGCGCGTCGTTCGCCTGAAGAGCTCCGGCAGAACACATTTGAGCAGAAACGGAGGTAGGTCATGTATGCGGCTGTCCGAGCGTGCCTTCGGCCACCACGCTATATCTCGGCTGTGGTGTCGGTGGCTGCCGTTGTCGGCCTGCTGGCGTTCGGGTTGTCGAGCACAGCGTCGGCGGCACCGCACCAGACCGGCCACGCGTCCCGGCCTGCCCGGGCTCCCGTGTCCCCTTCTCCTGCGGACTCGCCCGCAGCCTCTGCTCCGGCGGGGCTGGTGTCGGTCGACTTTCACAGCAAAGGGGCATACACCGTCGAGAGAGTGTGCCTGCGAAACAGTGCCTCCGTGTCCTGGTCGGATGGCGGCAATGAGGGTTTGCTCGACCGGGGCGGCCGCGGCGGTGCCATTCATTGCCGGAGCGGCCTTCTGGTCGGGCAGAAGGCCACGCTCAGCGTCGACCCTCCACCGGACGGCAGCTTGTACGTCGATTTCAAGATCGGTTTGGGACCGAGTAAGCAGGGTTACGACGTCACCGGAAGGACATGGTGCACGTTTTCAGGCACGGTCCAGGGCGGAAAATTGGAATGTCAGCACATCGAGAAGAAGAACGTTGCTCCGCCGGCGCCGTCCATCGCGCCGTTCAACCCCGCAATGGCTACGAATCGCGCCCAGCCGGGCGAAACAAAGGGTAGCAGGGCAGACCTGAATCTGCTCAATCTCCTTGCCTGGTGCGTCACGGCTGCCGGTGTCGGCGGCGTTCTCATCGTTGGATCAGATTTGGCACTTCAGCTACGCCGTGGCGAGATCGGGTTCGGTGCGGTAACCATGAAACGTGCCTTTTTGATCCTGACTGCTTGTTTCTTGTCGATGACAGCGGGGCCGATCATCCAATTCTTGAACATACCCCTGCCGTAACGTGATCGTGGACGCGGCGGCGCCGACGAAAGAGCACTGAATGTCTCTTCAAGAACTTACAAAAATGGTCTTCCTGCTGTTTCCTCAGGTCGAAGTCCCGCAGCCACAGAAGGGTGGCAAAGCTCCGGAGCAGTTGGCCACCCTGGTGACGACGGGGTTGGGCTTGATCGCCTGGGCCGGTACGGCGGCAGGGGTCGCCGGTGTGCTCATCACAGGCGCCAAGATGGCAATTGCCCATAAGCGAGGTGACAGCTCAGAGCACATGGGCCAACTTGGCCTGGTTCTGGGCGGCTGTGTCCTGGTGGCCACCGCCGGACCGCTGGTCCAGTTCTTCTTCAGCTGAAGTAGACCCGTTTCTGCTCGATTTCATTCCGAATGGAGGCCGCTATGAGGCGCCGGTGGCGGCTCACTCGCGACGTCGACGCACGGCCGTTCTGGCAACAACGAGGATGGCAGGTCTCCGCCGCGTTTTTCGGGATGGTGCTGGTCGCCGCCGTAGTCGTGGCCTTCATAGATACGGAACCCGCGCCGACGCAATCGATTGCGGCGCGCGGTCCGCTCAGCGAGGGCGCACCCTTGGAGGGTGCTCGGCCGGTCGGTTGCCGCAGCGACGACCGCCGGCAGGATGCGCCCGTACGGCCGCCGGAGGACATCACATGGCGGCAGTTGAACGGCGCGCCAGTGCCGTTGTCCACCTCGGCCGGACCGCGCCGCACGCATGGGTCGATGTTGTGGTGTTTCGCGCACACGCCCACCGGTGCCATCATGGCTGCCCACGTGATTCCGCGGCAACTCAGTGGCACCGATTGGCGCACCATCGTCGATCAACAGGTGGTGCCGAGCACGGGTCGCGAACTCTTCGTTGCGATGCGTTCGTCGATCGTGGATCCGCCGGTGCGCAACACCACGAGTTCCATCGCGGGGTTCTCGCTGCTGTTCTACTCGGGTGAGGCGGCAACGATTCGTCTTCTGATCCGGGCCGGTGCCATCGGTTATGCCGCCACGGACTACCGAATGGCATGGTCCGGTGGTGATTGGAAGATCGAGCCTGCTGAGACGGGTAACCTGTATTCGCCGTTGACTCCGGTTGCGGATCCCGCCGGCTTCATACTGTGGGGAAATTGACGTGCCGGATTGCAGTAACGGTGATGCCATCTACTTCGGTGCTTTCGGCGGATTTGCCGAACTGCTCGACAGCGGCATCGACGGTATCCTCCGAAAAATCGCCTCGTCCATCATGAATGCGGCCGCCAGTCTCTTCGCGCAGAAGGTTCCGACCCTGTCGCCTGACGGCGAGATGAACCACAAAATTGGTTTGCAGACCAATTGGCTGGTGGTGACCATCGCCGTTGCCTCGTTGTTGTTCGCGGCGGTTCGCATGGCTTTGGAAATGCGTAGCGAAGCCGGAATGATAGCGATCAAGGGCCTTCTGCGGCTCATGGTGACCGCCGGAGCGGGAACGTTTGTCATAGGCCAGCTTGCTCTTCTCTCCGACACGTACACCACTCATCTGTACGAGGCGGGTGTTCAGAGGCAGCTGCAAAGCATCGCGAGTTGCGACAACGGCGGCATCGCGACCTTCCTGCTGATCATCATCGGGTTGCTGTTGATCATCTCCGGCATCATCCACATCATCCTGCTCTACATCCGGCTCGGAGTGATGGTCCTGCTCGTCGGGACGCTGCCCATGGCGGCCTCCGCCTCGATGACCAACTGGGGGTCGTCGTGGTGGCGCAAGCACATCGCGTGGCTCGCCGCTTGGCTGATCTACAAACCCGCGGTCGGCCTGATCCTGTACGTCGGGACAACGATGATCGGCTACAGCGGCAACAACGCCACGCAGCAGAAGATCGCCGGCTGCGGGGTTCTTCTGCTGTCCGCTGTGGCGTTGCCCGGTCTGCTTCGTCTGGTCGTCCCCGCGGCTGCGGCGCTCGGCTCGTCCGACGGGGCCGCGTCGGCCGCCTCCTCGGCGGCCGGTGCGACCGGTTCTGTCCTGACCGCCGCCGGGCGGTCGATATCGGGCGGCGGCCGGTCGGGGAGCGCAGGCCGTTCCCGCCCGAGTGGCGCGCCGACCTCCAAAGGCGGTGCGCCGGCATCCAATGGCGGTGCGTCCGGGAAGAGCGGTATGGGTGGCCGGGCGGCAGCCGGCGCGGCCCGGGGGGTCGGCGGTGCTCTGGGCGGTGCCGCGCAGCTGCTCGCAAAAGCGGGAAACAGCACGGTCAAGCACGCCACCAACGTGGCCTCCGGCGCGGTGTCGGGCGGTCGCGGAGACGAGCACTGACGTGGCATTGACAGCAAGCCGTCGCGGCGTCGGAACGAAAGGCAACAATGTCGGGTGAGAATGTCTCGCAGAGGACCTACGGCAATTGGCGGCGTCCACGCCGGTCAGGTCTGGGGCCATTGGGCCTGATCGGCACGATTGGCGCGTTCGGCGGCATCGTCGCGGTGTTGCTGGCTTCCCTGATCTCGTTGACCGCCGCTCTGGTGGTGCTGATGCCCATCGTGGTCATGATCGGACCGTTGGCTGTGCGCACCGAGGACGGCCGGAATCTGTATCAAATCCTTACCGTCCGGCTCGGATGGCGCAGGCGCGTCGCGCACGGCGAGAACTTCTACGTCTCCGGTCCGCTGTCTCAGCGGCCGGGCGGCCGTTTCGCTCCGCCCGGGCTTCTGAGCAAGGTGACCGTGGGGGAGGGGCTCGATGCGTTCGATCGGCCGTTCGGCGTCTTGCATCACCGCAGCCGAAACCGCTTCACGGTTGTCCTCGAGTGCGTACCGGACGGTGGCGGGCTTGTCGACCAGGAACAGGTCGACGTCTGGGTGGCGATGTGGGGCGACTGGCTGGCGCGGCTCTCGCACGAGCCGAACCTGCGTGGGGCGTCGGTCGTCGTGGAAACGGCGCCGGATTCCGGTATGACGCTGGCCGCCGAGGTGCTGCCGCGCCTGTCCCCGGACGCCCCCGATGTCGCCCGCGCCGTGATGGAGGAGATCGTGAACCGCTATCCGGCCGCCTCCTCCGAGATGCACACCTACGTGACTCTCACCTACGCCGCTCCGGGTGGTACGAAGCACAAGCTGGAGGATGTCATCGCCGACCTGGCAGTCCGGATACCCGGGCTGTGCGGAGGCCTGGTCGGCGCGGGGGGAGGCTCGGCGGAGCCACTGTCGGCCGAGCGCATCGCCGAAGTCATCCGCGTGGCGTACGACCCCGCGGTGGCGGCTGAGGTCTTGGAGGCGCGGGCGGCCTACGGCGGCACGGCCTTGGCGTGGGAAGACGCCGGCCCGGCGGCGTCGGTGGAATCGGTGGAGGCATACGCCCACGACTCAGGCGTCTCGCGGACGTGGATGCTGACGATGGCACCGCGCGGAACGGTGGGTTCGGGCGTGCTGCGCACCGTTCTGGAAGCGGCTCCGGGTACGCGCCGCAAGCGGGTTGCTCTGATCTACCGGCCGATCGACCCGGCGACCTCGGCCCGGATCGTCGAGGCCGACCGCCGCAACGCTCAGTTCATGGCGACCTCGGGTCGCGGTCTGG
Source organism: Actinoplanes sp. NPDC048988 (assembly GCF_043197815.1). Lineage (NCBI taxonomy): Bacteria > Bacillati > Actinomycetota > Actinomycetes > Micromonosporales > Micromonosporaceae > Actinoplanes > Actinoplanes sp. NPDC048988. The sequence goes on along the minus strand of NZ_JBICTW010000029.1, from coordinate 59,153 downwards.
TGCGGGCTCGAGCGGCCGCGGAAGTGTCCGCGGCCGAGCAGACTGCCGCGGAGGAGGCCGCCGGCGCCGGTCTTGTCGAGTTCTCGTTGCTGCTGACCGTCACCGTTGACACGGCGGCCGAGTTGGTGGATGCCAATGTCACGGTCCGCAACCTGATCGCGGGTTCTCGTCTGTCGATGCGGCCGGCCAACCGCGTGCAGGCCGCCGCGTTCGCCTGCTCGCTCCCGGCGGGAATTCTTCCCTGGGAGCACACGCTCATTCCGTACGAATTCCAGGAGGCATTGTGAAATCCGCGTCTTCGACCGGGCAGTTCCGGTTGGGAGCCGGGTGGCGTAGGGGTGCCTCAGGACCGCGGACAGCGCTGGACGCCATGCCGGAGCAGGTGCCCGCGACCGAGGACCTGGTCCTGAGGCAGCCCGCGGGCTCCAGGATTCAGGGCGGAGGATCAGCGGGTACGAGCAGTGGCCGTGTCGGCTACCTCGACCCGCCGACGATGTGGCGTGCGACCAGCGTTCAAGCGTGTGGGCTGTGGCCGTTCTCGGCCGGCTCCGGTGCACCGATGAGTGGTGTCCCGCTCGGGCAGCACCTGGTGACCGGAGCCACCGTCTGCGGAGACCCGCTGTCGTGGTTCATGCGAGCGCGCTACATCTCCAATCCGTCGCTGTTCATGCTCGGCATGCCCGGCCTCGGAAAGTCCACCCTGGTGAACCGGATGCTGATCGGGCTGGCCGCGCAGGGTGTGACACCGTTGGTCCTCGGCGACCTCAAACCGGATTACGCGGACACCGTTCGTGCCCTGGGCGGTCAGGTCATCTCGATCGGCCGAGGTGTGGGCGGGATCAACGTTCTCGATCCGGGCGCGATGGGTGCGGCGGCGCGCCGTATCGGCGGCCGGGCTGGCGAAGCGCTGGCCGCGGAGACACATGGCCGGGTGCTCAACATGCTGGCCGCTCTGCTCACTATTGTGCGTGGTCAGCCGATCAACGACCACGAACAGTCGGTGCTGTCCGCCTGCCTCAGGCACGTGCGTGAACGAACACCGGAGGGCCAGTCGATCGTGCTGCCCGATCTGGTCGAGGCGCTCGCCGAGGGGCCCGAGCCGGTTCGTGCGGTGACCCTGGATCGGGGACACGACGATCGCTACCGCGAGGCGGTCGACCCGCTGCACCGGACCCTGCTCGGCATCCTCGACGGTCCGCTCGGCGATACGTTCTCCTCCGAGACCTCGACGCACATCAACGCCGACGCGCCGGCGGTCTGCATCGACATTTCCCGGATCGGGGAGTCCGACACGCAACTGACGGCCGCGGCCATGCTGGCGGCCTGGTCCGACGGCTTGGGAACGGTGGCCGCGGTGCACGCTCTCGCGGATGCCGGCATCACTCCCCGGCGATGGTTCTTCACCGTTCTGGACGAGCTGTGGCGGCCTCTGCGCGCGGCATCCGGCATCGTCGACCGCATCGACGCGCTCACGCGGCTCAACCGATCGCTGGGCTTGGGCGACGCGAAGATCACGCACACCCTGAAGGACGCCGAGTCCGTCGGAACCGACGCCGACCGGGCCAAGGCCCGCGGTTTCGTCGAACGGGCCGGGATGGTGGTCTGCGCGGGCCTGCCCCGTACGGAGATGGAGGAGCTCGGCCGCATCGTGGGACTGTCACGTCGTGAGATCGACATGGTTTCGTCCTGGTCGTCTCCGCCGGGCTGGGCCAGTACCGGAGTGCACGACGAGCCCCCTGGCCGCGGCAATTTCCTGATCAAGGTCGGCGGGCGCCCAGGGATTCCGATCCGGATGGCCATCACCGACACCGAGCGGCACCTGCACGACACGAACACCCGGTGGACGCGGAGCGGACCAGCGCAGGTGCGGTCATGAGCGGCGGGTCCGGAAACGAGGCCGGCGTGACCGTTCTCGTGCTGGTCGCCGCTGGGGGCGCGGCCTGCGGCACCGTGTTTCTCGGCGGGACCGTCGGCGCCGCCGTGATCGGTGGCGGCTGGCGGCCGCCACCGATCACCATGAGTTCGGTGCAGCTGATGGTCGATGCCGGGCCCACCGCGCTGTGGCCTGGCATCAGTGCATGGGCTGTGTATGTGGGAATCGCGCTGGTAACCCTGTTCTTCGCGTTCCTGGCCGGCCTCGTCACTGCCGTGCTGCGCTCTCGGCACAAGCGCCCCAGCGGCCTGGCCACTCCGCGCGATCTCGCGGCATTCGGACGGGACGCGGTCGTCCAGCGTGCCCGTGGCCTGCGCCCGTCTCTGAAGGGCGTGCGGAAACCGACGGCCGATCAGACCGGCAATCTTCTCGGTGACCTGCACCCGTCCGGACCGGAATTGCGCTCCTCGTTCGAGGATGTCGAGCTCGATCTGATGGCGCCACGGGCCGGTAAGTCGACGGGAGTCGCTGTTCCGCGGGTGCTTCGCGCGCAAGGTTCGGTGCTGCTGACGTCGAACAAGTCGGACGTGTTCGCCGTCACCAAAGCGCAGCGGGAGAAGGTCGGCACGGTGTGGACCTTTGATCCTCAGGGCATCGCGCACACCGAACGCGCGATGTGGTGGGACATCCTGTCGTCCTGCGTGACCGTGGAAGGGGCGCGGCGGATGGCGGGTCACTTCGTCGCTTCGGTGAACGATGACAGTTCCAAGAAAGACTTCTGGATCTCGGCGGCGCAGAACACGCTGACCGCGCTGTTCCTCGCCGCCGCCCGTAACGGCGTACCGGTGACCGGGATGCTCGGGTGGCTGGCGGACCCCGGCGATCGTGCCCCCATCGACCTGCTTCGCGACGTCGGGCTGGACGCCATGGCCGAACAGCTCCAAGGCACGATTCGCGGCGCGGTGCAGACCCGGGACGGAATCTACGAGACCGCGCGCCAGTGTGTGTCCTGCCTGCTCGACCCCGACATCGCGGCGTGGGTCACGCCGGATCACCGGGTACCGGAGTTCATACCCGAGCGGCACGTCCTTACCCAGGACACCCTGTATCTGCTGTCCAAGGACGGCGGTGGCTCCGCAGCCGGCGTCATCGCCGGGCTGGCCGACACCACCATGCGGGCGGGGGTCATGGCGGCCGAGGGCATGGGCGGTCGCCTCGACCCGCCGATGACCGCGGTACTCGACGAGGCGGCGAACGTCTGCCGCATCTCCGATCTGCCGGACCTTTACAGCCACCTGGGATCTCGCGGTATCAATGTCGTCACCCTGTTGCAGAGCTACAAGCAGGGCGCACGGGTCTGGGGCGAGGCCGGCATGGACGCACTCTGGGGCGCGGCCACCATCAAGCTGCTGGGCGCGGGCCTCGACGACGCCGATTTCGTCGACAAGGTCGCCCGCCTGGTCGGCCAGCACGATGTGAAGACCGTCAGTGTTTCCCGCGGACGCGATGGCAAGTCGCATTCGACGTCCTTCCGGCAGGAACAGATTCTGCCGGCCGACAAGATCCGTGCCTTGCCGAAGGGCACCGCTCTACTTCTCGCGACCGGAGTTCGGCCGGCCCTCATCCGTCTGCGCCCCTGGTACAAGGAAGCCGACGCGGGTCCCATCTCGGCCGCCGCCAAGCTGGAAGAACGCGGTATCGCCGAGCGCGCGGCCGCCGCCAACGCCGCCAAGACCGCTACTGCTTCTGCCGCCGACCAATTCGACCTCGGTCGCGGACCCTTCCCTCTCTGAGCCCACGATGGGAATGACAGTGTCTGAACCGATCAAAGAGCCAGCAACGTCCACCGAAGAGGCGAAGACCTCAAGATCCTCGGGCGACGAGCCGGCAACTCCGCCGAAACCACCCTCGCCGTTCATCTTGTTCATGGCCGGCCCCGAATTCACCGAAGAGCTTCGACGCCTCGCCGTGTGGGTCGAAGGCCTGCTCCTGCCGGTATTCGGGCGTGAGGTCACGACCACGGCGCCCTGGTGCCCGCAGTGGTGGGCGCATGCGGAGGCGGTGGCGCGGCTCGACGCGTTGTGGCTGGCCTGGCAAGATGCGAGTTCGCCGGGCCAGGGCATGCAATCGATATCCTTGTGGATGCGTGACCATCTCGACGTTGCGATGAGCTCCTTGCGTGACCCGTCCGGCCCGTTCGCCGGCTGCAAGTCCGGTAGCCACCGCGACAAACAAATCCCGGTCGTTGCGCCTCTCCCGCCAGCCCCGTCAGCATAAGGAAGGAACCGGCATGCCCCAGTTCGAACTCACGGAGCGGGAGGCCCGGACGGTCATCAGCGTTTTCGCTGCTCACGCGCCGCGGATCTACGCAGATGTCATCGACGAGATGGCCCCGTCGATCGGCGCACGGATGAAGGAATTCGAGGAAGTGAAGAGGCTCGACAGCGAGATGAGCGGGTCCTCGTCGCCGTTGACCAGGGCTCTGGAAGAGATCGCGAACAAGGACCCGCGTGGTCTGATGGCGCACGCGCGCGAGATGCTGAAGGAAGCGGTGTCCACGCACCTCGACGCGCAACAGACACCAGAAGGCAGCGTGCGGCCGCTCGAGCCGGAGGTCTTCAACGCCTTGAGCCAGAGAGCTGCCGAGATGCCGGCGCCGTCGGCACAGACGGCGCCTGGTCCGGCCAAAGCGGCTCCGGTCCGACCGCGCCGCGACCTTGGCCAGGGACGAGCGAATCATTGAGCCCTGGAGACAAACACGTCGTCGAGTCGTTGGGCGCCTACTACCTGGACTCCCTCTCGGCGGAGGAGAACCTTGACGTTCAAACTCACCTGAACGGCTGCGACCTGTGCCGAGCGGCCACCAAAGAGATCATTGAAGTGGCCGCGGCGCTGGCTCTCCCCGACGAGGAGGACCGCCGGTCGCTTATCGATGACTTCGGTCCTCTTCACCGTACGGGACCACCCAGCGCCGCCTTCGAGAAATTCAGTCCCGAGCCGGCTTTCGGCGGCTGGGATGACGACCCTTCGCCCGACCGGCGGAGCGGCGAAGGATCAGCGAAACGCACGCTGGTGCTGTCTGGTAAGCGGCGCATCGACGACATCCCGGCCCTGTCCTGGCGGCCGGCTCGCGAGAACCGCATGCGCTCGGCCGCCCCCACCGCGCTTTTGCTCCTCGCGGCGGTCACTGTCATGACACTGTCAGCGGTGACGCTTGTTCGAGGAATCCTGGACGCGGCCTCACCCGCCACGACGGCCAGCGCCACCGGCGAGGCCCATGGCATCGAGATGTCCGTCGTGGCTGTCGAGGACTCCGAGGGCCTACTCATCCAGTCCGATGTCGACGGCACGCGACCAGGGGCAAGCTACATCCTCTTCGCTGTGACAACGGACGGGCGTAGTGTTCCGGTGACGCGTTGGACGGCGACGAGCGCGCAACGGCAATCTGCCGGCCGGATCGCTCAACGCCTGTCCGCTGTGGCATCGGTCCTGGTGGTGCAGCCCGCCACCCAGGCCGAGCTATCGGTGCCACTTCACCATCAGCGACCCTCTTGAAGCCGAGCACTCATACGCCGAAGCCAATAGAGGGAGTGGCGAAGCCCAAAGTGGACTTCCGCCGATGAACTCGTTACCGAGGGCTGCGTCTCATCCTGTGTGAGTGGTCCCGATCCTCTTGGTGATGGCATCAGCGCGGCGGCACAGCGCGTGACAAAAGAATCGAAAGCCGCCGATCAGATTCCGGCAGAAAACTCTCCTGATTCTGTCAAAGACCATGACGCTCCAGCCGAAGGCCCGGACGCGGCGATGCAGCATCTGCAACAGGTGCACCGGCCGGTGCTGCTTGCCTACGTCACGCGGCTGACCGGGGGAGACGTGCATTGGGCGGAAGATGTCGTCCAAGAGACGATGGTGCGCGCCTGGCGTAATCCTGATGCTCGCAAGGATGATGGACGCTGGAGCCGGGGATGGCTGTGCACCGTCGCCCGGCGCATTGTCATCGATCATGTCCGAGCCGTTCAGGCACGTCCCGCGGAAACGTCGAACGAGCACACCCCTGAGATCGCGACGGGACGCGACGACATCGAACGGATGATCGACGGGCGGGAGATCCGCGACGCGATCGCCGCGCTGCCGGAGCGGCTTCGTTCCGCCCTGGTGGAGGTCTACTACGAGGAACATTCCGTCGCCGAGGCGGCCCAGGTCCTGGATGTGCCCGAAGGCACCGTGAAGTCTCGAACCTTTCACGCGCTCCGCGCCCTGCGCGGGGCGTTGACCACGCGAGGATTCTTCGGGGAAACACGTGACTGAGACAGCGCGTTGCATCCGATGAGACGATCGCTGGTAAGAACACTGCTCCTCGCGTTAGCGGCAGTGCTGGTCACGGTCGGCGCCGCACCAGCGCCGGCAGCCGCCGACGAACCGAACTCCACCAAGTACTACATCGTGCGCACCTCCTACCAGGGCAAGCCCGAGACTCTCTATGAGATCGCGGCCCAGTTCCTCGGTGACGAACGCCGTTTCGTCGAGATCCTGCGGCTCAACGCCGGCCGTAAGCAGCCGGGCGGAGGAGTGCTGAGCGACGCGCTGGGTCTGCGCCAGGGATGGGTCCTCCTCCTGCCGTGGGACGCGGCCGGTGACGGTGTCGAGCACGGCGTTCCTCCACCCGTCTCTTCAACCGCACCACAGGTGGTCAAGCGGGACTGCACGGCACCGGCCGCACTGCCGAGACCGAACCCGACCGCGCCGACAGCCGGCGTCAGCGGCGGCCGCCCGCGTACCAACGGCGCCGGACAAGTCGTCGCCGTGATCGACAACGCTTGCCTCGGCACCGATACCGGCATGGCGAAAGTGATCGCCGGCCGCAAGACGAGCAACGTCAAGACCGGTGGGATCGCTCCGGACGCCACCATTCGCCTCATCCGGATGACCTCCACCGGATCCACGACGACGGCCGCGAGCCAGGTGACCGCGCTCAAGGAGGCGACAGCCGCGGGCGCGACTGTCGTAGCGCTCGGCCCGACCGTGAACCCCGCGCAGCCCGGATTCAAAGAGGCTGTGGCCGAGGCCGTCAGAAAAGGCGCTGTCGTTGTCGTCGGCGCTGGAGCGACCCGGCAGCTCGGGCTCCTCCGAGTGGCCCGGGCAGGCCTCGGCGCGAAGACCGACGCCGGCCGCGCGAAGGAGGAGTCCGACGTCATCGCCCCTGACGCCGGGGGTGCCGGTCACGTCGCGGTCGCCTATGCGGCAGGTGTAGCGGCCTTGGTGCGCGCCGCCTACCCGAATCTGACGGCTGAACAGATCTGCGATCGGATCATGGCTACCGCGGATCTCGTCGGCGACGGCTCGCCACCCGGACGCGGCCACGTCTGGGGAATGATCAACCTCAGTGCGGCTGTGGCACAAGATCCTCCAGCCGATCAGAGACCGAGACTGCCGAGTACGAGCCGGCATGACGAGCCCGCACTTGTCAACGCGGGCGCGTTGCTGCTCTTCGGCGTCTTCGTACTCACCCTGGGCGCCGCGATTCTGCTCGTTCGGCGTCTGCGCCGCGTATGGCGGTCCGCGCATGATCCGTTCGACGGCCCGGAGACTACGGCTCTCCCGCCCATCGCGGTGGCCGTCGGTGGCGGCGGCGGCAACTCCCACTGGACCGACAGCGGGTCCGACTCATTGCCGGCTGGACCGCCACCGCAGTACGCGGACCGTCCCCGGTCGTGGATCGACTCAGCAGGGAGGTAGCACCATGAGAGAAACGCCGACCACGGCCGGCACTGTGACCGCGCGCGTCCCGGCGTTGTCGCGTACCGGCCTGAGCTGGGTCGCCGCCCATGGGGGAGCCGGAGCCAGCACCCTTGCCGCCGCCCTTGGCGGTGACGACCTCGGATGCCGGTGGCCTGATGAAAAGCGCGCGGAACCCGCCCGGATCCTGCTCGTTGCTCGTACCCACCACGGCGGACTCCAATCGGCTGCGCGAGCGCTGGGCGCTCTGCGAGAGGGTCGGCACCCGCCGGGTATGGAACTGTTTGGGCTGGTCCTGGTGGCGGACGCCCCGGGTTCGTTGCCGCGAGCGTTGACTCGCCGAATCCGGGTTCTGCGATCGGTCGCCCCGGTCTGGAGCGTGCCCTGGATCGAGTCATGGCGCATCGGCGATGAAACGCGCCAGGTGCCGAAAGCGGTGCTGCGCCTGGCCGCATTCGTCCAATCCACCATCGCTCTCTCCACGAAGGGAAGTCCCCGTTGAAGCTTCACCTGGGCAGGCAACGAGCCGCAGTGGCCATCGCGCTACTCGGTTTGAGTCTGGTCACCGGCTTCGCTGTCCTCGGGCCCTCACCGTCCACCGCCAGAGCCGAACAACAGCCGCTCTCCCTCGCGTGGGGTGACGAGTTCGACGAGCCCGCCGGCACCCTTCCGGACCGGAGCAAATGGCGGTACGACATCGGCGGTGGCGGATGGGGCAACAACGAGTTGCAGTACTACACCGACAGTGGCCGCAACGCTGCGATGGACGGCGAGGGCAATCTCGTGATCACCGCCCGACAGGAGAATCCCGTCGATCTGCAATGTCATTACGGGCGTTGTCAGTACACCTCCGCGCGACTTCTCACCGCAGGCCTGCACGAGCAGAAGTACGGCCGGTTCGAAGCACGTATGAAGTTGCCGAGCGGACAGGGTCTGTGGCCGGCGTTCTGGATGCTCGGCGGCACGACGTGGCCGGACCGAGGCGAGATCGACATCATGGAGAACATCGGCCGCGAACCACGCGATGTCCACGGCACGCTGCACGGCCCCGGTTATTCCGGCGGTAACGCCGTCAGTTCCCGCTACGTGCTCCAGAGCGGCGCCTTCACAGACGACTTCCATACCTTCGGGGTGGATTGGGCGCCGGAGGCGATCAGCTGGTACGTCGACGGAGTTAAATATGCGCAAAAGACCCTCGCCGACATCCGGGGAGGCAAATGGGTGTTCGACCATCCATTTTTCATGATCCTTAATTTGGCAGTGGGTGGCAGCTGGCCCGGCAGCCCGACCAGTAGCACGCTGTTTCCCCAGCGGCTGCTGGTCGACTACGTCCGAGTCTGGACCGCTCCGGGCAACGACGCCGCCACTGCCGCTGCTGTCGCCGGCGGCGACCCCATCGCTGGGTACGGCGACCGCTGCATCGACGGTCAGAGGGCCGTCGGCGCGGACGAGGCGCAACTGACGATGCAGCGGTGCGACGGTACCGCCGCGCAAGCATGGAGCCTTCCCGGCGACGGCACGGTTCGCGTACTCGGCCAGTGTCTGGACGTCCCCGGCGCATCCACGGTAGACGGCACTGTCGTGCGGCTCGCGACATGCAGCGGCGGCGAGGCACAGCAATTTGTCCTCAACGACAACCGCGATCTGGTCCATGCGCAGTCCGGTAAGTGCGTCGACGTCCGTGACTGGATCAAAGCCGACGGTGCGCCCCTGCAGATCTGGCAGTGCACCGGTGGGGCCAATCAGAAATGGCGACACGGCCGAAGCAACTGATCGTGCTGGGCCTTTGGGTGGGTGGCGGCCTGAACGGGGGACGGCCACCACCCACCTGATACGACGGTGCGCGTGCGGCCGCGTTCAGACGTACGCGCGTTCCTCGCATGACGCACATCATCCCGGCCCTTTCTGAACAAATGGCCGGTCTCGTCGTCAGTGGCAGTGTCCGCACCGGACGGTGCGATCCGTCAGTTCAGGAGGCGTCCTCGCATGTTCGGTGGCAGGTTCGGGCCCCGTGCTGTAATCGCGGCAGTCGCCGTGGGTGTTGTGGCCTTGGCCGCTACATTCGTAATCTCCTTACGGATGACGAGCCATGACGGCCCACGCGAGGACGGGCAAGGGGTGCCGGTTCCGGGCAGGTTGATGCAGACCATCCCGGCGGCTGCGCAGTCCTGCCCCACACTGACCCCAGCCAGACTGGCCGCGCAGGTGATGGAGGCGTCCAGGTTCGAACTGGACGGGGAGAACGAGGGCTCACTGCGCGATATAGCCGGGCTGTCGGATGAAGTGTGGCAGGCATGGCGTCCATCGGAATCGTCGGAGCGTACCGATCCCGGCGTTGCAGTCGTCGCGTTGGCTCGTCACATGTGCGACCTGTCCGGTCAGGTTCGAGCTGCCGGTCTCGACGGTGACGAATGGCAGCTGGCCCTGGCCGCCCACGAGACCGGGCTGGACAGCGTCCGCGCCGCTGGCGGTGTCCCGGAAGAGGCACGTTCGTACGTCATGCGCGTCTCGGCCTATGCCGAATGGTATGCACGGCAACCGGGACTGGCTCCCGCGCCTGACGAGTCCTCCGAATTGGGCGACGCCGGGGCGAAAGCCAAGAAGGTGCCTCCGGAGTATGTCGCCGCAGTCTCGGCGGCGGGTCGACGGTGTGGGGCGGTGACTCCCGCTCGGGTGGCCGGTCAGTTGATGGCGGCGTCGGGATTCGACCCCCGTCTCACCGGTCCGGACGGCGGCCAGGGCATCGCCCAGTTCCTGCCGTCCATCTGGAAGCAGTACGCCCCAGCCGCGCCGGGCGCCTCCCCGCAGGAACCGCAGGCGGCGATCGCTGCTCTCGGCGCTGTGATGTGCACCCTGGTCGACGAATTCAAGGATCTCGGTTCGGACCCGTACGACCTCGCGCTCGCGGCATTTCGCCGTGGCCCGGATGCCGTCAAACGAGAAGGGAAGATGCCGGACTCCGCCGACCTTCGTCAGCTCGTCGCCCAGGTCGACACCTATGCCGCGGTCTATCAGGGCGACAACCGGCTGAGCGCGAGCCCGTCAACCTCGTCCGATCCCGTCACGCGTTCGAACGGGCCTTCAGCTCGTCCGGCGCCGTCGGGCGCTTCTCCGCGAGACTCGTCGTTGCTGGCGGCCGGCCCCGCACAGCCGGTGAAGGGTCCCCAGGCTTCTCCCGCGGCCGGCGGCACCACCTCCAACGGCAAGCCGCCGGCATCCAAGCCAGGGACGAGTGACAGCACTCCCACCAAGCCCGCGGCGATCAAGCCGCCGCCGGCCCAGACCGCCACTGTGAGAGCTGTCAGCGGGGCAGGCAGCATCGTCGAGCACGCCACCGGCCGCTGCCTCGATGTCACCGACGGGGCCTATGGCAGCAATCCGCAGCTTCAGATCTGGGACTGCAACGGTGGCCCCAACCAAGCCTGGACCCTCTACTCGGACGGCACCATTCGTGCCTTCAACCGGTGCATGACCGCGCAAGGCGCAAACACCCAGAACGGAACCAAAATCATCCTCAGCACCTGCACCGGCGGCGCGGCCCAGCGTTTCACCCTCAACAGCTCCCATGACCTCGTGAACGTCTCCGCGGACAGATGCGTCGATGTGATCGACAAGAACGCTTTCAACGGTGCCAAACTTCAACTCTGGGACTGCGCCGGCACCGACAACCAGAAGTGGAGCCGATGACTCGTGCGGCGGGCGGGTATGACGCGGCTGAATGCGGTCGAAGAACGGTATTGATGCTTGATCAAGGACTTTGGATCGGTCAAGGCGACGAGCGCCGGGCACGCCGGTAGGCCAGCCGCGATCGCGTCCGTGTTCGACGTCCTCGGACATCACAACTGGGACTCCGCCTGTCTGGCCTGCCCAGGAACTCTTTTCGCGCTGCGTCGTCGTGACGTGCATCGTCCCGATGAAAAGGCTCAGTGAACCAGCGGCGTTCCCGCCACGTTCCTTTAGCGTAACAGCAGGGAAGAGGGAGGGCGGAACGTTGTTGTTGACATCCGAAGTCGGGTACTACGCGAGACTTGCACAAGCTATCAGATCGAGGCAGTCGGCGTTCGACAATGTTGTCGCTGGAGCGAGGGCTTCGAATACTCCGGTCGGGAGAGAATTGCAGCGAAGTTTGAGCGAGCTCTCGGAGCTCAAGGAAGTATACCGAGACGGCAACTATCAGAGCATCGAAGAGCCGGAGCCGCACGCTCACCGGTTCAGCGAATTGCTGGAACGTGAACCTTTCAACCGCGAGATCGTCGCCCACGGCATTTGGGGGTCCAATCTCCTGGAATCGGTAAGGTTGTTGACTGCGCAGGAGGATGAAATGGCGAAGATGCTGGAAAGAGAGGGTCGCCAGATCATCCTTGAAACACGGCAGAAGATTCATTACTCGAGCAATACCTTGAGAGGCGTTCGGCAGAGCGGTGGCAGTAGCATCCGCGATTTAAAAAACGTGGGTGCTGATGCGGCCTATAATTCATACGATGACTGGATTGAGGAAAGGAATAATGGCGGTGGGCATCAGCTCGGCGGTGCTGAAGCGGACTTTGAACGCTTGGTTGAGGCGGGGCTAAAGGCTAGCCTGGCCCAGCGGTATGGAGTCGGAAATTGCGACGAGCACGCAGATTCCGTGTTGACAAGTGCGGTGCATGCGCTCGGCAAATCCGGTATCGCTGTCAACCGCATCGACCACCATGCGGCTGATCATGCCGTCGTCGTCCTCGGTACGATGAACACGAGATATGCGCGTGTAGTCGACTCGTGGACCGACGGCGAGGCCAAGGCCCTTCCCTTGTCCGCATACGGCTTGATCAGTCTCTACCGCCAGGGGTGCCGAACGTTTTTAGCGGACGGCAAGGACTATCAAGGATTCGCTCGCAATCGATTTATCGCGCCTAATTTGCGTGATCTGCCGCCGATCCCTCCTGCGCTGGCGGCATTTACTGTTCCAGCTCAGGTTTACCAAGCCGTCGCCCAGCAGGAGGATCCAAACAACCGACACATCCACCACATTGTAAGTGCCGAAAAGGATCTAGCGGACCGCCGCTCGATCGACCACAGCGCACCAGAATGGGACGGAAGGCAATGGCCGGCTGGCCGAGCGTTGTCGACGCCCGTGATGAGAACGCCGGCCACCGCCGATCCTCTACCGTCCCCCGTTGTTCAATCGGCAGGGTTGTCCGGCGATGGGCGAAACTCGGCCTGGTCGATGGCCTCTTCTCAGCCTCAGATGGATCCCACGTACCAGCGAGGATTCGAGCAGGGGGTGTACTTCCATTACTCACAGAGCCCTCAGTATCCCAGTACTTCGTACACTGGCTTTGATTCCCGTATGAACGGCGGGTCAGTCGCGACTCCCCATCAGGGCAGTGGTGCCGGATATATCGGATGGCCACCGAGCGTTCACGTGGCTGCGGGCGTATCCAGTGCAATCGGCCGCCCCTACCCAGTTCAGCCCTCTGGTCCAGTTCAGCGGCCTGACGGCTCGCCGCGGGCACCGATGCCACCGGCTGCCACCGGCTATCGACACGGCCAGGGAGCAGGCCCCGGACGGTAGCTTCGACAGCCAGTCCCGCGGGTCAGGCCGTCCAGGTCACAGGGCAATGCCAGGCTGATGGGCCTCATCGCCGCGGCGATGATGGTCGTAACCCAGGCAAGACCGTCGGCGCGGGGAACCGATGAGCGCGAGCCGGGCCGGCTCCGGCGTACGGAAATACCGACCCGGCTTCAAATCGGCTCGACGTGCTGATCCGGCATCCCGACCGTGAAAAGCCTTCAGAGTGTGCTACTGATGGTCGCCGGTCGTCAACCGCAGCATCTGCCGGATTTCTCCATGTCTTGTCTGCCGAACTCGCTCGGCGAACTCCTTCGCCCGTGGGTTGGCGCCGGACTCGATTTCCATCTGCGCCAGTTCGATGGCGTTGTGCTGGTGAGCCAGAAACATGTTGAGAAAAGTGGCGTCGAACTGCGCCGCGTCCACTGTCTGCAATCTGGTGATGTCGGCCGGGTTGGTGCCGTGCAAGCCGCCGTGGCCGGTGTGCGCGCTCGGCGCTGCGTCCACGTCCGTGGGCTCACCCCAATCACCGAGCCATGACTGCATGATCGTGAGCTCGTTCTGCTCGGTAGCCCGTACGGCCTTGATCAGATTTTTGAGCTCTGGTCCGGTTGCTCTCTCGGCTGCGGTACCGGCCATGTCCAAGCCCTGGCGTTGATGGAAAATCAGCATCTGCAGGAACATCACATCGGTGTCGTTGTGCTCGCCGCCTGCCTTGATCTCGGCGACAGTCGTGGTGCCTGCCGGCGGCCCCTGTGCGGCACCGCATCCGGCAATCAGCAGAGGGAAGATCAGAATGGCAGCGATGCGCCGACCCCTCACAGCGGCAGCCACAGGGCGAGGGTCCAGATCGAGGGTTCCCAGCTGTTGATGGAGACGTGAGACTGGCGGCACTGGTATCTCGCGCCGTCGTAGGTGACGACGTCGCCGGTCTGGTATGAGACATCCGCTGCCCACAAGTCCTCCGGCGCGGCAGCGGTCGGCGGTTCGGCCGCGAGCACCTGCGCGTCGGGAGATTGCGCACCAGGTGTTTGAGTGGCCGCGTTCGAGGACGGGGACGGCTGCTCAGGGTCGGCGGGCGCTGGTCCGTCAGCGCCGCTGACATCGAGATCAATGCAGTTGTAGAAGGCGTTGGCAGTGTCGCCGATGTTCCAGACGGCAAGCACCGTTTGCCGACCCGGGAACCGGCTCAAGTCCACGGTGTGTGACACGGGGCCCGGCTCCTCGTTGTGCTCGTCATACGAGGCCACCCGGGTCCCGTTGACGAAGTACTCGAAATCCGCCGTCCGGTGCTGGACGGTCAGCACCCATGTGAACGTCACGGACGTACCCACGGACTGGACGGGCCAGTTACGCGAATCGTCGGACAGCACGGACCACTGCGCCACCCCGCCGTCACACCGGTTCGACCCCTTGGGGGCCTCGACACTCTGCGGCTCATACTCGATCGGACCGCAGTCCTTCATCTCACCCGACGCGCAGAGGGCCTGCCGGCTCGGCGGGGACGCCACATAACCGTGCGCCGAGGCCGGCGCCGCGATGGCAATGGTGGATCCGGCGGTAACTCCGAGGGCCATCAGGAGGTACGCGATTTCCCGGCGCATGTCCGCTCCATGTCTTTCGATGTAACACGATCGGGCGTCGTGGTAACGCCTGATACGTGATCAAACGGACGCGTGGATGGCTGGTTCAGCAACGGAACGAATCATCGGGCCTGACAAGAAGACGGCTCTGGCGCACAACGGTGGTAGCGCTGGTGTAGTGGCGGAGCCCGGCCAGGTCACCTGCCGCAACCGGATGTCGCTCAGCTGCGGGAACCACCGCTTGACCAGCAGCGCCCAGTCCGCCCGGCTCATCGCCGGAGTTCCACCGGCTACGACGGCCGCCGCGATCGCCGGCGCGCCGCAACGCCGCATCGTTCGGCGATCAGGCCCTCCGGGCTGGCTGCGAGCATCGTTCAGCACCTACTCGGCAGGCGTCCGAGTGGAGGGCCGGAAGAGAACGTAAAGGGTGGTGGCAACGGTCCGCGAGCGAGCCGGTTTCGTCGTGACGTTCCAGGGCTCCAGCAGAAGGCCTGTTCTGAGCTGCGGTGATGGTGTGTTCTGTCCAGGAATAGCGGCGGTCAGGGCTGAGTTTTGGCGGTTCCGGTGACCTGAAGAAGGGCGGACACGGCACGAACGTGCCGGTCGGTGAGCGTCCCGGCGAGTTTCACTTGGCGGCGCCGCGGCGGGCCGCGATGAACAGCTTCGCCACCGCGGCGGCTAGATCATCCGGCTTGTCGGCGACGACGGACGTTCCCCCGGTCAGCGTCGCGACGCTGCGGAGAATGGAGGTGTCCGCCCCAGCGCCGTAGCAGACGCTGAACACCGGCACCGGGCGCTGGTCGTCGTGCAGGCTGATCAGCCGGCTGAGAAAGACGTCCTTGGCCATGGAATAACGCGAAGTATCGTCACGTCCGTCGGTCAACACCACGACCAAAGTGACGACGCCCTCTCCTCCGCGCGGTTTCATCGTGCTGACACCGTCGAGAATGGTCCGGTAGAGCGGAGTGTCCGCGCCGGACGCGGGCTGGTACGTCCGGACCCGGCCGACGAGGGCTTTCCGGCGCTGTTCGCCACCGACCTCCCCGGTGATCGGGCCGACCGGCACGGCCTCGGTGTGTGCCGAACGTGAAACCGCGTCACTGCCGAAGAACCAGAGCCCGACATCCGTCTTGTTCCCGAAGAGCCGGGTGATGTCCAGAGCAGACCGGCGCAGCATCTCGGCGCGGGTGGTCCGCCGCCCTTGTCCGTCGACGACAGGCTGGTTCATCGACCCGGAGGCATCGACGGCGATCAGAACACGCGAGGTTATCTCCTTGTACGACGACCAGCGGGCGGCAACGGCGCGAAGCCCCGCCACGTCGGCCGGCACTGGGGCCGCAGCCGGGATCTTCTCGGGAAGCCCGTCCGGCACGCCGCCCTGAGGGGTGCGCAGGCCGCTCGCGGTGAGAAGCTCCCGGGTCGTGGTGCTGTGCAGCTGCGCGATCAGCTTCTCGGTCAGCAGGCCGCGCGGATCCTCGTCCAGCAGGTCGGATCGGACGGCGACGGGGAAGTCCGCCGCCGTCGGCCCGTCGGCGGGATACGCGCCGCGAAGTGCGATCCGGTGCCCGCTCTTGCGGGATAGCCACAACTGCTGTTCGGTGGCGGGAAAGACGCCGATCGCAGTGGCATCGGCCGCCTTGCGCGCCGCGGCCAGCGTGGCGGTGGAGTCGGCATTCGCGTCGGCGAGCTTCGTGCGCAGCGTGAGCAGGCGCAGCTCGGCCTGACCGGCGTCGGCAGCGGATTTGGCCATCGCCGTCTGCGCGCCGAGTATCGAGAGGAGCCCGACACTGTCCCGGGTAGGGTCGGGCATGCTCAGGGCGGGGGGACGGTCGCCGGCTACGGCCCCGGCCAGAGCCGCCCAGCTCGCCGGGCGCCCGGCCCACAGCTTCGGCGCTTCGGCGTCGGGACACACGATGACGATCGGTGAGGTGGCGAGGGTCTCCTCGCTGCGGTACGAGCTCTGGCCGCCCTGATCGCCGGCCATCGCTAGCCAAGCCGAGGACGAGGGGATCCAGACGTCCGGCTTCCTCGCCGCCCGCAGGGTCTGGGCCGGATCCTCAGTCGTGACGGTGATCGAATCGCAGCCTGCGCGACCGTGCGGCACAGCCGCTGCGGCCCGCGTGACGACAGCGGCGATCTCCGGGGCCGCGGTCACCGCCAATGCTTCACTCGAGCAGGAGGGAGCGGTCCGCCGTTGCGCCCAGTCGATGATGCCTTCCCTGCCCTGATACGTTCCGTAACCACCGGCCCCTACGCCGGCGAGCATGAGCAGGGCTAGAAACAGGCGAAGCTTGAGGGGTTTCCGCCGGGCATGACGGCCGGGCCGCAAAGAATGCGCTTCTGGGGATCTGGGCACAATTCCTCCGCCGTAAAGGCAGCGTTCACCGTGATTGGCGGGGCTGCGGACAACTCATAGAAACGATCCGCTTTGGACGGCCCGCGCGCAATATTCAGACGCGGTGCACAATGACACAAGAGCCAAATGAACTCGCGGCATCGATTCCCGTTGCATGCAGTAACAGGAAAAGTTTGGTCATAGAAAATATGGCCATTGTTGAATTTGCGGGTGGTCAGTTCCGGTCACCGGCATCAGCGCAGAACCACGCTGCAGCGGTTGAAGCCCATGGCGGCTCGCGGCGGCGGGTCGGTGCGGCCGGCGAGGCCGAAGGGTTCGGCGGTCGCCACTGCGGGCATCAGCTCGACGCGCCACACGCGGCCTTCGGCCCGGCGGAGGACGTAGGGGGTGACGTCATCGACCACAACAATGCCGTCGGCACCCGTGAGTTCGAGCCGCGCCGCCACCTCGCCCCATTCCGCGGGTCGGAAGATGACCGGCGATCCGCTGTCGACGGCCTCGCGGTACCAGCTGCGGACCTCGTCCGCGACGTCGTGCTCGTCCACGGGGTCGAGCCGGACGCCGGTGGGAAAGGCGCGGCCCAGGAAGCTGCCGACTCGATCGTCGGGTTCGACTTCGCCGGCCAAGCGGACCAGCGCCTCGATCTCCGGAGGCAGTGAGACAGGGGCGGTGAACACCCGCCACCGAGGGGCCACCGCGATCGCGCCGAGGGGGTCGACCGTCTCATCGAGCAGGCTGCTGGTGTGTACGGCCACGTCGCGGCCGGTCGCCGCGGCCAGCTGAGCCGGATACTGCCGGCGGAGACCGCCCGGGCGGTCGGGCAGCAGGACGATCGGGCCGTCGGCGCCGGCGCGCGCCACCCCGAGGACAGCGGCGAGCAGATCCGCGGGGAGCTCCTCGCGTCGCCGGTCGCCCGCGGCGCCGGTCACCAGCGCGTACGCCGTCCCTTCGGCGGCGTGCAGATGGACACGGGAACCCAGCGGCGTGTCCGGCGGCGTCACCGCGGTGTCGCCTTCCCGCAGCATCACATCGCCGGCCCGGTCCGGCACGTCAGCGATCCTGATTCGCGCGCCGGACGGCATCCGGAGGCCCGGCTCGTCCATCAGGTCGGGGTAGGTCTCGCGCATGCGCTGGGCCACATCGGCGGGCAGGAATGCGATCAGCCCGCCGGGGCTGTCCACATGCAGCGACCGGCCGTCCGCTCCGGTCCGCACATACCTGACGTCGAAGCGGTGGACTTCGAACTTCCCGCTCAGCATCCGGTTGTGCTCGACGTAGGCGCCGGTCGAGTGGGCGGCGCGGCGGCCGCAGCCCGTAGCCCGATCGTGCGCCAGCGTTGCCAGACCGCGATAGCGAGCGTCCGGGTTGCCCATCGCGAGATGAAAGCCGCCGTCGGTGGTGGTGCCGGACTCCGATTCGTGCTCGCCCTCGGTGTTCACCTCGGGGAAAGCCAGCGCGTCGAGGCTGACAGCGGTCAGCCACGTGCTGCGGCCGAGGACGACCTGGCCGGTGAACCTGCCTCCGGGCTCGTCGACCCGGTACGTTCCGCGCAGCAGGGAGCCGATGTTGGCTTTGATGTTGGCCCGGTTCCACAGCGTCTGCCGCGCCTGAAAGGCCGGATCTGCGAGAGCCCACCGGCCCGGCGCCGGTTCGGTCAGGTCCGCGTGTCCGGATACGTCGAGAACCTGCAACACGTCGGCGACCTCCCGGCTGAACGCCTCCTGGGCGGCGCCGACGGTGGCCGGCCGGGGCGTCATCGGCCGTTCCCGGACCGGCAGGTCGGTGCGCCGCAACGCGGCGGGCACCGTCATCTCCACCGGGGTGAGCAGCCGGGCACTGCCCGTGCTGGGCAGGACGACCGGACGCGCCGGGCCCGCCTCGGTGAACAGGTCGGTCAACCACTGCGGAAGCCGGCCGGCGGTGAGACCGATGTGCCGCGCGCCTACGGCAGCCAGATCTCTCAGGTCCCGGAGCGTCTCCACCACCTGCGAGGGCACGTCCCGCTGCTCGATGTGCACCTGGAACGTGAGTTCCACGGAGAACTCCGCTGCCCCGTTCGTCCGCGTCGCGGCTCGACGGATGTCGCGGCTCATGGTGTTCTCGACCGCCTTGGCCGAGCTCTCCCACTCGCGGCCGCCGGCAGCGCCGCCGCCCAACCGGATCGCGTGCGGGATCTGGCCGCGGCCGCTGACGTTCACCGTCAGGTGGTGCGCCGTCTTCTCGTGCGTTCCTTCGGCGGTTTTCTGGAAGGCTTGGCCGCCCGAGGTCACTTTCACCTCCGGCCGGCGCCGGACGAAGGTCATGGCGCCTTCCGAGGCGGTGACACGCACACCGGTCAGCCGCATCGCCCCGAGAGGGCGTGCCTCGGCGAGCAGCACGTACAGGCCGTCGCGGCGGAGCTGAGGATATCCGGTACGCAGTGCCTGGTTGCCCAGCGCCGATTCCAGGACGGCCGCGGTCCGCAGGTCGTTCACGGCGACACCCTCCCGTCTGAGAGCTTGCCGGATGTCGGGGAGCACCCGCCAGGAGGCCATCCGCTCGACGGTCGCGAACCCGGCCACCAGGTCGGGCAGGATCGGGACCGGCTGGTCGACGATCGCCGGCGGAGCGGGATCGGCCGCGGCCGGTACTGGCAGGCCGAGGTCGCGAGCGACGCTTTCCGGCGCCGACAGCTCCAGCCCGCGGCGGATGCCTATGCTCAGGGAACGGGGCTCGTGGTCGCCCTGGCGGAGGTGCTCCACCTTGTAGATAACGTCGGCCGAGTAGTCGTAGCTGGTGTCGGAGACGGTCGCGATCGATATGTCGAACCCGCCCGCCTGGTACGACTCCTCCCGCCCCCAGCTCCTGCCGGGCGCGTACGCGGCGTTGAGCGCGATGTGGTTGGCGGCGTACTGGTCGGCCGCCGACCCGCTGTGGTGGCTGTCCGGTTCCGGGTGCGTACCCGACCCGGGGCTGAACAGGCCGCCGAGACCGAGATGAGCGCCGCCGTGCCAGGTCGACGCCTGCTTGTGAACCACCCGATGGTCGGCCTCCAGATACTCCTCGTGCCGGACGCCGGTGCTGGTTCCTTCCCGCGTGGGGTTGAGAACCTTCATCCGGAGCCGCAGGGACTCCACGGCCGTGCCGTTCCCCGCGAGCAGCGGGAGAAGGTAGCCGTCGTGGGTGAGCATCTCCGCGGCGTGCCCCTCCAGGAAGGTGGGGCTGAGCAGGGTGTGCAGGTCCACTCGGACGCGACCACGATCGCCACCCATCAGCTCCTCGACGACCGGAGCCAGGTGACGGACGTGGTTGAGCATGACGTGGTAGTTGGTGGGGCCTTCGGCGAACCCCTCGACCACCCGGTCCGGCGTGCCGTCGCGGTTGAGCGGGCCGGAGCGGACGACGACCGGGTCCGGCGCCGCCGGTTGGGGCGGCAACGCCGGATCCGGCAGGTACGCCTCGGGAATCAGCACGTCCATGGCGAAGCCGGGACCCTCGAGCCGGTGATCCAGACGCGCCACCTGACGGCGACCGTCCAGCACTTGCACGATCACTCTCCACGAGGTGCTGTATCGCAGTGGGATCACCCCCTCGGGGGCGACGCGGCGCCGATAGGTCTTGCTGTCGCGCTGGATGGCGTGCGCCGAGGACCTCGTCCGGCTGCCGTCCGTCTCCAGCACCCGGCCCCGAATCGTCAGACGGGGGTGCACGCGTCCTCGCGCGCCGACCTCCAGCCCGCCGCCGAGCGAGGTCTCCTGGCCGCTGTCCCACTGGTAGGCGGACGCGGCCCGGTTCTGCACGTCGACGCCGGTCCGTTCCCGTTCGTCTATGCGCACCAGCTCACCCAGAGAGGCGGAGGTCTCTATCCGGTAGGTCCGCCGGCCTTCGGTGAACTCCCAGGCCACTACCCCGTCGAGAAGGGTACGGACGTGACCTCGCAGACCGGGCACGCCGAACCGGACCGTGAGACCCTGCTGGACATCGAACAGGCGCTCCGGGTCGAGAAGATCCTGCTGGCCGCGCAGCGCGGTGACGACCATCGAGTTGACCAGGCCGAGCACCTGGTGAGCGCCTGGCATCTCCTTGACCACGCCCGGACCCAGACCGGCCCGGGCCGCCAGCGTCGCCGGCTCGCGGACATCCGGCACGCGCTGCGGAACGGATGCGGGCGCGGCCGGCTTCGGTGCCAGGGCCACCGGCGCCGGCTTCACCGGCGCCTCGGCGGTCCGGCGCGCCGCCGGGTTCTCGATGACACCGACGACAGATCTGGTCCGCTCGTCGATCACCTGCGCCTGGACGATCTGCAGGGTGTCGTCCATGAGGTAGCGCAGCGGCGGAACCGGTTCCGCGTTCTGGAGGTTCGGGGGTTCGAGGGAGGGCGGCGTCTGCCTGACCACGCTGACGCCCTGCATCTGGTCCAGTGCCCTCCAGCGGAAGCCGAGATCCCCGGCGGGGACCACGACCTGCACCGCGGTACCCCGGCTGCTCGCCAACCGCCCGGTCTCCCGCAGGTCGGAGGCGGTCCGGATCCCGGACGGGGGGAAAGGCCGGAGAAAGGCGTCGCGCCTGATCATCGTCGACACCCATCCGGCCACCTCACGGCCGGTCTCGTCGAACACCCGCGCCGCGCGTTCCCACAGAGCCGGCCGGCCGGGCAGATGCTCCGCACGGGTAGCGAGGGTCCGGTGGACCGCCCTTTCGAGCTCCTTCTCGAACCGTCCCGCGCGCTGCTCCGGCACGCCCAGTTCCGCGGGGATTTGTGTCAGGCGCTCGATTCGCCCGACGTTGCTGGTGAGTTCGAGGTGCACGCCCAGGTGGGCGGCGTACCGGCGTTGCCGATCGCGATGCATGAGCGCGGTCTTGGACTGTGCCATACCGCTGTTGCCGACAGTGGTGACTCGCTTGCGGGACATCGTGATCAGGTCGGCCCGTGGGCTGATGATGATCTGCCCACCCCTCAGGTAGGCCGGCGACTCAGCGCCCAAGCTCGCCCCGGCCCGGCTGTGCCGGCTGCTCGCGTGCCGTCGCGTCGACGTTCCGGCGATGTCGTTACGAATCAGCAGAGAGTCGCTGACGCCGACTTCGCGCAGGTCGTTCAGCACGCCGACGGTTCGGATCCAGCCCTGGAAGCGCCGGTCTCGGCGGAGGCCGTGGGCGGGCAGCTCGACGTCCAGATAGGGCGACACCCAAGCGCCATTGGTGAACCACTGACCTCGGTCCCGCGCGGTCTTCTCGTTGTAGACCTCGCGCCGTACGGCCTGGATGATGCGGGCGACGTCACCTGCGGTGAGCCCGGGCCGGGCGCGCAGCGCGTGGGCCAGGTCGGCCAGGACCGGCTCGAAGCCGACCGCGTTGATGGTGAAGTCCTCCTCCAACAGCGCCTCGGGACGGTTGACCGGCACGCTGTCCCCGGACGGCTGTTCGAGGCGGGGCGAACCGAAGGCCCGCGGCAGCCCGACGACCACCTGGGAGGGCAACGGCCAGGTCCCGATCTCGGTACCGTCGATCTCGATCCGGAGGCCGGCGGCCAGCCGGAAGTCGTCCATGTCGTTGACCAGCGGACGATTGCCGGACTGGATCTCCGCCGTGTGACGGTCGCTGAGCGTGTGGTCGGTGGCGGCCTCGAACTTCGTCAGGGGGAAGGCGATGTGGTGGAAAACCTGGGAAGAGAGGTTCTGCAGCAGCACTAGCGGCAGCGATGTGGTTCGTGGGGCCCGGCGGTCCTGTTCGCTGGTGTGCAGGGTGTCGCCGTACTTGCTCTTGTAGCGGGTCTCGCCGGCAACCGGCCGGTTGACCGCCGGTTGTGGCTGGAACCTCGGATTCACCAGCGAGATCCGGACGAACCGGCCGTCGAGGTCCCCGGCCCGGCCGATCAGCAGATTCTCGTCCCATTCCCGCGGGTCCTCATTTCCGAGCACGCCGGCGAGCCAATTGCGCAGCCCGGGAACCTGGCCCGGGCCGCGATCCACATCGTCGAGCAGTGTCGCCAACACGTCCGCGTCGATCGGCTCGACCCGGACCACGTACCCGTCGCCGAGCAGTCCCGCCTGCCGGCTGAACCACGGGGCCGGGGCGGGATATCCGAGCGCCGTGTCCATCACCACCTGAGCGACGTGAGCCCGCCCGGCCGTTGCGACCAGCGCCTCCCAGTCCGCCGGCGGCCCGGGCGGCCCGGTCGGCGTTGGACCCGCCGAGGCGATCGCGCGGGCCAGTTGCTCACTGCGCCGGGCCGCGTCCCGTGCGGCGGGCAGGCGCCGCAGCAATTCCTGCCACCCGGCCAACCGGGCCGGCCCGCCCTGTCCACCCTCGGAGGCAGCTGCCAAGTGGTCGTGCAGCGTGCGCAGGTAGGCCACCCGGCCCTGCCGGTCCACCGCGTCCACACGGCCGCCGAACGGGCCGGCCGGTCCGCGAAGGTCGTCGGTGAACTGCCGGAAGGCGCGGCCGGCCTCGGTGGCGTCCGAATCGATGTCCGGCAGCCGGCCGGCGGTCTCGGCCGGCTCGGGCAGCGCCGCCGGGACCGGCCCGGCATCGGCCGGGGACATCGGCGCCGGCGCCTCGAGAAGCAGGTGTCCACCCGGCTGCGGACGGTCGGTCGCGGGGCTCAGACCGAGGCGGACCGGGTCGAGCGGGACAGCCGCCGGATCGGGGTCCAGGAAAGCGTCCAGCAGCCGGCCGGCGGTGATGATCTCAGCTCCGGTGCGGTGGTCGTAGAGGGGGAGCGCCCAGAGATCGACCTCGGAGCCCGGGGGAAGGTCCCGCTCCGCCGCCAGGTCCGCGTCGAACGTGGGCTGGTCCGCGCGGAAGCGGGTCTCGATCAAGCCTCGGAGCACTGTCGCGTGCTGGGCGAGGAAGTCCTGGACCGCGGAACCGGCCGTGGCCCAGCGGGTGGCCGCCGCGTCCCGCGCCCGGACCGGCGTCCCCGTTGGCCCGCCCGGCATCGCCTGAGCGGTGAGCACCGTCGCGAGGTCGGCGTAGGCGAGCGTGACCAGCTCGGCCACGGTCGCCGTGTCCGGCGACCGACGGCCCAGCTCAGCCGCATCGGTCGTATCGAGTCCGGCGATCCCGGTCGCGTCGATGTGGTGCTGTGCCGCCGCGGCGCCGACGTCGAGGGCCGCGGCGAGCACGCCACCCGGCTCCGCCTGGCCGACGGCGTGCAGTGTGCCCAGCACATCACCGCCCAGCCGCACGGCGAACGACGGGGGCGGCGGGGCTGCCACCGGCTCGATCATGGTCGGCTGCCGGGGAGCGGCCTCAGCGTCGAAGATCAACGCCGATGCCGTACGGGATCCGCGGATCGCGTCGGGCACGTCGTCCACCGTGACCGTGGTGCCGCTGCGGGGATTGACCCACCAGATACCGGACGCGTCCGCGTACAACAGCGTCCAGTCGCCGCGATCGACCCGGATGACCGCCAGGCCGCCGTCGCGGTGCAGTTCCCGGGCCAATGCGGTGAGCGACCGTACGGCGGTCCAGTCGCCCATCTCGTCCAGCGACACCGGCGGCACGCCGCCGGCCGCGGCCGGAAGAAGCGCGGGAAGGGCGGCACGCAGCAGGCTGGTGACTGTCTCGGTGTCGGCCGGGGCCGGCGACCCGGCGGCGTTGGTGACAGCACCGAGAGCCAGCAGACCGGCATACTCCTGAGCCGCGGTCCACCCGGAGCGGCGCAGCACGTCGGCCAGCAGCCGCCGGTCCGCCTCGCCGAGCGCATGATGCACGGCCGATTCCCGGGGCCGGCCCCGGCCGGACAGCTCACTCCGGACGGCGGCGCGGAACATCGCCAGCGCCTGCCGTTCCAGAGCGCCCTGGTCGGTGGCCGGTGTGCCTTCGCGCGGGGCGGACCGGCCAAAGCCGTGCGTCTCCGGGGCCGCGACGACACGAGCGCGTGCGGGACCGGCGACGTGCGGGTCGTCGGTGCTCGGGGCGGCGATGACCTGGCGTGCGTCGTCCAGGGTTCCCCCGGCCGGCCGGATGTGCTCGGCGAGCGACTCCAGGAGGGTTTCGTTCGCCCGGTAGGTCGTGTCGCCCGCCATGGTGACGCGCGGAGCCGGCCGTGCCGCCGCGCGCGCGTCGATCCAGGCCTCGGCCAGCCAGCTGGTCGAGCCGGCCAGCTGTGGCGTGGTCCTGAGGTTGTCGCCGGTCACGGCGAAGGGCCGGCTCGTCTCCGGGGGAGCCTCGGCGGCGGCGCCGGAGAGCAACGGCAGGCCGTCCCCGAAGACGACCGGGCGCACCGCGCGGTCGCCGTCGGCGACATAGTGGTCGGTCACGGTGAACATGCGCCGGACCTCGGCCGGGATCGGCACCTCGGTCCAGCCCGACGGGCCGTGGCGCAGGTCCGCGATCTGTTCGACCTGGTTCAGTACGGACCGGGCCCGCAGGACAGCGACGACCACCCGCACCACGACCTCGGGATGCCGGTGGCGACGGGCCACGCCGTTCAGCGCCACGAAATCGAGGCGTACGGGCTGCGACTCGAGCCCACCGGCGGTCGCGGCGTACGCCTCGCCGACCAGAGCGAGCGTGGCGGTCCGATCATCCAGGGGGATCGGACCGCCCACCGGAGCGGTCGGGGCGTATCGCCAGCCTTGCTGATATGCCTCGGCCAGCTCCCGGACCACGATGTCCATCTGATGCCGGGTACGGCCCGGCGACGTCCGCCAGAAGGCGCCCGGGCCGAGCGCGAACCCGCCTGCCGGATAGGACGGGTCACTACCCGGCGTCACCAGCCGGCTGGGACCGCTGGACTGATGGACGGTGAGCGGTATGCCGTGCCCGGCCAGCGCCTCGTGCAGGTCCGGGCCGACCGGCCCGCCGATCACCACGGCCGAGGCAATCGGCAGGAAGCGGTCGGTGAGCTGGGCGCGGAACGTGTCGTCGAGGGCGAGCCGGCCGGCGAGGTCGGACGCCGCCATCCCGGTGGCCGGCACAAGCACCAGGAAGGACCGCGAATCGGCCACCCAGGGCACGGTGACGAGCCGGACGGCGTCACCGGCGGCGCTCCGGAGCTGCGCGTACGACCGGTCACAGGCGGCGAGCCACTCCACCGCCGCGGCCGCCGTGGCCGGATCGCTGCCGTCGAAGTCAAGTCCGCTCGGCCGGTCCCACTGGTTGGTCAGTGTCTCCGGGCCGGAGGGGACGCCGCTCGTCTCCGGGGCCGCGGGCGCTCGACTGCCGAAGTCCGCCGACGGAAGGATGCGTTCGGGCACGGGGCGCCGCCTCTCGGTGGGCTGTTCCTGCCCGCCGGACAGGCTCTGCACGCCGGAGTCTGGCAGCTGAGCCGCTGTACCACAGTCCCCTATAGAGGGTCCCCTTTCAGCGATCATGGTGTCGTTACACGTGGTTCCCCTTCGCGTTGGGTGATGTTCGCCTGCTTGACGTCTGCGGCGCCGGGAGGCAACGAGGGTTCGCCCCCGGGACGGGGGCCGCTTGAGTTCCGGCACCCTCGCTCGGCGAACGCCGCCTTCATGGACGCCTGGATGTCAGCCTCGGCTACAACGGCATCCTTCTCGGCAACGGCGCCGCCTGTCAGCTCGGCTTCCGCGCACGCAGCGGCGCCCCGGTCACTGTCCGGGCGAACGTGCGCCTCAACGAGGCGCCCGGTTCAGGGGCGCGGCGCCGAGCAGTTTCTTGGCGATACCCGTCTCGCGGCGACGATCCTGATAATGCCGACAGGGTAACGCCGGCGAATGGGGGCCTGAGGCGAAGAAAGACCAAAGCTCCGCCGGCCCCGCCGACCATCTGTGAAGAGCCCGGGGATATGAGTGGGCCTGAGGTCCATTCCGGCGGGGTAAGGCCACTTGACGGCACCGAGCAATCGGGTGCGAAAGCGAATTATCCGGCGGTAAATGCCAATGACTTCTTTAACTACGTTATCGAGCCTCTGAAGAGGAATGTCCCCAACTGGAGCGACTATCACACAGAGGTGGCGGCTTCGGCTGCCACGCTCGGCGGCACCCTCAAGTTGATGCCGGAAGCCCCGTCGCAGATCGTCGATATCGGGTCGAGTCTCAAGATTGCGGCAGCCTGCCTGGAGGGCTTCGCGAACGGCGTCGAGTTGGTCAATCAGTTTCGGCCCGGGAACGATAATATTAGTCCTTGGGCGACTTTGAGTGGCGCCTTAGGCCTGGTGGGCATGCCGTTGGCAGGAGTCGGCGAGGAGGGCCCGAGTACCCTGGACCCCAAGATCAATTGGGGACTCCACATCAGCGGCACCATCTGCGTCACGTTATCGCGGATCAGTAAGATCGCCGCACTGGTTCAGGCTGCTAAAAGCAGTGAACTGGCTCGGCCCGCTGAAACCGGTGAAACGCTGAATGAGAACAGGATGAGAGCGGTCGGCGACCTCGCCGCCTTGGCGGGGCGCGAAGAGCTATCCAGCGCGTCAGCGGTCAGTCGCAACCTTCGCTCGTATCGAATCGCCTCACGCCAAGCTGGTGACGGCAACGACCGTGTCGCGTGGACACAGGGCGGCTTCGCCCTCAACCAATCTTCACCGGAGCGGTTCGACTGGCCAGGTGAGGTGACTTCTCAGTGCGGGTTCGAGATGGGATCAGGTGAAGGTGCGGCTCGTTTGGCCTCCGGGAGGGGTGTCCGGGGGTGATTCGGCGGTCCATACCGGCGATCGCGGCACCGCTCGTCCTGCCCGGGTGTGCCCGTGTCGATCAGACAGGGCCGCGCTTCCTCGCTGAGACCTCGATGACGGGCAAAGGCGTCATCGCCGGGATGGCATGATCGGGCGATGACGTCGCCGCGCGAGTTCTGGTCGCTGTTCGAGCCCCTGCACGCCGTCACCTACTTCACGCCGCAGGCGGGGGCGGCGTTCGAGGCGGCCGGGCTGACCGGGTTCTGGCGGCGGTACTTCGCAGGGCGGGCGGCGGCGCTCGGCCCGGTCGGGGCGGGCCCGGTGACGGCGGCCTTCTTCGGGTTCGCGCCGCGGATGGTGGCGCGGGCGCTGCCGGACGTGTGGACGCGGATCACGCCGGCGGCCGCGGTGGCCGCGCGGACCGCGGGGGCGGCCGCGGCGCTGACCGCGCTGTTCGAGGGGCTGCCGGAGTCCACGGTCGTGGACGCGGCCGACATGCTCGAGGAGGCGGCCCGGGCGGTCGCCCTGCCGGGCCGGGTGCTGGCGGCGGCGCACGCCGATCTGCCGTGGCCGGCCGAGCCGGTGGCCCGGCTGTGGCACGCGGCGACGATCCTGCGCGAGCATCGCGGGGACGGGCATGTGGCGGCGCTGCTCACGGCCGGGGTGGACGGCTGCGAGTCGCTGGTCTGGCGGGTGGGCCTCGACGGCGGCCGGCTGCGGGCGGTCACCCAGCCGGCGCGGGGGTGGACCGACGAGGAGTGGCGGGCCGCGGCGGAGCGGCTGGCCGCGCGCGGGTGGCTCACCGCGGAGGGCGTGGCGACGGCCGCCGGGCGCGACGCGTACGCCGAAATCGAGGTTGTGACCGATCGCCTGGCCGCCGAGGCCGTGGGCGACGTGGGTCAGCTGGCGCCGCTGACCGAGCGGGCGTGGAGCGTGCTGCCGGCGGACAACCCCATTCCGCTGCGCCGCTGAGGGGTTTCGGGCTGGTGGGTCAGGGCAAACCACACACGTGTTCCCTGCTGAGAATTTGCGCGACTGGCGCGGCGAGAGCGTCATCGACCCCGACGGCGCCAAGATCGGCGAGCTCGAGGCGGTCTACGTCGACACCCTGAACGACGAGCCCGCGTACGCGACCGTGCGTGTCGGTTTCATCGGCCGGCACCGTCTGGTCTTCGTGCCCCTGGCCGGTGCGACCGTGACTCCCAAGGCGGTCCGGGTCCGTTACGGCAAGAAGCAAGTGACCGACGCGCCGAGCATCGAGCTGGACGGCGAGCTGGCCGCCACCGAGGAGCCGACCGTCTTCGCCCACTACAACGTGCCGTACGAGCCCGGGGTCTCCGGCGCCCGGAGGCTGGCCCGCCGCTGACCCCTTGCACTTCCTGGCTAATCGAGTTAGCTTTTAGCTAACACCACTAGCCAGGAGTGAGTCATGACCGAATACCTGACAGTCGACGGCGGCACCATCGCGTACGACGTGACCGGAGACGGGCCGCTCGTCGTCCTGGTGCCCGGCATCGGCACCAGCCGCGACGCCTACCGGTTCGTCGCGCCGCGCCTGGTCGCCGCCGGCTACCGGGTCGCCACGGCCGACCTGCGGGGCGCCGGCGAGTCGAGCGCGGTCTGGCCCTCGTACAGCCGCACCCACATCGCCGGTGACCTGCTCGCGGTGATCAGGCACCTCGGTGGACCGGCCGTGCTCGTCGGCCACTCGATCGCCGGCGGCGCCGCCACCATCGCGGCCGCCCAGACGCCCGACCTGATCAGCGCGGTCATCGAGCTGGCTCCCTTCACCCGGGCCCAGTCGTTCAAGCTGGGCGACCTGCGCCGCAAGGCCACGCTCAAGCTGGCCGGCACCATGCTGGGCAGCCTGTCGTCCTGGAAGGGCTACCTCGACCTGGCCTACCCGGGGCGGAAGCCGGCCGACTGGACCACCCAGCTGGCGGGGATCGAGGCCATGCTGCGCGAGCCGGGCCGGATGAAGGCCCTGCAGAAGATGACCCAGACCTCGCCCGCCGACGCGGGGGAGCACCTGGGCGGCGTTCGCGTCCCCGCCCTGATCGTCGAGGGCACCCTCGACCCCGACTGGGCCGACCCGCGGGCCGAGGGCGAGGCCATCGTGGCCGCGATGCCGGCCGGCCGGGCCCGGCTTGAGATGATCGAGGGCGCGGGTCACTACCCGCACGTCCAGTACCCCGACGAGACGGTGGCCGTCATGCTCACGTTCCTGAAGGCCCACGCCCGTGCCTAGGGCCGGCCTGGCCCCGGCCGCGGTCATCGAGGCCGGCGCCGCCCTCGCCGACGAGGTGGGCCTGGACAACCTGACCATGGGCCTGCTGGCCGAGCGGGTCGGCGTCCGCACGCCGTCGCTCTACAAACACGTCGAGTCGCTGGGCGCCCTGCGCCGCGGCATCGGCATGCGGGCCAAGACCGAGTTCGCCGTCGCCCTGGCCCGGGCGGCGGTCGGCCAGTCCGGCCCGGCCGCGGTCCACGCGTTCGCCGACGCGTACCGGGCGTGGGCCCTGGAACATCCGGGCCGCTACGCCGCCACCCTCCGGGCCCCCGAGGCCGGCGACGAGGAGGACCGGAAGGTGTCCGACGAGTCCATCCGGATCCTGTTCGACGTCCTCGCCGGATTCGGCCTGCCCGAGGATCGCGCCGTCGACGCCGCCCGCGCCCTGCGCTCCAGCCTGCACGGCTTCGCCAGCCTCGAGGCGGCCGGCGCCTTCGGGCTGGACCGCGACGTGTCCGAGAGCTACCGCTTCCTGGTCGCCACCCTCATCGCGGGCTTCGAGGTACGAACCTAAACGCGAAGCGGCTGTGGGATCGGCGACAGAATTGATCGCGTCCGACGGCGAATGGCGGGAACGGAAACGGCATCGAACTCCAGGACAGCGTTGCTCCACTGTGCCGGAAGGAACTCCTGCCATGCGTGTACTGCCCCTCACCGTCGCCGCGCTTCAGATCGCCGCCCTGACCGGTTGTGACGCCGGGCCGGAGAACGTCTCGGGAGACGCGGGTCCCGCCGGCGCCCCGGCCCCCGTCTCCGCTGTTTCGGTGAGCGTCGCGCCCACCTCGGGTCCGGCCACCTCCACTCCGACTGTCCGAGCCAGTTCCACCCGGTCCTCGACCGCGCCGAAGACCGCGCCGGAGACCGCGCCGGAGACCGCGCCTGCGACGACGACGAAGACCGCGCCGAGCACCGGTATCAGGGCCACCGACTGGAACAACGTGACCCTCAAAGGGTTCCCCACCCTCGGAGACCTGACCTTCAAGAACGGCAAGGCCTCCTCGGGTGCCAACAACTGCACCATGCTGCCCGGGGGCGCGCGCCCGTTCTACGCGGAATATCTCGCCGAGGAGCCGGCGAGCGCCCCGGTCACCGAGGACGCGCTCATCCTCGTCGACTGCGGCAGCGACATGCGGCAGCAGAGCCTGGTCCCGGTCAAGCTCGGCTACGACCAGAAAACGCGGGAGACCGTGGGTGCCATCAAGGCCGACGCCCCGACCGACTGGGACGAAGCGATGACCTTCACGTCCTACCGGGTGGAGAACGGCACCATCGTGACCACGGTCCGCAAGACCGACGGCACGCCGGAGACGCGCCGCTACCGCTTCAACGGAGGCACCAACTGGGAACGGTTCTAGCCGAGCCGTACGCCACGCAGGATCTCCTCGCTGTGGTCTATGTCGTCGGTCTGGCGGATCTGCACGTAGAGGCCGACGTCGCCGGTAGCGGGGGTGATGAGCGCTTCGGTGAACGAGATGGCGCCGCTGCCGCAGCCGGTCCAGCGCCGCACGACAGCGGATCCGGTGACCAGGCGTGGATGGGCGTCGGGCTGCGGGACGCAGGTCGAGTGGTCGGGCAGCGCCGGACGGCCGCCGCGCAGGGCCGGGCTGATACCGGCGAACACGCCGGGCGCCGGGTTGTCCGGGTTCGACCAGCCGGTCAGGTCGGGTCCGACGGTCAGGCCCGGGTCACGGCCCGCGCGCAGACGGATCGTCCCCGGGTCCCAGCCGGTGTCCCGGACCTGCTTGGCCCAGGCGCCCGGCACCCACACCGACAGGGCGCCGGACGCGTCGGCCACCCGGGTCCACTCCGGCTTGTCGTTCCGGGCGGCGTCCCAGGCCGTGCCGGCGAGCACCGTCACCGCCGACAGGGCGGCGGTGACGGCCAGCCGGCCCGCGATCGAGCGGCGGGCGGGCTTGTCCGTACGGGCGGCCTCCACCGCCTCGGCGAACGCCGCGGCCGACGGCCAGCGCCGTCCCGGAGCGGGGGAAAGGGCACGCAGCACCACCGCGTCGACGGCGGCCGGTATGCCCGGGCGGAGCTTGGACGGGCGTACGGCGGGCTGCGAAGCCGGTGGTTCCCCGGTCAGCATGTGATAGGCCAGCGCGCCCAGGGAGTAGACGTCGGCCCGCTCGTCCAGGCCGCCGCCGATCCGGGCCTGTTCCGGCGCCATGTAGCCGGGCGATCCGGCGACGATGGTGAAGCCGGAGCCCTGCGCCAGAGCTTTGGCCAGGCCGAGGTCGGCGACGAGGACGCGGTCGCCGTCGAAGAGCACGTTGGACGGCTTGAGGTCCCGGTGCAGGACGCCGAGCTCGTGCAGGACGGTCACGCCCCGGGCGAGCTCGGCCGACACGCGGACGGCCTCGGCGACCGGCAGTGGGCCGGACTCCAGCCGTTCCGCGAGGGTGCCGTCCGGTGCGTACGTCATGACCAGATAGGGACGGCCGTCGGGCAGTTCGCCGACGTCGAGCACGCGAACCACCCGCTCGGACTCGGCGCGGCGCATGATGCGCGCCTCCTCGGTGAAGCGGGCCCGGACGTCGAGCTGGTGTGTCCAGTTCTCGGCCAGCACCTTCACCGCCACCGAGCTGTGCAGCTCCTCGTCGTAGGCGAGCCAGACGGTGGCGAACGTGACGTGGCCCCACCCGCCGAAGCGGGTGAGGCCACTAGTGGAGATGTCGGTCAGCGCAGCGGAGGGTTCGCCAGCTGGACCAGCTCGATCGCCTGTTGGGGGAACCAGGCGCCGGCGGCCGGGTCGGCGGTGTTGCCGCGGGCCGGGTCGAGGCCGGTGCCGGTGCCGCGGTCGCACTGGCCGTCGGACTGGCCGGGGGTCTTGACCCACAGGAAGGCGTCGGCCAGCGGGTCGCCGGTCCTCGTGGTCGGGCGCAGCCCCAGGCCGCGGTCCGGCGGGTTGCACCAGACCTGCGGGTCGGGCCAGGTGACGCCGGCCGGCGCCGTCCACGGCCCCTGGCCGTTGCGGCTGGTGTCGACGACGAAGTGGGCCAGCTTGCGCGGGGAGACGGCGCCGACGTTCGCGTCGTACCAGGCGTCGCTCAGCGGCCAGGTGCTGAAGTCGCCGGGGCTGGCCGGGTAGTACTGGCTGGCGCACTGCTCGAAGTGGCCGCGCGCCTCGACCGGGCCCTTCGTGCCGTAGTAGACGCACTTCGAGATCCAGTTGCCGTACTTCAGCTGGCGCTCGGTCGTCTCGTAGTTCGACACGTTGAGGAAGAAGCCGTCGGCCTTGGCGACACCGGCCTTGACCAGCCGGTCGGCGATGTCGCCGACGCCGAGCCAGGCGCTGTGCGTGCCGTCGAGATAGACGCTGGTGTGCGGCAGGGCGCCGAGGCGGCGGACCGCGTAGTTGAGCATCGCGAACCGGTCGGCGGCGGCCGTGGCCGGATCCGCCTCGGCCGGCTTGCACCACTCCTGCTCGCCGTTGATGGTGGTGTACCAGGGAATGATGCCCAGGCCGTCCGGCTCGAGCATGATGGCGGCCCGGTGACCGCCGATCCCGGCGGCGAAGGCGTCGATCCACGCCCGGTACTCGGCCACCGAGGTGGCCCCGCCCGCGGAGTACTGCGAGCAGTCCCGGAAGGGGATGTTGTAGGCGACGAAGACCGGCGTCGTCTTCTTCGCCGCGGCGCGCCGGGCCTCCGCCCGGACCGACGCGGTCAGCGAGCGGCCGGAGCCGCCGGTGACCCAGACGGCCTGCGGAGTCTCGACCATGGTGCGGATCTGGTGGGCCAGGCCGCGCTGACCGGCCGCGGTGAGCTGGGCGATCTGCTGGACGGCGCCCGGGTCGGGGCGCGGGGTGTAGAACCGGGTGCCGTCCGCGATGGGCGCGGCGCTCGCGGGAACCGGGTTCAGGGACAGGGTCACCGCGCACGCGGTGGCCGCGGCGACGATATACGACCGTAAGGACACGTCGGACTCCTGTTCGTACGGACAGGTGGGAGCGTTCCCAATTCCCCGAGCCTCGATCTTCCAGTGGCGCAAGTCAATGGGTCGTACGGACCGGCGATTGAAAATGTGATATCATATTGATAACCTCGTGACATCGAACGCGAGAGGGAGGCCCCCATGACGGAACACCTCGATCTGCCCACCCCGCAGGTGCGCGAGCGCATCGCCCGAGGCGCCTCGGGCTGGCCGGTTCTCGGCCTGTCGGTCGCGGTGCTCATCCTCAGCGCGGCCGCCTTCATCATCGGTTTGCAGCAGAAGAGTGACGCGCTGATCGGCGTTCTCGTCGGCGCTTCCGTCCTGTTCGGACTGGCTGCGGTGGTGGCCCTGGCCGGGCTGACCCCGGTCGCGCCCGGCGAGGCGCGCGTCCTGCAACTCCTGGGCCGCTACACCGGCACCGTACGCACCGACGGGCTGCGCTGGGTCAACCCGCTCACCGTGCGGCGCCGGGTCTCCACCCGCATCCGAAACCACGAGACCGACGTACTCAAGGTCAACGACGCCGACGGCAACCCCATCGAGATCGCCGCCGTCGTGGTCTGGCAGGTCGAGGACACGGCCCGCGCCGTCTTCGAGGTCGACGACTTCATCGAGTTCGTCGCCATCCAGACCGAGACGGCCGTTCGGCACATCGCCAACGGTTACTCGTACGACTCGCACGACACCACCCGGATGTCCCTGCGCGACAACGCCGACGAGATCACCGCCAAGCTGTCGGAGGAGATCGGCGCGCGCGTGGCCGCGGCCGGCGTGCAGATCATCGAGTCCCGGCTGACCCGTCTCGCGTACTCACCGGAGATCGCCCACGCCATGCTGCGCCGGCAGCAGGCGAACGCCATCGTCGCGGCCCGCGCCCGCATCGTCGAGGGCGCGGTCGGGATGGTCGAGTCGGCGCTGCTGCGCCTGGCCGAGAATCACGTCGTCGACCTCGACGAGGAGCGCAAGGCGGCGATGGTCAGCAACCTGCTGGTGGTCCTGTGCGGCGACCGGGACGCTCAGCCCGTGGTCAACGCGGGAACGCTCTACTCGTAGGCCCATGGCTACCGAACGCAAGAAACTGCTCCTGCGCCTCGATCCCGCCGTGCACGACGCGCTGGCGCGCTGGGCCGGTGACGAGCTTCGCAGCACCAACGCGCAGATCGAGTTCCTGCTGCGCCAGGCCCTGGCCGACGCCGGCCGCCTGCCGGGGAAGGTCGGCCGGATGCGCGGCCCCGGCCGACCGGCCGGGACGCCGGAGCCGGACGAGGAGTGACGCCTAGCCGTCGGCCCGGGCGAAGAGGCCGAGGTCGACGGCGCCGGCGAGCGCCTCCATGCCGGCGTTGTTGGGGTGCATGTGGTCGCCCTGGTCGTAGCGGGCGTTCCAGCGGTCCGGGTCGGCCTGATCGCGGACCGCCGCGTCGAAGTCCACGACCCCGTCGCAGCCGTTTCCCCGCGTACGGACGAAGGTGTTGAAGGTCTTGCGGCCGGCCTCACCGGCCCGGCTCCAGCCCTCCGCGCCCGCGTACGGCGGCAGGGTTCCGCACAGGACCTTGACCTTCGCGCCGTGGCTGCGCTGGATCAGCTGCCGCAGGCCGGCCACCAGCCGGCCGCCGGTCGACTCGTCGGCGCCGCCGAGGTCGTTGACCCCCAGGTCGGCGAGGATCACCCAGGTGACGCCGGGCTGGGCGAGCACGTCCCGCTGGAGCCGGTTCAGGGCGCTCCGGCCCACCCCGTCCTGCAGAAGTGAGTTGCCGCTGATGCCGGCGTTGAGCACCCCGACCGTACGGCCGGCGCCGTTCAGCCGCCGGGCGAGCAGGTCGTGCCAGCTGCGGTTCCCGTTCCACGTCGAGTCGTAGCCGTCGGTGATCGAGGCCCCGAGCGCGACGACCGCGCCCTCGGCTCCGCCGTTCTGGACGTCGACGCCGGCCAGGAAGGAGTAGTTGTAGAACGAGCGCACGCCGGGCAGCGAGGCCTTCGTGCTCTGGTTGCCCGAGGCCATGTAGTTGTCGCGGTTCGCGGATCCGTGCTGGGTCGCCGAGGCGACGGGCTGCGGCAGGTACGCGCTGACGGCGAGCTCGCCGCCGGCCGGCAGCCGGTACGCCACCGGGTCGCTCACGGCGGTGCCGCCGGCCTTGACGGTCACCGAGTCGGCGCCGCCGAAGGTCACATGCGCGTTCGTCGCGGGGTCGACCGTGCCGGTGCCGAGATGCTTGGCCAGGTAGACGGCGCCGACCGTGAGCGGGGCCCGGCCGAACTCGTTGGAGAGCCGGACCCGGACGGTGTCCCCGCCAATGCTCGTGTGGACCACCTGCCGGAGCGTCTCGCGCTGGAAGCCGGCTCCCTTGCCGTCCTGCATGGCGGTCGCCCAGGTGGCCGTCCACGGGGTGTTCGGGTCGGCGGAGGCGGTCTCGTGCTCGGCGGCCGGCGAGTCTCGCCGCACCCACACGACCGCCGCCACGGCGAGGAGCGCGACAACGGTCGCTACCAGGAGTTTTGAGCTGCCAGTCCACTTCACCGCGCCACCCTACGGCCTTGATCAACGGCTGCGGGTATGAACAAAGTCTCCCCCAACCATCGCAAAACGGTCAGGTGAGCCTTCGGGGTCGAGAAGCCGCTGCCGGAGCCGGCCCGCGATGCCGTGTCCCTGCTGACCAGCGACCCCGCCGGCCGCGCCCGGCGCCGCCCGGCCCGGCGCCACGGCCGCCTGTGACACGCGCTCATCGCTGAGCGCCGGCCAGGACGCGGTCGCGGCCCCGGTGCTTCGCCTCGTACAGGGCCTCGTCGGCGCGGGCGACGAGCTGTTCCGGAATCTCCCGGCCGTCCCAGAGCGCGACACCGGCCGAGAAGCTCTGCCCCTGCGGGGTGACCTGGCGCATCCGGTCGAGGACGGCGACCGCCGTCTCCAGTGACTGCCCGACCAGCAGTACGCCGAACTCCTCACCGCCGTAGCGGGCCAGCAGGTCGCCCGCGCGCAGCTGATCGCGCCAGGCCGCCGCCGCCTCCTTGAGCAGGCGATCCCCGGCCGGATGGCCGTGGCTGTCGTTGAACCGTTTGAAGTGGTCGATGTCCATGAGGGCCACGGCCACCGGCTCGCCGGAACGGACCGCCTTGGCCATCTCCCGGCTGAGCTCCAGGTCCCAGGCGCGCCGGTTCGGCACCCCGGTGAGCGCGTCGTTGTGGGCCAGCGCCCGCAGCTGGGCCGCCTGATCCTGCACGCGGGAGATCAGGCCGGCCATCCGGGCCAGCACGAGCAGGAACAGGATGACCGAGCTGAGCGCGATCGCCGGCCAGTCGATCGCCGACGGGTCGGTGAACCCCTGCACGATCAGGACCGCGGGCGCCAGCAGGGAGGCCACCGCGAGCAGCGTGAGCCGGCCGGCGGTGATCCGTTCCGCGCGATCGGGCGCCACCTCGGACAGGGAGCGCATCGACGGGTGCAGTGCCGCGGCGCCGAACAGCAGGTACATGGCGATCCAGCCGACGTCCAGCAGACCGTCGCTGTAGGCCGTGAACAGGCTGACGACGGCGTAACCGACGTCGCTCACCAACTCGGCGACGATCCCGGCGATCACCAGGCGGTAGCTGACGGTTCGCGCGCCCGGCGTGGTCAACAGCCGTACGACCATGATCAGCAGCAGGAGGTCGCCGGCCGGATAGGCGAGGGAGGCCAGCCGCTGCAGCAGGCCGAGGGACTCGTCGTTCGCGACCGGCCGCATGAGGAACGACCAGGACAGCAGCGACAGGCTGGTGGAGACGATGGCCGCGTCGAGCAGGCCGGCGCGGTCGCGACCGGAGATGCGGCCCTTGATGAGCTGGAACGCTCCGGCGGCGAACATCGGATAAGCCAGCAGGTACGGCACGTCGGCCGGCCCTGGAAAAGTCTCCCAGCCCCACGAGAAGTACTGCAGTTCGTAGACGACATCGCCCACCGCCCACAGGGCCAGCGCACCGGCGAACCAGTACCAGGGCCCGGGCCGGCGGGGCCTGTTACGGCGTACCCCGGCCAGGACGGCCGCCGCCGAGGCGAAGCCGAACGCGTTGTAGAGCCCCCACGCCCACGGATCGTCCGAGGGCATCATCAGATAGACCGCGCCGGCCACGGCACCGCACATCAGCCACCACTGCCACAACGGCCGCCTTCGCAAAGCATCCACGCCCGGTGCCATCGGCCGGGGAGCCTTCGGTCTGACAAATATGATGTCACGGCGAGTGAATTGGTCGTCACATTGGGTTGAGAGCCTAAATCCGGCATGACGAGGTCGACTGCCAGCTTCTCGTCTTGACGGGTAAGGGAAACGGATGGAAGGCCGAATCCGTCCGGGGACAGACTCGGCCGGCCTGTGGTCCTGGCGGTAGCCTGCTCCCCTGTTCTGCGAGGGGATCGACGGTGCCGACGGACGAGGAGTTGGCCGGCGCGCTGATCGCGGCGCGGGCCGGTGACGAGCGGGGCTTCGCCGTGCTGTGGCGTGCGCTGAACCCCGCCGTCCTGCGCTACCTGCGGGTGGTGGCCGGCGACGCGGCCGAGGACGCGGCTTCGGAGACCTGGCTGCAGGCGGCCCGTGACCTCGACCGGTTCTCCGGCGGGCCGGACGCGTTCCGGGCCTGGCTGTTCCGCATCGCCCGGCACCGCGGCATCGACGAGCGGCGCCGGGCCGGCCGCCGCCGCGAGGAACCGGCCGCGGCGGTCGACGACGGGTCGCAGTCGCGGGACGCCGCCACCGAGATGATCGAGGGCGTGGAGATCGACTGGGCCCTCGAGCGGATCGCGGCGCTCCCGGGCGATCAGGCCGAGGCCGTGATGCTGCGCGTGGTGGCCGGTCTCGACGTCGCCGGTACCGCCCGGGTGCTGGGCAAACGCCGCGGCGCGGTGCGGATCGCGACCATGCGCGGGCTACGCCGGCTGGCCGACGACCCCCAGGTCCGCGACCGTGCGGCCGGAACCGAGCGGCCCGGCGCCGCCGACTCGTCAGTCCGCGACCGTGCGGCCGGAACCGAGCGGCCCGGCGCCGCCGACTCGTCAGTCCGCGACCGTGCGGACGGGACCCTGCGGCCCAGCGCCGCCGAGGAGGTGTGACGCCGATGCGCGGATCCGACGAGGCGGACCGGGTGGCCGCGGGCGGCCGGTCGGGCGATCCGGGGCTGGATCATCTGCTCGACGCCGTCCGGGCCCCGGCCACCACGGCCGAGACGCGCGGTGAGCGGGAGGTGGCGGCCGCCCTGGCCGTCGAACGCCGCCGGGCCATGGCCGGCCGCAGGCGCGCGGCCCGGCCGCGAGCCGTCATCGTCGGCGTCGCGGCGGCGGTGCTGGTGCTCGGCGCCGGGGGCACGGCGGTGGCGGCGCGCACCGGCAACCTGCCGGGTGGCGTGCAGCGGCAGGCGCATCGACTGTTCTCGGGGTGGGGCGTGCCTCCCGTCGAGGCCCCCACCCCGGTTCCCGTGGCTCCCGGCCCCCGGCCGACGGCGTCTGTTTCCCCTTCTCCGGCGGCCTCCGAGTCCCCTTCGCCGGCCGCGTCTGTTTCCCCGTCGCCCCCGGCCTCCGTTTCCTCTTCGCCCGCGGCTTCCCCTTCCCCTTCCCCTTCCCCTTCGCCTTCGGTCGCCGCTTCCCCTTCGCCTTCGGTTGCGGCGGCGGACCGGGTTGCCTGGTGTACGGCCTGGAAGGTCGACGCCGCGGGCGGGCACCCGATGAACGGGCGGGACCGGCGGGACCTGATCGCCGCGGCCGGCGGTAAGGAGAACGTGACGGACTACTGCGCCGGCGTGCCCGAGCCGTCACCGAGCGCAACAGTGAAGACGAAACCGTCTCACCCGGGGAAGGACAAGTAAAAGCGCTCCGGCCGCCGTTTCCGTTACTCGAAAATCTCCTCCGGGCGATTGATATTGCTCACCGTTGATTACCGCGGTGCGTGCCCCTAGCGTTGCGGCGGCGTTCACTTCGGGAGGAGACCACGTGGCCATTGCTGTGCTGATGAGGCGGGTGTCGCCCGAGGACGTCGCCCGTGGGCTCGAGCACCTGGAGTCCGGGTTCGGCGCGACGATGGACGACGACGTGTTCGCGGCCGAGGCCGCCGCCGGTCTGCTGTGCAGCCTCGGCCGGGACTGGGCCTTCGTCGACCTCGCCCTCACCGGCGACCGGCACACCTCCGGCACCCTGGCCGACCTGGTGGTGCTGGGCGGCGACCCGCTGGGGCAGGCCGGGCCGGCCGACCGTGACATGATCATCCTGCTCGATGTGGAGAAGACCGCCGTCGCCGCCGCGTACCTGGGCGACATCGACCCGGACGCGCTGCTCGAACAGCGGCGCCCGCAACTGTCCGAGCGCGCCGGCGGTGTCCTGTCCGACGAGTTCCTGGCCGGCGTCCGGCAGCACCTGGAGAATCTGCGCGCCTTCTACACCGCCGCGGCCAAGGCCGGCCAGGCGGTCGCCAAGCGCACCTACCTCTGAGGTCAGCGCACGATCGTCGCCAGCACCTCGTTGAAGGCCTCGGTGGAGCTGGGGTGGGTCCAGATCGCGTCGCGCAGCTCGGTCGCGGTGACGCCGGCGCGGATGGCCAGGGCCACGGTGTTGATCAGCTCCTGGGCGTCGACGCTGAGCAGGGCGGCGCCCAGGACGGCGTCGGTCTCGGCGTCGATGACGAATTTCATCAGCCCGCGGGTGTCGCCGACGATCCGGGCCCGGGGCATGGCCGCGATGGCCGCGATCGGCTTGGCGGCCACCCGCACCGGCCGGCCCGCCGCCCGGGCCTCGTCCTCGGTCAGGCCGACACGGGCCAGCGGCGGGGTCATGAAGAGGACGTACGGGACGGCGGCGCGGTCGGCCGTCGAGCGCTTCCCGGCGCCGGTGAGCTGGTCGGCGACGATCCGGTAGTCGTCCAGCGAGATGTAGGTGAACTGCGGGCCGCCGTTGACGTCCCCGATCGCGAAGATGTGCGGTCGGCTGGTGCGCAGGTGCTCGTCGACCTCGATGGCGCCGGTCGCGGTGGTGCGCACGCCGGCCGCGGCGAGGTTCAATTCGCCGGTACGGGGCCGGCGGCCGGCCGCCGCGAGAACCGCGTCGGCCTCGGCCGTGGCGGTCACACCGTCCACCTCGTACCGCACGAAAGCCTTGTCCTCGTCGTCGGTGACCTCGATGACCCGGGCGCCCGTCACGAAGCGCACGCCCTCGGCGCGCAGGATCTCCTCGGCGGCCGCGGCGACGTCCGCGTCCTCGCGGGGCAGGATCCGCTCGCCCTTCTCCAGGACGGTGACCTCGGCGCCGTAACGGGCGAGCATCGCGGCGAACTCGATGCCCTGGTAGCCGCCGCCGATGACGGCCGTCCGGCGGGGCAGATCGGGGCCGGCGATGAGCTCGGTGCCGGTGACCAGGTGCTTGCTGTCGCGCAGGCCGGGCACGTCGGGGACGACCGGTTCCGCGCCCGTGTTGACGACGATCGTGTCGGCGGTGATCTCCAGCCGGTCGGCGCCGGCGGTGACCGCGACCCGCTTCTCGTCGAGGAACGCCGCGGTGCCGGTGATCACGGTGACCGAGTCGAGCGAGTCGAGCATGGCGAAGTTCTTGCCGCGCAGCAGCGTGGTCAGCGAGGCCGTCCACGCCACCGACTCCTCGTACCAGGCGCGCGGATCCGCGTCCCGCGGCCGGGCCGACGCGCGGTGGATGAGCGCCTTGGTCGGCACGCACCCGATGTTGATGCAGGTGCCTCCGTACATCTGGTCGGACTGTTCGACCATGACGACCCGGCGGCCCTGCCGGCCCATCGCCGCCGCGAGCGTCTTGCCGCCCTTGCCGAAGCCGATCACCAGGAGGTCCGCGTGCACAGTTTCCATGTGACCAGCTTCGGTCGGCGCCCCTGATCCGGCAAGACGTGATCGGCTCAAGTATTATCGCAATCGGCTCATGGATGCGATCAGCAAACTCCTCCGCATGGCACGCCTCGAGTGCGCCGTCGATGTGCGCTGCCAGCTCGCGGGCGCGCACGTGCTCGACAACCCGGCCGGCGACGTGCCCTTCCACCTGCTGCTGGCGGGTCGCTGCACGGTGGAGATCGAGGGCCGCACGGTCGACCTGCGCGCCGGCGACGTGCTCGTCCTGCCGCGAGGCTCCCGCCACCGGGTGCGGGCCGTGGCCGCCGAGCCGCCCGTGCCGGCCGAGCTGCACCGCGACGGGCCGGTCGACACGCTGCGCGGCCCGGGCCCGCCCGACATCGACCTGTTCTGTGGCCACTTCAGGTACGAGCCGGGGCCAGGCCAGCTGCTGTTCGCCGGCCTGCCCGACGTGGTGCACGCTTCCCTGGGACTGGGCTCCGGCTCGCCGCTGGAGCCGCTGGGCCGGCTGATCCGCGACGAGGCGGACGGCGACGGCCCGGGCGCCGGTGCGATGATCGCGTCCCTCTGCGAGGCGCTGCTCGCCCTGGTGCTGCGCCGCGCCGGCGGCGACCTTCCGCCGTGGACCGCCGTCACCGACCCGGGCCTGCGCCGGGTGGTCGACGCGGTGGTGAGCGACCCGCGGCGCCCGTGGACGATCGACGGGCTGGCCAGGGTGGCCGGCGTGTCGCGGGCCACCCTGGTGCGGCACTTCTCGGCGGCGACCGGCCTGGGTGTCGCCGACTTCGTGACCCGGACCCGCATGACGATCGCCGCCGACCTGCTGACCGGCACCGACCGCACCCTCGACGACATCGCCGCCGCCGTCGGCTACCGGTCGGCCTCCGCGTTCGGCAAGGCCTTCCGCACCACCACCGGCTCGACCCCGTCCGCCCTGCGCCGGGCCCACGAGAAGCCGATCCGGCGCTGACGGCGCCTACCGGCCTGATGGTGGGTGGCGCATGACGGCCTGGACACGATCGAGGAGTTCGTGCCCGGTGAACGGTTTCTCGATGATGAGAACGCCGTCGGGCAGGGTCCCGTTCTCGGCGAGCATCGGCTGGGCGTATCCCGACATGAACAGCACGGGCATGCCGGGGCGGATGTTCCCGACGCGCTCGGCCACCTCGTTGCCGAGCATCTTCGGCATGATGACGTCGGACAGCAGCAGATCGATCGTTGCGGGGTGCGTCTGGGCGATGTGGATGGCCTGTTCGCCGCCGGCCGCCGGCAGGACGGTGTAGCCGGCCCGGGTCAGGATGCGGTGTGCCACCTGCCGGAGGGCATCCTCGTCCTCGACGAGCAGGATCGTCCCGCCCCGGCTTGGGCCGGCGGGGGCCGGGGCGGCGGGGACCGCGGCCGTGCCGTCGGCGGTGCTCTCGGCGGTGGGCAGCAGGATGGTGACTGTCGTGCCGATGCCGGCTTCGGAGTAGAGGCTGACGTCGCCGCCGGTCGAGGTGACGATGCCGTAGATCGTGGCCAGCCCCAGCCCCGTACCGGAACCCCGGGGTTTGGTCGTGTAGAACGGCTCGAAGGCGTGCTCCATGACCTCGGCCGTCATGCCGGTGCCGGTGTCGGAGACCCGCAGGCGGACGTAGCTGCCCTCGGCGAGCCGGGTGGTGACCGCGTCGTCGCCGTCGAGCTCGGCGTTGCTGGTGTCGATGGTCAGCGTGCCGCCCCCGGGCATCGCGTCGCGGGCGTTGACGGCGAGGTTGACCAGTACCTGTTCGAGCTGACTGGCGTCGGCGAAGACCGGCCGCAGCGAGGGTTGGAGCTGGGTGCTCAGCTGGATGTGCTCGCCGAGGCTGCGGCGCAGCATCTGCTCGACCTCACCGATGATGTGGTTGAGGTCGAGCACCTCGGCCTGGGTGATGTCCCGCCGGCCGAAGGCCAGAAGTTGCTTGGTGAGGCGTGCGGCGCGTTCCGCGGCCCGGCTGATCTGGCCGAGGTCGTCGCGGGCGGCCGTGATGTCGGCCCGCGTCACTTCGTCGGCGGCGAGGCTGTCCTGAATCAGCTCGGAGTAGTTGCTGATGACGGCGAGGATGTTGTTGAAGTCGTGGGCCACCCCTCCGGCCAGCTCGCCGAGGCTTTCCAGCCGGCGGGCGTGCTGGGCCCGGCGTTCGGCGGCGTCGCGCTCGGCCTGGGCGATGAGGCGTTCCCGTTCGCCCTGTGCGATGAGCCGGTCGGTGACATCCCGGATGGCCGCGGAGACGATCACACCCTGATCCGTCTCCAGGGCGGAGAGGCTGATCTCGGCGGGGAATTCGGTGCCGTCCTTGCGCCGTGCGGTCAGGGCGAGCCCGGCGCCCATCGGGCGGCGTTTCGGGTGGGCGAAGTAGCGTTCGCGGTGGGCCGGGTGCGGGTCGCGGAACCGCTCCGGGACGAGAAGTTCGATCGGCTGACCGAGCAGTTCCTCGCGCCGGTAGCCGAAAAGATGTTCGGCGTGTGCGTTGATCAAGGTGATCGTTCCGTCGGCGGTGACGCCGACGAACGCGTCCGGCGCGGCGTCGATCAGGCTCATGAACATCGAATCGGCCCGCTCGGTGCGGCTCGGGCTGCGGACGGCCGGCGCCTCCGCCACCGTCGCGGCGGGACCGGACAGCAGATCGCCGAAGAGTTGGGTGGCCGCGTCCAGGCTGCGCAGATGCCGGGTGGCCCAATTCCGGGGTTGACGGGCGGCGACGGCCAGGACCGCGATCACTTTCCCGTCCGGGTCCCGTACGGGAAAACCGCAGTAGGCGTTGACGCCGTAGTCGAGAAGGGGAGCCTTCGCGGCGTGGCGGGGATCGGTGCGGACGTCCTCGACGATCAGCGGCACACCTGTCGCGACGAC
This sequence comes from Actinoplanes sp. NPDC048988, assembly GCF_043197815.1. NCBI lineage: Bacteria > Bacillati > Actinomycetota > Actinomycetes > Micromonosporales > Micromonosporaceae > Actinoplanes > Actinoplanes sp. NPDC048988. Next base: position 14,580 of record NZ_JBICTW010000029.1, on the reverse strand, counting down.
ATCGGCGGCCAGTGAGCCCTCCAGCGGCGTCTCGTCGCCGGGCGTGAGCGCGTCGGTGCCGACCCGGCTGAGAACGACGTGTGTGGTGCCGGTGACCAGATAGGCGATCACGATCGGAATCTGGGTGGCCTGGGCGACCACCTCGACCAGCCGGTCGACCGCGGTCCCGCCGAAAGCGGCGTTCCGTGCCCGAACGCGCCTTTGTGTCCGGCTTTCGCCGCCCATCTGAACCCCCGCTGGAACGCCGCCCTCAGGAGCAGGCTGGCACCTCGGCCCGGCTCCTGAGGGTGATCGGCGAAATTCGTGGAGTCGCCGAGCGTCAGCCGGCGGCGCAGGTGGCTGTGGCGCCGCCGCCGTTGCCGGTGCCCTGCAGGCCGAAGCTCGTGCTCTGGCCGGCGGCCAGCCGGCCGTTGTAACTCTGGTTGGCCACGGTGACGGTGCCGGTGGCGCCGGTGGCGACGCCGTTCCACAGGGAGCTGATCGAGGCTCCGCTCGGCAGGCCCAGCGCGACGCGCCAGCCGTTCATCTCGGAGGCGCCGGCGGTGACGGTGACCGTGGCGACGAAGCCGCCGCTCCACTGGTCCTGCACCGCGTAGACCGCGGAGCAGGTGGAGTCGGGTGGTGGCGGCGGCGTGTCGCCGTCGAGCGTCAGGTTCTTCTGCTGGACCTGCCACTGGCCGCCGCACAGGCCGCAGCCGGCGCCCACGAAGGCCCGGCCGGCGGTGGTGTCACCCTTGAGCCGCCACTTGAGGTACAGCACCGCCACCCGGCCGAACTCGCCGCCGTTGGCCTGGTCGTAGGTGCCGCCGTGGCCGACGTTCAGGTTGCCCATGAAGGCGGGCAGCCCGGCCGGGAGCTTGCCCCAGTCGTCCATGGCGTTCGGGTAGGCGATGTCGCTGGGCCCGCCCACGAAGTACGCGATCGGCTTGGTCAGCCGGCGCAACTGGTAGTCGTCGGCGTCGTTGAGCAGCCCGCTGCTGAAGATGGTGGTCGTGGTGACCCGCGGGTCGTTGGAGACCGCGTACGCCTCCAGGCCTCCGCAGGAGAATCCGCCGACCGCGATCTTGGTGGTGTCGATCCTGCCGTAGTACTTGCTGCCGGCCCGGGAGTTCTCGGCCAGCGCCCAGTCGATGGATTGGGTGAGCATCGAGGAGTTGGTCGAGCCGGAGGCGTTCGGGCCGCCGTTGGCGATGGCGAGGAAGCCGTGCGAGGCGATCTCGCGGAGGAAGTTGTTCTGCGACAGGCCGTTGGCCGAGCATCCGCCGTTGCCCCAGACGAACAGCGGAAGACGCTCGGCCGGCATGGTCTGCGGCCGGTAGATGGTGTGGTTGGGCAGGCCGGCCGAGGTCTCGTAGTCGGCGAGGTAGGGACCGGAGCCGCCGACGGCGGCCTGGGCCGGCGTCGCGCCCAGCACGACGGCGGCGACGGTGACCCATCCGAGAAGAGTTCGTCTCATCATCGTCATCTCCGGGGTCGTCAGCGCTGACGGGTGAGCAGTCCGGGCCGCCACGGCAGGTTGTTGTAGTCGCCGCCGGCGTTGGGGTTCTTGCCCTGGTAGAGCAGCTGGAGGTTGCACGGGTCGACGGTCTTGGTCTGGTCCGGGTTGGTGCGGACCAGGTCGCCGTGGCTGATGTCGTTGGTCCAGGTGGCGCCGCTGTTGGCCTTGCCCGCGAACGGGTTGCTCTCACTGGCGGCCTGCGGGGTCCACGTACCGCTGAGGCTCGTGGCGGTGAACGACCGGAAGTAGCGTCCCTGGCTGCCGATCGCCTCGACGAGCATCAGGTACTGGTTCTGGCCGGCGACCTTGTAGACCTCGACGCCCTCGAACAGGTTGTTGGTGGAATCGCTCATGATCGTGGTGTAGGACGCGCCGAAGCTGCCCGGGAAGTTCCCGATCGGCATGCTGGCCCGGTAGATCCGGCCGTTGTCGCCGGCGAAGAACAGGTACATGTTCTGGCCGTCGCCGATGAGCGTCTGGTCGATGACGCCGTACGGTGCGTCGGCGATCGTTCCGGTGAACAGCGTCTGCGCGCTCGACCAGCCGTTGGCGTTGGTCGGGTCGGTCGACGTCTTGTAGCTGAACGACGTCGGTCCCCACTGGTAGGCCAGCACCCAGATGTTCTTCGGGGCGAAGTAGAGCAGGGTCGGCGCCACGGTGCCCTGATTCATCTTGTTCTGGCTGGCCGAGGCCATGTCCGACCAGTTGGTGAAAAGGCCGAAGTTCATCGAGCCGTACGAGCCGTTGGCCACGTTCGACGCGTACACCAGGTGTTTGCCGTTGTAGACGACGTTGGTGAAATCCTTGAGCGACGTCCAGCCGTTCTTCGGCTCGGCCAGCGGGCCGGTCGAGGTCCAGCGGTAGCTCGACGGCAGGGTGCAGGTTTCCCCCGGGTCGGGCGGCGGTGTGGTCGTCGGGGGAGTGGTCGGCGGCGGGGATGTCGGCACGGTGCCGCCGGTGCAAGTCACGCCGTTGAGGGCGAAGGCGGCCGGTACGGGGTTGCCGCTCGTCCAGGATCCGTTGAAGCCGAACGACACCGTGCCGTTCGTCGCGATCGACCCGTTGTAACTGGCGTTCGCCGCGGTCACCGCCGGCCCGCTCTGGGTCACTGTCGCGTTCCACGCCTGCGTCACGGTTTGCCCGGCGCTGTACGACCAGGTCAGCGTCCAGCTCGACACCGCGTCACCGAGGTTGGTGATGGACACGCTGGCGCCGAACCCGCCCTGCCACTGCGACGACACGGCGTAGTTCACCGAGCAGCCGGCCGCGGCGGCGCCGGCGGGGTTGGCCACGGCGACGGCGGTCGCGGCCAGCAGAGTCGCGGCGGCCGGCGCCGCGGCGAGCTTGCTCGCTCTTGAGAAATTCATGGGGATCTCCTGACCGGGGGGACGGCCTTGTTAGCGTTAACGCTATTTCGCGGATATTACGGGAGCGCTCCCAAGGCCTCAAGAGTCGATTTATTTGCATCAATATTTGGAAAAGGTGTTATGCCGTTACCGGCGAGATGGTCACGCGGCGGAAATACGACATGTCAAACTCCGCTGCCTCGTGATCGTGGTGAATTTGCGATGACGAGGTGATGCTCGTCGCGGCCGGGCCGAGGTCGAGGTCTCGGACGACGACGGCCGCACCTGGCACGCGGATGGCTCTGTCTAGGAGGCGGCCAGCGTCACGTCGTCGAACCAGACAGTGCCCTTGTTGTCGCCGGACTTGAGGTGCACTTGCAGGCCGGCGGCTCCGGCCGGAGCCGCCGAGCTGACGGTCAGCTTGGTCCAGCCGGTGGTGCCCGCCGGCAGGGTGGCCGAGGAGGCGCCGCCGAGCCAGCGGCCGTTGACGTCGAACCAGCTCAGCGCGACCTGGGTGGCGCCGGTGGCGGCGGTGCCGCGGGCGTAGGCCTCGGCCCGCCAGGTCGCGCCCGGCACCACGGGGGCGACGGGGGCGACGCGGTAGGACGGTGAGCCGGACGCGTTCTTGCCGGTGTTGGAGAGCTGGACCGACCACTTGCCGGTGCGGGCCGTGCCCTGCACCTTGGTCGCCGCGCCGAGCTCGGGCAGGTAGGTGCTCCACGGGGTCTGACCGGCCGCGTTCTCGAAGCTCGGATCGAGCACGTTCGACGGGTACGCGGTGCCGGTCCAGGCCGCCTTGACCACCGCGGCGGCCGGCTTCGCGCTGCCGTCGGTCCGGTGCAACCCGAAGGCGTACTGGGAAGCGATCTTCGCGACGGCCGAGGTGGGGATCGCGCCGGCGCGGAAGTCGTGGAGGGTCCACGGCGCCACCGAGCGCACCCCAGCCACGGCCGCCGCCTGGAAGACACGGGCGAGGTAGGCCGCCTGCTCGCCCTCGCTGGTCGACTGGGTGCTGACGCCGGTCTCGCCCAGCACCAGGGGAGCCGGCGCGACGGCGGCCTGGGCCTGCCGGATCAGGGCCAGGGCGTTCTCCGAGTTGCCGTAGAAGTGGTAGTCGTAGTAGTCCAGCGGCGTGGCGGCGAGCGCGGACTTGATCTTCGCCATGCCGGCCGAGCCCGCGGCCCCGCTCATGGCGATCGTCACCGGCAGGGCCGGCGCGGCCGAGCGCAGCACCGGGACGAGCTTCTTGGCCCAGGCCACGGCCGCCGGATCGGCCGGGTCGAGTTCGTTCTGCAGGCCGATCGAGATGACCCGCTTGTCGTCGCGGTAGGGCGAGACGATCGCCCTGGCCCAGGCGCTGCTGCCGGCGACGTCGGTGTATCCGTTCCACCAGTCGAACAGGGTCAGTTTGACGGTCAGGCCGTTGTTCCCGGCCATGGTGACGAACTGGGCGAGCTTGCTCGTGTACTCAGGCTTGGGCGTAGGGTAGCCGAACGCCGAGGGGAAGACGATGGCGCGGACGCTGTCGGCGCCCAGAGCCCGGGCCTTGGCCAGGTCGGCGTTTATCGTGACCGGGTCGAACGACGTCCACATCCGCGTCCAGCCGTTCGCCGACGGGTAGTAGTTGATCTGCTTGGCGGTCTGCACCGACGCGAGCCGGCCGGCCAGGGTCGGCGCGGCGGTGGTGGCGGCCGAGGCCCGGTCGTCCACCAGCGGCGACGCCGTCAGCAGAGCGGTGGTGAGTCCCAGAGCGAGCACAGCGGCCTTGCGCATCAACAGATCAGTCCTTCACGGTTCGGCGGATTGACCCCTCCTGTCGGTCGCGCCACCGCACCGGGCAAGAACCTCCGGTTGCGGGTGACGGTGCAAACGCGGAGCGCGCACGTTGACGGCCGTCCCTGACCTGGCCGTCAATTCCCCGGTCGGGGCAGCGATCCACGGTCGAGGATGGTGGCGTAGACCGCTTCCAGGGTCTCGCTCAACGACCGCACGATCTCGGGCGACAGCCCGTCGAAGAAGAGCCGCCGCACCAGCTCCACATGCCCCGGGGCCGCGGTCTCGATGGCCCGCCGCCCCTCGGCGGTCAGCGACACCTCGGTCACCCGGCGGTCGGCGGCCGCGAGACCGCTGCTGACCAGCCCGCGGCCGGCCATCCGCTTGGTGTGGTGCGACAGGCGGCTGCGCTCCCAGCCGAGCACCGCGGCCAGCGCGGTGATGGCCATGCCGCCGCCCGGCGAGTTCGACAGCGCGTTCAGCACGTCGTAGTCCGCCAGCGACAGGCCGCTGTCGGCCTGCAACTGCCGATTCATCTCGAAGTTCAGGCGGAGCTGGACGCGCATGAAGGCCAGCCAGGCGCGCTGCTGGTCGGGCTCGAGCCAGCCGCCCGGGGGAGCGGGTTCGGGGGACATGCCGACCAGTATCGGCCAGAGGCGATCAGAGCTTGCGGATCTCCACGTCCCGGGAAGGCCACCCGGCCCTACTCGCTCGTCCGACCAGATTTTTCGCCGGCCGGGCAACCCCTGCGGCCACCGACTCCGTTTGTCAGCGGATCCGTAACCGAGGCAGGGAAGCCCACCACTCTCGTGACAACATCACCATCGCTCGGCGCCGGCCTGGTCCGGTGCGCCGTTCGCGCTGTACACCGCCGCGAAACAGGTCGGTGTCACGGGCGTTTCGCTGTACGCCGGCACGGGGGCCAGCATGCTGATCGGCGGCCTCGTGCTGACGCCCGCGATGGTCACCGGCGTACCCAAGCTGGCCGACGTACGGGTGGTCGCGGTCGTCGCCTGGCTCGGAGTGGTCACCACCGCGGCGGCGTACGTGCTGTACGGCAAGGGATTGCGCTCGGTCAGCATCAATGTGGCCGGCACTCTCAGCCTCGGCGAGCCGGTGGCCGCCGCGTTGCTGAGCATCGCCGTGCTCGGCGAGCGCCTCACCGTCACCGAAGGGGTGGCCTGTGCGACGATCCTGGCCGGCCTCGTGCTCGCCGGCCGGTCCCCGGCGCCGGAGTCGGCGCCCCTGGTGGTCGCGATCGGCATGGTTCCCATGCCGGTCCGGGTGCGGCTGCGGCCGGACCTGGTGGGCGTGCCGCACCCGCGGGCGCGAGGGGTGGCCCGCGCCGGGACGAGTTCGCCCGCGCGGGCAACCCGGTCGCACCCCCGCTCCGTTTGGTGGGGACAAGGCGAGGAGTTGGGGTGAGCGAGGACTACCGGGACTACGTCGCGGCGCGGATGACCAGTCTGCGCCGTACGGCCTATCTTCTCTGCGGTGATTGGCATCTGGCCGACGATCTGGTCTCGACGGCGCTGCTGAAGCTGTTGCGACACTGGCGGCGAGTGTCGGCCATGGAGGATCCGGACAGCTACATGCGGCGGGTGTTGCTGCGCTGCCTGCTCGACGAGCGGCGCCGGCCGTGGCGGCGTGAGGTCTCCTGGGACCGGCTGCCGGAACCACCCCGTACCGAAACCGGGGTTCCCGCGGTCGAGCACGCGGAGATCGTCGCTGCCCTGGCCAAGCTCCCGCCGCGCCGCCGGGCGGTGCTGGTGCTCCGCTATTTCTGTGACCTGTCGGTCGAGCAGACCGCCATCGAACTCGACTGCACGCCCGGCACGGTGAAGAGCCAGACCGCACGAGCGTTGCAGACTCTCCGCGACATTCTGGGCGCCTCCAGCGAAGGGATGACCAGCCATGGATGACCTGTCGGCCATGCTGCGCGGCGCGACGGACAACCCGCCCCCGACGGGCATCGACCTCGACCGGTTGATCCAGGGTGAGCGCCGCCGCCAGACCCGGCGAGCCGCCGCTGCCGGAGCCCTGCTGACCGTTGTCACCGTGGTGGCCGGCGTCGCGTGGGTGGCGCGGCCACCGGACCGGCCCGCACCCACCCCGGTGACGCCGGTCGCCTCGACGCCGGCACCCTGCCCGCATCCCACGAACGGAATGGGCGGAGCCGCCCGGACTCCCCGGCCCTTGCGCCCCCTGCCGGAGGGCCACGACACCGCGGCCCGGCGCCTGACCGCCGCGCTGACGCCGCTGCTGCCGGACGGCGCGCACCCGAAGGCCGGATCGGGCTGTGACCGCGTGGAGTTCTGGTGGAACCGGCAGGCCGCGACCTATCAGACAACGGCCTGGCTGGGCGCGGGGAAAACCGAGGTCTCCCTGGTCATCCTGGTCAAAGCCGCCGAGTCGTCCGACGCGACACCGCACTGCCTGGCCTCCGACGGCCCGTCCTGCACGCGTACGGACCTGGGCGGTGACCGGATCGCCATGTCCGACCTCAACCCCCACACCGGCGGCACCTACCAGCGCAGCGTGACCGTCTACCGCCCCGACGACACCCTCGTCAGCGCGGTCGTGATCGGCCGCCCGGCCGCCCTGCCGACCGTGGCCCGGCTGACCGCGATCGCCGGCTCCGCCGACCTCACCCTCTACCCCTGACACCCCCATCGAGGGCCACGGCGGCTAGTCTCGCTCGTCAAGCCGAACACGGACGAGATCACCGATGTCGAGAACTGTTACCGGTCCGGCGGCCGAGGTCACCGGTGAGCTGGAGCGTCTCCTGCTGGCCGAGGGCCTGGTGTCCTCGCCCGAGGAGATCAAGGTGTGGGCGGACGCCATCGCCGGCCCCAGGCTGTTCCGGGGCTGGTGCTGGAGCGCCGCAAACTGGCCGGCGAACGCTGGCTTGAAGTGCGGGTGGGGGCCACACCGGGCCGGCGACCGGTGGGCGTTGTCCATCGGCGTGCCCGCCGCTTGAGGTCGGCCTGCAGTTCGAAGGTCTCGATCTGGTACGCCCGTCCGTCCGGCTGGGCGGTGTCGAGGGGCGGTTCCGGAGCGGCGAGGGAGATCGGTCAGCTCCGGCCGCCCGTAGACGGCCGGGGCGTAGTCGAGCCGCCTCTCGGAACACAGTGAAGGGCTGGTGGTCAGCCGGTGGTGGTGAGGTCGGCGTGGAGGCGGTCGTACAGGGCTCGGTAGTCCGCTCGCGCCATCAGGGTTCGCTGGTCTCGGGGTCGGCCGTACGGCACTCGCACGTCGGTGCGGATGGCGCCGTCGGCGAGGGTGACGACGCGGTCGGCCAGCAGCAGGGCCTCGGTGAGGTCGTGGGTCACGAACAGGACGGTTTTGCGGTGGGCCCCGTCGTCCCAGATGTCGAGCAGCATGTCCCGCAGGGATGAGCGGGTCAGGGCGTCCAGCGCGGCGAACGGCTCGTCCATCAGCAGCAGGTCGGGGTCGCCGGCGAGGGTCCGGGCCAGCGCCACCCGCTGGCGCATGCCCTGCGACAGCTGGGACGGGTACTTCTCGGCGGCGGCGGACAGGCGTACGAGATCAAGCAGTTGAAGGGCCTGCTCCTGTCTGGTCAGCGCCGGGTCGCCCCGCAGTTCCGGGCCCAGCTCGACGTTGCGGCGTGCGGTGCGCCAGGGCAGGAGCGCGTCGCGCGCGAACATGTAGCCGACGTCCGGACGTCCGGCTCGTGGCGGGCGGCCGAAGACCGTGGCGCTTCCCGACGACACCGGGGCGAGTCCCGCGACGACGCTGAGCAGCGTCGACTTACCGACGCCGCTGGCGCCGACGATGGCGATGAATTGGCCGTCGGGAACGTCAAGGGACAGATTGTCGAGTACGGGGTGTGGCGCCGGCCCGTCGTCCGGGAACCGCACTGTGACCGAGCGCAGGCGTACCGGAGGCCGGTCCGTACGCGGTCTCTTCTCCGTAGGAATGCCTTGTCCGGTACGGACGACCGGCCGGCCCGGCCGCCGCCCGAGCAGGGTGGCTTCGAGGGTGCCGGCGAGCAGGGTGAGCAGGGACGTGAAGGCCGCCAGGACGATCAGAAGCGCGTAGACCTCGGCCATCGACAGCGTCGCCGAGTACGTCGTGATCAGCTGGCCCACGCCGGCCCGGGACGCGATGATCTCGGAGCCGACCACGCCGAGCAGCGCGAAGACGATGCCCAGCCGCAGGGCGGTGAAGATGGCCGGGAGGGCGACCGGCACATAGAGCTTGCGGAACAGCTGCCATCGGGAGGCGCCCAGGACGGCGTACACCCTGAGATGGTCCTCGTCGGCGCTGACCACGCCGATGCGCGCGTTCATCAGGAACACGAAGACGGCGATGCTGAAGCCGAGCGCGACCTTGGAGCCCTGCCCGATGCCCAGCGCGACGAAGAACACCGGGGCCAGGGCGATCCGGGGCATGCTGTTCACCGCGTTGAGGTACGGCGCCAGCACGGACCACGTGCGCGGCAGCATCCCGAGCAGGATTCCCGCCGGGACGCCGGCGAGGGCCGACAGCGCGAGCGCGGCGAGGGCCGCGCTCATGGTCGACCACAGGTTCGGCCACAGGGCGGCGGAGTGGTGCAACCGCAGCCCGGCGTCCCAGACGGCGTGCGGGCTGGGCAGCAGGGCGCGGCTCGTGACGTCGAGCTGGTACACGAGCTGCCACAGCGCCACCGTGATGAGCGGCACCGCGGCGCGCCACAGCCACACCCTCAGGTCACGCCGTCGCGCACCCGTCGACCACATGTTCCGTGAAGTCGGGCGCCCGGCCGCCGGCAGTGAATTTCGCCTGATGATTCCAGTTCCCCTCGTCGAGCGGCGGGATGTCCACGACCGGTGACTTGTACCTGTCCCACAGGGTTTTCGCCCGGCCGGGGTCCGAGCCGAGGCCGAGCCAGGTGAAGGCCCGCGGCCCCGCCTCCGGCTCCCGCGCGAGCGCCTCGAGTCCCTGGTTGAGCGCGTGGCAGAACTTCATCACCGTGTCCGGATGACGGTCGGCCCAGTCGCAGTTCGCGACGGCGACCGTCTGCCAGAACGCCCCCAGCGGGCCGGCCGGGCCGGCCAGATCCACCAGCTTGTCGAAGGCGGTGCCACCGGTCGTGAGGTTCGTCTCGAGCAGCGAATAGGACATCGCCGCGTCCACCTTCCCGGACGCGAAGAGGGACGCGGCGGCCGCGCCCCCGCCGATCGCCACCCACGTGACGTCGGTGTCCGGGTTCAGGCCGGCCTCGGCCAGCAGCGACCGGAGCACGAGTTCCTGGGCGGCGCCGCGCGCGGGCACCCCGACCGTCCGGCCGCGCAGCTGGGTGAGGATGCCGGGGTAGGGCCGGGTGGTGTCGAGGTGCAGGCCCGGCTGCGCGATCACCCCGTAGCCCGCGCCCTGGGTCGGCCGGAGCACCCGGGCGCAGGCCCCGTTCCCGATGGCGTCGTAGAGCTGCGCCGGGCCGAGGTTGGCCACGTCGAAGTCCCCACTGACCAGTCCCTGCAGGAGCACCGTCCCGGACGTCGCCCAGGTCGGCGAGAAGGTCAGCCCCTGCCGGGCGTAGAAGCCCTCGAGCTCGGCCACGGCGTACCCGCTGGAGCCCTGGTCCCGGACGCCTCCGTAGGAGACGGCCGTGCTGTCCCGGGATCCGCCACAGCCGGCGGTCCCCGGCAGGGTGGCCAGGAGCACGAGAAGCACGACGACCCGGCGTACGGACGACGCGGTTGCCATCACGCGATTGCTCATATCGGCGGGGTCCGGCTCGGCAACGCCTCTTCGAGCTCGCGCCGTGAGGTGATCCCCAGCTTGACGAACACCTTGCGCAGATGCCACTCCACCGTGCGCGCGCTGATGTACAGCTCGCCCGCGATGTCGGGGTTGGTGCGGCCGTCGCGGGCGAGATGCGCGATGTGCAGCTCCTGGGGTGTCAGCTCGGCGCGGTTGCCGGCCGGGGTGCGGCGTACGTACTCCCCGGTCGCGAGAAGCCCGCGGCGCGCCCGCTCGGCGAAGCCGTCGGCCGACATCGCCACGAACATGTCGTGAGCTGTCCGCAGGTGTTCGCGGGCCTCGTCGCGCCGGTTCTCACCGGCGAGCCATTCGCCGTACACGAGCCGCGCCCGGGCCTGCTCGGCGCGGACCCCGGCTCGGCCCAGTTCGTCGATCGCCTCCCGGAAGAGACCGTCCGCCACGTCCCCGTCGCTGACCAGGGCCCGCGAGCGCGCCGCGAGGCCCCGGCCCCAGCCGTGCTCACCGGGGTGGGCGGTCGACTCGAACTCGGCCACGGCCGCGAGGGCCACAGCCCGTTCCCCGCACCGGACCGCCGCCTCGACGCGCTCGGGCAGCATCCAGGTGGCCATGAGCAGTCCGGGCGCGCTCGGATCGGCGGGCCGGGCGGCGGCCATCGCCTCCCGGTACCGTCCCAGGCCGTTGTTCAAGATCGCGGTGCACCATCGTGCGTGGTCCACGCCCAGCCCCTCGCCGCGGCTGATCGCGTCCTCGGTGCTCGCCGCGATCAGCGCCGACGCGTCCTTCGGCTGTCCCCGGTAGCCGGCGAGCAGCATGGCCCCGTACGGCGCGATCCTGATCCCCGTCGCCTCCTTGACCGCGTCGTGCTCGGCGGCCAGCCGGGCCGCCGCCTCGAAGTCGCCCCGCCACGTGGCGATCATGGCCATTCCGTTCAGCGGGCTCGGCAGGACGGCCAGCGCGCCCAGCTCGCGGGCCAGCGCGACGTGCCGGCTGTGCACCGCGCTACAACTGTCCAGATCCCAGATGGCCGTCGCCGCCGTCGCGGCCATGCCCGCGTGGTGCAGCCAGTTGTCGTCGGGAACGTCGCCGGCGAGCAGGGCGTCAAGCGCCTCGCGGAACATCGGCTCCGCGGCCCGCCGGCCGTCGGTGACCAGCACGAGCAGCCCTTCCAGCATGCGGCCGAACGGGCGCAGCGGAACGTCCGGCTGGGGACCCGACCGGGCCGCCTTGGACACCTCGAGCAGGTCGCCGCCGGCCCGGGCGAGATGACCCGCGAACAGCGCGGCCTCCCAGGCGTCGGAGTAGGTCCGGCGGGAGAGCGGGGTGTCCAGCCGTTCCAGCCGCCGGGCCGCCTCGAGAAGTTGCAGCGGGGCGTCGCCGCCGGCGTCGGACGCCGACGCCACCTGCCCGCGCAGCAGCGCGACGCGAGCCCCGCCCAGATCGTCGGGCACCTCCGACTCGGCCGCCGCCAGCAGGGCCCGCGCGGTGTCGAACGTGCCGGCGCGCAGGTGCGACCGCACGGCCGCCAGCCGGCGTTCGAACCGGACGGTGGCCTCGGGGGTCAGATCGGCCGAGCGGTCCAGCAACGCGGCGGCCGCCGCGAACCCGCCTCGCGCCTGGGCCCGGGTGGCGCTGCGCTCGAGCTCGGCCGCGACCTCCTCGTCGGGGCCCGCGCTGGCCTGGGCGTGGTGCCAGGCCCGGCGGTCCGGGTGGACAGCGGCGTCGGTGGCCTCGGCCAGCGCCCGGTGTGCGGCCCGGCGCTGTTCCACGGACGCCGACCGGTACACGGCCGACCGGACCAAGGGATGACGGAACCGGACCTCGGCGCCGATCTCGAACAGCCCGTCGGTCACCTCGGGCCAGGCGGCCTCGAACCCGATGCCGAGGACGGCCGCGGCCCGCCAGACGGTCGGCACGTCCCGGCGCCGTCGGCGGCGGCCAGCAGCATGAGCCGGCGCGTCGGCTCGGGCAGCCGGCTCAGCCGTACGGCGTAATGGCTCTCCACATCGGCCACGGCCCCGCCGGCGGTCGGCCCGAACCCGGCGGCGAGCTCGGCCGGGCTCATGCCGCGGGGCAGCTCCAGCAGCGCGAGGGGGTTGCCGCCCGTCTCGGCCACGACGCGATCGCAGACGCCCGGGTCGAGCCTTCCCGGCACCACGGTGGCCAGCAGGGCCCGCGCGTCCTCACCGGACACGCCGCTCAGGGTCATCACCGGCAGGCCGGTGAGCCGGCCCAGATTCGCCCCGGCCGCACCGTCACGCGCGGCGAACACCATGGCCACCGACTCCGCGGCCAGCCGGCGGGCGACGAAGCCGAGGATGTCGCTCGACGCCGCGTCCAGCCATTGCACGTCGTCGATCAGGCACATCAGGGGCCGGGCGGCGGCCACCTCGGCGAGCAGGCTCAGGGTGGCCAGGCCGACCAGGAAACGATCCGGCGCGGCCCCGCCGGTGAGCCCGAACGCGACGCTCAGCGCCGACTGCTGAGGTTCGGCCAGCGCGTCGAGGTGTCCGAGCATGGGCGCGCAGAACTGGTGCAGGCCCGCGTACGGCAGTTCGGCCTCGGACTCCACCCCGGCGATCCGGGCGACGCGGAAATCCGGAAGCGCACGCTGGGCCGCGTACCGCAGAAGCGCGGTCTTGCCCATGCCGGCCTCGCCGCGGATGACCAAGGCGGCACTCTGACCGCCACGCACGCTCTCGCGGAGTCGGTCCAACTCGCGAAGCTCGTCGTCCCGGCCGTGCAGCTGTACGGTGTCGCCGAACACCTGGCCAGCATAAAGCTCTCTTGCTAGTGGTCTGCCCACGCGACTGTGACGTGCGCCGGGGACGTCGGGAAGTCGCGACCTTGGGCCTAGGCTGCGCGCATGACGCAGAATCCGCGCCTCACCGCTTCGCTCGTCTCCCGGTGGGGCGACGACCCCTGGGCTCTCGGATCGTGGAGTCTCATCGGGCGCGGCGGGTCGCCGGCGGACCGCGTCGCCCTCGGTGTGCCGGTCGGTGATCGGCTGCGGATCGCCGGGGAGGCGACCCACCCGAGCCGGGCCGGGATGACGCACGGCGCGTACGAGCAAGGCGTCGGCGCCGCCACCTGGGCCGCCGAAGCCGGCCACCGCCGGGTCGCCGTCGTCGGGGCCGGGATGGCCGGACTCGGCGCGGCCCGGACACTCACCGGGTACGGGGTGCGGACCGAGGTCTGGGAGGCCCGGGGCCGGATCGGCGGGCGGGCGTACGGGGTCGACCTTGACGGATTCACGTTCGACCTGGGGGCCAATTGGCTGCAGCAGTACGACGGCAACGCGCTGGCCCGGATCGCGGAAGAGCTCAGCCTGCCGGTCATCGCCACCGACTTCGGCGATCCGCTCGTGCTGGGGTCGCCCTCGGCCGGCGCTCCGGGCGGGCTGGAGCGTGAATTGCGGGCCCGGCTGGAGCGGGCGTCACCACAGGACGCCATCGCCGACGTTGTGGAGCAATGGCTTCGGGATCCGGCGCCGTTCACGGCGGACGAGATCCTGCGGCTGGTGGACGCCGAGATCGTGGTGGACTCGGGCGCTCCACTGTCCTGGCTGAGCGCGAGACACGGATTCGAGCCGGGGGTGGGTGAGGGCGACCGCTGGATCGTCGGCAGTTACCGGCTGCTGGCCGACCACCTCGCCGAGCGCCTGGACGTGCGGCTGGAGCGGCCGGTGCGCTCGGTACGGATCGGCGAGCACGAGGTCACCCTCGTCGCCGACGGCTTCGAGGAGGCGTTCGACGCGGTGATCGTCACGGTGCCGCTGCCGGTCCTCAAACAGGGACGGATCGAATTCGAGCCGCCGCTTCCGCCGCCACATCGGACGGCGCTGGAACGGCTCGGCGCCGGACGGGTGGAGAAGGTGGTGCTGCGCTTCGACCACCGGTTCTGGCCGGTGCACCCGGCGGGCTACTACCGGGTCCACGGCCCGGAGGCGACGTGCGTGAGCGAGTGGCTGGACGCCACCGAGGCCGACGGCGTGCCGACGATCGTGGGCCTGTTCGCCGGCCCGTGGCTCGACCGGATCTGGTCCGGATCCGACGACGACGTGGCCGCCCGGGCCGCGGAGATCTTCCAGCGGGCTAGGGCGTGTCCTGCCGATCAGCGAAGCCAGATCAGAGCGGCGATGAGTAGCACCGATGACCGGTAGAGGGCGGCGCGTTTGGCGTAGCGGGTGGCGAGTGCCCGCCACTGCTTCAACCGGTTGAAGCAGCGTTCCACGACGTT
>NZ_JBICTW010000028.1:0-91571 GCF_043197815.1 Actinoplanes sp. NPDC048988 | reverse complement strand
TCTCACTCAACCCCACCGGCTGACCCGCACCAGCCAGCAACAACGCCAAAATCAAACGCTGCTGCCGCGCACCCAGATCAACCTCAACCCCGCCCTGCCACACCCGCACCGGCCCAAGCACGCCGAAACGGAAGAAGTCGTCGTCGCCATCAGCCGACGGCATGGGAGAGTCCCCTCACGTCCACGCTATGTTCTCATTCGGCCGTCCGATATAGAACGACCGATCGTGCTTCCTGAGGGTACACGGCTCCTCCATAAAGGTCCCGTCAAGGCATTCTTTAGGCTCGATTAAGTTTGCGATTCGCCACCGAGAGAGAAGTCGTCATCACCCTCCGCACGGCAGTGGTTCATCCCGCAATGACGCTGACCGCGATACCGATCGACACGGTGTTGTAGACGAAGGAGAGAATCGAATGTGAAAGAATTTGCAAACGAATGGCCGAGGTTTGGGTCTCCACGTCGGACACGGAGAAGGTCGTCCCCAGCGTGAAGGAGAAGTAGGCGAATTCCACGAACGTCGGCTTGTCGATGTTCGGGAAGGCCAGCACCCGCTGCGGCAGGGCGGCGTAGTACGTCTTGGAGTAGCGCTCGGCGTAGCCGAAGTGCAGGATCGCCCAGGCGAACAGCACCGCCGGCACCCCCACAGTCGTGGCCGCCGTCTTGGCCACACCGTCCTCACTGGCAACGATCGACAGGCCGGCACCGATACCCACCAGGCTGGTGAAGACCGTGAACATCAGCCCGGCCCGCCCGCCGACGCCGTGCGCGAGCCATCCGGTCGCCGCATCCTTCCCGGAGCGTCGCAGACGGCCGATACGGATCACCAGATAGCAGCCGGCCAGCACGTCCCAGGCGAGCAGAATGAAGTTGGTGAGATCGCCAGAGGTGAACAACACCAGAAAACCGAGAAGGATGAGAGACGCTTCGATGGAGCGGGACACGATGAGCGCCGCTTTGCTGACCATGGACGTTCCTTAAGATCGACAGCCGTTGCCTTCCGCTACGACGCGAACGACGGGCAACAGTTCATCGACCCCGATCCCTACATCCAGTCACTCTGCGTGACCCTCTCGGACGTCCACGGCGGCGGCATCTCGCCCGCCGGGCCCGGGTCGTCACCGTCTCGGCGGCTATCGGCCTTCTCCGGCCGGCCCGGGGCGGCTACCCGAACGAACTGTGACGGCTGCCGCGCTCGCGCTTCCGGATGAACCCGGCGAACGGGCACACGTCACATCGGGCAGAACTCCGTACGACTCGACCGCGAGACGGGGGAACGTCCGATGAGACACACACCTACGAGCTACACCGTCGCCGGTGAGGACGAAGCCGACAACGTACGCCAGTTTCGCTTCTCTCGATGGGGTCCCCGAGGGCACGCTCTCGACCGCGACGTGCTGAAGAAGGTGGCACGGGCCATGACGGCACCCGTGCCGGTGGAGGTGCCCGGCTCCGCCGCCGTTCCGGCCGGCTACACCTATCTGGCTCTGTTCGCCGGGCACGACCTGACCATGGACCGGACCCGCGGGCGCCGCGACGAGCAGGTCTCCGTCCGCGACGTGCTCGAGGGCCGCTCGCCCGCGCTCGACCTCGACTCGGTCTACGGTCTCGGGCCGGACGACGCGGACGACGACCGGTTCTACGCACCCGACCGGGTCCGGTTCAAGGTGGGCCTCACGGCGGCTGTCGCCGGCGCGGGCACCGAGGTCAACCTCAACGGCTACGACCTGCCACGGGTCACCCACGGCGATACGAAGGCGGAGCGGCAGGCGCCGTTGATCGCCGACCCCCGCAACGACCACAGTCTGCCCCTGGCCCAGACCCACCTGGCCTTTTTGCATTTCCACAACCGGGTCGCCGACCGGCTGGGCGTGGACGGGCCGACCGGCCGGCAGCTGTTCCAGGCGGTCCGCGAGACGGTGGTACGTCACTACCAGTGGATGATCGTGACTGACGTGCTGCCCCGGGTCGTCGATCCGGCCATCCTGCACGACGTCTTCCTCAACGGCCGCCGGTACTTCGACGTGGGGGCGACGGGGACCCCGGCCCTGCCGCTCGAATTCGCCCTGGCGGCCTACCGCTTCGGGCACAGCATGGTGCGACCCGCATACGACTGGAACCGCATCTTCGACGGCGACCGCGGCACCCGGTCGCTGATGTCGGTCCTCACCGGACTCGGCGGAAACTTCGACCTCGCCGCAGCCGATGTCAGCGACCCGAAATCCGGGCTTCTCGAGCGGCTACCGACAGACTGGACGATCGACTGGCGGCGCCTGTACGACTTCGCCGGCGAGAACGCCCTCGACGACCTCGCCGCACCGGCCGGCCCCAACTTGGCCCGGCCGATCACGACCCGGCTGCTCGACGGGACTTCCGGCAACGAAGGCCCGGGAAGGACGGAACGCAATCAGGCGTTCCGTGACCTGGACCGGGCGGCGTCGACGGAGCTGGCCAGCGGCCAGCAGATGGCGGAGCTGCTCGGGATGCGCCCCCTGGAGGCCGAGCAGATCATCGCGGGCCGGCACGGCGCTGTCCTCGACGAACTGACCGACCGGCAACGTGCCGCCCTGGCCGCGAACACACCGCTGTGGTTCTACGTCCTGCGGGAGGCTGAGTTGTCCGGCGGGCGGCTCAGCGGCGTCGGCGGCCGCATCGTGGCCGAGGTGTTCCACCGGGCACTGGAGAGCAGTCGCGTCTCCATCGTCCGGGATCGCTTGTGGCGGCCTTCCCTGGGACCGTCCCGGGACACCTTCCGCATGACCGACCTGTTGCTCATCGCCTTCCAGGGCCGCCGGGACCGGCTCGCCCCACTCGGCGACACCGCACCGGCCTGACCCGGGCCGGCCGCCGGTGCGGTGCCGCGGTCACCGGCCGACGTTCCAGAGCGTCTCGTACAGACCATAGACACCCAGCAGCAGGGCGGGCAGGACGATCTGGCTGACGGTGAGCACGGGCCCCAGTTTGGAGGAATGAGTGTCCGGCGCCGGGCTCCGGCCGGCTCCCCAGAGCAGGACCGGCACACCGACTCCCATGGCGACCAGGCCGAGCATGAGAAGGACCGGCAGCTCGTACGCGTCGGGCCCACCGGCCCGCCCCGGCAGGGTGAGCAGGCTGAGGAGGCCGATCGTACCGGCGATGACCGGCAGGACGCCTTCGGGGGCGAGTCTGAAGGTGCCCGCCCTCAGGAACAGCACGGCGGTCGCGGTGATCGCCACGGCCAGCGTGAACGGCGCGTAATCCACGGTGAGGGCGATCAGGCCCGCGCCGGTCGCGACCGAGGCCACACTGACCAGCAGGACAAGGACCCGGCGGGCCTGGACGACCCGCTCGGCCAGCTGCTCTGGGTCGGCCTGCGGTTCCACCGTGGATGACGACGGGGAGAGCCACGATCCGGCCACCAGAGCTCCGGCCAGACGGGGCGCGGCGGCCAGGAACAGCACCCCGGCGACCACGACGGTCGCCGAGACCGCCGCACCCGACGCGTGGGTCAGCGCGGGAACAGCCGTCAGAATCGTGGCGATTCCGACCAGCACCGTCAGGGCGCTCAGCAGAACACCCGGCACGGCGACCAACGCGATGACGCAACCGACCAGGAGACCCACCTCGAGGTAGAAGAGGTGGGTGAGATCCAGCGCCGGTGATCCGGGGGCGAGGAAGGCGATCAGGGCCGTACACGGGATGGCGCCGCAAGCCAGCAAGGTACGCAACCGGCCGGGCAATACCCGAGGGTAACGCTTGAGTACGCGGGCCAGCACGGCGGCGCCGACGCCGGCCACGCCCGCGAGCACGTTGAGCAGGACACCGCGGTGGCCGGCCAGGCCGTGATACACGAGCGCGGCGACCAGCCAGAACTGCCCGACGATCACGGCCAGCCGGCCGACGGCCCGAACGTCCCAGCGGGTGGCCGCCGGATCCTGGGCCAGATCCGACACCACCTCCCAGACGGTGCGCACGGTCGGTTCCTTGTCCTCACCGGCGAGGGTGTCCCGCAGGTAGAGAACGGCGCCGTCCTCGACACCCTCCGCCGCCAGCGACGACGTCAACGGGTAGGGCGCGCCGACCGCCGGGGCCAGGCTCCAGGCCGGCGGCAACGTGTCATCCACCGGCTGGCCGCACATCCGGGCCAGCGCATCGTTGTACTCGGCGATCGGCGTCTCGGCGGGCAGAGCCAGATCGATCCGGTTCTCGGCGCCCACCACCGTCACCCGGCAACGTGCGTCGGTCAAGACGTACTCCAGCTACGCCGGTTGCCGTCCTCGACCAGGTCGTAGTTCTCGGCAACCACCCGCACGGCGTCGGCGATCTGCTTGAGCACGCCTTCGACCGGGCTGAACAGGGCGGTGGCGTCGGCGTTCCACAGTTCGGAGACGTCGGTGTACGCCTGGCCGGACTGACCGATCCACTGCTCCTTCAGGGGCGCCAGCTTACCGGCCAGCGTGTCCAGCTCCTCCTGAAGATGCTGGGCGACGGTGGTCAGATAGGCCGGCGCCTCGGTGATGCTGTGCGGAACCTCGATACGGGTGTTTTCGACGTCAGGCACGGGTGTCCCCCTCAGGATGAGAACCGGGCCGGGCTGAGCTTCGGCCCGGCGTCCATGTGTGGAGTGAGCAGCCTGATGTTGGTGTGCTCGGTGTTGACCACGGCATCGTGGTTCGCGCCCAGGTTCGTGGCGATGCCCTCCAGCGTCTGCCGCAGCCCCTCCGCGTGCTGGTGGTACTCGGCCATGAGGACCGTGAAGGTCCCACTGGCCACGCCCATCCACTGGCCGACGAGCTGGTCGACGTACCGGCCCAGCGCGCCCAGCTCAGCATTGATCGACATGGCCGAGTTCATGCTGTCGGTACGGCCCAGCGCCAGAGCTTCCGGTGTCAAGCCCCACGGTGAAGTCATGTGCCGCCTCCTGAGATGTCAAGCCGGAATCACCAGTTGCCTACCTTGCCCGGGCGTGAACCGCCCGGGCGAGTTCCCTTTCAGGGGTCCCCGATTCAGAGCAGGAAGTCCGCGCACTTGTTGAACGCCATGGCCATCCGCGGCGGCTCCGCGAAGCCCGGCAGCGCCGGCGGTTCCGTCCACCGTTCGGCCGTGGCCACACCGTCGGGGCTCCTGCGGATCTCCCAGATCTCGTTGCCCGCCATCATGAAAACGCCCGCTTCGCGGCCCGCCTGCGGCAAGGTGAGCACCATCCCGTCCTCGCCGGCCCGGGCTATCAACTCCCGGAAGGCCGACCAGGTCCGGGGGCGGAAGACGCCCGCCTTGGCGGGGTCGGCGACACGCTCGCCGACCCAGTCCGCCGCCGAGGTCGTGTCGGCGTCGGCGCTCGGCACGACCCGCAGCCCGTCCGGGAAACGGGAATCGACGAGCCGCTGAGGCAGGTCTTGCGGCGAGGTGCCGCCGGACACCCGGTCCAGCAGCAGTCGCGTCGACGCCACCGCACTCGGTTCGACGAGCGGCGGCGCGACCTCCTCGGGCGTGAGCAGGCGGCCGCCCTCGGGCATCCGGATGCCGGGGGTGAGCGGCAGCACGGCGAGCGCCTGCGTGTCGATCGGCAAGGCCGCGGGGCCGCCCGCTTGCGGGTCGAGGTAGCCGACTCCGACCGCGTCGACCGCTGCCACGAAGACATGGTCGACGCCGCCGTCAGCACCTCTGACCGCGACCAGTGCTCGTGCCCCGGCGCCGGCCGAGCTGAGCGCCTCGGTGAGCGCCTCGATGCTCGGAGTCAGCCACACCTGGTGGTTGTCGTCGGCCAGGCCGAGCCGCTGCCGTTGGAAGTTGACCAGGTGGGCGCCGGGAAGCTCGGTCGAGCCGGACGCCACGACCGGAGCCCCTTCGTCCTCGGACAGAACGTAGGCGATGGCAGTGATGACACAGTTGGTGTTGGTCTCGGCGCCGCGAACGCGATCGGGGTTCACTCGGTCGAGGAACGGGAACCGCCGGGCGGTCGCCTCCGACGTCAAGGGAACCGCCGGAACTTCTGCCGTCTGAGAGCCGATCGGGCTGCCGCCGAAATGCCATTCGGCGACGCTGACCGACGGCGCCTCGGCAGGAGGCTGCGCCGACGGCGCGTGGAGCTCCGCGAGGCTTTGGTCGTTCATGAGCTCCTGCGGCAGATGGCTGGAGCGCCCGTTCGGCGGACTCACCTCCCAGCCCCTGCTGGAACTCAATCCGTTGCCGGTCCCGATTGCGAATTCCGGGATTCCACCGATCTGTTGCGGCCGAACCAACGGCACGCCGAGGTCAAGACTTAGCACCTCGAAAGATCGATCCAGGCGTGAGCTAAAGCCGACCCGATCCACCAACAGGAAGCCGTTGTAACGGCGCCCGTCGTAGAAACCGCTCGTTTCATGCAGGCGCTCCAGGAAACTAGTGAAACCGCGCAACCACCTTTCCGGGCTTTCCGATGCGAGGGGATGGTGAACCTGGATCACATCAATGGGAGGTTGACCCGGCAGAGTCACGGTTCGATACTCAGCCGGCTCGTACTCCTCCTGAGCGGCCTCGCCGCCGGCCGCCACCGGGACGCGAGCCGCCACCGCCGTTTGAGCCGTGGCCGTTGGTTCCTGCTCCGTTCCAGCGGTAGCCCCTTGCCGGCGACGCCTCCGAGCCTGTTCCCCGCTTTCGCGCACGTTGTCCAGCAACCGCTGCCCGGTTGCCACCCGTCTTCCGACCTCAGCGACCGAGTTGTCAGAAACGCTCAATCCGCCTGAGGTGATGGCGGGGTCGCTGAGCGCTTTCCGCACCTCATGCAGGAGGAGTTGTTCGGACACCGAGACCTGCTGTTCGGCGAGAGACGACCGCACGCGTTCAGACACATCGCGTTCTTGCATCTCGCGGGCGTGCTCCATGACGTCGAAGCCCAAAGCGTAGAGCTCCTCCTCGACGAACGTCTCACCGGTCCGTTCCGGCAGAACAGCCGGGCCGAGAGAAACAAGCAGGCCGACGACTTCGTCACCGGTAAGCCGCCTTCCATTCTCCTGGGCGAACTCGATCAGTGCATCGATCAGGCCGACAGGGTAAGCCGGTTCGTTCGCCGGGGGAGCGAGGACGGCCCGCGCCAACCTGCCGATCTCGCGGTCTCCCACCCGGGACGAAACCATCTGCGTGTACTCGGCGGTAGTGAGCATCCGGGTCAGGCGATCGTCGAGGTCAGGCGGCATCGTCTGCCCGTGGGCGACGAGGTGCTGGGCGACGCGTGCAGGGAGCGCCAGTTCGTCCACGGCGACGTCCGCACCGCCTCTGACGTTTCCACGGATGGTGCTGGGACTGCTCAGATCGAGCTGTGCCAGAGCACCGCGAGAATCGAGCAGCAGACGAATGGCATCCGGTCTCAGCATCTCGGAGGAAAGGATGTCGCCAGTCCCCGAAACGATCGTGGGCACGTCCCGATTCTCACCGCCGACTGCGATCACTAGTTCGGAGCCGATCTGGACCGGAGTGATCGCGCCCGCCTCAAGCCATCTCAAATCTGCCGGCAAGGCCTCTTGGAAGCGGGCCTCAAGTCTCTCAGCCCAGGCCGGTCGCTGCGGATCAGCAGACGACATATCGGCGAGGTAATCGAAAAGTCCCATGGCCCGGTCTCTGGGATTGAGACCTTCCGCCCAGTTTTGAGGGTTTGTCAAGGCTTCACGAAGACGCTGCATGCCGCGGATGGCGCTCGGCGGCCGAGGCAGTACCACCGAGTTTTGTTCATTGATCCGAGCCCCTGCCTGGCTGAGCATGGCGAGGTCAACGGCCATCACACGGAACGGCTCAGGGAGCCATGTCGCGAACATTCGAGGAAATGTGATAAGACGACTGCCCGCAAGACCGCTTGTATACACAGGAATGAGGCCGCTGGGAAAGTGTCGCCGCAGGTCCCTGAGAGGCGCGTCAAAGGGAACCTCTCTAGGCCATCGCACATATCCCCGCGCCGATTGAGGCACTGGGGTGGCCTGCTGATGCCGACGAATCGTTAAAACCTCGGCACTACCGGGATCGCGTAAGCGATTGCTCAACAACTCCTCTGCGGCAAAAGCGATGGGCGGGGCGAAAATTTCCTCATCGAATACTTGCTGCAGCACATGGTCCAGGCCCAGCCTGGCGGGCAGCACCTCTGGAGACCGCCCATCGGCATAGATGACCCAACGTCGACCGAGCACGGAACGCTGTCCGGGCTGCGACACATCCACGTACGCCTCGGCGATCACGGTTGCGACTCTCGCCAAATCCGTCAGGAACTGATTCGCCAGCGTGCCGACCGGCTCGCCCAGCAGGACAACCACATTACTGCGGATGCCGTGTGACTCAGCACCGACGGCGCCTGCGTTCGGCAAGCGGCTCGCATAGTCCTCGGCGGTTAACGACTCCGCGCCAATCGTTATTACTTGCTCCTCGTCGACGGATTGACCGGGCCGAGCGGCGATGTCCCCGGGCTGAATGGTGAGCCGTTCGACGACGCTCGGCGCCAAACGGTCGAGGAAACTCCAGTCCATAAACGGTCGTGAGGTCAGGGGAACTGCCGTCAGCGTGATCGGCCCATTCCTGCCGCCGATCGCTTGATGCCTGTTGACCCAGATCCTCATGTCACGATCGAGGAGCTCCTCGGCTCCCAAGGGAATCGGCTCGTCGGGCGAAAGCAGCGCAACCGACACTTGTTGCCGCACACCGGCTCCGGGATCCGACACATCCACCACATAGGCTGTCAGGCCCGGCCCCATCCGAACCATCGTGGTCCCGCTCTCCGCGCGCGAGACCACCCCGCGGATGCTCGCTCTGTCCAACCAGAGCCGCGCGGCCTCCATTCGCTCGGCATGCCCCGCGCGGTGGCGAACTCGCACCCGGACCTCGCCGTCAGGGACCACGATCGGCTCGGCTGCGGAACGTGCCCCGTTCCGCTGCCCTTCGACACGGTCGTAACCGGGTATCTCAACGAGGGCCTCTGGATCGATCATTTCGATCAGCGCCGCCGTATTGGCTTGCCCACCCGCGCCGGGCCGGCGCTCGCTCCGGTGGCGCAGCTGCAGCCGAGCTTGTGACGGGTCAAAGGGAGCCGTGTTGCTGCGCCGGGCCGGAATCCGGCCTCCTCCTTCGCTTCCCTTCGTTATCTTGAGCTCCGCGATACGCGCCCCTCGCTTCTCAAGGTATTCGCGACCACGGACCTTTTTGAGGCGCGCTTTCACTCCTACCGACCAGGGAGCATGCTGAAGACGGATGCTCTCCAGATTCGCCGTGGACGCCTCAGCCAGCGTCGGTTGCACGCGGCCTCGCAGCAGATCGACCTCAATCCCCGCGGCATCGCCCTGTGAATGTTCGTAGAGTCCAGACGTCACGTCGTCCGAAGAACCGATGCCCAAATTCAGTGATTCGACTGCCCTCGTCACGTCATTATGGCCGAGACTCGAATCGGAGCCAGCGATCCCCGTGCCGCGCTCACGCGCGATATGGGCTCGCAGAGCATCCGTCAAGAGCCCGGTGAAGTTCATCCCCGCCGCTTCAAGAAACACGCCGGCGCCTTCCGCGCTGTATTGATCGCGGAGGGGAGCGATTCCGGGCGACGTTCTCGGCCCGGCGAGGGCGGCTATGACATGCCGGATCGGAAGCACGGAGCGTAGCGGCAGTGCCGTGAAGTCGTCGTGCAAGACCGCCGCTGCCTGGAGAAATGCCAGCTGTGCGAGGCCACGGACGACCGCAACGGATTCGATATCCATGAAGTCGGCGACACGAAAAATCCTGCTGATCGGGATGTCGCCCAGTTGTCTGAGCAGACGTTCGGCGATTTCGTCGCCGAACCTCCGGGCTGCGTCGCCCCGCCTTTCACGTATGTTTTGAATTCGTTCGTCCTCTTTCGAGAGGCCTTTCTCCCGGCCGCCTCCTTCCTGCCGCCACCACGGTTGATCGAGCAGCATGTGCAGGCTGGACAAGGCGATGGTGATCCGCACGCTGTCGGCGCCGGAAGGCGGCGCGGCGGGCATCGGGACGGACTCCTGTCCCGATGCTCCACTCGTTGACGCCTCCGGGACCGGCGGGGAGAAGGCCCTGGCCGAGGCGGAGGCCTGCACGGCCGACGACGACGCGTGAGGCGTGCGGGGACCGAAGTTGGGCGTCGACCGGAGGCCCGGCGCGGGGATGCCCCGTGACGGCGGCACGACTGGCGGGACAGGGACGCTTTCCGTGGGCGCTGCCGGGACTGGCGCAGCGGACGTTTCTGCAGCGGATGAGGACGCGCGGGGCGGCCGACGCGGGCCGGCAGATGCCTCCCCGCTCACACGTGCCCTGGGCAGGGAGGTCGAGGCGCCGAAGGGCGCCGACCCGGACACCGCCGAAGCGGACGGCCGCACAGCAGCGTTCCGTGCCGGTGCCTCCGGGACCGGCACGGCTTCGGTCGTGGAACCCGCCGAAGGGGAGGCCTGCGCGGCAGGCGCTGCTTCCCTGGGCACCGTCGGAACCGGTGCGGCAGAAACGGCCGCCGCTGCGGACGACTGCTCAGGCACGGCTTCCGCGGGCGGGGCCGGGACGGACGGGACCGCCGGGACGGACGGGACCGCCGGGACGGCCTGGGCCGGTGCGTCAGAGGAGGCACTGGGACGCGACGACGAGGCTTCGCCCGCGCGGCGCGGACCCATCGGCCGCATCCCCCCCAACCGCGTCGCCGGACTGCCACCCAGGAGCTGGGCTCCACGGTTCTGCAACTCCGCCGTGACCCGCGCTTCCAGTTGGCTGAGGCTGTCGCCCGGTACTCGTTCGTCCAGCGCGCGTCTGACCTCGAGGATGTGAGCAGCGGGCCGCGTGTCGCCGTCGCCCAGCCGCCGGTTCACTTCAACGACGAATGCGGCGTCGCCCTCCGACAGGGGGGCCGGCGGCCGCAAACCGTCGTAGGCGGCAACCAGGTCGCCGGGCGACAGCGCGGCGCGGTTGTCCGACCAACGAGTGCCGGCCGGGTCCGTGAACACCCAGCCGGTCGGCGAGATGAGGTGCCCTTCCACCCGCTCGACGGTGAGCGGACCCGGCGCCGGTTCCAGCGCGTGCAGTCCGCGAGCGCGGAGCGGAACTTCGTAATGTCGGTTCTCTGCCTGGGAGGAGCCGTGCAGCACCACGAAGCCGCGCGGGTCACGCAGGGCCGAGAGGTGTTCCTCCAGTTGGGGTACGGATACCGCTCCCCGGTCGACGGTGATGACGACCCGCTGCGAGCCGGCCTGAAGACCGGGGCCGGTACTGTCGGGCAACAGGCTGCGCTCGATGGCCGATCTCGCCGGGGCAGACTGATCGATCTGCTGCCTGTCCGGGGCCGGCCGAGTGATCAGTGCGCCGATCCGGCCGTCGGACGCCGGCGCCAGGATCTGGTCGGCGTCGTTGACCACGACGCGAATCCGGCCACGCAGCTCCGCCCGGGCAGCGTCCGCGTCGGCCACCTGGACTCTCCGGGCGTCCGCCGGTGCGGCCACGTCGATCAGCTCGAGCCCGGCCTCGGTACGCCGCACGAACATCACATGTTCGGGGTCACCGTCACGTTGGACCCAGAGCGGAACCACAGCGTCGGTCGGCAGTTCCCACAGCCCGGCGAGGGACGACTCGCGCCATTCACCGCGCAATTCCGTGGCCAGTTGCGGAGCAGTCCAGTCCGTTCGGGGCCTCAACACGCGAGCCATGCTGAGGGCTTCACCGACGTGCTGAGCGCTGGTCACCTGCTCACCCGCGAGCACGGGAGCGCCCAACGCCCGGGTCAACCGGTCAGTCGCAGCCGGTTGGGCAACCTCGTCGATGTCCGATCGACCGCTGACGGGTGCCCGCCCCGACCGGATTCGGGACCGGTTGCCACCGGCTACGAGGCCGGACTCTCGAACAGCGGCATAGGAGGGATGGGACATCATGTCGGCCCGCCACGCCGCCTCCACGGGAGACCGAAGTGTCGGCTCGAACCGGTTGGGCGAACCGATGTCGATCTGGGCCAAACGCCCTTGGCCGTCCAGAAGCAACTCGAACGGGCCTTGGTCCAGAGCGGCCACGTCGACCGTTCCGCCGGCCGGATCGATGAGGACGGGTTGTCGCGGGTCCCCGGTTCCGACGGCTACCAGCACCCGTCCAGGCTGTTCTTCGGCCCCGATGACCCGGACAGGGGTGACCGCGCTCGCGTCGAGCAACTCCAGAGTCTGTATGGAGGCGGAACGGAACTGGGCGGTGGTCGCCCAGCCGGTCAGAGGGGGCAGCGGTGGCTGGCCCCCGGCCCGCTCCGGTGAGACGCCGCCGAGTACCGCGAAGAGGCGCTCGATCTGCCGCTCGGGCGACTCGTCGACGTACTGGCGGTTGGCGGCGAGATAGTCGCGCACGAACTCGGCGCCCCGGGACGGAACCACCACCTGCGTCCGGCCGTCCACCCGGGCACCGGCCGCGGCCAGGGCGGACAAGTCTACAACCAGTTGACTGATGCCGTCCTGGCGAACGTGCTCGACATAGGCGGCGGGTACGAAGACCCGGACTTGCTGCGGGGCTGGTGTGGTGCTCACCGGGGCCAGCCCGGCCGGGAAATACTCCAGCAGCCGGAAGACAGGACCTTCGACTTGGACGTCGGCCGGCAGGGGTAGGTACACCTCGTGGACCGGCACCTCGTCCGGTACGGCAACTGCCATCGCCCGCCGGATCACGAGCGCGGCCGTGGCGTCGGGTCGCTCGACCCTCCCCTGCACGAGGTCACTCACGGCCGTCGCCAACGTGACCGCTTCGCCATTGATCCAAGGCTCCAGCGCATGAGCCAGAGGGGATACGCCGACCGGGGGCTCGAGCAGCCTGGTCCGGCCGCGGTGATAGCTCAGCCACACCGTCTCCCCCTGGCGTCTCGCGTGGACGATCACGAACGCAACGAGCGACAGGGCCCTGAGGAACCCCTGGTCTTCATTGCCGACTTGTCGCTGGAGGACGATGATCGGCTCTGGGTCGGTCGAGGGCAGCCGTCGGATGTACTCCTCGACGGGGATCAAGCCATCGTCGACCTCGATCGTGGCCACGCTGTTCTGCGCGCGGCCATTGAAGATCTGGCCTGGTTCGATGATCAGCCGCTCAACGACGTCGACGGGCAACGTGTCCAGCACGTCCCAGTTCGCATCATCGCTCAGGGCGACAGCGGTGAGGCGGACATCTCCGTCCACCGGTTGATGACGGTTGACCCAGACCCGGTGCGAGCCGTCCATGCCGGCGTTCGGCCGAACGATCGAGGCCACGGTCGCCGGTTGCTCGCCGACGGCCGGCAGGCGAACAAGATAGGCCTCGAGACCGCGTCCGACACGCACCGCCTCGGTCGGGCCGACAGCGTTGGACGACACCACCGCCCGCACGCGCTGAGTGCTCAGCCAGCGTGTGGCAGTGTCCATCATCTCGCCGCCGGAAGCTCCAGGCCGGACCGGCACCCGCAACACGTTCTCCGGGTGGAGGTAATCCACGTTCTCCCGGCCGGAAGATCCCGGGAGGGCGCGAGGGTTTTCCCGCTCTTGGTATTCCGGCGAGTAGGCGTCGGCGTTGCGGAGCGCCAGGGTCGCCACCTCGGCCGTCGTCAGCACCGGCCGACCGGCGTACCCGCGGAGGCGTGCTCCCAGCTCTTCGAACGGGTCGAGAGCGGGTCGCGGCACGGTGCGGGCCGCCCCCACAGCATCCTCCCTCGAGGCATATTCATGCATCGAGTGGGTCAGCGGATCGACGGTCTGCCACACCGTGGTGCCGGCATTTCGATCATGGAATTCGAGCACGATGGCATGCAGTCCGGTGCTGCCGCCGCTGCGTATCACCGCATCGTTGAGCTGCGTCTGTAGCCGCCTGGCAAATGTCTCGGCTCCCTGCCGGCCAGCTGCCGAGTCCGGCCGCTGATCGTCGAACAGCCGAAGTAGCAGCACCGGGCGCTCGCCCACCACCCTGCCGGCATTCCGGATGACCGTTTGGATCGCCAAGCGCTCGGCAGTTAGAGGACGGCCCCGATTCAGGATGGCCGGATCGCCGCCGCCGCCGCTGAAGATGACGCCGGTGACGGGTACGGCGTATTCCGGGATCTTTGTCCCGGCTTCGATGAGGATCGAATCGTTCTCGACAGACTTGTCGGCATGCGGCAGGAAGGCTATCCCTTCCTCGTCGGCCTTCCTTAGGCGCTGTTTGTTGTCGCGTGGGTCGGGCGGCAGCGGTCCAGCCGCCACCCCCTGAGGAGCACGGGTCGCCACTCGCGCCGCTAGAAGCTGCGCAGCCGATCTATCGTCCGTCGCCGGCCGAGCCGATGACGGTCCGGCTTCCGGCCCTGTCGCCCGCCCAGCCGATGACGGTCCGGCTTCCGGCTGGGCCGGGGGGTTGTTCCTCCGGCCGAATCTCCGCAGCCTGTCGCGGAAACTACCCCCCGGAGGGTTGGTGCCGGATACACCCCCGGGAAGGTGGGCGCTCCGCCCGAGCAGGGTGTTCGTCACCCGCTCCTCGAGCTGAGTGGGGGCGTCGCCCGGCACCGCCCGGTCGAGCCGGTCACGGGTGTCGAGGATGCGGGCGGTCGGCATCGGCCGGCTGTCACCCATCCGGCGGTTGATCTCAGCGACGAAAAGGGCGTCGGATTCGGGGAGCGGGGCCGGGCGGCGGGCGCCGTCGCGGGCGCCGATCAGGTCGCCGGTCGAGAGCGCGGCCCGGTTGTCCGACCAGGTGTTGCCGTCCGGATCCGCGAATCGCCAGCCGGTCGGTGAAATGAGGTGATCGGCCGCCTGCACGACGGTGAGCGGCTCGTCGAAGATCGACTGCTCGGGCTCCAGCAGGTGCAGTCCGAAGTCCTGAGCCAACCGCCGATAGCCGCCCGCGGCGGGTGCCGTACCTGTGCCGTGCAGCACAACAAGACCCGGCCGCACACTCTGAGCGGACAAGTACTGGCTGACCTGGCCGATGGTGGCCGTCCGCTCATCGACGGCGACGACGGCCAGATCCGATCCGGCGTCGAAGCGGCTGACTCCGGGGACGCCGAGCACCGCGCCGGGCAACCGGCCGGCGCCGGCGGCCGTTCCTCCCCCGAAGTTCGCCGCGGGCAGAGCGGTTCGGGCCGGATTCGCCGGCGGGCGCACGAGCACACCGTCGAGTCGACCGTCATCGGTTGGCACGACGATTTCGCCGGCCCCGTTGACCACGAGGCGGGCCGGTCCGCGCAGGACAGCTCCGGCGCCCGCGGCGTCGGCCACCTGGAGGATCTGGGCTCCGGCCGGGGTCAGGGTCTCGATCAGGGTCAGTCCGGCGTCGGTGCGCTGAGCGATCAACAAGTGCTCGGGATCGCCGTCACGCTGCACCCAGAGCGGAGTCACCGTGCCGGCGGGCAGGTCCCACAGGCTCTCCGGGGACCACTCGCGCCACTCGCCCCGCAACGCCGTGGCCAGTGCCGGAGCGGTCCAGTCGGTGCGAGGCAGCACCAGGCGGGCCATGCTGAGGATCTCGCCGACGCGCTGGGCGCTGTCGGCGGCCCGGCCGTTCCACGGCTCCAGGGCGGCGAGCGCCGGTGCCAGCCACGAGGCCACGTCCTGCCGGTATACCCCACTCAGCACCGCGTGGGCGGGGGCATCGAGCTGCGGATGCCGCAGGCGGGCGTCCTCCACCACGCCGCGCAGGTGGCCGAGTGCCATCGACCGGCCGGCCTCGCTCACCAGGTCGGCGGCCAGGTTCGCCGTCTCGGGGTCGACATGCAGCGCGGTCAGCAGGGACGCGGCGTCGACGGCGCCGCCCGTGATTCCGTCCAGCTCGGACACCGTAAGCGGGTCGCCGGCCAGGACCAGGTCGATGCGGGGAAGGTGCCACGGAATGTCCTTCGACCCGGCCGCGCTCCCCTGCGCCGTCACGAGTGCGCCGGAGGCCGGCCGGGATTCCACCGCGCTCTCGGGGTGCAGCAGCTCGGACAGAAGGTCACCGAGTGTCGCATCGCCGATCGGCGTGTCCCACAGCGGCACGTCGCCGCCCCGGGGAAGGCTCCGGGCGAAAGCCTCACGGACGTCCTCGTCGTGCGTGTCCAGGAAGTTGCGCAGCTCGGGGTCGAGCGCCATGGCCAGGACCGGGAGGGGTTGCCGGGCGGCGACCGGCAGGGTCCGGCCCGGTTCGAGAGCGGCCTGCAGAGCGAGGTGGCCCAGAGCGATGACCTCGACGAGTGCCGCCACCGGCAAGGAGGCCGCGGCCACCTCCGCGACGGCCTCCGTGGTCACCGGAAAGCCGCTCTTGTCCTCCAGATAGTGCGCCGCCACCTCATCCGCGACGTGCAGCGGCGCCGGATCATCGGCGAGCACCTGACGCAGGATCTGGTGGACGCCACCACCGAGCGGCGCCCCGATCGTGGACGCGGCGGCCGTGTCGGCGTCCGGCACCTCCTCGATGAACGCGCTATCGCTGACGGTGATCTGGGCGGGCAGCGCCTCGTCCCGGACCCCGTTCACGATCAGGTCGGCCCACGCGCGAGCGGCCCGTTCCTCCACCCCAAGTGCCCGGAGCCCGCGGATGACCTCACCCTGCAGTTCGGCAGTGCCGCCGTCGAGCTGCGCACTCGGGAGCGGCTTGCCCTCGGCCACGCGATCCACTGCCGACTCGGCCAGCCAGGTGGCCATCTCGTCCGGCGCGGCCGGACGTTCGACGGCGGCGCCGGAGAGCAGCCGGCCCGGCCGGTTGAAGTCCACCGACCGCTGGCCGAGGTCTCCGACGTGTTCATGATGTCCGGTGGCGGTGAACATCCGGCGGACCTGGAGTGGCAGGCGGACCGGGCGCCATTCACCGGTTTCCGGGTCGCGGCGCACGTCGGCAACCGTTGTCACCGCGCCCAGCCGGCCCCGCAGCAACCGGGCCAGGGCATCCCAGAGCACATCCGGCTGGGCGGAGCCCGTCAGCGACTGCTCGGCCGCGGTCAGATCGAGGATCTCGTTCGCTCCGGTCGACACCGCCGTGAGCGCCGTGCCGAGCAGGGCCAGCGTGCCGGCCCGGTCGTCGAGCGGCACCGGGGAGCCGGGCAGCCGGGCCGGCGCCGGCGCGTACGTGAATCCGCTCTGCTGAGCGCGAATCAGTTCATGAGTCACGGCGAACGCCTGCGCGCTGGTCAGCCCGCCATGGATCCTCCAGTGGCCACCCTGCTCGATGACGAAGCCGTCGTCAGTGCGCAAGGAGGTGGACGCCTCGTACACCCGCAGGTGCCGGCCCCTGGAGCGCAACTGCCGCTCCAGGTCGGCGCCGATCCCGGTGCTGGTGAGCAGGGTGATCGAGTCGACCTGGTCGTCGACGCTCTGCAAGGCCGGATCGGCCAGGATGCGACCGGCCAGGGCGGCCACGGGCTCGTCCACACGGGCCAGGACGCCGACGGTGTGCCGGTCGCCGGCCCAGGGTGCGGTGACGTCGCTGATCGACTGGCCCGGGGTCAGGCCCAGCAACCTGGTGAGGGCTTCGTGACAGTCCCGCAGCCGTTGAGCCATGCCGGGCGGGAGGGAGTCGCCGCCGGGGCCCGCCGGGGCCGAGGTCGGACCGCTGCCGAAGTTGGGCGCTGCGATCGGGCTCACTGTCGTCTCCCTCGGTCGTCCACAAGCTCTTCATCGGGTGTGATGGCCATCTGGATCAGCACCGGTGGCCGTCCACGGCGGATCAGCGTGCCCCGCCCGGGCGGCTGCGGCTCGGCGCGAACACCACCGAACAGCACGCCCTCTCTCGGGTCGCCGGAGAGCACCAGCGCGTCCGCGCCGGCCTCGGACATCCGGCCGAGCAGGCCGCCGGACAGGGCCCGGACGGCACCCGCCGTCCGGTGGGCCGCGACCACGTGGAAGCCGACTTCCCGGGCCCGGGACAGGTACGGCGCCAACGGCGCCAGCGGCGACGCCGGTCCGGCCGGCAGCATGTCCAGGTCGTCCACCACCAGGTACAGATCCGGTCCGGCCCACCAGGAGCGTTCGCGCAGCTCGCGGGCCGAGATGTCGGAGGGTGGGCGGCGGCCGTCGAGCGTCTCGGCCAGCGCCTTGGCATAGACGGCGGCGGCCTCCTCGTCGCCGGCGTAGGCGCCGATGTGGCCCTCGGGCACGACGTCGAGCAGCCCGCGACGGTAGTCGACGATCATGAAACGCGCCTGGTCGTCACCGACCGCGACGGCGGTCGCCCGCATCCACGTACGCAGGGCGTGGGTCTTGCCCGATCGGCTGTCGCCGACGATGGCGAAGTGCGGTTCGTCAGCGGTCAGGTCGACCACGACCGGGGCCATGTCCGCCTCGTCCAGGGCGATCGCCCGGGCGTCGAGGGTGGCCAGGTCGCGAGCCAGGATCCGGTCGGGCAGCATCCGCAGGCGGGGAGCCGGTTCGCCGCGCCAGCTCATCGCGATCCGGGCCAGCAGCTTGGCCTGCGCCTCGGACAGGCCGGCCAGCAGGTCGGCGTCGTCGCGGAGGCGGGGCACCGCCACCTGGAAGAACGCGCCCGGAGCGACCACACCACGCCCGGCCGGCGCACCGGTCAGCTGCCGGGACAGGACTCGCCCGACCTCGGACTC
The DNA here is from genome assembly GCF_043197815.1 of Actinoplanes sp. NPDC048988. Taxonomy (NCBI): domain Bacteria; kingdom Bacillati; phylum Actinomycetota; class Actinomycetes; order Micromonosporales; family Micromonosporaceae; genus Actinoplanes; species Actinoplanes sp. NPDC048988. Next base: position 73,111 of record NZ_JBICTW010000028.1, on the reverse strand, counting down.
GTACGGATCGTTGAGCCGCAGCTCGAGCCGGCCGCCGATGCTGTCGCGCAGGTTGGACCGCACCTCTACCCACCGGTTGGCGGTCAGGATCACGTGGACGCCGACGCCGAGCCCGCGGGAGGCCAGCTCGACGACCTGGGCGTCGTAGTCATCGGACTCGGCGCGCAGGGCGGGCCAGTTGTCGATGATCAGGAACAGGTCGGCCGCCCGCGTGCCGGGCGGCAGCGTCCCCTCCTCCCGGCGCTGGCGAAACTCGGTGACCGAGCCGATCTGCTCGACGCGGAACAGCTGTTCGCGCTCGTGCATCAACCGCCCAGCCTCGGCCAGCACCCGGCGGACCCGGGCGGCCTCCAGGCGCGAGGCGACGCCGGTGACGTGCGGGGCGTCGGCGAACGGCAGCAGTGTGCCACCGCCGTAGTCGATGACCGCGAGCTGGGCCTCGTCCGGTGTGGCGGTCAGCATGATCGACAACATGAGTGTCCGCAGGAGGGTGCTCTTACCCGACTGCGGCGCGCCCACGACGGCCACGTGGCCGGCCTTGCCGCCCAGGTCCAGGATCATCGGTTCCTGCCGCTGGTTGAGCGGCAGGTCGGCCACGGCCACCGGCACTTGCAGGCCGCCCACGGCCGGCCACAGCTCGGCGTTGAGTCCCCGTTCGGCCGACTCGCCGATCGGGCCGAGCAGGTCGTCGAGGGCCACGGCCGGCGGCAGCGGCGGCAGCCACACCTGGTGCACAGGCTGGTCGTAGCCGCTGAGCCGGTCGACGACGACGGCCAGCTCGGTCCGTGCGTCGAGGTCGATCGTCCGGGCGGTGTCGGGCGCGGCGACCGGCGCGGTGACCGCCTCCGGCCGCGTAGTCAGTGGAACCAGCGTCACCGCGTCGGGCTGCTCCTTCGCCTCACTGTCCGCCGGCGTGTAGATCCCGGACACGTGCGCCACCCGGAACCGCCGGTACTCGGTCTCGCCCACCTTCAGGAAAGCCGACCCCGGCACCGGCGGGAGGTGGTACGCGTCGGGTGTGCCGATCACCGCCCGGCTCTCGGCGGCCGAGAAGGTCCGCAGGCACAGCCGGTACGACAGGTGCGACTGGAGACCGCGGAGCCGGCTCTCCTCCAGCCGCTGGGTCGCCAGCAGCAGGTGCATTCCCAGCGAGCGGCCGACGCGGCCGATCTGCACGAACAGATCGATGAAGTCGGGCCGCCCGGACAGCAGCTCGCCGAACTCATCCACGATGATCAGCAGATAGGGCAGCGGCGGCAGCGGCCGCCCCTCCAGGTCGGTACCGCCGGCCGCCTGGCGGATCTGGTAGTCGCGGACCGAGTCGAGGTTGCCGGCGTCGCGCAGCAGTTGCTGGCGGCGCTGCTGCTCACCCTCGAGCGCGGCCCGCACCCGGTCGACCATGGCCAGGTCGTCGGCCAGGTTGGTGATCAGGCCGGAGACGTGCGGGAGTTCCGTTACGCCGGCGAACGTCGCACCACCCTTGAAGTCGATCAGCACGAAGCTCAGCAACTCGGGGCTGTGCTTGGCGGCCAGCCCGGCCACGAGCGTACGCAGAAGCTCGCTCTTGCCCGAGCCGGTCGCGCCGACCACCAGGCCGTGCGGGCCCATGCCCCGCTGCGCCGACTCCTTGAGGTCCAGCAGCACCGGCTGGTCCTGGCCGTCCACGCCGATCGGCACCCGCAACATGTCGTCGTCGCCGGGCTCGGCCCGACCCTTGCGTGGGTCCAGCCGGCCCACGTCGGGCACGCCGAGCATCTCCGGCAGCGTCGTGATGCGCGACAGCACGGGCTCCCGGTCGACCGTGAGCCGCAGCGGCGTCAACCGGCGGGCGATGGCCTCGGCCAGGGCCGGTGCGATCAGGTCGGCCCGGGCGTCCTCGACCGTGGTGTAACGATCGGTCTGCCCGCTCAGTTCCAGGGCGCCACCGGATTCGACAGCGGCGCGGACGTCCACCCGCGTCGGCTCCACGGCGCGACGTTCGCTGAGCACCACCAGGAGGATGCCGAGTTCCGGTCCGGCCTCGCTCCACAGCGAGTCCAGCACCGGCGAGCGCGCCCAGGCGGCGTCCGGGTCGTAACCGTCGAGCACCACGATCAGCCGCCGGGCCGCCGTGGGGGTGCCGCCGAACCCGGAGGCCCGGTTCCGCTGCTCGTCGCGGGCCCGGTCGCGCTGTCGTTCCACGAAGTCGGCCAGGCGCTCGAAATCCTCGGCCACCAGCGAGGTCACGCCGGCCTCGGAGGCGGCGCCGGGCTCGAACGTGTGCGGCAGCCAGGTGGCCCAGTCCCATTCGTCGCTGCCGCCGGTGACGACGGAGATGAGCACATCGTCCGGGGCGTGCAGCACGGCCACCTGGCAGAGCAGGGAGCGGGCCAGCGCGCGGGTGTCCCCGGGCGCGCCGACGAGACTGACCACTCCGCTTTTTCCGAGGTCGAGCAGGGCCGGCTGCTCGCCGACCGTCCGGTGTGCGGCGACGAGAGCCTCCGCCTCGTCGACCAGCGACTGGTCGTTGTCGGCCATCGGGTCGACCCGGCCGGCCAGCGTGATCCCGCCGCCCGGCTCGCCTCGCCCCACGCCCACCCTGATCCGCAGGAAGTCCGGGTCGGACGGGCGCCGTTCCCAGGTACGCCGGCGGCCGGCGGCCAGCGGCAGCAGCCGCACCGGCCCGGGATGCCGGGTCACGGCCGCCCGCCGGGTCGCCGCCGCGACCTCGCGGGCCTCGGCCCGGACCCCGTCGAGAACGTCGAGGAAACGTTCGTGCTGCCGCCGCGCGGTGGAGTTCTGCGTATGCGACATCTGCCAGCGAATGGCCACTGTGGACAGCACCGAGAGCACCACGAAGCCGATACCCAGCACGATCAGCAGCGGCCGCTGATAGGAGATCAGGTATCCCGCCATCGCCACCGTGGAGAACAGCGGCAGCATCAGCGTAAGCCACATGTTGTTGTTGCTGCCCCGCTGATGAGGCGGCGGGACGGGCACCCCGATCCGGTCACCCGGCGCCTCCGGGAGAGCGGCCCGGGCGGGGCGGTGAAAGGCGGTGCGGCTCATCGTGTCTCCGGCAGATCGTCGATCAGTAACGTCATCAGGTCGTTCGTGCCCGGCTTGTCCACGGCCGCGACCCGCTGGGCCTGCCGCTCGGTCATTCCCTGGAAGATTTGCCGGGCGGCGCGGCCGTTGCCGAAGCGAGGCCGGGTTCGCAGGTGATCGAAGAGAGCGGTCAGGCCGTCCTCGACCCCGGGTCCCAGTTGATACTCATGCTCGGCCGCCTGGCCGCTGACGATGCCGACAAGCTCGGACGGGGTGTAGTCCTCGAACCACAAGGTGCGCGTGAAACGGGAGGCGAGACCCGGGTTGGAGGAGGTCAGCCTCTCCATGTCGGCGGAGTAGCCGGCCATGATGACCACCACCTCGTCGCGGTGATCCTCCATCAGCTTGACCAGAGTGACGATCGCCTCCTGGCCGAAGTCGGTGCCCTGCCCCTCGGGGACGAGCGCATAGGCCTCGTCGATGAACAACACCCCGCCGATAGCCCGGCGAAAGACCGCCTGAGTACGCGGCGCGGTGTGCCCCACGTACTCGCCGACCAGTGTCGAACGGTCCGCCTCGACCAGATGCCCGGACTCCAGCACACCCAGCGCGGCGAGGAGCCGGCCGTACAGCCGGGCCACCGTGGTCTTGCCGGTGCCGGGGTTGCCCGCGAAGAGCAGGTGGCGGCCCAGCGGAGGTGCCGCCAGGCCGGCCTCCCGGCGCTGCCGGACCATACGCATCACGTCGACCAGGCGCTCCACGTCCTCTTTGACGCTGTGCAGGCCGACGAGACCGTTGAGCTCGGCGAGGACCGTTTCCAGGGCTTCCGGTCCGGTCGAGGCCGGCGTTGTGCCGCCGGCGCCGGTCCGCTGCGGCTCCGACCGGTGCGGCAGGTCGTCGGCGGCTACTTGTTCCGAGGTGCAGTCGCTCCAGCTGGCGGCGGCGGCCGGGTCGAGCGCGACGCCGCGGGCCGTATCGTGCACGTGCAGACGCCGGAAAGCGGGGTCGGCGCCGGCGCCGACGTAGACGGCGGGATAGCCGGCCTCACCGATCCGGCAGTCGGTGAACTCGCCGTGCCCACCGTCGTGCACGGCCAGACCGTTCTTCTTGGATCCGCGTACGTTCGTCGCGTGCACGGACGGGGCCGCGCCGGCCGTGACGACGATGCCGATCCCCCCGGTGTCCTGCACCGAACAACCTATGACGTACGCCGAGGAGCGCTCGCCGAGATGCAGGCCCGCCGCGACCGCGTCACGCACTGAGCAGCCGTGCAGCACCGCCGCCGTGTCGGCGTCGACCAGCACACCGACCCGCGACATCGCGGTGATCTCGCAATCGCGCAGCAATACGCGGCGCCGGCTGCCGAGCACGGCGCCGGCCATGGCCTCGGAGATGTGCACACCGGTGGCGGTGAGGTCTCCCCGGTCCTCGACGGCGATGCCGGCCGCGGCGACCCGGCTGATCCGGGTGCCGTCCGCGACGGCCGTCGCCTGTTCCACTACGCGCAGGCCGAACTCGCCGGCGTCGTGCAACACGGTCCCGGTGAGGGTGACATCGGCGTTCCCGGCCGCGTGCACGGCTGTCCGGCCGGTGTCACCGACGTCTCCGCCGGTGACCCGGGCCGTCGCTTGATCGCCGGCCAGCACACCGTGGTCGCCACTATGCGCGACGACCAGCCCGTCGGCCACCACGACAGCCGAGTCCCGGAGAACCACGGCCGACTGCGCCGCCCGGCGGATGGTGCAGTCCTCCACCCGGACGTCGGCTTCGCCAGTGGCCAGGATCCCGACCACCGCCTCGGTCAGGGTCGTCTGCCGCAGCAGCACCGCGGCCCGGCCGGAGACGACAACGCCGCCGCCGGTGGGACGCAGGACCTGGCAGTCCTCGATGACGACGCCGCCGCCGCTTCGCAGAGACGTCTCCTCGCGCTCCCCGGCGTCCTGCGGCCGGGTGTCGACACGGAAGCCGTCGCCGCCGGGTTCGCGGACAGCCAGCTGGCGGAAAACCGGCGTCGCGGCGCCCATCACGGTCACCGCGGTGCCGGTGGCACGGCTGATCTCCCCCTCCACCATGAGCCCACGGGCGGCGTCGGCGAAAACGACCGCTTCCCGGCCCGTCCCGTCGATCCGCAGCCGGGTGACCGTGGGCGCCGCGTCGCCACGCACGAGCAACGCGACCCGTGGGGCGTCGGTCACCACGCAGTCCTCCAGCACGGCCCGGCTGCCGTCCTCGACGAGGACGCTGCCCCCGGAGACCCGGCACCTGCGCAGCGTCGGCGCGGCATCGCCCACGATGCGCAGGTCGCCACGGATCTCACAGTCCTCCAGGACTACCGAGCCCCGCTCGATCAGCACTGCCACCGCGTCGGCGGACGCCTCGACCCGTAGTCCCCGCACGCTGCCGGTGGCCGCCGAGATGGTCAAGGCCGCGCCTTCGGTGCCGATCACCCGTACGTCGCCGGGGGCGCCCGCCGCCACCAGCTCGACCGGACGGTCGACGAGCAGCCGTTCGGTGTACACGCCCGGCTGGACGGCGACCACCGGCGTCGTCACCGTGCCCGGCTCGGCGGCGCGGACGGCCGCACCGATGCGGCGGTGTGCCCCCCAGGCCCGGGGGGCGACCCGCTGAACCCTCATCATGAGGGTCTTGGTTCTTGGTCATACGGGACATGCACCTCGGCACACCGGTCGATCACGGCGACCGCCTCCGGCGCGGCGTGACTCTGTTGGTAGTCGACGAGCTCGGTGACGCGAGGGGAACCAGTCAGATCGGCTTCGACGACCCGGGCGATCCCGTCCCGGCCGTTGTGCACGAACGTCGCCTGGTCCACTCCGGTCTGAGGCAGGAACAACGTCAGCCCGCTCGTGCCGGCATCGTTGACAGAGGTCACGACCTGCTCCCAACTGGCAGTCGACTGCCAGCCCGCAGCCGTCGGCTTCGGATCGGCGAACAGCCAGTCCGTTCCGGTTCTCCCGCCGACCGCGCCGGCCGGGGCGCCATGCAGACGCACCCCGGTCGGGAAACGCCGCTCGAAGACATCCTTGAGCAGCGGCTGCGTCGCCTCCGGCTTGCGTTCGCGCAGCACGTCAGCCGTCAGATCGGAGATCCGTTGCACGTCCGGTTGCAGCTGACTCGGCTCCCCGACCGTCACGGCTTCCCCGCCTCTCGGGTGGCCGCTGTCGTCGGTCCGCCCCGGCTTCTCCTCCGCCCTCGGCGGTACGATCGCGTTCCCTTCCACCCCGGTCTCCCCCTTCAGCGGTGGGACTTCGTCCTTGAGCGGGGCAATTCCTTCCCTGGACGGCGCGAGCGTGCCTTCAGACATGGCAATTTCACCCTTGGACGTCACGGCCACGGATTCCGGCGGGGCAACCTCGTGCTTGGGCGGCATGACCTCGTGCTTGGGCGGCGTGACCTCGCCCTTGGAAGGCGTGACCTCGTGCTTGGGCGGCGTGACCTCGCCCTTGGAAGGCGTGACCTCGCCCTTGGAAGGCGTGACCTCGCCCTTGGAAGGCGTGACCTCGCCCTTGGAAGGCGTGACCTCGTCCTTCGGCGGCACGGCCTGCTCTCGGGGCGCCTCGGCCGGAACCCGGGGGAAATCGTCGTAACTCAACTCTCGGGTCGAGCCGGCCGGTGGCCTGGCCCCGCTGTCATCGGCCGGCGGCGTTCCCTCCTCCGGCCCGTCGGACTCGTCGCGAACGCGCTGTGTGCCGCGCTCGCCCAGTCTTTCGACCCGGCCCAGATTGTTTTCCGCGTTCTCGGCCCGTATGGACGGCGAAAGCCGGTTGAGGGCGGCGTCCATGCGTCTGGTCAAAGGCGTCGACCGGTCCGGCGGGAACACGCTCTGCGAAACGGCCCTCTGAGTCTCCGTCCGGTACTGCTGAATGTCCCTTTCATAGGCTGCGAGCAATTCAGATCGGGATCCGTTCCGGCCGATGCTGAACTTTTCCAGACGCGCCTTCCAGGCCTCGGCTGCGGGAGCGGGCAACGGGCTGTCACCACTGTGCAATTGTTTTTCCAGGCCAGTGAGTCGCAGTTCGGCCAGCCTTTTGTTGTATTCGGCGACCAGCTTGTGAGCCTCTTCTGGATCTTTAGCCGCGGCGATTCGGTTCGCCGCCCTGTCCAGTTCGAACAACCTGCGCTTCGGGACTGCGTCGAGGGCCGAGTCGTCGGTGTTCAACGCGCGCAGCCGCTCGAGAATCAGTTTCTCGTCCAACAGCGGCTTCTGGGTGGGACGCGGATCAGCCGTACGCTCCGGCGCCTTGACCGGCGGCCCATCGGCCGGTACCGGACGCGCCACCGCCCGCCTCGACGCCGACGCCCCATCGGTCGGCGCGCCGTCGGCGGCCTTGCCCGGCCGATGGCCCAGGCGCAAGCGGTCGAGCCGGGCCTGAAGCGCGTCGATCTCGAGACTCGATGATGCCTTGGAGCCGAGCTGCCGCTCGAACTTGGTGAGGTTGACGTGCAGTTCGTCGAAGCGGCCGCTCGCCGCCGCGAATTCGATCGCCTTGGCGTGGCGCAGCCAGGTGATCCGGTCCATGCCGAGCTCGGCGGCACGCTGATGACCGGCGTCGTACTGCTGGCGGAATTGGTCGAGCCGCTGCGATATCCGAGCCTTGTCGACCTCGTCACGCATCGCCACGATGACTCTGGCCTCGTCCTGCGGGCGGCCCGCGGCGCGGGCCATCCGGAACTCCGTCTCCATCATGGCGATGTCTTCCGCGCCGATGCCCGCCTTTTTGGCGTCATTGCGCACTTGGACGAGGGCCCGATCGCTGTCTTTGATGTTGTAACGAACGGGCGCCGACTTGGCGGGTACCTGACTGGCGAGCCTGTTCTCCGCGGACATCTGCTCTCTCAGGTGCCGGAATTCAACAAAGACCCTCTCCACGTATGACGGCCCCGAGGCTTCGGCGTTCGCCCCTCCCGGCCGCTCGTCGAGCGAGGCGTGCGGCCGGCCCAGAGTGTGCTCGAGCTCCGCGAGTTCCAGCTGCTCGCTGATCCTGTCGTGCCGCGCATGAGCCTCCGCCCGATTGATCGACTCGGCCCGCGGATATCCCTCGCCGCCCAAAGCGGCCCGCCGGGTCTCGAACAATGTCATGGCGCGATCGCCTAGCTTGTCGGCGTACACCGCGACTGCCTCGTCATCTGTATACGCCGCGATCGTCTCGCCCTCTGAACGCGCCGCCTGAGGGGTCTCCCCCGCACCGTCGATGCCCTCGTCGGGCTTACCGCCCCCGAGCCGGGCAAGACGCGCACTGATCCGAGCTTCCCAGACCCAGTCGCGAGGAGGGGCGGCGTCCGCGTCCGCGGGACGCGCCGGCGGGGCCTCCTCCGCAGACGACGGCTTCGGCCCCGGATACCTCGAAAGCCACTCTGACTTATCGGCGAAATCACTCCGGAACCACTTCGTGAACTCTTCCCTGGAGAGTTCTTCCCCCGAACCCGGCCCGGAATCCTTCCGCGGAGGATTCAAATCATGGTCGTACCAGCCGTAATCAATACCGGCCTCATCAAGAATCACCCGCCGCTGATGACCCGGCGACTCCACAAGCGAATTATTATTCTGGTCCTGCCCACGCCACCAGAACTCATCCCACTTCTCCGCCGGCAGCCTCCCCCCATTCGCCCGATCCTTCGGACTCAACACCACACCAGCGTCGCCACTACTCTTCACAGAATCCGGACGGAACTCACCCACCGGCCCGTCACCAGCGCTGGGACGAGACTTGACTACCGACTCGGAAGCCGGCGCATGGTCGGTGGCCCCGATCGGTTCTGCCGAAGGCTTGGGAACGGCCGTCTCGTCGCCATGCGACATGCCCGCCGACGGTTGCTTTCCGGGGAGCACCACATCGTCGGGCGTCCAGGACGGCGCACTCATGTCGACGTACGGTGTTCGGAAGTCGGTTCGGAAGTCATCGAGCCGACGGCTGTAGTGCGCGATGAACTCCTTCTCGTGATACTTCCAGCCTTCGTACTTCTTCAGGCCCTGCTGCCAGCGAGCCACTTCGTCCGGCGGCAGCGGGCTGTTCCCGTCGCGGAGATCCTTGATGGTGGCGGCGCGATCCGCGTGCCGGGCGTCTCTCTGCTGGCGGGCCGCGTTTGTCGCGTCCCGCTCGGCCGGGGTGAGAAAGCGGTCGAAAACGGAGGTGGACGGCTTCTCCGTACCCTTCGGGCCAGAGGTGGGGGCGACGTCGCGCCCCGCTGGCGACGGCTCGACCGCCCGCGCCGGCGTGGGCGTCCCCTCAGCCGGACGACCACCGACGGCCTTGGCCGAAGGCGCGACGTCGGCCCTGGCCGAAAGCGCGGCGTCGGCCTTGGCCGAAAGCGCGGCGTCGGCCCTGGCCGAAAGCGCGGCGTCGGCCCTGGCCGAAAGCGCGGCGTCGGCCGCCACGGCCGGCGGTGCACCATTCGACGCTCGCGCCTCCACCGGCCTGGACAACGGCGCCGGGTCTTGAATCCCGTTGACCGGAACCGGAGCATCCGGCCCAGAGACCTTGCCGCCGTGGCCTGCGGCGTCGCCGTCCAGCACCTGCGGCGAGTCCACCGCTCGCGCCGGCGGGGGCGTCCCCTCAGCCGGACGACCACCGACGGTCCTCGCCGAAGGCGCGGCGTCGGCCGCCACGGCCGGCGGTGCACCATTCGACGCTCGCGCCTCCACCGGCCGCGACGGCGCAGCCAGATCCCCGGCCCGGTTCACCGGTACCGGCGCATCCAGCCCGGAAACCCGGCCGCCGACGACTCCGGCGTCACCACCTACCACCTGCGGCGAATCCCCCGCCCGCGACGGCGCAGGCACACCCTCCACCGGACGGGCACCGACCAGCCCTGTCGAAGGTCCTCCCTCCGCCATCGAAGCCCGCGCCTCCACCGGTCGCGGCGACACCACATCCTGCGAGCCGCCCACCGGCACCGGCGCGTCGGGCGCAGCGCCCTCCACCGACACCCGCCCGCCAACACCCCGAGCATCGTTCACACCCACCGACACCGGCACGTCCGGCGCAGCACCCTCCACCGACACCCGCCCGCCAACACCCCGAGCATCGTTCACACCCACCGACACCGGCGCGTCATCACCGGTAGCGGGGAGCTTCAGTAGGTCCGGGCCGCCGAAGGAGTTGGGCCGCATGGTCGAGATACCACCCGCACCGTCGACATTCGTCTGCCTCATTGCGGTGGGCAGGCCCAGGGGGCCGGCCTTGGGCAGATTGCCGATCCCGAGCCCGTCGCCGACGGCCTTCGTCGCGGCTCTCTGCGCTGCCCCGGCGGCGGCTCCCCGGCGCACCACGTTGCCGAAAAGGACACCGCCCGCGGCGCTGGTCACCGCTCCGAAGATGATGTCCCGCTCGGTGAATTGGATCTTCAGCCCGACCGCTGCGTGGCTGATCGCCGTGCTCGCCAGTTGCGGGGCGAGGCCGAACAAGGCGCCGGTGGCGGCGTCGCCGAAGGCGCGGCCGAGGGTGCCGAGCCACCGCACGCCGGCCCAGAGCGACTCGAGGGCGCTCGCGATTATGTCGCCCAGGGCGCTCATGAGCCGGGCCATCGCCACCGCGGTGGCGGGCAGGATCGAGAGAGCGGTCATCAGGCCCATGAACAACAGGCCGAGGAACAGGCCGATGAGGCCCGCGACCTCGCGCTTATGTTCCTCAGCCCGCATCTCTTCGAGGTTGATGGCGAACCAGTTGATGGTCTCGCCGATGTTCCACAGCAGGCGGGCGGCGCTCGGCACGGTGGCGTCCTGGCTGCTGCTGGCCAGCAGGCCGGTCAGTGGGGTGAGCGCCTCCAGCGCCTCGTGGGCGGCCGAAGCCTGGTCGCCCTCCCAGACCACGTTTTCCAACCCGGTGCGCAGCACGTTGTGGGCGTACTCGTAGACCAGATCACCGAGTTCGATGAACTGGGCGGCGTACGCGTAGATGGCGTCGAAGTCCGGCGGCAGGCCGTCGGTGGGGTGGTCGGGGTCTGCACTGGGGTAGCCGGCGGCCGACGGGGGCGGGGTATTGCCTCCCCCGCCGGCGGACGGCGTCGGACCGGAGTGCTCGTCATCGGCACCGAGGATGGCCATACCGATTGTTCCCTCTCGAAGGGCGGATCAGGGGCGGTTCACACCTGGGAGATGGGCGCCGTGTTCTTTGAGCTGCCTTCTCCAGTGGGGGTGCCGCCGTCGAGGATGGTCTGCAGATCCCCGCGCAGCTTCTGCCAGGACTCCTGAACGGTGGTCTCGGTCTTGTTGTAGGTGAAGGCCGCGGTCCGGACGCCTCCGGCGATCCGGGACAGGACGCCGATCTCCGGGTTCTCTTTGGTGCCGAACAGGGCGGTGGACACCTGAGTCCAGCGGTCGATCAGCTGCTGCGCCTCGTTCTTCGCTTCGCCGGCCCAGCTGATCTGAAGGCCTTCCAGCGCCTTCCCGATGGCGTCGAGAGCGTCCAGCATCTCGTCCACCTTGTCCATGACCGTGTGCTTGGCCAACATGTGCAGCTCGCCGATGGACATGGCCACGTGACCCTGCCCATCGCCCATGTAGGTCTCGCCGACCGGCGTGGTCACGCGTTTCCTCCCTGCGCGGTCAGGTTCTGCACGGCCTTGCGTTCAGCGTCGAGGTAGTTCTGGTAGGTGATCCGCATGCGGTGCAGGATCCCGGCGAGCACGTCGTCGAGATCGTCGGCGCTGCGCTGGTACTCGGTTCGCAGCGGCTCGAACGTCATCGCGGCCGGTGATTGCCAGAGAGTGCTCACCGACCGGAAGTCACGGGAGATCCCGGCGAGACTTTCGTGGACGATCCGGCTTTGAGTCTCTACGACTCCGATAGCCGCGGCGAACTCGTCCATCGCAACGCGGAACTTCGTCGAACTCATTTCCTCGGGCACCTGCACACCTCCAACCGACCACGATAGGGACGGCGCCGGCGCTCCCTCATGTCACTGTTCTGGGTCCCACGAACAGGGCCTCGGGGAGTACCGGGGAGTGGCACATCATGGGGGGATGCCAGCTACATGGTCCAAGTACGACGATCAGCGGCTGCCGAATCCGAAGGACGGTGGTGGCGGCGACGGTGAGGGTGGCGACCAGCCGACGGTTCCGTCGAAACGGCTGCAGATGAACTGGACAGCGCCGCACACTCCGCAGCCGCCGCCGAAGAACACAGCCGGATCGGGCGGCGGGTCGAGCGGCGGGTCGAGCGGCGCCGACGCCGACAGCGACGGCGCGTTCCAGAATCCTGGCGGCGGGTCCGGCACCGGTACGGCGCCGGACTTCGACCGGCTGGAGGTGGCGACCGACGACCTCGCCGCCTACGAGCAGAACATCTTGACGGCCGCCGCCGACCTGGTGAGCCGGTTCAACGCCCTGCGGGACCGCTCACAGACCGTGCTGAGCGAACCGATCTGGGGGCGCGGCGATGGTTCCTGGTACCGGGCTCGGCCGAACCATCAGAACATCGATAACGTCGATCTCATGCCGGGGTTCCTGCCGTCGAACACGGCCGGCGCCGCTCGGAAGTTCGTCCAGTCGATCGCTGCCGCCCAGCAGAACGCGCTGGGCGGGGCAGCCGACAAGATCACGATCAGCGGTATGTTCATCGAGGTCGTGGACGCGACATTGAGCAGTTACGCGCAGATGGACATGATGTCCGTCTCCCCCGATCCGCACCAACTGAAGACGGGCCCGGACGCCTAGGGCGCGTTTCATAGAGTCTGGTCAGAGCCACTCGCTGATGGCGGTGATGGTCAGGACGGTCTGGTAGCGACGCCTCGGTAGCGTTCGAGTCGGTTGATGCCGCATTCCACGGCGTGGCGCTGCTGGTAGAACTCGGGATCGAACTCGTGCGGCCGGCCGCCCTTGGAGCCGAGTCTGCGCCGGTCTGCCCTGACTCGTCCCGGCGGGCTCCCGCGGCGTGCTGATGAGCGCGGCTGGTCATGGAGTCGACGCTGACATCCCAGGTGATCCGCCCGGCCGCGTCCGCGACCGTTTGCCGGGCGGCCAGGATCGGGTGCCAGGTGCCGTTGCGCTGCCAGCGGCGCCGCCCATTGCGCGTCGGTCAGGTCGTGTCGCCTCGTCACCGCTGGGGTGGCCACGAGGTCTCCGGTGCATGGTGCTTCTTGGTCGTTGTACCAAGTACCGGAGACCTCGCCGCATATCGATGACCGCCACGCCGTCGCCCTAGCTGTAGCGACCAGGATCGTTGTCGACGACGGTGGGCCATGAAAACCTTCTCACTGATCAAGCCGCCACGCCCCTTCAACAGCCCTCATGTCTGCCTCCGGGCCGTCCGGGTTCGGCTATGCCTTGACGCAGTTGATCCGCACGGCGCCCCCGGCGAGGTGCGGATACGTCACGTCGTAGCCGGTGGTGCTGCCGCGGTTGGTCAGTTTGACGCCGATGGCGCCGTTGCGGACGGGGTAGGTGCCGAGACCCACCCAGCGGTTGCGGTTCGCGTTCTGATTGACGACCCGCTCACCGCTCGGGCTGGTGTAGGTGGGTGCCCACGCCGAGTTTCCCTGGACGACAGCGAAGTGGGCGCTCTTGGCGGCCACGTCGCGTGCGCTCGCGCTGTTCGGGACGTAAAGCGCCAGGGAGCAGTACTGCGGCACGCTTCCGACGGAGAAACCCCACATGATGTGCTGTCCGGAGGTGTCCGATTGGCTACCGGACATCGGCATGTCGGTGAATCGGCCGTCGCAGCCGTCGCCCGCATGGCTTCCGTGGCTGAGGGTCCACCACCCGGCGTCGCCGTTCTCGTAGAACCCCGTCTCGACATACGACGCCCCGTTGATCGTGCACCCCAGTCCCGCGACATTGGTGTAGGTGACCACTTTGGGACTCGGCTTGGTGGTCGCGCCCGCTTGGCGGCTGGGCTTCGCCGAAGCCGCAGTGACGCCGGACCTGTTGCTCGGGCGGGGCGCGGCGACGTCAGCCGCTCCGCCCGAGGGAGGGGCGGGCCCGCGGCTCGGACGGTCCGCGGCCGGCTTGCTCGTCGCGGCTCGCGGGGACGGCGATCGGCGCGGTGAGGCTGAGACGGAGGGCCGCCCGGGGCTGGCGCTGGCGCCGGCGAGCGCAGCCGGACCGGACGGCTTCGCTCCGTTGCCCCGCAGTAGCACGCTCAGGCCGAGCACGGTGCCGGCCGACAGAACGATGACGAGTGCGCCGACCGCCAGTTTCCCCACCACGGACGATTGCAGGCCGCGGAACATGCCCCGTACGAATGCGCCGACGAAGCCGCCGCGGGCACCCTTCTGGGGAGGGGTGTCGAGAGTTGACATGTCAGATGCTGGTCCCTTCTACCCGACGCGCGACGGGCTCTCCTATCTATGCGGTAGCGGACGCGTCTGAGAAGGTTCCTGATCGGGGACATGGGTTCCGGCCGCGACATGGAATGACTCACATCCACTGAACATCTCCGGCCATCCGGCGTTATCCATGCGTAGGCCGCATGAGCGGACCGGGCAACACCTGGAGTGAAGCGTGACTCGACCTGCGCAACATCACTGCGGAAAGAGACCGCGGAGTTGCTCCACCGCGTCGGCCATCGGCCTGGCGCGGGCGGTGAGGAACTGTTCCGACTGTTGCTCGGCCTGCCGGATCGCCGCCAGTACCTGGTTGGCGACGTAGACGTTGTCATGAGCCATCGCGCCGGGGTCGATGGTCAGTGCCGAAAGCTTGCCGGCTCTCATCACCACGCGGGCACTGCCGTCCGGCGAGACGGCGGTGACTTCGGCCTGGTCGTAGTCCGCTCGAATGCGTTGCGTGTCGGCGGTCAACTCGCGCATGCGGTCGGCGAGCTGCCGGTAGTCGTACGAAGAAGTCACGTTGTCATTTATGCGAGATGGCCGCCGCCTACCACCAGTCCCATTTCGGAGACCTGGGACGCCCACTGCCATTCCCGTTCCTGCCCGCTTGCCGCTCGCGTTCGTCAGCGAGCGCCGATCACGGAGTCACGCTCGAGTATGTCGGCTGTTGCCCCTGAACTGATCCCTGTCATCGACGTCACCCTCGTAGCCTCCAGTCCGCTGATCATGGGCGGTTTGATAAATGCTCTCGGTACGGAGAGGCAGGTCCGGATCCGGCACCGGGCCACTTCGATGTCCTGGTTGCCCGCGACCGCCTCCACCACTGTGGTCGTGGCCGACCTTTACGGCGTGGCGACCGACGACAAGCAGTTCTACTCACGGGCGCCGGAGGGTGCACCTATTGTCGCCCTGTGTGTGCCGCAGAACCCGCCCGACCTGCTGAGCGCGCTCCAGGGAGGTGTGCGCGCATTGATCAGCCGGGAGTCGGACACCCCCGAGTTGATGCTCGCCATTCGCATCGCCCGGCGGGGCGGACTGTACGTCACTCCGGAACTGCACGACCCACTGGTCGACACGACGCGCAACTCCGACCGCGGCCCGCATGAGCTGACTCCCCGAGAGGCCGAGGCACTCCGGTATCTGGCCGAGGGGTTCACCCACGGCCAGATCGGCCGAAGAATGGGACTGGCCGAGACCACCGTCAATACTTACGTCAAGCGAATCCGGCACAAGCTCAATGCCGGCAACAAGGCCGAGTTGACCCGGCGAGCCATGGAGCTGGGCTATCTACAACCTTGACCGTGGGAAATGGCGGATCACCACGCCACCACGCCCTGGCGGGAGGGCTGCAGGGTGCCGATCTCGAGCGACTTCATGGTGATGCCGCTCGACTCCGGGGCCGGGAATCCGTCCAGCTCCGCCACCGGCCCGTCGGTTTCGGCCTGCAGACTCAGGCGGAGTGTGTTGCCGGCGCCGCAGTATGGATCGCCTTTGTCACACGGCCGCCACCGCAGGCCCTCGAACGCCGCCCCGCCGGGTCGCAGGGTCACTGGCATCGCGGGGCCGGGCTGATCGACGGTGCGGGCCGGAACCTTGACCACCTCGCCGGCCGCGTTGACCAGCGAGACGCCGGCATGACCGTCGACCTGGCAGGGGCCGGTCGACTTGTTCGTCAGGCTGACCAGGCCCCACGCCCAGCCGTCGGCGCGGTCCGGCTGATAGGTCACGACGGTCGCGACGTCGTCGTCACGGCACGCCCGCAGGGCGTCCGCCGTCGTGGTCCGCGGGGCCGGCCTACTGGTCGCCGGGGCCGGTTCACCGCTCGCCGGTGACGCACCGCCGGCCGCCGGCGGGATCGGAGTCGAGGGCTGCTGTCCGGTCGAACACGCGGGCAGGGCCAGCACGGCGACCGAGGCAACGGCGGCAAGGATCAGGTGGTTCGCTCTTCTGGCCATGACACCCATCCTCACTCGGATGTGCGCGGAACAGAGGGGTAGGGCATGGTCAGCAGCAGGCGGTACAACCGGGTGATCTGCGCGTCGCTGCCATTGTCGTCGGTGGCGAGCAGCAGGCGGATCCGGCCGTCGGTGTCGCGGCCGGTGACCGTCATCGCCTCGATGTTTCCCAGCAGCGGATTCTTCTGGGGCTGTTTGGCGACAGCCCCGGAAGACGGCAGATCGGCCATGTCGACCAGCAGTTGCTTGTCCAGGACGGGCGTGCCCGCGTACAGGCGCTTGAGTCCGCCGACGTCGACACCCTGTCGCAGGTCGGTGAGGTAGAGGTGCACCCGGTTGCCGGTGTCGTCGAAGCCTCGTTCCAGCACGAGCAGCCGGCCGTCACCGGTGGCGGCGATGTCGGCGACCAGCAGGCCCGGCTCGACGCGGTAGGCGTACTGGGCCGACGGCTGGAATCCGTCGCTCTTCTCCCAGGTCTGCAAGCGCACCACGTCGTCGGGATCGCCTAGCAGCGGGCCCTCCATCGAGGCGACCACGGTTCGCTCGCCGGTCATGGTCATGCCCTCGAAGGCCTCGTTCAGCCGGGCGTTGCCCAGCGGGGCGACGCGGAACTGCCCGGGCATCGGGAGTACGCCGAGCAGTTCGCCGGCCCGGTTGTAGCGGAAGATCTCCGGGCGCTCGGTCGCGATCAGGATCTCGTCGCCGTCGAAGGCGATGGCCTCGCCATCCAGGGGGTGGCGCAGCTCGTCCCGCAGCTTGATCACCTTGACCGGATCGAGCGAGTCGGGGTCGAGGAAGTAGAGCAGGGAGCGATCGGAAAGGGCGGCGATGCGCCCATCGCGGTCCAGGCTCAGACCCGAGAAGTTACCGACGAATTGCTCCTCGAATGTCACCTTGTCGAGGTGGTCGGTGAAGCTTTCCAGCGTGACGTAGTTCTTTTCCATACTCGTCACGACGGACATCGAAATTCACCGTTCGCCGGCGGACGGATTTCTCATGGCGATGAACTCGGCGGCGATTCGCCCGTTCTGGCAACGGAGACCGGTCCGGCGAACGGGCGGGTCATAACGGAAGGCATGCATGGTGTTGTTCAAACGCGTCCTCGCCGGTGTCGTCGGCGTCGTGGCCGCGGCCGCCGTCATGGCGCCCGCGGCCGCGCACACCGCCGCTCCGGCCTATGTCGCCCTCGGCGACTCGGTGGCGGCCGGGGTCGGCGCCCCGCCCTATCTCGACCCCGACTGCGCCCGCAGCGCCAACGGCTACCCCGCGCTGCTGGCCTCGGTCCTGCCGCACAAGCCGGCGTTCCGCTCGGCGGCGTGCGCCGGCGCGACCACCGCGGACGTCGTCTCGAGCCAGCTGGGCAGCCTCGGCCGGCAGACCCGTCTGGTGACGGTGACCATCGGCGGCAACGACCTGGACTGGGACGTCCGGGTGGTTACCTGCCTGCAGGGTACCGACGCCGACTGCAGCGCGGCGGTGGATCAGGCGAAGGCCTTCGCCACCGGCCCGCTGCGGGCCCGGCTGGACGGGGTCTACCGCGCCGTCCAGAAGCGTGCGCCGCGAGCCGAGATCGTGGCGACCGGATACGCGCGCTTCTTCGAGACCACGCCGGGCTGCGCGGCCGTACCGCCGGCCGGTCTGGTCAAGCGCAAGGCACTGAACGAGGCGGTCGATGTGCTCAACGGCGTCATCGCCCGTCAGGCGCATCGGGCCGGGGTGCGGTTCACCGACGTCCAGCCGCGGTTCACCGGGCACGGGCTGTGCGGAGCCGACCCGTGGATTGTGCCGCCGACCGAGGCCGGGGCGTTCCACCCCACCGCCGCCGGTTACCGCTCCGGCTATCTGCCGGCCCTGCGCCAGACCGTCGACTGCCGACGCTGAGGTGAGAAGCCGGACGCCGGCCCGCGCATGCCGTACGGTTCCCGTTCCCGTCGCCCGCGCCGTGCACCGACCGGCGTACGGCGTTGACCAGGCAAGCGTGGACGGCGACGGCTACAGCGTGTCGGCGCGCAACCAGGTCCGCGCCGGCTTCGTCCCCCAATACGTACGCCGTAGCTGATTCTGGACCGCCGGGCCGGCTCCCGTGGAGGGCCGGCCGGCCCGGTGACGTACGGGTCAGCCCTCGCCGCGGGCGTTGCGCGCGGCGGTGGCGATGACCTCGGAAACGACGGCAGCCTGAGTCATGAACAAGGCGTGACTGCCCGGCACATTCGTGACCTCGGCACCGATCCGCTTGGCCATATGCTGCAACATAGCCTGGTCGAACGCCTTGTCCTCACTCGCGATGACGGCCCAACTCGGCTTCCCCCGCCACGCCACGTTCTCCACCACCGCCGAGAACACCGCCATATTGATCGGAACCTGCGAATCCCGCAGAAACGCCGCATCCGCATCACTGGCGTCCGCGGCGAAACCCGCCTTGAACTTGTCCGCATTGATGAAACCGAAACCGTCCTCACCAACATCAATCACGAACTCCGGCGTAGGCCCGAACCCCTCATACTGCTCGGCCGTCGTCTCCCCCGCATCCGGCGCCAGCGCCGACACATACACCAGCCCAGCCACCTTCGGATGCACACCAGCCTCGGTGATGACCGTGCCACCCCACGAGTGACCAACCAAAATCACCGGCCCGTCCTGCCGATCGAGCACCCGAGTGGTCGCCGCCACATCATCCGCCAACGAGGTCAACGGATTCTGCACGATCGAAACCCGGAAACCCTCAGCGGTCAGCCGGTCGTACACACCCCGCCAGCCCGAACCGTCCGCGAACGCCCCATGCACCAACACCACATTTTTGATGTCCATGAGAATGCTCTCTCCCTTGCCCCTCGGTCATCTGTCGCCAACCATGCTGCGACTTGGAGCTCGTGCGCCGAATCAGTCATTCGCCTGCCGCTCGGCGGGTTCGCGGCGGCCGTCTCTCGCGTGAAACCGCCGCCCGGCGACCGTTTCCGGGCACGGTCCGCTCGCCGGCGCCGGTCCCGCCGGCACGCCGGTTAGGTCATTCGACAGATAGCCATCGGACGGCATGACGACGGTCACCGCGGTGAGATTCGACCCGGTTCGCACGTTTGCCCGTTCGGTACCCGAAGTGCTCCCTCCTACCGAGGACGTGTCGATCGTGAGCTCCGCCCCACAGGCCCCGCATCAGCGGTGGTCCAGCATCGTCACCCGGCTACGTCAGCTCAACGTCGAAGCGTTCATATCCACGCTCCTCGACGACGGTCCGTCCACGGCCGCCGAGCTCGCCCGCGCCGCCAACGTCTCGGTGGTCACCGCCAACCGGATCCTGCAGCAGCTCACGGCGGACGAGGTGATCGTCGAGGTCGAGGCCCGGATCGGCGGCCCCGGTCCACGAGCCAGGGTGTTCGCGCTGCGGCGGGAAGCGCTGGCCGTCGCGGCGGTGGTCCATCAGCCCGGCACGCTCACGGCCGTCCGGGCCGGAGCGCATGCCAACGAGGCACCCGTCACCCTGGCGCAGGACGGCCCGCCGACGCCGGAGCACCTGGCCGAGGCATTGAGCGAGGTGGGCGCTCGCCCTGGTGAACTCGCGTATCTGGTGGCCGGGACGGTCCGGGACGGCGACCGGACGGCGGCCGCGCGGGCCGCGTGTCTCCAGACCGAGCTCTCCAGCCGGCTCGGCTGCCCGGTCGCGGTGCGATCCAGTGTCGACCTGGCCGCGGTCGCCGAAGCCCGCCTCGGTCTTGCCCGCGGCGTCGAGGATTTCCTGCTGGTCGCCGACGACGGCATGGCCCTGGTGGTCGGCGGTGAACCACGGCCGGGCGCGCACGGCGCCGCCGGGTCGCTGCTGACCCACGGCGAACGCGTTCTCGGCGGAACCCATGCGCAGGAAGCGGTCTCGGCGATCGTGGCGGCGTGCCTGGTCACGGATCCCGAACTGGTGGTGCTCAGCGCGCACCGCCCACCGGCCGGCAAGCTTCGGGCGGCACTCGCGGATGCCGTGCCGACGCCTCCCAGAGTGGTGAAGAGCCGATGGGGCCGGGTCGCCGCCGCTCTCGGCGCCGTCGAGGTGGCCCGCGAACTCGCTCTCACCGCTCTGCTCGAGTCAGCTTCCCGTGCCCGCGACTGAGCCCCGGACAGCCGAACGGCCCCGGCGGTTCGCCGGGGCCGTTGTGGTCTTCCGGATCAGGGCAGACGCGCCTGCAAGGTGATCACGCGGGTCACCTGATTGGCGCTGAAATTGTCGTCGCTGATCAGGTAGACGCGGTGACCGCGACCGGCGGAGCGCTCGACGGCCATGCCCTCGAGGTTGTCCAGCAGCGGGTTGATCTGGGGCTGCGGGTTGGTCGCGCCGAGGGTCGGACCGGTGACCAGGTCGGTCACCAGCTTCTTGCCGGCCAGGCGGTGCGCCGGCACGGTGGACAGGTTCGCCACCTTGCTCACGTCCGGGGCCTTGTCGCTGATCGCGTACAGCTTGGCGCCGTTGCCGACCCCGGCGGTGAAGGTCGCCTCGAGAACCACGAGCCGGCCGTCGTCGTAGGCGGCCACCTCGGCGACCCGGTAACCCGGGTCGGCCTCGTACCCGATCTGGCGGGCGAGCCGGTAGCCGCCGCGGCCGTCGGCCTCGTAGACGAGCACACGGCGGCGCAGCGCCTCCCCGGTGGCTGGGGCGTCGCCGGAGAGGGCGCCCTCCATCGCCGCGTAGACACGCTTGCCGTCACGCGAGATGGCGAGACCTTCCAGGGTGGCGTTGACCGGCGCCTCACCCCCCGGGGTGACCGCGAAACGGGCCGGCACCGTCAGCTCGCCGCGCTGCACGCCGTCCCGGC
Organism: Actinoplanes sp. NPDC048988; assembly: GCF_043197815.1. Lineage (NCBI taxonomy): Bacteria > Bacillati > Actinomycetota > Actinomycetes > Micromonosporales > Micromonosporaceae > Actinoplanes > Actinoplanes sp. NPDC048988. Next base: position 52,054 of record NZ_JBICTW010000028.1, on the reverse strand, counting down.
CGAAGACGCGGATCGACGGCTCGGCTTCAGAGGTCACCAGGAAGTTGCCGTTGGGCGCGACGGCGATGCCCTCACCGTCGAAGTTGGTGCCGTCGTAGGCCGTACCGTCGGCCCGCTTCAGAGCCGTCGTGGCGGTGACCCGGGGCGCGCCGGGGTCGCGAAGGAAGACCAGACTGGCCGGCTGCGTGCCGGACCGGTCCACGACCGAGACGTAGCCGCGGCTCACCTTGTCGTAGGTGATGCCGGACAGCCCGCCGATGGCGACGCCACCGAAGGTCGTCTTGTTCAGGCTGTCGCTGTAGGAGACCGCCTTGGCACTGGGCGCGCACCGGTCTCCGGCCGACGCCGGCGCTGCCTCGGCACCGGGGACAGCGAGCAGCGGCGCCAGCACGCCGGCCGCCACGGCCGGCGCCAGCAGACGCCTTCGTGCGGGAAACGCAAACCTCATCAACGCTCCTACCGATTGGGGAAATGGCCGGCCTGCGCCGAGCGAGGGGCAGTCCGGCCACGTCACGAACTGAGGGGACGACGGCCCTCAATGTGGAGGCATCAGAAGACCGTCGTCCACTCTGTCCGACGCGGCGCCGGGCGTTCCGTTCAACCGGAGACGCCCGAATCTTCGCGTCTGACACCGGTTGACGCTGTTACGCATCGGGCCGCCCGAAATTCAGTACATCGGCCGAAGCCTTCTGTCGGATTTGTCATCGCCGCTGTAGTTGCCGCCACATAGGCCTCGGGAAAAGCTGTGGGTGGCGCGCCTGACCGCATCGATCCAGGAGGTTCAAGCATGGGCAAGAGGATTCGTACCGTCGCGGGTCTGACCGCAGCCGGCGTAGCGGCGCTGGTAGGTCTGCAGGTCCAGCCGGCGCAGGCCGCCGTCGACGTTCCGGCGTCGGGGTTGAGCATCTTCGAGGGCACCTTCGCCAGGGTCCTGCTCTACGTCCCCCAGCCCGACGGCAGCTGCGTGCCGATGCCGGCGACCGCCGGTTCGCTGACCGGGGAGCGCATCGTCTCACAGGTCAGCGCGTTCACCGGCCCCAACTGCACCGGACTCCAGCAGAACCTCGGCACCTTCCGCACATTCACGGCCGGGAAGTACCAGTCCTTCCGGGCCTACACGTTCTGATCGGCGCCTGCCCTCCGCCGCCGCCTTACGCGTCCCCGCGCGAGGCGGCGGCCATCCCCTCGTAGAGCCGGACGTATCGGGTAAGCAGCTCACCGGCGTCCGGCCGGCCGGCCAGGGCCAGGGTGTTGTGGCCGATTCCCAGCGCCTCGGGCAACGCCAGGGCGTGCAGCGGGATCCCGGCCGCCTCGGCCATCCGGCGCGGAATGGAGGTGGCCGCGCCGGTGTCGACGACATCGTCGAGCGAGCTGATGGCCATCGCGATCGAGCGTAGGCCGGACGGCCGGGGCGGGGTCCGCAGGGTCTGCGCGATCGACAGGTACCGGCCCACCGCGGCCAGCGAATACCCGCGGGAGGTGCGGCGGTCCGGCAACAGGCCTCGCGCGTAGCCGAAACTGAGCAGGCGGACGGCCGGGCCGGGCAGCTTGGGCGAGGCCGGCCCGAAGAACGGCGAGAGCAACAGCAGGCGGCGTACGACGTCGTCGCGATGCTGAGCGAGCCAGGCGGCCAGGATCCCGCCGGCCGAGATGCCGACGACACCGATTTCGTCACCCAGGCCGGCCGCGATGTCGAGACCCTTGGAGGCGTACGAGATGAGGTCCCGCACGCTGCCGCGATGAGACGCCTGCGGATCGTTGGTGCCATGATTTGGCATCCGCGGGATCCAGACGTTGTACCCGCGTGCGTGGAAGTCGCGGGCCAGAGCATCCATCTGCTGCGGCCCGTGGGTGTACCCGTGCAGGAGCAGCACCGCCCGCGCCGTGCGGTCCCCGTGGCTGAGCAGGGCACTGCGCGACTCGGGTCGCACCGCCGCGTCGGCCGTATCGGCCGCGACGACCGCGCTCGCCGCCTGGACGGCCATCGCGAAGAATGAAATATCGTCGAGGGGTCTCATCGAAGACAACGACGACCGCGCGGGGCCGTCGTTCAAGTCGCCTCGCTCACAGGGGTGACTGTGAGAAGGTTTTGGCCGGTTCGGCTGAACTTCGCGCGAAATGGCGGAGACCTGCCTGTTTGCCGCGTGACTACTGGTCGTTGGACGAGGGGTGCCGTGGTTACCGTTTCGCGGTGTCGCCTCAACCGCACAGTCTGCTTTCCGGGCGCTACCGTCTGATCGATCCGATCGGTGAGGGTGGCATGGGCCGGGTCTGGCGTGCCCTCGATGAGCTGCTGCACCGCGAGGTCGCGGTCAAGGAAATCACCCCCGAGGGCCTGACCCGCACCGAGCTGGGCGACCTGCGTGAGCGGGCGATCCGTGAGGCCCGGGCCATCGCCCAGATCAGCCATCCCGGGGTCGTCCGCATCTTCGACGTGGTCGACGACGAAGCCCCCTGGATCGTCATGGAGCTCGTCCGGTCCCGTTCCCTGCACCAGGTGATCGCCCAGGACGGCCCGCTGGCGCCGCGGGAGGCGGCCCGGATCGGCCTGGGCGTCCTGGCCGGCCTGCGCGCGGCGCACCAGCGGGGCATCCTGCACCGTGACGTCAAACCGGCCAACGTGCTGCTGGCCGACGACGGTCGTGTGCTGCTGACCGACTTCGGCCTGGCGATGATGTCGGGCGACTCGTCGATGACCCGTACCGGCGTGGTACTCGGCTCGCCGTCCTATCTGGCCCCCGAGCGTGCCCTGGACGAGCCGGCCGACGCCAAGGCCGACCTGTGGTCACTCGGCGCGACGCTGTATGCCGCGATCGACGGCCGTCCGCCGTACCTGAAGTCGAGTCCGATGGCGACGCTCTCGGCGCTGATGACCCAGCCGCCACCCGTCTCCGAGCGGGCGGGTGCTCTTCAGCCCGTGCTCGCCGCCCTGTTGCGCCGGAACCCGGCCGAACGCGCGGACGCCGACGAAGCCGAACACCTGCTGCGAAAGGCGTGGGAAGGCACGCCCGAGCAGACGACAATTGCCGCTACCCGGCCGCTCACACCCAGCCCGAGATCGCGGCGACGCTGGCTGATTCCGGTGGTGGCCGCGGCGATTGTGGCCGCCGGCGTGGCACTGGCCCAGCCGTTCAAGGACGCCACCCGGCCCGGAACCGCGGCCCCACCGGCACCCGGGCTCTCCGCCGCCGCGCCGGTCACCGGGTCAAGCAGGGCCGCTGCTCGTCCGAGCGCCACGAGGACCGGTACCACCAGAACCGGCGCCCCTTCCGCTGCCGCGGCCCCAGCGGCATCGGCGCCCTCGGCGCCGCCGACGACCAGGACCGCGGTCGCGGTCGTCTCGCCGCCACCGCCCGTGGCCGCCGTCGGGAGCACGATTCGTAACCACGGCACCGGCACGTGCCTGCAGCTACCGGGTCCTGGGGGCGAGATCCAGCTCTGGCAGTGCGACGGCTCGGACCGCCAGCGCTTCCATTTCGCCGTCGACGGGACCCTCCGCGTACTGGGTCAGTGTGTCGAACTCGGATCGGTGGCGAGCGGCTCACGGATGCGGGCGGCCACCTGTTCCGGATCAACGCTTCAGCAATTCACCTTGAACGCCGCCCGCGACCTGGTGAACCCGCCGGCCGACATGTGCGTGGACGTGCCCGACTGGAACGCCGGCAACGGGGTGGCGGCCCAGATCTGGAGCTGCGCCGGCACCGACAACCAGAAGTGGAACTGAGGATTTCCACGCCCGGGTGAACAAAACCGCCGGGCCGACGTCAGGAAGATCGACGGCGGCCTTCCGCGCCCCCGGAAGGCCGCCGTCATGCGGACCCGCATCAGCGTCGACAAGGGAGTCACAGTGAGTCTTTTCGTGCCCGGAGCCGACGTGGACGGCGGCGGTCTTCATGTGCCCGCCGGTCAGGGAGTGACCAAATGGTTCTCCGGCGACGTCTACACCGTACGGCTTCAGGCCGCCCAGACCGGCGGCTCGGTCGGTATCGTCGAGGCCAGCGTGCCCCCGGGCGGCGGACCGGTGCCGCACACCCACGCCGAGCAGGAGGAGACCTTCTACGTCCTCTCGGGCGAGCTGGAGTTCCTGGACGGTGAGCGCACCTTCACCGCGGTGACCGGCGACATCATCCACATTCCCCGGCTTCGGCGACACCGGTTCACCAACGTCGGCCTGCACACGACGAGGCTGCTGTTCATCTACACGCCGGCCGGCGCCGAGGGACTCTTCCTCGAGGGCGGCGACGAGCCGCAGCCGGGCGTGCAGGTCGACAACTGGGGACCGGAACGCTTCGACGAGCGGATGCTGGGCCTGTTCCACAAGTACGGCGTGGAAGCCGTTTAGCTCCGTTCCGATGTTCCGGAAGCTTCGCACCGCCGCCGCGGTTGTCCTCGTGACTCTCGCGGCGGCGGCGTTGTATCTGTGGCCGCTCGACGACGACGCGCTGCGGCCACCGGCCGAACCAATGTCCACCGCCACCGTTCGCATCGCCGTCCAGGCCGCGCAGGAGCGGGCCGATCCCGGGATCAGGTCCGACAGCTTCGTCCACCCGCGACCGAGCGAGTAGGCCGTCGGGCCATCGCGCAGATCGACCATCCGGCCTGCCGGTGCCCAGCTCGGGCCCCTCTGCCCTCGGACATCGACACCGTCACGCTCTCCTCCTAGCCACGACGAGGACGCCATGAATTTTCCCTACGTCATGCGCTGGTACGCCGGCGGCCCGGAACCGGTGGAGCGCCTCGTCTCGACCTCGATCGAACTCCGCCGGTCCTTCGAGATCGTCACTCTGGAGACGCTGTACGCCGAAGTCGTCTGCGAGGTCGACCTGGTGGCGCTCAACCCGAGGCCGGCCCAGCCGCCGCTGATCCGGTTCCTGGCCGGCCATCCGGCCGCCTCGCGCGTCATCATCCACGGCGGCGGCACCGCCCACTTCGTGCGGATGCCCAGCTGTGCCGAGGTCTCGGGCGAGGTGCTCGTCGTCCGGCGGGGCCACACGACGCCGGCCGATCCCAGGACCATGCGGGTCCCGGCCGACGCCCTCTACGAACTGATCGATTCCATCTGCACCCGCAACCGCCTCCCGGGCCGCGCCGAATTGGTCCACCTGCGCTCGGACTGAGCGGGTCGGCCGACGTAAAGAGCTGATAAAGAAGCCGCTGACGTCCACCCGACGGCCCGGCCGGAAGAATGATCAGCTCTGGCTGCCGTACGGCCCGACGCCGACGCCCACCAACTCTTGACCGGGATCGGCCCTCGAACGCGTCGTATCCATCAGCACAGTGAGGCAACTGACCGATGACCATCGCTTCGATCTCCGGCGGCCGGCCGCGAGCGGAATGGGCCGACGTCGCCAAGGGCGTCTGCATCGTGCTGGTGGTGCTCTGGCACGTGATCATGAAGCACTATCTGCCCATCGACTGGCATCTGTCGCTGCCACTTCCCGGCGCCTGGGGACTGTTCGGCGAACAACTGCTGCCCCTACGGATGCCGGTGTTCTTCACCATCTCCGGGATGTTCGCGGCGGCGGCCGTCCACCGGCCCTGGCGGGTGGTGCGGCGCAGCCGGATCGCCAAGTTCTTCTATTTGTACGCGGTGTGGTTCGCCGTGCACACGGCGGTGCTCAGCCTTGTCCCCCGCTTCGACACCCTCGCCGCCCACAGCCTGTCCGACGTGCTGGACCAGCTCACCATCACGCCGACGAACCTGTGGTACCTCAGCGCCCTAGCGGTCTACTTCACGGTGGCCAAGCTGACCCGGCGACTGCCGGTCACCCTGGTGCTCGGCGCGGCGTTCGTGCTGTCCGCCGTCGCGTCGGCGGGCCTGCTCGCCGCGCCCGGCAATCGTGGCCAGCTCTATCAGAATCTGCTGTTCTTCCTGGCCGGGCTCCGGCTGCGGCCGTGGGTGGAGCAGCTGGCCGCACGGGCGACGCCACGGTTGTTGGTGTCCGGCGTGACCGGTTATGCCGTCGTCATGGTGGCCATCCACGTTCTCGGCGCCCGGACGTGGTTCGGCCTCTGGCCGGTCACCAGCGCCCTGGCGGTGACCGTCGGTGTGCTCGCCACCTCGCTGCTCACGCGCCGGCGCGGGCTGTCGTCGCGCTTGGCGGCCCTGGGTCGTCGCACCTTGCCGATCTACGTGATGCACATGCCCCTGCTCGCCCTGATCCACCTGATGCTGTGGCGACCCTTCTCCTCGCTGGGCGCGGGACCACAGCTCGTCCTGGCCGCGTTCCTGCCGGCCGTGCTGACCGCACTGCTGGTCTGGCTCTGCCTCCTGCTGCACCGTGCCCTGATGTCGGCCGGTGCGTCATGGCTGTTCGACCTGCCGTCCCGGTCGCGCCCGCGGCCGGCCACGCCCACGGACTGGTCCGCCGCTCCGACCCGCGAACTGCCGAGGTTCCCACGGTGACCGCCGCGGCCGCGCCGCCGAGCCGCGCCGGCGTGGCGGAGACGGCACTGGGAGCAGCTCTCCTTCTCATTCTCGTCGCGTACGTGTGCACCTGGTTCCATCAGCAGATCGAATGGCGCACCGGAACCGCGGTCCCGGCCGCCTGGTGGCTCGGGGGAAAGGCCGCCGGAACGCTGGGGACACCGCTGTTCTTCGCCGCCGCCGGCTGGTATCTCGGCCGGCGCCGCCCGGCCGTCATGGGCTGGTACGTACTGTCGGCGCTGGCGTGCGCGGCGCTGCTGTGGCGCTTCGGCCCGGTGTACGGCCTCAGCCCCATCCGTGACCTGCCGGAGTTCGTGTCCGCGGCGCTGCTGCCGTCGCCCGGGCTGGCACCGGTCTACGCCCTGGGGGTGTTTCCGCTGATTGCCGCGGCCGGCCGCCGGGTGCCCACCTGGACCGTCCTCGGGATCATCGCCGGCGCCGTCGTCGCGGCCGACCTGCTCCCCGCTCCGGCGGTCGGCACCGTACTGACGTACCTGCTGTTCTTTCTGGCCGGTCAACGGCTCGGCACCGTACTCGAGTCCCTGTCCGCCCGTGCCTCCCTGTGCCGATTCCTGCTGTACGCAACGGGTCTCGCGGTGGTGGCCACGGCGGCCGGCACCGCCGGGGACTGGACCAGGCCTCTGGTCGAACTGGCCGCGCTGCCCGGCGCGGTGACCGGAGCCGCCCTGCTTGCTGAGAGACCGCTCGCCGAACGAGGGCTCAGCCATGTGACCCGCGGCGCAGCCGTTATCGCCGCGACCATGACGCCGGCCGTTGCCCTTGCCGGTGCGGTCCTGGTGAAACGGCTGTCGTCGCTCGGCGGGACGGCCCAGACGGTAGTCGCCGTCGTGGATCCGCTCGTGCTGACGGCCGGTGTCGTCACCGCGGGTCTGCTCGTGTCCCGGCTGCTGTCCCGGATGATGACACCGGCTCCGCTACGGGTGACGCGATGAGCGGCCGACGGCTTCGGCCCGCGGCGGCGGCGCTGGCGGCCCTGCTGCTGACCTCAGCCGCATGCACCGCCGGGACGGACCACGACGCGCGCGAAGTGACTCTCGCCTTCGGCGGGGACGTCCATTTCGAACCGGCGGTCGCCCGGCTGCTGACGAGCCCCGGCTCGGCCTTCGGCGCCGCCGGGGCCCCGCTGAGAGCCGCCGATCTGGCGCTGGTCAACCTGGAGACCCCGATCACCGGACGCGGCGAGCCACAAGCCAAGCGATATGTGTTCCGGGCGCCCACGAAGGGCGCCGAAGAACTGAGCGCGGCCGGGATCGACGCCGTCAGCCTGGCCAACAACCATTCCATGGACTTCGGCCGGACCGGTCTCGCCGACACGATCGCCGCCGTGGGCGCCGTCCGGGTCGGCGCCTTCGGGGCCGGGCGCGATGTCGATGAGGCCTTCCGTCCCTGGCGGGCCGAGGTGCGCGGGGTACGGATCGCCGTCTTCGGGTTCAGTCAGGTCGACGACCTGGCCGCCGACTGGGCCGCCGGCCCGGGCCGGGCCGGCATCGCCCTGGCCGCCGACACCGATCGGGCCGTCCGCGCCGTCGCCGCGGCCCGGGCGGACAGCGACCTCGTCATCGTGATGCCGCACGGGGGCACCGAGGGCGACCCGTGCCCGACGCGCCGGCAGCAGGAGTTCGCCCGCCGGATGATCGAAGCCGGCGCCGACATCATCGTCGGCGCCCACGCCCATGTGCTGCAGGGAGCCGGTCGTCTCGGCGGCGGCTACGTGGCTTACGGGCTGGGCAACCTGCTGTGGTACAGCCCCGGGCTCTTCCCGCCGTTCAGCGCCCGCGCCGGCGTCCTGACCCTGACCGTCCGCGACCGTACGGTGGTCCGCTCCGAGCTGACACCGACGGTCCGCTCCGGCTCCGGCCGGCCCGAGGTGCTCACCGGCTGGCGGGCCGCCATGGCAAGGCAGAACTTCACCGATCTCCGTGGTTGCGCCGGGCTCGAAGCGGTGGATTACGCTGCGCGGCCATGAAGCTGAATCCGTTCCGCAAAGAGGCGAAATCGGAGGCCGAAGCCATCGCCGCATTCTGGCAGTGGTGGGCCGGCACGCGGGACGAGGTGGAGTCGGCGATCGACGCCGGTACGGTCGCCGAGCTGAGCCGGACGATCGAGCGCCGGGTGCGTGCCATCCATCGCGACCTGGAATGGAAGGTGGTGCCGGGCATGACCTCGGCGCACGTGCTGGTCGTGACGCCCAACTGGCCCGACACGATCCGCGCGGTAGCCGAACGCTGGCTGGCCGCCGCCCCGCCGGTCGACGGCACGTGGTCATACCGGTGTGAAGGCGTGATCGCCGACCACGCGGCCTTCGCCTCGACAAGGGAGTTCCAGGGGCAGATGGTGGACCTGTCGCCGGTTCGCTTCGGTGTCACCGTCAAGGAAGACGCCCGCCGGAGCGACGTGGTCTGCTACCACCCGGCTTTCGTGATCCTTCCGGACGACGTTCAGGAAAACCTCGCCTACCACGCGGTCGAGCTGGCCCTGGGTGAGGATGACACGGACATCTGGATCGACGAGATCACGTGGAGCGCGGTCGAGCCGGCCGAAGCCCTCACGCCGGCCGAGCTCTGGCGGACCGTTCAGACCGTGGCCGGCAGCTACGACCATTGGCAGCACAGCCGTACGGAGTGGAATGGGCAGCCCGTTCTCGTCACCGTCGCGTCGCCGTTGGTCCGGGCCCGCTGGCCCCGGTTCGGCCTGTACGTACCGGTCCTGCTGCCTTATCGGAACCACGACGAGGACGGGCTGCCGGCCGACGGGTCGCTGGAAGCGCTGCGCCGGTTCGAAGGCGAGCTGAGCGCTGCTCTCGGGGCCGACGGCGCGCTGGTGGCGCACACCACCGTCGATCGCGTACGGACGCTCCACTTCTACGTCGAGTCACAGTCCGGGGCCGCGGCCGAGCTCGAGTCGCGCCTGCCGCGGTGGGACGAGGGCAGTGCGGCGATCGCCGAGGTGCTGCTCGACCCGGCGTTCGACCGGGTCGAGCACCTCAGATAGCGACGCCTGCCGGCGGTGCCGGCCCGCATCCGATGCGGGATTCACCACACCGATGACCGACCGGCCCGGCCGTACGTCGAGACGGTTATGACGGTCAGATCCACCGGCACGGGAATTGTCGACACGATCGTGGTCGGCGGCGGGGCCGGTGGATTGGCCGCCGCCTGGCATCTGCGGGAACGCGATCGCCGGTTCGTGGTGCTCGACGGCGGTTCTCCCGGCGACTCCTGGCGCCGGCGGTACGACAGCCTTCGCCTCTTCACCCCGGCCCGCTTCTGCGCGCTGCCGGGACTTCCCTTCCCCGAGCCGGCCGACGTGCATCCCGGCAAGGAGGGGATGGCGGACTATCTGGCCCGATACGTTCAGCACCACGACCTGCCGGTGCGCTCGGGCGTCACCGTCACCCATCACCGGCGCACCAGTGGCCGCCATCACCTCGTCACCACCGGCGGCGAGTACGAGGCGCGTCGCCTGATCGTGGCCACCGGCGCCCTCCAGCGGCCCCGGACACCCGCCTTGGCGGCGTCTCTGGACGCGAGTGTCCGCCAGATCCATTCATCGGCCTATCGACGCCCGAGCGACGTCCCGCCCGGTCCGGTGCTCGTCGTCGGCGCCGGGCCCGCGGGCGCGGACATAGCGCTCGACCTGATTGCCGGCCACGACGTCTGGCTGGCCGGGCCCAGTACGGGGCACGTACCCGTACGCGTCGTCCGGAGCCGGCTGGTCCGCAGCCTCCTCTACCCACGCCGGGTTCCGCCAGGGCCGCTCGGCCGGCTGCTTCGCACGCGTCTGGTCGGTCACGGTGGTCCGCTGATCTGGCAGAGCGAGGCGACTCTGCGCGATGCCGGCATCCGCCGCGTGCCCCGCGTGACGGCCATCCGCGAGGGCTTTCCCCAATTGGCTGACGGCCGCGTGCTGCGTCCCTCCACCGTCATCTGGTGCACTGGCCTGCGCCCCGATCACCAATGGCTGGACCCGCGGGCGCTCGGCCCGGACGGCCATCCCCGGCACCGCCGGGGTATCTCGGCGACCATCGCCGGTCTGGCCTTCGTCGGGCTGCCGCTGCAGCACACGTTCGGCTCGGGCTTCCTGTCCGGCATGGCCGGCGACGCCGCGTACGTCATCGAGCACCTGCCCTGAACCACGCCGCCTGGACGCGGGTTCATCAAGGGGAGTCCGGGCGGCTTTCCTCCAGGGCGGCCGTCGCCTCGCGGAGCAGGCGGCGAGCCGTCCGGCGGCCTCCGGCGCCCTTGGCCATGGCCGGGGGCGGCACGACCACGACGGGGCAGGCGGCGTGGCGCACGCACGCCCGCACCGTTCTCCCGCCCGGCCAGCGACGTCCGGCCCCGACCACCAGCAGGTCGCGGGGTGAGGTGACGCTTTCCCTGAGTACGACGCCGGGCACGCCCTCGCCCGTACGCCGGACGACGGTCAGGCCCGCCGGCATGGCCGGGGCTGCTTCCTCGAAGGCCTCGGCGATGATCTGCCGGGACGGGTCGGGCAAGGTGCCTTCGTACTGCCAGAAGGAGGGCTCGTAATCCCCGGAGGACCAGGCCCAGGTGCTCTGGCCGTCCCAGGCCCGCACCGCGATCAGCGGCGCCTCCCGGCGGCGGGCCTCCGTCACCGCGAACCGCAGTGCTTCGAGCCCGGCCAGCGACAGAGAGACGCCCACGATGACCTTGCCCTGCTCACCCGGACGCGGTTCGGCGGGGTTCGAGCCGTCGCCCGGGAGTAACCGGTGGTATCGGGGAGGCGGGCCGTCGTCGCTTCTCACGTGGTTTCCCTCCGCGGACACCGCCGGTCAGTCGGTCAGGCGTACGGGCAGGCGCAGCGGGCCGCGCATCATCCCGTTCGGGATCCACGGCACCTCGGCGAGCGGGATCCCCGGGCGCAGCCGCGGAAAGCGCCGCAGCAGGGCGCCGATGGCGATGCTCGCCTCGGTCCGGGCCAGTGGCGCGCCGACGCAGTGGTGGATGCCGTGCCCGAAGGCGAGGTGCCGCGCGTTCGCCCGGGTCACATCGAGCTTCGCCGGGTCGGCCACGCCGTCCTGCGGGGCGTCGCGGCTGGCCGCGCCCAGATAGACGACGACCAGGTCACCGCGCCGGATTCGTACCCCACCGAGCTCGAGATCCTCGGCCGCGAAGCGGAACGTGGACTGCTCGACCGACGAGTCGAGGCGCAGGAACTCCTCGACCGCCCCGGTGATGAGGTCGGGCCGGGAGCGCAGCAGCAACGCCTGTTCCGGCTGACGGAACAGCGCCACCATGGCGTTGCCGAGCAGATTGACGGTCGTGTCGTGGCCGGCCACCACGAGCAGGCCGGCCATCGCGATCAGCTCGACGTGCGAGAGCCGGCCGTCTTCCTTGGTCTGCTGAGCGATCAGGTCGGACAGCAGGTCGTCGGACGGCTCGGCGCGCTTGCGGTCGACGAGCTCGGTCAGATAGCGGTTGAAGCGCAGGCCGTTCTCCCGCTGCTCCGGCGAGGGGATGCCGACCAGTGCCCGCGACCAGTCCCGGAAGTCGGCCCGCTCGCCGGCCGGCACGCCGTGCAGCTCACAGATGACGGTCATCGGCAGGGGCGCGCAGTAGGCCTCCACCAGATCCACCTCGTCGTGAGCCGCCATCGCGTCGAGAAGCTCGCCGGCGATCGCCCGCACGCGGCCGGCTAGCAGCTCGGTGCGGCGAGCGCTGAACACCGGCGCCACCAGCCGGCGCAGCCGGGTGTGGTTCGGCGGGTCGGAGAAGAGCATGGAACCCCCGAAACCCTCACCCACCCGATGCGAGGTGATACCGGCCGCTTCCAGCGCCGCGATCGCGGGCTCGGGGTTCTTCAGCAGCTGGGGGTGGGTGAGGGCGGCGCGGGACTCGGCGTACGACAGCACGGCCCAGGCGTCGAGGCCGCTACCCAGCCGCACCCGCCGGACCGGCCCACCGGCCCGCAGTTCGGCCAGCGCGGCCGGCGCGTCGGCCTTGAACTCCGCGGTGATGGTGGCGACCGGCCGGCGCGACTCGTCCTCGGCCGCCGTGGTGTCCTGCATGCTGTCGTCGTCCCTTCCCGCATCTACGTTCCATACGGCAGAACGTGGGAACCACCGACGAGTTCATCGCGGCCCCCGCGACCTTCGTCAGGTCACCGGCGGCAGTGCCGGGCCGGTGGTGCCGAGCTGCTCGGTCGCGATGATCGGCGGCACCGGCCAGGTCACCCCGGGCGGCGGGAACTTCTGCCCGGTCCGGGCCAGGAACTCCGCGGGCGGTTCGTAGAGCGGCGGCTGCTGCCCATCAGGGATCATGCTGACCCAGTCGACACCGCTCGTACGCTCCTGGAACTCCTTTTTCATGCGGGCGAGCAGGGCTGGTTGCTCGATCAGGTCGACCGCCGCCGCGGACAGGTAACGGGCGGCCGACAGCATCGCCTGGTGCCCGATGTTGGTCGCCGCGGTGGCGGTGAACGCCCAGTTGTGGTTGGTCAGCCCGGGCGGGAAGGCGGCCGCGAGCAGCACCGCCGTCGGGGCCTTCCAGCTGATGTCGGCCGTGTCGGTGGACAGACCGCCGGTGTAGGACGCCGCGGGCGGGGTCAGCGGGGCCACGGACATCGGCATGCCGGTCTCCGGTTTGCCGAGCGCCCTCTGCAGGCTCTTGGCCAGTGCCTGGTCGGCCGCGGTGAAGGCCGGCGGCCCGAGCGTGAGCATGTTCTCGTTGAGCAGTTCCGAACCGGTCTTGCTGGCTAGCAGGTTCCACGTGCCCGAGTGGAACCGGTGCACGAGCCGGGTCTGGCTGGCCCGGGCGGCGGCTTCGGCGCAGTCGACGATCTTCTGGTGCAGCACCCGGGCCCGTTCGGGGCTGCCCTCGCGGACGAAGAACCAGATCGAACACATGTCCGGGGTGACGTTGGGCGCGCCGCCGCCGTTGATGATCGCGTAGTGGAACCGCCCGGACGGCGCGACGTTCTTCTCCCGCAGGTACTCGGTCATGGTGGCCATCAGCAACGCACCGTCGAGCCCGCTCTTGTTGCCCAACGGGGAACCGCCGTGCCCCGAGGCGCCCAGGAAGGTGAAGGTGGACGAGATCAGGGCGCTGGTGGTGTTCCAGAACGGCACGGTCGCGTTGAACGGGTGCCAGTCGAGGAAGGCGTCCAGGCCGTCGTAGACGCCGGCCTTCACCGCGTACGCCTTGCCGACCAGGTGCTCCTCGCCGGTCGAGCCGAACAGCTTGACCGTCGCCTCGAGGCCGTTGGCCCGGACCGCCTGAGCGGTGGCGATCGCCGCGGCGGTGCCACCCACGCCGAGCAGATTGTGCCCGTCGCCGTGCCCCGGACCATAGGCCGGCCCGTAGGCGTCGTAGTTGTAGACCATCGGGTCGTGGGTGGCCACTCCCGCTTTCTGCGACAGACCGGGCAGCGCGTCGTACTCGGCGTTGAAGCCCAGTACCGGTCCACCGGAGCCGTACGTGGCCACGAAGGCCGCCGGGAAGCCCGCCGAGCCCCAATCGATGGTGAAGCCGTTCGCCCGCAACAGGTCGGCATGGGCCCGCGACGACTTCCACTCGCGCAGGGACAGCTCGGCATGCTTCCAGATCGTGTCGCTGAGCCCGATCAGCTTGGCCCGGTTGGCCTCGATCCAGGAGAGCGCGGTGTCCTTGGCGGCGGTCCGGCGGGCCAGCCCCATCGGCGGGCGGTAGGTGGCCGGGTCGACGCCGTGCGCCTCGTCGTAGCCGAGCGTCGCGGCCAGAACCGGATCGGCGGCCAGCACTGCCGCGGTGGTCGCGCCCGCGCCCAGGCCGAACATCTTCAGGAGACGACGCCGGCCCTCATCGAAGCGCCGATCTGTTTCATATCGCGAGTTGTCCACACCAGACAGACGAGCCGGCGTGCGGTGGGTTCACCACGATCCGGCCGGCCGCCGCCGCGGTGAACTTTCCTCAGCGAGTGACGTCCTTAGCGGCAGGACCCCCGGGCGACGATCGACTGGTTCCGCCCGGGGAGGCACGGGAAAAGCCGGCGTGCGGAAAGTTCACCGTGAAAGGTGTGGATGTGCGGAAGAAATTAGGATTCTTGGCGGCGCTAGCCGTCCTGGGCGTGGCGGCCGTCGCTCCGCCGGCGTCGGCGAGAAGCGCGAGCGCCGACGGCTGGACGGGGACGTTCGCGACCGCGCCGTGGAGCACCAAGGGGCAGGGCAAGTCGTTCGAGAAGCAGACGCTGCGCCAGATCGTGCGGACGAGCATCGGCGGAACGTCGGCGCGTCTTCAGTTCTCCAACGCCTACGGCAGCGAAGCCGTGACGATCTCCGACGTCCACCTGGCCGACCGGGTCGACGGGCCGGCCGTCGACCCGGCCACCGACCGTGCTGTCACCTTCGGCGGGGATGTCTCGGTCACGATCCCGGCCGGCGGAAAAGCGGTCAGTGACGAGGTCGCCTTCGCGGTGAAGCCGCTCGCCGACGTGACGGTCAGCTTCTACGTCCCGGGCCGGATCCAGGACCCCACGCAGCATCTCGACTCGTTCCAGACCAACTACGTCGCCGACGGGAACGTCGCCGGTGACGCGACTTTGAGCGGCTACACCACCAACGCGAGCTACACCCTGCTGGCCAACCTGGACGTACGCAACAGCGCGGCCGCCGGCGCCGTGGTGACCCTCGGCGCGTCGATCACCGACGGGTACGTGTCGACGTTCGACCAGAACCGTCGCTGGCCCAACGACCTGGCCGTCCGGCTGGCCGCCACCGGCCGCGTGGTCGGGGTGCTCAACCAGGGCATCAGCGGCAACGCCACGCTCGACGACGGTGCCGGGCAGAGCGCGGTTCACCGGTTCACCCGCGATGTGCTCGACCAGCCCGGCGTCACCTGGGCCGTCATCGCCGACACGCCCATCAATGATCTGCTCGGCTTCAACCCACCGACCGGCGCCCGGCTGACCGCGGCCCTCACCGGGCAGATCGGCGCGGCCCACGCCCGGGGCGTACGGGTGCTGTGCGCCACTCTGACGCCGTTCGGCGGCCACGAGCGCTGGACCGAGGCGGCCGAGGCCGCCCGCGGCGAGTACAACGCTTTCGTTCGGGGATCCGGCAGCGGCTGTGACGCCGTCGTGGACTTCGCCACCGCCACACAGGACCCGGCCGACGCGCGGCGCTTTCTTCCCGCCTTCGACATCGGCGACCACCTGCACCCCAACACCGCGGGGCTGCAGGCCATGGCCGACGTGGTCGACCTGAACATCTTCGGCCCGCCCACCGGCCCGGTCGTCACCCCCACCACGGTCATCGCTCTGCGGTCACGGGAGAACAAGAAGATTGTCGCGGCCGAGGCCGGCGGCGAGCAGCCGTTGATCGCCAACCGCGACCCCATCGGCCCCTGGGAGCAGTTCGACCGGATCCCCCAGGCCGACGGCACCTCGGCGCTGCGCGCGCACGCCAACAACAAGTACGTCACCGCCTCCGAGAAGAAGCCGCTCATCGCTTCCGCGACTACGGTCGGCGCCGAACAGCGATTCACTTTCGTGGCCAATGCCGACGGCAGCGTCAGCCTGCGATCGGCGGCCACCGGCCGCTACGTCGCCGCCGAGGCCGCCGGCGCGCAGCCGCTGATCGCCGACCGCGACGCCATCGGGCCCTGGGAACTGTTCGACCTCCTGCCGCAGTAACTCCATACGGCCGGAGAGCAGCGTCACTTTCCGTGAACCCCCTGGCCCGCCCGGCGTCTGAAGCGGTGACAGAGCCGCCAGGACGGAGGTGAACCGGTGGAGCAGGTGCTCGGATACGTGCTGGTCGGCCTGGCCACCGGCAGCACCTACGCCGTGATCGGGCTCGGCATCGCCCTCGTCTATCAGGTCAGCGGCATCATCAACTTCGCTCAGGGTGACTTCGTCATGCTGGGCGGGCTCACCTACGCGGTCGCCGTCGAGTCCGGGGCTCACCCCGTGGCGGCGGCCGCGCTCGCCCTCACCGTCACCGCCGGCTGCGGGGCGGCGCTGCACCTGTTCGTGCTCTCGCCGGCCCGCGACGCCGGGCACGACCGGCTCATCGTGCTGACGATCGGCGCTTCCATTCTGATCCAAGGGCTGGCCCTGCTCGTCTTCGGCGCCGACCAGCACTTCGCGGGATCGTTCGGCGGCGACCATCAGTTCCAGGCGTTCGGGATCAGCATCTCGGCCCAATACCTGTGGTGTGCGGCGGTGGCGGCCGCCGCCGCCACCGCCGTGTGGGCGCTGCTGACCCGGTCGCAAGCGGGCCGGGCCATGCGGGCCCTCGCGGCCGACCGGGAGACCGCCCGCCTCATGGGCGTCGCTCCATTGCGGACCGGCCTGCTCGCCCTGCTGATCGCGGCCGTGCTGGCCGCCATCGGCGGCATCGTGCTGGCGCCCATCCAGCCGCCGGACGCCACGGCCGGGGTTCCGCTGGGGCTCAAGGGCTTCACCGCGGCCGTACTGGGCGGGCTGACCTCTCCGCTGGGCGCCATCGCCGGCGGCCTGCTGGTCGGTGTGGTCGAGGCCGTGGTGACCGGCGTGGTCAGCAGCGGCTACCGCGACGCCATCGTGTACGGCCTGCTCGTCGCCGTGCTGCTGGTACGACCGGGCGGCCTGCTGGTCGCGGCGGTCCGGGAGCGCGTGTGATCGCCCGCCTGCGCCCGTACGCCGGCTATCCGGCCTTCGCCGCCGGGCTGATGCTGGTACCGGCCGTCTTCACCCGGGTGCCGTTCTACACGATGTCGACCGCAGTGCTGATGGTGCTGCTGGCCATCGGCGCGCTCGGCCTCGTCCCGCTGACCGGCCTGGCTCGGCAGGTCTCAATCGGACAGGCGGCGTTCTACGGCATCGGCGGCTACACGTCGGCGCTGTTGAGCACCCGGCTCGGCCTCGGCCCGTGGTGGGGCCTGCTCGCCGGTGCCGCCCTGGCCGCCGCGGTGGCGTGGGCGCTCGGCACGGTCATATTCCGGGCCCAGGGCCACTATCTGTCGCTGGCCACGCTCGCCTTCGGACTGGCCCTGGCCGCCGTGGTCAACGAGCTTCCGGCCACCGGCCGCAACGCCGGTATCAGCGGTCTGCCGCCCTTCCACTTCTTCGGCGCCCGCCTCACCGACGATCTTCCTCTCTACTGGCTGTACGCCGGTCTGCTGGTGGCCGGCACGGTTGCCGTACACCTGCTCGTCCGTTCACAGCTCGGCTCGGCGCTCACCGCGGCCGGAGACAGCCCGGTGGCCGCGGCGGCGGCCGGCATCGACATCGCCGCCCTGCGGCGCACCGCGTTCGTGGTGTCGGCGGTGCTCGCGTCGATAGCCGGCAGTGGCTATGCCCACTGGTTCCGCTACGTGGACCCCAGCATGCTGGGACTGCTCAACTCGGTGCAGTTGCTGATCATCATCACCGTCGGCGGCCGGGAAAGCGTGTGGGGCGCCCCGCTCGGTGCCTTCACCGTGGTCACGCTGACCGAGGTGGTGCGGGGACGGTTGCCCGGCTCCGGAGCGGGGGCCGAGCTCACCGCGTACGGAATCGTCCTGGTCCTGAGTCTGTTGCTGCTGCCGCGCGGGCTCGCCGGGCTGCCGGCCGCGCTGCGCCGCCGGGGAGGCGGCACCCGATGACATACGCGGAGCTGGAGATTCAGAACCTCACCGTGCGCTTCGGCGGCGTGACGGCGATCGACGGGGTGTCGCTGCGGCACGACACCGGTGGGGTGGTCGGGCTGATCGGCGCCAACGGTGCCGGCAAGACCACCTTTGTCAACGTGCTGTCCGGGGTCGTACGGCCCACCCGCGGGCGGGCCGTGCTCGACGGGAACGAGCTGACTGTGCTGCCGGCGCATCGAATCGCCCGCGCCGGGCTGACCCGCACCTTCCAGAACCTGCGATTGTTCGGCTCGCTCCCGGTCCTCGAACACCTGCTGACGCCGTACGGGGCCCGGCGGCGCGGCCGCAAGCGAGCGCTCGCCCTGCTGGCCGACGTCGGCCTGGCCGGCGCCGAGGATCGGTACCCAGGCGAGCTCTCGTACGGCGAACAGCGCCGCCTGGAGCTGGCCCGTGCCCTCGCCCTCGACCCGCGCGTCATCCTGCTGGACGAGCCGCTCGCCGGGCTGCCCGCCAGCGAGGGCGACGAACTGCTGGACCTGTTCGCCCGGCTGCGCGACGACGGGACCACTCTGCTGCTGGTCGAACACGACGTGCCGAGCGTCCTGCGGATCAGCGACCGCGTCCTGGTGCTCGACCGCGGCCGGCTGCTGGCCGACGGCCCGCCGGCCGCGGTGGCCGCCGATCCGGAGGTCCGGCGTGCCTATCTGGGGGACGGCGATGCCTGACCCCGGCCTGCTGCGACTATCCGGCCTGGCCGCGGGCTACGGCCGGATCGAGGCCCTGCACGGCGTCGATCTCACCGTCGGGGCGGGTGAGGTGGTCTGCCTGATCGGCCGTAACGGCGCCGGCAAGACCACGCTGCTCAAAACGGTGGCCGGTCTGATCCGGCCGACCAGGGGACAGGTGCTGCTGCGCGGCCGGGACATCACCGGCCGCCCGGTGCCGTGGCGCCACCGGGCGGGCGTTTCCCTGGTGCCGGAGGGCCGTCACGTCTTCGCTCCCCTGTCGGTCCACGACAACCTGCTCCTCGGCGGATACGGCCGGCCCCGTCGAGCGGTCACCGCCGCTGTCGCCGAGGTTTACGCCCGCTTCCCTCGCCTGGCCGAGCGGCGCCGGCAGACCGCCGGCACGTTGAGCGGCGGCGAGCAGCAGATGCTCGCGATCGGCCGGGCGCTGATGTCCGCGCCGGCGGTCATCCTGCTCGACGAGCCTTCGCTCGGGCTGGCCCCGCTCGTCGTGAGCGAGGTCGAGACCATCATCGCCGGGCTGGCCGGAGCGGAGGCCGGCGTGCTGCTCGTCGAGCAGAACGCCGCGGTCGCCTTCCGGGTGGCCGACCGCGGCTACCTGATGGAACGCGGGCGCATCACCACATCCGGGCCGAGCGCGATGCTGCGCGGCGACGCGCGCGTGCGCTCGGCATATCTCGGGGCCGATCCGGCCGCCGGGTGAATCACACCGCTAGCTAGGAGAACCACAAAGTGCGACTACGAGGCGTCCTGCCGCTCACTCTGACCGCCGCCGTCCTGGCCACCGTGGCCGGCTGCGCCGCGGACGAGAAGCCGGCCGGTTCCGGCGCGGACGAGATCGTCGTCGGCGCCAGCCTGGAGCTGTCCGGGCCCACGGCGTCGATCGGCACCGCGTACCAGAAGGCGCTCGAACTCAAGGCCGCTCAGCTCAACGAGACCGGGGCGCTCGGTGGCCGCAAGCTCAAGGTCGTCGTGCGCGACAACCGTACGGACAACAACACGTCGGTCACCAACGTCAACGCGCTCATCAAGAACGAGCACGCGAACGCCCTGATCCTCGGCGGATGCAGCGCCTGCGGCCTGGCCGCCCTGCCCACGATCACCGAGAACAAGGTGCCGGCCATCGCGCTCGCGTCGGCCAGCGCCCTGACCAACCCGGTGTCCGAGCGGACGTACCTGTTCAAGATCTCGCCGAACCCGGCCCAGGACGCCACCGTCATCGTCGACGAGCTCAAGCGCAAGAAGCTCGGCAAGATCGGGCTCATCTCCGTCAACAACGTCTACGGCCAGGACGGCCGGAAGTCGGTGACCGAGGCGGCCGGCAAGGCCGGGATCAGCGTCGTGGCAGCCGAGCAGTTCGGCCAGGCCGACACGAGCGTGACGGTCCAGGTCTCCAAGGTCGTGGCGGCCAAGCCGCAGGCGGTGGTCGTCTGGGCCGTCTCCCCGGCCGCCGGCACCGTGGTCAAGGCGCTGCGTGACGCCCGGTACGCCGGCCAGATCTATCTGGACGCGGGCGCGGGCGCCGAGCTGTTCATCAAGGGCGCCGGGGCCGCCGCCGAGGGCACCAACATGGTGTTCCCCCGGGTCCTGGCCACCGACGACATCGACACCGCCACACCGGCCGGCAAGGACCGCAAGGCCTGGGTCGAGGCCTATCAGAAGGCCAACGGCGAATACTCGGGCTTCGCGTCCTTCGCCGCCGACGCTCTGCAGTCCATCGTCGACGCGGTGGGCCGAGCTCAGGGCACCGACTCGCAGAAGATCCGTGACGAGCTCGAGAAGGGGCAGATCGACGGCATCAGCGGGCCGCTGAAGTTCAGCCCCGAGGAGCACTCCGGCCTGCAGCCGGCCGCGCTCGGCATCCTCACCGTACAGAAGAACCGCTGGGTCCTGGCCGACTGACCGAACGCCCCTGGACTCGAGCGTCTGCTCGGGTCCAGGGGCGTTCGAGGCGCTGTCGTCAGGCCGTCTGCCGCACCCGCGCGGCCAGCGCCGGGTCGAACAGCGCCGTGATCGGGTCGAGCATGTTCGCCACCCGCAGGAAGGCCGCGCCGACCCGCGCGTCGGTTGCGGCCGTGGCCCGCAGCAGATCCAGGTACTGCCCGGCCTGCTCCTGCTGCGGGTCCCGCTCCCCCTCGACGCCGGGGAATCGCAGGTCGCTGCCCGCGGCCAGGGCCCACGGCTCAGCCAGCACCCGGGCCGCCCCGGCGAAGTAGCGCGGGGCCAGCCGGTCGAGCCCGCTCGCCAGCAGCGACTCCAGAAGCTCGGCCTCGAGCACGGCCACCGTGATGCCCTGGCCGTAGAGCGGGTTGAAGTTGCCCATCGCGTCGCCGACTACCAGGTAGCCGTCGAGGTAGCGGTCGAGCTTCTCGAAGTGCCGCAGGGAGCTGGCCGGGTTGCGCATCTTGGCCGCCTCGTCGAGGGGGGTGGCCGTACCCAGCACCTCAGCGATCTCGGGGGCGGCCAATGTGGACGCGAAGGCGAGCATGCCCTCGTCGTCGGTGGGCGGCTCGTCACCGAGGATGCCGGCCAGGAACACGGCGATCTGGCCGTTCTCCTGGCGTACGGCGGCGCCGCTGCGGGGGTTCGCCGGGTACGCGCCCGACACGACGGCGTGCCGTCCGCCCGGCTGGCCCGAGGCCTGCTGGAAGTGCCTGGTCACATAGACCACGTTCGTCCGTACGACGGTCTCGTCCGGAGTGGGGTAGCCCAGATCCGCCAGCCAGGTCACCGCGCGCGAGCCACGGCCGGCCGCGTCGATGACCAGATCCGCCTCGATGTCGCGCTCGGGGTCGTGCCCGGCCACGGCCCGCGCCCGTACGCCGGTGATCCGGCCGTCCGCGGTGAGCAGACCGAGCGCCTCGGTCGAGTCGACGACGGTGACGTTCTCCAGTGAGCTCACCCGCCGGCGGATCAGGCCTTCGATCAGCGGCCTGGTGACGAGGTAGTTCGGGGTGTCCGCCGTCCCCCGGGCGAGCTTGTGCCCGTCGAGGTAGTAGTGATAGTCGTACAGCGCGTCGGCCCGGGGCGCCCCGGCCGCGATCAGCTCGTCGAGGATTCCGGGGAACAAGCTCTCCAGACCGGCGGCGCCGCGCGCGGTGACGCCGTGCACGTGCCGGCCCTGCGGAACGCCGCGCCGGGCGACCGGCTCGGCCGGGAGCGCGTCACGGTCGAGGACCGTCACCCGCTCGAACGTGGCGCTCACCGCGCGGGCCGCGAGAAGCCCCGCCACGCTGCCGCCGATGACGGCCGCGTGGCGGCCAGGGCGGGTCTCGGATTCGGTCACACCAAAACCTTGTCTTCCGTGAGTGTTGCGACGGACACCTGTTCAGCTACCACTACGTGTTCGTGTCCCGCGGGTTCGGTGTGAACTCCTGCCCGCCTGGCCCGTCTGCCGATTCAGGAAAGTGATGGCCTCTCTCAAGTCGTCAGGCGTACGCCGGATCCCCCCGGCCTGCCCGGTCGCCTCGGCCGATTTCCGTCGACTCAAGCTCGAGTAAGCAGTGCTTGGAAAGGACTCATGATGGCTACCCGGCCCGACGAGAACCTCACCGACGAGGCCGCACGCCGATGGGCCACGGCCCATTCACCGCGTACGGGCGAATTGATGACCGCGCTCGTACGGCACCTGCACGCCTTCGCCCGCGAGGTCGACCTGACCGCCGACGAATGGATGGCGGCCATGGACTGGCTGACCCGGACCGGTCAGATCAGCAACGAGAAGCGGCAGGAGTTCATTCTCGCCTCCGACGTGCTGGGCCTGAGCTCACTGGTGGTCCAGCTCAACCACCGGTTCGACGAACGGGCCACACCGGCGACGGTGCTGGGGCCGTTCCACATCGACGGCTCGCCCACAGTGGAATGGGGCTTCGACATGTCCGACGGGTTGCCCGGGACGCCGCTGTTCATCGTCGGCCGCGTGACCGACCTCGCCGGCCGGCCGGTGCCGCACGCCGTGCTCGACGTGTGGCAGGCCGACGTCGACGGAATGTACGAGTCGCAGCTGCCCGAGGTCGACGAGGCTCGGCTGCGGGCCAAGTTCCGGGCCCGCGAGGACGGCACCTACTGCGTGCGGACGATCGTGCCGCTGGGCTACACCATCCCGATGGACGGGCCGGTCGGTGACCTGATCGCCCGGACCGACATCAGCGAGTACCGTCCGGCGCACGTCCACTTCCTGCTCGAGGAGCCCGGCTACGAGAAGCTGGTGACCCATCTGTTCCCGGCGGGAACAGAATACTTGGACACTGATGTGGTGTTCGGTGTCAAGGACGCGCTGGTCACCCCGTTCGCCGAGCACGGGCCTGGCCCGAGCCCGGACGGCCGGGTCATGGACCGGGCGTTCATGGTCGCCCGCTACGACTTCGTCCTGCAGCCCCGGTGACCTCGCCGGTCGGGCCCCGGCGCGGGTGACCGCGGCTCCGCTGCCGGGGCGCTGGACAGCGGCGGTGACGCCGAACAGGGTCCAGAGGGCGAGACCCGGCCCCGGCTGATGACCTCGGCGAGCGCGATCACCGCCAGCCCCTGCGCGGCAGGGCGATCGAGATGCCCAGGCTGACCGCGTCACCCGTGATTCCGGCGGTTGAGGCGCCGCGCCTATCGCAGTTTGACGTCGATGCTCGCCCACTGGCCGTCGGCCACCGTGACGCCGACAGTGGCCGGGCTGTGGTCGCGGGCGGTGAAATCCAGCTCCCAGACGCCCGGCTCCAGGGGCCAGTCGTAGCGGCCGTCCCGGTCGGTGATCACGACCTTCAGGTCGGATGAGCGCGAAGGGCCGACCGCGCGGCGAGTCACGGTCGCGTCGCTGATGGGCGCGCCGGCTCCATCGAGGACGCGACCGCGTACGCCCTCGTCGGCCCGCGACGGTGTGGAACTGTCGCAGGCCCCGAGGAGCAGGGCGGCCGCCAGCAGGGCCGCGCTCAAGCGGGAGGCCTCGTTCACCAGTACATGACCGCGGATTCGCCGGAGGCCCACGAGTAATAGAGCCGGACCCGGACCACGTAACGGCGGCCCGCGAAAAGCTTCACATCGATCAGGGCGTTCCGGTCCTCGCCGCTGTCGTCGTCGCCGGCCAGATAGCGCAGTTCGCCGTCGACCTCCTCGAAAAGCACGAGCACGACGTCGGCCGCGCCGAAGGTGCCGATGCTGTACTCACGGCTCGCCTCGGGCACGATTTCGGCGTTGAACTGCTCGCCCGGTTTCAGGCTCATCGGCGTCGACTGGAACGGCGTCAGGCGCGGTAGTTGCGGCGTGAGACCCGGGTACCAGATCAGCACCTGCTCCTGGTCGATCTTCGAAATGCTGCCGGGCGGGCGGATGCCGTTCGTCTTGTACTCCTCCGGGCTGATCACCAGCCCGCTCGGGAAGCTGTATTCCATGACGGACTCGGGATCCCAGTCGGAGCCCTCGACCTCGGCCGGGTCGAGCTTGCGGAGCACGTTGTGGAACGTGGTCTCGCGCGGCCAGTTGTTCGGCGGCCCGCCGAGGAAGGCGTAGACGGCCTCGTCGTCCCAGACGATGCCGGCGTTCGGGTTCTGGTGCTCGTGCGGCATGCCGAGCGTGTGCCCGATCTCGTGGCGGGCGGTCGTCCGGCCGTACGGCGTCGTCAGATCCCACCCGAAATTCATGGTCCGCTCGTTCTGCCCGATCTGGAGCACGTCGCGCCCGAGATAGGACCAGGAGCCGTCACCCTGCTCGAAGCCGATACGTACCTCGGCCTCGGCGGGCGAGCTCACCTCGGCGAAATCGAGCCCGATGCCGATGCCTTTCCACTCGGCGAACGACTCGCGGACGACCGCCTTCTGGTCGTCGCGGCCGCTCTCCATGAAGGCGTAGCGCAGTTTCGTCCCGTTCGCCCACTTGGCGGTGCCCCGCACGATTGCCCGCCGCCGTTCGGCCGGCATGTCGGCCGGCAGAACCGGCATGATGCGCGGCGGCGCGGCGCAATACCTCAACTGTTCCATGACGCCCTTCCCCCCACCGAAAAAGCACGGAATAAATGCCCGCCGGGAATCATTTCCGTCCGGCGCGGCGAATAACGTGCACCAAGCTTTCTCTTGATTTCTTGGTCAAGTCAATGACCTGCGAGAGCGTTGTCGGAAAGCCGTCCGGGAGGTATCTGACACGGCCCGGCACCCCCCGCACGCGGCCCGTGTGACCGGGCGCACCAGCACCCCGACCAGGGTCGGACACGGGGGCGCCCGGGGAGCGGACGGGGCAATGGTCGCTGAGGGACACCTCACGGAAGGAAAGTTTCGATGCCACCGCCGCCGCGCCGGGTCGCGCTGACGCTGATCCTCGGATCTCAGCTGATGATGACCCTCGACACCTCGATCATCACCACCGCGCTGCCGAAGGTGCAGCAGCAGTTCGACTTCTCCCCGGGCGCGCTGTCCTGGGTGCAGAACGCGTACGTGCTGGCGTTCGGCGGCCTCCTGCTGCTCGGCGCCCGGACCGGCGACCTGCTCGGCCGCCGCCGGGTCTTCGTCGGCGGGATCGCGCTGTTCACCCTGGCCTCGCTGGCCGCGGGCCTCGCGCCGACCGGGCCGTTCCTGATCGCGGCCCGGGCCGTGCAGGGCGTGGCGGCCTCGCTGGCCGTGCCGTCCACGCTGGCCCTGCTGGTCTCCGGTTCGCGCGACGCCACCGACCGGGCCCGGCTGATCGCCCTGTACAGCGCGGTGATCGGCGCCGGCGGCAGCGTCGGCATCGTGATCGGCGGCGTCTTCACCGACCTGCTGTCCTGGCGCTGGGGCCTGCTCGTCAACGTTCCGATCGGCCTGGTGATCACGGCGCTCGCCCCGCGCTTCCTGGCCGGCACCGCCCGCAGCGAGGGCAGCTTCGACCTCGGTGGGGCGCTCACCTCGACGCTGGGCATGACCGCTCTCGTCTACGGCTTCATCCAGGCCTCCGAGGCCGGCTGGGGCGCCGCCTCGACCGTCGTCTCGCTCGCCGCGGGGATTGTTCTGCTGATCACTTTCGTCCTCATCGAGCGCGTGGTGGCTCAGCCGATCACCCCGCTGCGACTGTTCGCGAATGTCGAGCGCTCCGGCGCGTACGCGGGAAGGCTCTTGATCGTCGGGGGGAACTTCGCCGTTTTCTACTTCCTGAGCCAGTACCTCCAGGAGGTGCTGGGCCTCAGCCCACTCGAGACCGGCTTCGCCTATGTGCCGGTCACCGGCATGTTCTTCGCGATGGTGTACGTGGTCAGGCCGCTCCTGGCCCGGCTGGGCCGCCCCGTGCTGCTCGTCGCCTCGCTGACGATCGCGCTCGCCGGCACGTGGTGGCTGTCCCGGATCTCGGCTTCCTCGACGTACTTCCCGGACGTCCTGTTGCCCCTGCTGGTGATCGGAGTCGGTCAGGGCATCGCGATCATCCTGATGACGAACGGCGGCGTGGCCGACGTCGAGCCGCAGGACGCCGGCGCCGCCTCCGGCCTCGTCAACGTCGCGCACCAGGTCGGCGGATCGCTCGGCATCGCGATCTTGACGATTGTGTACGCCGGCGCGCTGCCGAACGGCAAGGTCGCGGCCTTCCACGACGCGTTCACCGGATCCGTCTACTTCTTCGTCGCCGCGCTGGCCCTGGGGATCGTCGTCGCGATCGTCACCCGCCACCGCGCCCCGGAGATCACCCCGCAAAACCCCGTCCTTCTGGAGGCATGATGAACACCAGGCTCTTCCTCGGCGGGTGATCGCGGCCGAGAACGGCTCCGCGCTCTGGTTCTGCCGAGCCGGTCAGCCCGGCCTGTCGCGCCAGGCCACCTCGTTCCTCAAGGCGGCGTCCGAGTTCGGCTGGGAGGAGACGCTCCCCTCCTCCACACCCTTCGATTCGGTCGTACGCCGTACGCCGTACGCCGGTCGGCGTGGTCGCGGCGATCATCCCCTGGAACTCGCCGTTCTCGGCGGCCAACGCGAAGATCATCCCGGCCCTGCTGGCCGGGAACACGGTGATCCTCAAGGTCTCGCCGGAGAACACGCTGAGCATGAACCTGCTGGCCTCACTGCTGGCCGAGGCCGGGGTGCCCGAGGGCCGGATCAGCGTCCTGGCGGCGGACCGCGAGACCAGCGAACACCTGGTCAAGCACCCCGGCGTCGACAAGATCGCGTTCACCGGCTCGACCCGGGCCGGGCGGCGGATCGCCTCGCTCGCCGGCGAACAGCTCAAGCGAGTCAGCCTGGAGCTGGGCGGCAAATCGGCCGCGATCATCCTGGACGACGCCGACGTCCCCTCGGCGGTCGCCGGACTGAAGTTCGGCTCGCTGCTCAACAACGGCGAGTCGTGCATCGCGCAGACCCGCATCCTGGCCCCACGCCGCCGGTACGACGAGATCGTGGCCGCCCTGGCCGACATGGTGTCGTCGGCCAAGGTCGGCGACCCGCTCGACCCGGACACGTTCATCGGGCCGATGGTCCGCGCCGACCAGCAGCAGCGGGTCCGCGACTACATCGACCTGGGCGTCAGCGAGGGCGCGACGCTGGTGGTGGGCGGCTCGCAGATCCCCGAAGGCCTGGAGAAGGGCTTCTACGTCCGGCCGACCCTGTTCGCGGACGTCGACAACAGCATGCACATCGCCCAGGAGGAGATCTTCGGG
The DNA here is from genome assembly GCF_043197815.1 of Actinoplanes sp. NPDC048988. Lineage (NCBI taxonomy): Bacteria > Bacillati > Actinomycetota > Actinomycetes > Micromonosporales > Micromonosporaceae > Actinoplanes > Actinoplanes sp. NPDC048988. The sequence continues at coordinate 24,724 of NZ_JBICTW010000028.1, read as the reverse complement.
CCGGTGCTGGCGGTCATCGCCTACGACGACGGGGACGACGCGGTCCGCATCGCCAACGACTCCGAGTACGGCCTGTCCGGCGGCGTCTGGTCGGCCGACCCGTCCCGGGCGCTGGCCGTGGCCCGCCGCCTGCGCACCGGCACGGTCACGATCAACGGCGCCCCGATCGGCTTCGACGGCCCGTTCGGCGGCTTCAAGACCAGCGGGATCGGGCGCGAGTACGGCGTGGTCGGCCTCACCCAGTACATCGAGTACCAGACGATCACGAAGGCGAGTTGAGAATGCCGAAGACCCGGCTGGTGACGGGCTGCTCCGGCGGCCTGGGCCGGCAGATCGCGAAGGCTGTCGTGAGGCGGCAAAGCACGCGGTGAACGGTTTCTCGGCGGCGCTGGCCCTGGAGGTGGCCCCACTGGGCATCAAGGTCACGGTCGCGGAGCCGGGCGGCATGCGCACAGAGTGGGCCGGCACGTCGATGACAACGCTGCCCATGTCCGCCCCCAACGAGTCAACCGACTACCGCTGATCCACCCCTCGGCTCGGCCGGCCCGCTCCAGGCCCCGGCCGAGCTCGCCCCGCCCCCTCGCCTTACGCCCCTCGGCCCCCTCGCCCCCTTGGCCCTCGCCTTCGCCCCCTCGCCCCCTCGCCATTCGCCCTCTCCCCCCTTGCCCTTCGCCTTCGCCCCTCGCCATGCGCCTCGCCCTCTCGCCCCTCGCCCCTCGCCTTCGCACCCTCGCCCTTCTTCGCCCCTCGCCGGCGGGACTTCACCCCGTAGCCCCCGGCGGGTTGGCTGCGGTTAGGCTTTCCTAACTTCGAAGGACGGGGTTGGGGATGGCGCAGCCGGAGTCGTTGGCGGAGCTGCTCAACGGGCGGCGGGCGGCGATCGACGCGACCGTGCCGGCGGCCGGATATCTCGGGGGCTGGCTGATCGGCCGGTCGATCTGGGCCGGCGCCATCGTGGCGGTCGTCTGCGCCCTGGCCATCTCGTGGTGGCGCCTGCGGCACGGCGACAAGCCCCGCGCGGTGCTGATCGGCCTGCTCGGCGTCTGCGTGGCGGCACTGATCGCCCTCCGTACCGGCAATGCCGCCGACTTCTTCCTTCTGCAACTGCTCAGCAACGCGGCCAGCGCGCTGGCCTGGGCGGTCAGCATCGTGATCCGCTGGCCGCTGCTGGGCGTGATCGTGGGCGCGGTGCTGGGCCAGAGAACCCGGTGGCGCCGCGATCCGGCACTGCTACGGGCGTACATGCGAGGCAGTTGGATCTGGGTTCTGCAGTACCTGATCCGGGTAGCGGTCTTCCTGCCTCTGTACGCGGCCGACCAGGTGACAGCCCTCGGCGTGGCCCGGATCGCGCTGACCTGGCCCCTGGTCGCCGCCTGCCTCGCGGTGAGCTGGTGGGTGATCCGCCGCTCGCTGCCGGCCGGCCACCCCGGCCTACGCCACCCGGTGACCGAGCCGACGCCGGCCTCCTGACCGCCTCGCCACCGAAGCCCCCTTCCCGGCGCGCAAAGCACCTCACCTCTCACCACCTCTCGGCACTGTGCCTCTCAGCACCGCGTTCTCCGCGTTCTCGGCACCCCGCCTTCCGCATCGCGCCTTGCGCACCGCCCTTTCACACCGCGCCTTCCGCACCGCGCCCTCCGCACCGCCTCCCGCACCGCGCCTTGCGCACCGCCTTCCACACCGCACCTTCTGCACCGCGCCCTCCGCACCGCCTCCCGCACCGCGCGTTGCGCACCGCCTCCCGCACCGCGCCCCCTCCGCACCGCGCGCCCCTCCGCACCGCGCGCCCCTCCGCGCTGCCGTCAACACCGCGTCAAAAATTGGGCTCGGCTCTGGCGTGGGCTCGGTGGCCGAGTCACGGTTGCCCGGTGAGCGAGTCGAAGGTGATCCTCGGGGTGTCGTCGTCCCTGTCCGGGCTGGAGGCCGCGCGCTTCGCGGTGCGGCAGGCGCGGCGCCGGTCGGTTCCGCTTTTGGCGGTACGTACGTGGATGCTCACCACCGGACCCCGGTCGCGCCCGAGCCTCGAGTGGGAGCGCGCGCTGGCCGTCGAGGCCCGTCGGCGCGTCGACGAGACGTTCGAGCTGGCGCTGGGTACGACGCCGGCCGAGTTGGACGTGATGGTGCGGGTTCCGTCCGGCTCGGCCGCCGCCGCTTTGCGGCACTACGTCACCGGCGCCGACGATCTCATCGTGGTCGGCGCCCCCACCAGCCGCTGGTGGGGTGGCGGCACGGTCCGCCGCTGCGTACGGACCGCGTCCTGCCCTGTCATCGTCGTGCCGCCGCCGGCGCTGGCCCGTGTGCCGTCGCGGCGGCTGGCCCAGGAAGCCATCGACTACACGACCCGCGCGTAGCGCTCAGCCCTCTCGGGCCTTGCCGCCGGAAAACGCGGGCTCGAGCTCGTCGGCTGGAAGTTTCACCGTCACGGTGGTTCCGACGTTCTCGGTGGAGCGGACGTCGATGGTGCCGTCGTGGTTGCCGAGAATGGTGTGCACGATCGCCAGCCCGAGCCCGGTGCCGGGCACCGCCTGCCGAATGGCGTTGCTGGCCCGGAAGAACCGGCCGAACAGCGCCTCCTTGTCGTCCTCGGGAATGCCCATCCCGGTATCGGCGATCACCAGGAACGCATGGTCACCGCGCCGCTCGACGGTGACCGTGACGGTTCCTTCGGGCGGCGTGAACTTGACCGCGTTGGAGAGCAGGTTGTCGAGCACCCGGTCGAGTTGGGCGCTGTCCCCGCGTACCGGAACGGGCCCCCGAACCTCGGCGTGCAACCCGACGAAGGCTTTGGCCGCTGTCGGCTCGATCGCGGCGACGGCCCGCAGCACCACTTCGGCCAGGTCGAGCGGCCCCCGCATGGTCCGGAAGTCCCCCGACTCGATACGCGACAACGTCAGAATGTCCTCGATCAGGTCACGGAGCCGTCGAGCGTTACGGGCGATGACGTCCAGCATCCGCTCCTGCGACGCCGTCAACTGCCCCGGTTCAGCGTCACGCATCAGCTCCACGTACCCGGAGATGCTGGTCAACGGCGTCCGCAACTCATGCGACACGGTCGACATGAAGTCGGTCTTGACGGTGTCGATCTCATGCAGCCGAGCGACGACAAGCTCCTCGTTGCGCCGCATCTCCTCGGTACGCCGTGCCGCCGCGTCCAGCGCCTCGGCAATGGCCCGGATCTCGGCTGGCCCTTGCCGCGCCTCATCGCCGAAGCCGCCCTCGGCCCTGACCCCGGCACTGGCGGCCGCTACGGCACTGACACCAGCGCTGGCGGCCGCGCCGGCACTGACGCCGGTTTTGACGGCCGCGCCGGCACTGACGCCGGTTTTGACGGCCGCGCCGGCACTGACGCCGGTTTTGACGGCCGCGCCGGCGCTGGCATCCGCGCCGGCGTTGACGGCTGCTCCGGCGTTGATGCTGACGCCGGCGCTGACGACGGCTTTGAGCGGGCCGACGATCCGCCGGCGGGTGCGGACGGCCGTGAGAACCGCGACGACAGCGGCCACGACGGTGAGCACGGAGATCACCGCGATGGTCACCCAGCGCAGCGCGTCCACCCGATCACTCAGATCCGCGGCCCGTCCCTCGGCCGAGGCCCGCACTTCGTCATTGGCCGCTACGAACGCCCGAAACAGCGGCTCACCCCGCACCGCGTACCCGGCCGCCTCGTCGCTGCCCGGCGGCGCCTGCCGCTGGAGTTCGGCGACCGCCCACCAGTCGTCGGCCTGATCGATCTGGGCCGAGGTGGCACCGGCGTCCCGCTCGGCACCGAGCCGGACCAGTTCCTCCCCCGCCAGCCCGTACTCGCTGCGAGCCACCTCGTAGGTGTCGAGCATCCGCTCGTCTCCGGTCAGCGTGTACCCGCGCAGTCCCGCCTGAGCTTCGGCGAGCACCGTTCGCAGCTCGGCGTTGGCCGTCCGCAGCGGCTGCACCTCGGTAACGAGTTGCCGCTCCACGCGGTGCTCCACCAGCACCGCCGTGAGCTCGACCGCCCCGCACCCGACGACCAGCGCGACCAGGCCCGTGAAGGCCCCGGTCAGCAGCCGGCCGACCGAATCCTCACGTCGCATCGTCCGCCCACGCGCCGCTCACGCCCGGGCTCGGCTCAGCAGCGCCTGAATGCGGGAGACCAGCTCGCGCGGGCTGAACGGCTTCGTCACGTAGTCGTCGGCGCCGGCACTGAACCCGCCCTCGACATCCTGCTCCTGCACCCGCGCGGTCAACATGATGATCAGAATTCCGGCCGTTGCGGGATCGGCCCGCAACATGCGGCACACCTCGATGCCGGACAGCCCCGGCATCGACACGTCGAGCACGGCCAGCGTTGGTTGCCGGCTCCGCGCCTGCTCGACGGCGCTCTGGCCGTCCTCGACCGCGATCACCTCGAACCCCGCCTGCTCCAGCTTGAACGCCACCAGGTCGCGGATGTCGGCATCGTCGTCGGCAACCAAGACCACCGTCACGGCAATCTCCCTCTGGTTGGTGGACGCAGCTTTCGCTACTTATACGGACCATATCCGGTTAGTCCGAGTTGTGAGGCCGCTCCGCGTGTTCTCCGCCGCGCAACCCACCCGCACCCTGGGCGCAGCGAGCCTGCGCCCGCGCTCCGGTGTTCTGTTCTCAGACGCCCACTCGACCTTGAGCCGGCAGGAGGTTCCCGATGCACGCCGTGATCGACGCCATCCGCACCGAGGCACTCTTCGCTTCGAACCTGCAGCGTTCCCAGAGCCCCACCCCCGAACTGATCCGGGCCGCCGTCAACTCGACGGTCGACCGCCTCGGCGAGGCCCGCTGCGCCGAAGTCGTGGCCCAGGAGTTCGGCGAGCACCCGGACTGCGCCATCGGCCGCATGCGCTGGGCCCGCAACGCCGTTCGCCTGGCCTTCACCTGACAGCCTCATCGCCCCTCCCACCGCGCCAGCCGCCGTCCTCGCAACCAGCCGCCGCGCCGGCTGCCGTTCTTGCGGCCGGCCGGCGCGCCGAGCGGCCGCGGGAGGATCACCCCGCGTGTCCGTTGCGCCGCACCGTGGCTGGGTCGTAGGCTCGGCCACATGTTGCACGCGCGCTTGAGCATGTGGTGGCCCGCCAGACCGGCGGCCACTTCTCCCCGCGCGTAACCACTCCACGCGGCCGCCTCCCCGAGGCGGCCGTTTTCGTATGGTCGGACCTCGGTCGGCACCGCCGAGACCCGAAAGAGGACCACCATGCGGCCTTTCGCCCTGCTCCACCGGGACGGCGCCGACCACGTCGAGGTGCTGACCGGCGACGTCGTGACGGTAGAAACGCTCGACGACATCCCCTTGCACCGCGGTCGACCGACCCTGGCCGTCATCCCCTACCGCCAGATCGCCGAACGCGGCTTCGACTGCGTCGACGATGGCGCCCCACTGGAATGCCTCGTGGTGCGCTCGGCCCGGAACGAACCGCTGAGTTCCTTCCCGGCCGCTGCGCTCAGCGTCCGTGACGGCGGCTTCGACCTCTCCGACGCCGAGTACGGCGCGATCGTCGAGGACGTTCTGCGCGACGAGATCGGCCACGGCGAGGGCGCCAACTTCGTGATCCACCGCGTGTTCCGCGCCACCGTCGACGGCGACCCGGTGGCCGCCGCCCGAGCCGCTTTCGGCCGCCTGCTGGCGCACGAGCAAGGCACCTACTGGACCTTCCTCGTGCACACCGGCACCCGCACCCTGATCGGCGCCACCCCGGAACGCCACGTCAGCGTCGCCGACGGCGTCACGATGATGAACCCGATCAGCGGCACCTTCCGCCACGGCTCCGGCGACCTCCTCGACTTCCTGCACGACCCGAAGGAGACCGAGGAGCTTTACATGGTGCTGGACGAGGAGCTCAAGATGATGGCCACCGTGGCCGAGCACGGCGGTCAGGTGGCGGGCCCGTACCTCAAGCAGATGGCTCACCTCACGCACACCGAATACCTGCTCGCCGGCCAGGGCTCCCTCGACGTCCGCGACGTGCTGCGCGAGACCATGTTCGCCCCCACCGTCACCGGCAGCCCCATCGAGAACGCCTGCCGCGTGATCGCCCGTCACGAGCGCCGGGGCCGCCGCTACTACGCCGGTGTCCTGGCTCTGCTCGACCATGATGATCAGGGCCGCCAGACGCTCGACGCTCCGATCCTCATCCGCACCGCCGAGATTTCCCCCGACGGCACCCTGCGGGTCCCGGTGGGCGCCACGCTGGTCCGCCATTCGACGGCCGCCGGCGAGGTCGCCGAGACCCACACCAAGGCCGCCGGCATCTTGTCCGCGCTGGGTGCCGCCGCTGCCGGCTCCTCCTCCGTACGCCCGCAAGCCGAGACCCCGGAAGTCCGCGCCGCCCTGGCCGCTCGCAACGACGGCCTGGCCCGCTTCTGGCTCGACTCGCGCGCCCCTGGCGCGCTGACCGTCCCCGGCCTCGCCGGCAAGACCGCCCTGATCGTCGACGGCGAGGACACTTTCACCGCGATGCTCGCCCACCAGCTGAAAGCGCTCGGCCTGACCGTGACCGTGGCTCCGTGGACCAGCTTCGCAGCACACCCCGCACCCCACCATCGTGACTCGGCGCCCGCCGGAGGTGATCTCGCCGATCTGCTCGCCGACGAGGCGTCGCGGGTCGATCCACTCGCCGTCGACCTGCTCGTCGCCGGGCCCGGGCCGGGCGACCCGGGCGACCCGGAGGACCCGAAGATGGCGGTCATGCGCGACCTCATCGGGCAGCGACTGGCCGCCGGCCGGCCGCTTTTCGCCGTCTGCCTCGGGCACGAGATCCTCGCTGTCATGCTCGGGCTCGGCCTGCGCCGGCGCGACGCTCCCTATCAGGGTCTCGCCCGTGACATCGACCTCTTCGGCGAGACGCGCCGGGTCGGCTTCTACTCCAGCTTCGCCGCCGTCTCGGAGACGGACGAACTTGTCACCGCGCACGGCACGGTGGAGATCGCTCGTGACAGGACCGACTCCGCGGTGCACGCGCTGCGCGGCCCAGGCTTCGCCGGCGTGCAGTTCCACCCGGAATCGGTGCTCAGCCGCGACGGCCTGGCCGTACTCGCCGAACTTTTGCCGATATTGATGACTGACGTGGTTAGCCCGGGCAGGAACGGGTAGCGAAGAGTATTGCCGGTGGTTCAAGGGGATCGAGAGCCTCCGCTTGGGCCACCGGCCCGCACCACCATTCGGTGCGTGCGCGGCGCCGCCGACCGGCGTACGGGCTTTGTGCGTTCCGCCGGGTGGCGTTGCGGTGGCGGTCGTGCGCTCAGCCGGCCAGAACATCGTCCAGCACCGCCTCGAACCGGTCAGGCTGCTCGAAGATCGCCCGGTGACCCGCACTGTCGATCATGACGAGTTCCTTTCTGGGCGCCCGCAATTGCGCGTACCACTCGTCGAAGAGCACCTCGAGGCCCCGCATCTCGTCGGCGCCCTGCACGAACCAGGCCGGCACCGGAAGACTGAGCGCGTCGCGCCGTAGGTCGATCTCCTGCATCTGCGGGTACAGCACCGACCAGGTGTCGAGGATCGCGTTGATCGTGTGAGCCTTCTGAAGCAACGTGTACTCGCCGACACCGATCTCAAAACCCAGGGACGGCTGCGCGTACGCCTCGTTCTCGTACAACGTGATCGGCTCGTATCCCCAGACGTCGCCATAGGGCGGCGGCCCTTGGGCGGCGAGTTGTTCCGCGACGTCGTCCCGCCCGGTGGACCGAGCCCAGGCCAGGATGTCGTCGTAGAAGATCCGGTCGCTGGCTCGGAGATCGACACCCTGACCGGCGCCGATGTAAGCTGCGAATTTCTCCGGGGCTCGCTGCAGCGCGAGCACCGACAGGATCGAGCCGCCCGAATGCCCGAGCAGGTAGATCTGGTCATGGTGGAACCGCTCCCGCAAGTAGTCCGCGACGTCGAGGATGTCCCGCACCATCCGGTCGAGCGTCGCCTCAGAGGTCGGATCGAGCGCCGGGTATGAGGCGCCACCGCCCCTACGGTCGAGGGTCGCCATCACGAAACGCTGCTCGACGGCCCCGAGGTGGTTGCGGACAGCACCCAGCTCGGAACCACCCGGCGCGCCGGGAACGAACAACAGCACCGGCGCGTCCGCGTGCGCACCCCGGATCATGACGTTGAGGCCGCCGACCGTCGCCAGCTCGGCGACGCCGCCCGGAATCGGCGCGGTGCGGGCCGGGATCGCGATCGCGGTGGTCAGGAGCAGGACACCGGCAGCCGGCAGCGCCACCAGCACCTGCCCGAGGCGCCGGGTGACTCCCCGGCCGATGAGCAGCCCGAGCACCAGCGGCACGAGGGTGAGTGTGGCCTGAAGGCCGCGGCCGGCGACCAGCACGACGAAGCCGAACGCGCTGGCGTGCGGCGGACCGGTGGACGGCCCCGAGTAGCGGATCCGGGCTGTCTCGAGCGCCAATAGGAAGGCCAACGGCACGAGAACGGCCACGAGGCGAGAACTGCTGAAGCGGCCAGCGGCGAGACCGATCGCCACGCTCACGAACACCGAGCAGAGGGCCTCGGTGATCGTGAGAGGGCCGCGCGGGGTCCAGAGGCCGACGAGAACGCCCCAGGTGGCGGCGAGTGCTGTCCAGAGAATCGCAGGTGCTGTCCAGGGAATCGGTGGCATGCCGCAGAGGATCGCCGATGGACCGTGGCGAGCACACGATGCTTTGGAAGGGGTCGAGGCCATACTTTGGTAGGTCCTCAACGGACGCTCGCCCTCGTAGGCTGCGGGTCATGTCGTCGCTGCCGTTCCGGTTACTGGTGCCCGCTCCGCCGGGTGTCCGGCGCTCGGCCCTGCGTGACCGGGTCGCCGACGTCGTCGCCGTCCTCTGCGCGTTGCTCTATGGCGCCGTCATGGTGCCACTCGGCGACGCGACGGCGCCCTCCGCCGTGATTCCGTGGCAGGCCGACGTGGTGATCGGAGTGTTGAGCGCGCTCGCGCTGTTCGCACGCCGGCGATGGCCGCTCGCCGTCTGCGTGATGCTGTTGCCCCTCGGCGCCATCTCGGTGATGGCGACGGGCTCCATCCTCATCGCGCTGTTCACCGTCGCGATCCGCTACGGCGCCGGGATTCTTCTGATCCTCAGCGCCGCCCACGTCACCACCGGCATCGTCTACTACGCGTTGCAGGACAATCCGCCGTTCCCGCTGTGGGTCGACATCGCCATGCGGGCCGCGACGAGCCTCGCCACGATCGGCTGGGGTCTGTTCTTGAAGGCCTACCGAAGGTTGAGCCTGTCTTTGCACCAGGAGGCGCTGCGAGCGGTGGCGGAACAACAAATGCGCGTCGACCAGGCACGGCTGACCGAGCGGTCGCGTATCGCGCGCGAGATGCACGACGCTCTGGCACACCGCATGTCGATGGTCAGCCTGCACGCCGGTGCGCTCGAGGTGAGCAGCGACGCACCACCTGAAGAGATCGCTATGGCCGCCCGCACGATCCGGTTGAGCGCGCACGGAGCGCTGGAGGAGCTGCGCGCCGTCATCGGAGCGCTGCGCGACGACGGGCCTTCGCAGCCCGAGCCGCCGCAGCCGGGCCTCGCCGATGTGGAGCAGCTGGTTGACGGCGCGCGCACCTCAGGCATGGCGATCGACTTCGTCTGGATGAGGCCGCCCGTGGAGCCGCCTCCGGTGCTGGGGCGCACGGCCTACCGGCTGCTGCAGGAGGCGCTGACCAATGCCCGCAAACACGCGCCCGGCGAGTTGGTCGACGTACGCCTCGACGGCGCGACGGGCAGCGACCTCCGCATTCTCGTCACCAACGCCTTACCCTCCCATGCCTCCGACATCGGCGGAGCATCAGTCGGCATGTGCGGCGTCGGACACGCAGCCGACGTCGTGCCAGGGTCGGGCTCCGGGCTGGTTGGTGCGGGCGAGCGCGCGGACCTGATAGGCGGACGTGTGGAGTTCGGTCGTGACGATGACCGCTTCCGCTTCGAGGCATGGTTGCCATGGCCGGACTGACAGCGGAGAAGCGGCCCATCCGGCTGGCCATCGTCGACGACGACGCGATGGTTCGCGGGGCGCTGCGGCTGCTCTTTCGGCAGCAAGCCGACATCGAGGTGGTTGCGGAGGCCGAGAACGGCGTCGAGGCGATCCAGGTGGCGGCGGCGAACTGGCCCGATGTCATGCTCATGGACGTTCGGATGCCGCAGCTCGACGGCATGCTCGCCACTCAGCGCATCCGGAGCCGGCCGGCCGCGCCACAGATCATCATGCTGACGACGTTCAACGTCGACGAATACGTCGTCGAGTCGCTGCGGTGCGGGGCCAGCGGTTTTCTGCTCAAGGACTCGGAGCCACACGAGATCATTGCGGCCGTACGCAGGGTCTCGGCCGGCGAGAGCATGCTGTCGCCGGCGGTGATCCGCAAGGTGGTCGACTACGTCGCCGATCCCGCGGCCGGCTCGCGGCGGTCCAAGGCCAAAGCGAAACTGCGGGTGTTGACCGACCGGGAGCACGAGGTGGCGATCTGCCTGGGCGACGGCAGCTCCAACGCCGAGATCGGCGCCGCGCTCGGTATGAGTCTGCCTACCGTGAAGGGTCACGTCTCGCGGGTCATGGCCAAGCTCGCCCTGAACAACCGAGTGCAGGTGGCCATCCTCGTCCACGATGCGGAGCTGCTGTGAACGGCGAGCGCCCGGGTCGCGGGCGCCCGCCGTCGCTCCGGTCAGGACGCGGCTACCCCGGCCGCGCGGCCCTCGTGCAGAGTGATGTTCTTGCCGTCGCGCGGGTCGAACAGGTGGATCTTGTCGAGGTTCATCCAGACCTTGGCTTCGGCGCCGTCGCGTACCCGCGACTCGGCCGACAGGCGGGTCACCAGGCTGTCCTGGGGCGGCAGGTCGGCGCCGCCCGCGTCGGCGGCCAGGTCCTCCAGGTCGGCGGCGGCCGCGTGCTCCCCCTCGACCGTGAAGTAGACATACTTGTCCGAGCCCATCGACTCGACCAGGTCGACCGGTGCCGTGAACTCGAAGCCCTTCGCCCGTTGAACGTCGTCGATCAACCGGGCGTCCTCGAAGTGCTCGGGGCGGATGCCGACGATCAGTTGGCGCGGGGCGTCGCTCGCGCTGAGCGTTCGCTTCATCCGCTCGCCGAGCGGCAGGTCGCCGAGCGGTGTGCGCAGCGCCGACTCCTCGACGGCGGCCGGCAGGAAGTTCATCGACGGGGAGCCGATGAAACCGGCCACGAACAGGTTCATCGGGTGGTCGTACAGGGTCTGCGGGTCGCCCACCTGCTGGATGTAGCCGCCGCGCATGACCACGACCCGGTCGCCCAGCGTCATGGCCTCGGTCTGGTCGTGGGTCACGTACACCGTCGTGGTGCCCAGCTGCTTCTGCAGGCGCGACACCTGCGTACGCATCTGCACCCGCAATTTGGCGTCGAGGTTGGAGAGCGGCTCGTCCATGAGGAACGCCTTCGGGCTGCGGACGATCGCCCGGCCCATCGCGACCCGCTGGCGCTGGCCACCCGACAGGTTGGCCGGTTTGCGGTCCAGGTAATCCGTCAGCTCCAGGACGCGGGCCGCGTCCTCCACCTTCTGGTTGATCGTGGCCTTGTCCATCTTCGCGAGCTTCAACGGGAAAGCCATGTTCTCCCGGACGCTCATGTTCGGGTAAAGGGCGTACGACTGGAACACCATCGCGATGTCCCGGTCCTTCGGCGCCTTGTCGTTGACCCGCTGCCCGCCGATGCGCAGCTCACCGGAGGTGATGTCCTCCAGGCCGGCGATCATGTTCAGCGTTGTGGACTTTCCGCAGCCGGACGGGCCGACCAGGATGATGAACTCGCCGTCGGCGATCTCCAGGTCGATGCCGTGCACGGCCGTGGTGCCGTCCGGATAGCTCTTCGTGACCTTGTCAAGAACGATGTCAGCCATGGCAACCTAACCCTTCACCGCGCCGGACGTGAGGCCCGCGACGATGCGCCTCTGGAAGAACAGCACGAACAGAATGATCGGGATCGTGATCACCACGGCGGCCGCGGAGATCGCGCCGGTGGGGTCCTCGAACTGCGAGGCACCGGTGAAGAACGACAACGCCGCCGGAACCGTGCGCGAGCGCTCGGTCGAGGTGAGCGAGATGGCGAACAGGAAGTCGTTCCAGCAGAAGATGAAGACGAGGATCGCGGTGGTGAAGACGCCCGGCGCCGCCAACGGGGCGATCACCTTGCGGAACGCCTCGCCCTGCGTGGCGCCGTCCATCTTCGCCGCCTTCTCCAGATCCCACGGGATCTGCTTGAAGAACGCCGACAGCGTGTAGATCGCCAGCGGCAGGGCGAACGTGATGTACGGCAGGATCAGCCCGGCCCACGTGTCGAACAGGCCCGTGTTGCGCTCGATGTTGAACAGCGGCGTCACCAGCGACACCTGCGGGAACATCGCGATCAGCAGCGAGACGCCGACGAGCAGCCCCTTGCCGGGGAAATCGAGGCGGCTGATCGCGTACGCCGCCATCGTGCCCAGCACGACCGCGATCGTGGTCGCGATGAGGGCGATGCCGATCGAGTTGATCAGGGCGCGGACGAACTGGTCGGTCTGGAAGATCAGCTTGTAGTTGTCGAGGGTCCAGTCGCGGGGGATGAAGTTGCCGTCGGTCAGGGTCGGCGTCGTCTTGAACGACAGCGACGCGATCCAGAGCACCGGGATCAGCGCGAAGACGACGACGACCGCGTCGAGCAGACCCCATTTGACCTTCGCGGAGGTGTTTACGGTGGCCATCTAGCGTCGCCCCTCCTCGCTGGCGCCCGGCGCCGCGGTGCCGAACAGCTTCACGAAAATGAACGCGATGATCGCGACCGTCAGGAAGATCAGCACGGACATCGTCGAGCCGATGCCGAGGTTGAGCCCCTTGATCAGGTTGTTGTAGGCGATCATCGACACGGACGACGTCTCGTTGGCGCCATTGGTCAGCACGTAGATGTTGTCGAAGACGCGCAGCGCGTCCAGCGTGCGGAACAGCAGCGCGACCAGGATGGCCGGCTTCATCACCGGCAGCATGACCTTGGTGAACCGCTGCCACCAGCTGGCGCCGTCCATCGACGCGGCCTTGAGCAGGTCGTCGGGCACCAGAGCCAGGCCGGCCATCAGCAGCAGGGCCATGAACGGGGTGGTCTTCCAGATCTCGGCCAGAATGATGATGGCGAGCGCGCTGGCCCGTTCGGTCAGCGGCGCCCCCTCCGGGCTGACGAGGTTCGCCAGATAGCCGGTGCCCGGCGTCCAGGCGTAGCGCCAGCTGAAAGCGGCGACGACGGTGACGATGCCGTACGGGATGAGGGCGGACGTCCGGACCAGCCCGCGCCCGACCAGCGTGCGGTGCATGATCAGCGCCAGCCCCATGCCGAGCACCAGCTCGACCACCACGGAGACAACGGTGATCAGCATCGTGACGCCGAAGGCCGTCCACCAGTAGCTGTTCGACAGCACCGTCACGTAGTTCTCGAACCAGACGAACTGCCGGTCCTCGGGGAACTTGAGGTCGTACCGCTGGAGCGACAGCCAGAACGAGTAGAGGATCGGGTACGCGGTCACGACCACCATGACCAGCGCGGCCGGCGCGCACAGCAGCCAGCCGAGCTTGCGCTCCTGCTTCTTGCCCTCGCTCAGCTCGGCGCGCCGCCGGCGCCGCTGCCGCGGGATGGTCTGCTGCTCGGCGGCCTGCGAAGAAGCCGGCGTGGTGCTGGAAATGCTCACGGCAGCACTCCCTTCGACTCGAGGGCGTCCTGGATGGAGCTCTTCAGCTCGGCGCCGGTCTGGTCCGGCTCGACGCTCGCGGGCGGCGAGAGCTCGGCCGACACGACTGTGGAAAGGTTCTGGTACGCGGGGGTGCGCGGCCGTGGAGCGGCGTCCTTCAGCTCCTCGAGCAGCGTCTCCTTCATCGGGTACGCCTTGGCCATCTCCGGCTCGTTGTACACCGCCTCGATCGACGGCGGCTGTCCGGCGTTGATAGCCAGGTACTTCTGCGCCTCCGGGCCGCGCAGGCACTTGGCGGCCTCGAACGAGAGGTCGGGGTGCTTGCTGAACGCGCTGACGGCGATGTTCGAACCACCGATCGTCGTGACGCTCGGCTTGTTCGGGTCGATGCCCGGGTATCGCGCCCAGGCGACGTTCTTGGCGAGGTCCGGCGCGTCGCTCTGCATCGAGGCGTACACGTACGGCCAGTTCAGCTGGAACGCGCCGCCGCCGTTCTGGAAGGCGAGCCGGACGTCGTCCTCGATCGAGTTCGAGAACGACGGGCTGGTCACGCCGGCGGTGGCGAACGTCTTCAGGGTGCGCAGCGCGTTTACCGCGCCGGCGTCCATCACGGCGGACTTGCCGTCCTCGCTGACCACCGTGCCGCCCGAGCTGGCGACCAGGCTGTTGTACAGCACCACCAGGCCCTCGTACTGGGCGCCCATGGTGAGCACCTGGTACGTCTTGCCCTCGGCCTTGAGCTTCTGGGACATCTGGATCATCTCGTCCCATGTTTTCGGCGGGGTCGGCACGAGGTCCTTGCGGTACCAGAGCAGCTGCACGTTGGTGTTGTTCGGCGCCGCGTACAACTTGCCCTCGTATTCGCCGGAGGCGAGCGGGCCGGGCAACGTGCCGTTTTCGATCTCGCTGCGGTCGGCGCCGGTCCACTCCTTGATCCAGTCGGCGCTGGCGAACTCCTGGGTCCAGGTGACGTCCATGCCGAGGAGGTCCATGCTGTCGTCCTTGGCGGCGAGCCGGCGGACCATCTGGACCCGCTGGTCGTCGGCCGCCCGCGGCAGCACCTGGTACTTGATCTCGTACTTGCCCGCCGCCTGCTGGTTGCACATGTCCACGACGGACTGCATGTTCTCGACGGGGAACTGGTACAGATTGAGGACGGGTACGCCGCCGTTGTCGTCTGATCCGCAGGCCGCCAGTGGTGCTGCCAGAGCTAACGCGGCCCCCGCCGCGAGTGCCCGAGCGCGCAGAGAGCGCCTTTGCGGATGTCGGTCGATAGTCGCCATTGACCCTCCATCCGGCCGAACGTGCGTCGAAGTGATCTCTATCACTTCGACGACCAGTGATCCTCCTGCCCCGCACAGCGACGAAACAAACCCTCGCCGGTTCCGGGAAATGCAGGCACAATGCGCCCTACGCTGTGATCTATGGAGGCCACTTACTTCTTCGATCCCGCGTGCCCGTTCACCTGGCGCACCTCGCGCTGGCTGGTCGCAGTCGCCGGAGAGCGCGACCTGACCCTGCGCTGGCGTGCGTTCAGCCTGAAGATCCTGAACGGCGACAGCATCCCTGAGCAGTACCGGGCGGCCAGCGACGCGTCCTTCCGGGCGCTGCGCCTGGTCGAGGCTCTGCGGGCGGATCGCCGAGACGAGGTGGCGGCGGCGTTCTACACCGAGATCGGCACCCGGGTGCACGACGGCGGGGCAGCTCTCAGCGACGAACTGGTGCAGGAGGCCGCGGAGGCGGCCGGCATCGAGGACGCCAAGGCCGTGCTCGACGACGCCAGCTGGGACGACTCGGTCCGGGAGTCGCACGAGGCCGCGCTCGCCCTGGCCGGGCCGGGCATCGGCTCGCCGGTCCTGCACGTGGAAGGCGCCAAGCGCGGCCTCCACGGCCCGATCATCGGCGCGGTCCCCGAGCGCGAGGAAGCCCTGGCGATCTGGGACGCGGTCGAGCCGCTCAGCCGCGTCGACACTTTCTTCGAGGTCAAGCGCGGCCGGGGCTGAGAGTTGGCTGTGGACACAACGTGGGAGGGGGTGAATGCGTTTAACGGCGTGAGCGGGGCGGGTATCCGCGTCGCGCCACAGAACACGGGAGGGCTACATGGCCGAGCCACAGGTCACCTTGGATCCGCAGAGCCTTAACCCGGTGGAGGAGAAACTGCGCGGACCGCTCGAAGATCAACTCACCTCGGCGCTTCAGGCCGCGACGGACAAGCTTCGGCACGAGTACGCCGGGCAGAGCGTGGACGAAGTCACCGCGATGCTTCTCGACGACACTAAGACGCATCTGCATCCGGACATCGCCGCCGGGTTCCACCCGGACCACCACCAGCTGCGTCAGGTGGCCGAGGCCATCGTCGCGGGGCGCTGATACGCGCGGGGCCGGCCGTAGGAAACGGCCGGCCCGCCGATGGGTTCAGACCCGGAACAAGTCCCCGTTCAGGGCCGGGCGGGTGCTGCGGTTCAGGATCGGACCAGGTCCCTCAAGGTGTCCATGGCCTTGAGGCGGGTGGGGCCGGTGCCCAGCAAGCCGTCGGGGATGATCAGTTCGTCCAGGGCCAGGGACTCGTACTCGGCGATCGCGTCCTTCAGGGCGGCGAGGGAACCGCCGATCACCGGGGACGTGATGCCCTCGGGGATGGGGCCGTTCACCACCGTCAGCGCCTGGGCGGTTCGGGCGATCGAGTGTGGGTCGCGGCCGATGGTGGCGCAATGCGCGTCCAGGACCGCTGACTTCTGGGCGATGTGGGAGGGTATGCCCCAAGTATTCCAGGCGTCGGCGTGTTCGGCGACGATGCGGAGCATGCGCTTCTCGCCCTTGGCGCCGATCAGGATCGGTAGCGGGGTCCGTACGGGCTTCGGGTCGCATTCGGCGTCGGTCAGCTGGTAATACTCGCCGTGCAGGGTGGTGCGGGACTCGGTCAGCAGGCTCTTGATCGCCAGCAGACCCTCGACGAAACGGTCGATGCGCTGCTTCACCGGGGGCAGCTCGATGCCGTACTGCTCGTGCTCGTTGATCTGCCAGCCCGCTCCCACGCCCAGCCGGAAGCGGCCGCCGCTGATGTGGTCGACGGTCGCGGCCATGTTGGCCAGCACGGCCGGGTGACGGTAGGTCATGCCGTACACCAGAGTGGTGATTTCGACCCTCGGCACCGCGGCGGCCAGCGCGGCCACCACCGAGCCGCACTCGAGCACCGCGCCCGACTCGCCGTTGGGCATGAAGTGGTCGGCGAAGTGCACGCCGTCCCAGCCGGTCTCCGACGCGTGCCGGGCCGCCTCGAGCACGTTCGCAAAGCTCTGCGCCGCCGAGGGCCAGATCGAAAGTCGCATACGCCGATCATCACATTGAGCGCCGGAGAAAGGCGCGGGCCGGGCGACTTCACGCCGCCCGGCCCGCGGAAGGCCACCTGACCCGGGGAAGGGCGTCAGGCGAGGCGGAGCTTGCCGGCTGCGTGGAGTTCGGTGATGGCGGCGTTCAGCTCGTCGAGTTCGTCGTCGGCGTTGGCCGCGGTCACCTGGGCCCGGAAGCCGACCTGGTCGCGCGGGACCAGCGGGTACGCGGCCAGCGTCACGTAGATGCCGCGGTCCCACAGCAGCTTGCCGACCGCGTCGATGTCCTCGCCCTCGGCCAGGGGCAGCTCGATCACCGGCGTGCTGCCCGTGTTCGGGGTGTAGACGCCCAGGGACCGTACGTGGTCCAGGACCTTCATCGTCTTCCGGTACAGCTCGGCCCGGATGTCGTCGCCCCGCTTCTCGTTCACCGACAGACCGGCCAGCACCGTCGCCAGGGACGCCGTCGGGGCCGGGCCCGAGTACAGGTACGGCGGCGCCGACACCTTCAGGTGGTTCTTCAGCCACGTCGGCAGGGCCAGGAACGCCAGCAGCGACGAGTAGCTCTTCGAGAAGCCGCCCACCAGCACGATGTTGTCGTACGTCTCGCCGGCGTACTTGACGATCGCATTGCCCTTCAGGCCGTACGGGGACTTCTCGTTCACGCCGCGCTCGCCGATCACGCCGAAGCCGTGGGCGTCGTCCACGTACAGCAGGGCCCCGTATTCGCGGCACACCGCGGCGAAGGCCGCCAGGTCCGGCGCGTTGCCCGTCATGCTGTTCACGCCGTCCATGGCCACGATCTTCGAGACGCCGGCGGGAGCCGCACGCAACATAGCCCGCAATTCGGACACGTCGGAAGCAGCGAAGCGGGAGACCGTGGCGCCCAGACCACGGGCGTACATGGAACCGTCGTAAATGGTCTTGTGGGCCTGGGAGTCGAGGAAGATGTGGCCCTTGCCGGCCAGGATCGGCAGCACCGACATGTGAATGTGGGTGATCGTGGGCAGGACCAGCGTGTCCGGCGCGTCCAGCAGGGCCGTCAGCTGCTCCTCGATCTGCGGGTACAGGGCCGGGTTGCCCAGCAGCCGCGACCAGCTCGGGTGCGTGCCCCAGCGGCGTACCTCGGGCTCGATGGCCTCGATGATCTCGGGCTCGAGGTCGAAGCCGAGGTAGTTGCAGGAGGCGAAGTCGGCCAGCCAGTGGTCGCCGACCCGGATGCGGCGGCCCTTGACCTCCTCGATCGTGGCGTCGTACATGGGGTTGCCACTACGCAGTCGCTCCAGGTCCGCCCACTTGCCGTCGCGCTTGACGAACTCGAGACCGTCGCTCATGAAAGACCCTTCGTGAGAATCGTTGATTGGAACTCTTCGGATGTGACCGGCTTGGAGAACAGGTAGCCCTGCCCGTACGGGCACCCCATGGCGACCAGGGCCGCGCGGTGCTCCTCCAGCTCGATGCCCTCGGCCACGACCGCCAGGTCGAGGGTTCGGGCCAGGTTGACGATCGTCTCGACCAGGGCCATCTGCTGGCGGCTGTGCAGGATGTCGTCGATGAAGGACTTGTCGATCTTCAGGACGTCGACCGGCATCTGGCTCAGGTAGCTCAGCGATGAGTACCCCGTGCCGAAGTCGTCGATGGCGATCCGGACGCCCATGGCCCGCAGCTCGTGCAGGTCACGCCAGACCTGGTCCGCGTCGTGCAGCACCAGGCTCTCGGTGATCTCCAGGAGCAGCCATTTCGGGTCGGCTCCTATATCGGCCAGCACCTCTTTGACTTGAGAGACGAAGCCGGGTGTACGGAATTGACGGGCCGACACGTTCACGCTGACGTACCGCATGAGGCCGCCGGTGTCCGCGCGCCGCCACTCGGCGAAGGTGCGCAGCGCCTCGCGCAGCACCCAGCCGCCGATCGCGACCACCGCCCCGTTCTCCTCGGACAGCTCGATGAACTCGTTCGGGCCGAGCAGGCCGCGGGCCGGGTGCTGCCAGCGGACCAGGGCCTCGAGGCCGATCGTCTCGCCGGTCGGCAGGTCGACGATGGGCTGGAAGCGCAGCCGCATCTGGTCGCCCGGCACCGCCTCGTTGAGGGCCGAGCGCATCTCGAGGCGGCGCAGCATCGCCTCGTGCATCTCGTCCTCGTAGCGCTGCCACGTGTTCTTGCCCTCGGTCTTCGCCCCGTACATGGCCACGTCGGCCCGGCGCAGCAGCTCGGTGATCCCGGCCGTCTCGGCGCTGGTCGCGACGCCGACGCTGGCCGCGCCGCGCACCAGGTGCGTGGCCCCGGTGGCGTCGGTGACCTCGATCGGCTCGGCCAGCGCGGCCACGATGCGCCCGGCGATCTGCTCGGCGTCGGCCTGCGCGTCGACCTGTTCCAGCAGCACCGCGAACTCGTCGCCGCCGGTGCGGGCCACCGTGCTCAGCGGTCCGACCACGGCCGAGATGCGCTCGCCGACGGTGGTCAGCAGCTGGTCGCCGGCGGCGTGCCCGAGCGTGTCGTTGACCTCCTTGAAGTCGTCGAGGTCGATGAAGAGCACGGCCACTTCGTGCCGGCGGCCGTCGGCGAAGTGGGCCGCGTGCTCGAGCCGGTTCTGGAACAGGGCGCGGTTGGCCAGCCCGGTCAGCGCGTCGTGGTACGCCTGGTGGGCCAGGTCGTTCTCGAGGCGCCGCCGCTCGGTGACGTCTCTTATGGTGATCACGAGCCCGGCCACGGCCGGGTCGTCGCGCAGGTCGCGGCAGGTGCACTCGACCTGCAGGAGCAGGTCGTCGCCGCTGATCGCGGTCAGGTCGACGCCGTCGCGGAAACCCTGCCCCGAGCGCACCTGGTCGAGTAGTCCGGTGAGCTCGGCGTGGTCGGTGCCGGCGATGAGCCGGCGCAGCGGCATGCCGACCAGGTTCGTGTGACCGAACACGGGCAGCGCGGACGGGCTGGCGTAGCGGATCACCTCGTCGTCGCCGACGATCATGATCACGTCGGAGGCGCTCTGGATCAGCGCGCGGAAGTAGTCCTCGCTGCTGCGCCGGTTCACCTCGGCGGTCAGGTTGATCCGCTCGATGGCCATGGTGCCCTGCGTCATCAGGGCCACGAAGGCCGGCTCGAGCGCGGTCAGCACCTCGTCGTCGGCGGCCAGGTACATCCGCCGGTGCCGGCGCGGCTCGCCCGGCTTGCGCGGTGACGCGATCGCCTCGGCGCACAGCGCCCAGGTGAAGCCCGCGAGCGCCTGGGCGACCAGGGCCGGCTCCTCGGCGATCGGGACCTTGCGGGTGCCGACCAGGCCGGTGGTTTTGCCGGGCCGGGCGTCGACGGAGAGCACGAACTCGGCCCACGGCTGCCCGGCCGGCACGATCGCGCCGAGCGCCTTCTTGAGGGCCTCGTACGCGTCGGCCTCGCTGCTCGCCGCGACCAGGTCGGCGCCGGTGATGCGCAGTGTGCGCTCCCGGGCCGCGGCGACCCGCTGGACCTGCATGAGCCCGGCCACGCGCAGCATCACGGCCAGGAACATCAGCGCGCTGGCGGTGGCGATCATCGGGGCGTCGGTGACGTCGCCGCCGAGGTCCTCGATGAGCAGGACGGCCGGGGCGATCAGGGCCGCGACGACCATGAGGGCGATCCGCCGGCCGCCCGCGATGGTCTGCGTGACCCGTTCCCCGCTGAGGGTCAGGTCCCGCATCGACGGGTGCAGGGAGGAGAGCGCGATCGCGGTGTAGAACAAAATCCAGCCGAAGTCGACGGGGCCGCCGACCTCCCAGTTGTCGGCCAGCTGCCGCAGGCCGTAGACGACGTCGGTGACCAGCAGGCTGGAGACGCCGACGACCAGGATCGTCAGGGCGGCCGGCTTGCGGCCACCGCCGGTCAGCAGCCGGGCGAACATGGCCAGGGCCAGCACGTCGCCGAGCGGGTAGGCGATCGAGACGAGCTTGTCGGGCAGGGTCAGGCCGGTGTCGTGCACGTACGGCGCGATCAGGAAGACCCAGGACAGCAGGCCGAGACCGGCCGTGGGCACGAGCGCGTCGAGCAGCGCGGCCCGGTTGTCGGTGCCGGACCGCGCGCGGATGAAGATCAGCAACGCGATCGCCAGCATCGGGTAGATGATCAGGTAGAACAGGTCGGCCAGCGACGGGAACGGGTTGGTGTACCCGAGGTAGTCGGTGAGCACGTTGTAGGTGGTGTCGCCCAGGGTGAAGCAGGCGACCACGGCCGACAGCAGGTACCAGGGCAGCTTGCGCGACGGCTTGTGCAACCGGATGCCGACCAGCACGGCTGCCGCCCCGGAAAGCCCGATCGCCGCCCAGGAGTACATGCTGTACGCCGGGAGCGCGTAGAAGACCACCGTCAGGGCAGCCACCCACGCGGCGAAGCACAACTGCATGCGCGCGGCGGACATCCGGGCCTCCGATCTCGGGAATGACAGGCCCTCAGATCGGCGGCGGAGGACGCGGCTTTACGAAAACCGGTGCAGGGTGGCGCGGAGCCGGTCCAGGTCACGCCGCCGGCGCTCCAGCGTCGTGGCCAGCGCCACCAGCAGCAGCCCGGCCGCGGCGAGCGGGATCCAGCGCGGCAGTAGGTCCCACACCGGCGCCATCTCGTGCAGCGCCACCAGGGCCAGGGCGCCGCCGCCGAGCAGCACCGGGGCCCGTAGTCCGGCCCGCGCCCCGGCCAGCACGATCGCCAGCGCGCCCAGACCGAGCAGCAGCCGCCGCGGATGCTGCCCGTCGCCCGCGACGATCGCGATCAGGCTCGGCGCCAGCGCCACCACCAGGGCGAGGCCGTAGGTGGTCCAGCTTCCGGCCGCCGGTCGCGCCCGGCGGACGAGGATTCCCGCCAGCAGGGCGACGCTTGCGGTGGGCAGGGTGTACGCCTCCAGCACGCTCACCCCAGCGTGAGCGAGCGCCAGGACCACCGCGTCGACCAGGACGGCGTACGCCCCGAGCACCGCACCCGGCCCACGCCGGCCCGCCGGGACCAGCACGATCGCGGCCGCGACCAGCAGAGCCAGCGCCACCGGAACCGACCAGTCGGCCCGAGCCATGGTCACCTGGTCGACGGTCACCACGAAGACGGCGATCCCCAGGACGGCCGCCACCGACAGAGCCGCGATCCGCGCACCGATCAGAGACGCGAACAACGCGGCCACCACGACTACCGCCGCGACGTCGACCAGCCAGCCGGCCGGGCTCAGCACCGCGGTGACCCGGCCGGCCGCGACCACGAACGCCACCAGCAGCAGGGACGTCGCGATGGCCCGGGCGGTCCGCCGCCGGGCGACGACAGCCCCCGTGACCACGGCGAGCGCCGCCGCGACCAGCGCCGCCGCCGCCCCGAACGGCTCGTCCGAGGCCAGCCCGATCAGCGCACAGACCCCAGCCGCCACCACCGCCACACCACCCGCGACCGTGGCGGCCAGGCGCAGGCGCCCGGTCGCCAGCACCGCGACATCCAGCGCGGCCACCCCCACGAAGGCGAACGCCCACCCGGTCAGGCCCGGCTCGGCGACTGCCACCAGCAACGGCACCACCGGCTGCGCCACCAGCAGAGCGGCATAGCGGGGCGCCACCAGCCCGGTGAAGTGCTCGTACCCCGCGGCCACGGCTCCGGTGACGGCGAAGACCGCCGCCGAGTACCCCCAGCCCGATCCGTCCGCGACGCCCAACAGATTCACGTGCCACGCCGCGTACCCGTCAAGCAGCGTCAGCAGAAAACCCACAGCGGCGAACGTCTCGGCCGTGGCCGTCAGGCCACGCCGCGCCGCCGCCGGCGGAACCGCGAGCGCCACCCCCGTGAACCCGGCCAGCAGCACGGCCCGCCCGCCGATCCCGAACTGCGCCCAGGCGACCGCCGTGAACACGATCGCCGCCACCGCCAGCAGCAGCCCACCGAGAATGAACAGCGCGTTCCGCACGAAACCGCCGGAAGCCGCCGGCGCCGCGATGGCGTTCCGCCGCTTCCACGCCTGATCGAGCGCCACCTCGATCTCCCGTACGGCCAGGCGGGCCGCGCCCAGCCGCCGGATCAGCTCGGTGATCTCGGCATCGGCCAGGGCCAGCTCGGTGTTCGCGGCAGGATGAGTCATGCCGTCGATCCTTGTCGCGGCCGGCCGCCGGCGGATGAGTCCGCGTACTCACTTGACCCAGGCCGACATAATGCGCGGCGATGATCGAGATCCGGGAATTGACGAAGACCTACGGCGGGATCGACGCCGTCAAGGACGTCACGTTCACCGCCTCGCCGGGCCGGGTCACCGGTTTCCTCGGGATGAACGGGTCGGGCAAGACCACCACCCTGCGCGTGCTGCTCGGCCTGAGCCGGGCCACCTCGGGCCAGGCCCTGCTCAACGGCCGCCGCTACCGCGACCTGGACCGGCCGTCGCGCCAGGTCGGCGCGGTCCTCGAGCAGGGGCTCAGCCATCCCGGCCAGACCGGGCGCGGCCATCTGCGCACGCAGGCTCTCCTCTGCGGCGCCGGCGCCGGCCGGGTCGACGAGCTTCTGGAGTACGTCGGCCTGGCCGACGCCGCGCGCAAGCGGACCGGCGACTACTCACTCGGCATGCGGCAGCGCCTGGCCGTGGCCACCGCCATGCTGGGCGGGCCGTCGATCCTCGTGCTCGACGAGCCGGCCAACGGCCTCGACCCGTCCGGCATGGCCTGGCTGCGCGGGCTGCTGCGCGGTCACGCCGAGGCCGGCGGCACCGTGCTCATCTCCAGCCACCTGCTCGGCGAGCTGGAGCAGCTGGTCGACGACGTGGTGATCATCGCGGGCGGCCGGATCCGCCTGGCCGAGCCCCTTCAGGCGCTGACCGGCCGGCAGGCGATGCGGCTGCGCGTCCGCGGGCGCGACCCGCGCGCCCTGTGGGCCGCCTTCGAAAGCGCCGGGGCCGGTGTGACCACCGATGGCCACGTGCTGCACGTGACCGGCCTGACCCCCGAGGACGCCGGCGAGATCGCCTTCGCGGTCCAGCAGCCGATCTACGAGCTCGCCTCCGACGCACCGACCCTGGAACAGCTCTTCTTCGAACTGGCCGGGGGCGCCTCATGATCGCCGTGATCCGCAGCGAGCTCTACCGGACGCTCTCCATCCGCTCCAGCTGGGTGTCGCTGGCCGGCACGATCGCCCTGGCCATGATGTTCGGCTTCCTCAGCGCCGACTTCTGGTCGCTCTTCGCCGGGCTGGGCGTCTTCGGCATCGCCGTCGTCACCACGTCGGCCCACTACCAGCACCGCACGGCCGTACTCCTGTTCCTCGGCCGCCCGCGCCGGCTGGTCGTGCTGGCCGGCCAGTGCGTGGCCGCCGTGCTGATCGCGGTGGCCCTCGCCGTGATCAGCGGCTTCACGTTCATCGGGAGCCAGGAGTCGAAGCAGTTCACCGGCACCCTGATCGCCCTGCCGATGATCGCCCTGTTCGGCGTGGCCAACGCGACCCTCGTACGCCGCCCGCTCTGGCTCTTCGCCGGCTACATCGGCTTCATCACCTTCGTCGAGGGCCTGCTCGGCCAGCTGAAGGACCCGTGGCCGTTCACGTCCTTCCTCGAGGCGGCCGGCGGCAAGCCCGAGGGCCTGCTCAAGTTCACCCTCTGGACCGTCCTGGCCATGGCCGGTGCGATCTGGAGCATCCGCCGCGACCTTTCCGGCGACTAGGCCGTGTCCTGCCGATCAGTTGATCAGTTCTGGTTGATGTGTCGGGTGTTGGGCGTGGTGAGCTGACGGACAAGGCGTGGGCGGTGATCGA
>NZ_JBICTW010000027.1:0-111880 GCF_043197815.1 Actinoplanes sp. NPDC048988 | reverse complement strand
CTCATAGCCGACCTCGTCGACGAGCTCGGCGCAGGCGTCGAGCATGCGTTGGACCCGGGCCACGCTTCTGCCCTGCACCGGAACCCGGCGCAGGGCGGGAACCGCGTCCGGCGCGGGCACTCCACCGCGACCGAGGGTTCGCCGGACCAGCTCGCCTGACGGGCCCCGATCGGCACCATGGCCCGGCTCGGCCAGGGAGGAGTCCTCGATGAGATCGTCGATCTCGCGCGCGGACACCGCGGCCGGCGAGTAGGGGGCCCGAGGCGTGGGTGCTTGTGCGGTTGTCCCCGCGTTTCGCTCGTCCATCACACCTCCTCCTGGCCTCGAAGGCCCTTGCGTGCGCGATGCAGCAACGCCGTGGTGGCGGCGATCGGCACTCCGAGCAAACGAGCGATCTGATCGTGAGTCAAGCCCTGCGCCTCGAGAACCAGGACACGCTGCCGACGCTCGGGGAGGGCCGCCCATCTCCCGATGATCTGCTCTTTGGCGATGACCTCGCTCTCCGGAGTCTTCCAGTCAGCGGACTCGGGCTCGGGCCGATCCGCGGTGGCCGCCACGGATCGGCTCCCGCTCCGCCGCCACGTGCGGAACGCGTTGGGGTAAGCGTCGATGCACATGCCGATGAAGTACGTCAGAGGGCTGGCGCCGCGATCGGGACTCCATCGTCCCGCGATCAGCCCGGAGCGCATCCATCCTTCGATGGTTCCGAGACCGTGCCGGGCGAGCCGCTCGGCGAAGCGCGTATATCCGTCGCCCTGGAAGCCGTTCGCCCGCAGGGCGTCGACAAGTTTCTGATCGCGAAGCAACTGGCCGTCGTCAGTGTCTTGACCCGATGTCGGCGATTCGGGGCCGGCGGAGGGGTCGTGGCGCGGAGAGGTCATTGTCTGTCCGCGACCACGCTCGATCTGTCACGGGTGGTGACCCGCGATGCGGTCGGGTGTATCACACCGAAAAGCTGGCATGCCGGCGTCATGCGTCACAGGCCTCGAACACATCACCAAGCACAACACGAATGGTGACGGAGGCCAAGATGCCCAACGGACGAACCGGTGATTCTCTGATCGACCTCCGGTCGGCGGTGATCGGAATCGGCGCTGCGGGTGTGGCGCTCGGCGTCGGAGTGCTCGCTAGCTGGGGCCATGCACCGGACGTATCGAGGTCGCTGATCCCATGTATTGGACGCATGCGTTCCGGCGGTGAAAAGTCGGTCGGGTGAGCACGTATCGCGCCGGGACGCCCGGCTACCGCCGGATCTGTCTGACTCTGTTCGCGGCCGGGGTGGCCACGTTCGCTCTGCTCTACAGCACGCAGGCGCTGTTGCCGAATCTCGCCGTGGCGTTCGGGGTGACGCCGGCGCAGAGTGCCTGGTCGCTGTCGCTGGCCACGGTCGGGCTGGGTGTGGCGCTGCTGGTCACCGGGCCGCTGTCGGAGAAGGCCGGGCGTACCCGTCTCATCCACCTGTCGCTCGCGAGCTCGGCCGTGGTCGGGCTGGCCTGCGCGGTGGCGCCGACCTGGCACGTGTTGCTGGGGCTTCGGCTGCTCCAAGGCGTCACGCTGGCCGGGCTGCCCGCGGTGGCCACCGCCTACCTGCGGGAGGAACTGCACCCGGACACGCACGCGCGGGCGGCCGGGCTCTACATCGGCGGCACCGCTCTCGGTGGCATGGCCGGGCGTCTGATCACCGGGTGGGCCGCCGAGGCGTACGGCTGGAGATGGGCCCTGGCCGCAGTGGCCCTGC
This sequence comes from Actinoplanes sp. NPDC048988, assembly GCF_043197815.1. NCBI lineage: Bacteria > Bacillati > Actinomycetota > Actinomycetes > Micromonosporales > Micromonosporaceae > Actinoplanes > Actinoplanes sp. NPDC048988. The sequence continues at coordinate 110,142 of NZ_JBICTW010000027.1, read as the reverse complement.
TCGGCGTGGCCTGCGCCGTGGTGGTGGCGGTGCTGCTGCCGCGGTCGCGCAACTTCGTGGCCCGGCCGGCTGCGGCCATGACCCGGCGGGCGCTCAGTGATCCGGCTTTGCTGAGCCTCTACGCGATCGGGGCGTGCGCGATGGGCGCGTTCGTCGCGGTCTACAACGCCGTGGGTTTTCGCCTGACCAGCGCGCCGTTCCTGCTCGGCGCGGGTGCGGCCGGCGCCGTCTTCCTGGTCTATCCGGTGGGCACGCTGAGCTCGGCGGTCTCGGGCCGGTTGGCCGACCGGTACGGGCGGCGGGCGGTCATGCCCTTCGGCGCCGTCCTGACCGCCGTGGGGCTGCTGCTCACGCTGCCGGACAGTCTGCCGCTCATGGTGACCGGGCTGGCCGTGATGACCGCCGGGTTCTTCTGCGTGCACGGGGTGGCCAGCGGCTGGGTGCCGGTGCGGGCGCACGCCGGTGGGGTGCCGGCCGGGCAGGCGGCGTCGTTCTACCTGTTCGCGTACTACGCGGGCTCGTCGATCTTCGGCAGTCTGGCCGGTACGGCCTGGTCGCTGGGCGCGTGGCCGGCGGTCGTGGCGCTCGCGTCGGTCTTCGCCGGGATCAGTGGGGTGCTCGCGCTGAACCTGCGGCGCGTACCCGCTCTGGGCCCCGCGGCACAGGTGAACGCCGGAACTTCATCCTGAGATGTGGCTATTACGTCTCTTGGGCGAACTCGTCGGAGTGTTTTACGACTTTCCCGGTCGACTTTGATCAGATGGCCTTGTGGCCAGGCGAGTCTTTCTGCACATCGGTGCGCCGAAAACCGGCAGCACCTACATCCAGAACGTTCTCTGGGGCAACCAGGACACCCTGCGCGACCGGGCCGGCGTCCTCGTGCCGCACACGCTCTACGCCCACGACCAGGCCATGGCCGACCTGCGCGAGGTGCCCTGGTACGACCCGTCGTCCGGCTGGACCTGGGACCGGCTGGCCGGGCTGGCCAACGCCTGGCCGGGCGACGTGGTGATCAGCAGCGAGGGGCTCGGCGCGGCCACCCCGCCGCAGGTGGCACGCGCCTTGGCGAGCTTCGGCGAGGCGGAAGTGCACGTCATCGTGGCCGGGCGCGACCTGTGGCGCACGCTGCCGTCGATGTGGCAGCAGAGCATCCGGGGCCGCAGCACGTGGCGCTTCGAGGACTTCCTGTCGGCCGTGGAGAAGGGGCGCTACCAAGCCTTCTGGGACGAGCACACGGCCGACCGCATGCTGCGCCGCTGGGGTGACCCGCTGCCGCCCGGGCACCGCCACCTGATCACGGTACCGCCGGCCGGGTCGCCGCACGACACGCTGTGGCGCCGGTTCGCCGGGGTCGTCGGGGTGCCCGGCGACCTCTGCCGGCTCGAGGAGCCGACGGCCAACGTCTCGCTCGGCGCGGCCGAGATCGAGCTGCTGCGCCGGGTCAACCAGGCCCTGGGCGACCTCTACCCGCACCGGGTGCCCTACCAGCGGGTCGTCCAGCGGCACCTGGTCGACGCCGTACTCAAGCAGCGGGCCAACGCGCTGCGCTTCGGCATCGGGGCCGACCGGGCGGCCTGGGTGCTGGCGGTGGCCGAGGAGCAGATCGCCACCCTGCGCAACTACCCGTGCGACATCGTGGGCGACCTGGACGAGCTGCGCCCGGTGGCCGTGCCGGTCACCGGGCCGAGCCCCGACCAGCTGCCGGACACCCAGGTGCTGGAGGCGGCCATCGACACCATCGTCGGCATGCTCGGGCACGCGGCGTCGCTCGACCGGCCGCTGGAGAAGCGCTCCCCGGGGACGCTGAACCGGCTGCGGGGCATGCGGCGCCGGTTGCGCGACACGGTCACTTTCGGCACCCGCGTAACCGATCCGGCCGACCGGGTACCCGGGGCGCGCCCCCGGGCATAGCCTGGGCCCATGCCGTACGTCGCCGCCCGCGACGGCCGCCGGCAGCGCGGCCCTCAGGATCGGGCACCCTCCGTCCCCGAACGACTCGACGACCTTCGTGGCCACAGCGTGGGAGTGCTGGAACTCCCGCATCACATGGCCGCCGGCCACAAGTCCCGCCGCCGGTTCGACCTGGAAGACCCGGCGCAGCAGCGGCTGGCCTACCAGACCGTGCTGTGCCAGGCCTCGGACTGCTGCGAGATCAACGATCTCCTGCATCCCGGCGTGCTCCGCCGCCTGTGGCGCCACCTGCACATTCCTGACCGCGTCCGGCAGGCGTGGGAGAACCGCTACCCGGATCTGAACGCGCCCGCCCCGTCGTCCGAGACGAAGATCCCCACCGCCGAGCTGATCGCCCCGCGCACCGACGACGGCTTCCGGCGGGCCGGGCGCCGGCCGACCGCCTCGGTGCCGGCCGACCGCCTCACCGCCGCGCAGATGATCGCCGCCCGTACGGCCTCCAGCCGTTGATCTCGGTTCGGGGCGTCGGCCTGGGCCTGGCCGCCGTCGCCCGCCCCGGGTACATCAACCTGGGGCGCGACGCCGACCTGCCCGCCGACCGTACGGTGGAGTCGCTGCGCACGCTCGTCTTCGCGCTGCTCGACGACGCGTACGGCAAAGGGGTCAGGTATTTCGACGTCGCCCGTTCCTACGGGCGCGCGGAGGAGTTCCTGGCCGCGTGGCTGCGTGCCCGTGACCCCGAGGGCGTCGTGGTCGGCAGCAAATGGGGCTACACCTACACGGCCGGATGGCGGGTCGACGCCGACGTGCACGAGGTCAAGGACCACAGCGTGGCCACCTTCGACCGGCAGATCGAGGAGACCCAGGACCTGCTCGGCGAGCGCCTGGACATCTACCACGTCCACTCGGTCACCCCGCACAGCACGGCGCTGACCGACAAGGTGCTGCACCGCCGCCTGGCTGGCCTCGCCGCCCAGGGCATCATCGTGGGCGTCTCGACGAGCGGCCCCGCCCAGGCGACGGCGATTCGAGAGGCTTTGGCCGTACGGATCGACGGCGAGCCTTTGTTCCGCAGCATCCAGGCCACGTGGAACCTCCTCGAGCCGTCGGCCGGTCCCGCCCTGGCCGAGGCCCACGAACAGGGCTGCCTGGTCATCGTCAAGGAGGCCATGGCCAACGGCCGCCTGGCCTCGGCCGGCGAGCTGGGCGAGGCCCCGGACGCGGTCGCCCTGGCCGCGGCCCTGGCCCAGCCGTGGGCCAACGTGGTGCTGTCGGGAGCGGCCACCCTCGAGCAGCTCGACTCGAACCTGCGCGCCCCGGCCGTCGATGTCGACGCCGAAGCGCTCGCGCACCTGGCCGAGCCGCCCGAGGAGTACTGGTCACACCGCTCGACCCTCGCCTGGACCTGACCACCGCCCGGCCGTCACCGTGACGCGGCACCGACCCGCCGGGACTTCGCCTCGTACATGGCGCCGTCGGCGCGGCGCAGCACCGAGACGGCGTCGTCGCCGGGGGCGGCGCGGACCGCGCCCACGCTGACGCCGACAGAAGCCGGCTCGCCGGTGACCACGAACGGGGCGGCGAAGGTGGCCTCGATCCGGGGCACCACCTCGGCCGAGGCGTCGCGGCACAGGACGACGAACTCGTCGCCGCCGTAGCGGGCGAGCAGGTCGGTGTCCCGGACGCACGCGGACAGGCGTACGGCAACCTGTCTCAGCAGTTGATCTCCGGCCACGTGGCCCAGGCCGTCGTTCACCGCCTTGAAGCCGTCGAGGTCGCAGAACAGGATGAGCGGGGCTTCGCCGGCCGCCAGGGCGGCGTCCAGGCCGTCCAGGAACTTCTTGCGGTTGGCGAGGCCGGTCAGCGCGTCGTGGGTGGCCTCGTGGGCCAGCGCCCGCTCGGCCCGCGAGCGCTGCGCCGACAGCATGCCGATGCGGACCATCACCATGGGCACGATCACCGCGGTGCCGACCGCGAGCAGCACGGCGTCGATCGGCCGGCCGGCGAGCTGCTGCACGGCGGCCACGACCGGGTTGAGCGCGATCGCGCTGCCGAGGAAGGCCAGCCGGCCGGGGCCGAGCCGGTCGGCCGACACCGGGCCCGGGCGCTGCAGCTGATCCATCGAGCGGTCGGCGACGCCCGTGCCGGCCACGATGTAGCCGGCCAGGAAGAGCGTGTCGACCCAGCCCGGCCGGGTCAGCGGGGTGTCGGCCGCGTACCAGAGCAGGCTCAGGTTACCGATCAGGGCCAGCGGCAGGACCACGACGAAGGCGCGCAGGGCGAGCAGCGACTCGCGCCCGGCGCTCTCCACGCGCAGCAGGGCGCCCAGCATGCCGGCCAGGCACAACGCCATCACGAGCAGGCCCGCCCGCGAGCCGGCGGACAGCTCGCTGGCCTCGAGCCGGGGCTGCACGAGCACGGTCCAGAGCAGCCCGGCGAGACCCACGGCCATCACGGCCGCGTCGAGGATGCCGCCGATGTCGCCGCTCCCGTGCCGCAGCACGATCCACACCGCGGCCCCGAGCAGCAGCAGATGCCCGGCCACGATGAAGACCAGCGAGGTCAGGTCCCGGTTGTCGGTCAGGCCCAGCTGGACGGCCGCCCACAGCCCGCCCAGGTTGATGACGGCGAGCCCGGCGACGATGAGCACCGACGGCCCGCGCCGCTCGCGCAGGGCCAGAATCCCCGGCACGAGGGAGGCCGAGCCGATCAGGAAGTACAGCAGGGGGTGGGCGCCCTCCGGCGCCAGCGGGTAGGCCACCGCCGCCACGAGAGCCGCCAGGGCGTACGCGAGCAGGGGTACCCGGGACATGACGCGCCTATCGCCCGAGCGCTTGCGAACCTGAGCCGAATCGGGTTGCGAATCCGGCGTGGCCGGGCAGGATCGGACCCCGTGACAAAGATCGAGGAGTTCCCGGTGCCCGGCGGACCGTACGCCCTGGCGACCGGCGGCGACGGCGCCCTCTGGTTCACGCTGGTGTCCCGCGGGCAGATCGGGCGGCTCGCACCGGCGGCCACCTTCGACGTGGGCGCCGCCGCCCGGCCCACGATCATCGCCGCCGGGCCGGACGGGGCGCTCTGGTTCACCGCGTACGGCACGCACACGGTCGGGCGGATCACCACCGCGGGCGAGCTGACGGAGTTCACCCTGCCGACGCCGCAGGCGGGCCCGTTCGGCATCGCGGCCGGCCCGGACGGGGCGATGTGGTTCACCGAGAGCGCCGCCGACCGGATCGGGCGGATCACCGCCGACGGCACGGTGACCGAGGTTCCCACCGGTTCGTTCCCGTCCGCGATCGCGGCCGGCCCCGACGGCGCGATGTGGTTCACCCTCAACCAGGGCAACGCGATCGGCCGGGTCGGCATGGACGGCTCGACGGCGATCCACCCGCTGCCGACCGAGGGCGCGGCGCCGGTGGGCATCGCCGCCGGCCGGGACGGCGCCCTGTGGTTCACCGAGATCGGCGCGGGCCAGATCGGCCGCGTCACACCGGAAGGAGCCATCACCGAGTTCCCGCTGCCCGACCGGGCCGGGCGCCCGCACGCCATCACCGCGGGCACGGACGACCGGATGTGGTTCACCGAGTGGGCGGGCAACCGGATCGGCTCGATCACTCCCGGCGGCACGATCGAGTCATACGATCTGCCGACCCCCGGCAGCGAGCCGCACGGCATAGCGCTCGCCCCCGACGGGACGGTGTGGGCCGCCCTCGAGATCGGCGCCCTGGCCCGCTTGACGGGGCGTCGGTGAACGCTCACTGATCCAGGTCGGCCAGCGCCTCCGGCCGCAGCGCGTAGATGCGGCGTTGCACGTCCTGCCGGAGGTCGACCAGTCCGGTCTCCCGCAGCAGCCGCAGATGCCGGGACACCCCCGGGCGGCCCATCGGAAGTGTCGCCGCGCCGGTGCCGTCCTACCAGAGCAGGCGACGCGTGTTCCGGCCGGCGGGGCGGCGGCGGAACGTGCCCCACATGGCCCACGCGACGACCATGGCCAGGCCCTGCACGGCCCACAGGGCCAGGTTCCAGGGGTGTTCGTCCCCGAGCAGGAAAGCGCGGACGGCGATGGTGGTCAGGGCGACGGCCGCCGCGACGACCGCGATGAGGTTGCGGGTTCGGGGAGTCAGCCGGTCGGGGCTCATGGTGGGACTCTATCGCGCGGGTAGGCCGCGGAGCGTGGGCGCGATGATCGATGCGGTGATGTGGCCGGATCGGCCGTGGCGCGAGCTGCGGGGGAGTGGGAGCGGGCCGAGCGGCTCGGGATCGGGCGAGGGTGGCTCTGGGATCACCTCGTTCTGGGTGGACGGCCGGTCTCACACGACGCGTACGCCGTTCTCGCCGCTGCCGCGGCCACCACGACCACGATCGGGGTGGGCACGATGGTCACCGCGCCGAACTTCCGCCATCCCGTCACGACGGCCAAGGCGGCGCTCGCCCTCGACGATGTGAGCGGCGGGGCGACGCGGGTCGCCGTGTTGTGGCCGCGCGGTGACGACGCCGAGCGGCGGTTCGCCGTACTGGAGAAAGCCGAGTTAACGGCGTAGAAACCTCCGATACTTCTGGCCGAATCAACGCGTCTTTAGCTTCTTTCTCAGCTTGAGTCTCGCGAGTCACATCCTCGTATTCGCCTCGCACGCTTCTCCGGCTCCATTGACGATTTCTATCTGTCTGGAGACCGCTATGTTGGGAAATTCCGCATGAGCGGAGAAATCCGCGTCACCGGAGTGCGCCGGGTCTACGACATCGGCGCGGGCGGCTCGCTGACCGCCCTCGACGACGTCGATCTCACCGTGGAGACCGGCACCTTCGTCAGCGTCATCGGGCCCAGCGGCTGCGGCAAGTCGACGCTGCTGCGGGCCGTGGCCGGGCTGGAGACGCCGGACGCCGGCCGGATCACCGTCGGCGGGCTCACGCCGGAACGGGCCGCCGCCGACAAGATGCTCGGCCTGGTGCCGCAGACGCCGGCGCTGTTGCCGTGGCTGTCCGTTCTCAAGAACGTGTCGCTGCCGAGGAAGGTCAACCGCCGGAAGGGCCGGAACACGGCCGACATGGTGGATCTGCTGAGCAAGGCCGGGCTGGCCGACGTCATGCACAAACTCCCCTCGCAGATATCCGGCGGCATGCAGCAACGCGCGGCCATCGTGCGCGCTTTCGGCCTGCACCCGGACGTTCTGCTCATGGACGAGCCGTTCTCCGCGCTCGACGAGTTCACCCGCGAGGCCCTGCAGGAGCAACTGCTGGACCTGTGGGACGAGCTCAAGGCCACGGTCCTGTTCATCACGCACTCGGTCAGCGAGGCGGTCCGGCTGTCCGACCGCATCGTCGTGATGGCGCCCCGGCCCGGCCGGATCACCGACGTCATCGACATCGATCTGCCCCGGCCGCGCGGGCAGGCCCTTCTCAAGACCCCCGAGTTCCACGCGTACGAGGACCTCGTGCGTGACCGGCTCCGCGGTGCGTTCCACTACGCGAATGCGATCGCCTCATGACCATCGCTCTCGTGGCGAAGCCGCGCGCCACACGTAAACGAACCTTCGCCTTCCTGCACCCGGCGAAGTGGCTGCCGCTGGTGCTCATGCTGGCCGTGCTCGGCGCGCTGTGGCAGTGGGGCGCGGCCCGGATGCCGTACCTGCTGCCGCCGCTCGGCGACATCGGGCGGACGCTGACCGAGGACGCCGGCTACTACCTCGAGAACGCCCTCGTCACGTTGCGGGAGGCGGTCGGCGGCCTGGCCATCGGCACGGCGGTGGCGTTCGTGCTGGCCGTGGTGGTCAGCGAGTTCACGCTGGCCCGGCGGGCCATCATGCCGGTCGCGGTCATCCTCAACGTGACCCCGCTGGTGGCGATCGCGCCGGCGCTGGTGGTGGCGTTCGGTTTCGGGGCGGCGCCCAAGCTCATCGTGACCGGGCTGATCTGCTTCTTCCCGGTGCTCATCAACATGTCGATGGGCCTGCGGGCGGTGCCGTTGCCGGTGTTGCAGGTGTACCAGACCATGCACGCCTCCCGGCTCGAGACGCTCTGGTACATCCGGGTTCCCAGCTCGCTGCCGTATCTGTTCGCGGCGCTGCGGATCGTCTTCCCCCTCTCGGTGGTGGGCGCGGTCGTCGCGGAGCTTTCGGCCGCCGGGTCGTCCCAGGGTCTGGGTACGGCGATCAGCCTCGCCTCCTCCATGAACCGGCTGGCCGCCGTCTACGCGTCGATCGCGATCCTGGCCGTGCTCGGTTCCCTGCTGCTGCTCGTCGTGACGCTGCTGGAGCGCCGTCTCCTGCACTGGCACGAGACCCGCGCCGGCGCCAAATAACTCAACGCACCCTCTGACGGAGACTCCTCATGCGTACTCGCACCCTTTTTGCGGCTTTTTCCGCCGCGGCCCTGCTGATAGGCACCGCCGCCTGCGGTTCCTCCGACTCCTCGGACGAGGTGGCCGCCGCCGCGGCCGGCACGGCCATCTCGGCCGACCGCTGCGCCCAGAACAAGGCCGCCGGCAAGATCACCTACCTGTCGGGCTACCAGTGGCAGGCGTCGGCGTCGATCCTGGAGTACGCCGCGGCCAAGAAACTCGGCTACTTCGACGCGGTCTGCCTCGACGTCGCCATGCAGCCCGGCACCGGCGACACCAGCCAGAACACCAAGCTGCTGGCCAGTGGCAAGGTGACCGTGAGCCCGGTGAGCCAGCAGGACGTGCTCTCGGCCAACGCCAACGGCATCAAGGTCACGGGCGTCTCGTCGTACTCGAACGTGGGTCTCGAGGTTCTGATGACCAAGACCGACGTCACCGACCTCAAGCAGCTGGACGGCACGACGCTGGGCCAGAAGGGCGCCATGCCGGTCGGCGTGCAGGCCATGCTGGTGCGGGCGGGCGCCGACTTCGGCTCGGTCAAGCAGGTGACCGTCGGCTACGACCCGTCGGTGCTGACCCGCGGCCAGGTCACGTCGCTGACCGGCTTCATCTCCAACGAACCCAACCAGCTCAAGGCGGCCGGCACGCCGGTGACCGTCTGGCGGCCGTACGACTACAAGGTGCCCGGTTCGCTCGGCGCGATGGCCGTGAACCCGGACTTCGCGGCGAAGAACCCCACCGCCGTACAGGACTTCCTCCGGGCCGGCCTGCACGCCTTCGAATACTGCGAGGAGCACGGCGAGGAATGCGTGAAGGCGGCGGCCGACCTGACCGGCGCCGGATACGACGAGAAGCAGAACCTCGCCGTCTGGCAGACCGAGACCAAGGTCGTCCGGGACAGCCTGCCGACGGGCGCGGCGCTCGGTGCGATCGACACGAAGAACGTCACCGCGCTGGCCGAGATGCTGAACACGTACACGAAGACCTCGATCACGCCCGACCAGGCGACGAGCGAATTCGACCCTTCGTACGTGTCCGCGATCTATCAGGGTGACAAGCTGATCTGGCCCGCGCCGTAATTCGAGAACAGGAAACAGTTATGGCTAGCAAGGAATATGGCGTGTTCCTGCCGATCGGCAACGGCGGCTGGATGATCTCGGAGACGGCCCCGCACCCGGAGGCCACGTACGCCTACAACCGGCGGGTGGCGGTGGAAGCCGAACAGATCGGCCTCGACTTCATCATGTCGATGGCCAAGTGGAAGGGCTTCGGCGGCACCACCGACCACTGGGGACAGACGCTCGAGTCGATGACGATGATGTCGGCGCTGGCCGAGGCGACCTCCACGGTGAAGATCTGGGCCACCATGCACGCGAACATCCACCACCCGGCGGTGGCGGCCAAGATGTTCACCACGCTGCAGGACGTGTCCGGCGGGCGGGCCGGCATGAACATCGTGAACGGCTCCTACGCCGACGAGTTCCAGCAGATGGGGCTCTGGGACGCCGAGCTGTCGCACGCCGACCGCTACCGGATGACCGAGGAGTGGACGCAGGCCGTCAACCGCCTGTGGACCGAGGACGTCGTCACCATGAAAAGCGAATTCTTCACGCTCGACGCCTGCGAGTCCCGCCCGCACCCGGCGGTGCGGCCGACCATCATCAGCGCCGGCCGCTCGGCGGCGGGCCGCGACTTCCAGGCCCGGTACGCCGACGGGGCCTTCCTGAGCGCCGACAACCTCGACCAGATGCGTGAGTTCTCGCGATACGTCCACGACAAGGGCGCCGAACACGGGCGCGAGGTGAAGACGTACTCGATGCTGACAGTCGTCCTCGACGAGACCGACGCCAAGGCCGAGGCGAAGGCGGCCCGCTACGGCGAAGGGCTCGACAAGGAGGCGCTGATCGGCATGCGCACCTCGTGGGGCATCCCGGCCGACACGGCACGCGCCTGGGCCGACGGGGCGACCGGGTCGGAGGCGTTCCAGACGCCGTACGTGACCGGTGGCCCCGAGAAGGTCATCGAGCACATCGAACAGATCACCAGCGAGGCCGAGCTCGACGGCCTGATGCTCATCTTCCCGGACTACCACGCGGACATGCTGCCGTTCGGTGAGGCCGTGCTGCCCGCACTGCGGGGCAAGTCATGAGCGAGCTTCGTACGGCCCAGATCGTCGCCCTCGACGGTCGCAAGCCGGCCCTCGTCGTCGTCGACGTACAGCGGTCCTTCGCCGATCCGCCCGTCGTCGCCGACGCGGTCACCGCCATCGGCAAGCTCGTGGAGGCCGCCCGCGCCGCCGGCGTCACCGTGGCCTGGGTCGAGTTGGGCAGCGATCCCCGCAACCCCTGGCACGCGAGCCAGTGGCTCCGCGCCGGCGACCCCGAAGCCCCGTACGGACCGGAAGAACCCTGTGTTCTGGGCACCCCGGGCGCGCAGTGGTACGGCACCGGGCCCGCCGAGGGCGAGATCCGGGTGGTCAAGCGCGCCTACAGCGGCTTCCTCGGCACCAGCCTGGAGGCTCAGCTGCGCGCGGCCGGCATCGAATGGGTCGCCGTGTGCGGGCTCACCACCGAATGCTGTGTGGCGGCCACGGCCACCGACGCGTTCCAGCTCGACTGGCCCGTCCTGCTTCCGGTCGACGCCGTCGCGGCGTACGACAAGCAATTGCATGAAGCTTCTCTCGCCGCGCTCGCCCTGAACGTGGCCGTGCTGAGCGACAGCGACGAGCTCGCGAAACTGTGGGTGACGGCATGAGCGGCATGCACCTCGCCTTCGACCTCTCGTTCACGCACACCGAGGGCCGCTGGGCCCGGCGCGGCTCGTGGGTCGGCCGCGACTTCCCGGACCCCCGGATGTACATGGAACTGGCCCAGACCGCCGAACGGGCCGGCATCGGCATGCTGTTCTTCGGCGACGGCACCGGCATCCCCGACACGTGGCGCGGCTCCATCGACGCCGCCGTCGAATGGGGCGTGCAGTGGCCGCGGCACGACATGAGCCCGATCATCGCGGCCATGTCGACGGTCACCGACCACATCGGTTTCGGGCTGACCTACTCGTCGACCTTCATGCACCCGTTCTACGTGGCCCGGCTGCTCAACTCGCTCGACCACGTCACCGGCGGGCGGATCGCGTTCAACGTGGTCGCCTCCACCCGCGGCGCCGACGCCGCCAACTACGGCTTCGACCAGCTGATGGCCCACGACATGCGCTACGAGCGGATGGAGGAGTTCATCGACGTCTGCCAGGCGCTGTGGCAGTCGGTCGACACCGACGCCATCGTCCGCGACCGGCAGACCGGCCGCTTCGCCGACCCGGCCAAGGTGCGGGCCATCCACCACCACGGCAAGTTCTTCGACGTCCAGGGCCCGCTGCCGAGCGTGCCCAGCCCCCAGGTGGCGCCGATGCTGGTGCAGGCCGGCAACTCGCCGCGCGGGATCGCCGCGTCGGCCCGCTTCGCCGACCTGGTCTTCGGCTTCGGCGGCAGCCTGCCGTCGCAGCAGCGGCACCGCACGATGCTCGACGAGGCGCTGAAGGAAGAGGGCCGCGACCCGTCGCAGGTCGGCATCCTGTGGGCCACCCAGGTCATCGTGGGCCGCACGATGGACGAGGCGAAGGCCCGGCGCGACGAAGTGCTGACGTTCTGGAGCGAGGACGCGGTCGGCGCGTTCCTGTCCCACAACGCCGGCGTCGACTTCTCGAAGCTGCCGGCGTCGTTCCCGCTCGGCGAGCTGAAACGCCAGGCGGCCGAGGCGCGGGCCACGCCGGGCGGCCTGATCGGCACACTGCTGGCCGAACACGGCGAGGACTACCAGATGAGCCGTACGGAGTTCTTCGAGCACGGCTGGCGCAGCGCCACCGGCATGGACCACACGGTCCTGGGCGACCCGGCCACGGTCGCGGACGCCCTGGAGGAGAACTTCGCGGCCACCGGCGCCCGGGGCGGCTACATGCTGTCGAGCCCCCTGGCCATGCCGTCGGGCCTGGCCGACCTGGCCGAGCTGCTGGCACCGGAACTGCGCCGCCGCGGTGCGCTGGCCGCCCGCTACCCGGGCCGCACCCTGCGCGAAAACCTCGCGATCTGATGCGGCAACCCTCGGTGGCCGAACAGACGGTGCTGGTGTGCGCGCTGATCGCGACGGCCCAGATGACGTGGGGCGTCACGGTGCCGGTGCTGCCGGTCTACCTCGACTCGTACGGGATCGCGGTCGGCCTGCTCGGCCCGTTGGTGGCGGCCTTCGCCGTGGGGCGCATCATCGCCAACATCCCGGCCGGGCTGGCGCTGCGCCGGTTCCCGGCCCGGGCCTACCTCCGGGTGGTGCTCCTGGGGCTGGCCCTGGTGACGGCGCTGACCGGGCTGGCCACGACGGCGGGCGCGCTGATCGGTTTCCGGCTGGTCGCCGGGGTGCTCGGCGGCGCGGCCGTCACGGTGGGGTTCGCGCTGCTCGTGGCCGGGGCGCCGGCCGGGCGGCGGGGCGCGGTGATGGCCACGGCGACGGTGGTGCAGATGAGCACGGCGGGGGGCGGGGCGCTGCTCGGCGGGGCGGTGGTGGGGGTGGCCGGGCCGGCTTGGACCTTCGCCGTGGCGGCCGTGCCGGTGGTGGCGGTGTTGCTCTGGGAGGTGGCGCGACCGGCGGCACATTATTGGGCGTCCACCGCACCGGCCGAATCGCGCCCTCCGATGGAGCTCGCGCCGAGCGAGCTCGCGCCGACCGAGCTCGCGCCGACCGAGCCCGCGCCGACGGAGCCCGCGCCGACCGAGCACCCAACCACGGAGCCCGCCCTCCCAGGGGGAGCCCCCGTCGGTCAGTATCGCGGAAAGTCGCATGATCGGGTCGGGCGGCTGTGGACGAAGCGCTTCGGTGGAAAACGCGGAGCGCGCCCGGAACCCGTGGTAAAGCGGAGCTGGCTCCTGCTGGCCCTCTGCGCGGAGGCGTTCGCCACGTTCTTCGTGCGGTTCGCCGGTGAGCAGGGCCTGGTGCCCGTCTTGGCGTACGACAGTGGTGGCCTCCAACCGTTCACGCTCGGCCTGGCCACCGCGGCCGGGACCGTGGCCAGTCTGGCCGCGATGCCGCTGATCGCCCGCTGGGTGGATCGGGGTGCCCGGATCGCCCTGCTCGTGCCGGCGGGGATGGTGGGGGCGCTGGCGATGCTCTGCCTGCCGCTGCTGCATGTGCCGGCCGGGTTCGCCGTGGCCATCGTGGCGTACTCGCTGGCCACCAGCGTCATCGGCGTCCTGCCGGGTGTCATCACCGGTGACGCCTACCCGGCGTCGGCGGCCGGTGGGGTCATCGGCCTCACCCGCACCGCCGGTGACGTCGGGGCCGCGGTGGGGCCGCTCGCGGTCTTCGCGGTGGCCGGGTTCGCCGGCTACGAGGCGGCCTGCGCGGTTCTGGCAGTGCTGTTCCTGGTCGCCGCAGCCGGTTTGGTGACGGCGCTGCTGCGTCACCGCTCCCGGACGGCGGCCCCGGTCCTGGCGGTCGCCTCGTGACGGCCCATGGTCACGGCCTACGGCGCCGGCAAGAAAGGCGGTTCGGCGGTGACGGACGGTGGCGCGGTCAAGAGAGTGGGTCGTTGTTCGCGCGCGATGAAGGTGGGTCTGTGGTGACACACCGCGACGAAGGGGGCGGGTCTGTGGTGACGGGATTGACGGGCCGCGTAGTGCACGGCGCCGGCCGTGGGCGGCCGCTGGGCTTCCCCACGGCGAACCTGGCCGTCGAGGAGCCGGCCGCGCTTCCCGGGGACGGCGTCTATCTCGGCCTGTTCGCGCTCGACGGCGGGGCGGCCGCGCCGGCCCTGGTGTCGATCGGGGCCAACCCGACCTTCGGCGGGGAGGTGCGGACCGTCGAGGCCTACGTCCTGGACCGGGACGAGGACATGTACGGAAAGCGGGCCGACGTGCGGATTCTGACGCTCCTCCGGGAGCAGGAGCGGTTCGATTCGGTCGAGGCGCTTGTCGAGGCGATGGCCTCGGACGAACGCGCCGCCCGTAGGCTGTTGACCATGGGTGAGGACGCCGAGGAGCGGGGCTGGCGCCGGTTCGGGCCGGACAGCATCGAGCGGGCCATGCTGCTCGCCCTCAGCGACGAGCTCGGCGTCGACCTGCGGCCGCGCTCGGTCGATCTCGGCGACGGCACCCGGCTTGAGATCGAGGGCGCCGACGAGACGTACGGCCTCCTCGTCCAGATGGTCGGCAACCAGGGCACCTTTCGCTCCCTGCACCGCAACAAGGTGATGGCCGACATGTTCAAGCTGACCTGGCTGCGGTCGTCGATGTTCCCCGACAGCCGCATCGTGCTCTGTGTCAGCGAGACCGTGGCCCAGGTCTTCAGCCCGGCCGGCTGGACCACCCGGGCCGCCCGCGACCTCGGCATCGAGGTTCTGCTCTACACCGCCGACGGCAAGCTGGAGACCGTCGTAAGCAAGTAAGAGAAACTCCGCAGACGGCCGGTCTCATCCCTCTGTGCCTGGCGACCATTCCGGACTGCTCCGCGGTGGCTGATGTTCCCTGATAGTGAAGGAGTAACGCCTCCGCCATGAAGATCACTGTGCTTGTGGGCAACCCCAAACCCCTGTCCCGTACGAGGCTGACCGCCGACGCGGTGGCCGGCCTGTTCGGCGGCGCGGACCGGGTGGTCGACCTCGCCGACTACGCGGGCCGCCTCTTCACCTGGCCCGAGCCCGAGATCGACGAGCTCGTCGCCCGGGTCGCCGCATCCGACCTGCTGATCGTCGCGTCGCCGACCTACAAGGCGACCTACACCGGTCTGCTCAAGGCTTTCCTCGACCGGTACGGCTCGAACGGGCTGGCCGGGGTCACCGCGATCCCGGTGATGACCGGCGCCGCGCCCGACCACGCCCTGGCCGTCGAGGCGTATCTGCGCCCTCTGCTCGTGGAGCTGGGCGCGAGCGTACCCACCAGAGGTCTTTACATGGTGATGTCGCGGATGGACTCGCTCACCGACGTCGTCGAGGAGTGGGGCAAGGCGAACGTGGGGCTGGTGGGCCGTGACTGACACCGCCATCGCGAGCCGCGAGTTCCGCCGCGTCCTGGGCGGCTTCGCCTCGGGCATCACCGTGGTCACCGCCGTGGTCGACGGCGCGCCGGTCGGCATGACCTGCCAGTCGTTCTTCAGCCTGTCGCTGGATCCGCCGCTCATCGCGTTCTCGCCGTCACGGGCCTCGGCCTCGTATCCGCTGATCCGCGGGGCCGGCGCGTTCTGCGTGAACATCCTGGAGGCGGGCCAGGAGCAGTTGTGCACCCAGTTCTCCCGTACCGGCACCGACAAGTGGCGCGGCGTGAGCTGGCGGCCCGGCCGCACGGGAAGCCCGATCCTGGACGGCGTGCTGGCCTCCATCGACTGCACCCTCGAACAGGAGCACGAGACCGGCGACCACTACCTGACGATCGGCCGGGTGGTGGCGCTGGAGAGCGACCCGGACCGCCATCCGCTGCTGTATTTCAACGGCGCCTACGAGCGCCTGCACCGGCCGGCCGCGTGAGTCACAGGACGCGGGCCCGGTGGTCCTTGGCCAGGCCGTGCCGCGCGCACGGGGTGCGCGGCTCGCGGGGGCAGAGGACCCACAGGGCGGTCACCGAGGCCCGGTAGAGCCGGTACTGCGATCCGGCGGTCACGTCGTCACGGTCCAGCATCGTGACGTCGTGGCCGTCGCGCCGGGGGTAGCGCGCGAGCGCCGCGTCGACCTCGTCGGCGGGAACCTCGAACGCCTCGGCGTCGGCGTAGACGGCCCGCCCGTGGTACGGCTCCACCGTGGAGTCGAAGATGGCGAAGCCGACCCCCGGGCGGTCCCTGAGGTTGACCGGGTGCCGCGCGCTCGTCTCGGAGCACCAGAGGAAATCGCGCTCGCCGTCCGGCGCGAAGTAGACCGGCGAGGCCCACGGCCGCCCGTTCGTGTCGACGGTGCTCAGCGTCAGGTAGAGGTTGGACTCGACGATCGCGCGCGCGTGCTCGGCCAGCGACATCCCGTCATTCTCGCCGATCACGCGTGACGAATAGGATCAATCCCTCACGGTCTCGCCATTTTTGACCGTGTACGGCACCATGCTCGGGTGCAACGAACCCAACTCGTCTCGTTGATCGTCGCAGCGGTGGTGGCAGTCGGAGGCGGCGCGCTGATCGTTCAGGGCCTCCAGAGCGGCGGAGACTCCGGAGCGTCATCAGCTTCGCGCGGACCGTCACCGACACGTACCACCGTGGACCCGGCGATCGCCCTGCGCGCTCAGCGCCGCAAGCAGCTCACCGCCGCGCTCACGAAGCTGGCGCCGACAGTGCCCGAGTTCTCCGTCGCGGTCCTCGACCGCAAGACGGGGGAGCGGTTCGAATTCAAGGGCACCGAGCAATTCGACACCGCCAGCGTCGTCAAGGCCTCGATCCTGGCCTGTACGCTGCTGCAGGCCCAGGACGACGACCGCAAGCTCACCTCCGGGCAGCGGCAGCTGACGGCCAAGTCGATCCGCAACAGCGACAACGACGCCACCACCCAGCTGTTCGGCGCGCTGGGCAAGGTCGAGGGCCTGACCGCCTGCAACAAGCGCCTGGGCCTGACCCAGACCGCGGTGAACAGCGCCTGGGGCCTGACCCGCACCACCGCCGACGACCAGGTGCGGCTGCTGGCCGAGTTCGTCGACCCGAAAAGCCCGCTGTCGGTCAATTCCCGGCAGTACGCGTTCACGCTGATGACCACCGTCCAGGAGGACCAGGACTGGGGAGTCCCGGTCCTGGCCCGGACCGGCGAGGTCGCCACGGTCAAGAACGGCTGGGACACCCGCGACGCCGACAACGGCCTGTGGGCGGTCAACACGATCGGCCGCATCACGTCCACCGACAAGAAGACCGACGTCTCGGTCGCCGTCCTCTCGCACAACAACCAGACGTACGAGGACGGCATCGCCCTCGTCGAGAAGGTCGCCAAACTGACCAGGCAGTACCTGAAGTACTAGGGCGTATCTGGTGGATCACGCGGGGCTGCGGCGTGGCCCAGGCGGCGCCTGACGGCAGCTGCGGAAAGGCCACATACAACACCGGTATGCGACCTTCCCGCAGCCGACGCCAGCCACCACCTGGACCTCGCCTCACTCCCACGCGATCCACCAGATACGCCCTAGAAACGCGGCCCGGGAGAACCTCCCGGGCCGCGTCACTGCCGATGGTTAGCGTTTGGTGACGGTGGCGTCGCCGGTCCAGGTGGCCGAGTTGCCGGCCTTGTCGGTGGCGGTCGCCGTCAGGGTGTACGTGCCGGTCAGGCTGGTGGTGTTCCAGAGCAGGGTCCACGGCTCCTTGGCCGCCACCACCGTGTTGAGGATCTTGCCGTTCTGGCTGATGACCAGCTTGACCTGCTTGAGGCCGGCGTTGTCGCTGACCGTGGGCGCGAGCTTGACCAGGCCGCTCATGGTGGCCGGCAGGGCGACGTCCAGGACCGGGGCCTCGTTGTCGACCGTGAAGGTGCGGCTGAGCGTGCTGACGTTGCCGAGCTTGTCGGTGGCCCGCACGGTGAGCACCTGCGTCGCCGTCAGCGTGGTGGTGTCGACCTCGACCTGGTACGGGCCGGTGGTGTCCTCGCCGATGACCTGGTCGCCGGCGAGCAGTTCGACCGACGCGACGCCGGAGACGTCAGTGGCGGTCATGGTCGCCTGGACCGTGCCGCGCAGCGGGAGCGACGCGATCGGGGTCGGCCAGGCGATCTTCGGGCCGGCCAGGTCGGTCACGACCTTACGAGTGGTGGTGGCCACGTTGCCGACGGCGTCGGTGACGCGCACGCCGAGGGCGTACGTGGTGGAGGCCGTCGGCGTCCACTCGATCGACCACGGCGCCGACTCGATCGTCCGGATCACCTTGTTGATGAGCAGCAGTTCCATCTTCGCGGTGTCGTCCGACGGGTTGCTCAGCGCGACCGTGATCGGCCCGCCGGTCACGGCCGGCACGTCGGCGGCGGCCGAGGGCGCCGCGTTGTCGACGTTCACGGTCGTCGCGACCGTCGTGGTGTTGCCGGTGGTGTCGAACGCGGTCACGTCGAGGTGATAGGTGCCGGCCAGCTTGGCGGTGTTCCAGGTCAGCGTCCACGGGGCCTTGGCCGAGACCAGGGTGGCCAGCACCTTGCCGTCGTCATCGGTGACGACGCCCTTGACCTGCTTGACCGCGACGTCGTCGGCGACGGTCGGGGTGATCCTCACGGCGCCCTTGAGGACGCCCGGCACCGAGATCTCGACGGTCGGCGCGGTGTTGTCCAGGGTGAGGGCGCGGGCGATGGTGGTCACGTTGCCGACCTTGTCGGTGGCCCGCAGCGTCACGGTCTCCCCGCTGGCCAGGGTGGTGGTGTCGAGGTCGATGCGGTAGGGGGCGGTGTCGTCGCTGCCGATGACCTCGCCGCCGGCCAGCACGTCGACCGAGGTGACCCCGCTGGGGTCGGCGGCGGTGGCGGTCACCGCGACGGTGCCGCGCAGGCTGCCCTTGGGGGCCGGGGTGACCCACTTGAGCACCGGGCCCATGTTGTCGATGGTGACGGCGACGCCGGCCGCGGTGATCACGTTGCCGGAGGTGTCGGTGACGCGCACCTTCACGGTCTTCTGGCCGGCGAGGCCGGCCGTGTCCCAGTCGATGCTCCACGGCGCGGAGGTCGCGGTGGCGACGAGCTTGTCGGCGACGAACAGCTCCATGCGGGCCGTGTCGTCCGAGGGGGCGGTCAGGGTGACCGGGACGACGCCGGTGGCGGTGGCGGGGACGCTGAAGGCGGCCGACGGGGGAGTGTTGTCCCGGACCACCGGCGTGGGCGTGACGCCGCCGGTGATGGCCGCGAGAGCCTTCTCGGCGTTGACGCGACCCTGGGCGACCCAGGTGCCGACCGGGTCGGTGGTGCTCTCGACGGCGGCGCGGACCTGGTCGGCGGTGGCCGACGGCTTGGCGGCGCGGGCGAGCGCGGCGACGCCGGCGACGACCGGGCCGGCCGAGCTGGTGCCGGCGAACCAGTAGTACTTGTTGTCGGTGCCCTGCGCGTAGTTCTGGCCCGGCGCGGCCACGTCGACCCACGTGTTGCCCACGGCGTTGTAGTTCGACCAGGTGTAGCGAAGGTCGTTGGTGTCCGAGCCGGCCACGGCGATGGCGGCGGGCACGGCGGCCGGGTAGAACGGGGTCGTCTTGCCGTCGTTGCCGGCGGAGGCGATGACGACGACGTCGTGCGCGGCGGCGTAGGCGACGGCGTCGCGCACCACCTGGGTGTCGGTGGCGCTGCCGAGGGAGAGGTTGATGACGTCGGCGTCGTGGTCGACGGCGTAGACGAGGCCCTTGGCGATGAGGTCGGTGGTGCCCCGGCCGTCCGCGCCCATCACCTTGACCGGCAGGATCTGGCAGTTCCAGCAGACGCCGGCGATGCCGGTGGCGTCGTCGCCCTCGGCCGCGATGACCGAGGCGGCCTTCGTGCCGTGCCCGTTGTCGTCGACCGGGCTGGAGTCGTCGTTGACGAAGTCGTAGCCCGGCCGGATGCGCCCGGCGAGCTCGCTGATCGGGCTGACGCCGGTGTCGATGACGGCGACCACGACGTCGTCGCCGGTGGTGTAGCCCCAGGCGCCGGAGGCCTTGATCTTGGACAGGCCCCACTGCTGCGGGTAGCTGGGGTCGTTCGGGGCGTCGGTGGAGACGACCGAGGCGACGGCCTTGGGCTCGACGTAGGTGACGTCCGGGTTGTCGCGCAGCGCCGCGACGGCCTCGGCGCGGTCCCGGGCCGGAACCGTGACGGTCAGGCTGTCCAGGGCGGGCGTCGTGGAACTGCCCAGGACACTGATGCCCGGCTCGGCGTCGAGGGCGCTCACCGTGCCGGCCGCCGCGCTGTCGCTGCGCAGGCCAACGACAAGTGAGGACGGGGTGGGGTCAGCGGGCGCGGCGAGAGCCGGCGCGGCGGTGACAGCGGTCAGCGAGGCGGTCGCGAGGGCCGCGGCGGCTGCAGTCTTCATTCGGTTGGCCACGGGCTTGTCGATCGGTCGTGACCCACCCCACTCGACCAGAAAAAGGTGGAGGGGCCCTCGTCCGAAAGGATGATCGGCGGCAACGGGTCGCTGGCAGATTTAGGACAGCGGGGCGGAAACGGCGATCATCTGCGGCATCCTCCGGTGTGCAGATCCTTCACCGAGGGGACCACCGTGGCGATCTCAACCGATGCACCGAAGATCCAGGGCAACATCCTGCTGCCCTTCGGCGGCCGGTACCAGGCCTTTCTGACCCTGTCGTTCCGCAGCGACCGGCCGGGGGCCCGCGCGTGGCTGGGCGAGGCGGCCGGCCGGGTCGCGGGGACCGACGACGTCGAACGGGCGCTCGACGGCGACGACGAGGGTCAGGGCCGGGCCCGCCGGGGCCGGCGGCTCAAGCAGTCGGCGGTTCTGCTCAACGTCGGGCTCACCGCCACCGGCCTGACCCTGCTGCACCAGGAGGTGGCGGCCGACCTGGCGCCGTTCGACGCGTTCTGGCGGGGCCCGCTGGGCACTCGGATCGACCCCGACGGGCGGATCACGACGGCGCCGGCCCTGCTCGGCGACGTCGGCGCCAGCGACCCGGCCCGCTGGGTCGTCGGCAAGCCGGCCGGCGCGCCCGTCGACGCGCTGCTCACCCTGGCCGCCGACGACGAGCGGACGATCGGCGACGCGCTGCGCGACGAGCGCCGGCGGGCCGAGGAGGCCGGTCTCGTGGTGCTCTGGTCCGAGCAGGGCGAGGTGCGGCGCAACGAGGGCAACCGGCGGGTCGAGCACTTCGGGTTCGCCGACGGCATCTCGCAGCCGGGCGTGCGCGGCTTCAGTGACCCCGAGCAAAGCGGGGTGGTCGTCGCGCCCGGCGAGTTCGTCCTGGGCTACCCGGGCGAGCGCCGGCCGCAGAACTGGGCCCCGCGCCCCCGGCCGGCCACCTGGATGCACGGCGGCTCCTTCCAGGTGTTCCGCCGGATGACCCAGGACGCGGCCGGCTGGTGGCGCCGGATGGGCGGCAGCGGCGCCACGGCCGACGAGGCCGCGGCCAAGGCCCTGGGCCGGTCCCTCGACGGCACCTCGCTCGAGCCGGGCGCCGCCACCCGGAACCAGAACGATTTCACGTACGGCGGTGACGAGTCCGGCCGGCACACCCCGCTGTACGCGCACATCCGCAAGATGAACCCGCGCGCGGACGACGTGTTCCGCGACCGCGGCCACAAGATGCTGCGCCGGGGCATCACCTTCGGCCCGGCCTTCGACCGGGAGCGGCCGGACGACCGGGAGCGGGGCATCCTGTTCAACGCCTACGTGGCCAGCATCGAGGACCAGTTCGAGTTCCTGCTGCGGCATTGGGTGAACGACCCCAGGTTCCCGACCAGCGCCCTCAACGCGTACGGCCGGAGCCTCGCCGACAAGAACCGGGTCGACGGCCTCGACCCCGTCGTGGGTCTCAGCGAGGAGCAGGCGCGCGAGCGCCTGCCGCGGGACGTGGTCGACCGCATTCCGCGCCAGGCGTTCGGCGGCTTCGTGACGACGACCGGCGCGGTGTACGCCTTCGCGCCCAGCCTGCCCGCGCTCCGGCAACTCGCGGGGGAGGCGCCGATCGGGTAGTCGGGCTCAGGCGCCCTCGGCCTGCCGCAGCAGGGTCTCGAGGTCGGCGCCGTCGTCGGCCGCGATCCAGTCCGGCAGTTCGGGCAGGATCGGGCCGGGCGGCAGCAGCGTGCCGGTGA
Organism: Actinoplanes sp. NPDC048988; assembly: GCF_043197815.1. Lineage (NCBI taxonomy): Bacteria > Bacillati > Actinomycetota > Actinomycetes > Micromonosporales > Micromonosporaceae > Actinoplanes > Actinoplanes sp. NPDC048988. The sequence continues at coordinate 88,196 of NZ_JBICTW010000027.1, read as the reverse complement.
GCCGGCGGTACGCCTCGCGGTAGTCGACGCTGGGCGCGCGCCGGTAGAGCGTGCGGTAGATGTCGGCGGCCGTGTCGCGGGCCTCGGTGTCCTCGGGGTCGGCCTGCCACACCGCGTCCAGCACCGCGGCCCGCTCGTGCGGCTCGGTCCACCGCGTCGCCGCCTCGCGCAGCGTCTCGGCCGCGCGGGCGGCGTCGATCTCGCCGGCCACGGCCCGCAGGCGTACGGACATGATGAAGGCGCTCACCAGCGTGTCCCGCTCGCCGTGCTCCTCGGCCACCCGCAGCGCCTCGCTGTTGAGCCGCTCGGCCACCGCCGGGCGGTCCTCGGCCAGGTGCAGGCGGGCCAGCCGGTGCAGCCAGTCGCAGAGGAAGTACGGCGCGTCCAGCGCGCGGGCCATCTCGATGGCCCGTTCCAGCAGCCGCTGCGCCTCGCCCGGGCGGCCCTCGCCGGCGGTGATCGCGGCCAGCTCGGCCACCTGGTCGGCCATGCTGGAGGTGTCGCGCAGCTCGACCGCCACTCGCAGCGAGCGCATCGCGCACTTGCGGGCCCGGGCGTAATCGCCCTCCTTCCGGTAGATCTCGCCCACGTTGCCCGCGATGACGTTGGCCTCGTGCCGCGCCCCGATCTCGCGGGCCACCTCCATGGCCTGCCGGTACGAGGCGATGGCCTGCGCGTGGTCGCGGGCGCGCATCGCGGCCCAGCCGAGGTTGCCGGCGGTGTGCAGGATGCGGTGCCGGTCGCCGGCCCGGTCGGCCTCGGTGAGCGACCGGCGCAGGTGGTCGCGGGCCTCCTCGAGGCGGCCGCTGTTGAGGTGCACGAGGCCGATGTGGCCGAGCGCGGCGCTCATCGCCGACAGGTCCGCGCGCCGGGTGGCCAGCGCGAGGTGGCGCTCGGCCATGGCCAGGGCCTCCGGGTAGGAGCCCTGGCGGTAGAGCGCGAACGTCAGCCGGTCCATCGTGCGCGACAGGCCGGCCTCGTCGCCGAGACTCTCGAAGCCGGCTATCGCCCGTTCCAGCCAGGTCACCGACTCGGCGTAGGAGTGGGTGTACATCAGCAGGTCGCCGAGCTGGCGCTGGCCGGCCGCGACGATGTCGGCCCGGCCGGTGGCCCCGGCCACCAGCATCGCCCGCCGGTAGTGGTCCTCCGCCTCGGACCACTCGCCGGTGTGCTGGTGCACGGTGCCGATCTCGATGTGCAGCTCCGCCTGCTCGGCCCGGGGCAGCAGCGGCAGCAGCCGGCCGTAGTAGTACGTGGCCGCCTCGTTGGCGAAGATGGCCTTGGCCCGGTCGCCGGCCGCCCGGTACCAGAACCGCTGCTTGTCGACCCGCCCGGTGCGCGCGTAGTGGAACGCCAGGACGTCCACGTACTGCGGAAGCCGGTCGGGGTAGGCCGACTCGATGAACAGGCCCACCCGCTCGTGCAGGGTGGCCCGGGTGTCGTACGTGATGCTCTGGTAGGCCGTCTCCTGGGTGATCGGGTGCTTGAACTCGTACTCCGGCTCCGGCTCGGGTTCGACCTGCGGGGTCAGGTCGAGGTTGTGCAGCCGCCGCAGGCTGTTGGTGAGCTGGCGCCGGGTGCCGGCGGCCGGGTAGACCGAGTGGATCCACGGCGGCCGGAAGCGCCGCCCGATCACGCTGGCCACCTTGATGGCCGCCTTCTCGGCGTCGGTGAGCTGGTCGATGCGGGCCATCACGAGCCGCTGGAGGCTGCCCGGCGGGTGCAGTTCGGCCAGCGCGCCCGGATCGCCCGGATCGACGTCGTTGAGGTGCAGGTAGCTGACCAGCTCCTCGATGTAGAACGCGTTGCCGCCGGTCTGCTCGCGCAGGCTGCGCACGAGGCCGGCCGCGATCCGCGTGCCGGGGCCGTAGCGTTCCCGCAACCGCAGCAGGGTCAGCCGGTCGGCGTCGTCGTCGGTCATCGACGCCAGCGGCAGATCGACCACTTGATCGCGCCCGCTCAGCCGGTACGGCAGCGGCTCCCGGGAGGTGGCCAGGATCAGCACCGGCACGTCGGCGATGTGCCGGGAGATGAGGTCGAGCAGCGTCAGCGAGGCCGGGTCGATCCAGTGGCAGTCCTCCAGCAGCAGGATCAGGGGTTGCGCCGCGGCCCGGTCGAACAGGCAGGCCAGCAACGTCGAGCGCAGCAGGTGGTCACGGCCGGCCACGTCGAGCTGGGCGGTCAGCTCCGTGTCGTCCATCGGCAGGTTGATGACGGCGGCCAGCAGCGGCGCCCGCTGGCCGCTGCCGTCGTAGCGGGCGCTGCGCTCGGTGAGCAGCCGCCGCTGCTCGTCGATCGGCAGCTCCGGCGCGATCTCCAGCAGCTCGCGCCAGATCGAGCGCCAGACCAGGTAGCTGGCGCTGGTGCCGTGCGAGCGGCAGCTGTCGCCGTAGCCGGTGAAGCCGAGCTCGCCGGTGAGCCGGCACATCTCGGCGGCGAGCCGGGACTTGCCGACGCCGGCCTCGCCGTGCAGCCACACCACCCGGCCCGCGCCGCCGTGCACTTCGCGGACCACCCGGTCGAGCACGGCCAGCTCCCGCGACCGGCCGACCACCGGCCCGGGGGCGGGCGATGGCAGCGGGGCCGGCGCCTCGTACACCTCGACGACCGTCCACGCCGGAACCGGCTCGGCCTTGCCCTTGGCGGTCACGAACCGGGGGCCCTCGGCGATGAGGAGGTCGCGGGTGCGGTCGTACGTGGCCTGGTCGATCAGCAGCCGGCGGGCCGGCGCCGCCTGCATGAGCCGGGCGGCCAGGTTGACCGCGTCGCCGACCACCGCGTACTCGCGGCGCACGTCCGAGCCGACCTCGCCGCAGTAGACCGGTCCGGTGGTGACCCCGCCCCGGTACGGGCCGCCGGGCAGCGCCAGCAGTTCCAGGCAGCAGCGCAGCGCGCGTTCCTCGTCGTCCTCGTGGCTGACCGGGGTGCCGAAGACGGCGACCAGCACGGTGCCCTTGTCGTCGGCCATCAGGTGGCGCAGGTGCCCGCCGTACCGGTCGATGATGCCGACCCCGGCGGCCAAATAATCCTGCAGCGCCTGGACCGTGCCGGGGTCGTCGGCCGAGAGGTCGGGCAGGCGGACGAAGGCCGTGGTCACTTTGCGGTGCTCGTTGACCAGCTCGTGGCGGCCGGAGCGCAGCCGTTGCCGGATCGCCGGGTGCAGGAAGGGCTTGAGCAGCCGTTCGAGCTCGGCGCCGGGCAGCGGCGGTTCCTCGTCGCCGGGCCGGTCGCCGGCCGGGCCGGCCTTGTCCGCGAGCACGCGCAGCGCCTCGTCGGCGATGATCTCGCCGCGGCCGGCCCGGTGCAGCGCGTCGATCGCGTCGTCCAGCGCGGGGCCGGCGATCAGGTGTTGCAGGCGGATCGCGGGATCGCCGACCAGCATCACCTGCAACGGGCCGCCGGCCAGTCCGATCCGGATGGTCAGCGAAAGCGGCCCGTCCGGGGTTTCGACGGGCGCGACCGCGGCGGTGGCGGCGCGGATCAGCTCGGCGCACTCGATGGCCCGGCGGGCCACCTCGGGGGCGTCCTCGGGCGTGTGCAGGAAGGTGCCGACGAGGGCGTCGCCGGCGAAGTCGACCACGCTGCCGCCGGAGCGGGCGATGGTGTCGGCGGTCAGCTCGAACCAGTGATTGATGATCCTGGTCAGTTGCTCGGTGCCGTAGGCGCCGGAGCCGGCGAAGCTCTCCGTCATGGCGGTGAAGCCGACGACGTCGGCGAACAGGACCACCGCCTGGGCACGCTGGGTGATTGGCGGATTGCTGACACTCTCGGTCGCCACGCGAAGCCGGAGGGCGTAGTCGGGCAGGTAGGAACGCCAGGTCGCGGCGAGTTCGCTCACGATCTGTGACGAGGGGGTAACCGCAGACTCGTCGGTCACGCCTTGTGCCGCCACCCTTCGGATCCTACTGTCGGGTTCGCTCGGCTCGTTCGGGATTGTTCGTGCCGTCAACCTCGCCAATTTCGTCTATTTCGACATTTTCGTCAATGTCCTTGTTCGTCACTGTCGATCTTGAGGGGATACGGACATGAGTCAACCGCTCAGTGATGTCGCTTTCGAGCTCCGTGGCGCGTGCGTGCACTCCTTGCGGTTCGCCTTCGGCGCCCCGCTGGACTATCCGTACGCCCCACCCATCGCGGAAAGCAATCCACCGTCCGCTCTGTACCGTCGCGTGCTGGCCGCCTCGCCGCCGCCCAAGCGCGAGGGCGCGGCCTGGAACACCGGCCTGACCCTGGACGGCAAACCGTTCCAGCCGGACGCCTTCTCCGACCGGCTGGCCGAGGTCGTCCCGGACGAGGGCGTGCCCTCGCTCGACGTGCCCGAGCCCGAGACCGTCGTGCTCGACCAGATGATCACCGTCACCCGGACGCCGGGCACGATGGCCTTCCCGGGCCGCGACCACGGCAAGTACGTGCTGTCCACCCGGTACTGGACCCCGCGGACCGACGACGCCGAGGTCACCAAGGACGTCGACTACTACGGCGAGTTCCGGCTGGACTGGAGCCGGCCGCCGGTCGGCCCGTGGGTCGCGGTGAGCCTCGACGGCTTCTGGCCGGCCGAGCGCGACAGCGCCGACGTGGTCATCCCGCTCGGCGCCTGCGACGCGTCCTGCAAGGATTGACGTTCATCTAACCGACGTGATCCGATCGGGGACATGTGGCGCCGATTCGCCGTCCCCGCTGTCCTCACCCTCCTCCCCCTCCTGCTGATCCAGGCCCCCGCGCGGGCCGCGCTCCCGACCGCCGCCGTCGCCCTCGGCGACAGCTTCATCAGCGGTGAGGGCGCCGGCAACTACCAGCCCGTCGTCGACGCCTCCGGGCAGGCGCAAGCCTTCCCGGGGTGGTCGGCGGCCAACAGCAACGCCTACTTCTGTCACCGCTCGGCCGACGCCTCGCTGCTGAAGGCCACCCTGCCGGGCATCCAGGACCGCTTCAACCTGGCCTGCTCCGGCGGGCAGCCGGCCGACATCGCGACCGCGTCGAGCGCTCGCGAGAAGGGCCGCACGGTCGCCTCCCAGCTCGACCAGCTGCGCGCGGTCGGCCGCACCCACGACATCGACCTGGTACTGATCGGCCTCGGCTCGAACAACTCGTCGTTCACCTTCGGCGACGTGGCGGTCAAGTGCGCCAACCGGTTCGTGGCCGACGCCTGGACCGGGTGGTGGGAGTTCTGGGCCTATCTCGGCGGGCCGGTGCCGCAGGAACCGTGCGCGCCCGGCGACCTGGCCACGCCGGCCCAGCTGACGGCGGCCCAGGCCGAGACGGTCACGGCGGTCCGGGCCATTCTCCGTACGCTCGACGAGATCGACGCCGACGGCGTGCACCGCGTCGTCTTCCAGGACTACACGAACCCGCTGCCGACCGAGCTCGAGAGCAGCCTGCACGCCGAGGACGGCCGGGCCGACGACCGCGACAAGTTCCGGGCCCTGGGCGCCGAGCGGTACCGGGCGGGCTGCCCGATCCACCGGGCCAGCCTCGGCCCGGGGCACACGTTCTCGGCCGGCCTGGGCACGCTCGTGGCCGGCGTGCACGGCACGCTCAGCACCGAGTTCCCCGACCTGGTGTACCTGAACGTGCAGTCGGCCTTCGACGGGGCCCGGCTCTGTGAGCGGGCCGGCAGCCCCGGCAACGCGCTGGCCACGCCGATCCGGTTGCAGGACGGGCCGACCGGTGTGTTCCTGACCGACCTGGCCGGGCTCGACAAGCTCGACATCCAGCGGATCGCCAACGCCTGCGTCACCTACTTCCAGACCTGCCAGGAGTCGTGGCACCCGAACGCGGCCGGCCACGCCGTCCTCGCCCAGTGCCTGTCCGGGGCCGCGGTCGCCACCGCCCGTTCGGTCCGCTGCACCCGCTCCGCGAGCGGGACGATCACCGTGAGCTGACCCCCAGCTCGTCGTCGAGGGCGGCCACCAGGCCGTCGTCGGCGGCGAGCGCGGGATCCAGCAGGCCGAGCAGTTCGCGGGCGGTGGTCGCGGCCGCGAAGCGGGCCGCGCCGGTGTCGTCGACCGGGGCGCCGGCGCCGTGCAGGTGCCGGAGCCAGGCGGCCAGGATGCCGATCGCGCCGTGCGGCAGGCTCTCGCGCTCCCGCGACCACCGCAGCACCGGCAGGACACGGACCGGGATCTTCTGCGAGCCGTCCATGGCGATCTGCGCCAGCAGGTGCCGGATACGGGCGTTCTTCCAGCGCTCGACCAGCGCCGCCCGGTAGTCGCGGACCTCGCCGGCGGGCAGCGGCAGCGCGGCGGCCGCCTCGTCCCACCAGGTCTCCAGCCGGGCCCGGCACTCCGGGTCGTCCACGGCCTCGGCCACGGTGGTCAGGCCGCGGGCGCTTCCCACGTACGCCAGCAGCGAGTGGCCGCCGTTGAGCAGCCACAATTTGCGCTGCTCGTGGGGGAGCACGTCGTCGACGAAGCGAGCTCCGACGGTGTCCCAGGCCGGCCGGCCGGCCGGGAAGTCACCCTGCAGGACCCATTCGTGGTACGGCTCGGTGACGACCTCCGGCGCCGTCGAGGCCGGCGTGATCCGGTCGACCATGGTGGACACGAAGGAGACGTTCTCCTCGATCCAGCCGGCCAGGGCCGGATCCGTCCGGCGGGCCGACCGGAGAACCACGCGGCGGGTGACGGCGCCGTTGCCGGGCAGGTTGTCGCAGGGCACGATCGCGATCGGGCCGCTTCCCCGGTCCTTGCGCGCGGCCAGGCCCCTGACCAGGCGGGCGGGTACGTCCTCACCCGCGTACGCCTTCTCGGTGACCGTGAGAGTCACGATGGCCGTTTCCCGGTCGGCCACGAGCCTTTCCCAGGCGGCCGTGTCGGTGCCGGGATGCGTCTCGCGGATGGCGTCCGGCCAGGAGACGTCGTCGGTCTCCGGGCCACGGGTGACCAGCTTGTACCGCGGGTCCGGGGCATGCGCGGAGCGGCCGGTGAAGGCGGCGATGTCCCAGCCGTCGTTCGCCTCGGCCGTGTACCAGGCCTGGTGCGCGCGGAAGAAGTTGCCGAGTCCGAGGTGGACGATCACAGCTTGAAGACCTTCCGGGGCTGGTCGGTGACGAGGGCGGTGAGCGTTTCCAGGGCCTCGTCCTCGTCGAGGCGGTGGGTGCACACCAGGCCGGCCAGATAGCCGGCGTCGAGGCGGCGGGACATGTCGTGCCGGGCCGGAATCGAGCAGAGCGCGCGGGTGTCGTCGATGAAGCCGGACAGGCGGCTGAACCCGGCGATCTCGGTGACCGACTCCTGGAAGTGCCGGATGGCCGACGGGTTGTCGAGGAACCACCAGGGCACGCCGGCGTAGACCGACGGGTAGAAGCCGGCCAGCGGGGCGATCTCGCGGCTGTAGACGGTGGCGTCGACGGTGAACAGCACGAGGTGGAAGCCGGGGTCGGTGCCGTGCCGGGCCAGCAGGGGCGCCAGCGCCCGGGTGAACTCGACGGTGGTCGGGATGTCGTGGCCGGTGTCCGGCCCGTACCGCTGGAAGGTCGGTGGGTGATGGTTGCGGTGGATGCCCGGGTGCAACGTCATCACCAGGCCGTCCTCGGCCGACATCCGGGCCATCTGAAGCATCATGTGGCGGCGGAAGGCGGCGCCCTCCTCGGCCGAGATCTCGCCCCGCAGCGCCTTCTCGTAGAGGCGTTCCGGGTGGTCGACGGGCTCGGCCCGGGCGTCGGCGTGGCTGTGGTCGGCCGACACGGCCCCGTTCGCCTTGAAGTGGCGGCGCCGGCTCTCCAGAGCGGCCAGATAGCCCTGATAGTGGGAGACGTCCGTGTCGGCGGCGGCACCCAGACGTTCCACCTTCCCGGCCCAGCCGGGGGCGGCCGGCTCGAGATAGGCGTCGGGGCGGAAGGTCGGCGCGACCCGGGTCTTCACGGTCCGGGCCAGCTCGCGGTGCGGGCCGAGGTCGTCGGCCGGGTCGTCGGTGGTGGCCAGGAACTCGATGCCGAAGCCGTTCAACAGTTCCTGGGGCCGCTTGGCGGCGCCGGCGATCCGGTCGTAGAGGTCGTCCGCGTTCCCGGCCGACGGCCGCTCGGTGATGCCGTAGATGCCGGCGAACTCGGTTTCCAGCCAGTACCGCACCGGAGTGCCGCGCAGCAGCGCCCAGTTGGCACAGAGCAGCCGCCAGGCCTCCCTCGACCTTTGCTCGGTCAACGGGCCCTGGCCCACGCCGAGGCGGTCCAGCGTGACGCCGCCGGCGTGCAGCAGCCGGGTCACGTAGTGGTCGGGGGTGATGAACAGGGCCGTGGGGTCGGTGAACGGCTCGTCGGCCAGCAGCATCCGAGGGTCCACGTGGCCATGGGGGGAGATGATCGGCAGGTCGCGGACCGCCTCGTAGAGCCGCCGCGCCACGGGCCGTACCGCCGGATCCGCCGGCAGCAGCCGGTCCTCACGCATCGCCATGAGATCGAGGTTTCCCTCGCGGGGCGGGCACGGCAAGCGGTTGCCATGTGTTGCCCGGTCCGCTTGCCCCGGCACGGCGTCCGGGCGCAGGGTGGAGCCATGATCGAGCTCCTCGGCGGCCCGGACGTCACCCTGGACGACGCGGCCGTGCGCGACTACGTCCTGCGTACCCTCGCCTCGCACGACCTGGACGGGCGCAGCGTCTGCGTCATCGTGCCGGACGGGACCCGGAGCTGCCCGCTGCCGATGCTGCTCTCGGCGGTGCACGAGGCCCTGCACGGGCGCGCTTCGCACGTGACGGTGCTGGTCGCGCTCGGCACCCACGCCCCGATGACCGAGGACCAGCTGGCCGCGCACCTCGGCGGCCCGTACGAGGGCTTCGACGTCCGCAACCACGAGTGGTGGCAGCCGTCGGCGCTGACCTCGATCGGGGTCATCCCGGCGGCCCGGGTCGCCGAGCTGTCCGAGGGCCGGATGAGCCAGGACGTCGACGTGGTGCTCAACCGGGCCGTGGTCGAGCACGACGTGTGCCTGGTCATCGGGCCGGTCTTCCCGCACGAGGTGGTCGGCTTCTCCGGCGGCAACAAGTACTTCTTCCCGGGGGTGGCCGGGCAGGAGATCATCGACTTCTCGCATTGGCTGGGCGCCCTCATCACCAGCGCCTCCATCATCGGCACGCGCGGGGTGACGCCCGTACGGGCCCTCATCGACCAGGCGGCGGCGCTGATCCCGAGCCGCCGGCTGGCGCTCTGCCTGGTCGTGCAGTCCGGAACGGGCGCCCTGCACGCGGCCGCGCTCGGCTCCCCCGAACAAGCGTGGGCCGCGGCGGCCGAAGTGTCGGCCGAGACCCACGTACGCTATCTCGACGCCCCGGTCTCGAAGGTCTTGTCGATCATCCCCACGAAGTACGACGACATGTGGACCGGCGCGAAGGGCTTCTACAAGGTGGAGCCGGTCGTGGCCGACGGGGGACAGGTCATCCTGTACGCGCCGCACATCACCCGGATCGCCGCCATGCACCCCGAGATCGAGAAGATCGGGTACCACTGCCGCGACTACTTCCTGAAGCAGTGGGACCGGTTCAAGGGCTACCACTGGGGCGTGCTGGCCCACTCGACCCACCTGCGCGGGGCGGGCACGTACGACCCGGTCGCGGGCGAACGGCTCCGCGTGACGGTCACGCTGGCGACCGGGATCCCCGAGGACGTCGTACGGGCCGCGAACCTGGACTATCTCGACCCGGCCTCGGTGCGCCTCGACGATCCGGGCGCGTTCGTCGTGCCCCAGGCCGGCGAGGTCCTGTTCCGGCTGCGCTGAGCCGTCGACGTCCGCACGACCAGCCGCGAGGGCAACACCAGCGGCCCGGTGGTGCGCGGCACGGCGCCGTCCGCGATGGCCAGCACGGTCGTGACGGCCGTACGCCCCATCGCCCGCAGCGGCGCCGCCACGGTGGTCAGGGCCGGCGTCACCAGTTCGGCCGCCTCGATGTTGTCGAAGCTGACCACGCTGACGTCCCGCGGCACCCGCGCGCCCATCGCCGTGAGCCGCCGGATCAGCCCGATCGCCATCGCGTCGTTGTAGGCCAGAACGGCGCCGGCCGGCTGCCGCGCGAGGTCGGCGGCGGCCTCCGCGCCGCCGGACACGCTCGGCGCGTACGGGCCCAGACGCCGGCTGCCCGGCGCCAGCTCCCGCAGCGCGCGCCAGCGGATCCCGTCCGCCCACGACGCCTCCGGCCCGGCCAGGTAGGTGATGTCCCGGTGCCCCGAATCGGCCAGGTGCGCGACCGCCCGGCGGACACCGTCCGGGTTGTCGGAGATGACGCTGGGCACGTCGGCCACCGCCCGGTTGAGCACCACCACGGGCCGCTGCTTGGCGAGGGCCCGGATCGCCGAGTCCGACATGCGCGAGGTGGCCAGCACCAGCCCGTCGACGGCCGGGAGGGCCCGTTCCAGCCCCTCCCGCTCCCGGGTGCCCGACTCGCGGGCGTCGGTCAGCATCAGCGTGTAGCCGGCCTCGGTGGCCGCGTCCTGCGCCCCGCGGATGATCTCGGTGTAGAAAGGGTTCCCGATGTCGGCGACGCCAAGACCGATCATGTGGGTACGCCCGGACGGCAGCTCCCGTGCCAGCGGATGAGCCCGGTAGCCGAGCTCGGCCGCCACCCGCCGGATCCGCTCCGCCGTCTCGTAGTTGACCCGCCCCGGCCGCGCGAACGCCCGCGACACGGTCGACGCGGCCACCCCGGCCGCCCGGGCCACGTCGTAGATCGTCGGGGCCCGCTCAGCCACCACACACCTCCCGCAACATGTGGCAACCGCTTGCCGTCCCGCCCACCCCGGGCATCAAATAAGGATCATGACCGATCATCCCACCGCCTTCCCCGATGACGTCGCCGGGCGGATCGCCGAACTGCTCGACGGCGTCGAGCGGCTCGGGGTGGCCTTCTCCGGCGGGGTCGACTCGTCGGTGCTGCTGGCGCTGGCCGTCCGGGTGCTGGGCCCCGGGCGCGTGGTGGCGATCCTCGGGGTCTCACCCAGTCTGGCCGCCGACGAGCGGGCCGGCGCCCACGAGGTGGCCCGGCACATCGGCGTTCCCGTCGTGGAGATCCGCACCAATGAGGGTGAGGTGGCGGCATATCAGGCGAACGGGCCGGACCGCTGCTTCCACTGCAAGCACGAGCTCTTCACCCGCATCGACGACGAGGTGGTGGCGGCGCACGGCCTGGACGCGGTCGCCTACGGCGAGAACGCCGACGACGCCCGCCGCCCCGACCGCCCCGGCAGCCGCGCGGCGGCCGACCACCGCGTGCTGCGCCCCCTCGCCGACCTGGGCCTGGACAAGGCGGCGGTGCGCGGCCTGGCCCGCGCGTTCGGCCTGCCCAGCGCCGACAAGCCGGCCGCGCCCTGCCTGGCCTCCCGCATCCCGCACTTCACCCCGGTGACCAGGGAGAAGCTGGGCCAGATCGAGGCCGCCGAGGCCGCTCTGCGCCGGCTCGGCCTGGGCGACCTGCGGGTACGCCACCACGGCGACGTGGCCCGCGTCGAACTCCCCGCCGCCGACCTGGTCCGCGCCGTCACCACCCTGCGCGAGGACATCCACGCCGCGATCGTCGCCGCGGGGTTCCGCTTCGCCGCCCTCGACCTGGCCACCGGCATCCAGTCCGGCGCCTTCACCCTCCCCCTGGTCACGGCCGCCCATGCCTGATCCCGTCGACATCGAGGAATTCGCCCGGCTGGACGCCGAACGGTATGCCCGGCGGGGATATCCCGAGGCCGTGTACTGCGAAGGCAAGACGCCGGCGCAGGTCGCGGCCATCGCCGCGACCGGTGGGGGAGCGGGCGTCACGTTGTTCACCCGGGCCGGCGACGAGCACGCTTCAGCGGTTCTGCGGGAGCGGCCGGACGCCTTCCACGACCCGGACGCGGGGCTGCTGGCCCATCCGCCGGAGCCACCCGAGCCGTCCGGCGGGCTGGTCGTGGTGGTGGCGGCCGGCACCTCCGACCTGCGGGTCGCCAAGGAGGCGATGCACACCGCGCGGTATCTGGGCCGGGAGACCGAACTGGTCGTCGACGTCGGGGTCGCCGGGCTGCACCGGGTGCTCGCCCACCTGCCGCTCCTGCGCCGGGCCCGGGTCGTCGTGGTCGCCGCGGGCATGGACGGGGCGCTGCCCAGCGTGGTCGCCGGCCTGATCGCGGCGCCGGTCGTGGCCCTGCCGACCTCGGTGGGCTACGGCGCGGCCTTCGGTGGCCTGGCCCCGCTGCTGTCCATGCTCAACGCCTGCGCCCCCGGCGTCGCCGTCGTGAACATCGACAACGGCTACGGGGCGGGTCATCTCGCGGCCCAGATCGCGGCTGCCGCATGAGGCACGCCTGGATCGACGCCTCGGCCGGGGTGGCGGGGGACATGCTGCTCGCGGCCCTGCACGACGCCGGTGCCGGTCTCGACGCCATCCGGGCAGCCGTCGAGGCGGTCGTCCCGGGGTCGGTGGAGATCGGCATGCGGACCGTCTCGCGCGCCGGTCTGCGAGCGGTGAAAGCGGAGGTGCGGCCCCTGGCCGGCAACCCGCCGCACCGGACGTGGCAGGGAATCCGCGACCTGCTCGCGGCCGCCGATCTGCCTCCGGGCGTCCGTGAGCGGGCCCTGGCCGTCTTCGCGCGGCTGGCCGAAGCCGAAGCCACCGTGCACGGCGTGCCCCCCGAGGACGTGCACTTCCACGAGGTCGGCGCCCTCGACTCGATCGCCGACGTGGTCGGGGTGTGCGCCGCCCTGGACGACCTGGGGGCCGGCACAGTGTCGGCGGGTGAGGTCGCGGTCGGCTCCGGCCGGGTGCGGACCGCCCACGGTGAACTACCCGTCCCGCCGCCGGCCGTGGCCGAGCTCTCCCGGGACTGGCGGATCCGCGCGGGCGGCACCGGCGAACTGGCGACACCGACCGGCATGGCCGTCATCCGGGCCCTGGCCGCCCGGTGTGAGGATCTTCCGGCCATGAGTGTGGACGCGACCGGCGTCGGTGCCGGCGGCCGCGACACCCCGGGCCGCCCGAACGTCGTCCGGGTCTTCGTCGGCCGTACGGAAACCGCCGGTCCGGCCGAACCGGCCGTCCTGCTCGAGGCGAACGTGGACGACCTCGACCCGCGGCTGTGGCCGGGCGTCGTCGAGGGGCTGATGGCCGCCGGCGCCTCGGACGCCTGGCTGGTGCCCATCCTGATGAAGAAGGGACGGCCCGCGCACACCCTGAGCGTGCTCTGCGATCCCTCGGCGGCGCCGGCGCTGCGGGCCAGGATCTTCCAGGAGACCACCACATTGGGTGTACGGGAGTCCCCGCGCGCCAAGACCGCCCTGCCCCGTCTCTTCGTCCCGGTCGACGTCGGGGGGGTCTCCGTGCCGATCAAAGTCGGGCACCTCGACGGGGTGATAGTGCAGGTCATGCCCGAGTTCGCCGACGTGGCCGCCCTGGCCGCCCGGCAGGGCCGCCCCGAGCGGGCCGTGCTGTCCGAGGCCTTGGCCGCCGCGGCCGCGAACGAGCTCGTCGTCGGGGCGCCCCTGCCTAGCGCCGCGGCGACTCCAGGCCCCGCACCAGAGCCCCGGTCAGGCGGGCCAGCCGGGCCGTGAAGTCCGAGGCGGCGTGGGCCACCCGCTCGTCCTCGGCGTACAGCCGGGCCAGCGTGGCCGGCGGATGGGAGATCTGCCACAGACTGCCCGCGATGCTCGTGACCGCCGCGACGAGGTCCTGTGCGGCCTCCCGGGACAGGGAGGTGACGCCGCTGATGGCGTCGAGCAGCACCTCCAGGGCGGCCAGGGCGGCGAGCTTGTAGGCGTGGACGGCCTCGGCCGACACCTCCCGCTCGAGACTGAGCGGCACGTGCGCGAGCAGGTCACAGAAGAGCGGCCGTTCGGCCAGCGTCTCCGCCAGCGTTCCGGCCAGGTCCGCCGGTTCCAGGCGGGCCTCGACGGCGTGCGCCCATGCGGTCCACTCCTCGGCGGCCAGGGTCAGGAAGATCTCCTCACGGGAGCCGAAGTACCGGCGTACGCCCGAGACATGGACGCCCGCGGCCTGAGCGATCTCGGTCAGCGTGACGGTTCGGAGCCCCTGGGGCGTGGCGAGCGCCCGGGCGGCGGTGAGCAGGGCGGCGGTGCGCTCCTCTTTCGCCTCGACCGAGCGGGCGCGCTGAAAGGTGTGTGGCATGACACCAAGATAACGCAACATCATTGCGTTAACTTCGGTTGCGGGACGACAACAAAGGAGACAGCGATGAACTGGTTTGTCACCGGTAGTTCCCGCGGCCTCGGGCGCGCGATCGTCGAGGAAGCCCTCGCCGCCGGGCATCACGTCGCGGCCACCGCGCGGAACATCGGCGCGTTCGGCGACCTCGTCGAGACGTACGGGAAACGGCTATTGCCCTTGACCCTCGACGTCACCGACGCGGCGCGGGCGCAAGAGGCGGTCGACGCGGCGATCGAAGCCTTCGGGCACCTCGACGTCGTCGTCAACAACGCGGGCTACGCGAACCTCGTGCCGATCGAGGACATCACGCTGGACGACTTCCGCGCCCAGATGGACTCGGTCTTCTACGGAACTGTGTACGTGACCAAGGCCGCGCTGCCGCACTTCGTCCAGCGGCGCGCCGGGCACTTCATCCAGGTGACCTCGGTCGGCGGGCGGGGTACGGCGCCGGGCGTGGGCGCCTACCAGTCGGGCAAGTGGGCCGTCGAGGGCTTCTCCGGTGTGCTGGCCAAGGAGACCGGGCCGCTGGGGGTGAAGGTCACGCTGGCGGAGCCGGGCGCCATGCGTACGGACTGGTCGGGCTCGTCGATGGAGATCCCGCCCGTCTCGGAGAACTACGCGGCCACCGTGGGCGCGATGGGCGAGTTCCTGCGCGGGCGGGGCGGCCGGGAGCCGATCGACCCGGTCAAGGTGGCACGGGTCCTGCTCGACGTGACCGCCATGGAGGAGCCGCCGCTGCACCTGCCGCTGGGCCGCGACGCCGTCGACCTCGTGCGCCGCGAGATGGCGATCCTCAACGCGGAGGACGCGCGGTGGGCCGAGCTGGGACGATCGGTGGACTTCGACTAGGTACGGTGGGTTTCGTGCTAGACGTCAGCCGGATCTATTACGAGGCCGCCGCGGCCGAGTTGCCGCGCGGCAAAGAGGTCCTGGCGCGGTTTCCGGGCGCCACGCTGGTGGAGGTGGAGACCCACAATCGCATCCCCGAGTTGTATGGGGATGAGTCAAACGTGAATCGGTGGGTACGTATAAAGCAAGAGGCACTCGTCCTCGGGGTGAAGAAGTCGCTGAGCGCCCGTCCCAACGGGCGCTCAGCCGACTTCATCGCGCCGTCGACGGCCAACGGCTGTGCCATGGCCTGCCCCAACTGCTACAAAATTTCGTAGCACTTGGCGCCATCGTAGCCGCATGTCACGATGTTGACCATGATCCCCCGGAAACAACGTCCTACCTCGGGAAACTGGACGGCCCTCTACCTGCGGCTGTCCAAGCGCTCAACGGTGTCAGTGTCGATCGCGGCACAGCACGCGGACGGTCTCGCGTACATCGAGCACCAGGGGTGGACGGAGCCCGTTGTGGTGTACGCGGACGAGTCGTCCGCGTCTGACACGTCCAAGGTCCGGGAGGACTACGAAGCGCTACTAGCCGACGCTGGGGCCGGGCGCGTGGTCCGGATCGTGTGCCGTGATGATGACAGGCTGGTTCGTCAGCCACGCGAGCTTGAGGACTTGATCGACGTTCTTCAGCCGGAAGCCGTTCCCGTGTACTTCACAGCGGGGAGTGATCTGGACTTGACCACCAGCCGGGGGCGAGAGAACGCCCGCATCCGAGGCGCGATTGCCCGTGGCGAGGTTGAGCACAAGTCCGGGCGCCAAAAGGCCACAAACCGTTTCAAGGTAGCTAACGGGATTCCGTTGAAGGGTGTTCGTACCTTTGGGTACGAATTTAGCACGAACGCTAAAGGCGAACAGACTTTTGTGCAGGTGCCGGATGAGGCCAACGCTATCCGGTGGGCAGCTAATCATGTTATGGCCGGCGGTACGCTTGCCAGCGTTGCGCGGGAATGGAACAACCGTGGCTTTGTCACCCCAAAGACGAAGACTCCGTACCGCTTCCCTACCGTCAAGTGGACGCTGACTAACCCGCACATCGCTGGCCGCTTAGCGTACAATCCCAGCACTATTCTTGTGAAGAAAAAGAGCAACGATAAAGACAAGCCCAACTATCAGGCGCGCTACAAGAATGAGCTAACGATGGGCAACTGGGAGCCCATCATTCCTTTCGAGGATTGGCAAGACCTGGTCAATGTCCTCACGAGGACACGGAACAAGGCGGGTAATCACGTTCGCTATCTCGGGCCTGGGATCATCGAGTGCGGCATCTGTGGGGACACGCTCAAGACGGGCGTAGCGAACGCTGGCAGGAACCGGCCGGCAGACCGGCGGCGAACGTACAAGTGCCTCAATCGGCATATCTCACTGAACGCCGCGCCGATCGATGAATACCTAACGGATCTGCTTGTCAGCCTGCTCACCTCTGAGGATTTCGCGGACGCTATCGGGCCGCTAAAGACGATCGACCGTGAGGCGCTTGACAAGGAGCGCAAGAACTTGGATGAAGAGCTCATTCAATTGACGGACTCGTACAACCGCCGCAAGATTCGGCTGTTTCAGCTAGAGTCCGGAACCGAGAATATCGAAAAGCGGATTGCTGAAATTGAGCAGATGCTAGCCGAGTCGGTCGAGGAAACCGAGCGCGCAGCTCGGCTTCAACCGGCTAGCCGGGAGCAATTCGACGACGCGTCGATCGAACAGAAGCGGCTGTTCCTTCGGGATCTGCTACCGAAAGTCGTTGTGTTCCCCGCGGGCTCGAACCCAGCTCCAGCGACCCCCATCTATATTCATGCGTACGATCGTCGGGGCCGACTTAGGCCACTGCCCATTGATGATGAAGCGTACGAAGTCACGGCGAAACAATTTGAACACGCGGCGAAGTACGGGCGCTCGATACTGATGGCGGACGCTCCCGCCGCCACGTAATCCGAAGCGGATATCAGAACCTCCGTGGGTCAACCCGCGGGGGTTTCTTTGTATCGACATGCGTGATCCTTATCGGCGTGTGCCCTACGTTTGCTTGGTGAACCTGAGGCGGACCCCGGCATAGGGTCCGGTGTCTGCCAATCCCAACCCACCTCGGAGGTGCCCCCTGTTTGTTCCTGTCAACGTTCCTACCTGTGACCACGGGGCGCCCATGGTTCTCGATTCCGAGGGGCGCATCTGGGTTTGCACTGAGGTTGGCTGGTGTGAGCCGATCAGAGCAGAAGAAGCCCTCAGCGCCTCTGAGAGCGTCCAAGATCATCAACCCTATGCCGGGTACCCATCGGGCCGTTCTGACGCGCCTACGGCGACCCTAGGTGCCTCAAATGATCTTCCCGTGCAACACGGGGGGAAGCGAACACCGGATGTGCCCGCGGCCGGCGGGGTGAACGTCCGGGGTTGGCAGTACGCCATCAGGAACGCGCCCGCCGTCAAGCGGGAGCGCCAATCCCTCAGCACCCGGCTAGCCGTGGCGTTCGTGCTGAGCACGTACGGGGATCGGTACGGCCGCAACATCCGGCCGTCCTACCCGACGCTGGCTGACAGGCTCGGGTTCAGCCCTCGGGGTGGAGACAAGAAGGTAGGCGCCTACGTCCGCGCCCTGGTCGAGGACGGGTGGCTAACCGAGGAACACCACACCATCGGGCGTGGTGACACCAACGTGTTTCGCCTCAGCTTCCCTGAAGGGTTCCCTCAGGGGACCACAAGTAATACCAATCCCTAAAGGGATTGGTTATTAGAACTAAACTATCTAGGGTTCCTTCAGGGGAACCCATGTGGGTTACCTAGTTCAGGATCACCACCGAGAGGTGATCCGATGGGTGTGCCAGCTAGAACGCTGGCAACCATGGTTGTGTCTGCCTGTTGGCAACACCAGGGGATCTAAGCGCCTACCCCTCGGCGCAACCCTCAACCACCATGGGTGCGAGCCTGCGTAGGCTCCCCGCCTGGGCTGCTCTCGCTTGCTGCTCGTGCGGCTTCCTCCCGGGCTCGCCGCCGTTGAATGCGCTCGTACATTTGCAGAGTCGTTATGACGCAGCCGCCTTTGTCCCAATTGCCACCGCTGGGGTACTCCCCGGGCTTCAAACGCTTGAGTTCCATCGGGTCATCCTAGGTGGCCGGGCGGCGGGTCTAAGACTTTGGTCGATCCCCGGAAGGACCCATCGCCCTTGCGTCGCGTAAGTCTGAGGGGTGCGCCCCGAACTTGTGGGTTAGGAAACCGCGCCGCAAGAGCGCAGAAACCTGTGACCTGCAACTCATTCAATTTGGAATGGTTAAGGTTGCCGCGTTTTTAACCGGAAATACATAGTGGGAACCTACGGCGGTCCGTGGGTGACCTCGGTCTCATTTACGAGGTTCTACTTCCGATTCCACTGTTTGGAAGTGGATGTATTAAGTGAGGCGGTAAGCGCGTCAAAAAGTGTTGCGCAGGTCACCGGAGTTTCCGACTACGAAACCGCCGTTTGTAGCCGGATGAACTTAGTGAGGGTGTTCCCCTCGGTAACCTTGAGGGGAAGACATGATTCGCCACTGTTGGGTTTGCGCCGCCGAGGTCGCGCGTAACGGCGCCACAGGTAGGCATCCGCGCTATTGCGGTCCGGAATGCCGCCGTAAGGCCAAGAACGTTCGTGAAGCCACCGAACGTCAAGCTCACTGGGATGCGGTCTATAACCGCGGCCGGCAAGAGTTCCGCGCCGCTTACTTTCCCGCTGAGGGCGCCGCCTAGAGCGGCCGCAAAGACTTCTGTTAGTTAGCCGCAGAGGGCACACAGCCGCGCTTCCTGGTTGCGCGGGGGATCAAAACCAGGCACTCCCCGGGGGTTCGAACTGGTTACCCGAACCCGCCGGGGTTCTAACTTTCTGCCGTATACCAGATAGGCATCCAATGAAGCACACGGCCGTGACAGCGATGTTCGAGATCCCTACACCTGATCTCATCCGGATCATGCGTGAGTTCTCTGTGCGAGCCTCTGAGGCTGTCGAGAACAACGATCCGTGCCTAGCTCTCTATGGCGTCATCGGTTCGGCAGCACATGACGAACTCTTGCTACGCGAAGAGACCGGGATTTCCGTCGATGAGAACGGTCGACCGTTCCTCACGGTTTGAGTCAGCCATAACTGACTAGCACCACTCCTTAGGGCCTCACCGATCCGGTGGGGCCTTTTTTCATGCCCTTTTCAAGTCGGCCGCTACCGACTGTTGGGCGTCACCCCGTATTGGAGCAACACCCGTAATGGATTTCATGGCTCTTGCCGACACTGCCCTTAATCAGCGTGCCGCGCTTTTCGAGCAGCGTAAGAACGTCGCTAACGACGGTTCTCTATCGAACGCTGACAAGCGTTCCCGGATTGAGTCGATCGATCGGCAGATGGATGACCTTGAGGCTGAGGCTCGGGGTCACGTGAAGGCGGCCGAGTCCGAGCTTCGGATTAAGGAACTGAACGCTGAGGCCGCACGGATGGTGGCCGGCACGAACCGCAACAGCCGCAACTCTATGGAGTGGCGGAGCATCGTCCCCACCGAGAACGAGTGGCGCGCCCTGGTCGCTGAGGGCTCGCCCGCGGCCGGCGGCTACGCCGTCCCCACCAAGGTTGCCTCTGAGTGGATCGACAAGCTGCGCAACCAGTCTGTATTTATGCAGGCGCCGGGTCTGCGTGTGATCCCGTTCGATGGCGCTAAGTTCGTCATTCCTCAGCTCACCGCCTCGACCGATCCCGCGGTGGTCGGTGAGGGGAACGCGATTCCCGAGGGTTCGCTTACGTTCGCTGGCCCGTCGCTTACCCCGGTGAAGTACGCGGCTCTCTACCGCGCTAGCTCCGAGGTGATCGAGGATGCCAGCGTTGATGTTGAGGCGCTGGTCGGTGACACCCTGGTTCGGGACATCGGTCAGGTGGTCGATAAGGATGCGTTCTCCGGTGCTGGCAGCGCGACCGCGCTACTGGGACTGACGGCCGCGGGTAACTCGGCGGTCACCACTCTTTCGACCGGCAAGACCACCGTCACGTGGGCTGATGTGATCGCTGCCTACGGCCGGATTGCCGCTACTGGCAGCACTCCCACCGTGATTTGGGCTTCCGTCGACATGTGGACAGCGCTTGTGTCCGAGCGCGAGAACGGCGCTACGGGCGCTTTCCTGGCGCAGTCGGTTACGGCCGATCCTGCGCGTGCGGCCATGGGTCTCCCGCTGCTGGTGTCGAACAACGTTCCGGCGCGCACGGTGATCGTCGCGGACGCTTCCCGGATTTTCTGCGGCATCCGTCGTGACATCCGACTTGCTAAGTCGGATCAGTGGAAGTTCGACAGCGACACCATCGGCTACCGCGCTACCTACCGGATCGCGGGTTCTTTCGCTGCTGAGGCTACCTCGGTTCAGCGGATTGTCGCAGCGGCTAGCTAATTAGGAAAATGCGGTTCCGGTCTAGGGATTCTAGCCTCTCCCTAGGCCGGTTCCGTGATCCGTGAAAGCGTCATCAGAGGGCTTTCTTCCTTTCGCCTTTGGTGGCGTTCTTTCGGTTCACGGGTGGGTGTTCCGGGGTTGAGAGAGCGGTAGCGGCAGGGGTTTAGGGGTTCGGGACTTCGGTCCCGGCCCCTTTCTCTTTTTGCCTACTCAGTTGTACGAAATTACTAACGTTTTGGAGTTTCCGTGAATCGTCCTATCCATGAGCGCATCCTAGAGCGCTGCGCGATTTTCCATCCCCTCGATGGGGGTTGCGTCTATTGGACCGGCGCCGCCACAAAGAACGGGTATGGTGTCATCCGTCATCAGGGCAAGGCCGAGTATGTCCATCGTTTGATGGCCGCCTACTACGGGATGAACGTCGAAGGCAAGACGGTTGACCATCTTTGCCATGAGCGCCGATGCGTCCGAATGGAACATCTCAGCGTCTGCTCACGGGAAGAGAATAGTTGGCGGGAGAACTCGAAGATGTGGCGTGCGTTCTTCCGCTACATCCTCACTGAGGAAAGCCGACGTGAGGCGGAACAGCGGGCGGCCGGCGCCGGGGTGGCGGCATGAGCATCGAGAAAGCTAGGCACGCGGCACAGATGGCTATGTCTGGCGCCTTCCAGCATGAGCACACCGCGGGATACCTGAAGCGGCTAGCGGTCGGGCAGCAAGGCCGGACACCCGCTGAGGTCGAGCGGGATTGGATTCCCGATGCCTGCGAGTGTCACGGCTGGTTTCCTCAGTTCCGTTGCCATCAAGTTCAGGTCGAGCGTGCCGACCGTGCGTACCGCCCTCGCCGCCTTCTGCGACACTAATTGGTCACGAGGCTGAGTGATCCCTAAGGCGCATCGGATTGGTGATACCCAACTCTGAGCGCACGTCGGTTTGGATGTAATCCAACTGTCGTTGGAGATCTTCAATATCCTGCGATATTCGCCTACCAGCCTCACTGTTGGATATCGGGTTTGCGTCCATGTCTACAAGCGAGTTTACGGACGCTGCGCATTCGCCCGCAAGAATTAAGACCTTAGACATCAGGGCCGGAGGCGCCCATAGCGCAATATTGCGATGAATAATGTCAAGGGTCTTAAATTCCTCCAGGATCGATTTCATATCTTCAACCGAAGGCTCGTAACGCTCGTTTGGGTCAAGTCGGTGTGGCAACAGTTCCTCGGTTAGCCGAATAAAATTTGTAAAACTGGTAAGCAAAGCTGAATATGCGTCGAGTCGTTCGCGGTGCCATCGGGCCGCGTCTTCACGTTCCCATTGCTCCTGTCGCTCCGCGCGCTCACGCTCCCACCGATCCTTTTCTCGCCTCTCCTCAAGTTCCCATCGGTCACGCTCGCGGCTGCGCGCGGTCAAGTGGTTGATGACCGCTACCACAATGCTTGCCACGGCGGCCAAAACGGCGACTACTAGAGCGAGATTGGCATTATTGGTGGCTTGCTCGGTGGCCGGCGCCAGCGAGGGGGAAGGGCTTAGAACGGGAGTCGGGCTAAGAATGGGGGTCGGGCTAGGCGCGGGTGCAAACCAAAGCATGCTGACAGGGTGAGCGAATCGGTCAAGGTCATCAAGCCGTGGCGGACATTACTGCCACAAATTGTGATCTTGTGTCAGACTTTGCCCCATGCGGTTGCGCATCGCGCCCTCAACCGAGTAGGGGAGGGTGGCGTTAGCGAAGATCCGCTAGGCAGGTGTACTGCCGCCCCGCGGTCTAAGGCGCCCTGTTCGCCGCGCCCGATGCCGCTGGGATGCAGACTTAGGGACATCCGTCCTTTAGCTGCTCTGTCAGGGAAGGGTGAGTTATGGACACTAACCAAACAAATTCGAGGCGCACAGAAAGGTCGGCTTCGTCTTGAAGCTCGGCCGCTAGCGAGATCAGAACGTGCGAGAGCCCGACTCGTGGATTTGGGCTCTCCTGGCGATCATTGTCCTCCTCGTCGGACTGGCTTGGATACTCAAGGCGAACACCAGTAGCCGACCGGTAGACTTCATGATCCGCTTGAGCGCCGATCTGACCACGCATTTCAAACTGACAGCAGACATCCAGTACCGGGTGCCTCGTGACGGCGAGTCGGTTGATCCGTCCGTCATCGAGGGGCAAGCAACGCCACCACCTCTAGACCTGCCTGACGGCCAGGTTTCGCAGCTTCAGCCTGCGGAAGGTGGTGATGGTCCCTAGGGCTTGGGAGGCGGCACTCACACGAGTGCCGCCCTCTTCCTTTGTGGGTCGATCCGCAGCACTTAGGCCCAATCCGGGGCTTCCCCGTCGGGCCACTCCCAGATGAGGTTGAAGCGGCTGGCAGCGTCCGCGGGAAGGTCGAACGTCCCCACGAGCGCGTCTCGAACCATGTAGTCGAGTCCGGCAGGCGTCTCGGCGAAAGTCGCCACCGGCACGTCCTGAACCTCTGCGGTCAGGTACTTACCCTCACGTTCGACCTTGACCCGGTACGTGTGATCTTCGGTCACTCATCGTTCCTTCCTGCCACGGCCAACAGCCGGGATTCTTCGATCTTGATGATCCGGTACGCCTCACCGTCATCTGCGGCGCCGTCATAGTCGGCCACGTCGACCAGGCCGCACCCGAGCAGTGTCAGCAACCGGCCGACAGAATCGGGCAACTCGTCGCCGTAGTCGACGTGCCCTGAGAGGAAGTCGAACGCGTCATCCTCGGTGGCGCCGATGGCTTCCGCTAGCCCGGGGAGGTCGAGCCCTAGCCGGATCATCCGGCGCTCGATGAACCGGCTGTCCCGGTGGAACCTGAACGTGCAAACCCCGTTCATGCCGCAACACCCGCCATCACGGCCCGGATGCGACGTTCGCTGAGGTCGAGGCGCTTAGCCACCTCAGCGCGGGTGATGCCGGGGAAGCTGTCCTCAAGTTCCGCTATGAGACGGCGGGTCTCGGCGGCCGGGCGACGTTTCACGGTACGCGTCGGGCGGTCGATGTTGATCACGTTCCGGGGTTCGTTGACCGGAACATCGGCGGGTTCCGGCTGGTCGGCCGGTTGTTCCGCCACAGGTGCCGACTTCGATGCCGGGATGGTCGTGACCCCGGTTACCTGGTCGGCCGGCGCACCGGACCGCGACAGAACCTCAATCGCCAGCAGGAGCGCTACGGCCGGAACAGCGGCCACGATCCGCGCCCCCGCGGACGGCTGAGCGGACGCGATGTTCGCCCCGAGGGAAGCGACCACACCGAACACGAACGCGACCCGTGCCGACCAGCGGATGCGCCGCCCGGCCCGTTTGTCCTCGATCATCGCCATCGTGGCGACGATGAGCAGACCGTCGATAGCGAACGGCAGCGAGTAGGCGACCGCAGCAACCTCGCCGTAGTGGAGGCTCACGGCGGCGATGTGCCGGAACGATGAGGCGCCCGCGACCAGGGCGACCACGACGGCGGAACCGCGGGCAGCGACCTTGACCCAATCGATGTCCCTCATGCCACACCACCGATGGCTTCCGAACGGCACGGCGCACAGTGCGCGGCGAGCTGCCCGACGTGCCGGGAGCAACGGTCAGCACCGACAGCCGGGGGAAGAGCGGCGCCGCGACGCTGGAACGGCTGTGTACCCGATGCGGGGTTGTTGCTTTTGACTCCGGACGGGAGGAAGCGACGCCAGTCGCGGCGCGGAGCGCCCTTAGATCCTTCTGAGAACTTCGGAACTTCGGGTGTCACTGGGGCTGACGCAACGGCGCTCGATTTTGACGCTGCCTCGTTGCCGCTTGTCATAGTCGGTTGAGGCGCCGAAGTAAGCACCCGGTAGACGTTCGAGGCGATTCCAGCGACACGACGGACGGCCAGGCGGCCAAGGTTGACCAGCCGGGCCACGGCCCGCTGAACGGTGCGGAGCGAACACCCCACGATGTCAGCGATCGTCTGCGCGCTGGGGTACGCGTCCCCGTCGCGGTTGCTGTGAGTGGCGATCACGACCAACACCATCCGCTCGTTGGCGGACAGGTCGCGGGTGTCGCGGATGAGTTCACGGACGGCCGCTAGCGGGTGCTGGGGCGTCGCTTCGGTACTGTGGCTCACGGCGGGACTCCGATTCCCGTCATGACCTCGGTTGGGATTCACGGTCCCTTCCGAGGTCGCTCTATTTGGGCGTCAGTGTCCGAAACTTTGTCGCAGATGGCGTGCGCCTACTGTTACGTGCCGCGGCACAAGGGCTACTCCAACCCGATCACAGTCTTCGCCAACATCGACAAGATTCTCGGGTACGTGCAGCGGCACGCGGCCCGGCAGGGCGTGAAGCCGGCCGGCAACGAGTGTGACCCGCTCGCCTGGGTGTACGACATCGGCGAGAACTCCGACTGCAGCGTGGACGCTCTCCTGAGCGACAACGTCCGCGACCTGGTCGAGCTGTTCCGGTGGATCCCCACCGCGAAGGCGTCGTTCGCCACCAAGTACGTCAACCGGGATCTGCTCGACTGGGATCCGCAAGGGCGTACCCGGGTCCGCTTCTCGCTGATGCCGCAGGCCGACGCGAAGCTGCTCGACATCCGCACCTCGCCGATCGCCGAGCGGATCGCCGCCATCGACGACTTCGTGGCCGCCGGCTACGAGGTTCACGTGAACTTCAGCCCGGTCGTGGTGCGTGACGGCTGGCTCGAGGCCTGGGCCGAGCTGTTCGGCCAGCTCGACGCGGGGATCGGCGCCGCCGCCAAGCAGCAGCTCGCCTGCGAGGTCATCTTCCTGACCCACAACCGCGACCTGCACGAAGTCAACCTGGGCTGGCATCCCAAGGCGGAGGAACTGCTCTGGCGCCCGGAGCTGCAACAGCCGAAGCGGTCGCAGAACGGCAGCTGGAACGTGCGCTACCGCACCGGCAGCAAGGGCGCCTACGTGCAGGCCTTGACCGGCCTGATCGCCGAGCGGATCCCCTACTGCCGCGTGCGGTACGCCTTCTGACTACTTCGTGGCCCGCCCGGTCAGCTTGTCGCGCAGCCGGTCGACCAGGCCGACGCCGGGGCCGACGAGCTTGTGGAAGAGCTCGGCGTTCGGCGCGCTCGGGTGCGGCCGGGTCGGCGCCAGCTTCTTGGCCGTCTCCACCTTGCCGGCCAGCTCGACCAGCTCGTCGGCCGGCACGACCCGGCGCAGCTCGGGGAACTGCTCGCTCTCCTCGTCCTGCACGTGGTCGCGCAGCACCTCCTCGAGCTTGCGCAGCGCCTCGTCGAACTCGGGGCTGGAGACGTCGACGTCCTCGAGACGCTTCATCGTCTCCTCGAGCTCCTTGTGCTCCTCGACGTCGTGCTCGACGGACTTCTCGCCGTCCGGCAGGTACTTCTTCATCGCCGGGTAGACGTACATCTCCTCGGCGACGGCGTGGCGGACCAGCTCGCTGATCGCGGTGTCGGTCAGATCGCGGCGCATCATCGGGTCACGGATCGTCCAGATCTCCCCGATCAGGGCCGTGACGTCCCGGTGGTCGCTGGTCAGAACGTCGATGACGTCCTTGGTCATGATTGCTCCTCGGCTTCGGTAGGCCGTCCGAATACCCCGGTGAGGGTGGTCTATCCCTCACGCCACTGGTCGGTTGTCAGGTGCGAGCCGGCCTGCGGGCCCATCAGCAGCATCCCGCCGTCGACGACCCAGGACGAGCCGGTGACGTACGCGGCCGCCGGCCCCGCCAGCATCGCGACCACCGCCGCCACCTCGTTGGCGTCGCCCGGCCGGCCGGCCGGGATGCCGGGCCGGTCCACGGTGAACGGGTCGACGTCGTCGTTGCCGGTCATCGGCGTGGCGATCTCGCCCGGCGCCACCGCGTTGACGGTGATGCCGTGGCTCGCCAGCTCCTGCGCCATCACCTTGGTCAGCAGCCCGAGGCCGCCCTTGGCCGCGCAGTACGCGCCGGAGCCCACCCGCGGGGCGTGCTCGTGCACGCTGGTGATGTTGATGATCCGCCCGCCCCGGCCGGCGGCGGACATCCGGCGGGCGGCCCGCTGCGCGCAGAGGAACGGCCCGTCCAGGTCGACCGCGAGTACTTCGCGCCACTGCTCGTACCCGGTGTCGAGTACCGGCGTCGAGATGCCCGTGCCGGCGCAGTTGACCAGCACACCCAAACCGCCCAGGGCGTCGGCGAGCTCGTCCACCACGTCCGCCGCCCCCGGCAGCTCCGTCAGGTCGAGGCGGCGCAGCTCGGCGCGGCGCCCGGCCGCCCGTACCTTCTCGGCCGTGGCCTTGGCCCCGCTGTCGTCGGACCGGTAGGTGACGCCCACGTCGAACCCGCCCCGGGCCAGGGCGACAGCTATCGCCTCGCCGATTCCGGAGTCCGATCCCGTCACCACCGCAACCCTGTCGTATCCGTCATATCGCCTGGTCATGGCCCGGCGGATACCCCGTCGGCGGGCCGGTATTCATGTCATTCGACTTATCCGATTCCCAGGCCTCGCATATCGGCCGGACAACTTCCGAAAATAGTTTTCTCTCTGCAAGCGCCGCACGGCGGAAAACAAGAGAAAGGGCATGAGTCATGCCGTTCAACAACATCCTCCCGAAGAAGCGCGAAGAGCTCCCCCGCCCGCCGGCCGAGCTGAAGAAGAAGGACAAGAAGAAGAAGTCCGGGCCGCGTCGCGACGGGAACTGACGGAGTGGGGCCGGTCGGCAGGGCCGGCCCCCACCCCCTGATGAGCAGGAGAGCGGAAATGAACGGGTGGCCGACGATCAGGCGGTTCTGGCCGCTGGTGGCCGCCGACCGCAAGCTGGTCCTCCTGGGCGGCTCGCTCGCCGTCCTCGCGGCCGCGGCCGAAGTGGCCGCCGTGTATCTGTTCGGCGTCATCACCGACGACGTGCTGGCGGCCGGCGACATCCACGCATTCTGGAAACCGGCGATATCGTGGCTCGTCATCGCTGTCGCGGGCGCGGCCGCCTCATTTTCCGCCGGCCTTCTGGTCACCCTCGCCGGCGAACGATTCCTGTTGCGATTACGCGGCCGCATGTTCGCGCACGCGCAGCGCGTTCCGCTCGATTTCCTCGACCAGAGCCGCCTCGGCGACCTGATGACCCGGTTCACCGACGACCTCGAATCGGTCGAGGGTTTCGTCGTGTCCGGCCTGGTCCGCACGGCCACGGCGGCGGTCAGCGTCATCGCCTTCGCCACGGCCGCCCTTCTCGTACGGTGGGACCTCGCCCTCGCCTCGTTCGCCCTCGCGCCGCTGTTCCTGGTGGTGTCCCGGGCCATCGGCGGCCGCTTCCAGGCGGCCGCGGCCGAGGAGCGGGCCGGCAACGGCGGCATCGCCACGGTGGTCGAGGAAAGCCTTTCCAACCAGGCGGTGGTACGCGCGTACAACCGCCAGGAAGCCGAGCAGGACCGCCTGCACCGGCAGGGCCTGGTGTGGTTGCGGGCGCGGATGGCCGAGACCCGGCTGGGATCGCTGTACGGTCCACTGGTCGGTGTGGTCGAGACCATCTGTGTGCTGACCGTGCTGGGCCTGGGCGCCTGGGAACTGTCGGCCGGCCGGGTCAGCCTCGGCGGCCTGCTGTCGTTCGCGGGCTACCTCGGCTACCTGTACCCGCCGATGCAGACGCTGGGCCAGTTCCCGCTCGGCGCGGCCGAGGCGGCCGCCGCGGTGGAACGCCTGGACGACCTGCTGCGCGTCCAGCCCGCGCCCGTTTCCTCGTCCGAGGCCGGCTGGGCGGACGAGAACTGGCGGGCCCGGGGCCGGGTGGACGTCGACGGTGTCGAATTCAGTTATCCGCGAGCGAAAGGTCCGGCCCTCCGGGGCCTGTCGTTCACGGCGCATCCCGGCGACGTGGTGCTGCTGGCCGGCCCGAGCGGGTCCGGCAAGTCCACCGTGACGAAGCTGCTGCTGCGCTTCCACGACCCGACGGCCGGCCGGATCCTGCTCGACGGTGTCGACATCCGGCGCCTGCCGCTGCGCACGCTGCGCGCCAACGTCACCCTGCTGCACCAGGAGAGCCAGCTCTTCGCCGGCAGCCTCTACGACAACATCGCGTACGGCCGCCCCTCGGCGACCCCCGAGGAGGTGGAGGCGGCCGCCCGGGCCGCCGACGCGCACGATTTCATCGCCGCGCTGCCCGAGGGCTACCGTACCGACGTGGGCCACCGCGGCCGCCTGCTCTCCGGCGGCCAGCGCCAGCGGATAGCCATCGCCCGCGCCCTGCTGCGCGACACACCGGTCCTGATCCTGGACGAGCCCACCACCGGCTTGGACCGCGACTCGGCGGCCCGCGTCATGACCCCGCTACGCCGCCTGATGACCGGCCGCACCACCATCCTGATCACCCACGACACCCACCTCGACCTTTCACCGACCCGGGTGGTCCCCGTCGCCCCACACCCGGACGAGAAGCCCTCCGCGCCTTCACCTGCGACGCCCTGAGCGCCTTCACCTGCGACGCCCTGAGCGCCTTCACCGGCTACGTCTTCCGCGCCTTCACCGGCCACGCTCTCCGCGCCTTCACCGGCCACGCTCTCCGCGCCTTCACCGGCCACGCTCTCCCCGCCGTCACCGGCCACGCCGTAGGTGTCATCTTTTTCGGCCGCGCCGAGCGCATCGCCTCTCCCCAGCGCGCCGAGCGAATCGCCTCCCGGAACCTCGCCCTGCGCCGTAGCAGCGGGAGAGTCCATACACCCGGACGTTGTGGGTCTCTCCACTCATGTGGAGGTGGGACAGTGAGTCAAACCTTCCGGGCGAAGTCCGGCACCGGCGCAGTCCGGTTCGTTGAGGGCGCAGTTCCTTCGGCTCAGCGGGCCGCCTGCCGAGCCGGTAGCAGCGAGCCCGCGCCCTGCTCCCGACGCGGTGAATTCGCCATTTCATAGTGATTTACCGTATAAATCCAGGAGCGGTGGTTCGGCTCATCCGGTCCGCTGATGTGCCCGCGCGGGCACATCACGGTCGCGTTCCCCAACAGCGGCTTGCGGCCGGGATGCCCACCCGTGCGGGCCTGGCCGGTGCGCCGACCCGTCCGGAAACGCCGGGCGCGCCGACCCCTCCGCCCAGAGCCGAGACCCGCGCCGACCCTTCCGCCCAGAGCCGAGACCCGCGCCGACCCCTCGGCCCAGAGCCGGAGACCCGCGCCGCCCCCTCGGGCCAGAGCCGAGACCCGCGGATGGGCCGAGCGCGCCGACCCCTCCGTTCAGAGCGGAGACCCGCGCCGCCCCCTCGGGCCAGAGCCGAGACCCGCGCCGATGGGCCGGGTGGGGCGGTGGATGCCGCGCCGGCCGCCGCGGTGCCGGGGAGGCGCCACCTCGGCCGGGCGCGGGTTCCCGCCGGCCGCGGTTCAGTTGGTCAGGCGGGGAACGCTGGCCAGGAGCTTGCGGGTGTACGGATGGGACGGCGCTCCCAGGACCTGGGACGTGTCGCCCTGTTCGACCAGGCGGCCGTGTTCCAGGACGGCCGTGTGCCGGCACAGCTCGGCCACCACGCCCAGGTCGTGGGAGACCAGCATGATGGTGAGGTCCCGTTCGGCGCAGAGCGACGCCAGCAGGTCGACGATGCGGACGCGGGTGGTCAGGTCGAGGGCGCTGACCGGCTCGTCGGCCAGCAGGACCTTCGGGTCGCAAACGATGGCGCGGGCGATGGCGATCCGCTGCCGCTGGCCACCGGAGAACTCGTGCGGGTAGCGGCCGGCCGTGTCGGCCGGCAGGCCCACCGCGTCGAGGGCCTGGGCCACCCGGGCCGGGTCGGCGCCCAGGCCGAGACCGCGCAGGGGCTCGGCCACGATCCGGCCGATCTTGTGGCGGGGGTCGAGGGACGAGTACGGGTCCTGGAAGACCGCCTGGACGGAACGCCGGTACTCCCGCAGCCGTCCCCGGGTCAGCGGCCGGCCGCCGAACGTGATGGTGCCGGTCGTGGGCTGGGCCAGCCCGAGCAGCAGCCGCAACAGCGTGCTCTTGCCGGCCCCCGACTCGCCGACCAGCGCGACGTTGCGGCCGGCCTGCACCGCCAGCGACACGTCAGTCAGCGCCGGCGTGCCGCCGCGATACGAGAACCCGACGGCCTCGGCGGCGAGCAGAGACGAGGCGCCCGTGGACGCCGCGGAGATGGACGGGTGGGAAGAGTCAGTCACGGGCGGTCCGCTCCAGGGCGGCGTCGAAGCGGCGGGCGCTGTCGACGAGGGTTCGGGTGTACGGGTGTTCGGGGGCGGCTATCAGCGAGGAGATCGGGCCGGATTCGACGATGCGGCCGTTCCGCATGACGTGGGTGTCGTGGATGACCCGGGCCGCTACCGGCAGATCGTGGGTGATGAAGACCAGCGCCGTGCCGTGGGCGGTCGCCAGGCGGTCGAGCAGGTCGAGGATTTCCGCCTGTACGGTCACGTCGAGCGCGGTCGTCGGCTCGTCGGCGATCAGCAGGCGGGGGCGGCAGGCGATCGCCATCGCGATGGCCACCCGCTGGCGCTGGCCGCCGGAGAGCTGGTGCGGGTACGAGCGGGCGATCCGGTCGGTGTCGTCGAGCAGCACCTCTCGCAACGCCGCGTGCACGGCTTCGCGCAGCGCGGCGCCGCGCAGGCCACGGACGCGGCGCAGCGGCTCGGCGATCTGGCGGCCGGCGCGCATCAGCGGGTTCAGCGCGGTCAGCGGCTCCTGGAAGACGATCGCCGCCACCGGGCCGCGTACCGCCGTCCGCTGCCGTTCGGGCGCGCCGATCATGTCGACCCCGTCCAGGCGTACCTCTCCCGTCGCGGTCAGTCCCGGCGGCAGCAGGCCGGTGACCGCGAGGGCGGTCAGGGACTTGCCCGACCCGGACTCGCCGATCAGGCCGACCCGGTCGCCCTGGCCGACGGTGAACGAGACGTCGTCGACCAGCGTGGTGCCGCCGCTGCGGACGGTCAGCCCGGAAACGGAGAGCAGAGCCATCAGTCCTCCCGTCGATCGGAGCCGGTGGTGCGGGCGAGGGCGGGGTCGACGACCTCGGTGTAGTCGGCCAGTTCGAAAACGTCGACTGCGGCGCGGCCCCGGCGGCGTGTGGGGTCGGTCAGGTCGCGCAGGCCGTCGGCGGTCAGGTTCATGCCGATCACCAGGACGACCAGGGCGATACCGGGAGCCAGCGCGGCCACCGGTGAGGTCAGCACGGTGGCCTGGGCCTCGTACAGCATGCGGCCCCAGGAAGCGTTCGGCGGGGGCGTGCCCAGGCCCAGGTACGACAGGCTCGCCTCGGCCAGGACCGCCAGGCCCGCCTGCAGGGCCAGGTTCACCATCACGACCGGGCCGATGTTCGGCATGATGTGGCTGGCCACGATGCGTGGCCAGGACACGCCGGCGACGCGGGCCGCGGTGATGTAGTCGCGGGCCAGCACCTGCTTCACCAGCACCCGGACGAGCCGGGCCACGATCGCCGCCATGGCCAGGCCGATGGCCAGGATCGCGGTGCCCAGCGACGCGCCCGTGCCGGCCACGATGAGCATCGCCAGCAGCAGGGTCGGGAACGCGATCAGGATGTCCAGCACCACCGCGAAGGCGTCGTCGAGCCAGTGCGTCGCGAACCCCGCGAGCAGCCCGGCGCTCACCCCGAGCACGCCGCCCACCGCGACCGCGCCCAGCGCCGTGCCGATCGCGATCCGGCCGCCGATGAGCAGCTGCGTGAACAGGTCCCGGCCCAGCTTGTCGGTGCCCAGCAGGTGGTCGCCGCCGGGCGGCATGAGCCGGCCGCCTGACGTGTCGTCGGGCGGGAACGGCAGCCAGACGTACGACACCAGCACCGCGCCGACCACGATGAGCACCAGTACGAGCCCGATGACCAGGTGAAGGGAACGACGGTTCACGAGGCGCTCCGATGCAGCAGGCGGGGGTCGACCAGGCGCTGCGACACGTCGCCGAGGAAGCCGACCACCAGCACGGTCGCGGTGCTGACCAGCATCACGCCCTGGATGACCGGGAAGTCGTGCTCGCCGATGGCCTTGACCAGCAGGCCGCCCAGGCCGGGCAGCGCGAACACGCTCTCCACGACCACCGCCCCCAGGAACGTCGTCGCCAGCTCCATGGCGAGCACCGCGATGACCGGCACGGCCGCGTTGCGCAGCCCGTGCCGCCACAGGGCGCGCGCGGGGGAGGAGCCGAGCGACCGGGCCGTACGCAGGTAGTCGGCGCCCTTGACCTCGAGGACGGCCGCCCGGACGTACCGGATGAGAGACGCCGACATGACCAGCGCGACCGTGACGACCGGCAGGATCAGTGACTCGACGGCCGTACCGAAGTCGTTCCAGCCGTCCGGCGGGAAGCCACCGGCCGGAAGGACCTGGAGCTTCAAGGCGAACACGGTGACCAGCAGCAGCCCCACCCAGAAGGCGGGAACCGCGATGCCGAACTGGGCCACCGCGTTCAGCACCACCCCGTACCACCGATCGGCCCGGACCGCGGCCAGCGTGCCCACCGGCACCGCCACCACGACCGCGAGCACGAACGCGGCCAGCGTCAGCGGCACCGTGACCGGCAGCCGGGCCGCGATCTCCGGCGCCACCGGCAGCTTGCTGATCAGCGAGGTGCCGAGGTCGCCCGTGAACAGGTCGCCGAGCCAGGTGAGGAACTGCTTCAGCAGCGGTTCGTTCGTGCCCAGCTCCCGCCGGGCGGCCTCGATCTGCTCGGGCGTCGCGCCCACCGGGAGCAGCGCGTTGGCCGGGTCGCCCGGCAGGAGCCGCAGCAGCACGAACAGGGCCACCGCGGCGAGGAACAGCGATCCGAGCAGGATCGCCGTCCGTCGCAGCAGGTAGCCGGTCATCAGCTCTTGACGATGTCGTACGCCGGGAACTGCGCGTTCAGGCCGTTGAGGGGGTAGCCGGACAGCTTCGTCGAGGCCACCACGATCTGCGGGTACAGGTACAGCCAGTCGCTCGCCGCGTCGGTGGCGATCTGCTTGTTGGCCTGCTTCAGCAGAGCGGTCTGCTCGTCGGTGGTCTTGGCCTGCTCAGCCTGGTTGATCCACGCCGTGACCTGCTTGTTGTCGTAGCCCCAGTAGAAGGTGGGGTCGCCGTACCAGACCACGTCCCGATCGTTGACGTGCTCCTGCATCGTCGCCTGGAAGTCACGCTTCTGGTAGACCTTCGTGTACCACTGGTCGGCCGTGATCGTGTTGATGTTCACCGTGACGCCGACCTTCGCGAGCTCCGACTTGATGAAGGTCGCCGCGGTCGGGTGCGGGTCGTAGTTCGGCGTGTCCAGGGTGAAGGTGAAGCCGTTCGGGAAGCCGGCCGCGGCCAGCTTGGCCTTGGCCGCGTTCACGTCGTACGCGTTGACCGAGGTCAGGTCCTCGTACCACGGGTCGGTGGGCGGGACCATGGAGCCGATCACCGTGCCGTACTCGCCCCAGATGCTGTTCAGCAGCTTCTTCTTGTCGATGGCCTGGGTGATCGCCTGGCGCACCTCGGCCTTGTCGAACGGCGCGACCTTGTCGTTGAAGGCCAGCAGCAGCTTGGTCGTCGACTTGCCGTCGTTCACCTTGTACGAGGAGTTGTTCTTGAACTGGGCCAGCGCGTCCGGGCTCTGCTCGCTGGTGACGACGTCGACCGCGTTGGTGAGCAGCGCGTTGTTCAGCGCCGTGGCGTCCGTGTAGTAGTGGAAGACCACGCCGGCGTTCTTGGCGGGCGTACCCCAGTAGCCGTCGAACTTCGTCAGCGACAGCGTCGAGCCGCGCTTCCACTCGCCCAGCTTGTACGGGCCGGTGCCGTCGGCCTTGGTCGCGTAGTCGGACGCGGCCGAGTTGACGATCCAGACGTAGCTGAGGTTGTAGACGAACGAGATGGACCGCTTGGACAGCGTGACCACCACCGTCGCGTCGTCGGGGGTGGTGATGCTCTTGACGACCTCGAGGTTGCTCTTGCGGGCCGACTTGGAGTTCTCGGCGGTGACCCGCTCGATGCTCGCCTTGACGTCGGCCGAGGTGAGCGCCTTGCCGGACTGGAACTTGACGTTCGGCTGAAGGGTGAACGTGTAGGTGAGGCCGTCGTCGCTCACCTTCTGGCTCTTGGCCAGCAGCGGCTCGACCTTGCCGTCGTCGGTGAGCTTGTACAGGCCCTCGTACACGTTGCCGTTGAGCGCCTCGGTCACGCCCTGGCCGCCGCCGGCGGTGTTGTCCAGGTTCTGCGGCTCATAGACCGACCCGACCTGGATGGTGGCGGCGGCGTCCGATTTGCCGGTGGAGGAGGTGGAACCGCTGCCGCAAGCGGCCACCACACTCAGCGCGGTGACCGCCGCCAGCGAGGCCAGAAGCCTTCTCATACTTCGTATCCATTCTTGAACAGAGGGAGTTTCTCGCCGGCGTGGACCGGGACGGCGATGCGGTTCTGCGGTGGCGGCATCGGGCAGTTGTAGGCCGCGGAGAACCCGCACGGCGGCACGAACGCCTGGTTGAAGTCGAGGGTGATCTTGTTGGTGCCCGGCGTCAGCGTGGGGAACAGGAAACGGCCGGAATGGTAGGTGTCG
Source organism: Actinoplanes sp. NPDC048988 (assembly GCF_043197815.1). Classification (NCBI taxonomy): domain Bacteria; kingdom Bacillati; phylum Actinomycetota; class Actinomycetes; order Micromonosporales; family Micromonosporaceae; genus Actinoplanes; species Actinoplanes sp. NPDC048988. The sequence goes on along the minus strand of NZ_JBICTW010000027.1, from coordinate 53,380 downwards.
ACGCCGTTGGTGGGGTCGCCGAAGACCAGCAGGAGCGTGCCCTCGTCGTCGAAGGCGCTCAGGTTGTAGTCGCGGCCGGCGATGGTGAGGTGAATATCACCCGGCACCGGAAGATCGCGCGTTCGGCCCTCGTCGCGGGCGTGTTCAAAGGGCAGATACCGCGCTCCGGGCACCTCGGTCCAGGTGCCCTCAAGCACCCAGTCCTGCGCATATGGGTACGCCTCGATGCCTGCGAAGGCACGGATCGCGGGGGAGTCGGCATCCCAGAGGCGGACGCCGCGCTGCTCGATGCCCGTGATCAAATCACGGCGGGCCAGCGTGCTGGCGGTTACTGTGGGTGGCTGGCCCTGGAGGGCCGCGGCTGGGTCGTCGGCGCCCCAGCGGGTCTCGATCAGGGCGAGATTGCCGGTGGGCGCGGTGACCGAGCGCTCCCGCGCCTGTCGCCACGCAGCGTATTCGTCTGCCGTCATGGAGGGGCCTCAGCTAGTTGATCATGGGGTGTGCCATCGCAACCCTACATTCCCCATGGGTTTAATAGCACGGTGGGTCTCGTCACGCTCCGCTACGGAATATCACCCGGCGGGACCTCATTTGATCTGAACCTAGGTTGAGGTTTTACAGTTAGGTTCGCCTAACGTCGATCTTGTTAAGGAACCGCGACCATGAACCGCCCTCTGCGGGTTGCCGTCATCGGCGCCGGCCCGGCCGGCATCTACGCCGCCGACCACCTCATCAAGGCCGTCGAGAACGTCACCGTCGACATCTTCGACAAGCTCCCGACCCCCTACGGTCTGATCCGGTACGGCGTCGCGCCGGACCACCCGCGCATCAAGGAGATCATCAAGGCTCTCCACCGGGTGATGGACAACCCGCGGATCCGCTTCATCGGCAACGTCGCCTACGGCGTGGACGTCAAGCCCGAGGAGATGAGCCGCTTCTACGACGCGACGATCATCGCCACCGGCGCCGAGAAGGACCGTGAGCTCGACATTCCCGGCATCGACAAGCTGGGCAGCTACGGCGCCGCCGACTTCGCGTCCTGGTACAACGGGCACCCCGACGTCTCCCGCGACTGGCCGCTCACCGCCCAGAAGGTCGCCGTCATCGGTGCCGGCAACGTCGCCGTCGACGTGGCCCGGATCCTCGCCAAGACGGCCGACGAGCTGCTCGAGACCGAGATCCCGGACAACGTCTACCAGCACCTGAAGAACAGCCCGGTCACCGACGTGCACGTCTTCTCGCGGCGCGGCCCGGCCCAGGTCAAGTTCACCCCGCAGGAGCTGCGCGAGCTCGACCACTCGCCGAACGTCGACGTCATCGTGCACCCCGAGGGCATCGAGTTCGACGAGGGCAGCCTCGAGGCGATGCGCCAGACCCGGCACGTCAAGATGTGCGTGGACATCCTGCAGAACTGGGCCGTCCGTGACCCCCGCGAGGACCGCCCGCGCCGCCTGCACCTGCACTTCCTCCAGGCTCCGGTCGAGGTCCTGGGTGACGGCAAGGTCGAGGGCCTGCGTACGGAGACCCAGGAGCTCACCGGCGACGGCTGGGTCCGCGGCACCGGCGAGTTCACCGACTGGGACGTGCAGGCCGTGTACCGCGCGGTCGGCTACCTCAGCACCGCCCTGCCCGACCTGCCGTTCGACACCAGGACGGGCACCATCCCGCACGAGGCCGGCCGCATCCTCGACCTCGACGGCGAGCACATGCCCGGCATGTACGTGACCGGCTGGATCAAGCGCGGCCCGGTCGGCCTCATCGGCCACACCAAGGGCGACGCCAACGAGACGGTCACCAGCCTGCTGGCCGACGTCGAGAAGCTGCCGACCGCGCCGTCCCGCGAGCACGACGACGTGACGAACTACCTGCGCGGCCGCGGCCTGCCCATCACCACGTGGGAGGGGTGGCAGAAGCTCGACGCGCACGAGATCACCCTCGGCGAGCCGCACGGCCGCCAGCGCATCAAGGTCGTCGCCCGCGACGAGATGACCGACATCTGCAACGGCTAGCTAGTTCGGCGGGCCTTCCCGGTCGACGATCGGAAAGGCCCGCCGCACGTCCGTCAGAAACACCGAGCTTTCCCGGGCGTACGTCGTGACGCCCACCCACAGAGCCGCGAGCGCCGCCTGCACCTGCTCCCGCGGCGTAGCCCTGGCCGTACGCGACCGGCGGCGGACCGTCGACGAGGATTCGCATCGGTCGATCCTGCCTTTCAGCCGCCGCGCCGTGTCCCGTACGCGGCGCGGCTGGCCTCGATCGCCGGCACGTGCTCGATGGCCCACCCGGCGAGGGCCAGCGCCGGCCCGATGAGGCTTTTGCCCATGGCGGTCAGCGCGTACTCGACCCGGGGTGGCACCTCGCCGTACACCGTCCGGGAGACCAGGCCGTCGCGTTCCAGGCGGCGCAACGTCAGCGTCAGCATGCGCTGCGAGATGCCCGGAATCTGATGCTGAAGATCGGTGAAGCGGACCGTGCCCTGATCGAGCGTGGCCACGATCAGCAGCGTCCACTTGTTGCAGATCTGGTCGAGGATCGCGCGCAGCGTCCGGCCGCCGTCGCCGCGGATCACGCACGTGTGCCCGTACTCCGACATGTCACCCCCCAGGCACACGGATGTGCCTTTTGTAAGCCCGTCGAAAGTGCCCCATGATGCCTGATCATGGAGATCGCCTACTGGATCGTCGCCGGGCTGCTCGCCCTGGTCTACCTCTATTCGGGTGGAATGAAGATCGTGCGGAGCCGCGATCAGCTGCGCCCGATGATGGGCTGGGTCGACAGCATTCCACTGCCAGTGACCCGTACGATCGGCGTGCTGGAGGTCCTGGGCGCCGTGGGCCTGATCCTGCCGCCGCTGACCGGCATCCTGTCCGGGCTGGCCGTCGCCGCCGCCGCCGGCCTGGTGCTCGTCCAGGTCGGCGGGATCGTGCTGCACCTCGCGCGCGGCGAGGCCCGGCTGATCGGCTTCAACATCGTGCTTCTGGTGCTCGCCGTCGTGGCGGTCTGGCTCGCGACCGTCTGGGTGTGATCATCTATCGGCATGACCAGGATCGGATTCATGTTCGACCGTGACCGGCAGCCCGAAGAGCTGACCGGCTTCGCCACCGACCTCGAGCGGCTCGGCGCCGACGACTTGTGGGTGATCGAGGACCTCGGCTGGACCGGCTCGATCAGCTCGGCCGCGCTCGCCCTGGCCGCCACCTCCCGGCTGCGGGTGGGCATCGGCATCGCGCCGGTGGCGCTGCGCAACCCGGCGCTGCTCGCCATGGAGGTGGGCAATTTGGCCCGCGTGCACGAGGGCCGGCTGGTGGCGGGCGTCGGCCACGGCGTGCCGGACTGGATGCGCAAGGTCGGCGCCGACCGGACCCGCAAGCTGGCCCTGCTGGAGGAGACGATCGTCGGCACCCGGGGCCTGCTCGCCGGGGAGACCGTGACCCTGCACGGCCAGGAGGTGACGTTGGACGGCATCTCGCTCGTCCATCCGCCGCGTGTGGTCCCGCCCATCGTCACGGGTGTCGTGAAGCCGAAGTCGCTCGAACTGTCGGGTCGCGTGGCCGACGGGACGATTCTGGCCGAGGGCGCCGGACCGGCCGAGATCGCGGCCGCCCTGCAGCACATCGGGCGCGGGCGCGAGTCCGGGGACCGCCCGGCCCACGAGCTGATCGTCTTCACGTACCTGCGTACCGACGACTTCGGCGTCACCCGCGAGATGGTCGAGGGTCAGGCGGCCTGGCTCGGGGTGGATCCGTCGGAGATCTTCTCGCTGATCGGCCCGGCCGGCGAGATCCCCGGCAAGATCGAGGCTTTGCGCGCGGCCGGTGCCGACACGATCGTGCTGCGGCCGCTCGGCCCGGACCCGCTGGCCCAGGCCCGTACGGCCATGGAGGTCATCGGCTCGCGGTAGGCCCGGCCGAGATGCATTGATAGCCATCTATCAATGGCTACGGTGTGTCCTCCACCGGCACCGCCACCCGCATCATCGGCTGGGGCCCGACCTGCCCGACCCGTGGTCGCGGCTCCACCCCGCGAGTGGCCGACGAGCTGGACACGTCCATCGTGGCCGACAGCCGCTGCTGCGGCATCAACGCGGCCTACGAGATCTGCACCAACAACACGAACGGCAACGCCGGCGCCTGCTACGGCGACCTGCCCTCGATCCGCGCGTGGGCGAACACCCAGGTCGGCGGGCTGCCCGCCGCCTAGGTGGTCAGCCCGAACCGCTCCACGATCTCCGGCAGCCACTCCGGCTCGCCGAACCGCAGGCCGTAACGCTCCGCGAGATCGCCGCCGTCGGCGGCCGCCGACGGCCCGGCCGCGATCAGCTCCGCCACCTCGCGGAAGAAGTGTTCGAAGCCGGCCGGGGTGATGATCTCGATCATCCGGGCCGGCTTCGCGCCGGCGTTCCACATCGCGTGCAGCTCGCCGCGCGGCTTGGTGATGTAGCCGCCGGGCCCGAGCACCACCTCCCGGTCGCCCGAGCGGAAGCCGATCTCGCCCTCGGTGACTATCGAGTACTCGTCCTCCCGGGTGTGCAGGTGCGGCGCGACCAGCGCGCCGACCGGGAACGGATGCTCGACGACGGCCAGCTGGCCGCCGGTGTCCTCGCCCCACAACTTGAATTGCACGCCGATGTCGCCGAGGCTGCCCGATGTTCCGCCGCCCGGCGGCACCACCTTCAACGGCGATGGTTCCGATGTCGTCATGCGACGTGCCTACCGCATCCGGGCGCGGTGGGGTACTAGTAATTCGTGCTGAGGGCTATCGAATGGGCTGTGCTGGGAGTCGGTAGCGCGGCCGCCATCCTCTACGGGGTCCGCCGTCACCGGCCGGCCCGGACCGCGCCCTGGCTGCTGCTGGCCGGCGCCATCGGGGCGAGCGCCGCCGGTGACGTGCTGACCGCGGTGGGCCGGCCCGGCGTGGCCGGCGCCTGCTTCTACGCCATGTGCGTGCTGGTCGCCTGCGGCCTGCTGCAACTGACCCGGATCGGTGCCATCCTGGTCGACCGGGCGCGGCTCATCGACCTGCTCGCTCTCGCCTGCTCGGTGCTGCTGGTGGTGTGGGTGTTCGCCGTCGGCGACGCGAGCCGGCTCGGGGACGTCGCCGGGTCGTACGTCATCGGCGCCCTGCTTCTCCTGGCCGTCGTCGTCCGCCTGCGGGCCGCCGTGGGCCGCAACCTCTCGGCCACGCTGCTGGTCGTCGGCGCGGTGGGGGTGCTTGTCAGCGACATCGTGCAGCCGCTGTGGCCGGGCCGGGCCGGCGAGACCGGCTTCGTGGTGCTCTACCTGGCCTGGGGCGCCGCCGCGCTGCATCCGTCGATGGCCCGGCTCACCGAGCCCGCGACGCCGCGCCCGAGCCCGTGGCGCGGGCGCTGGGCGGCGCTGCTGGGCGTTTCGGTGGCCACGCCGCCGGTCGTTCTGCTGGTCGAGGCCGTCGACGGTACGGTCGGCGACGGCGTGGTCATCGCCGTGGCCGGCGCGATCACTCTGCTCCTGACCATCACCCGGCTGACCGACTCGGTGACCCTGAACCGCCAGGCCCTGACCCGCGAGCGCGCCCTGCGGCAGGCGAGCGCCGCGTTGGTCGCCGCCGCCGACACGGCGGCCGTCGACGAGGCCGTCCGCGCCGCGATCGCCGAGCTCATGCCGCCGGACGCCGTCCGCGGCACCGACTTCGCCCTCGACGACCGCCGGATCGCGCGCGAGGCGGTGCCCGGCGCGGGGGCCGGGCCGCCGCATCGCAGCTGGTGGATCGAGGAAGCCGACCACGACTACGCCACGCTGGTCTGCCCGCTCCGCCTGGAACCGCTCGCCGTGGCCCGCCCCGGCGGCGGCGCCCTGATCCTCGAGGGCCGCCGGGACACTCTCACCGCCACCCGCGACAGCCTCGAGGTGCTGGCCGGTCAGGCCGCGCTCGCGCTGGACCGGATCGCCCTGGTCGAGGCGGTCGGCCGCCGCGACAGCGACCTCTATCTGCGCGCGGTCATCCGCAACAGCGCCGACATCATGGTGGTGCTCGACGAGGACCAGCGCATCCGGTACGCCAGCCCCTCACTGCGCGCCCTGCTGGGTGCCGAGGAGCTGCCGCCGCTGGCCGCACTCGACGATCTGGTCCATCCGGACGATCGTCACCAGCTGCGCCGGGCCCTCGGCGGCTCCGGCGACGGGGTGGTGTTCTGCTCGCTGGTGCGGGCCGACGGGAGCCAGGTGCTCATCGAGGCCACGTACCGCGATCTGCGCGAGGACCGCCTGGTGCAGGGCTTCGTCGTCACCATCCGGCATTTAACCCAGGGCCATGAGCTGAAAGCGCGGCTGCGCCATGGCGACCACCTGGACGACCTACCGGCTCGGGTCAACCGGCGCAGCTCGCGACACAAGTTCCGTTACTGAAGCGCCGGCTGGCCGGCCCAGACGTAGACCTGGGGCGCGGTGGCGGCGACCGAGGCGAAGTTGCTGTTGACCGTGCTCGCCTCGCGCGTGTTCGGATAGGCGTTCGTGCACGACACCGGGGCGCTGCTGCCGGACATCAGGTCGGCGCACAGGCCGGTCCGCCGGTCGGGCAGGCCGAGGATGTGGCCGAACTCGTGGGCGGCGATCCGTGGCTGGGAGTAGCCGTCGTTCACGGCTTCGCGGCCCATGTACCAGCGGCCGTTGCCGAGGGAGGTGGTGTAGGTGCGCGGCCAGCCGTTGTCGGCGTACACCCGGATGTTGGGGGTCTGCCCGGACGAGACCGGCACCAGGCGCACGTTGGTGACCCGGCTGTTCCAGATCTGGGCGCCCTGGTCGACGACCGAGCGGAACTCCTGGGCCTGGCTGGCGTCGTAGTAGAGCACCCTGGGCGCGGCGGCGGCGGCCGGTCCGGCGCTGGTGGCCTGGAGCCCGGCGGCGGCGAGCGCGGTGGCGCACAGGGCCGCGGCGATCCGGCGGAGCAGCATGACGTCCTCCTTGAGGGGTTGCGGTGGTTCGAGCGTCCCCGCTAAATCGACGTTAATCAATGTCATAGGGCATATCGGCTACGGACTCTGCGCCATGTGATGCCGGTCGGCCCCGGCCGCGATAGCGTGCGAAGAGTTGATCAAAGGAAGGACAGCCACGTTCATGGCGACTCTCGGCAACTCCGGCATCGACGTCTTCCCGCTCTCGCTCGGCGGCAACGTCTTCGGCTGGACCAGCGACAAAGACACGTCATTCGAGGTTCTTGACCAGTACGTCGCGGGCGGCGGCAACTTCGTCGACACCGCCGACGGGTACTCGGCCTGGGCGCCCGGCAACTCCGGTGGCGAGTCCGAGACGATCATCGGGGAGTGGCTGCGCTCGCGCGGCAACCGCGACCGGATCGTCGTCGCCACCAAGGTCAGTCAGCACCCGCAGTTCCGCGGCCTGTCGGCGAGCAACATCGCGGCCGCGGCGGACGCCTCTCTGGGCCGGCTCGGTGTCGAGCACATCGATCTGTACTACGCGCACTACGACGACCAGGCGACCCCGCTGACCGAGACCGCGGCCGCGTTCGACGCGCTGGTCCGCGCGGGCAAGGTCCGCGCCATCGCGGTCTCCAACTACACCGGCGCCCGCATCCGCGAGTGGATCGACATCGCCCGCCGCGAGGGCTTCGCCCGGCCGGTGGCCGTGCAGCCGCACTACAACCTGGTCGCCCGGGCGAAGTACGAGGCGGACATCGCACCGGTCGCCGCCGGCGAGAACCTGGCCGTCGTGCCGTACTACGGCCTGGCCGCCGGCTTCCTCACCGGCAAGTACCGCACCGCCGCCGACCTGTCGAAGTCCCCGCGCGGCGGGGGAGCGGCCGACCTGCTCGAGAACGGCGGCCTCGAGGTCGTCGACGCCCTCGACAAGATCGCCCGTGACCGCGGCGCCGAGATCGCCACCGTGGCCCTGGCCTGGCTCCGCGCGCGCCCGCAGGTGGCCGCCCCGATCGCCAGCGCCAGCATCGCCGCCCAGCTGCCGGCACTGCTCGCCTCCGCGAGCTTCGACCTGTCCGCCGACGAGGCCGCCGCCCTCGGCACCGCTTCCGCCAGGTTCGCATAACCGCAGGTCAGCGGTGTGATCCAGCAGTCACTGAGGCGGGAATGCCGGAGCCCCCGGGCTGGTTGTGATGGACGTTCCTTTGGAGGAGATAGCCATGAAGAACGGCATTCACCCGGACTACCACCGCGTCGTCTACCGCGACCGCAACGCTGACTTCGCCTTCCTCACCCGCTCGACGGAGACCAGCAGGAACTCCATCGAGTGGACCGACGGGCAGACCTACCCGGTGATCGACGTTCAGATCTCCTCGGCGAGCCACCCGTTCTGGACGGGGCGCACCCGGGTCCTGGACACCGCCGGGCGCATCGAGAAGTTCCGCGCCAAGTACGCCCGCCACGGCAAGTGACGTGAAAGAACGGCCCCGGCCTCAGGCCGGGGCCGTTTTTCATGCCCGGATCGCGGCGGTGGCCGGGCCGCGCAGGATCCGGCGGGTGGTCTGAACGGTGGCGGCCGCGGTCAGGATCACGGCGAGGGCGACGATGATCCCGTACTGCCACGGGCTCGCCTCCGGCCAGAGCCGGCCGGCCCGGGCCGAGCCGAACGGCACGATGGTGAACAGCGAGGCCAGCGAGCCGCCGAGCACCCCGGTCACGGTGACCAGGACCACCTCGAGCGAGACCATCGCCAGCAGCTGACCGCGGGTGGCGCCGGCCAGGCGGTGCTGGGCGAACTCGCGCCGGCGGCGAGCCGTGGCGGCGATCAGGGTGTTCACCAGCATCACCGCCACGAACAGGGCGATCATCCCGACCACCACGTAGTTCAGTGTCTGGATGTCCCGGGCGTACTCGGGCTGGATCTGCCCCTCGGCCGCGCGGTCCTCGATGCCCTGCATGTACACGGTTCCGGTGGCGATGCCGGTGAACAGCAGCACCGGCATCACCGCCGCGGCCAGCTGACGCGACCGTGCGTGCACGCCGGTCACCGCGAGCTGTCCGGCCACGCCGCCCAGGGTCCGGACGGCCGGGCCGATGACGGCCGTGACCAGCCGCAGCAGTTCGGGCGCGAGCAGGGCCAGGCCGATGGCGGCCCAGATGCCGGCCTGGCCGGCGGTCTGCATCGCGTCGACGCCCTTGCCGTCCATCACCGTCGCGGTCAGGACCGAGCAGTTCGCCCCGGCCAGCAGGAACACCACCGCGCCGATCCGGCGCAGACGCGGCCTTTCCGGCCTGCCGCCGGCTTTCCCGGCCGTACGGCGGGCGGTCGCCCATGCCGCGGCCACCGCGCCCAGCAGCGTCACCCCGAAGCCGGTGCCCAGGGCGATCGGGCCGAACTGGAAGCCGACGGCGGCGTCCACCTGACCCGTGTCCTTGAGCAGCGAGAGCAGCACGCGGCCGAGCGCGTAGCCGACCGGCACGGCGGCCGCCGAGGCGAGCAGGGCGATCGCCGCCGCCTCCCCGACGATCATCCGGCGCAGCTGGGGCACGGTCGCGCCGGCCGAGCGCAGCAGCGCCACCTGATCGGCTCGCTGCCGCACCGACAGCGACAGGGTCGAGGTGACCGCGAAGGCCACGATGACCAGGCACCAGCCGCCGCCGACCGTGGCCGTCGTGGTCAGCGACTCGGTGTCGCCGGTGTCCATCAGGGAGGCGAACGCCATGAGCAGGCAGGCGCCGAGGAAGGCCGACACGAAGGTGGCGATGAAGCCGCCCGGCCGGTGCCGCAGGTTCCGCAGCGCGATGGCGATCATGCCGCGGTCCGGGTGGTGAGGTCGCCCAGGTGGGCGAGGCGCTCGGCCACGGCGTCGGCGGTCGGCCGGGCCAGCGATCCGGCCAGCCGGCCGTCGGCCAGGAACAGCACGGAGTCGGCGTGCGCGGCCGCCACCGGATCGTGGGTGACCATCACGACCGTACGGCCGAACTCGTGCACCGCCGCCCGCAGCAGGCCCAGAACCTCGCGCGCGCTGCGCATGTCGAGGGCGCCGGTCGGCTCGTCGGCGAAGATGACGGCCGGCTCGGTGACGAGGGCCCGCGCCACCGCTACCCGCTGGCGCTGACCGCCGGAGAGCCGCTCGGGCAGTTCGTGGGCCCGGTCGCCCAGCCCGAGGCGGCCCAGGATCGCCCGGGGGCTCCGGGACGACTTCCCGGCCAGGCGCGAGGGGAGCAGCACGTTCTGCTCGACCGTCAGCGACGGCAACAGGTTGTAGTCCTGGAAGACGAACCCGACCCGGCCGCGCCGGAACTTGGTGCGGGCGGTGTCCTTGGTGGCCGTCAGCTCGGTGCCGTCGATGAAGACCCGGCCCGCGGTCGGCTGGTCGAGCCCGGCCGCGCACTGCAGCAGCGTGCTCTTGCCGGAGCCGGACGGGCCCATGACCGCGGTGAACGTCCCCGCGGCGAAGCTTGCTGACACGCCGTCGAGGGCGGTCACCCCGTTGTCGTACGTCTTGTACAGCGATTCCACACGGACCGCGTCGTTCATGATGGTGCCCCTCCCGTGATCGGATGAGTACACCGTACGAGCGCACTAGTTGCGGTGTCGGTAGTGCTAACTCCCCCATGTGGTGCACTAGTGCGGTGGAACCCCTGTACCGGCGGATCGCCGCCCTGATCGAGGCCCAGATCAAAGACGGCGCCCCGGTGCCCTCGACGCGGCAGATCATGGCCATCCACGGCGTCGCCATGGCCACCGCCACCCGGGTCATCGCCCATCTGCGCGACACCGGCCTGGTCGAGACCCGGCCCGGCGCCGGCACGATCGTGGCCGGGAGCGCCGCCACGCCGCCGGACACGGAGGAGGTCGTCGAGGCCGCCATCGCCATCGGCGACGCCGAGGGGCTGGCCGCGGTCTCCATGCGCCGCCTCGCCGGCGACCTGGGCATCCCGACCATGTCGCTCTACCGCTACGTGCCGGACAAGGAGAACCTGGTCCTGCTCATGATGGACCGGGTGATGGCCGACAACCCGCCGCCGGCCACGCTCGACCCGGACACCGACGACTGGCGTGCCTGCGCCGAGGCGCTGGCCCGGCTCCAGTGGTCGATGTACCGCGAGCACCCATGGCTGGCCCAGGCCGTCTCGTTCACCCGGCCCCTGCTCGCCCCGCACGCGATGGCGCACACCGAATGGACGATGCGGGCGCTCCAGCGCCGCGGCTTCGACACCGAGACCCAGTTCACGGCCGCGGTGACGATCGCCAATTACGTACGGGGCACGGCGGTCAACCTCGAGGAGGAGGCGCGGGCCGAGCAGGAGACCGGCATGACCGACCAGCAGTGGCTGGCCTCGCAGGGCGACCGGTTCGAAGCCGTCCTGGGCACGGGGAAACTGCCGCTGATGGCCCGCTACATCACCGAGGGCGACCACGACTTCAACCTGGACGTGCTGCTGGAGTACGGCCTGCAGCGCCTCCTCGACGGACTTGCCGCTCAGTCGAAGGAGAGCCCGCCCGTACGGGTCCGCTTGAGCTCGAAGAAGCCGGGGTAGTTGGCCAGCGCCCGAGCCCCGTCGAAGATGCGCGCCGCTTCCTCGCCCCGCGGGATCTGGTTGAGCACCGGTCCGAAGAACGCGACCCCGTCGATGTGGATGGTCGGCGTGCCGACATCCTCACCGACCGGGTCCATGCCCTCGTGGTGGCTCTTGCGCAGCGCCGCGTCGTAGCGGTCGCCGGCGGCGGCCCCGGCCAGGGAGGCGGGAAGGCCGACCTCGCTGAGCGCCTCGGGCACCACGACGGCGAAATCCTTGTTGTCCTGGTTGTGGATCCGCGTCCCGAGCGCGGTGTACAGGTCGCGCAGCACCTCGTACCCGTGCTCCTCGGCCGCCGCGGTGACGACGCGGGCCGTGCCGAGCGACCGGTCGACGAGATCGCGGTACCAGTCGGGCAGGTCGCGCCCCTCGTTCAGCACGTACAGGCTCATCGGCTTCCAGCGCACCTCGAGCTCGCGCAGCGGCGCGACCTCGTGGATCCACCGCGACGTGATCCAGGCGAACGGGCAGGCGGCGTCGAAGTAGAAGTCGACCCGGGTCATGAAGGCTCCTCGGTTGTGGCTCGGCCCTCAGGCTAGATCCACGCGGACCCGGCCGGAGGGCCAAAGCGAGCTCAATCGATTAGGCCAATGCCGGGGTCTCGCCGGGGCGGCGGGTCAGGACGACCGGGCCGGTGTCGGTGACGGCGACCGTGTGTTCCGAGTGGGCCGTGCGGGAACCGTCGGCCGAGCGGATCGTCCAGCCGTCCTCGTCGAAGCGGATCTTGTCGGTGGTGACCAGGAACCACGGCTCGATGGCGATGGTGAGGCCGGGCGTCAGTTTCATGCCGCGGCCGGCGCGGCCGTCGTTCGGGATGTGCGGGCTCTCGTGCATCGTGCGGCCGATGCCGTGGCCGCCGAACTCGGTGTTGACGCGGAAGCCGTACCGCTTGGCGACGGCGCCGATGGCGGCCGAGATGTCGCCCAGGCGGCCGCCGGGCTGGGCGGCGCCGATGCCGGCCTCCAGGGCCACCTGGGTGGCCTCGATGAGGCGCAGGTCCTGCTCGGCCGGGGTGCCGACGACGACCGAGTACGCCGAGTCGGCCGTCCAGCCGTCGATGGCGACCGCCATGTCCAGGCTGAGCAGGTCGCCGTCGCGCAGCACGTAGTCGTGGGGCAGGCCGTGCAGGACGGCGTCGTTCACCGACAGGCACAGCACGTTGCGGAACGGGCCCTTGCCGAACGACGGCGCGTAGTCCCAGTACGACGATTCGGCGCCGCGCTCCTTGATGAGGCGGCGGGCGTGGTTCTCGAGGTCGAGCAGGTTGACGCCGACCGCGGCCGCGGCGCTGACCTCGGCCAGCACCTCGCCCACGAAGCGGCCGGTGACCTGCATGCGCTCGATCTCGGCGGAAGACTTCAACTCGATCACGGTATAGTTATACCACGCCGTTTTCGACGCTATAGTGACGGAATGGTTCGCCAACCGCACACCGCCGAACAGATCGCGGCCGGCCAGCGCCTTGGCATCGCCCTCCGGCAGGCCCGCGACGGCCGCAGTCTGCACGACGTCGCCCTCGCCGCCGGCATGTCACCCGAGACCCTTCGCAAGATCGAGGTCGGGCGCCTGCCGGCCCCCGCCTTCGGCACCATCGTGCGCCTCAGCGAGGTGCTGGGCGTTCCCCTCGACACCCTGGCCGACGCCTGGCGCGCCGGTATGTACGTCGAACGCGCCTCATAGGGTCTGCCACGGCGTGTCCGACGGGTCGTCGACCGGGGCACCCGGCACGTCGCCGAGGGTCCACCACTTCGCCTGGTACACGACGCCGTGGTACCTCACCCGGTCACCGGCCACGTAGGTCGCGGTCGGGTTCCAGGTGGCGTAGGCGATGGCCGTGGCCGAGGCCGAGGCGGTCGCCAGCGGCGTCTCGCCGGCCAGCACCGGGCCGATCAGCGTCCACGGGGTGTCGGCGGCGTTCGTCACCGGGGCGTCGGGGGTGTCGCCCTGCGTCCACCACTTCGCCAGGTAGACGTTGTGGTGCCAGACGACCTTCGAGTTCTTGGCGTACGCGGTCAGGGCGCTCCAGATCGGGTACGGCGACGTGGACGGATCGTCGGTGGGCGGCGCGGCCACGCCGGCCGCGCTCGACGGGCCGGTCGCCGGGTCGGCGGCCGTGAACTCGTTGAACAGCGCGGTGAACGCGCCCTGCTCCTGGTCGAGGCCGCTGCAACTGTTCGACACGATGGTGGTGTCGACGTAGTTCACGCCGCAGTTGTTGTCCCGGTTGGCCGACCACATCGACAGCCGCCGCAGCCCCTTCTCCCGCGCGAACGCGATGAGCGTGGACGCGTCGGTCAGCTGGAACCGCTCGTCGGCCGTGTCGTTCTGCCCGATCATCGGGGTGGCCGCGATCCGCTGCCATCCCTCACCCGTGCTGACGCCGTACGCGGTGGCGACCTGCCCGGCCAGCGAGGTCAGAGACGCCTCGACCAGGCTCGTCATCGTCCGGCCGGTGCCGGACGAGCCGTAGTCCATGGTGAGCGCGTTGACCCCGGCCACCGAGACGTTCGCCGCCAGCATCGCCTTCAGCGCGGCCACGCCCACGCTGGTGAGCCCGGACGTGCCCACCGGCAGCGTCAGCCACACGTCCAGGCTCTTGCCGGCCGCGTTCTGCTCGGCCTGCACCGTCCGTACGGCCTGGGCCCGGCGCGCCATGACCGCCGCGGTCTCCCGGCCGTCCTCGAGGTCGAAGTCGATGGAGGTGAGGCGGTAGCGGTCCACCACCGACCGGTAGGCGGCGGTCAGCTTGGCCTGGTCGGCGCACGCCGCCGCCAGCTCCTTGTTGCTGGCGCCGCCGAACGACGCCGTCACGTTGCCGCCGCGCTGGCGCAGCCGGGCGATCCGCCGGTCGAGGTCGATGCCGGTCGACGCGGTCGCCAGCGAGTACGCCGTACCCCAGCTGGGCTGGCAGACGACGTCGGTGCTGCTGACCACGAAGCCCAGCACCACGTTGCCGGCGGCGTTGGCCGACGGGTCCTCGAACGAGAACTGCGGGGTGTTGGTGACGTCCACGTACGGCGCGAACGACGACGTCCGGGCGGCGCCCGCGTCCAGCCGGTCCTGGACCGTGCGGAAAGCGAACGGCGCCGAGACCGCGGCGGCCACGACCACGACGACGAGCAGGATCCGCGGGACGGACAGCCGGCGCCGAGGTTCCGCGGCCGAGTCGGGGGATGACATGTGCGTTCCATCGGCGGGCCACGGCGGCACTTGAGGAACTTTCCTCAAGTGGGCCGGCGCGCGGCCGATCCGAGGGGCCGATCACCCTCCGACCCCCTGGGGAGACGTCCATGCCCGCGAAACGCAGGCGCCAGTGGGGCGCCGACCGGCGCACCCAGCCGCTGCCACCGGTGGCGGCGCCGGCGAGCGACACCCTCATCACGATGGGCCGTCTCGGCATCGTCGTCACCGTGCTCGCCTGGGCGGCCTACATCGTCGTCACGGTCGTCTCCCAGTTCGTCAACCGAGGCTTCCAGGGCATGCGGTTCACCTCGGAGACGACGGTCTACGTGGCCATCATGTCGCTGCTGACGATGTCGTCCCTGCTGTACCTGGTGGCCCGGCAGGGCGCTCTGTACCGCACCCGGGCGCACCGGCGGGTGCCGCGGGCGGTCATCGACGAGGCCTTCGACGACCGGCGGCCGGGCATGACGGTGCTCGTGCCCTCGTACCGCGAGGAGATCCCGACCATCCGCAAGACGCTGCTGTCGGCGGCGCTCCAGGAATATCCGGACCTGCGGGTGGTGCTGCTGCTCGACGACCCGCCGCACGCGAAGCGGGCCGAGCACGTCGCCGCGCTGGACGCGGCCCGGGCGCTGCCGGGCGAGCTCGCCGAGTGGCTGCGCGAGCCCCGCGAGCGCTTCGAACACCTCGACCCCGGGACGGCCGACCTGATCGCCGAATACCGCTGGGCCGCCGCCTGGTTGCGCGCCCGGGCCGCCGAGGAACCGGACGAGGACCACGTCGACCGCTTCTTCGCCGAGCAGGTGCTGGGCGCGATCGCGCGGGACTTCGACGACGTCGCCGGCGCGCTCGCCGCCGCGCTCGACGAGGGCGAGCCCATCCCGTACGACCGCAAGCGCCAGCTCGCCCACCGCCTCGCCTGGACCTTCCGCTGCGAGATCTCCAGTTTCGAGCGCAAGCGGTACGCCTCGCTGTCGCACGAGGCGAACAAGGCGATGAACCTCAACAGCTACATCGGGCTGATGGGCCGCGCGTACGAGGAGCGCGAGACCCCCGAGGGCACCGTGCTCGTGCCGTCGGCGGCCGGGACGCTCACCGTGCCCGACTCGGAGTTCATCCTCACCCTCGACGCCGACTCGATCCTGCTGCCCGAGTACTGCCTGCGCCTGGTCCACCTGTTCTTCCTGCCGGACAACCACCGGCTCGCGGTGGCGCAGACCCCGTACTCGGCCTTCCCCGGCTCGGCCACCCGGATGGAACGCCTCGCCGGCGCCACCACCGACCTGCAGCACATCGTCCACCAGGGCATGAGCTACCACGACGCGACGTTCTGGGTCGGCGCCAACGCGGTCATCCGCAAGCGGGCCCTCGACGACATCGTCGAGGTCGAGCACGAGGGCGGCCACGAGGTGCGCCGGTACGTGCAGGACCGCACCGTCATCGAGGACACCGAGTCCAGTCTGGACCTGGCCATCCACGGCTGGCGCCTGATCAACTACCCGGAGCGGCTCAGCTACAGCGCCACCCCGCCCGACTTCGGCTCGCTGGCCATCCAGCGCCGCCGCTGGGCCAACGGCGGCCTGCTCATCCTGCCCAAGCTGTGGCGCAACAGCCGCGAGCGCACCCAGCGGGGCGAGCACGGCAGCGCCGCGCAGACCTGGCTGCGGATCAACTACATGGCCTCGACCTGCTGGAGCAGCATCGGCCTGATCCTGCTGCTGGCCTACCCGTTCGACAGCAAGCTGCTGAGCCCGCTGATCGTGCTCGCCGCGCTGCCGTACTTCCTGGCCATGGCGAGCGACCTCAAACGCCTCGGCTACAAGCGCACCGACATCCTGCGCGTCTACGGCTTCAACCTGATCCTGCTCCCGGTCAACCTGGCCGGCGTCGTGAAATCGTTGCAGCAGGCGGTGACCGGCAAGAAGATCCCGTTCGCCCGTACGCCGAAGGTGGCCGACCGGACCTCGACCTCGCTGCTGTTCGCGGTCTCGCCGCTGCTCATCATCGCGTTCTCGGTCTACACGATCTGGCGCGACTACCAGTTGCAGAACTGGGGAAACGCGGCCTTCGCGACCCTGAACGCGCTGGCCGCGGGCTACGCCGTCGTCGCCTTCATGGGCGTACGCAACACGATCGTCGACCTGTGGCTCGGCTTCGTCGAGCACCTGTACGTCCCGGAGAAGCCGGCCAAGGCGGTCGTCCGCCGTCGCCGCCGCACGGCGCCCGAGCCCGCCCCGGCCCCGTGGCAGGAGGTCCTGTACCGCGGCGCCGCGGCCACCGCCACCGGCAGCTACCACGCCGAGGCGACCGGCTCGTTCCACATCCTGGCCTCGCCCCCGTCGGCTCCGCCGCAACACAACCGGCGCGTGTCGGACCGCTCGTGAAACTGTCGGGGCTCCTCGAAGGTGGGTCTGCCAGAACCAGTGTGAGGACGCCGTTTGTTCTTACGGTCTTGGTATGACATCCACTAACAAAACTGCAATCGTCACTGGATCCACGAGCGGCATCGGTGCCGCGATCGCCCGGGCGCTCGCGGCGGACGGGATCACCGTGCTGGTCACCGGTCGTGACGCCACCCGCGGGCGGAAGATCACCGAGGAGATCACCGGCGCCGGGCACCGAGCCGTCTTCGTGCCCTCGGATCTGGCCGGCGAGCCGGCTCGGGTGCGTGCCTTCGCCGCCGAGGCCCGCGAGGCTCTCGGCGGCACGGTCGACATCCTGGTCAACAACGCCGGGATCTACGTGACCCGGCCGACCCCGACGCTCGAGGACGACGACCTCGACCGGATGCTCGCCGTGCACATCCGGGCCCCGTATGTGCTGGTGGCCGAGCTCGCGCCGGCGATGGCCGAGCGGGGGCGGGGAGCGATCGTGAACGTCGGGTCGTGGATGTCGCGCACCGGTCTGCCGTTCGGCGCGCTCTACACCGCCACCAAGGCCGCCGACGAGCAGCTCACCCGGGCCTGGGCGGCCGAGTTCGGCCCGCGCGGGGTCCGCGTCAACGCGGTCGCTCCTGGCATCACCCTGACCGAGGGCAACGCGGCGGCGCACGACATGGCGAAGGCGAACGCGAAGGGCACCCCGGCCGGTGTGCCGGTTCAGCCGGACGACGTCGCCGCCGCCGTCGCCTTCCTCGTCTCGGACCGCGCCGCCATGGTGCAGGGCACGACGCTCGACGTCGACGGCGGCCTCACCGCCACCCGCCTGGCCTGATCCGTCCGGGGCACGACGGGCCGGCCCACTCAGCGGCTGGCCCGCAGCGAGCCCAGCAGCCGCAGGCGGTCGGCGTCGGCCGAGTCGGGCTCGGCGGTGAAGACCAGCATGACGGGTCCCGGGTTGCCCGGCAGGGGATAGGTGTCCCAGAACAGGTCGATGTTCCCCAAACCAGGCACCCGGAAGGTCTTGGTGCCGCTGACCGATTTGCGGACGTCGTGCCGTGCCCACAGCCGGCGGAACTCGGCGCTGCGGATGCTCAGCTCGCCCACGATCGCGGTGGCGCGCGGATGAGTGGGATCGCCGGCGACGGCGGCGCGCATCATGCCGATGTAGTCGAGGGCCTGCTGTTCCCAGCCGGGGCAGGTGCGTTGAGCGGTCCGCGTCTCGTCGAACATCAGCAGCAGCATGTTGAGCCGGCCGGGTTCATAGCCGGCCGGGTCGCCCAGCAGCGCCTGGGCCAGCGGGTTCCAGTCGAGCACGTCGAGGTGACGGCCGAGAACCACGGCCGGGGTGTCCATCACCCGTAACAGCCGGCGCGTGCTCTCCGGCACCCGTTCGGGACGGCGGCCGGCCTCGGCCGGCACCCGCCGCCGGACCGCCCGGGCCAATCCGAACAGGTGCCGGCGTTCCTCGTCGTCGAGCACGAGGGCGTCGGCGAGCGCGTCGAGGACGTCGTCGGACGGGCGCACCTCGCGACCCTGTTCCATCCGCTGGTAGTAATCGGTGCTCAGCCCGGCCAGCAGGGCCAGCTCCTCGCGCCGCAGGCCGGTGACCTTTCGCCGGCCGCCCGGCTCGAGGCCCACGTCGTCCGGGCTCAGCCGGTCGCGCCGGGCGCGCAGGAAACTGCCGAGCTCCTGAGCGTAGGGACTGTTCATCCTTTCAGTGTGCCGCGGCCCGAGCCGGCGAAGGTAGGTCTGGCCGACCTAGGCAGACGGCACCGGTCCCGGGCCCTCGAGCGGCATCTGCTTCCCGAGGGCCGCTTCGTGCGCAGGTCCTAAGGCCGGCTCAGGGGTACCACCTCCGGGGCGCCGAGGCGGGCGGCGTCGGCGGTCTCGTCGTCGGGTTGTTCCTGGGAGCGGCGTTCGGCCTCGACGCGCAGCCGGTAGCGTTCGACCTCGCGGGTGGTCTGGTCCTCGGTCCAGCCCAGGACGCCGGCCACCAGCGAGGCCGCGATCGGGGCGGCGGCCACGCCGCGGTCGAAGGTCTCGATCGAGATGCGGGTACGCCGGGTCAGGACGTCCTCCAGGTGGCGGGCGCCCTCGTGCGAGGCCGCGTAGACCAGCTCCGCCCGCAGGTAGTCCTCGGCCCCCTCGACCGGCGCGGCCAGCGACTGGTCGTCCTCGATGAGGGCGAGGACCTCGGTGACCAGCGTGCCGTAGCGGCCCAGCAGGTGCTCGACCCGGGCCACGTGCAGGCCCGAGTCGGTGGCCAGGACGCGGCGGCGGTTCCACAGGGCGGCGAACCCGTCGGCGCCGGCCAGCGGGACGTCGTGGGTGCAGGAGGGCGGGACCGAGCGGCCCAGGTTGTGCACGCACGCGTCCACGGCGTCCTTGGCCATCACCCGGTACGTCGTGTACTTGCCGCCCGCCACCACGACCAGGCCGGGCTGCGGGCTGCCCACGGTGTGCTCGCGGGACAGCTGCGACGTCGACTCCGACTCGCCGGACAGCAGCGGGCGCAGGCCGGCGTAGACGCCCTGCACGTCGGTCCGGCTCAGCGGGGTCGACAGCACCGTGTTGACGTGTTCCAGCAGGTAGTCGATGTCGGTGCTGGAGGCGGCCGGGTGGGCCTTGTCGAGGGCCCAGTCGGTGTCGGTGGTGCCGATGATCCAGTGCCGGCCCCACGGGATCACGAAGAGCACGCTCTTCTCCGTGCGCAGGATCAGCCCGGTCTTCGACTGGATGCGGTCGCGCGGTACGACCAGGTGGATGCCCTTGGACGCGCGGACGTGGAACTGGCCGCGCTCGCCGACCAGGGCCTGCGTGTCGTCGGTCCACACCCCGGTCGCGTTGATGACCTGCTGGGCTCGTACCTCGAAGGTCCTGTCGTGCTCGAGGTCGTGGACCCGCACCCCGGTGACCCTTTCCCCTTCCCGCAGGAATCCCACGACCTCGGTCCGGGAGGCCACGTGGGCCCCGTAGGCGGCCGCCGTGCGGGCCAGGAACATCGTGTGCCGGGCGTCGTCGACCTGGGCGTCGTAGTACTGCAGGGCGCCGATCAGCGCGTCCTTCTTCAGCGCGGGGCACTCGCGCAGGGCGCCGCGGCGGGTCAGGTTGCGGTGGCGCGGCAGGCCGCCGTTCATCGCCAACGTGTCGTAGAGCGTGACTCCCGTGCCCGCGTAGACCCGCTCCCACGCGTGGTGCTGCAACGGATAGAGGAACCGGACCGGCCGTACGAGATGGGGCGCCAGCCGGGTCAGCAGCAGGCCCCGTTCGCGCAGGGCCTCGCGGACCAGCGCGAAATCGAGCATCTCGAGGTAGCGCAGGCCGCCGTGGATGAGTTTGCTGGACCGGCTGGAGGTGCCCGACGCGAAGTCGCGCGCCTCCACGAGCCCGACCGTGAGGCCGCGGGTGGTGGCGTCGAGGGCGCAGCCCGCGCCCACCACGCCGCCGCCCACGACCAGCACGTCGAGCTCGGCGCCGGCCAGCGAAGCCAGCGCCGATTCCCGGTACTCCGGTGACAGAGCAGTCATGATCAGTCCACGTCCACCCAGTCGAGAGTGCGCTGCACCGCCTTCTTCCATTTCTCGTAGCCGCTGTTGCGCTGTTCCTCGTTCCAGGCCGGCTGCCAGCGCTGTGACTCGTTCCAGTTGGCGCGCAGCTCGTCGGTGTTCTTCCAGAAGCCGACCGCGAGCCCGGCCGCGTAGGCGGCGCCGAGCGCGGTCGTCTCGGCCACCACGGGCCGGCTGACCGGCACGCCGAGCACGTCGGCCTGGATCTGCATGGCCAGGTTGTTGGCGGTGATGCCGCCGTCGACCTTGAGCACGTCGAGGGTGACGCCGGAGTCCTGCGCCATCGCGTCGACCACGTCGCGGCTCTGGTAGCAGATGGACTCGAGGGTGGCCCGGGCGATGTGCGCGTCGGTGTTGAAGCGGGACAGGCCGACGATGGCGCCGCGGGCGTCGGAGCGCCAGTACGGCGCGAACAGGCCGGAGAAGGCCGGCACGAAGTAGACGCCGCCGCTGTCGGGCACCTGCGAGGCGAGGGCTTCGCTTTCCGCGGCCGACTTGATGACGTGGAGCTGGTCGCGCAGCCACTGCACGGCCGAGCCGGTCACGGCGATCGAGCCTTCCAGGGCGTACACGGGCGCCGCGTTGCCGAACTTGTAACAGACTGTGGTCAGCAGGCCGTTCTCACTGCGTACGAGATCGGTCCCGGTGTTGAGAAGCATGAAATTGCCGGTGCCGTACGTGTTCTTGGCCTCGCCGGGGGAGAAGCACACCTGCCCGACGGTCGCCGCCTGCTGGTCGCCCAGATCGCCGGTCAGCGGCACCTCGCCGCCGAGCGGGCCGGGCCAGCGTGCCACCCCGTACGTGTCCGGGTCGGACGACGGCCGGATCTCCGGGAGCATCGAGCGGGGGATGTTGAAGAAGCTCAGCAGTTCGTCGTCCCACTGCAGAGATTCCAGATCCATCAGCATCGTCCGGCTGGCGTTCGTCACGTCCGTGATGTGCCGGCCGCCGTCGACACCGCCGGTCATGTTCCACAGCAGCCAGCTGTCGGTGTTGCCGAAGATGGCGTCGCCGCGCTCGGCCGCCTCCCGTACGCCGTCGACGTTCTCCAGAATCCACTGGATCTTGCCGCCGGAGAAGTAGGTGGCCGGGGGCAGGCCGGCCTTGCGGCGGATCACGTCGCCCCGGCCGTCGCGGTCGAGGGCCGACGCGATCCGGTCGGTGCGGGTGTCCTGCCAGACGATCGCGTTGTAGTACGGCCGTCCGGTGGTCCGGTCCCACACCACGGCCGTCTCGCGCTGGTTCGTGATGCCGAGCGCGGCCAGGTCGCTCGCCTGGAGGTTGGCCTTCTGCATGGCCGTACGGACGACTGTCGTGGTCCGTTCCAGGATCTCCACCGGGTTGTGCTCGACCCAGCCCGCCTGGGGCAGGATCTGCTCGTGCTCGAGCTGGTGCCGGGCGATCTCGTTCCCGCCGTGATCGAAGATCATGAAGCGGGTGCTGGTCGTGCCCTGGTCCACGGCGCCGACGAAGTCAGCCACGGGTTGCCTCCTCCACTCTCTGGTCCGGGATGCGACCCGGCTCCTGCGGGCCGTCGGCCGGCAGGAACCGCCCGACGAGCACCTTGTACAGTCCGGCACCGAGCAGGCCGCCGATGATCGGCGCGACGATCGGTATCCAGAAGTAGAGATACCCGGTCTGATCGCGCCAGGCGCCACCGTAGCCGGTGAGGAAGCTGGCGAGTCGCGGCCCGAGGTCACGCGCCGGGTTGATCGCGTAGCCGGCGTTGGTGCCCCACGCCATGCCGATCGCGACCACGATGAGGCCGACGATGAACGGCGCCAGGTTCGCCTGGGGCGCCGTGTTGGCCGCGTCGGTGACGGCCAGGATGAGGAAGAGCAGGATCGCGGTGCCGATGATCTGGTCGCGGAAGGCGCCCCACTCGCCGACCGGCAGGCTGCCGTTGCCGGGCAGGGTGGAGAAGACGCCCTGGGTCTTGATGGTCAGGCCGGGGTCGGCCGCGTGCAGGACCTCGGTGTAGTTCCAGCGCACCAGCAGGGCGGCCACGAACGCGCCGAGGACCTGGGCCAGCGAGTACGGGGCGACCTTGCGCCACTCGAAGCCCTTGAAGGCGGCGAGCGCGATGGTGACGGCCGGGTTGAGGTGGGCCCCGCTGGTGCGGGCGGCCACGTAGACGCCGAGGGTCACGCCGAGGCCCCAGGCCCAGGCGATGCTGTCGTGGTCGCCGATGCCGGCTCCGGCCACCTGCGCGACGACGCCCACGCCGAAGAGGATGAGGATCAAGGTCCCGGCGAACTCGGCGGCCAGCTCGCCCCATAGTCCGGGGAGTTTCAGCCTTTCTGCCATGTGCCCTCCTTGGAAGATGCACCGGACGCTAGGTAGCCGGGGGAGCACGGGCAATGACGACCGTTCGACAATGCCGAACATTCGTCACAGTGGATGTTCACGCGGTGGCATAGAGTCGGCAACGTGCCCGGAACAGTGCAGTCCATCGAGCGGGCCGCCGCGGTTCTGCGCCTGCTGGCCGGCGAATCGGGCCCGCTCTCGCTGGGCGAGATCGCCCGCTCGCTCGACCTGGCCAAAGGAACCGCCCACGGCATCCTGGCCACCCTGCGGCACGTCGGCTTCGTCGACCAGGACCGCTCGTCCGGCCACTACCGGCTCGGCTCGGCCCTGCTGCAGCTCGGGCACGGCCACCTCGACATCAACGAGCTGCGCTCGCACGCCATCAACTGGGCCGACCCCCTCGCGGCCCGCAGCGGCGAGGCGGTCCGCGTGGGCACCGTCCACGACGGTCAGGTCCTCGTCGTCCACCACGTGTTCCGCCCCGACGACACGTTCCAGACCCTCGACGTCGGCAGCACCCTGCCCCTGCACGCGACCGCGCTCGGCAAGGTCCTGCTGGCCTACCGAGCTTATGCCCCTTTTGTGCAGGATCGTTTCACTCGCCGCACGATCCGTACGGCCGAGGCCCTCGAAGCCGAGCTGCACCGGGTCCGAGAGGCCGGCTGGAGCCTCGAGATCGAGGAGATGACGCCCGGCACCGCGGCCGTGGCGGCGCCCATCCGCGGCTCCGGCGGCCTGGTCGTCGGGGCCGTCGGCATCAGCGGCCTGGTCGAACGGATCTGCGACAGCCACTACCGCCCGCACCAGCACCTCGTCGCCCTCGTCCGGGAGGCGGCCCGCGCCATCTCCCGCGACCTCGGAGCCGCCCGACGCTGAAGCTTCCCTGGGAGGGAAACCATGACCGAGCGCTATGTGGTCGCCATCGACCAGGGCACCACGTCCACCCGGTGCATCGTCTTCGATCGCCGGGGCCGGCTGGTCTCCCTGGCCCAGCACGAGCACAAGCAGTACTACCCGAAGCCGGGCTGGGTGGAGCACGACGCCGCCGAGATCTGGCGCAACGTCGAGAAGCTGGCGCCCGAGGCCCTGCGCAACGCCGGCATCACCGCCGACCAGGTGGCCGCGCTCGGCATCGCCAACCAGCGCGAGACGACACTGCTCTGGGAGCGCGACACCGGCCTACCCGTCGGCCATGCGATCGTCTGGCAGGACACCAGGACCGACGATCTGGTACGGGACCTGCTCGGCGCCGAGGGCGCGAAAAAGGTCGAGCACGACTCGGGGCTGCCGATCGCCACGTACTTCTCCGGCCCGCGCGTGCGCTGGATGCTCGACCAGCGCCCCGACCTGCGCGACCGCGCCGAACGCGGCGAGATCCTGTTCGGCACCATGGAGACCTGGCTGATCTGGAAACTCACCGGCGGCCTGCACGTCACCGACGTCACCAACGCCAGCCGCACGATGCTGCTCGACGTGCACAGCCTCGACTGGTCGCCGGCGGCCCTCGAGTTCTTCGGCGTCCCGCGGGCCATGCTGCCCGAGATCCGGCCCTCGGTCGGCGTGTTCGGCACGGCCGTCGCGGGCTTTCCGGGGGTACGGATCGGGGCCGCCCTCGGCGACCAGCAGGCCGCGCTGTTCGGGCAGACGTGCTTCTCCCCGGGCGAGGCGAAATGTACGTACGGGACCGGAAGTTTTCTGCTCCTGAACACGGGCCAGGAGCTGGTGCGCTCGACGCACGGACTGCTCAGCACGGTGGCCTATCAGATCGAGGGCGGACCGGCCGCGTACGCGCTGGAAGGCTCCATAGCGATCACCGGTTCGCTGGTCCAGTGGTTCCGCGACCAGCTCGAGCTGATCGCCAGCGCGCCCGAGATCGAGACGCTGGCCCGCACGGTCGCCGACAACGGCGGCTGCTACATCGTGCCGGCGTTCTCCGGCCTGTACGCACCGTACTGGCGCAGTGAGGCACGCGGCGTGATCGTGGGCCTGACCTCGTACATCACGAAGGGGCATCTGGCCCGCGCCGTGCTGGAGGCGACCGCGTGGCAGACCCGCGAGGTGGTGGACGCGATGAACGCCGACTCCGGCCTCGACCTGACCACGCTGCGCGTCGACGGCGGCATGACGGCCGACAACCTGCTCATGCAGTCGATAGCCGACGTCCTGGACGTGCCGGTGGTCCGCCCACTGGCCGCCGAGACGGTGTCGCTGGGCGCGGCGTACGCGGCCGGCCTGGCCGTCGGCTACTGGCCCGACCTGGAGGGCCTACGGCAGAACTGGCACCGGGCCGCCCAGTGGCTGCCCACCATGGACCCGGCGGTGCGAGTCACCGAGTACCGCAACTGGCAGCGCGCCGTCGAGCGCACCTTCGACTGGACCCGGCCCTCATAGTTGTTCCTCATCGGCCAAAGGAGTGCGCAGTGGAGATCGGTCGCCTGCTCAGAGCTCTTCAAGACGTGGACAAGCGCGCCGAGCGCCTCGAGCCCAGTGATGTGATAGCGACCTATGTCAACGACCCCACTCTCGTCGCCGCGCTCACCAGCCGGGATAACGGCATCATCTATGGCCGCCGGGGTGCGGGGAAGACACACGCCTCCCGCTATCTCGCCGAGAAAAGACGACTCGAGGGCGACGCGGTCATCTACATCGACATGTCGACCGACCTGGGAAGCACGGGGAGTCTCTACTCCGACGATGACTATCCCGTAGCGGAAAGGGCCACCCGGCTGCTGGTCGACGCGATCTCGATCGTCCATCACCAGCTTCTGGAAAGTGCGCTCGCCGGAGCACCCGGTCCGGACATATCAACCCTGGAAAGGGTGCTGGATCATCTGTCCGAGGTGATCGTCAATCAGGCCGCCGAGGCCGAGACGTCCAGTACTGACGAATGGGGTTCGTCGTCGTCCGGCTCCCTCAACGCCAAGATCAGCAAGTCGCCGGAGGTGGGATTCGCCGCCAGCGGCGGAACGACTCGCAAGCAGGCGAGCGCGGGTCGTCGCAAAGCCAGCGGGCCGGTCCGGACGCGTGTACATTTCGGTGCCATAGCGCCACTTTTCAGGAGCATCTTCGCAAGCATTCCGGCCAAGCGTATCTGGCTGATCATCGACGAGTGGAACTCGATTCCGGTGGCGCTACAGCCCTATCTCGGCGAGATGCTGCGGCGCTTGTTCTTCACCATACCCAAGGTGACGGTCAGGATCGCCGCCATTCCGCAGCGTACGGAGTGGCGTGCCACTGTCACGCCGGGAAGCTACGTCGGGGTCGAGGTCGGCGCCGAGATATTCCCCATTCTCGATCTGGACGAGTTCGCCATGTTCCTCGACAACATCGACGGACTCGAGGACGAACGACGTGCGTTCCATTTCTACGGGGCGCTGCTCCTCAATCACCTCAACGGTGTGCTGGCTGATGAGGGTGGAAGCGTCGGTTCGGTCGAGGAACTGACGCAGGCGCTCTTCACCGGGCATGACGTGGTGGCCCAGCTGGCGGTGGCGGCCAACGGCGTACCCCGGGACGCCATAGCCATCGTGGCCCGGGCGGCTCAGCGGAGTCTCGGCAAGAGAATCACGGTCCAGGACATCGGCGAGGCGGCGCGGAAGCACTACCTGACGGTCAAGCTTCCTCAGATCAACGCCAGCCCGGTGCAGCGCAGACTTCTCGACGACATAGTGGAACAGGTCGCGGCCAGAGGCTCCTCCGGCTTCTTCCTGGTCCGTGAGATCGACACCCGATCGGCGAATCTGGCGCGACTCGTCGACGATCGGCTCATCCACGTCGTGAAACGCGGCTACACGCGCGATCCGGAGTCGCAGGCCTCGTACGACCTGCTCCGTATCGACTACGGAAGCTTCGCCGAGACCGCCCCGCCGGCCGAGCCGCGGGTCCGGGAGCTCATACCGAGGTTCGCCGTCGAGCACGGTCCGGATCCGGCGGCGGAGGCCCGGCTGCGGGAGGAGATCTTCCAGCCGGACGTCTTCCGGGTGGACGACCGGGTCGTTCAGGACGACTCGATCACCTGGCGGCATTCGAGCTCTCATACCGGTACCGGCGGGGTGCTCATCGGCTACGGGAACGGGGTGGTCTACATCCGGGACGGCAAGGCTCCCGACAACTCCCTCGTCGTGGTCGGGCTGGACGACTGGCACCAGTTCCTCTCCGGAGTCAAGCGGAGCGAGTTCGACATCAAGGATCGGGAGTAGGGCCTGAGGTAGGGCTAGGTATACCCCGTTCAGGGGGTCTGGCATCAGTGTGCCGCCCGGGTCCTCCCCGGCAGGCTGATGGGCATGTCGCACACCGTAAGCCGACGCCTGTTCCTCGGTGGCGCTGCCGCCGCCGGCGTGGCCGCCGCCCTGCCGTCACCCGCCCTCGCCACCACCCGTCCCGGCGCCGACCTGATAGCCCTGCGCCGCGACCTGCACGCTCATCCGGAAGGACCTGGGCAGGAGGAGCGGACCGCCTCCGTGGTGGCCCGGCGCCTCCGCGCTGCCGGCCTGGAGGTCACCACCGGTGTCGGCGGCCACGGCGTCGTCGCGATCCTGCGCGGCGAGCGCCCCGGCCGTACTGTCGCCTACCGGGCCGACATGGACGCCGTGCCGCCGTCCGACCAGATGGGCGGCGGCGACGCTCCCGCCCATCTCTGCGGCCACGACCTGCACACGACGATCGGCGTCGGCATCGCCACCACCCTGGCCCGGCGCCCGGTCGCGGGCACCGTCGCGTTCGTGTTCCAGCCCGCCGAGGAGAGCCTGAAGGGCGCCGCCGCCATGCTGGCCGCCGGCGTGCTCGACCTGATCCGCGCCAGTGAGATCCACGCCCTGCACTGCGGCCCGTTCCCGGTCGGCGACCTCGCCGTCACCCCCGGCACCGGCCTGCCGGGCCAGGACCGGGGCTCGGTCACCCTCCCGACTCCGGAGGCCGCGACCGCGTTGGCCGCCGACATCAATTCCTTGAGTACGGTCGCTCGCCCGGTCACGCCGAGGGACCTGTCCCGCATGGTCGCCGACATTCAGAAACCGGACGGCCCGCTGTCCCGTTTCGTCGTCGCCCAGGCCCGGGCGGTGGGGAACGAGGTCCAGTTCTCCTACCGCTGCTGGCCCGCCTCCCGCCACCCGGAGATCCGCGCCAAGATCCGTGAGAAGGCGCGCGCCGCCGTCACGTTCCCGGCCGACCCGTTCCCCGCGATGGTGTGTCCCCGCCCCGACGCCGAAGCCCTCGAACAGCACCTTGAGCGCACGGCCGGCCGCTCCCGGGTCCGCACGATCCGCGCCGCCCTGCCGTTCAGCGGCGAGGATTTCGCCCTGTTCCTCAACCGCCTGCCCGGCACGTACTCCTTCCTGGGCGTCCGCCGCCCGCACGCGGGCATCGAGACCAGCTTTCCGCACTTCGCCACCTTCGACCCCGACGAACGGGCCATCACCCACGGCGTGCGAGTCATGTCCAGTTGGCTCACCCGCCGCGCCGCGGGGCTGTGAACAGACGCACTTCCTCTTGCTCGCGCCGCCGGATGCCGGGTTGGGTCAGTGCGTGCTTGCTGACGCTCGACCGGTTTCCGTGGGACGTTCCGCGTGACGCGGCTGGCGGTGGTCACCGGCGCCGGGCGCGGCTTGGGGGCGGCACTGGTCGGCCACCTCGCCGGGCAGGCGTGGGAGGTCGTCGCGTGTGTGCGCACCGAGGCCGCGGCGGCGGCCCTGGGCCGGGAGCGGGTCACGGTGGTGGTGCAGGACGTTCGGGAACCGGTGGGCGCGGCCCTGCTCGGCGCGGTCGGGGATCGGCCGGTCGACGCCCTGGTCAACAACGCCGGGATCGGGGCGCCGGCCCGTCCCCTGGCCGACACCGACCCGCGGACCATCCTCGACAGCGTCGACGTCAACGTGGCCGGCCCGCTGCGCCTGGCCCAGGCGTTGCTGCCCGGCTTGCTCGCCGCCCCGGCCCCGCTGATCGTCAACGTGTCCTCCCGGCTCGGCTCGCTCTCCGCCCAGGCCGCCGGCGACTTCGCCGGCCGCGGGACCAGTTACGCGTACCGCGTTTCGAAGGCCGCCCAGAACATGCTGACCATCGCCCTCGCGGCGGAACTGGCCGGCCGGGTCCGCTGCTGGGCCGTCCATCCGGGAGCCCTGACCACCGCCATGGGCGCCGCCGACGCCACCACCCCGGCCGAGGTCGCGGCCGCCCGCCTCGCCCACCTGCTGGACAGCACCGAGACCACCTCGCCGCGCTACCTGTCCCTGGACGGTTCCGATCTGCACTGGTGACCGTGCGTGAGCGGGGTAGCGGGCGTACACCATGGAGTGTCAGGATCTTGGATATGCAAAGGAACAGAATCATGATCGTCGCGGGGGCGATCACGGCTTTCCTCGCCGGCATGCCGGCCGTTGCCAGCGCCGCCCCCTCAGCCCAGCCCCAAGGCCGCCTCCTGTTCATCCGCACGGTGGACTCGCCGCGCGGCAGTGGCCCGGTGCAGAGCGTCCGGCCCGACGGCAGTGCGCTCACCGACCTCAACCTGAACGTCTCGTGGTACTCGTCGCCCGACTACTCCCCGGACGGCCAGCGCATCGCGTACGTCACCCAGGGCCCGGACGATTTCTTCCCCACCGTCTACACGGCCGCCGCGGACGGGACGGGAGCGCAGCCGTTCAGTCAGGCACCGTGCGGTCCCTCCAGTCCCCGCTGGTCGCCGAACGGCACCACCATCGGCTTCGAGGCCTGCGGTGACATCTACAAGAGGGACTTCGGTGGTCCGCTCACGCCCATCACGGGCGCGAACAACGATGGCACGAATCTGAGCTTTTCGTGGGCTCCGCAGGGCAAGCGGATCGCCACCGCCGGCCGGGTCGACCCGGGCCTGCACGTGTGGAAGGCGGACGGTTCCGCCAGCCGCCAGGTGAGCGACCTGTCGACCGCCGACGACGTGGACTGGAACCCGAAGAGCAGCAAGCTGGCGGTCTCGTCGGGCGACGACCTGTGGTTCGTCGACGCCACCACCGGCGCGAAGAAGCAGGTCACGAACACGCCGGACGTGGCGGAGGACAACGTCGTCTGGTCGGCTGACGGCAAGTGGCTGGCCTACAGCGAGAGCGAGGTGCAGCAGGTCACCGATCCGGACAGCGGCGAAAGCTACCCGGTGCGGGTCAACCCGCAGGTCTACGTCGTCGACGCGGCCGGCAAGCACCGGCACGCGGTCGGCGTACCCGGCATCCCGACCAGCTGGCGCGCGCAGTCCTGACGTCCACCCTCCGTGCCGTGGGGCCGCAAGGCCCCACGGCACTTCTCCGCCCGGCTCCGGCTCGTAGCTGACCGCGGCGGCCTGGCCGCGCAGCAGCAGCGAGTCGAGTGATTCGTGCCTCGGGGAGCGCATCCGCAGGGCCTGGTGGGCCGGTCATCAGCAGCGCCGCGCAGATCAGCACCGCCAGGGCCGCCGTCGCGGTCAGGACCGCGCGGTGGGTGGTGCGGCGGAAGCGGTGCAGCAGAAACAGTTGCAGGGCGAGTACCAGAGCGCCGACACCGAGCGTGGTCAGAGGGGCGTGCCCGCGGGACGGCACCAGCATTTCCGCGCCGGCCATACCGGGGACGTCGTGGGACTCCCACGACAGGATCGCCAAACCGGCGAGGACCGCTCCCGTCGACGTCGCCCACACCATCGGTTCACCGGGACCCACCTCACCGTTCACATTCCGAGTCAACATCGTTGATCCCGTACGGCATCACGGCTTTGACGCTCTTCTAACGCGGCCCGGGATGCTTTTGACGGCGCGTTCACACTGGTACGGGTGACGACCGATCCCACCCTCGACCGCATCGGCGAGGCGGTCGCGACACACCACGCGCGCGGCGACAGGGACGCCGCCCGCGAGATGTTCGCACGCCTCTGGACCGAGATCGGCGGCGAACAGGGCGACCCGCTGCACGTGTGCGTGCTGGCGCATTCGGCGGCCGACGTGCAGGACGACGTCCACCAGGAACTGCTCTGGGACGAGCGGGCCTTGGCGGCGGCCGCCCGGCTCACCGACGACCGGGTGGCCGAGGCCGGGGTGCCGCTGTCGGTGGCCGCCCTCCGCCCGTCCCTGCACCTGAGCCTGGCCGACTGCCACCGCCGCCTCGGCGACTTCACCCGAGCCCGCGAACACCTCGCGCGGGCCCGAGAGGAAATCGGCGCCCTCGGCGACACCGACTACGGCCGCCTGATCAGAAACGGTCTGGACCGGCTGACAGAGCAGCTGAGTTCCCCGTAGCGGCCCCCATCCCGACGGTCATCGCGACACTCTCGGCCATCGCGAGGCCGTCGGCCATCGCGACGCCCGTCGGTTATCGCGACGCCCGTCGGTTATCGCGACGCCCGTCGGTTATCGCGACGCTCTCGGTTATCGCGAGGCCGACGGTTATCGCGAGGCCACCGGCTATCGCGACACTCCCGGCCGGCGCGCCGTTGGTCATCGCGATGCTCTTGGCCGGCGTGCTCTCGATCGGTGCGCTCTTGGCCGGCGCGCCGTCGGCCGGTGTGGCGATCAGGGCCGGCGCGGCCCGCGCTGGGTGCGCCCACCCGGGCACCCTCTGGGCCGCTCCACCCGCCGAGGACGACGTAGCCGCCTGCCCGGGATGCCGCACCTGCTGTCCTCGCGCCGAGGATGGCTGGAGTACTCGGGAGGGCAGCGGCGTCGCCGACCGAAAGGACGAGCGCCCAACGGCTGATGGGAGAGCGGAGCTCGTGCCGCGCGTAGGCCGCTTCAATCGGCGCCTCGCACACCCTCGAGTGCCGGCCGACGGATCTGGCGCGTCGCCCTGGCCGAGTTCCAGACCGACGGATCCGGCGCGTCGCCCTGGCCGAGTTCCGGGCCGACAGATCCGGCGCGTCGCCCCGGCCGAGTTCCGGGCCGGACGGACCGGCGTGCGTCCTTGAGCGGCCGGCCTCGATGAGAGTGGCATCTCCGTCCGGCACCTCGAAACGGCCGGTCAGGGCGTCGGAAGGCGGGGCTCGGCCGATCTCGTGCAGGGAAACACCCTCCGCCGCCACGGCCGGATTGTGGCGCCCGCCGGAAGTGGTTCCGCTGCGTGCGATGGTCGCTCAGGCCTGCCCTCCGCTGACCACCATCTCGTTGTCGGCCGAATCGTTTGCGCGGGGGGAGAACGCGGCGACCGTGGGCAGGGGCGGCGGCCGGCCATGACGCGGGCCGGGCTGTGCGTGGTGCCGTTCGATCTAGGTGGGGTTCCTGCTGGCTGGTAGGCGGGGGTGGGCGCTGGCCTCGATGACATCCGCGCGCGGAAGGACGAGGGTAACTGACATGTCGACCATGACCCGCAGCAAGAGCGAGGCGACACCCCAGCGCATCCGTTTCGCCGTACGGAGGCCCGCCGTGCGGACCACGTTCGACACCGCCCGGGCCGAGGCGCTGTTCGCGTCGCGGCTTCAGCCCTCCGACCAGCCCTCGGCGGAGCAGGCGCGGGCCGCCATCACGGTCACGCTCCGGGCGCTCGGGATCCGCGGCTGCGCGGCCCGGCTGGCCGAGGAGTCGGGGGAGCACCCGGAGGCCGCGGCCCGCCGGATGAGCTGGGCCGTCGCCCTCATTCGCTCGATGTGACCTCCGCCTTGCGCACCTTCACGCGCAGGTGCTTCATCAGCGGCTGGCCGCTCTGCGGGCTGTAGTCGCCGGCCGCGCACAGCACGTTCATCTCCGGCATGTAGCCGGCGGCGTTGCCGGGCGGGATGTCGTAGGCGACCGCGCGGTAGCCGTAGACGCTGCGGGTCGTGCCGTCCTTGGCGTACGACGTGACGTCAACCCGATCGAACTCGGACAGGCCGAGCCGCCGCATGTCGTCGCGGTTGAGGAAGACGGCGGTCCGCAGGTTGCTCAGGCCGCGGTAGCGGTCGTTGTCCGAGTAGACGGTGGTGTTCCACTGGTCGTGCGAGCGCATCGTTCCCAGCATCAGGCAGCCGTCGCCGGGGTCGAGGGCCGGCACGTCGCTGTCGGAGAACGCGGCCCGGCCGGTCGGGGTGAGCCACACGCGCTCGCGGGCCGGCTGCCGGAGGCGGAAGCCGTGCGGCTGCCGCGCCCGGTGGTTCACGCCCTCGAAGCCGTCGAGCACCCGGGCCATGGTGTCCCGGATGCGGTCGTAGTCCGCCACGTACTGCTTCCACGGCGTACGGCTGCCGGGCAGTGAGGCCTGGGCCAGGCCGGCGATGATGGCCGGCTCGGAGAGCAGGTTTGGTGACGCCGGCCGGCGATGGCCCCGGGACGCGTGGACCATGCTCATCGAGTCCTCGACGGTGATCACCTGCTCGCCCGACGCCTGCACGTCACGCTCCGTGCGGCCCAGGCAGGGCAGGATGAGCGCGTCCGCGCCGTGGACCAGATGGCTGCGGTTGAGCTTGGTGCTGACGTGCACGGTCAGGGCGCACTTGCGGAGACCGGCGATGGTGTACGCCGTGTCCGGCGCCGCCATCGCGAAGTTGCCGCCCATGCCGACGAAGACCTTCACCCGGCCCTCGTTCATGGCCCGCAGCGTGGCGACGGTGTCGAGCCCGTGCGCACGCGGCGGATCGATCTCGCAGACCTCGGCCAGCCTGTCGAGGAAGGCGGGGGAGGGCCGGTGGTCGATGCCGCAGGTCCGGTTGCCCTGCACGTTGCTGTGGCCGCGGATCGGGCACGGGCCGGCGCCCTCGCGCCCGATGTTGCCGCGCAGCAGCAACAGGTTGACGATCTCACGAACCGTGTCGACACCGTGGTCCTGCTGGGTGACGCCGAGGCACCACGAGATGATGGTGCGGTTGGCCGCGATGTAGGAGTCGGCGAGCCTGCGGATGGTCGCCTCGTCGACCCCGGACGCCTCGACGATCTCCGCCCACGAGGTGCCCGCGCAGCGCGCCTTGTAGGTCGCCAGCCCGGTCGTGTGGCGGGCCAGGAACTCGTGGTCGAGGGCGTCGCGCTCGAACACCACCTTGGCCACGCCGCGCACCAGCGCCAGGTCGCCGCCGATCCGCGGCTGCACGTCCATGCTGCCGGTCGGTGTCGCGTGGAAGGTGCCCATGGCCAGGAACTCGTGCGGCACGATGGTGCGCCGCGAGGCGGCCTCGACCAGCGGGTTGACGTGGACGATCGTGGCGCCTCGCTTGTACGCGTCGGACAGCGCCGTCAGCATGCGGGGCGCGTTCGACGCCGCGTTGACGCCCATGACCCAGATCAGGCCGGCTTTTTCCCAGTCGGTGATGTCGACGGTGCCCTTGCCGGTGCCGATCGACGCGGTCAGCGCCCGGCCGCTCGCCTCGTGGCACATGTTCGAGCAGTCGGGCAGGTTGTTCGTGCCGAACTCGCGCACCCACAGCTGGTAGAGGAAGGTGGCCTCGTTGGCCAGCCGCCCCGAGGTGTAGAAGGCGGCCTCGTCCGGGCTGCCGAGCGCCCGCAGATGGCGCCCGGCCAGGGCGAACGCCTCGTCCCAGCCGATCGGCACGTACTTGTCGGTGGCCGCGTCGTAGCGCATCGGCTCGGTGAGCCGGCCCTGGTTCTCCAGAGCGTAGTCGCTCCAGCCCGACAGCTCGGTCACGGTGTGACGGGCGAAGAAGGCCCGGTCGGTACGCTTGCCGGTCATCTCCCACGTGACGTGCTTGATGCCGTTCTCACACAGGTCGAGATGCAGGCCTTTCGGGTCGTCGGGCCACGCGCAGCCGGGGCAGTCGAAGCCGCCGTTCTCCTGGTTCATCTTCAGCATCGCCCGCACACCGGTGACCGGCTCGCGGCTGCGCGCCAGCACCTGGCCCACCGACCGCGCCGCACCCCAGCCCGCCGACGGGTGCGTGTAGTCGCGCTGGGCGACCGCCCCGGCGCCGCCCGGGCCGCAGCCGGGCGCCTGCGAACCGGGCGCGCCCTGGCCCCTCAACTCGTCCATACCTACTAGACAACTGGCGGCCCCGAAACGCTGCATAGGGCCGCCGTCACATCGGTGCCGACGCAGTTGATCAAGCCCCTGGTCAGGCTGGACGCCACTTTTCAAACCTGCCGAGCGTCACAGGTCGACGATCTCGCGGCCCAGCGGCCAGAAGGCGGCCGGCACCAGTTTGAAGTTGGCGACGCCGAACGGGATGCCGATGATGGTGACGCACTGGGCGACGCCGGCGACGATGTGGCTCAGGGCCAGCCACCAGCCGGCCAGCACGACCCACAGGATGTTGGCCAGGCCGGAGGCGACGCCGGCGTCCGGGCGGCTGACGATCGTCCGCCCGAACGGCCACAGCGAGTACACGGCGAGCCGCAGCGCGGCCACCCCGAACGGGATAGTGACGATCAGCGCGAAGCAGATCAGTGCCGCGACCCCGTACGCGATGGCCAGCACGAAACCGCTGCCGAAGATGAACCAGAGGACGTTCAGGATCAGTCGCACCACTCCATCATGACCGCCGGACGCCAGCGGGTCAGAGCTCGAGGTACCGGCGGAGCTTGCCGAGAGCCCGGGTGCGCAGGCGGGAGACGTGCATCTGGGAGATGCCCTCGAGCTCGGCGATCTGGCGCTGGGTCAGGTTGCCGTAGAAGTCGCGGGCCAGGATGCGCTGTTCCCGCTCGTCGAGGGTGTCCAGGGCCGGGCCGAGGGCCAGGCGCAGGTCGACCATCGCGTACCCGCGCTCCTCGACGCCGAGGGTGGAACCCAGGTCGGACTCGCCGTCCGCGCCGGCCGGCGCGGAGAGGCTGGCCGCCGTGTACGCGCCGGCGCCCTCCATGCCCTCGATCACCTCCTCGACGCCGATCCGCAGGTCCTCGGCCAGGTCGGCCACGCTCGGGCGGCGGCCGAGGCGGTGGGTGAGGTCGTTGTCGGCCTCGGCGAGGGCCGAGCGCAGTTCCTGCAGGCGGCGCGGCACCCGCACCGACCACGTACGGTCCCGGAAATGCCTCTTCAGCTCGCCGACGATGGTCGGTACGGCGAACGTGGTGAATTCGACGCCACGCGACCCGTCGTACCGGTCGACCGCCTTGACCAGGCCCAGCGCGGCCACCTGGATCAGGTCCTCGGCCGGTTCGCCGCGGCCGATGTAGCGGTAGGCCAGGTGCCGGGCCAGCGACAGCCACGCCTCGATCGCCCGCGCCCGCAGGGCCGGGTAGGCCGGATGCCGGGAGGACAGCCGGGCGACCGCGGCCACCAGGTCGCGGGCGTCCCGGCCGAACGCCGGTGGCGCGGTGGTGACGGCGGTCATCGGGCCGGCATCGCCGTGTGCCGGCGGGCCGCGGCCCGGGGGTGCCGGTCGAGCTCCCGGTCGAGGGTGACCGCGGCGTCGATCAGGGCCAGGTGGGTGAACGCCTGCGGGAAGTTGCCGAGCTGTTCGCCGGTGAGCCCGATCTCCTCGGAGAACAGGCCGAGGTGATTGGCGTACGTCAGCATCTTCTCGAAGGTGAGCCGGGCCCGGTCGAGCTCGCCGGCGGCGGCCAGGGCGGAGACGTACGCGAAGGTGCACAGCGAGAACGTGCCCTCGGAGCCCTGGAGGCCGTCCGGTGAGGCCGCCGGGTCGTACCGGTAGACCAGGCTGTCGGTGACCAGCTCCTTCTCCATGGCCTTGAGCGTGGAGACCCAGCGCGGATCGGCCGGCGTGATGAAGCCGACGGTCGGCATGCGCAGCAGCGACGAGTCGAGCACCTCGGTGCCGTAGTGCTGCCGGAACGCCTGCCGTTCCGGGCTCCAGCCGCGCGTCATCACCTCGGTGTAGATGGCGTCACGCTCGCGCCGCCACGTCTCCAGCGGCGCCGGGCGGCCGTGCTCGGCGGCCATCCGCAGGCCCCGGTCGAGCGCGACCCAGCACATCAGCCGGCCGTAGGTGAAGTCCTGCCGGCCGCCGCGGGTCTCCCAGATGCCCTCCTCGGGCTGCGACCAGTTCGCCGCGACCCAGTCGAGCAGGTCGCGGATGGCCAGCCAGCCCTGGTGCCCGGGGGCCAGCCCGTTGCGCCCGGCGACGTAGATGCTGTCCATCGCCTCGCCGTAGATGTCGAGCTGAAGCTGACCGGCCGCGCCGTTGCCGATCCGCACCGGGGCCGAGCCCCGATAGCCGCTCCAGTGCGGCAGGATCTCCTCGCTCAGGTCGCTCGACCCGTCGACCCGGTACATGATCTGCAGCGGGCCGCCGCCGTTCTTCTCGGTCTGCTCGTCGACCCGGTCGCGCAGCCAGGCGGCGAGCGCCCACGCCTCGTCGCTGAAGCCGAGCGAGAGCAGCGAATACACCGAGAACGACGCGTCGCGGACCCACGTGTAGCGGTAGTCCCAGTTCCGTTCGCCGCCGATCTGCTCGGGCAGGGCCGCGGTGGGCGCGGCGATCAGCGCGCCCGTGGGGGCGTACGTCATGAGTTTGAGGGTTATCGCCGACCGGTTGATCATCTCGCGCCAGCGGCCGGTGTAGGTGCAGCGGCCCAGCCAGGACTCCCAGAAGTCGACGGTCTGGTCGAACAGCCGCAGCGCCTCGGACACCCGGACGGCCTCCAGGGGACCGGTGACGCCGGTCTCGAGCAGCGCGCCGCGCACCTCGCCGGCGCTCAGCCGCAGCTCCGCGTGGATGTCGCCCTCGGCGTCGACCCGCGCCTCGGTGCGCCGGTCGGTGGGCTCGCGGATCAGCCGGACCGTCAGCGCGCTGCGGGGTCCCTCGAAGAGGACGCCGTCGTCGGCCATCCGGGTCTCGAACGACTCGCGGGCGTAGTCGAAGCGCGGCGACACCTCGATCGAGAAGGCCATCTCGCCGCGGACACAGCGGACCAGCCGGACCAGGCGGTGTCTCTTCTCGCCGCCGTCGATCGGCATGAAGTCGACGACCTCGCCCACGCCGCCGGCTGTCATGAAGCGGGTGACGAGCACGGCGGTGTCGGGCAGGTAGAGCTGTTTGGCGGTGTAGTCGTCGGTGGCGGGCCGGATCGCGAACCGGCCGCCGCGATCGGGGTCGAGCAGCGCCCCGAAGACGCTGGGCGAGTCGAAGCGCGGCGCACAGAACCAGTCGAGGGTGCCGTCGACGGCGATCAGCGCCGCCGTCTGGAGGTCGCCGATCAGTCCGTGATCGGCAATCGGGTGGTCGGACATGGCGGCCTCCGCGTGGCCGAGCGGTACAAGGTCACGAGCAGCATGAGTCGTTCTCCGCCCCGTCGCCTCATGCGCCAGGGGTGAAGCGGGGTTCATCCACCTCGAGCGCGACTGCTACGGCGTCACGATCGCGAAGGCCGGGTCGGGGTCGTCGAGCAGCTCCACGAGCACCTGCAGGACCTTCGGGTCGCCCTCGGTCGCCACCCCCTCGATGCCCTGGCCGGCCAGGATGCCGATCAGCTGCGCCTTGGTCAGGGTCAGCCGCAGGTCGGCCCCGGCCGCGGGCTCCGCCGGCCAGTGGATCAGCGCGCCGTTCGACAGCGTCGTCCGGTACGCGGCGCCGAGATCGGTGAACCGCCAGTCGATGGTCAGCGACGACGACCACGCCCGCGGGCCGTTCAGGCGGATGGCGATCGAGTCGAAGAGCTGCTCCACGGTGAGGGCGGTGATCATTCCGGCCGCGCTCACCGACGAGCCCTCCATGACGATGCCCCGGCGGAGCTCGGTCGCCCCGACCAGGTAGAAGTTGCGCCAGGTGCCGCTCTCCGATCCGAAACCGAGCCGCTCGTACACGTCGGCCAGCAGGGCCTTGGCCTGCGCGTTCGTGGGCTCGGCGAAGACGGCGTGGTTGAGCAGCTCGGCCGCGAAGCGCAGGTCGCCGTCGCCGGCGTAGGCGCGCGCCTTGGCGACGACCTCAGCCACGCCGCCCATGCAGTCGACGTACCGGCGAGCCGACTCGGCCGGCGGGTGCTCCCAGAGATGGGCCGGGTTGCCGTCGAACCACCCCAGGTACCGCTGATACACGGCCTTGACGTTGTGGCTGACCGAACCGTAGTAGCCGCGCGCGTGCCAGGCGCTCTCCAGCGCCGGGGGCAGTTCGATCGTCTCGGCCACCTCCGGCCCGGTGAGGCCCTGGTTCATCAGGCGCAGGGTCTGGTCGTGCAGGTACGCGTACAGATCGCGCTGCTGGGACAGGAACGCGACAATCCGGTCGCGCCCCCAGGCCGGCCAGTGATGCGAGGCGAAGGCCACGTCGGCGCGGTCGCCGAACAACGTGATCGCCTCGTTGAGATACCGGGACCAGACCCGGGCGTCGCGCACCACGGCGCCGCGCAGGGTCAACACGTTGTGCAGGTTGTGTGTCGCGTTCTCGGCCATGCAGAGCGCCGCGCGGTCGGGGAAGAAGAAGTTCATCTCGGCCGGCGCCTCGGTGCCCGGCGTCACCTGGAACACGATCCGGACGCCGTCGACCACCTCCTGCTGGCCGGTGTGGGTGATGTCCACGGTCGGCGCCAGCAGCGAGATGGAGCCGATCGAACTGGTCTGGCCGAGCCCGGTGCCGATCAGCCCGCGCGGGCTCCGGGGCAGCGGGCTCCCCGTGTGGTACATCCCGCGGCGCAGCATCGCGGTGCCGGCGTACACGTTCTCGGCCACCGCCGCCTCGAGGAACCCCTGCGGGGCCAGGATCGGGACGTCGCCGTCGACCACGCCGCGCACGCCGCCGAAGTGGTCGACGTGCGAGTGGGTGTAGACGACGCCGGTGACCGGCCGGTCGCCCCGGTGCTCCCGGTACAGCCGCAGCCCGGCGGCGGCGGTCTCGGCCGAGATCAGCGGGTCGATGACGATCACACCGGTGTCGCCCTCGACCAGCGTCATGTTGGACAGGTCGAGACCGCGTACCTGGTAGATCCCGTCGGTGACCTCGTACAGCCCGTGCTTGGCGCAGAGCTGCGACTGTCTCCACAGGCTGGGGTTCGCGGTGTCCGGGCACTCCGCGCCGAGAAACGCGAAGGAGTCGTTGTCCCAGACCACCCGGCCCTCGGCGTCGGTCACCACGCACGGGTCCAGCGCGCCGATCAGGCCGCGGCTGGCGTCGTCGAAGTCGGTCCGGTCCTCGTATCGCAGCTCCGTCATGGGGCCAGCCTGTCCGGCCGTCCCCGGCCGGGCATCACTCGGCGGGAGTGAGACGCCCGCCGGCCTCCACGTAGACGGCCTCGGTCGCCGGGCACACCCAGGAGCCGTCGCCCTTGTCGACGAGCGGGCGCCCGGCGTGGCCGACCCAGCCGACGCGGCGGGCGGGCACGCCGACCACGAGGGCGAAATCGGGCACGTCCTTGGTGACGACCGCGCCCGCGGCCACCAGCGCCCAGCGGCCCACCGTCACCGGAGCCACGCACACCGCCCGGGCGCCGATCGCCGCGCCCTCACCGATCGTCACGCCCACCGCGTGCCAGTCGTCGCCGGTCTTCAGGCGGCCCTCGGGCGTGACGGCGCGCGGGTACTCGTCGTTGGTGAGGACCGCGGCCGGGCCGATGAAGACGCCGTCGCCCAGCCGGGCCGGCTCGTAGACCAGCGCGTGGTTCTGGAGCTTGACGTTGTCGCCGAGGACGACTCCCGGGCCCACGTACGCGCCGCGGCCGACGATGCAATTGCGGCCCAGCACGGCATCTTCCCGGATCTGCGCGAGATGCCAGATTCGGGTGCCTTCGCCGAGAGATGCACGGGTATCGACGTCGGCCGTCGGGGCTACGTGAGTCATAGCCGGGCAGACTATCGGCCCGGAAACCAGAAAAGGTGTCGCGAAATCGACCCGGCGGCCCAATCCAACCGATGGTCGTCGTCCACTTTGACCGTCAGTCGTACGACCTCAACCGAACGTACCGGCGGCCCCTGGGGGCCTCGGCCGGAATTCGGCCCGGCCCCTTCCTTCAGGCCCACTGGGATCGATAGCTTCCGGCACGGAACCCGTCCACCGTGCACCGGATGAGGATGTTCGTGACTACTCCCATCGGAATCGCCGTCGTCGGGGCCGGCTACTGGGGCCCCAACCTGGTCCGCAACTTCCAGGCCACGCCGGCCTTCCGGCTGCGCTGGCTCTGCGACCTCGACGTCGAGAGGGCCCGCCGTGTTCTCGGCGGCTACTCGACCGTCCAGGTCACCGCGGACCTGGACGAGGTCCTGGCCGACCCCGAGGTTCAGGCCGTCGCCATCGCCACGCCCGCCGGCACTCACCTGCCGGTCGCCCTGGCGGCACTGCGCGCCGGCAAGCATGTCCTCGTGGAGAAGCCGCTGGCCGCCACGTACGAACAGGGCCGTGAGCTGGTCGAGGAGGCCGACCGCCGCGGCCTGACCCTGATGTGCGACCACACCTACTGCTACACGCCGGCCGTGCTGCGGATCCGTGAACTGCTGCGCTCGGGCGAGCTGGGGGAGCTGCACTTCCTCGACTCGGTGCGGATCAACCTGGGCCTGGTCCAGCGCGACATCGACGTGGTGTGGGACCTGGCGCCGCACGACCTGTCCATTCTCGACTTCGTTCTGCCCGATTCGGTACGGCCGGTCGCGGTCGCCGCGCACGGAGCCGACGGAATCGGCGCGGGCCGGGCATGTGTGGCCTATCTGACGCTGGAGCTCAGCAACGGCGCGATCGCCCACATCCACGTCAACTGGCTGTCCCCGGTCAAAATCCGCACGACCATCGTCGGCGGGTCGAAGCGGACGCTGGTCTGGGACGACCTCAACCCGAGCCAGCGGGTGGCCATCTACGACCGCGGCGTCGACGTGGCCTCGCCCGACGAACTGGGCGACGAGCAACGGCGTGACATCCTCGTCTCGTACCGCTCGGGCGACATGGTCGCCCCGGCGCTCACCGAGCGGGAGGCGCTGCGCACGATGGTCGACGAATACGCGCGGGCCATCACCACCGGCGAGCCGGCGCTGACCGACGGCCGGTCCGGGCTCCGCGTCCTCGAAATCCTCCAGGCGGCCTCGCGTAGCCTGGCCGAGGGCGGCACGATGATCAAACTCGATGAAGGGCACATGGCGTGACGGGCGTACAGATCGAGGGCGCGCGCGCCCTCGTCACGGGCGGGGCGGGCACCATCGGCTCGCACGTCGTCGACGAACTGGTTCGCGGCGGGGCCGCCGAGATCGTGGTGCTGGACAACTTCGTCCGCGGCCGGCGCGACAACCTGGCCTGGGCGCTGGAGAACGGCCCGGTCGAGCTCATCGAGGGCGACATCCGCGACGTCGAGCTCGTCAAGCGGGTGACCGCCGGCAAGGACCTGGTCTTCCACCTCGCCGCCATCCGCATCACGCAGTGCGCCGAGGAGCCGCGGCTGGCCAACGAGGTGCTCGTCGACGGCACGTTCAACGTGGTCGAGGCGGCGGCCGAAGCCGGGGTCAAGAAGCTGATCGCCTCGTCGTCGGCGTCGGTCTACGGCCTGGCCGAGCAGTTCCCGACCACGGAACGCCACCACCCGTACAACAACGACACCTTCTACGGCGCCGCGAAGGCCTTCAACGAGGCCACCCTGCGCAGCTTCCACGCCATGAAGGGCCTCGACTACGTCGCCCTGCGCTACTTCAACGTGTACGGCCCGCGGATGGACATCCACGGCCTCTACACCGAGGTGCTCATCCGCTGGATGGAGCGCATCGACGCCGGCAACCCGCCGCTGATCCTCGGCGACGGCCTCGCCACGATGGACTTCGTGCACGTGGCCGACATCGCGCGGGCCAACATCCTGGCCGCCGAGGCCGACGTCACGGACGAGGTCTTCAACATCGCCAGCCAGACCGAGACGAGCCTGCGCGATCTGGCCGCCGCGCTCAGCGAGGTCATGAAGAGCGACCTGCAGCCGGAGTTCGGGCCGGCCCGCGCGGTCAACGGCGTCACCCGCCGCCTGGCCGACACCAGCGCCGCCACCGAGAAGCTCGGCTTCACCGCCCAGTTGTCGCTGCACGAGGGCCTCGAGGGCCTCGTCGACTGGTGGCTGGCCTCGCGGGAAAGCACAGTGAAGTGATCCCCGTGATGATTCCCCAGCTGGGTGAGGAGGAGGCGCAGGCCGCGGCCGACGCCGTCCGCTCCGGCTGGGTGGCTCAGGGCCCGCGTGTGGCCCGCTTCGAGCAGGAGTTCGCGGCGGTCGTGGGTGCGTCGCAGGGCGTCGCCGTCAGCTCCTGCACGACCGCGCTGCATCTGGCTCTCGTCGCGCTGGACGTCAAGCCGGGCGATGAGGTCGTCGTCCCGTCGCTGTCGTTCATCGCGACGGCCAACGCGGTCCGCTACGTCGGCGCGACCCCGGTCTTCGCCGACGTCGACCTGGCCACGGGCAACCTGACGGCGGAGACGATCGACGCCGTACGGACGCCGCGCACCCGGGCGGTCATCGCCGTCCACCAGGGTGGCGTCCCGTTCGACACCGAGGGGCTGCGCAAGGCGGCCGCCGGCTGGGGCGTCGAACTGGTCGAGGACGCGGCCTGCGCGGCCGGCTCCACGGCGTACGGCCGGCCGGCCGGCACCGGCGCGACGCTGGCCGCCTGGTCGTTCCACCCGCGCAAGCTCATCACCACCGGTGAGGGCGGCATGGTGACGCTCGACGACGCCGACCGGGCCGTGCGCCTGAAGCGGCTGCGCGAGCACGGCATGAACGTCTCCGCGGCCGACCGGCACAAGAGCAGCCAGCCGGTGCTCGAGGCCTACCTGGAGACCGCCTACAACTACCGGATGACCGACATCCAGGCCGCCGTCGGTCTCGTCCAGCTCGGCCGTCTTGCGGCCCTGGTGGCCGACCGTCGCGAGAAGGCGGCGCGGTACCACTCGCTGCTGGCCGGTATCGACGGTCTGGTGCCGGTTCGCGACCCCGCGTACGGCGAGACCAACTACCAGTCGTTCTGGGTGCTCATCAACGGCGAATACGGGACGAACCGCGACGATGTGCTGGCCGAGCTGGCCCGCCGGGGCGTCTCGGCCCGGCGTGGCATCATGGCGGCCCACCTGGAGCCCGCCTACGCCGACGTCACGCCCGGGCCGCTGCCGGTGACCGAACGCATCACCCGCGACTCGCTCATCCTGCCGCTGCACCACCAGCTCACCGAGGACGACCAGAACCACATCGTGGATGTCCTGCGGGAGCTGGCCAGGCCGTGACAGACCTGGTCATCGTCGGGGCGGGCGGCTTCGCGCGGGAGACCGCGTCGGCCGCCCGCGCCGACTTCAACGTCCTGGGCTTCCTCGACGACAACCCCGACCTGCACGGCACGACCCGCTCGGGCCTGCCGATCCTGGGCGCCGTCTCCCGGGCGGCCGACATGGACGCCGCGGTCGTGGTCTGCGTGGGCAATCCCCGCAACTTCACGGCCCGGCGCGGCATCGTCGAGCGGCTCGGCCTGCCCGTCGAGCGATACGCCACCGTCGTGCACCCGTTCGCGTCGGTCGGCGCGGGCAGCACGATCGGCCCCGGCACGGTGCTGCTGGCCGGCACGGTCCTGACCGCCGACGTCGCCGTCGGATCGCACGTGGCCGTCATGCCCCAGGCCGTGCTCACTCA
Source organism: Actinoplanes sp. NPDC048988 (assembly GCF_043197815.1). NCBI lineage: Bacteria > Bacillati > Actinomycetota > Actinomycetes > Micromonosporales > Micromonosporaceae > Actinoplanes > Actinoplanes sp. NPDC048988. The sequence continues at coordinate 9,090 of NZ_JBICTW010000027.1, read as the reverse complement.
CGACGACCGGGTCGGCGACTACTGCACCATCGCCTCCGGCGTCCGGCTGGGCGGCGGCGCGGTGCTCGACGAACAGGCGTACGTCGGCAGCGGCGCCCTGATCCGCGAGGGCGTCACCATCGGCGCCCGATCCCTGGTCGGCATGGGTTCGGTCGTGCTGCGCGACGTTCCCGCCGGCGAGGTCTGGGCCGGCAACCCGGCCCGCCTGATCCGCTCAACTTCTTAGGAGCCAGCACATGTCCCGGATCCCGCTCGTCGACCTCGCCGCCGCCCACGCGGAGGTGGCCGAGGAGGTCGAGGCCGGCTTCAAGCGCGTCATCGCCGAGACCGCCTTCGTCGGCGGGCCCGAGGTGGCCGCGTTCGAGCAGGAGTACGCCGCCTTCTCCGGCCTGGCCCACTGCGTCGGCGTGGCCAACGGCACCGACGCCCTCGAGCTCGCGCTGCGGGCCGTCGGGGTCGGGCCCGGCGCCGAGGTCATCCTGCCGGCCAACACGTTCATCGCCACGGCCGAGGCGGTCGCCCGCTGCGGCGCGAAGGTCGTGCTCGTGGACTGCGACCCCCGGACGTACCTGATCGACACCGACGCCGCCCTCGCGGCCGTCACCCCGGCCACCAAGGCCGTCGCGCCCGTGCACCTCTACGGCCAGATGGCCGAGGTCGAGAAGCTGGCCGCGGCCGGTGTCGCGATCGTCGAGGACGCCGCCCAGTCGCAGGGCGCGACCCGGCACGGCCGCGCGGCCGGCGTCGACGGCATCGCCGCCACCAGCTTCTACCCGGGCAAGAACCTTGGCGCGTACGGCGACGCGGGCGCCGTCGTCACCTCGTCCGGGGAACTGGCCACCACCGTCCGTACGCTCGGCAGTCACGGTGGCCTGAAGAAGTACCACCACGACCTGGTCGGCGTGAACAGCCGCCTCGACGGGCTCCAGGCGGTGGTGCTGCGGGCCAAGCTGGCCCGGCTGGCCGACTGGAACGACCGCCGCCGCGCCGCCGCCGCCCGCTACCACGAGCTGCTGGCCGGCCTCGACATCGTGCTCCCGGAGACGCTCGAGGGCAACGAGCACGTCTGGCACATCTACTGCGTGCGTATCCCCGGCGGCCGGCGCGACGCCGTCCTCGCCCGCCTCAACGAGGCCGGCATCGGCGCCGGCATCCACTACCCGATCCCCGTGCACCGTACGGGCGCTTTCGGCGGCCTGGGCGGATCCTTCCCGAATGCCGAGGCCGTGGCCCCGGAAATCCTCTCCCTCCCGATCTATCCGCAGATCACCGGTGAGCAGCAGAACCGGGTGGCCGAGGCGCTGGTCACCGCCTTGCGGCAGGAATGACCCGACAGGCGTTGGAGATCATCCGACCGGTGGAGTACGTCCTGTCAGGACGTGCCCCTAAGGTCTGCGGCAAGTAGCGGAAAAGGAATTCGAGGACACGATGGATAGAGCAAGGGCGCTTATCGCCGCCGCAACCGCCACGGTGCTGGGGGCCGCGGTACTCATCGGGTTGGGCCCGTCGGCGGTCTCGGCCGCCTGCTCGACGAACAACGTCGTGTGCGAGAACGCGCTGACCGGCACGCCGGACGGCGAATGGAACATCACCGGCGCCGGCGACGACTCCATCCAGGGTTTCGCCACCGACATGAGCGTCAACGCCGGTGAGACCGTCACCTTCAAGGTGCGGGCCGAGCACGCGTTCACCATCGAGATCTTCCGGATCGGCTACTACGGCGGCGCCGGCGCCCGCCGCATCACCACGCTGCCCGCCACCTACCCGGCGCAGAACCAGGACACCGCCTGCGTCGACGACGACACCACGCAGATCTACGACTGCGGCACGTGGGCTCCCTCGGCGACCTGGCAGGTGCCGGCCGGGCAGGTCTCCGGCGTCTACTTCGCGCTGCTGACCCGCACCGACGGCGGCTCCAGCCACATCTCCTTCGTGGTGCGCAACGACGCCAGCCACTCCGACGTCCTCTTCAAGACCTCGGACGCCACCTGGCAGGCCTACAACACGTACGGCGGGGCCAGCTTCTACGGCGGCCCGCAGGGACGCGCGACCAAGCTCAGCTACAACCGCCCCTTCGCTACCCGGGGCGCGTTCGACGGCCGCGACTTCCTGTTCAGCAACGAGTACCCGATGATCCGCTTCCTCGAGCGCAACGGGTACGACGTCACGTACACCACCGACGTCGACGCGGACCGTCGCGGCGCGCTCATCGCCAACCACAAGGTGTTCCTCTCCGTCGGCCACGACGAGTACTGGTCGGGCGCGCAGCGCACGTTCGTCGAGGCGGCCCGCGACTCCGGCACCAACCTGGCCTTCTTCAGCGGCAACGAGGTCTACTGGAAGACCCGCTGGGAGACGAGCAAGGACGGCTCGAACACGGCGTACCGGACCCTGGTCTGTTACAAGGAGACCTGGGACAACCGCAAGAGCGACCCGTCGACGGAGTGGACCGGCACGTGGCGTGACCCGCGCTGGAGCCCGCCGTCCAACGGCGGCGTCCCGGAGAACTCGCTGACCGGCACCATGTTCATGGCCAACAGCGACGACATCACCATGCAGGTGCCGGCGGCCAAGGGCAAGAACCGCTTCTGGCGCGGCACCGAGGTGGCGGCGCAGACCTCCGGCGCCAAGCAGCTGGCCAAGCACAGCATCGGTTACGAGTCGGACGAGGACATCGACAACGGCTTCCGCCCGGCCGGCCTGATCCGCCTGTCCGAGACCACCGGCCCGACCCCCGAGTACCTGCGCGACTTCGGCCAGGTCGTCTCGGCCGGCACCACCACGCACCACATGACGCTCTACAAGGCGGCCAGCGGCGCCCTGGTCTTCGGCGCCGGCACCATCCAGTACGCCTGGGGCCTCGACGACCACCACGACAGCGAGTGGGACATCGAGCCGGTCGACAAGAACATGCAGCAGGCGGTCATCAACCTGTTCGCCGACATGAAGGTGCAGCCGGCCACCCGGATGAGCACCCTGCTCGCGGCCAGCGCCTCGACCGACACGGTGGCGCCGACCGCCGTCATCACCTCGCCCGCCGGCGGCGCCACAGTGGCCAACGGCTCCCAGGTGACGGTCTCCGGCACGGCCTCCGACACCGGCGGCGGCGTGGTCGCCGCGGTCGAGGTCTCCCTCGACAACGGCGTCACCTGGCACCCGGCCAACGGCACCACGGCCTGGTCGTACACGGGCAACGTGACCGGCGACGGCGTGGCCACCCTCAAGGTGCGCGCGGCCGACGACAGCGCCAACCTGAACAGCAACCCGACCACCCGGGCGCTCACCCTGACCGGCTCGACCTCGCTGTTCGGCAACAAGGTCCCCGGCACCCCGGCCTCGACCGACACCGGCGCCACCGAGCTCGGCATCAAGGTGACCCCGCAGACCGACGGCTTCATCAAGGCGGTCCGGTTCTACAAGGGCACCGGCAACACCGGCACCCACACCGGCAGCCTCTGGACCGAGGGCGGTGACCTGCTCTCCAGCGGCACCTTCGAGAACGAGACGGCCACCGGCTGGCAGACCCTCACCCTCTCGCCGGCGGTGCCGGTGGTCGCGGGCACGACGTACGTGGCCTCCTACAGCGCGCCGAACGGGCACTACGCGGCCGACTCGTGGGCCTTCGCCTACCGTGGCCTGAACGCGGCGCCGCTGAGCAGCCCGCGCAGCCAGGACTCGGGCGGCAACGGGGTGTACGGCGAGCCGGGCGAGTTCCCGGTCCGGTCCTACGCGGCCACCAACTACTACGTCGACGTGCTGTTCGACTCGTCGAGCCTGACCGCGCCGACCGTCCTGACCGTGACGCCGACGCCGGACGCGCTCTACACGCCCGTCTCGGTGCAGCCCGCGGCCACGTTCAGCAAGCCGGTGAACGCCGCGGCCATCACCTTCACGCTCGTCAACGACGCCGGCGCCAACGTGGCCGGCACCATCGACTACGACGGGCCGACCCGTACCGCCCGGTTCGTCCCGGCGGCCGCGCTGACCGCGGGGGAGACGTTCACGGCCCGGGTGGCCGCGTCCGACGCCAACGGCAACGCGATGGCCCAGCCCAAGGTGTGGAAGTTCACCACCGACCCGGCCCAGACGACCGTGAACAGCCTGTTCCCGGCCGACCAGACGCCGGACACTGCCGCCGTCAAGGACTCCCGCGGCACCACGCTCGGCGTGAAGTTCACCCCGTCCGTGGACGGCACGGTCATCGGCATCCGGTTCTACAAGGGCACCGGCAACGGCGGCACGCACGTCGGCAGCCTCTGGTCGGCCGCCGGCAGCCGGCTGCGGCAGGCCACCTTCGTCAACGACTCGGCCACCGGCTGGCAGAGCGTGTACTTCGACGAGCCGTACAAGGTCGACGCCGGCACCACCTACGTCGCCTCGTACTACGCCCCGCGCGGCAACTACGCCGCCACCAGCGGCTACTTCAACGGCCAGCGCGTCAACGGCCCGCTGACCGGGGTCGGCGGCAACAACGGCCTCTACACGTACGGCGCCGACGTCTTCCCGACGAGCTCGTACGGCAACACGAACTACTGGGTCGACCCGATGTTCGTGGCCGCCCCTGAGGAGCCGCAGCCGCCGCAGCCGACCGTTCCCGCGGGCGCGGTCACGGTCTGGCCCAGCACGGCCACGCCGGCCAACGCGAGCTGGAACGACTCGGCCGCCATCTCGGTCGGCGTCCAGTTCACGACCGACGTCGCGGGCGTCGTCAACGGCATCCGCTACTACCGGGGCGCGGGCAACAACGGCACCCACACCGGTACGCTGTGGAACGCCGCGGGCGACCCGCTGATCACCGGCACCTTCGTGAGCGAGACGGCGACCGGGTGGCAGACGATGCTGTTCTCCCAGCCGTACGCGATCTCGCCCGGCACCGTGTACACGGTGTCGTACTCGACGACGACCGGCCACTACGCGGTGACCTCGGGCGGCCTGGCCGCGGCGACCCACAACCCGCCGCTGCACGTGCCGGCCACCGGCGGTGTCTTCAAGTACGGCTCCGGATTCCCCGGCACCCGGTCCAGCCACAACTTCTGGGTCGACCCGGTCTTCACTCCCAACAGCTGAGCACGCGATGAACGGACGATGAGCATGCGATAGAAAGACGCGCCGGGTGTCAGTTGTCCGATCCAAACTGGACCCGAAGTACGGATGGCCTGGCGCCGTCGGAGGACGTTAGTGTCATCCCGGCGTCAGCGGAATGTGCGACATGCCGGTGCACCGGGGGTGTGACCGGCCGAGGGGAACGGCATGGATTTCTGGGACCTTACCAAGCTCATGATTCGCCGCTGGTATGTCTCGGTTACGCTCTTGCTGGTCACGATAGCCGCGACGGGCTACGCCGCGACCGAGATCAAGCCGGACTACGCGATCACGTCGTACGTCCAGCTGATCCCGCCGACGGTGGCCTCCGACCCCAACAAGGTCATTTCGGTGCAGAACCCGTGGCTGGCGCTCGGCCTGTCGTCGCTGAGCAACGCGGCCACGGTGGCCACGCAGGACCAGACGTTCCTGGACGCGCTCAAGAAGAAGGACGAGAGCGCCAGCTTCGAGATCACCATCTCGGACAAGAACCCGGTGGCGATCATCGCGGTCGTCGCGCCCACCCTCGAGGAGGCGCAGTCGGCCACCACCGAGGTGACGAACCACTACGAGAAGTCGGTCGTGGCGCTGCAGACGCAATACAACGTCAAGAAAGCCGACATGATCACCGCGTACCGGCTCGACAAGGGTGAGAACCTCAAGCGCCCCGGCGGAAAGGTCAAGCGGGCCGTGGTCGTCATCTTCGCCATCGGCATCCTGCTCACCGGCGGCCTGACCATCCTGGTCGACACGCTCCTGCGGCGCCGCAAGCGCCGCAAGGGCGGCGACGCCGGCGTCTCGCCCGAGATGCCGCCGGGCGCGGCCGCCATCCCGCTGAACGGCACCTTCCCGTCCGTTCCGCAGATGAACCGGCCGAACGTCAACGGCGACGCCGACAAGACGAAACCCCTCGGCCAGTACGCCCGTGGCGGCGCCCCGCAGCAGAACGGCCGCGACCCCGGTGCGGAAACCATCGTGATCCCGTCCATGCCGCGGGCCCGTCAAGGCGGTGAGCGGGGCAACGATCGCGGCAGGCGCACTTGAGCGCCCCGCCGATCTCGGCGAGAGACCTAGAACCGGCGCTGTTCGCCGACCAGATGTACGCGACCCGCCGCCGGCTGGTCAAGCTGGACGCGGCGTTCGCCCTGGCCTTCGTCATCGCCTGGCTGACCCTCATCCCGTCCCGGCTGATCATCCCGGGCACCACGGCCGACGTCGGCCGGCCCGGCACGGTCCTGTGCGTCCTGCTGTTCTGCTGGTGGCTCGCCACGCGTCTCAGCCCCGAGCTGGTGATGCCGGGGCCACAGCCGATCCGCTGGGCGGCACTGTTCTTCTTCCTGTCGCTGCTGGTCTCCTACGTCATCGCCTTCGCCCGGGGTCTGACCCCGCTGGAGGCGAACGCGGCCGACCGGTCCCTGCTGGCCGGCGGGGCGGCGTTCCTCGGCGTCATCCTGGTGGCGGCCGACGGCATCTCCAACTGGAGCCGGCTGCGCTTCCTGCTGCAGGCGTTCGTCTGGTGCTGCGTGTACATGTCGGTCATCGGCCTCCTGCAGCGGGTGCTGCCGGTCAACATCGTCGAGTACATGCAGGTGCCCGGCCTGACCAACCTCGGCGTGCCCGGCTTCCAGGTGCGCGGCAGCGGGTTACGCGTGCCGGCGACGACCACCCACTACCTGGAGCTGGCGGCGGCGCTGTCGCTGGCCGTCCCGATCGCCATCCACTTCGCCAAGTTCTCGGCCAAACAGATCGTCCGGGGCCTGTACGGGGCGGCGGCGTTCCTGATCGTGGCCGGCATCCTGGTCACGATCTCGCGTACCGGAATCATCTCGATCTTCATCGCCCTGCTGATCCTCATGCCGCTCTGGACGTGGCGGACCCGCTACAACATCATCGCGATGGGCATCGCCGCCGTCGTCGCCATCTCGGCCATCCAGCCGTCCACGGTCCGCACCATCTACGACATCTTCGCCGGGGCGAGCGAGGACTCGAGCATCCAGGTGCGCACCGAGCGGTACGCGATGGTCGGGAACTACTTCAGCCAGCGCCCCTGGTTCGGCCGCGGGTCCGGCACGTGGGAATGGCCCATGTACCAGTTCCTGGACAACCAGTGGATGCGGACGGCCCTCGAGAACGGCATCGTCGGCATCGTCGTGCTGGCCGGACTGCACCTGACCGCGATCACGGTCGCCGCCATCGCCATGCGCCGGGCCGAGACCAGCGAGCAGAAACACCTGTGCCTGGTGCTCATCTCCACCCAGGTGATGGCCCTGTTCATCACGTACACGTTCGACTGCCTCACCTACACGACCTACTCGCTCTCGCTCGGCATGACGGTCGGCCTCTGCGGCGCGGTGTGGCGCCTCACCCACCCGTCCCGGGAGATCCGGACCTCGGCTCCGCGCTGGTCCCGGGTGTGAAAGGAACATTTCGGTGGAAGAGCCGCTCGGCAAACTAGTCAAGCGGGGCCTCGGCTGGAGCTTCGTCAGCAGCCTGGCCACACGCGCCGGCACCGTCCTCAGTGGCATCATCCTGGCCCGGCTGCTGTCGCCCGCCGACTACGGGCAGTTCACCGTCGCCCTGGTCGTCCTGATGATCCTGGTCAACATCAACGACCTCGGCATCGAGCCGACACTGGTCCGCTGGGCCGGCAAGATCGAGAAGATCGCCCCGACCGCGACCACCCTCATCTTCGCGGCCAGCTGCCTGGTCGCGGCGGCGGCGTTCTTCGGCGCGCCGGGCATCGCGTCGGCCCTGAACGCGCCGGAGGCGGCGGGCATCGTCCGGTTGCTGGCCGTCTCGGTCGTCATCAACGGCCTGTTCGCGGTCCCGTCGGCCATGCTGACCCGCAACTTCATGCAGGGGCGCCGGGCCACGGCCGACCTCACCGGCATGATCGTGACCCTGGGCCTGTCCATCGTGCTGGCATCATTGGGCTTCGGCGCGTGGAGCCTGGCCTGGGGCCGCTTCTTCGGCAACCTGGTGAACGGGGTACTGCTGCTGGTCTTCACCCCGCAGCGCTTCCGGCCGGGCTGGGACCGCGAGGCGGCGGGCCACGTCCTGCGGGGCGGCCTGCCCATCGCGGGCACCCTGCTGCTGGCGGTGGGGCTGATGAACCTCGACTACATCGTGGTCGGGCGCCTGATGAGCCCGGAGGCCCTGGGCCTCTACCTGATGGCCTTCAACCTGTCGAGCTGGCCGGTCAGCATCCTGTCGGTGGCGGTGGCCCGCGTGTCGGTGCCGGCGTTCGCCCGCCTCCAGGACAACCTGCCGGCGCTGAGATCGGCGTTCAGCCGCTCCCTGACCCTGATGCTGATCCCGACGTCGCTGGTGGTGGCGGGGCTTGCGGTGTACGCCCTGCCGGCCACCCGGGTCGTGTACGGCTCGGAGTGGTCGGGGGCGGCGGCGGCCCTGACGTTCCTGGCCATCCTGGGCGGTCTGCGGGTGGCGATGCAGCTGGCGGCCGATTTGCTGACGGCCGTGGGCAAGGCCCGCCTGAACATGTACATCCAGGCGGCGTGGATCGTGGCCCTGCTCCCAGCCCTGATCATCGGGGTGTCCCACGCCGGGATTCGGGGGGCGGGCATCGCCCACCTGATCGTGGCGCTGGCGGTGGCGTTTCCCCTCCACCTGGCGGCGGTGGCTACCGTGTCGATCCCGTGGTCGGACGCTGTTCGGGCCTGTGTCCGGCCGGTGCTGGCGGGGGTGGCGGCGGCCCTGGTCGGTGTCGGGGTTCAGCGGGTGGTCGACGGGGATCTGTTGACGCTCCTGCTGGGGGCGGTTCTCAGCACGGCGGCGTTTGCGGTGGTTGCCTGGCCGGCGTTGAAGTTGATTCGCACTCCTGCTCCGGAGGAGCCGGTTGCGGTGTCGGGGATCGTGGCTGCTCGGTGAAGTAGGGGATTCTTGCGCTGGGACTGTTGAGGGCCGGGTGTGGCCGACCCTGACTGGCTGGGGAGCGCTTTACGTCTGGGTCGGCCACACCCGGCCCTCAACCTTGCGTGGGGTTTCGGT
>NZ_JBICTW010000026.1:128668-128959 GCF_043197815.1 Actinoplanes sp. NPDC048988 | reverse complement strand
CCGGCTCCCGGCTCCCGGCTCCCGGCTCCCGGCTCCCGGCTCCCGGCTCCCGGCTCCCGGCTCCCGGCTCCCGGCTCCCGGCTCCCGGCTCCCGGCTCCCGGCTCCCGGCTCCCGGCTCCCGGCTCCCGGCTCCCGGCTCCCGGCTCCCGGCTCCCGGCTCCCGGCTCCCGGCTCCGAGGATGTTAGACCGCTGCCGTTTCACGTGAAACGTGGCCAGGTTGGCCGTTTCGTGCGGGGGAGAGAGACGCCGATGTCGGCGGCCGCCGGCCGTCCATCTCGGCTCTAACGCG
>NZ_JBICTW010000026.1:0-128571 GCF_043197815.1 Actinoplanes sp. NPDC048988 | reverse complement strand
CGGGTCTCCGGTCTCCGGTCTCCGGTCTCCGGTCTCCGGTCTCCGGTCTCCGGTCTCCGGTCTCCGGTCTCCGGTCTCCGGTCTCCGGTCTCCGGTCTCCGGTCAGGATTGCACAGCAGGCAGCGAACCTATGTCAGGGCCGCAGCCGCCGTCGTCGCATTTTCCGGCGGCCTGAGCCCGGTGATGGTTGCCCTGAACGATCTCGGGTTTATCTGCGACGGCCTGTCGACATCGTCGCTGTTGCCATCGCCCCGCAAGGGCATGCCTTGGCTCGAGCGGGGAATGCCAGCCAGGCGCCTGGGCGCTGCCAGGCAGAGCTGGCATGTTCGGTCAGGCCGAAGGCTTCAAGCCTCCGTCCGTGTTCGCGCACGTGGCGTGAGAGGCCGGGTGGCGGGGCACGGCGCGGTGCTGGGGTTCTCAGCCGCGCCTCGCGGTACGGAAGAGTCAAAGGGAAGGCGGTCCGTGTGCTCCACTGAGGGAGCGGACCGCACGGCTGGCTAAGCGTTTCGAACTTGTACGGCAGCTCGCCATAGTGACCGCCCAGCCCCAGCTAGCGCTGCCAGAGCGGCTCGGCCGGCAACTAGGTGTCATGAACGCGGCTGGAGGCTCTTACCTCGCTGAGAGCGGCACCTCCTACGACATGAGACCTGATTCGGGCGGGCCTCAAGACCTTCAACACAGTTGACCGCGCTAGCCGATTTCCAATCGTTGCGAGCCCATCCGCCCCCATCCTGAGCCACCTTGGTTACGCGGGGCCCAGCCTGGTGGCCGCTGTAGGTGGTTATAGGTCGTCGGGCGGCGGACCGCCCAGCACCGGGCGTCGGTTCCACGTGAAACGCGACAGAGGTGGATCGCAAGCAAAGCGGCCTGTTGGCCTACGGGCGCAGAAGCCGTTCTGCCGTCAGTCGGGCGGCGCTACCAATGGTGCGTTGCCGTTCATGCGGCTCACTTGCTCATCGAACCTGCATACGGCACCTCTCCTCCCGTCATGTTTCGGTTCGAACCAGCCTTAGGCCTGGCGCGGTACGTCGATTCCGGCCAGTATGCGTTTCACGTGGAACGCTCTCCGCTCAGGAAGGGCGTCGTCCCATGCCGACCGCCTAGGCGCGATGAAGGAATCCGCCGACCTTGGCCGGTCCTCATGCAATGGCAGCCGCAGCATCTGCAAACCTGCTTCCCGCCCAGTCGGTTGGGCCCTCCCGCCCGCGTACTCATAGGAGAAGAAGGGACCGCAAAGGGCAACACCTTCACGGCAACGGAAAATCGGGGCCGGGTATCTTGCCGCGCAAAAACGGCGAAGCGTCTTGGGCGGTTATAAACCTACGTACCTACATAGGGACTTAACTAAAAGGGGCATTTTTAGCGTTCGGATTGCCTGGAGGTGCGAGACGCGGGGCGGGCGAAATCTCAGGAGAATGGCTCTGACAGAACCGGTTGTGGTGCTGAGGCGGGCACAAAAAAGGCCGGATCGCGCGATCGCTGTCGCGCAACCCGGCCTCCTCGGCTTGGGGGCTACTCTTCCCCGCCTGAGCCTTCCTCGTCTACGCCGATCATTCCTACGATTCGTTCCAAGTCGTCGACTGTGGCGAACTCGATCGTGATCTTGCCTTTGTTGCGGCCGATGTCGACCTTTACTCGGGTGTCGAAGCGGTCGCTCAAACGGTCGGCCAGATCGTTGAGGGCCGGCGCGTGCACCTTCGGCCGGCGGGTGGGGGCGGCCTTCTTCGCCGGGCCGTCGGCGATCGCCAGGGACACGAGCTCCTCGGTGGCCCGTACCGACAAGCCCTCGGCCACGATGCGCAGCGCCAGCTTCTCCTGGGCCTCCGTGTCGTCCAGTCCCAGGAGCGCCCGCGCGTGTCCGGCCGACAGCACCCCGGCCGCCACTCGGCGCTGTACCGGGGTCGGCAGGTTCAGCAGACGGATCGTGTTGGAGATCTGCGGGCGACTGCGGCCGATCCGCTTGGCGAGCTCCTCGTGCGTCGCCCCGAACTCTTCGAGCAGCTGCTGGTAAGCGGCCGCCTCTTCCAGAGGGTTCAGGTTCGCCCGGTGGATGTTCTCGAGCAACGCGTCCCGCAGCATTGCGTCGTCGCGCGTCTCACGAACGATCGCCGGGATGGTGTCGCGTCCGATGGCTTGGGCGGCCCGCCAACGCCGCTCGCCCATCACCAGTTCGTAGCGGTTGTCGCCGAGTTCGCGTACGACAATTGGCTGAAGGAAGCCGACCTCCTGGATGGAGGTCTTCAGCTCGTCCAGCGCCTCATCGTCGAAGACGTGTCGCGGCTGCTTGGCGTTCGGCTCGATCGCGCCGACCGGGAGCTCCGTGAAACGCGCACCCGGCACAGGCGCCAGTTGCTCCTCGGCCGGGGCGACAGCGGCCGGGGCGGTAGCGGCCGGGGCGACAGTGGTCGGCTCCGGCGCGATCACATGCGCCGGCGGGTCCACAGGCACAGACGGCGGAGGCGCGGTGTCGACCGCTGACGGCGCCGGCTCGGCGGCCGGAGCCGTCGGAATCAGGGCGCCCAGGCCGCGGCCCAGCCCGCCCCGCGGACGGTTCTTCATGCCGTGCCTCCCGTATTGACGCCACGCATCGCGATCTCCAGGGCGGCCTCAAAGTAGCTGGTAGCGCCCCTTGATCCCGGATCGTAGGTCATCACGGACTGGCCGTAGCTAGGAGCCTCCGACACGCGCACGTTTCGGGGAATGACGGCGTTGAGCACCTTGCTGCCGAAGTGGTTCCGAACGTCCTGCTCCACCGCGTCGGCCAGCCGGGTACGGCGGTCGTACATGGTCAGCAGGATCGTGGACACGTCGAGCGTCGGGTTCAGGTGCTGGCGTACGAGATTAATGTTGTTGATCAGCTGGTTCAGCCCCTCCAGCGCGTAGTACTCGCACTGAATCGGGATCAGAACCTCCTGCGCCGCACAGAGCGCGTTGACGGTCAGCAGACCAAGCGACGGCGGGCAGTCGATGAAGACGTAGTCGAACTTCTCCGGGTGAGCTGCGATGGCACGGGCCAGCCGCGATTCACGCGCCACGACGGACACCAGCTCGATCTCGGCGCCGGCCAGGTCGATGGTCGCCGGCACGCACCACAGATTCGGAATGCCCTCGACACCCTGCGCCACCTCCGACAGCGGCACGTTGTCGATCAGACAGTCATAGACGTCGGGCACGCCGGCATGGTGTGGGACATTGAGACCCGTCGAGGCGTTGCCCTGCGGGTCGAGGTCGACGACGAGAACGCGGTTGCCATGCAACGCCAGGGCCACCGCGAGGTTCACGGTGGTGGTGGTCTTACCGACGCCACCCTTCTGGTTCGCGACGCAGAGCACCCTCGGGTGGTCCGGGCGCGGCATAGTGATCTCGCCGCTCGGGTTGAGGATCTGCACAGCTCGCAACGCTTCCATGGCTAGTGGCGGATCGTCCTCATCCCGGCTCGGCGTTTCACGTGAAACATGCTCGTCCGGCGCTGCGGGTACGCCCGCAGAAGGGGCAGCAGCCACCGGAGAGGACGAAACGGGCGCCGCGGAGACGGGGGACGCTGAAACGGGGGCAGCGGAAACAGGCACCGGCGACGACGCGACGGCGGGCGGCTCGGACCGGGGGGCCGGCGCCGGAGGGCGCGGCTCTTCCGGCTGCGGCGAGGACGGGTTCCCGTAGATCTGCCCGGGATACCCACCGCCGGCACGCGGAGCGGGGACGCCATCAGAGGTGTTGTATGCGCCACGCTGACTCATGTCGGACGTACGCTCGCGATCGAGAGATGACTCGGTTTCACGTGAAACACCGTACTCATGCACCGTTTTATCCCTGTTAGTGAGGAACGGGTCGAGCGGCGACACGCGCGTTCCGGCGGCAGAAGACCGGCACACACTATCGACGCCCGGCCAGCCTACGGCCGTCGGGCGAGCCTCGCCACGGCCATCCGTCCGATGAGGCACGACTGACGCCGCCGCCACCTCACTCTCCGGGGCCGCATAGACCATCCTCCCGGGCACGAGCCGCAATGCCGCCCCCACCTCACCTCCACCTTGGCGATCAACTACCGCCGCTTCGCCGCCTCTCTCCCCCACCGCTTCAACGGTTTCGCCACCGCCTTGCGCTTCTCCCAGGCCCTTGATTTCTTGGGTACGCCGGGAAGTCCGACCCACGCTCAACTGCTCCGCGCCCGTAGTGCCATCAGCGAACGCACTGGACGCCGAATCTGGCACCCCTACAGTGCCCGCAGTCGGGTCTTCGGGTCCCACCCCGACCTCGGTGACACCGACAGTCCCCGCAGCCGCAGGGGGCCCACTCAGCCCGCTAAGCACCACGAAGGCGGCCGGTGACGAGACCGCCCGATCGATCGGACCGATCGACAACGAGACGAGCAGCCCTCCGACAGAGACCGTGGACTCGTCGCCGAACCCGACAACCGGCCTTGAGGTCCCGTCAGCGGCGGGCGACGGCACGACATGAGGGGCGTCGTCAACGCGCTCCTGGCCCTGCCCATCCGACGACGATGACGCAGAAGGCTGGACCCTGCCCCTCTTCCCGCGTCGACGGCTCCGACGATCGGAAGAACCCGACTCGCCCCGAGATGCGGGGATCGCCCCTGCGACCGAGGTATGCCCCGGCGAAGGGGCCGGCATTTCCACACCACCCTTCTCGCCGTCCGTGGACCGCACCCTCAACTCACGAGCGGCCACCAAGGACAGCGATGGCAAGGCAGTAGACGTAGTCGTCGACACCCGGGCAGGTGCCGATCCCGGCAACGTCGGACAGGAAACCGAGCCCCCAGGTACGGCGGCGGGGGAATCAACAGCGGCAGCGGAACCCGGGCCGGCCGAAGAGCGCGGCGCGGCAGGCACACCCGGAATGACAGAGGAGCCAGGAACGACACCGGAACTCGAAACGGCACGAGAGCCCGCAACGCCAGGAGAGCTTGAGCTATCAGGAGAGCTCGGAGCGGAAGCCGAACGCAAGGAGCGAGCGGGCGCGAAGCCCGGAGCGGGATCGGAAGCGGAGCTCGAACCAAGATGGGAGCTCGCAGCGGAACCGGAGCCGGGAGCGGTGGGATCACCGCCCCCGGCGGCTCCGGGGGAGAGCTGGTCGGGACGCTTCTCTTTCGCGTGTCGTTTGCGTGCGCCCCGCCTGGACATCTATCCCCTCCGTGGTCTCCCACGCCCGGCGTTGCGGCTGTTCGAACGGCCGCGTGCCGGGCTTGCCGCCCGGCTGGGCGGCTTCGGCCTGGACTGCACGACGACCTCCACGACCGTGGTGGGCGGGTCGATCAGGCCCTCCCCGCACAGATGGATCACCGGGTCGGCTCCGCCCAGGTCGGCGAGGGCCTTCCGGTGCTCCGCGGCCTCCTCGGCGGCCGAGGCGCCCTTGAGCGCCAGCAACCTGCCGCCGACACGGGCCAGCGGAAGGCACCAGCCGGCCAGGCGGTCGAGCGGGGCGACCGCCCGCGCGGTGACGACGTCGGCGCCGGCGGGGGGCCCGTCGACGACGTCTTCGGCGCGGCCCCGAACGACCGTGACGGCCGCGTCGAGACCCAGTGCGGTCACCGCCTCCGACAGGAACGCGGTGCGTCGTGCCAGCGGCTCGACCAGGGTGATGCGCAGGTCCGGCCGGGCCACTGCCAGCACGATACCGGGCAAACCGGCACCAGACCCCACGTCAACCACCGAAGCGCCGATAGGGATGATCTCGGACACAACGGCACAATTCACTAAGTGCCGCTCCCAAATTCGCGGCGCCTCCCGAGGCCCGATCAGCCCGCGTACGACCCCGTCGGTCACCAGCAGCCGCGCATAGGCCTCAGCCAGCCCGAGGCGATCCCCGAAAACCCGAGCCGCCACCTCAGCAATCTCCGCCGGGGGGTCGCCAGAAGGCAGCGATGAAGAGGGTTTCGTCGAAGAAGACGAGGAGGGCGCAGTCGGCAAAGAGAGCGAAGGCGCGTCCGGCAAAGCGGGTGAAGGCGCGTCCAGCAAAGCGGGCGAGGAAGAGGAAGGCACCGCGGCCGGCGAAGACGAAGATAAGGGTGAAACCGAGACGGGAGAGGGCTCAGAAGAACGGGCACCCGAGCTACCCGAAGAGGCACGCTTGCCGGGAAAGGCCAGCGGCCGCCGAGGGCCACGGCGTACTCCCGAAGGCTCCGGGAACGAAACCGGCCCGGGCGATCCCTCGCCCGGGCCGGCGTCCCCCGCGCTCGCGCGTGGGTCAGTCATCGTCAGTCCGCCACACGCACCACGATGCGGCGGTTGGGCTCCACGCCCTCGGACTCGCTCTGCACGCCCGAGATGGCGTTCACCACGTCGTGCACGCACTTGCGCTCGAAGGCCGACATCGGCTCGAGCCGGACCGGGTCGCCGTGCTCCTTCACCTTTTCCACAGCGTTGCGGGCCACCGCCGCCAGCTCCTTGCGGCGCGACGCCCGGTAGCCGCCGATGTCGAGCAACAGGCGCGACGGTGAACCGGTCGCCCGGAAGATCGCCAGCCGGGTCAGCTCCTGAAGGGCTTCCAGCGTGGCGCCGCGCTGGCCGACGAGCGGCTGCAGCCGGCCGCCCACCACCTCGACCATCGGGCGCCCGGCCGACACGAGCTCGTCGATGTCGCCGTCGTAGTCGAGGATGTCCAACAGTCCCTCGACGTAGTCGGCGGCAATCTCGCTCTGGCGGAACAGGTCGCCGTCCGAGGCCACGCTCTCCGACGTTTTCGTCTCCTCGGCTGGGGACGCGGAGACTGACGATTCGGGCGTGCTGGTGTCGGTCACGGTCTCATCTCCGTACTCAATCGGGCCGGACCTGCTCGGTCCGCTGCTTCCGCGGCGAGTAGGTGGTGCCGCGGGGAGGTCTCAGTAGGGGCGCGCTCGGGCACCGCCGAAGCAGTGCCCGAGCCGCGATCATCCCTTGGGTTTGCTCGCCGGTCTGGCGCCCTTCTTCGGATTCACCGGTTTGGCGCCCGGCTTCGGGGCCAGCGCCTTGGTGTCCACCACCGGCGGCTGCGGCTCCGGCTGGTTCTTCTTGCCGAACAGGCCGCCGCTGCGGCCGGTCTGGACCGGGCTCTTCGGGGCGGTCGTGCCACCGGCGGGTTTCTTGGCCGGCGGGCCGGACGGGCGCGCCGGCGCCGAGGCGTTCTTCTTGGCCATCTGCGGCGGCGGGAACTTGCGCAGCACCCACTGCTGCTGGGCCAGAGTGAACAGGTTGTTCGTGACCCAGTAGATGATCACACCGATGGGGAACAGCGAACCGGAGACGAGCAGGGAGAGCGGGATGCCGTAGAGCATCAGCCGCTGGATCATCTTCTGCTGCGGGTCCTCGGCCCAACCGGTCTTGAGGATCATCTGACGGCTGGTGAGGTACGTCGTCGTCATCATGATCAGCACCAGGATGCCGGCGATGATCTTGACGGTGGTGCCGTTGGCGTCGAGCGCCGCGAGCTCGGTCGCGCTGGAGCCGAACTTGGCCGGGAGCGGCGCCGTGAACAGCGACGCGTGGGTCGCGCTCTCGAACTGCTCGACCGTCCACCCGTACAGCGTCTTGCCCTGGTTGTCGGGGTTGAGTCGCCGCAGGACGTGGAAGAGGCCCAGGAAGACGGGGATCTGCAAGAACATCGGAAGGCAGCCCATGAGCGGGTTGGCCTTCTCGGTCTTGTACAGCTCCATCATTTCTTTCTGGAGCGTTTCCCGGTCACCCTTGTGCTTCTCCTGCAGCTCCTTGACCTTGGGCTGCAGTGCCTGCATCGCCCGCTGGCTCTTGATCTGCTTGACGAAGACCGGGAAGAGGATGACCCGGACCGTCACCACCAGGAAGACGATGGACAGCACCCAGGACCAGTTGGTGCCCAGGACCTTGCTGTCCGGGATTCCGATGAAGTCCCAGAGGTCATGCCAGCGCAGGAGGATCCACGAGATGGCGTAGTAGATCCAGTCGAGACTCAATTCAGGCTCCAGTCACATCGGCAGGACGGTGACGGATCGGGTCAGGTACCGGGTCGTACCCGCCAGGGTGGAAGGGGTGGCAGCGCAGGAGCCGCCAGACCGTCAACCCCGTCCCGCGCACAGCACCGTGCTTATGCAGTGCCTCCAGGGAGTACGCACTGCACGAGGGATAGAACCGACAGCGGGCCGGCAGCACCGGACTCACATAACGACGGTACGCGACGACCAGCGCGGTCAGCACACGGGCGAGCACGCTCATCGCGGCCTCCGCGGCCTGCGGGCCGCCGCCAGGGCGCCGTCGAGGTCATCGGCCAGAGTGTCGAAGGACGCCTCGGCGGACGGGGGCAGAGCCCTCACCACCAGCGTCGATCCACCGGGCAGACCGTCCAATCGAGGCCGGACCAGATGCCGGAGCCGGCGGCGGACCCTGTTACGGACCACCGCGTTGCCGACAGCTTTGGATACGACGAAGCCGGCGCGCGCCGCAGAGGCTTGCACCGGCTCCTCGATAAGCAGATGAACGACAACCGTCCCGCGACCGGCCCGGCGGCCACCGCGAATCGCAGCGGCAAAGTCAGAGCTACGCCGCAGACGCTGAGTCGCGGCCAGCACGACTACCTGGCCAATTCCGGGCCGACAGGCGTGTCGGCTCAGGCCGACAGCTTGTCGCGGCCCTTGCCACGGCGAGCAGCGAGAATGGCACGCCCGGCACGGGTGCGCATGCGCAGCCGGAAGCCGTGGGTCTTGGCACGCCGGCGGTTGTTCGGCTGGTAGGTGCGCTTGCTCACGTCAAAACTCCGTCTTCGTACAACATCCAGGGGGCATCAAAGCTGCAAGACGCCACTTTAGCAGAACGCGGCGGAGCAACCGCTCGACCCTACGCAGGGCGGCCGCGCCGGTCAACCATATCCTGAATCGGCACGCCGACCACGAGATCACGGCACCGCGCGGAGGATGGGAGTCTGCGCGCGTTGTGAATCTTTTCCTGCCGTCGGGCGCTTGCTCGCCGATACGAGAGCGACACGAGAGTTGATGCTGCGGCGACCTCGCTGTTAGCGTGCCCGTTTGCTGGTCATCAGCGGTGTACGCGTACCACGACGAGTCGGCCAAAACCAGACAAGCAGGTGAATCGTTCGGCACGGTGAGCCTGCGAAACCGCGCCGTTTCAGGCTCCGGGGTCTGCCGACCATCCGGCCGGGGAAGCGACCACCGACACGTACACAGGGCTTGTGGATAACCTGTGGACAGCCGGTGGCGCCGAGCGTCTTCAGCACGTTAAATGTTGTGCTGGGTTGGGGGAGACGTCGAGTGCCTGGAGGGCAGCGACGAGCGGTAGAGCCGGACAAGGTCCACCGGGGGTCGGTGGCGATGGGGGTGGCGCGGCGGTGGCCGATCAGGTCGACCTGAGCGGTGTGTGGAAGGCGACGCTGGACGAACTGGCCGACGAGATCTCGTCGCGTCAGCAGCGTGCCTATCTGCAGCTGACCCAGCTGCGCGCCATCGTCGAGGACACCGCGCTGCTGGCCGTCCCGGACGCCTTCACCCGCGACGTCATCGAGTCCCGTCTGCGCCCCGCGATCACCGAGGCGCTGAGCCGCCGCCTCAACCGGCCGATCCAGGTCGCCGTGACCGTCAAGCCTCCGGAGGACGGCACCGGTCTACCCGGAAAGGTGTACGGCACCCCGGTCGAGGCCCAGCCGGCGGAGCCCGAGCCGCAACCGCGCCACTACGCCGACCCGCCCCGCCAGCCGGAGCCGCCGGCCTACGACCCGTACCCACCGCCCGGCTCGGCTCAGCGTCCACCGGCCGGCGGTTACCCCCGTAACGTTCCCGCCGCCCGTGGCGGGCAGGAAGCCCTGTTCGGCGACCCACTGCCCCCACCGCCGCCGATGCCGGAGAAGCCGGAATCGAACGAGCCGCCGGCCCGCCGGATGGCCGCCGACCAGTCGCAGCTGCGCGAGAACCAGTCCGCCTTCGGCCCCGACCGCGACGACACGCTGCAGATGCGTGGCGGCGACAACGGGCCCGGCCGCGCCCAGCCCGACATCCGCCCGTCGAGCAACCCGCGCGGCACGAACGACGGCAACCGCCTCAACCCGAAGTACATGTTCGAGACGTTCGTCATCGGCTCGTCCAACCGCTTCGCACACGCGGCCGCCGTCGCCGTCGCCGAGTCGCCGGCAAAGGCGTACAACCCGCTCTTCATCTATGGCAGTTCCGGTCTCGGAAAGACCCACCTGCTGCACGCCATCGGTCATTACGCGACAACACTCGGTCACGCGAGAAGCGTCCGCTACGTCTCGACCGAGGAATTCACCAACGACTTCATCAACAGCCTGCGCGACGACAAGACCCAGGCGTTCCAGCGGCGCTACCGCGACGTCGACATCCTGCTGATCGACGACATCCAGTTCCTGGAAAACCGCGAGCGTACGCAGGAAGAGTTCTTCCACACGTTCAACACGTTGCACAACGCCAACAAGCAGATCGTCATCAGCTCCGACCGTTCGCCGCGCCAGCTGGCGACGCTCGAGGACCGCATGCGCACCCGCTTCGAGTGGGGCCTGCTCGCCGACATTCAGCCGCCCGACCTGGAAACGCGCATCGCGATTCTCCAGAAGAAGGCCGCACAGGAACGCATGTACGCGCCCGCCGACGTCCTCGAGTTCATCGCCTCACGCGTCTCCAACTCGATTCGCGAGCTCGAGGGCGCCCTCATCCGGGTGACCGCCTTCGCCAGCCTCACCCGAAGCCCAGTCCAGCTCGCCCTGGCCGAAGAGGTCCTCCGCGACTTCATGCCCGACGGCGCCGGCCCGGAAATCACCGCCGACCAGATCATGGTCTCCACCGCCGACTATTTCGGCGTCAGCCTCGAGGACCTGCGCGGCCATTCCCGCAGCCGCGTCCTGGTCAACGCACGCCAGGTCGCCATGTACCTCTGCCGCGAACTGACCGACCTCTCACTTCCACGAATCGGACAGGCCTTCGGCGGCCGCGACCACACCACGGTCATGCACGCCGACCGCAAAATCCGCCAGCACATGGCCGAGCGGCGCTCCCTCTACAACCAGATCGCCGAACTGACCAACCGCATCAAACAAAACACCTGATTCCCGCGACGCCCGGCTGCTTCCTCTTTGGCAGTACGCATCCGCCTGCCCACAACCACAGGCACACAGGCCCGTCCGTAATAGCCCGGCCAGTCGGTGGTCACGCCCGCGAGGCGCCGCCGGGCTGAGCTGCCGTACCCCAGCTCGATTCCCCACAGCTGACGCCGCCGCTCCATCCACAGCCCCGGCCCCCTCTACTCACCCAGGTCGAGCAGGCTTCCCACCACCTCAGCCACCCGAACCCGCCCGCCACGCCGGCCAACTCCGTCCACCGCGCGTCCCCCACGACGATCGCGTCCGCACCGCCGTCCCGCCCAGTTCCACCCGTCACGTCGCACAGTGTCTGTCCCGCTTGACCGCGGCTGCCACGCCTCTGCGCCTGTAGCGTTCCGCAGCGCCGTCGAGCCTTCCAGCGTCCACCGCGTCCCCAGCGCCGTCGAGCCCTCGCTACGCCTCTCGGGCCCCGCTACGCCCGTCGCGCCCCGCAGCGACTGCCGCACGCCGCAGCGTCTGCGGCACCTTGCTGCGACTGCCGCACATTGCTGCGACTGTCGGGCCTCGCAGCGACTGCCGCTACCCGCAGCACCTGCCGCACCCGCAACGCCTGCCGCGCCCCGCAGCACCTGTGGCAGGACCCTGCGTCCATCGCACCTAGGCACGCCCCACCGCACCTCGCCGCGCCGCGCCGCGTCCACCGCCGCCTTGCTGTGTCCACCGCACCCCGCTGGGTACGCCCCGGGCCAGCCAGCGGCCGTCCACCGTGTGAAGCAGCTGCCGTCCACCGCACAACGCTGTGTCCACAACTAAGCCAGCTCACAGAGGTATGTCGTACCAAGCAGCGGCCGCCGCCCCTCGCCGGTGCCCCGGGTCGTCACCGAGCCGAGCACGTCCGGAGGCGTCACCGAGGCCGAGCAGGTTCTCGAGGCGTCACCAAGGCACGCAGCATCCGGAGGCGTCACCGAGCCGACCAGCATCCCGGGCCGTCACCGAGCCGAGCGGGTCCAGAGGCATCACCGAGGCGCCCAGCTCTCGAAGGCGTCACCGACGCCGAGCAGGTTCTCGGGACGTCACCGAGGCACGCAGCATCCGGAGGCGTCACCGAGCCGATCAGCTTCCTGGGGCGTCATCCAGGCGCGCAGTTCCGCACCGCACAGGGCGTCCACCTGGGAAGTTGCGCCTGTCCACAAGCCGGCGCGTCGGTCAGGACCGGCAGTCGCCGAAGGCCACGCCCCTGTGGACAAAGCCGCCGACCCCAGCGCCCGGCCCGCGTCGGCAGTCGGGCTCCGATCGGATTCGGCGAACGCCTCGAGGACCGCCCTCCCCGAGATCATCCCCACACGAACGGGGTTATCCACACCCGATCGTGTCGCTCAGAGGGGCGATTTCCCCGTATTCCTCAGCCTTTGTCCCCAGCCTGTGCATAACTCCAGCGCCGAAATCACGGAGTTCTCCACAGGCCGGCGCAAGATCCCCCGGGCGGACCACGGGCAAACCACCGCGTCTCTCACCCATCCCCGGGGCCACTTTGTCAACGCCGGAACGGAACCGTTTCGTGCCAACGTTGTCCACACTAATCCACAGGCATCCACAGAAGTTTTCCCCAGCGGTGGAGAACTAGCCGAGCCGTTCTCCACAGATGTGGACCAAGCCTGGGGAAATCGATGTGGACAGACACGGAGCGTCACAGTTGATCTCACAGCCTGTGGAGGACTGTGGATTTCCTGTTGAAGGTTCTGGGGACGACGAGCCGGTAGCGTTGCTACGCCGTCCACAGGGCGGGGGATAAAACCCGTGGATATCCGGTGGATAAGCGGTGGACAGCGGTGGACAACCGGCCGTCGGGTCCGCGACTGTGGATGACGACCGGGGTTTGTACCCTGGTTTCCCACATGTGAATCACCGGTGGATAACCCGCTGACCTGCGAATACGCGAGTTTTCCACACTATGCACAGGCCCTATGAAGACGACTAGATATTTCTCTAAGACAACAAAAAGCAATCAACGGCGTTGTGGATGTTGTGGGTGAGCCGCTTCGAGCCGTTGCTCCACAGCTTGATCAAGCAAAACCAGCACCGGGGCCGGAGCGACAGCGCTCCGCTGCCCGCAATAAGGTTCGTGGGGGTCGAAGCTCCACTACGAAGCCCACACGAACCCCACGACATGGTCGAAGCCCCACCAACATGAGGAAGCGACGCGGAGGACAGCATGAAGTTCCGGGTGGAGCGAGACGCACTCGCCGACGCCGTGGCCTGGACCGCCAAGAGCCTGCCCAGCCGTCCGTCGGTGCCGGTTCTGGCCGGCGTCATGCTGCGCGTCACCGACAGCAGGCTCCAGGTCTCCGGCTTCGACTACGAGGTGTCCAGTCAGGTGACCGTCGAGGTGCAGGCCGACGCCGACGGCGCCGCCCTGGTCTCCGGCCGCCTGCTCGCTGAGATCACCAAGGCGCTGCCGGCCAAGCCGGTCGACATCGCCGCCGTCGGCGCCCATCTCGAACTCGTCTGCGGCAGCGCCCGGTTCACGCTGCCGACGATGCCTGTCGAGGACTACCCGAGCCTGCCCGAGATGCCCTCCAGCGCCGGCACCGTCGACGCGGCCGCCTTCGCCGCCGCCGTCGCCCAGGTCGCCGTCGCCGCGGGCCGGGACGAGACGCTGCCGATGATGACCGGTGTGCGCATCGAGCTGAACGGCTCGACCATGGCCATGCTCGCCACCGACCGCTACCGCCTCGCCATGCGCGAGATGGAGTGGAACCCGGACGACCCCGAGATCAGCCTCAACTCGCTGGTGCCGGCGAAGACCCTCAACGACACGGCCAAGACGCTCGGCCCGCTCGGTGGCTCGGTCACCCTCGCGCTCGCGCAGGGCAACGCCGGCGAGGGCATGATCGGTTTCGCCGGTGGCACCCGGCGCACCACGAGCCGGCTGCTCGACGGGGCGAACTACCCGCCGGTGCGCTCACTGTTCCCGGCCAGCAGCAACGCGCAGGCCCAGATCAGCGTGCCCGGCCTGGTCGAGGTCGTGCGCCGGGTGGCCCTGGTCGCCGAGCGCACCACCCCGGTGCTGCTGAGCTTCAGCGAGGACGGTCTGGTGGTCGAGGCCGGTGGGACTGAGGAGGCCCGGGCCAGCGAGGCCATGGAGGCCACGTTCACCGGCGAGGCGCTGACGATCGGCTTCAACCCGCAGTATTTGATCGACGGTCTGCAGAACCTGGGCTCGTCGATCGCCGTGTTCTCGTTCGTCGACGCGTTCAAGCCCGCTGTGATCTCGCCCGCAACGGAAGAGGGCGAAATCATCCCCGGATACCGCTATCTGATCATGCCGATCAGGGTAACCCGCTGATACTGGGCCTGAGAGAAACGCACGATCTAGGGGGAACACCATGCAGCTCGGCCTTATCGGTCTCGGCCGAATGGGTGGAAACATGCGCGATCGCCTTCGCGCAGCCGGTCACGAGGTTGTCGGCTACGACCACCACCCGGAGAACAGCGACGTCGCCAACCTGGCCGAACTGGTCGAGAAGCTCGCCTCGCCGCGAGTCATCTGGACGATGGTGCCCGCGGGGAAGATCACCGAGGACACCATCAACGAGCTCGCGGACCTGCTGTCCGAGGGCGACATCATCATCGACGGCGGCAACTCGAAGTTCACCGACGACGCCCCGCGCGCCGAGCGGCTGAAGCCGAAGGGCATCCACTACCTCGATGTCGGCGTGTCCGGTGGCATCTGGGGCAAGACCAACGGCTACGCGCTGATGGTCGGCGGCGACGAGGCCGACGTCCAGCACTGCCTGCCGATCTTCCAGGCGCTCAAGCCGGAGGGTGAGTTCGGCTTCGCGCACGCCGGCACGCACGGCGCCGGCCACTACGCCAAGATGATCCACAACGGCATCGAGTACGGCATGATGCAGGCGTACGGCGAGGGCTACGAGATCCTGATGGCCTCGGAGCTCGTCCACAACGTGCCGGCCGTCATCAAGAGCTGGCGCGAGGGCAGCGTCGTCAAGTCGTGGCTGCTCGACCTGCTCGACCGGGCGCTCGACGCGGACCCGGAGCTGGCGCAGATCAAGGGCTACGTCGAGGACACCGGCGAGGGCCGCTGGACGGTGGACGAGGCGGTCCGCCTGGCCGTTCCCGCCCACGTCCTGGCCGCTTCGATCTTCACTCGGTTCGAGTCCCGTCAGGACGACTCGCCCGCGATGAAGGCCGTGGCCGCGCTGCGCAACCAGTTCGGCGGTCACGCCGTGAAGTCCGTCTGAGCAAGCCGTGTACGTACGCCGGGTCGAGCTGACCAACTTCCGCTCGTACGAGCGGGTCGCGGTTGATCTCGAACCCGGCGTGTCCGTGCTGGTCGGCCAGAACGGCATGGGCAAGACCAACCTCATCGAGGCGCTGGGTTACGTGGCCACTCTGGACAGTCACCGGGTGGCCACGGATGCCCCGCTGGTCCGCGCCGGATCCGCCAGCGCGGTGATCCGGTGCGCCGTCGTCCACGAAGGACGGGAACTCCTGGTCGAGCTGGAGATCGTTCCCGGCAAGGCGAACCGGGCCCGGCTCAACCGTTCCCCGGTACGCCGCCCGCGGGAGATTCTGGGCGCCCTGCGCATGGTGCTGTTCGCCCCGGAAGATCTCGAGCTGGTCCGCGGCGACCCGTCGGAGCGCCGCCGCTACCTCGACGATCTTCTCGTCGCCCGCCAGCCCCGGTACGCCGGCGTCCGCGCCGACTACGACCGGGTGATCAAGCAGCGCAACGCCCTGCTGCGTACGGCGTACCTGACCCGCAAGGTCGGCGGCAACCGCGGCCAGGACCTGTCCACCCTGGCCGTCTGGGACCAACACCTGGCCCATCACGGCGCCGAGTTGCTGGCCGGCCGGCTCGAGCTGGTCGCGGCTCTCGCCCCTCATCTCACCAAGGCGTACGACGCGGTCGCGGCCGGCCGGACGGCCGCCTCGATCACGTACGCGGCGAAACTCGGCGACGGGCTCACCCCCGACCGCCCCGCCCTCGAACGGGCCCTGCTCGAGTCGCTCCAGGAGCGCCGGACGGCCGAGATCGAGCGGGGCGTCACCCTGGTCGGCCCGCACCGCGACGATCTCGCCCTGAACCTGGGCGACCTGCCGGCCAAGGGCTACGCGAGCCACGGCGAGTCCTGGTCGTTCGCTCTGGCGCTGCGCCTGGCCGCGTACGACCTGCTGCGTTCCGACGGCATCGAGCCGGTCCTGGTCCTCGACGACGTCTTCGCCGAGCTCGACGGCGGCCGCCGTGACCGGCTCGCCGCCCTGGTCTCCGACGCCGCCCAGCTTCTGGTCACCTGCGCCGTCCCCGAGGACGTGCCGGCGGCCCTGCGCGGCGCCCGCTTCGACGTCACGACGGGATCGGTGAGCCGTGCCGGATGACCACCGCAACGACGATGACGACCCCACCCAGCGGGACGACCGGACCCGCCACGACGACCTGGTCCGCGAGCGGAGCCGGCACGACGACCTGCGCCGCGAGCACCGCCCGCCCGCGCACGGCGACCGTCCCCAGCCGCCGTCCACAGCCGAGCGGTTTTATCCACAGGCCCGTCCCGACGCGCTGACCCGGGAGGAGCTCGGTGTGGCCGACGACGGCTGGTACGCCGCCGAGACCGCGGCCACTTCCACCCCCGAACCGGCTCGGTGGCGCTCAGAAGGCGCGGAAGGCCCCGACGCTGGGTCCACCCAGGGTGAGGCGTCTTCCGGGGCGCAGGAGGGCACTGAGGGCGTTTCCGGCCCCGATCTCGCCCGGGCCGTGCTCGACGCCGCCCTCGCACGGCGCCGGGAGAACGCCGCCCGTAAGCCCCGGCGCGGCACGACCGGCGCCAAGGGCGAGAAACGGCTCCGCGGTTACTCCGGGTCCGGGCCCGACCCGCGGGACCCCGCACTCTTCGGTGACGTGCTCCAGCGGCTCATGAAAGCGCGGGGCTGGGAGCGCCCGAAAGCGGAGGCCACCGTCTTCGGCGCCTGGGAGAAGGTGGTCGGCCCGGAGATCGCCTCGCACAGCCGCCCGGTCAAGCTCGACGGCGGTGTGCTGACCGTCGAGGCCGAGTCGACGGCCTGGGCGACGCAGCTGCGCCTGCTCGCGGCCACTCTGCTGCGCAACATCGCCGGCGAGGTCGGCCACAACGTGGTCACCAAGCTCAACATCCACGGACCGGCCGCGCCGTCCTGGAGCAAGGGCCCCCGCCGCGTGCAAGGCAGGGGCCCCCGGGACACGTACGGCTGAACAAGGTTTTTTCAGTAGTCGGCGAAGACCGCGAAGCCGCGCTCGGCGCAGCGGCGGTAGAAGCCGGCCAGAATCGCCAGTTCGGAGCGGGCGAAGCTCCAGTGCGGCGCGTTGCCCGCCTCGTCGCGCAGGGCGGCCAGGCGCTGATCGAGCCAGCGCAGCTGCTGCTCGGCCAGCCGTCCGGCCGAGACCGCGTTGCGCATCACCTCGGCCACGCTGTCGAAGGTGACGAGGTCGCCGTACTTCTCGTGACCCTCGACGAACCGCTCCAGACCGCCGGCGATCCACGCGCAGCCGTCGGGGTCGATGACCGGGTCCTCGTCCTCGGCGGCGGCCTCGGTGGCGTACAGCACGCCGTTGAGACCGAGAAGCAGATCGACCAGCTCGGTGTACGCCGTGGCGCGCACCGTGCCGGTCTTGGCGATGTGCAGTGCCAGCGCTCCCGTGGGCGCGGCGATCTCGGGGGCGTCGGCGATCGCCCCGAAGTCGACGAACTCGGCGGGAGCTACCGGGTCGTAGTACTGGTTGGTCCGCGGCCAATGCACCGCGACGTTCTCCAGCCCCTTGTCGTGCGCCATTGGGGGCCCCATCCCTCCTAGACCATTCGCGGCCGTCCGGCCAAGCACCGGCCCGCGCGGGGAGGTTACGACACAAACCCTCGCCGCTGGGAGGCAGTGTGGCAGCGCGCGGCGGCGGGGGCCGGAAGGCGCGCCCCGGACAGCGGCGCCCGGATCACTTGCCGTTGCCGCCGGGTGCCGGTTCCGTGTAGGGGAGGACTTAGGAGGCGCCCCAAATCCGGCTACGGCAATCTGAGGCACCCGGAAGGGGTGCCGGACCCTCGCCAACTCGATTCAGCGGAGTAGAATCGACGGAGACCGGGAAAACATGTGTGGAAGGCTCGCGGACGGCCGATCAAGGCTGGCCGCTGTCACGCTACGCGGTTTTTCCAGCCGATCACGATCCGCGGGCCTGCCGCGGCGACCGGCGAGCATGGTTCCACCGGTGGTCCGCTTCTCCCCGCGGGTTGTCATCTGTGGCTCACCATGCCCGTCGCCGCCCGCCGCGCGCCCGCCCTCCCCGTGTGGGACCTCACGGTCCCATCGCGAGAAAGTGGCCGAGGGTGACAGAGAACAACCAGGAATACGGTGCCGGTCAGATCACCGTTCTCGAGGGCCTCGAGGCGGTCCGCAAGCGCCCGGGCATGTACATCGGTTCCACCGGCGAGCGCGGTCTGCACCACCTGGTGTGGGAGGTTGTCGACAACGCGGTCGACGAGGCGATGGCCGGTTACTGCGACACGGTCGACGTGGTCCTGCTGGCCGACGGCGGCGTCTCGGTCACCGACAACGGCCGTGGTTTCCCGGTCGACCTGCACCCGAAGCTGAAGAAGCCCGGCGTCGAGGTCGCGCTGACGATCCTGCACGCCGGCGGCAAGTTCGAGGGCACCGCCTACAAGGTGTCCGGCGGTCTGCACGGCGTCGGCGTCTCGGTCGTGAACGCGCTCTCCACCAAGATGCACGTCGAGATCCACAAGGACGGCTTCGTCTGGCGGCAGGACTACACCGCGTCCAAGCCGAGCCCGCTGGAGAAGGGCGAGGCGACCTCGACCCACGGCTCGACCGTGCAGTTCTGGCCCGACCCGACGATCTTCGAGACGACCGAGTACGACTTCCAGACGATCTACCGTCGTCTCCAGGAGTACGCGTTCCTCAACAAGGCGCTCACGATCAACTTCACCGACGAGCGCACGGTCGACGACGACGGCAATCACCGCAAGGTCACCTTCATGTACGCGGACGGCATCTCCGACTTCGTCCGTCACCTCAACGCCACGAAGACCCCGATCCACAAGTCGGTCATCGACTTCAGCGCCGAGTCGGCCGAGGAGGGCATGGCCGTCGAGGTCGCCATGCAGTGGAACGAGTCGTACGGCGAGTCGGTCTACACCTTCGCCAACTCGATCAACACGCACGAGGGCGGCACGCACGAGGAGGGCTTCCGGGCGGCGCTGACCGGCCTCGTCAACCGGTACGGGGCCGAGAAGAAGTTCCTCAAGGCGGACGAGAAGCTTTCCGGCGAGGACATCCGCGAGGGCCTGGCCGCGATCATCTCGGTCAAGCTGCAGAACCCGCAGTTCGAGGGCCAGACCAAGACCAAGCTCGGCAACACCGACATGAAGAGCTTCGTCCAGCGCGTCGCCAACGAGCAGCTGGCCGACTGGTTCGACCGCAACCCGACCGACGCCAAGATCATCATCACCAAGGCGTCGCAGGCGGCGCGCGCCCGCATCGCCGCTCAGCAGGCCCGCAAGCTGGCCCGGCGCAAGTCGCTGCTGGAGTCCGGCTCGATGCCGGGCAAGCTGGCCGACTGCCAGTCGACCGACCCGCGCGAGTCCGAGCTGTTCATCGTCGAGGGCGACTCGGCCGGCGGCTCGGCCAAGCAGGGCCGCAACAGCCGTATCCAGGCCATCCTGCCGATCCGCGGCAAGATCCTGAACGTGGAGAAGGCCCGTATCGACCGGGTGCTGAAGAACAACGAGGTCCAGGCGCTGATCACCGCCATGGGCACCGGTATCCACGACGACTTCGACATCGCCAAGCTGCGCTACCACAAGATCGTGCTGATGGCCGACGCCGACGTCGACGGCCAGCACATCCAGACGCTGCTGCTCACCCTGCTGTTCCGCTTCATGCGGCCGCTGGTCGAGATGGGCCACGTCTACCTGGCCGCGCCGCCGCTGTACAAGATCAAGTGGAACAAGCGCGGCGACGACGCCCAGTACGCCTACTCCGACCGGGAGCGGGACGGCCTGATCGCGCTGCGCCAGCAGAAGAAGCCGAACGCCAAGCCGGACGACATCCAGCGGTTCAAGGGTCTCGGCGAGATGAACTTCCACGAGCTGTGGGACACGACCATGGACCCGGCGACGCGCACGCTGCGTCAGGTCACGCTCGACGACGCCGCGGTGGCCGACGAGCTGTTCAGCGTCCTGATGGGCGAGGACGTGGAGGCGCGGCGCTCGTTCATCCAGCGCAACGCCAAGGACGTGCGGTTCCTGGACATCTAGGTTGCCGAGTATCCACAGCGTCTCCCCACTTTCCACAACGTTATCCACAGCGATACGTGGGCGTTTGCCGTATATGTCTGGTTTCACCTTGAGTAAGGGTTAACAGTGACTGACACTCCCGAACCCCCCGGCGGCGACGAAGCCACGGAGCCGACCGGTGGCGTGACCCAGCGCGTCGAGCCCGTCGGCCTCGAGGTCGAGATGCAGCGCTCGTACCTCGACTACGCGATGAGCGTCATCGTCGGCCGAGCGCTGCCCGACGTCCGCGACGGCCTCAAGCCGGTACACCGCAAGATCCTCTACGCGATGTACGACTCCGGCTTCCGGCCCGACCGTGGGTACGTCAAGTGCGCGCGCGTCGTCGGCGACGTCATGGGCAACTACCACCCGCACGGCGACTCGTCGATCTACGACGCCCTGGTCCGGATGGGTCAGCCGTGGTCGCTGCGCTACCCGCTGATCGACGGCAACGGCAACTTCGGCTCGCCGGGCAACGACCCGCCGGCCGCCATGCGGTACACCGAGTCGAAGCTGTCGCCGCTGGCGATGGAGATGCTGCGTGACATCGACGAGGACACCGTCGACATGCAGGACAACTACGACGGGCGTACCCAGGAACCGACGATCCTGCCCGCGCGGTTCCCCAACCTGCTCGTCAACGGCTCCGAGGGCATCGCCGTCGGCATGGCGACCAAGATCCCGCCGCACAACCTGCGCGAGATCGCCGGCGCCGTGCAGTGGCAGCTCGACAACCCCGAGTCCGACGAGGCCACCGCGCTCGAGGCGATGCTCGAGATCGTCAAGGGTCCCGACTTCCCGACCCACGGCCTGATCGTCGGCCAGCAGGCCATTCAGGACGCCTACCGCACCGGTCGCGGCTCGATCCGGATGCGCGCGGTGGTCGAGGTCGAGGAGGACCCGCGCGGCCGGCCCTGCCTCGTCGTCACCGAACTGCCGTACCAGGTCAACCCGGACAACCTCGCCGAGCGGGTCGCCGAGCTGGTCAAGGAGGGCAAGCTCACCGGCATCGCGGACATCCGGGACGAGTCCTCCGGCCGTACGGGCATGCGCCTGATCCTGGTCCTCAAGCGCGACGCGGTCGCCAAGGTCGTGCTGAACAACCTCTACAAGCACACCCAGCTCCAGGAGACCTTCGGCGCGAACATGCTCGCCCTGGTCGACGGCGTGCCGCGCACGCTGAACCTGGCGCAGTTCATCCGCTACTACGTCGACCACCAGATCGAGGTCATCCGCCGGCGGACCGCGTTCCGCCTGCGCAAGGCCGAGGAGCGCGCGCACATCCTGCGCGGTCTGGTCAAGGCGCTCGACATGCTCGACGAGGTCATCGCCCTGATCCGGCGCTCGCCGACCGTCGAGGACTCCCGGCAGGGCCTCATGCAGTTGCTCGACGTCGACGAGGTGCAGGCCACCGCGATCCTCGACATGCAGCTGCGCCGCCTGGCCGCCCTCGAGCGCCAGCGCATCATCGACGAGCTCGGCAAGATCGAGATCGAGATCGCCGACCTCAAGGACATCCTCGCCAAGCCGGAGCGGCAGCGGGCCATCGTCTCCGACGAGCTCGGCGAGATCGTGCAGAAGTTCGGCGACGAGCGGCGCACGCAGATCATCCCGTTCGACGGTGAGGTCTCCATGGAGGATCTCATCGCGCGCGAGGACGTTGTGGTGACCATCACACGTACCGGTTACGCGAAGCGGACGAAGGTCGATCTGTACCGGTCGCAGAAGCGCGGTGGCAAGGGCGTCAGCGGCGCTACGCTGCGGCAGGACGACATCGTGTCGCACTTCTTCGTCATCTCGACGCACGACTGGATGCTGTTCTTCACCAACAAGGGCCGGGTCTACCGGGCCAAGGCGTACGAGCTGCCCGAGGCGGCCCGCGTGGCGAAGGGCCAGCACGTCGCCAACCTGCTCGCTTTCCAGCCCGACGAGCACATCGCGCAGGTCATCCAGATCCCGAATTACCAGGTCGCGCCCTACCTTGTGCTCGCCACTAAGAATGGCCTCGTGAAGAAGACCCGGCTCGAGGAATTTGACTCCAACCGCAGCGGTGGCATCATCGCCATCAACCTGCGGGAGGACGACGAGTTGGTGGGCGCGGCCCTGGCGGCATCGGAGAACGATCTGCTGCTGGTCTCCAAGAAGGCTCAGGCCATCCGGTTCAACGCCACCGACGAGGCGTTGCGCCCGATGGGCCGGGCCACCTCCGGCGTGATCGGGATGCGGTTCAGCGACAACGACGAGCTCCTCGCCATGGAAGTCGTGCGCGAGGGCATGGATGTGTTGGTCGCCACCAACGGTGGGTATGCGAAGCGCACGCCGATCGAGGAGTATCCCGTGCAGGGCCGAGGCGGCAAGGGCGTCCTCACCGCGAAGATCACGGAGCGCCGTGGTGGACTGGTGGGCGCCCTCGTGATCAGCCCGGAGGATGAACTATTTGCCATCACCAGCAATGGTGGTGTCATCCGGACTCCCGTGAAGCCTGTACGGCGCACGAGGGATCGGAACACAATGGGGGTCAAGCTGATGGACCTCCCAGAAGGTGTAACCATCGTGGCGCTTGCTCGCAATGCCGACGAGCCTGACGAACAGGACTAGTTGATGCCGGAGACACAGGCGAAGTCGGGGGCCACGGGGAGCTCAGCGACTCCGGACGAAGCGGCCAAGAAGGACGCCGCCAAGAACGGACGCGAGTCAGCCGCGGCTCGAACGGCGGCCCCCGCCGAAGCCCCGTCCCCGCCGAAGTTCACCCGGGCGCCGGGCATGGCCCCGCCCCCCGGTGAGCCCAACGCCGAAAGTGACGACACGAAACGCCCTGGCGGCATCGTGAAGGGCTCGGCCACTGTGCCGACAGTCACCAAGGGCAAGGGCGCTGCCCCCGGCAGCACCTCGGGGCGCGTCAGCGTGCCCGGTGCCGCCAAGCCAGGCGGCGCCACCGGCCCGCAGCAGCGCCCCGGTAGCGCCGCGGCGGCGCCGGCGCCCGGGCAGACCACCTCCGGCAAGGCCCGCCCGGCCGGCCCGCAGCAGCAGCCTCAGGGCGGCAACGCGGTCGGCGCGGCCCGGGTCACCGAGACGGTCCGCTCGGCCCGCGCCACGGTCACCTCGGCGGCCGCCCGCGGCCCTCGCCGTGCCCGGCTCAACCTCAAGCGGATCGACCCCTGGTCCGTGATGAAGTTCTCGTTCGCCGTCTCCGTCGTGCTCTTCATCGTCGTGGTGGTCGCCACATCGGTGCTGTACCTGGCCCTCGACGCCATGGGCGTCTGGGGCGAGGTGAACACGAGCCTGAAGGAGCTCGTCTCCGCCAGCGGCGGCGACGACGCCTCCGCCAGCGGCGGCTTCCAGATCACCGCCTGGGGCGTCATCGGCACGTCGATGCTGATCGGAGCCGTGAACGTCGTCCTGTTCACGGCCCTGGCCACCCTCGGCGCCTTCATCTACAACGTCTGCGCCGACCTGGTCGGCGGCGTAGAGCTGACCCTCGCCGAGAGGGACTGACGTAACCACGGAGGGTTTGGGGGCCACCCCCGTTTTGGCGGCCCCCACCCCCGTGCGGTAACCTTCGGTGTCGCTTCTGAGGGGCTATAGCTCAGTCGGTTAGAGCGCAGAGCTGATAACTCTGAGGTCGCTGGTTCGATTCCAGCTAGCCCCACGCGCGACAGGCGTCCTGTGTCCGCAGAAAGCGCGGACGCAGGTCGCTTGTCATATCTGCCTGGGGGGCGACCCCCCAGACCCCCACGTTACGGTGGGCGCGGTGAGTGCGTCGCTTGCGCTTTCTCAGTGGGGCTCAACTAGGGGGTTAGTGATGCTGAAGAAGCTCCTGATCGTGGCCGGGCTTGTGGGTGCGGCGGCTCTGGTGTTCAAGAAGGTCAAGGCGTCTAGCGATGAGCGGGCGCTGTGGCACGAGGCGACTACCACTCCTGATCTTCGGTAGAAGTCGGTAGCGTGGTCTAGGGGGCCCTAGCTCAACTGGCAGAGCACCGCCTTTGCAAGGCGGGGGTTAGGGGTTCAAGTCCCCTGGGCTCCACCAAACAGATATCGCAGGGCACAAGCTGGGGAACAACCCGGGTTGTGCCCTTTTGCTTTGTACGGGGCGGCGCTGTGGAACAGCGCCGCCCCGTCCTCATGTCAGGAGCCGATGGTGCACAGGTCGTCGATGGCCTGGCCGTCAGCGGTGATGCGCTGCATGGCGACGTTGTCGGGGGCCTTGCCGGCCTTGGCGTCGGCCATGAGCTTGGTGTAGTCGTCGGCCAGGGTCTTCATGGCTTTACGGACGTCGTCGTTCTTGGCCTTGTCAGCGGCCGCGTTCAGTTCGGCGATCGCGGTGTCCAGCGTGGCCGGGGTGGCGTTCGCGTCGAGCTTGAAGATGGCGGCCTTACCGGCGGTGCAACCGGGGTCGATGACCGTCGACTTCGACAGCGAATAGATCACTGCGCCGGCCGAGGCCATGACGACGACCGACAGCACGACGCCGGTGATGGCCAGGCCACGTCCGCGCTTCTTGGTGGCGCCGGTCTGAAAAATGGCGATCAGGCTCAGGATGAAACCGACGAACGGCACAAAGATCGCCAGGATCACGCCGGCGATGGCGAGGCCGCTGAATCCCCGCGGCGGCGCGGCGGGCGCCGGCGCGGCTGGGTAGGACGGGGCGAAACCGGGCTGAGCGGGCTGCGGGGCAGGGGGTTGCGTCACTGCGACGGTCCTATCAGAAGATCAACATACTTGAGCGCACGCATGCTACGGGCAAAAGCGGGAGCTCGGGGGCAGAGCCCGCGGGGCCTTTCGTGATCTACTACCAGCCGTGCGCCGACGGAACCTCCTGGGACTAGCAGCCTTAGGGCTTCTGGCCGCGTGCAACAAGCACGATCCGAAACCGTCGGCGGCCGCCATCAGGCGGCAGGCCACGGCGGCCGACTACGCCTGGTTCGATGGGGTCACCGATCTCGACAAGGGCTACTGCTTCGTCTGGGTGGCCAACACCGGAACCGGGCAGGCGCTGGAGCGGCTCAAGGCCACGGAGCTGGAACGGGTCGCCTGGCAGCAGCTCGTGGGGGCCGGCGACGGTCAGCGGGTCAGCGGCGGCAAGTACTTCTTCGGCGTCGCCGGCATCGGCACCACGTCCCTGATCGTCGAGGACAACGGGACTCTCGGGCTGGCCGACCAGCTGCTCTCCGAGCTCTCCGTGGGCACGACAGTGGTCTGCGACTACCACGACCCCCGGGGGCGCAGCCGCTTCCTGGTCATGGCCGATCGGGTCGTCGAGCTGGAGTTCGATCCCACGGCGGACGGCCGGCGCCTGGGTACCCGGGCGGCGGAGCTGGCTTCGGTGATCAACGCGGTCGGCTTCACCGCGAAAAACCCGAAGACC
Source organism: Actinoplanes sp. NPDC048988 (assembly GCF_043197815.1). Classification (NCBI taxonomy): domain Bacteria; kingdom Bacillati; phylum Actinomycetota; class Actinomycetes; order Micromonosporales; family Micromonosporaceae; genus Actinoplanes; species Actinoplanes sp. NPDC048988. Next base: position 102,843 of record NZ_JBICTW010000026.1, on the reverse strand, counting down.
TCGCAGGCGGCCGCTTTCGCGCTGGCGGAGCGGCTCACCGGCGTACCCCTGACCCTGGACCTTTTGAAGGAACGGACGTACCTGTTCAGCTCGACCCCGCGGTGAAAGAGTCGCGGTGAAAGAGTCATTGGCCGTTCGGTTGTTGCAGTCCCGGTTGCGGCGGGCCAATATCCACGTGTGACGATGCGCACACCGGAGTTCCTTTCGATCGGCGAGGCCGCGGTTCTCATGCGGTTTCCACGGTGGCGCGTGCTTGATCTGTGTGCGCGGGGCTTTCTTCCGTACGTCAATGTCGGTCCGCAGCGCCGGGTGCGCCGGTCCGATGTGGAGGCTCTGATTCACCCTGTGCTGACTCGGGAACAGACCGAGCAGCTGTGGTTGCATCGGGCGATCGCCGCGAAGCTGGCCGCCCATCCGCCGGCCGTCCTGGCGGCGGCGGCGATCAATCTGCGGCGGTTGCGGCAGCTGCACCCCGAGGGCGCGGAATGGACGTGGCTCGATCGCTGGGAGGCGCTGCTGGACGGTGGCGTGGCCGCGGTCATAGACGTGTTGACCTCTCCGGCGGAGCATGCGGTGAAGCTGCGCAGCACGTCGCCGTTCGCCGGCGTGCTGTCCGAGGCGGAGCGGCGGGCGGTGCTGTGGGCACTCGCCGAAAGCCGTCGTGACCAGGCAAGACCGATGCGCCTGGAAACGTTGGAGCGGGTCATGCGCGCAGTGTGAGTCGTCGATCACAAACTGCATCAGGACCTTATGTATCTCGCGGATCCGGGCAGATAGTGGAGATCGTCTGCACCCCCGGGGAGGTACCGATGCCGACGACCATTCCTTCTCTGAACACCGCCACGCGGCTCAAGGATCTGCTCGAATCGCTGTTACAGGCGCCGATGCCCGTACGGCTGCGAGCCTGGGACGGCTCCGAGGCCGGCCCCACCGACGCCCCGGTGCTGGTGATCCGCAACAAGCGGGCGCTGCGCCGGATCATCTGGCAGCCGAACGAGCTCGGGCTGGCCCGGGCGTACGTCTCGGGCGAGATCGACCTCGAGGGCGACCTGTACGAGGCGCTGACGCGGCTGGCCGCCCTGATCTGGCGCGCCCCCGATCTGCGGGACATCCCGATCCGCTCGGTCTTCGGCGACCTGGTGCGCCTCGGCCTGCTCGGCACCCAGCCGAAGCCGCCGGCGGAGGAGATGGTCGTCTCCGGCAACCGGCACAGCAAGCGGCGGGACCGGCAGGCGATCAGCCACCATTACGACGTCGGCAACGACTTCTACCGGATCGTGCTCGGGCCGAGCATGGTCTACTCCTGCGCCTACTGGACGTCCGACGAGCCGGGTTACGGGCTGGCCGACGCGCAGCGCGACAAGCTCGACCTGATCTGCCGCAAACTCGGCCTCGAGCCTGGCATGCGCCTGCTCGACGTCGGATGCGGCTGGGGCAGCCTGGCCATCCACGCCGCCCGCGAGTACGGCGTCCGGGTCCTCGGCATCACGCTCTCGACCGAGCAGGCCGAGTACGCCCGTAAGCAGGTCGCCGAGGCCGGCCTGACCGACCAGGTCGAGATCCGGGTGCAGGACTACCGCGACCTCGACGACGGGCCGTTCGACGCGATCTCCAGCGTCGGCATGGCCGAGCACGTCGGCACCGGGCCGTACAGGGAGTACGCGCAGATCCTCTACGGCCAGCTGAAGCCCGGCGGCCGCTTGCTCAACCACCAGATCTCCCGGTTGCGCCTGGCCGAGAAGCAGCCGCATCAGCAGCGTTCCTTCATCGACGCGTACGTCTTCCCGGACGGCGAGCTGGCGCCCATCGGCACCACGACCACGCTGCTGGAAGAAGCCGGTTTCGAGGTACGCGACGTGCACGCGCTCCGGGAGCACTACGGCCGCACCCTGCGGGCGTGGGTGGCGAACCTGGAGTCCGACTGGGCCGAGGCCATGGAGCTGACCAGTCCCGGTCGCGCCCGGGTGTGGCGGCTCTACATGGCGGCCTCGGCGCTCGCCTTCGAACAGGCACGAATCGGTGTGAACCAGGTCCTCGCGGTCAAGGAGCACCGGGACGGTACGAGCGATATGCCCGCTACCCGCAGTTCCTATTCGGTGTGATCGATCCCGTTACCGTCCACCAGTCCATTTCGGTCGGTGACGGTTCGACTACGTAGGAACGAATCCGGACGTTATCCACAGGTTTTTGCTCTGGTCGTGCGTGAACCCTCGGCATCCGGCTAGCCTGCGATCGTGGACGAACGAAAACGGGCCGCCGCCGTGATCGTGCGGGATGGGCGCGTGCTGATGGTGCACGAGCGCAGCCGGCGATCCGGTGGCGGCGAGTGGTGGACCCTGCCCGGCGGCGGTCTGGAGCCGGGCGAGACCGCCGAGCAGGCCGTCCGGCGGGAGGTGTTCGAGGAGACCGGCCTGGTGGTCGGCGAGGCCCGGCACATCCTCGAGATGCCGTACCCGTCGGGCATGACCTCGGTCTTCTCGGTGACCGTGGCCGACGGCGAGCCCCGGGTGGGCGCCGACGACGGCATCGGGCCGGAGCCGCTGGGGCTCGACTGGCTGCCCGCGCCGGAGCTGCCGATCGAGACGCACGGCGGGGTTCCGGTCCCGCCGATGATCGTCGTGCTGCCGGCGGCGTAAGAGCTATCGGGCCGCCCCGGCCCGATCGGGGGTGCGGCCGGAGGCCCGGGTTGAGGCCCGGTCTGGGGCGCCGTCCGGGGTGCGGTCGGGGGCGGACGCGGCGGCGGTGTGGTTCGAGGTCGCGGTCTGAAGGCGAGCGGCGGCGTGCACCATCCGGGTGACCGGAGCCGGCGTGGAGGATGGCGCCGCGGCGGCGGCCATCGCGGGACCCTGGGCCGGCCGGTTCCGCGCGGCGCGGCGGCGCTGAGTGACGAAGAAGGCGCAGGCGGCGCCGTAGGCGGCCGCCAGTCCCAGCCCCACGTACTGCTCGGCGCCGGTCTGCACGATGGCCATCATCAGGGCCAGCTCGGCCCACAGGCCGAGCAGCACCGCGTTCACCGTGTCGGACCGGCTCCAGCGGGCCGGGAACCCTCGGCGGGCCTGCCGCTTGATCTCCACGGCGAGCGAATGGGTCAGCCCGGCGGTCAGGACGATGAGCAGGAACGTGGCGAAGACGGAGTGGGTGCCCCCGCCGGAGGCGGCCGCTATCGCGGTACCGCCGGCCAGCAGAGCCAGGCCGCTGACGGTACCTACACGAGAGCTACGACGTTCCTCCACAGCCTCTGTAAGTCGGCACGATCGGTCCCGGCCTGAGGACTAGTTCACCCCGGGGTGGGAGGACTACCAGGCGAGCGGAGTATTGAGCGAGGATGGCGGACGTGATGGGAAGCCTGAAGCTCGAACCCGCCCAGTCCCGCCCCGATCTGCTGGCCGCGCCGGTCTCCAAGGCTCTGGCCGTCTGGCCCGAGGACGCGCCGGTCGACGCCGACCAGGTGCTGGTGGCCCCGATCGACCCCGAGCTGGCCGACACGGCGGCGTTCTGCGAGGCGTACGACGTGGGTCTGGACGTCTCGGCCAACTGTGTGATCGTCGCGGGTCGCCGCGGTGAGGTGACCCGCTACGCGGCCTGCATCGTCCTGGCCACCACCCGGGCCGACGTGAACGGCGTCGTCCGCCGCTACCTGGACGCGCGCAAGGCGAGCTTCGCCCCGATGGACGACGCGGTCCGCCTGACCGGGATGGAGTACGGCGGGATCACCCCGATCGGCCTGCCCGCGGACTGGCCGATCCTGGTCGACGCCCGGGTCGCGGCCGCGCCGCACGTGATCGTCGGATCGGGTGTCCGGCACAGCAAGATCGCTATCGCCGGACCGGCCCTCGGTGCCCTGCCGGGCGCCGAGGTGATCCCCGACCTGGCGAAGCCGATCGACTAACGTCAATACTGTTTCACGTGGAACATCATCGACCCGCGTCGACGGCCTCGCGGCGGGCGATCTCCTCCAGGGCGGTCAGGATCGTGGCCGAGTCCTGGGCGCCCTGGATGGCGTACTTGCCGTCCACCACGAAGAACGGAACGCTGGAGATGCCGAGCTCGCGCGCCTCGGTCAGGTCGGTCTCGACCGCGCTCGTGCCGGCGTCGGTGTCGAGGTAGGCGGCCGCCGCCGTCTCGTCGAGGCCGATCGAGCCGGCCACACCGGCCAGCGCCTTGCGGGAGCCGACGTCGATGCCCTCGGCGAAGTGCGCCCGCTGAAGCGCGTCCAGCATCTCGGCCTGGCGGCCCTGGTTCGCGGCCCACGCGATCAGCCGGTGACTGTCGAACGTGTTGGCCGCGACGGCCCGGTCGTAGTCGATCGTGATGCCCTCGCCGTCGGCGATCGAGGTCACGTGCCCGAGCATCTGGTCGACCCGCTCGGCGCCGCCGAACTTGGCCGTCATGGCTTGCTTGATAGGCAGTGGCTCCGGCACCGGGGCCGGGTCGAGCTGGAACGCGCGGTAGGTGACCGTGACGTCGCCCGGGTACTCCGCCAGGGCCTTGTCGAGGCGGTGCCGGCCGAGGTAGCACCAGGGGCAGACGACGTCGGACCAGACCTGAATATCCACGAGACGGAACCCTAACGTGCCGCGACCTGGGCGGCGATCTGCCGCTTGAGCCGGGCCAGAATCGCCGAGCCGCCACGGATGCGCAGCGGGCTGATCGCCTGGGCCAGGCCCATTCGCGCGTAGAGGTCGTCGGGGACGGCGAGGATCTCGGCGGTCGTCGCGCCGGCCAGGCCCTCGGCCAGGATGCCGGCGAAGGCCCGCGTGGTCGGCGCCTCGGGCGGGCAGTCGAACCAGGTGACCACGGTGTCGTCCGGCTGCACCGTGGCTTTGAGGAAGAACTGGGTCTGGCACTCGGGCACCTGCTCCATGCCGTCGTGCCCGGCCAGGTCGGCCGGGAGCGGCGGCATGGAGTCGGCGAACTCGAGCAACATCTCGAGCACCACGTCACGCGGCGCCGAGGCGAACTCGTCGACGATCTCGGCGAGTCTTACTGGCATGTCGGTCACAAAGTGACCCTACTCAGGCCGGACTCAGGCCGGCGCGGACGTCGGCAGGAGTGCCACATCGCTGAGGCTGATGATGCCGACCACCTTGCGGTCGGCGTCGCAGACCAGCAGCCGGCGGACGCCGCGCTCACGCATCGCCTGCACGGCCTCGTCCACGGTGGCCGACTGCTCCACCATGATGAGCTCGTGCGAGGTGACGTCGCCGAGCGACGTCGTCTTGACCGGCAGGTTCTCGGCGATGGCCCGCACCACGATGTCGCGGTCGGTGACCAGGCCGACCATCGTCGGCCCGCGGGTCACCACGACGTCGCCGATGGCGCGATCGCGCATCACCTGGGCCGCCTCGTCCAGCATGGTCGCCTCTGGCAGGTAGACCACCTGTCGGGTCATGACATCAGCGACCGATGGTCTCGCCATGCGCACACCTCCCATGTTGTGAATGGAGTTACCCGAGTGCCGACGTGATTACACGCGGTATGTCCGTGATCGGCACCTCTTCGCGGGCGCCTGTGCGGCGATCGCGAAATTCGGCGAATCCCTCGGCCAGTCGCCGGCCCACCACGACGGACCGGGCGACCCCGATGAGCTCGGCGTCGGTGAACTTCACGCCGGGTGACACGTTCGGCCGGTCGTCGACGAGAACCCGCAGTCCCGCGTCCCGCAGCGCGGCGCCGAGCGACAGCGCCGCCTGAATCTGGCCGTCCTTGCCGGCGGCCACGATGTGCACGTCGGCCGGAGCCACCTCGTCCGGCCACAGCAGTCCCCGCTCGTCGTGGTGCTGCTCGGCGATGGCGGCGACCGCGCGGGACACCCCGATGCCGTACGAGCCCATGGTCGGCCGCACCGGCTTGCCGTCCGCCCCCAGCACGTCCACCTTGAACGCCTCGGTGTAGCGGCGGCCGAGCTGGAAGATGTGCGCGATCTCGATGCCCCGGCGGATGGTGAGGGCGCCGTCCGCGCAGGCCGGGCAGGGATCGCCGGCGCGCACCTCGGCCGCCTCGATCGTGTCGTCGACGGTGAAGTCGCGGCCGGCGACCACGTTCACGGCGTGGCGGCCGGGCTCGTTGGCCCCGGTCAGCCAGGCCGTGCCCGGGGCCACCCGTGGGTCGGCCCGGTAGCGCACCTTGATGCCCTGCGGGCCGATGTAGCCCTTGACCAGGTCGGGCCGGGAGTCGAAGTCGTCGAAGAGGGTGGCGGTGGCCGGCGCCAGCGCGGCGTCGAGCCGCTTCAGGTCGACCTCACGGTCGCCGGGCACGCCGATCACCAGCAGCTCGTCCTCCGCGCCGGGGCGGTGCACGGTGACCACCACGTTCTTCAGCGTGTCGGCGGCCGTCCAGTCGGTGCGCCCGCCGAGGGCGCGGGCGTTGGCCAGGTCGACGAGCGAGGCGATCGTCGGTGTGCCGGGGGTGTCGTGCACGGAGAGGTGGTCGAGCTCACGAGCCGAAGGCGCCGGCGCGGGTGTGATGACCGCCTCGGTGTTCGCCGCGTACGAGCATGAGGTGCAGCCGACGTACGTGTCCTCACCCACCTCACTCTCGGCCAGGAACTCCTCGGAGGCGGAGCCGCCCATGGCGCCCGACACGGCCGAGACGATCGTGTGCTCGAGCCCGAGGCGGGCGAACGCGCGCTGGTAGGCCGCGCGCACCTCGCCGTAGGCCGACGTCAGCTCCTGGTCGGTGAGCGAGAACGAGTACGCGTCCTTCATCAGGAACTCGCGGCCGCGCAGCAGGCCGGCCCGGGGACGGGCCTCGTCGCGGTACTTCGTCTGGATCTGGAACAGCAGCAGCGGGAAGTCGCGGTAGGAGCTGGTCATGTCCTGCACGAGCAGGGTGAACATCTCCTCGTGGGTGGGCGCGAGCAGGTAATCGGCGCCGCGCCGGTCCTTGAGCGTGAAGATGTCGTCGCCGTACTCGGTCCAGCGGTTGGTTGCCTCGTAGGGCTCGCGCGGCAGCAGCGCCGGGAACGACACCTCCTGCGCGCCGATCGCCTCCATCTCGTCCCGGACGATCGCGGCGACCCGGTCGAGCACGAGCTTGCCGAGCGGCAGCCACGTATATCCACCCGGGGCGGCGCGGCGGATGTACCCGGCGCGCAGCAGCAGCCGATGACTCGGCACCTCAGCCTCGGCCGGCTCCTCACGAAGGGTGCGAAGCAGCAAGGTGGACATTCGCAGAAGCATGCGGAGCAGCGTAGATACCCTGCCGGGGGTGAGGCCACCGCTTTACTCCGTGTCGCCATCGTCACGCTACCGACGGCCTTGCTTCGGTGGAAACGTGTTCCCCACGAGCAAAAGTGAAAGCACGTTAAGGGGGGCCGCCGGATGGCCTGGAAAAGCTTCGTGGCAATGGGGGACAGCTTCACCGAGGGGCTGAACGACGCTTACCCGGACGGTAGTTTCCGGGGCTGGGCCGACCTGGTGGCCGCCCGCATGGCCGTCGACGCGGGACCCGACTTCGGATACGCGAACCTGGCGATCCGCGGCAAGCTGCTCGGCCAGATCGTCGACGAGCAGCTGGAGCCGGCGCTGGCCATGCGGCCGGGCCTGGTCAGCTTCGCGGCCGGCGGCAACGACTCGCTGCGGCCCCGCGTCGACCCGTACGCGCTGGTCGAGCGGATGGAATCGGTCGTTTCCCGGGTACGGGCCACGGGTGCCGACATGATCCTGTTCCGCTTCGCCGACGTCACGGTCAACCTGCCCGCGATGCTCGGGCGCCGGGCCGCGGTGCTCAACGACGGGGCCCGGGCGCTGGGGGAGAAGTACGGCGCGTACGTCGTCGACCTGTTCGCCGACAACGCCTTCCGCCATCCGCACATGTGGGCGCCCGACCGGCTGCACCTCTCGCCCGCCGGTCACCGCCGTGTCGCCGGCCACGTGCTGAACGCGCTCGGCGTCGGCTGCGACGACCAGTGGATGCTGGTGCCGCCGAACCCGGAGCCCACCCCGTGGCTGCTCGCCCGCGGCGCCGACCTGCGGTGGGCCCGGGAACACCTGGCACCCTGGGTCAGCCGGCATCTGCGTGGCCACTCGTCGGGCGAACACGTCGTGGCCAAGCGCCCGCAACTGGCCCCCGTGACGGGCGACATCGCGGCCTAGCGAAGGACTAGCGTGGCAACCATGTCCGTTGCGAACGATCCGGCGCCGGCGCTTCAGGCGTACGCCCATCCCGACAAGCTCGTCACCACCGAGTGGCTCGCCGCCAACCTCGACACCCCGGGCCTGGTGGTGGTCGAGTCGGACGAGGACGTGCTTCTCTACGACACCGGCCACATCCCGGGCGCCGTCAAGGTCGACTGGCATCTGGAGCTCAACGACCAGCTCACCCGCGACTACCTCGACCCGGCCGCGTTCGCCGCGCTGCTGTCGGCCAAGGGCATCGGCCGCGACGACACGATCGTCTTCTACGGCGACAACTTCAACTGGTGGGCCGCGTACGCCCTGTGGGTCTTCGAGCTCTTCGGCCACCGCGACGTCCGCCTGCTCGACGGCGGCCGCCAGAAGTGGGCGGCCGAGGGCCGCCCGCTGACCCGCGACCGCACCGAGCGGCCGGCCGCCGACTACCCGGTGCCGGTCCGCAACGACGCCGAGATCCGCGCCTTCCGCGACCAGGTCATGGCCCACATCAGCAGCGGCCGCCCGCTGGTCGACGTGCGCTCCCCGCAGGAGTACACGGGCGAACTGACCCACATGGAGGCCTACCCGCAGGAGGGCGCGCTGCGCGGCGGGCACATCCCCGGCGCGGTCAGCAAGCCGTGGAAATCGGCGGCCAACGAGGACGGCACCTTCAAGCCGGCCGACGAGCTGACCAAGATCTACAGCGACGAGCTCGGGCTCGACTCGAGCGACGACATCATCGCGTACTGCCGGATCGGTGAGCGGTCGAGCCACACCTGGTTCGTGCTGCACCACCTGCTCGGCTACCCGCAGGTCCGCAACTACGACGGCTCGTGGACCGAGTGGGGCAACCTCGTGCGGGCACCCATCGCGAAGGGCACGGAGCCCGGCGGCCTCAGCTAGCCGGCGACGAACGGGGCGGCGTCGAAAACCGCCCCGTTCTTGTCGGTGGGTGGCGGTACCTTGTCCGCCGTGAGCAACACGTTCCAGGTCGATCTCCGGGGCATCGTCGACCTGCTGAGTCACCACCTCTACGCGAGCCCACGCGTCTACGTCCGCGAGCTGCTTCAAAACGCGGTCGATGCGATCACCGCCACCGGTGACCTCGCGTCCGGCTCGGTGACGATCACCACCGGCGACCACGGCCTGCGCGTCGACGACAACGGCATCGGGCTCACCGAGGCTCAGGTGCACGAGTTGCTGGCCACCATCGGCCGCAGCTCGAAACGCGACGAGCTCGGCTTCGCGCGACACGAGTTCCTCGGCCAGTTCGGCATCGGCCTGCTCTCGTGCTTCCTGGTCGCCGACGAGATCCGGGTACACACCCGCCGGGCCGGCGCCGAGCCCGTGTTGTGGACCGGTTACTCCGACGGCCGCTACGACGTTCGCGCCGGTGACGGCCGCGAGCCCGGGACGACGGTCACCCTGCTGCCGCGCCGCGGCTCGGAGCATTTACTGAGCCGTACGACAGTTCGTGAGCTCGCCGAGCTTTACGGCTCGCTGCTGCCGGTGCGGGTCGAGGTCGACGGTGAGCGGGTGACCACCGGCGCGGTGCCGTGGGAACACCAGGACGCGGCCCTCACGGCGTACGGGGAAAAGGTCTTCGGTTTCCGGCCTTTCGACACCGTCGAGCTCGCCGTGCCCGAGGCGGGCCTGACCGGCGTCGCGTTCATCCTGCCGACACCGGTCAACCCGGCCACCCGCGGTGGTCACCGGGTCTATCTCAAGCGCATGCTGCTCTCCGAGGGCGTCGAGGGCCTGCTGCCGGAGTGGGCGTTCTTCGCCCGTTGCGTGGTCGACAGCACCGAGCTGCGGCCCACCGCGAGCCGCGAGGCGCTGTACGACGACGGCCTGCTGGCCGACACCCGGGAGGCGATCGCCGATCAGCTGCGCGGCTGGCTGGTCCGGCTCGCCGCCACCGATCCGCGCCGGCTGGCCCGCTTCCTCGAGGTCCACCACCTCGGGGTCAAGGCGCTCGCGCTGCACGACGACGAGATGCTGCGCCTGGTCGAGCAGTGGTTCGCGATGGAGACCAACATGGGCCGGCTGACGCTGGCCGAGTTCCGCGAGCGGTACGGCGTGATCCGCTACGCGGCCACCACCGACGAGTTCCGTCAGCTCGCCGCCGTGGCCGCGGCCCAGGAGGTGGCCCTGATCAACGGCGGCTACGTCTACGACGCCGACCTGATTCAGCGGCTGACCACAGTGGACTCCGACGTTCGGGTCGAAAGGCTCGAGCCGGCCGACCTGGCCACCCGGTTCACCGCCGTCGACACCGAGACCGAGCTGCGGCTGCGCCCGTTCCTCACCGCGGCCCAGCGCCGGCTCGACCGGCTCGGCTGCGAGGTCCAGGTCCGCGCGTTCGACCCGGCCAGCCTGCCCGCGCTCTACCTGGTGAGCCGGTCGGCCGCCTTCCACGAGGAGTTCACCGCCGGCCGTGACCGCGCCGACGACCTGTGGGGCGGCGTGCTCGACGCGCTCGCCCACACGGCGCCGCCCGACCGCCCGCAACTCGTGCTCAACCACCGCAATCCGTTGGTGCGCCGGGTGATCGCCATCGCCGACCCGGAGCTGATCGGCCTCGCCGTCGAGTCCCTCTACGGCCAGGCCCTGCTGCTCGGTCACCACCCGATCAAGCCGGCCGACGCCGCGTTGCTGACCACGTCGTTCCTGGGCCTCCTGGAGCGCGCCGTCCCCCAGGAGGACCGATGAAAACCGCCGAGGAGCTGCGGGACCTGCTGTCCCAGGCCGAGGACATGCCGTACGGTGCGGCTCGCACCGCCCTGGCCGAGCAGATCCTGCGCCACGTCGACGCGGCCGGCGACCCGTTCCTGTCCTTCATGGCGCGGCTGATCGCCACCAACAGCTTCGTCTACGGTGGTGAGCCGGCCAAGGGCTTCGTCACCTTCTCCTGGTGCGTCAGCGACTTCGACCGCAACCCCCAGCCCTACCACCAGCGCGCCCAGCACAATCTGCTCTGGCTGTTCAAGACCATGGTCAACGCGCTGACCAAGTTCCCCGAGGTGCCGCTGGCCCGGACGTACGCGGTTCTCGACGACATGGAGCGGCGCTACCGGGAGTACGGGCAGGGCCTGGGCGCGCTCTACAAATACCGCTACGTCGTGGCCGACCACGTCGGGCTGCGCGACGAGGCCGACTCCTGGTATGAGAAGTGGCAGGCCGCCCCGCGCGACAGCCTCTCCGACTGCGTCGGCTGCGATCCGACCGACGTCGCGGGCTATCTCGCCGCCCGCGGCCGGTTCGCCGAGGCCGTCGAGCATGCCCACCCGGTGCTCGAGGGCACGCTCAACTGCACCGAGCAGCCGCAGGCGATCCTCGAGGAGCTGATGGTTCCGTACCTGTTGACCGGCCGGGAGTCCGACGCCGCCGACGCACACCGCCGCTCGTACCGTCTTCAGCGGGCCAACCTGGCCGACATGGCCGACGTCGCCGGCCACATCACCTTCTGCGCGCGCACCGGCAACGAGCACCGCGGCTTGGAAATCCTGCAACGGCACATCGACTGGCTCGACAAGGCGCCGTCACCCGCGGCGGCGATGGAGTTCGCCGCGGCCGGCGGCCACCTGCTTCGCCGCGTCACCGACCTGGGCCACGGCGACGCGGTCGTGCGCCGCCTCGACCGCCCCGACATCACCGCGGCCGAGCTCGCCACCGAGCTCGCGACCCAGGCCACCGACCTGGCCGCCCGGTTCGACGCCCGCAACGGCACCACGGCCCAGAGCGCTCGCATCGCCGGCTGGCTGGCCCGCGAGCCCTTCGGTGTCGAGGTACCCCTGTCACCGACCCAGCGGGTCACACCGGCCCCACCGCCGTTCAAGGTGGACATTCCTGATATTTCCGAGGATCTGAGTGCGGCCGAACTGCTCGACCTGGCCGAGGAGCACGCCGGGGCCGATCGCGACGACGCCATGGTGGCGGCGCTGGCCGAGTTCGACCGGCGGTTCCCCGAGCCCGCCGGCGAGGAGGCCGGCCGGCGCGCCGCCCTCGAGGGCGCGGCCCTCGACTGGCGCGAGGACCCCGAGGCGGTCGAACGGACCTGGCGCCGCGCGTTCGACCTGCTGACCGAGGCCGGCTCGGCCGAGCGGGCGGCCGCGACCGGTGGTCGGCTCGGCGTCCTCTACTGCCTGACCGACCGGCCCGACGAGGGATTCGCCCTGGTGCGGGCCGAGGTGGCGCACATGACGGAGCACGGCGACGACCGCCGCCGGTCGAGTGCCTGGTCGCGCTTGGCCGTCGCCCAGTTCCTGGCCGGCGACTTCGCCGCCGCCGGTGACAGCCTCGACCGGGCCGACGAGTTCGCCGAGGCCGCCGGCCTGCCACGGCACCGCGCCGACAACGAGATCTGGCGCGTCCGCATCCTCATGGCCGCCGACGAATCGGCCGCCGACGAATCGGTCTCCGCCGAGTCGGCCGGCGGTGAATCGGCCGGCGGCGAATCGGTCCCCGCCGAATCGGCCTCGGAGGGGCTGGATCGGCGCGGGCGGGCTCTGGCCGCGGCGATGCGTGCGCGTGACTTCTACCGCGAGCACGGCCCGGCGTCCCGGCTGGCCGAGGCCGCGCTGATGGTCGCCGACCTCTCCACCGACGCCGAGCAGGTGGCCGAGGCCTTCGGCGAGGCGCTGGCCGGTGGCGGTTCCCAAGTGGCGCTGATGGCCCGGGCCGGGCGCGGGCGGGCGCTTCTCCACCTCGACCGGGCCGCCGAGGCCGTACCCGACCTGGTCGAGGCCGTTGCCCTCTGCGCCGAGCAGGGCGAAGAGCGGAACGGTGCCGTTGTTCGGCAGGAGCTCGCCATCGCGTACATGCGATCGGGCCGTCCGGTCGAGGCGGCCGAGGTCGCCGAGGAGGCACTGCTGCTCTTCGAACGACTCGAACTCGACGGTCCGGCCGACGACGTGCGGTTTCTGCTCGCCGGGCTCTACCGGGAGATCGGTGATCAGCACGGCGCCCTCACCATCTACCAGGCGCTGATCGAGCGTCTGGCCGACAACCCGGCCGGGCGGGGCCAGGTCGGTGAGCAGGCCGGGGCGCTGCTGTACGACCTCGACCGTGACGCCGAAGCGGCCCAGGTTTTCCAGGCCGCGGCCGAGGCGCTGCACGAGGCCGGTGACCTCATCGGCGAGCTGCGGCTCCTGCGCCGGCGGGTGAGTGCCCTGCACTTCGCCGACGACGCGCCCACCGGGCTGGCCGTCGCCGAGCAGGCCGAGAGGCTTTACGCCGAGCTTCCGCCCGAGCTGGCCGCCGAGCCGAACGCGGTCTGGCAGCGCTCGATGGTCGCCCGCGAGGCCGCCGGCCTGCTGTTGGCCCGCGGACGGCATGCCGAAGCCGTGCCTCTTCTGGAGGGTTTGCCGGAGCGTTTGCGGGCAATCGGTGCCGAGGAGGATGCGGCCGCGATCGAGAACATGCTGGAAGAGGCGCGAAACACTACTGATGAGTAGAATCCTTAACGCACGTTAAGCATTCGGCTTGACAGAGGGTTAGAGTGACCTCGTGACAACGGTTGATCAGCAGCAGCGCCCGGGGCCGCCCACGCCCCGGCGCCGGTCGCGCCGCGACGAGATCCTGGAGATCGCGGTAGGCCTGTTCGCGTCCCGTGGATATCACGGTGTCTCGATGGATGACATCGGGTCGGCGGCCGGGGTGACCGGCCCGGCGCTCTATCACCACTTCGCCGGCAAAGAGGCGATGCTCGTGGCGGCGCTCATCCCGGTGAGCGAGGGCCTGCTGCACGGCGGTGAGGCCCGCGTCGCGCTGCACCCCGACGACGCCAGCGCCGCGCTCGCCGACCTGATCGACTTCCACGTCGAGTTCGCCCTGGCCAACCCGGCCGTCATCGCGCTGCATCTGCACGAGCTCGACCGCCTGCCCGAGGAGCCGCGGCGTCAGATCCGCAAGCTTCAGCGGCTTTACGTCGAGGAGTGGGTGGGCGTGCTGGGCAAGCTGCGTCCCGAGCTCGACGCGGCCGAGGCCCGGGTGCTCGCGCACGCGGCGTTCGGTCTCATGAACTCGACACCGTTCCTCGGCGGTGAGGTCGACCGGCGCCGGCGGGCCGCGCTGCTGCGCGAGGCCGCCGTCCACGCGCTGACGGGGCGCTGAGGCCGATGATCGAGTCGCTGCTCGTCGCGAACCGGGGCGAGATCGCCCGGCGGATCATCCGGACCGCGCGCCGGCTCGGCATCCGCACGATCGCCGTGCACTCCGAGCCCGATGCCGGCCTGCCGTTCGTGCTCGAGGCCGACGAGGCGGTCTGCGTCGGCCCGGCCAACCCGGCTCAGAGCTACCGCAACGCCGAGGCCATCCTGGCCGCCGCGAAATCGACCGGCGCTCAGGCGATCCACCCCGGCTACGGCTTCCTCAGCGAGAACGCCGACTTCGCCCGGGCGGTCGAGGCCAACGGCCTGATCTGGGTCGGGCCGGGTCCCGAGGCCATCGCCGCGATGGGCGACAAGATCAACGCGCGCAACATCATGGCCGCGGCCGGTGTGCCGGTCGCGCCGGGCTCACACGATCCGGCGGCCACTGTGGACGCCGCTGTCGCGTCGGCCACCGAGATCGGCTACCCGGTGATGGTCAAGGCCGCCGCCGGCGGTGGCGGCATGGGCATGGCGGTCGCCGGCGACGAGCAGGCGCTGCGCGCCGAGTACGACAAGGTACGCGGCTTCGCCGAGCGCATGTTCGGCGACGGCTCGGTGCTGATCGAGCGCTACTTCCCCCGGGTACGCCACGTCGAGGTGCAGATTCTCGGCCTGGCCGACGGCCGGGTGATCGCCCTGTCCGAGCGCGAGTGTTCGGTGCAGCGCCGCAACCAGAAGCTGGTGGAGGAGACGCCCAGCCCGGCCGTGTCGCCCGAGCTGCGCGAGCGTTTCCTGGCCGCCGCGGTGCGGGCCGGCGAGGCGGTCGGGTACCGCAACGCCGGCACCGTCGAGTGCCTGCTCGACCCCACCACCGGCGAGTTCTTCTTCCTCGAGATGAACACGCGCCTCCAGGTGGAACACCCGATCACCGAGATCATCCACGGCATCGACCTGGTCGAGGAGCAGCTGCGGATCGCCTCGGGTGAGCCGGTGAACGTCACGACAGCGACCCGAGGCCACGCCATCGAGTTCCGCGTCAACGCCGAGGACCCGAAACGCTTCTTCCCCGGCCCCGGGCAGATCACCACGTGGGTCGAGCCGAGCGGCGAGGGCGTCCGCGTCGACTCCGGCTACGCCGAGGGCACGGCGGTCACCCAGCATTACGACTCGCTGATGGCCAAGCTGATCGTGGTCGGCGCCGACCGGGACGAGGCGCTGGCGCGGGCCCGGGACGCGGTTGCCGGTTTCCAGATCGCCGGCCCCAAGAACAACCTGCCCTTCTTCGCCGAGCTGCTGGAGAATCCGGAGTTCCTGTCCGGCGACTACGACACCGGCATCGTGTCCCGAATGAGGTGATCCCCCGATGACGTCCGTGAGCATCCGAGAGGTCGCGCCGCGGGACGGGTTGCAGAACGAGGAGCCCATCCCGACCGACGCCAAGGTCGCGCTGATCGACGCGCTGAGCGGGACGGGCGTACGGCGAATCGAGGCCGTCTCGTTCGTCCATCCCAAGGCGATCCCGCAGATGGCCGACGCCGACGAGGTCTGGTCACGGGCCGCGAAAAATCCGGAGATCCGTTATTCGGCGCTGATCCCGAACACCCGCGGCGCGCAGCGGGCCCTGGCGGCCGGCTTCCGCGAGATCGAGGTCGTCGTGTCCGCGTCGGACACTCACAACCGGCGCAACCTCAACCGCTCCACCGACGAGTCGCTCGACGACATCGCCTCGCTCGTCCCGCTGATCCACGAGGCCGGCGCGACGGTCGAGGTGATCGTCGCGACCAGTTTCGGCTGCCCGTTCGAGGGCGACATCGATCCCGACCGGGTCGCGGGGATCGTGGCCCGGGTCCGCGCCGACGGCGCCGACCGCATCGCCTTCGGCGACACGACCGGCATGGCGACTCCTCGCCGGGTCCGTGACCTGCTTTCCGCCGTCCGCCCCGACCTTCTTCATTTCCACAACACCAGGGGTACGGGGCTGGCCAACATCCTCACCGCGCTCGAGCTGGGGGTGACCGAGTTCGACGCGAGCGTCGGCGGTATCGGTGGCTGTCCTTACGCGCCCGGCGCCTCGGGGAACGTGGCCACCGAGGAGGTCGTCCACATGCTTCACGACATGGGCCTCGACACCGGGATCGACCTCGACCGTCTGATCGCCGTCGCCGGGGAGGCCGAGAAACTGCTCGGCCGTACCCTGCCGTCCGGTGTTCTACGCGCGGGGCCACGAACGAGATTGGTGTGATTTCCCCCGCAGCACGCTGCGATCATTTTTCCGATTCGTCCGCGTGACCGCTGTCCCGTCGTTTCGTTACCAATACCGAGTGGCCGATATCGCCGAATACGGCGGATCCGCCACCGGTTCGAGTCGAAACGACGAGGGGCGGAACATGACGGGACTGGGGGTCGGGCGTACGCGCACGGCGTACCCACTGCCGATCGTGCCGCCCGCCGGCGAATCCACGCCCGTGCCGCCTCACATCCAGGGGGCGGAGTGGCGTTCGGAGCGCCGCGCGCGCCGGCACACCGGATCCCGGTGGAGCCTGCGAGTCCTCGTCGTCGGCGGTCTGGCCGGTGCGGCCTGGCTGCTCACCGGTGCCGCCGCGCAGGCCGCGGACCGGGTCGACGGGCCGGACGGCTCGTTGCTCGGCTCCGTCATCGGCGCCGACACCACAGCTCCGGTCACCGGTCTCCTGCAGGCGGCTGTCCAGCCGCTGGAGTCGGAACAACCGGACCACCAGCGACACGTCGTGACCGACATCCTCGACGTTCCCCGGCGGGTTCTCTCCCATCCGGCGGAGACTGTCGACGAGGTCACCGACGACACCGACCCGGTGGACGCCGCCGTGAGCGACGTCGACCAGGTCCTGTCGGGTGTCACCGGCACAATCCGCCTCATCGGCGGCCCGGAGACCCCGCAGCGGCTCACCGCGGTGACCGACGCGGTCATCGAGACCGAGAGCCCGGCCGCCGAGCGGCCGGAGCCTTCGGAAGAGGAACGGCCACAGCCGGCCGGCGAGCCGGCCCACGCCGCCGCGATGAGTCCTGTCCCGATCACCAAGACCTTCCGCGCCCCGGTCGCCGGCCACCACGCCGCCATGCCGGTCAAGCGCGACAAGGTCTCCTCCGCACCGCCGGCCCACCGGCACCACCACCACGCCCGCGCCGCTCAGGCGGCGAAGGTCGTGGCGCCGGAGCGGGCCGGGGAGGAAAGCACGCCCGGCGGTGACGAACCAGCCGCTCCTCTGCGGCTGCGTCTCGGGGACGTCAGCGGCACCCCGACCACTGGGTCGGGGACACCGACGGAAGGTGGCTCCGCGGCCTTCCTGCCGGCTGCGATCGCCGGCAGCGCGATGGCCAGCCATCTCGCCGCGATCGCGTCCGATGTCGAGGCCCGGCAGCACGACGCCGAGGCACCGACCGTCTCACCTGACTGAGTGATGGCGCTCGGCGGTCCGCCCGACCGCCGACGACCGGCCGGCACCGGCTTCGGTGACCGCGGTCGGGCCCGATTCCCGAACCGCTTGCGAACAAGCGGCGAATCGCAGACGCCTGAATCACACGCACCGCACCGAAGCGCCTTGTGGGCGCACGTCGACAAGCGGAGTCAGGGCAGAAAGAAACGAGCCAGGGCACCGCTGCGCCCGAAACACATCGCCCAATTGAATACGCATGCATTTTTGCCGAAACATTCTTGAAAGGCATTTCTTTCCTCATGAAGACTTGGGTTCGTAAGACTCTGAGCGTCGGCGTCCTGGCCGCTGGCGCCCTGCTGTTCGCCCCGGCCGCGGCGCAGGCCGACGTCATCCAGTCGAACGGCGACAACAACGGGATCCTCAACGGCACCCAGCTCGCCGTCCCGGTCCGCGTCCCGGTCAACGTCGTCGGCACCTCGGTCGGCATCCTCGGTGTGGCCGACTCCCGCGGCGCCGGTGTCAACCACCTCGAGAGCGGTCGCCGCGGCGTCCAGTCCAACGGGGACAACAACGGCATCCTGAACGGCACCCAGGCGTACCTGCCGGTGAACGTTCCGGTGAACGTCGTCGGCACGGCGGCCGCTGTCGCCGGCCACGCGCAGGCCTCCGGCGTCGGCGCCAACAAGCTCGAGAGCGGCCGGACCACCGAGCACGGCTGGCGTGACCGTGACGGCGACATCCAGTCGAACGGCGACAACAACGGGATCCTGAACGGGACCCAGCTGTACGCGCCCATCGACGTCCCGATCAACGTCTGCGGCACCTCGATCGCGCTGCTCGGTGCGGCCGACAGCCGCGCGCTGTGCGTGAACGACCTGGAGAGCGGCTCGGTCAAGGGCAAGTCCCGGGGCAAGGAGAGCGCCTGGCAGAGCAACGGCGACAACAACGGGATCGCCAACGGCACCCAGCTGTACGCGCCGATCAGCCTGCCGGTGAACCTGTCGGGCACCTCGGTCGCCGTCCTCGGCGCCTCGAGCTCCCGCGCCGTCTCCGTCAACAAGCTGGAGAAGGGCACCGGTCACCACGACGATGACTTCATCCAGAGCAACGGCGACAACAACGGCATCCTGAACGGCACCCAGATCGGTGTCCCGATCAACGTGCCGATCAACGTCTGCGGCACCTCGATCGGCATCCTGGGCGCGGCCCAGTCGTCGGCGGCGTGCGTCAACGACCTCAGCGACGACCGTGACGGCCGGGTCCGTGGCGGCTTCTGGGGCGGCGGCAACGACTGGGACGGCGACTGGGACGGTCACCACGGCCACGGCCGGCCGGGTCACCACCACGGCGACGACGACGACGACTTCGGTGGCGCCCAGGGCGAGGACCCGGACGACTACAAGGGCAACGGCGGCGTCAAGGGTGACGACAACGTTCGCGGCGACGACGACAAGGGCTACGGCGCGCAGCAGGGCGAGGAGCCCGCGGCCGAGGAGCCCATGGACGAGGAGCCGACCAAGGGCTACACCAAGCCGGCCGCTACCGGTTCGGACAGCAAGGCCACCGGTGGCCGCAAGGCCATGACCGAGGGTTCGCCGGTGACCGACCTGGCCGGGACCGTCGGCGACGCCACGGGCCTGGGCCTGCTGAACACGCTGCGCTGAGCACCCGCATAGACCGGGTCGCGCCGGTCCCGGGTGCGACCCGACGACGCCAGGAGGCGTCGAGCAGTACCCGGTGTCCCTCCACGGCACCGGAGCAGTGAAAACGGACGGGAGTCTCCGCAGCCGGCGGGGGCTCCCGTCCGTCGTTGCCGTGACCTTGACAGGTGAGCTACCCTAACGGTCGTTAAGCCTAACGATCGTTCAGGGGAGCTTCTGGTGGACGACCTCGCGCAGACGCGCAAACGCGTGCTGGCCGGCGGCGCCGAGCGCTACCACGCGGCCAACGCGGCGAAAGGCAAGCTCTTCGCCCGCGAGCGCATCGCGTTGCTGGTCGACGAGGGCTCCTTCGTTGAGGACGGCCTGTTCGCCAACAGCCTGGCCGACGGGCTGCCGGCCGACGGCGTGATCACCGGAGTCGCCCGGCTCGACGGCCGCGACGTCTGCCTGATGGCCAACGACTCGACAGTCAAGGCCGGCTCCTGGGGCGCCCGCACGGTCGAAAAAATCATCCGCATCATCGAGCGGGCCGTGGAGTACGGCGTACCGATGATCTACCTGGTCGACTCGGCCGGCGCCCGCATCACCGACCAGGTCGACCTCTTCCCGGGCCGCCGCGGCGCCGGGAAGATCTTCCACACCCAGGTGCGCGCGTCCGGCGCCATCCCGCAGGCCTGCGCGCTGTTCGGCCCGTCGGCGGCCGGTGGTGCCTACATGCCGGCCTTCTGCGACGTCGTGGCCATGGTCGAGGGCAACGCCAGCATGTACCTGGGCTCCGACCGCATGGTCGAGATGGTCACCGGGGAGAAGACGACGCTCGAGGCGATGGGCGGGGCCAAGGTCCACTGCACCGAGTCCGGCGTCGGCCACTTCCTCTGCAAGACCGAGCAGGACGCGCTCGACGTCGTACGGACGTACCTCTCCTTCATGCCCTCGAACTGGGAGCAGCGCCCGCCCGCGGCCGAGTCGCGCGCGAGCAACGGCGCCGATCTCGCGGCCATGGTCCCGGTCAGCGAGCGTCAGGCCTTCGACATGCGGCGGTACGTCAAGGGCCTGGTCGACGAGGGTTCGTTCTTCGAGATTCAGGCCCTGTGGGCCAAGGAGCTCACGATCGGGTTCGCCCGGCTCGACGGCGAGGTGATCGGCGTCGTCGGCAACAACTCGATGTTCAAGGGCGGCGTGCTCTTCCCCGACTCGGCCGACAAGGCCAGCCGCTTCGTGCAGCTCTGCGACGCCTTCAACGTTCCGCTGCTGTTCCTCTGCGACGTGCCCGGCTTCATGGTCGGGTCGGCGGTGGAGAAACAGGGGATCATCCGGCACGGCGCCAAGATGGTCACCGCGATCTCCGAGGCCACGGTGCCGAAGATCTGCGTGGTGGTCCGCAAGGCGTACGGAGCCGGGCTGTACGCGATGGCCGGTCCCGGCTTCGACCCCGAGGCCACCATCGCCCTGCCCACCGCCAAGATCGCGGTGATGGGGGCGGAGGCCGCTGTCAACGCCGTCTACGCCAACAAGATCGCCGCCCTGCCGACCGACGAGGAACGGGCCGCCTTCGTGGCCGAGCGCCGCGCCGAGTACGAGCAGGACATCGACATCATGCGGCTGGCCAGCGAGCTGGTCGTGGACACCGTCGTCGAGCCGGGAGACCTGCGCGACGAGCTGATCCGCCGTTACCGCGCCGCGCGGGGCAAAGATCGCGGCTTCGCCCGGCGCCGGCACGGCGTCACGCCCGTCTGACCTTCAAGGAGCACGTCATGGTGGACTTCCGGCTCGGCGAGGAGCAGGAGGCGCTGCGCGCCAGCGTCCGGGACTTCGCCGTGGAACAGGTCGCGCCGGTGATCGCCGATCACTACGAGCACAAGACCTTCCCGTACGACCTGGTTCGGCAGATGGGCAAGATGGGCCTGTTCGGCCTGCCCTTCCCCGAGGAGTTCGGCGGGATGGGCGGCGACTACTTCGCGCTCTGCGTCGCTCTCGAGGAGCTGGCCCGAGTGGACAGTTCGGTGGCGGTCACCCTCGAGGCAGCGGTGTCGCTCGGCGCCATGCCGATCTACCGATTCGGCACCCCCGAGCAGAAAGAGCAGTGGCTGCCCCGCCTGGCCACGGGCGAGGCGCTGGCCGGCTTCGGCCTCACCGAGCCCGGCACGGGCTCCGACGCGGCCGGCACGACCACCCGGGCCGTGCTCGACGAGACCACGAACGAATGGGTGATCAACGGGACCAAGGCGTTCATCACGAACTCCGGCACCGACATCACCTGCCTGGTCACCGTCATGGCGGTCACCGGCGTCAACCCGGACGGCTCGAAGGAGCTGTCCACGATCATCGTGCCCTCCGGTACTCCGGGCTTCACGGTGGCGCCCGGCTACTCCAAGGTCGGCTGGTGCGCGTCGGACACCCACGAGCTTTTCTTCGACGACGTACGCGTCCCCGCCGGCAACCTGCTCGGCGAGCGCGGCCGCGGTTTCGCCCAGTTCCTGCGCATCCTCGACGAGGGACGGATCGCGATCGCCGCGCTGTCGGTCGGGCTGGCCCAGGGCTGTGTCGACGAGTCGGTGAAGTACGCCAGCCAGCGCACCGCCTTCGGTAAGACGATCGGCAACTACCAGGCCGTCCAGTTCATGATCGCCGACATGGAGATGCGCGCCCACACGGCCCGTCTCGGCTACTACGACGCCGCCGCCCGCATGTTGGCCGGCGCCGACTTCAAGCGGTACGCGGCGATCGCCAAGCTGAACGCCAGCAACGCCGCCATGGAGAACAGCCGGTGGGCCACCCAGGTGCACGGCGGCTACGGCTTCATGAACGAGTCGGCCGTCGGCCGCTTCTACCGCGACGCGAAGATCCTGGAGATCGGCGAGGGCACGTCGGAGGTCCAGCGCATGCTGATCGCCCGCGGACTGGGGCTTTAGGGCCCATCCGGGCGTCCGCTTTCCGACAAGAGCGGATCTCTGCTCGCGGGTGACGTCCGCCCTGCATAGGTTCGGTCTCATGGCGGCTGACGAGGTGGACGACCGGGCGGGTTCCGGCTTCGCCCTCGTGCTGCGCCGCCACCGGCTCACCGCCAGGCTGACCCAGGAGGAACTGGCCGCCCGGGCCGCCATCGGCGTCCGGACCGTTCGCGATCTGGAACGCGGCCGGGCGTCCCGCCCTCAGCGCACGACGGCCGAGTTGCTGGCGGCCGCGCTGAGTCTGGCCGGCGCCGAGCGGGAGGCGTTCCTGGCCGCGGCCCGAGGCCAGTCCACTGAGGAACCGGCGCCGCCGTCCACCGGCTTCCTCCGGGTTCTGCAGACCGTCGAGCTGATCGGCCGCGACGACGACATCGCCGAGCTCGACACCCTGCTGACCGATCCCGACGGCCCGCGCGGGCTCACCCTGGTCGGCATCGCCGGGGTCGGCAAGACCAGCCTCGCCTTCGTGGTCGCGCGCCGGGTCGCCCGCACCTACCCCGGCGGCGTGGCCGGCGTGGTGATCACCGATGGCAGCACGGTCGGCGAGATGCTCGGCAGCATCGCCGCCGAATTCGGTGTGGGCGGCCCCGACGACCTGCGGGAACGGCTCGGTGGCCGGGCTGCCCTGCTCTTCGTCGACGCGGTCGAGCGCTCACCCGAGGCCGCCGCCGAGAGCCTGGCCCGCCTCCTCGAACGCCTGCCCGAGCTGCGGTTCCTCGCCACCGGGCGGCACCCGGTCGGCCTGCGGGCGGAAAGAGTGTGGCCGGTCGCCCCGCTCACCGCACCGCCCTCCGAGACCACGAACGCCCGGCCGGACGTGGCGGCGTACCCCGCGGTCGGTCTTTTCCTCCAGCGTCTGGGCCGTGAGCTCGAGCCCGACGAGGTGACACCCCTGGCCGCGCTCGTCCGCCGGCTCGGCGGGCTGCCGCTCGCCATCGAACTGGCCGCCGCGCGCGGGCGCGTGCTGACCGTTCCCGAGATCCTCGACCGGTACGGGGACCGGGTGCTCGACCTCGACCGTCCCGGTTCCGGGCTGCCCGCCCGCGAGACCGTGGTGTCGCTGCGCGAGGCGGTGGCGGCGAGCTACCGGCTGCTCGACGACGGCGAGCAGCGGGCCCTGCGCCGGCTCGCCATGTTCCGGTACCGCTGGTCGCTCGAGCTGGCCGAGCAGCTGATCGGCGACGACCACGCCGACGTGGTGCACCTGCTCGACCGGCTGCTCGAGCTGGGCCTGCTCAGCGTGCGCGGCCGCCGGGCCTTCCGGTTCCGGCTGCTCGACGTGGTGCGCGACTTCGCGGCCGAACGGGCCGCGGCCGAGGGCGAGCTGACCGAGGCGCGGCGGCGGCACGCGCTGGCCCTGGCCGATCTCGCCCAGCGCACAGCGCCCGACCTGATCGGCGTCCGGCTGGCCGAGGCGGCCGACCGCCTCGACAGCGTCGCCGGCGACCTGGGCGCGGCGCTGGCGTTCGCGGCGCGGGAGGACCCGCACACCGCGCTGCGGATAGCGGCCGCGCTGCCGCGCTGGTGGCGGTTCCGCGGGCGCGACGTCACGGGGCGGCAGTGGTTGCGCCGGCTCGTCGACGATCCCCGTACCGCCGACGCCGACCCGGCCGTCCGGGCCTGGGCACGTATCGGCCTGGCCCAGCTCGCGCTCGAACACGGCGCCGGTGCCGAGGAGATCGGCTCGGCGACCGCGGCGCTGGCCGAGTTCGAATGGCTCGGCTCGGCGGCCGGCCAGCTCACCGCGCACACCCAGCTCGCGTCCCTGTGGATGACCACCGGCGGGTTCGGCGAGGCACGGCGACACGGCGAGGCGGCGTTGCTCCTGGCCCGCCGCGGTGGCCGTACGCGGGACATGGCCATCGCCGAGAACAACCTGACCTGGCACGAGATCAGGGAGGGCGACCTGCCGGCCGCGCGGCGCCGCCTGGCCGCGGTGGACGAGCTGGCCGGCGCGTGCGGCGAGCTCCGGCTGCGCGCGGTGGCGCTGGCCAACCTGGCCGAGGTGGCGCGCCTGGACGGGCATCCCGAGGAGGCCGAGCGGCTGGGGCGCAGCGCGATGACCGAGCTGAGCGAGGTCGGCGACCCGAATCATCGGCGGCGGCTGCTGGCCACGATCGGCCAGGCGCTGGCCGAGTCGGGCCGCGTCGCCGAGGCGAGCGCGGTGCGGAACCAGCTCCGCCCCGAGGGCGATCAACCGCCGGACGGCCCGGCCGCGATCGTGGAGGCGGCGATCGCGCTGCGCCGGGGCGAGAACAAGAGGGCGGCCGAGTGCTTCTCGGCGGCTGTCGACGCGTACGAGGGAAGCCATGATCCTCGAGACACGGTCGAGGCTCTGGTCGGCCTGATCGTCAGCACGCCCAACGCCGAGGAGCGCGAGGCGGCCGAGCAGCGGCTGCGGGAGCTCTGCCGGACCGGCGGGATCACCCTGCTGCCGCGAGATCGCGCGAGGCTCGGCGACCTGTTCTGACGGCCTTGTCCAGGCGGCCTTGTCTAGGCGGCCTTGTCTAGGCGGCGCTGTCTTGACGGCGCTTTCTTGGCGGAGGAGGGGCGGCGACGGCCGGCGATCGTGCCCCCCACGCGCCGGCCGTCGCAACGCCCCACCAGTTACGCGGCGAGAACGAAGCTCCCCCGTCAGCCCCGCACGCGCCTCGGTCGCGCCGCATCCCCCTGCGCGATCACAGTAGCCGCGCAGGGCCGGGAAAACGGGGAGATTTGTCCCTTTTGGTCACCGCGTCGCCCGATCCTGCCGGTACTTCTGCCGGTTGTCGCCCGGCGGCGCCACCGGCCGTGATCAGGCGGCTGCGGCGGGTTCCTCGGCGTCGGTGCTGCCGGCCGTCGCGCACGGGTTGACGGCGTCCCGAATGCGGCGGAGCGAGGTCATCATCCCGTCCAGCTCGGCCGGGCTGAGCTGGCCGATGAACCACTGCTGAAGCAGCTCGAGATGCCCCGGCAGCACCTCGTCGAGCCGCTGCCGGCCGTCATCGGTGATCACCGCGTACGAGCTGCGGCGGTCGGTGGCACAGGCCTCGCGGCGGACCAGGCCGTCGCGGTCCATCCGGTCGACGACACGGGTGACACCACTAGTGGACAAAGAGGTCTGACCGGCGAGGTCGGTCATGCGGAGCCGGTGACCAGGGGAGCGGGCGAGCCTCATCAGCACCTCGAACTCGACGGCTGAGAGGCGGTGTTCCTCGAACTGGGCGGCGAAACGATTGGTCAGCCCCGTGAACGCTTCGGTGAACAGCCCGATGGCGGTGAAGCGGGGGTCATCCAGGTTCGTACTCACATGACCATCCTACACCGGCCCTTGACACGTGGAATATTGCTTGGCATATAGTTGCTGTGTCAGACAAACACCGACCGTCCCGTGCTTCGAGAGAAGGAATTGTCATGACCGAGTCCGTCGCCACCACTCGCGCCTTCGAGGGTCTGCAGATCCCGGCCGCCGGCACCTACGACCTGGATGCCGCGCACAAGCGCGTCGGGTTCGTGGCGCGACACCTCATGGTCAGCAAGGTCCGCGGCCAGTTCGCCGAGGCCAGCGCCGTGATCACCATCGCTGAGGACCCGCTGCAGTCCTCGGTCACCGCGTCGATCAACGCCGCCAGCATCGAGACCGGCCAGGTCGACCGCGACAACCACCTCCGCAGCGGCGACTTCTTCGAGTCCGAGAAGTACCCGACCCTCGAGTTCCGCAGCACCGGCATCAAGAGCCACTCCGGCGCCGAGTTCGTCCTCGACGGTGAGCTCACCATCAAGGGCGTGACCAAGCCGGTCGAGCTGGTCGTCGAGTTCGAGGGTGCCGGCACCAGCCCGTACGGCCAGTCGGTCTTCGGTTTCAGCGCGCACACCGAGATCGACCGCGAGGACTGGGGCCTGACCTGGAACATGGCCCTCGAGAGCGGTGGCGTCATGGTCAGCAAGAAGATCAAGATCGAGATCGAGGGCGAGGCCGTACGCCGCGCCTGAGGCCTGACGCTCTACTTCGGAGCCGCCGTCCGCATGTCGGACGGCGGCTCTTCGTTTACTGGTGTTACCGCCCGCCGGGATGGCAAGGTGGACCGGGCGTAAAGGTTCGCTCACAGAGTGGTGATCGACGTCCGTTTCGTCCCTGGCCGTGCCGGGAGGGCAAGTGGGTTTCGCACCCGAAGATCGCGTGCAGTACAGACACAAAGTGCGGCATTGCCTCGACGCATTCGCTCAGATGCTCGACCAGGGCGCCTTCGCCTCGCGTGACGGCATGACCGGCCTCGAGATCGAGATCAACCTGATCGACGCCGACGCCCGGCCGGCCATGCGCAACGCCGAAGTCCTGGCCCGCCTCGACGACCCGTCGTTCCAGACCGAGCTCGGCCAGTTCAACCTCGAACTGAACGTCCCGCCGCGCCCCATCACCGGCCGCGGCCTCGCCGACTATGAACACGCGCTGCGCGACAGCCTGGACCGGGCCGCCGCCAAAGCCGACTGCCGGCTCGTGACGATCGGCATGCTGCCCACCCTCACCCCCGGCGACCTGGTGCTCGAAAGCCTCTCCGCCAACGAGCGCTACCGCCTGCTCAACGACGAGATGGCCGGCGCGCGCGGCGAACAGTTCCGCGTCGACATCCACGGCGTCGAACGACTGCAGAGCGCCAGCGACTCGATCACGCCGGAGGCGGCCTGCACCAGCGTGCAGTTCCACCTTCAGGTGCCGCCGGACCGCTTCCACCGATTCTGGAACGCGTCCCAGGCGATCGCCGGCCCCCAGGTGGCGATAGGGGCAAATTCGCCTTTCCTGTACGGACGCCGGCTGTGGGCGGAAACCCGGATCGCCCTGTTCGAGCAGGCCACCGACACGCGCCCGGACGAGCTCAAGGCGCAGGGCGTACGCCCACGGGTGTGGTTCGGCGAACGGTGGATCACGTCCGTCTTCGACCTGTTCGAGGAGAACGTCACATTCTTTCCGCCGCTGCTGCCGATCCTGGACCGCGAAGATCCGTTCGAGGTCCTGCGGGCGGGCGGAGTGCCCCACCTGGGGGAACTGCGCCTGCACAACGGCACGGTCTACCGGTGGAACCGGCCCGTCTACGACGTCACGGAGGACCGCCCCCACCTGCGGGTGGAGAACCGGGTGCTGCCGTCCGGGCCGACCCTGACCGACCTGCTGGCCAACGCGGCCTTCTACTACGGCGTGGTGCGCCAACTGGCCGAGGAGGAACGGCCGATCTGGTCCCGCCTGCCCTTCGCCGCGGCCCGCGCCAACTTCCACGCCGGCGCCCGCGGCGGCATCGAGGCGACGATGACCTGGCCCGGCCGGGGCGAGATAGCGGTCACCGACCTGGTGCGCTCGGTGCTGCTGCCGAAGGCGTATGCCGGCCTGGACCTCTACGGCGTCGACCCTTCCCTGCGCGACCGCCTGCTCGCGGTCATCGACGAACGGTGCCGGCTAGCCCGCAACGGCGCCACCTGGCAGACCGATTTCGTACGCCACGCCGAACACCACCGGGGCCTGACCCGTCCGGCCGCCCTCCGCGAGATGCTGCTCCGCTACTGGTCTCTGCAACAGACCGACGAGCCGGTCCACACCTGGCCCAGTGCTTAGTCCCGCTGCTGCGGGGGTTTCGGGTTGATTTGCGCAATGGTCGGAGTGGACGGCGGCGGAGTGACCGTCGACTTCGGAGCCGCCTTCTTCGCCGGCCGGCCCCGCGTAGGACGGGCAGCGGCCGCAATCTCCGGGTCGACAACCGGCGCGTTGCCGATGGGCTTGATCTCGGCGGTCTTCTCGGAGCTCCACCCAGATTCGCCGGCGACCCGCCCGGACGTGTCGGCGGCCCGATCGGGTGCGCCGGCGATCCGCTCGGACGCGTCGGCGATCCGCTCGGACGCGTCGGCGATCCGCTCGGGCTTGTCGCTGACTCGTCCGGGCTTGTCGCTGACTCGTCCGGGCTTGTCGCTGACTCGTCCGGGCTGGTCGACGACCCGCTCACGCTGGTCGCTGAGCTGCTCGGGTGCGCCGCTGACCAATCCGAGGTCGTCGCTGGATTGCTCCGGCTTTCTGGTCGATCGCTTGGGCTTGTCGCCGACGCGGGAGGTGGCTTGTGCGGCGTTCCGGCTGGCGGCCGCGGGAACAGCCTTGGCTGCGGGAACCGCCTTGGCCGGGGGACCGGTCTTGGTCTCGGGAACAGCCCTGGCCGCGGGAACGGTGTTGGCTGCGGGAGCGGTGTTAGCTGTGGGGAGGGTTTCGGCCACGGGAACGGCCTTGACTGCGGAGGCGTCCCTGGCTGCTGAGGCGTCCCTGGCTGCGGAGGCGTCCCTGGCTGCGGAGGCGTCCCTGGCTGCGAGGCGGGCCTTGGCTACGGGAACGGCCGCGATTTCGGGAGTGTCCGCAGTCGAGCGGTCCTGTGCCAGCGGCGATTCGTCCGTTTGTGCGACACCTGACGAGGCGGGAACTTTCGAGCGACCGAATAGTCCGCGTTTCACCTTGGCGGGTTTTGCGGACGCGGTTTCAGCGGTCGGCGCAGGACCCGAGAAGGGCTTGGGCGATGCCTCGGCCGGTGCGGGCGAAGCCGAAGGCGTGGGCGGCGCGGTCGCGATGGGTGACGGAGAGGCTGTCGAGACGGGTGACGCCGAGGGTGCTGGCCGCGGAGAGGGCGTAGGTGCTGGTACCGCCGCGGGCGGGGTGTGGGCGGAGCGGGAAGTGAGGGGCACCGCGGCGGTGGTGTCGTCGGTGCCGGAGGAAGAGGAGGAGGAGGAGCCGGCGGAAGAGGAGGCAGCGGCGGAGGAAGAGAAGGAGGCGGCGGCGGTGGAAGAGGAGGCGGCGGCGGAGCGGGTGGCTCGGCGGGTGATGGTGGAGCGGGTGGCGGTGACGGTCAAGGCGGAGCCGGCCAGGCCGGTGAGGACGGCGTAGGGGGCGATCAAGTAGGCGGACTCGATCGGGCCCAGGGCGCCGGTCAGGCGTGGGGCCAGGGCCAGGAATGCGAAGGCGACCAGCAGCGGGCCGGCCGCGCCCGAGGTGGCGGCGGCGGCGCTGAGGTCGCCGCGGCGGGCGGCGGGGGCGACGGTGATGGCGCCGACCAGGAAGGCGGCGGCCAAGGTCAGCAGGGCGCTCGGCCAGTAGATGGCTCCGTAGCGGCCGCTCGAGGCGACCTCGGCGAACTGCCAGCTTGTCAGGTACGTGGCTGACGTTCGGTTGGTGGCCAGCTCGACGATGATGGCGGCGATCGCCAAGGCCCAGAGCCATCCGGTGGTGGCGATCAGGTTGGCCGCCACTGGGGTCGAGGAGACGGCCCAGAAGGCGACTATCAAGCCCAGGAGCAGGCCGATCGCGGCGTAGCCGCCGGCGATCACCTGGGGTGTGAACGTGTCCGGGCGTACGGCCGAACGAGCCGGAAGAGCGATCAGCGCGACCGTCACCAGGGCGCCCAGGGCCGCGCAGGCGGCCAGGGCGAAGCGCCAAGCGGCCGTTGACCGAGGACCCGGACCACCGCGGACCCGGCTGCCGATGACGGCGCCGAAGACCGTGGCGCTGGCCGCTATCCACGTGGCCCAGCCGAGACTGCCGAGCCAGACGCTGTCGTCCGGCGTCGTGGCGCTCGGCCACGCCACCACGCCCAGGCCGTAGCCCAGGCCCAGCTGGGCGGCGCCGGCGCCCGCCGCCACTCCGGCGGCGGTGGCCACTCGCACGATCCAGCCATCGTCGGCCTTGTTGCCGGCCCGTTTGTCGGCCATGCCGGGCACTGTAGCGGTAAGCGCCGATGCCTGCTAATCCGTCGGTAACCGCACGGATGGCCGTTTCACCCGGGCTCACCTGGTGTGTTTGTCCTGCGGAGGCCAGACACGTCCCCCAAGATTCGATACGTTGACCCATGCGGGTGACCTAGCCGGAGGAGTGGCTGATGTCCGACGAGAAGCGGCCCGGCGAGCCCGCGGCGGAGGACTCGACCGGGCCCGACAAGCCTGCCGCCGGCCCGGGCAAGCCCGACGCCGCCGGGCCCGGCAAGGCCGGCGACGCGACCCGGCTCGACCTGCCTGCCGTCGCCGACGAGACGAAGGCCGTACCCGCCGCCGACGAGACGAAGGCCGTACCCGCCGCCGACGAGACGAAGGCCGTACCCGCCGCCGACGACGAGACGGATGACGAGACCAAGGTCGAGCCGGCGAAGGCGCCGCCGCCGTCGGACGAGGACACGCTGTCGGGCGGCGCCCGGACTGACGACACGCTTGACGACGTACGCACGGTGCCGGCCTACAAAGACACGCCGGTCAAAGACGCGCCGACCGCCGTCATGCCGGTCGACGACTGGGCGCCGAGCCGGGCCAACCCGGCCTGGTCGGGGCGGGCCGAGGTGCGCGCGCCGCAGCCGGGCCGGGGGTATCCCGAGGTCGACTGGGCCGCGGCCGACGCCGAGCCGCCCGGGCGCGACCGCTGGTGGATGCCGATCGTGGTCGGCATCATCGCGCTCGTTCTGCTCGGGGTCCTGGGCTGGGCGATCTATCTGATCGTGCAGGACGACGACAGCGACGACACGCCGACGCCGGCGGTGACGACGTCGTCGGCGGCCGCACCGACGCGGACGGCCACCACGGCCACGAGCGCGACCACGGAGACCACCGCGCCCAGCACGGCGCCGCCGACGACGACCACCGCGCCGACTCCGACCACCACCGACCCGACGGACACGGAGGTCACCGTGCCCGCGCTGCGCGGCTTGGCGCTAGCGGCGGCGGAATCGGCGCTGAACGAGACCGGCCTGAACTATCGGATCAAATACCGTGCGGTGAACGCGCCGGCGGGGACCGTGGTCGACAGTGATCCGGCGGAGGGGCAGGAAGTACCACCGGACACTGTCGTCACGCTCGTGGTCGCCGCTGATGCCGCGACGACCGTACCGACGACCGCGACCACCGGCGCCACGCCGGGCGCCGATACGGACGGTCAGTGACGCCTCAGCGGTTGGCGCGTGCGGCGCGGTTCTGGACGACACCGCTGCCCAGGCCCGGCTGCCGGCCGTTGCGCGCCCGGGGGTCGGGCGCCTTGCCGACGGCACGTAGACCGCTGACCTGGACGAAGATCGATCGTCGCTCGACCGCGTCTCCCGTGGGGTTGAGCTCGTAACCGTCCAGCCAGATCCAGCCCTCGTAGGTGGGCCAGTCATGGACCCGGATGACACGGAAGAGCATCGGCGCCGCGAACTGGACGCTGGCCGCCTTTGTCACGTGTATGACATCACCGGACCGAGGTAACACGTCAACTCCTGCCCTGTAATCGTCTCGGGGTGAACCTTGACACGGAAGCAACAAGTGTGCACGGCAGAAACGCCATTGCAAGCATCCGATGATGCCAATCACCGAAAGCGTTGCGGAACGTCACCATGACTGATCCTGCTCAAGGATCCCTAGTGGATCAGTCCAATTCGGACGTGGTGAGGATCGGCACCGTGCAATCGGCGCCGTATCGGTGCACTGGGCCGCGCTTGGTCGCATCCTCCGAGTTGACAGAGTGATACGAGCCATACCGAAAAGATTGCACCACGAGTCGGATCGATGCAAGTTGCATGTCAGCCATCCGTGATTGTTGGTCTTGGCGGCCGTCAACTTGAATCATTAAATGATCGACAGGAGACTGGTGCTTGTGAATCAGCATCGCAGTCCCACCATTCGCCGTCGCCGGCTCGGGGTCGAGTTGCGCCGGCACCGGGAGGCGGCCCGAATCACGATCGACATGGTGGCCGAGCGACTCGGATGTTCCACGTCCAAAGTATCCCGAATCGAGACGGGCCATACGAGCGCCACGCCTGGCGATGTTTCGGCCATGTTGGACATTTATGGCGTAAGTGCCGCCGTGGCGCAAGAACTTGTCCAAATTGCCCGAGAAGCAAGGCAAAAGGGATGGTGGCATCCCTTTTCGACGGTTTTGAGCGGCGCCTATGTGGGACTCGAGGCGGCGACCAGGTGCATCCGGACGTACGAACAGCAGGTCATCCCTGGTCTTCTGCAGAGCGAAGAGTATGCAATTGCGATGATTCGGGCCGCCCGGTTGGGGGACAACGACCAGGAAATCGAGCAGCGAGTGCGCGTCCGGATGGAGCGGCAGTCGTTATTGATTCAGGACGATCCGATCGATCTTTGGGTGGTGCTCGATGAGGCGGTGGTGAGCCGGCCGGTCGGCGGCGACGCGGTCATGGTTGATCAATTGGCGAAATTGATCAACGCCGCACGGTTGCCGAACGTCACGTTGCAGATCTTGCCGTTCGCGGTCGGCGCGCATGCGAGCATGGACAGCACGTTCGCCATTCTCGAGTTCGAAGAGGAGGGGGACGCGGACGTGGTCTACATCGACAGCGCGACCGGCGGACTGTTTCTGGAGAAGGCCGAGGAGCTCGGTAAGTACATCTCCATCTTCGAGAGCATCCAGGCGACGGCCCTCCCCCCGGAGGAGTCCATCGAGATGATTGAAATGCTGGTAGAGGAGCCATTGTGGAAGTCGAATCGAAGGGTTTCCGGCTCGATCTGAGCCACGCACAGTGGTTCAAGAGCACGCGCAGCGGCCCCAACTCCGACAACTGCGTCGAGGTGGCGTTCGTCGATGAGGCCATCGCGGTGCGCGACTCCAAGAACCCGGACGGTCCGGCGCTGATCTTCACCGCCGCCGAGTGGGACGCGTTCGTCGGCGGTGCCAAGGACGGCGAGTTCGACCTCTGACCTCGCGGTCGGCGTCGCGACGCGGCCGGCCCTCCCGCCGAGCGGGAGAGCCGGCCGTAGTCATTTGCGCAGCCGCCTCGTTGAACCGCCAAAAGCTAGCGAGGCAGGGCAGACATATGACGATTGGTTCGGAAAACCTCAGCAGCGGTTCCTCCTCCACGGCGCAGGACCGGTTCAGTGGAGGAGTCAGCGCGTACCGCCAGAACCGGCGCGACGCACTCTCGGACAACAGCGACAGTTCGTCGGGGCTGCCCGTGCGATCGCCGGGCCGGTCGCACAGCATCGAGCCCACCAGCCCGCTCGACCGCGCGGCCAAGCTGCCGTCGCTCGACCTTCAAGGGCTGTCCGAGCCGGTCTTCCCGTCGAGTGGCTGGCCCGACTCCAGTTCCCAGTCGATGGCCGACCACCCGCTGCTCCGCGGCCTGCTGATGGAACTGCCGGCACGTGGCACGCTGCCGCCGTCGGACTGGCTGGACCGCTGGTTCGAGGCGGCGCGCTCCATCCTCGAACTGCTCTACGTGCAGGAAGCCAAGAAGAACTAGCGGATGCCGGCCGGAA
Organism: Actinoplanes sp. NPDC048988; assembly: GCF_043197815.1. NCBI lineage: Bacteria > Bacillati > Actinomycetota > Actinomycetes > Micromonosporales > Micromonosporaceae > Actinoplanes > Actinoplanes sp. NPDC048988. Next base: position 69,371 of record NZ_JBICTW010000026.1, on the reverse strand, counting down.
TCTTCGGCCGGCCGCGCCCCATCGGCGCGAGCACCAGCACGCTGAGCCGGCTGTGCCGCAGGGCCGCCCGGATCCCGATGGCCAGCACGGCCACACCCACCACGGTGATCGCGATGCCGGCCAGGTCGGCGCCGGGCACCTCCACCACCCGCGCCGCGATCGGCAGACCGAGCAATGTGGCCAGCGCGGTCACCTGCAACGGAACCAGCATCAACGGGTGCGCGGCGGCGGCACGCAGGCCGGGCGGAACCGGAGTCTGCGGGGCCGAGGCGAACGCGCCCGCGCCGCGACGTACCCGGCTCAACCTGTGCAGGCTCGCCGTGAGCACGATCAGAGCCGGCACGGCCGAGGCCAGCGCGGCGGCCGGAGCCGCCGAATCGCCCGGCAGAAGACCGGTCACCACCGGGACGGCGACGAACACCGAGGCGCCCGCCGCGACCAGCGCGGTGAGAGTGCCGGCGCGGCGGCGGAGCTCACGCGCCGAACGGGCGGCCGACAGCCTGTCGGCCAGCAGTCCGGCGGTGAGCCAGACGGCGACCAGGGCGCCGGCGAGGATGAGGTCCGCAACGGTGTTCACATCGACCAGCCTTCACCCGGCGCGCACGAAGCGAAACCGGGTTATCACCGGACCGACACCCGTAGGGGAGTGTTCTCCGACACGCGGGTAAACCCCGAGCGCCCACAGTGGAGCGGTTTGTCCTAGACCGCGAAGGAAGTGACCGGCTCGGTGGCCGGCGCGGGCGGCGTCGCCTTCCACAGTCCGCTGCGCTGAGCGGCCAGGCGGGCCAGGTAGGCCGGGTTGAGCAGGACGTACCGCTTCCACAGGCGCTTGGGCTCCAGGCCGAGACGCCAGAGCCACTCGAGGGCGTACTTCTGCATCCACGCGGGCGGGTTCTTCAGCAGGCCGGCGTGGTAGTCGAAGGCGGCACCCACGGCCAGAAGCGGCATGTCGAGAAGCGGGCGCATGGCGTACGTGAAGATTTCCTGCCGCGGGCAGCCCAGACCGACCAGAACGATCCGGGCGCCGGACGCCTTGATCCGCTCGGCGATCTCCTCGGCCTCACCGGGGTGGCTGGTCCGGAACTTCGAGGCCTCGACTCCGGCGATCTTCAGCGCGGGGAACATGCGCTCCAGGGCGGGCACCAGGCGGTCGAGGGTCGGCTGCGTCGAGCCGTACAGGTAGATCGGCAGGCCGTCGGCGGCGGCCCTCTCCACCACTTTCAGGGTGAGGGTGGGGCCGTAGACGCGGTCGGCCAGGTTGGCGTGGTGGAGAAGGTTGAGGGCCCAGCGGACGGGCTGGCCGTCGGGGGTCACCAGGTCGAAGGAGTTGAGGCGGGCGTTGTGGGCCTTGTCCTCCACGCCGGTCATGACGCCGTGTACGGCCAGGGCGGTCACGGCGTACGGGCGCCGGGCGTGGGCCGCCTCGATGATCTGCTGGGTGGCGGTGGCGTAGTCGGTGATGTCGACCATTACTCCCAGGACGCTGCGCTTGCCCGATCGGACGTCGGTCTGGTTGGCGGTCACAGCACGCTCCATGGGGTTTTGGCCACCTGTCGATTTTCGCCGCCGAGCATAGCGGGGGGTAGGGGAGTCACCTGGGCAGGCGAGCGCTTTGGTGGGGGCTGTTATTCCTGGGGCTCTGCCCCAGACCTTGGCCATCGCTGCTGGGACCCCGGGGGGCTGTCGTTCTGGTTGCGGTTGGAGGGTGGCTGGGGTCTGGGTGGGTCCCGTTGCGACGGGACCCACCCAAACCCCTAAAAGAGACAAATCACTCAACTCCGCCGACGCGCCCGGCGCCCGCGACACGTCCACGAATCCAAATCGTGATCTCGCGCTCCGACGAAACTTCAGACTGAAGAAATCTCACCAAAGAAACTCACCCACGCGGGTACCCGCTGCGCCCACCGCAACCGACTCACGCACCGCGCCCACCGCACCGTGGGGGTCTGGGGGGTCGCCCCCCAGGCAGATATGACGAGGCGCCCCGGTCCGCGCTTCTCAGCGGACACAGGGGCGCCTGCGACTCGTGGGGATGGGGGGAGTTGAACCCCCACGTCCTTTCGGACACACGGACCTGAACCGTGCGCGTCTGCCATTCCGCCACATCCCCGTGGCTATAAAGCCTGCCCGAAGGCCTGCCTTTTTGTTACTAGCTGCGACAGACTACGCTGTCGCACGTCACCATGCGAGTTGATATCGCCTGTGACGCCGAGAAGACTAGCACGGCGTCTACGGGTGTCATACGAGGGTCAGAAGTGCCGGTCGTCCTTGAGCTAAAGATGCGCAAGCGGCGGCCGGATACCATCATGTCCTCGGAAGCCGAGGAGGAGCCGGTGAGCGTGCTGCAGCGCTTTGAGAAGCGATTGGAAGGCCTGGTCGAAGGGGCCTTCGCCAAGGTCTTCAAGGGTGTCGTGCACCCTGTGGAGATTCTGAATGCCATGCAGCGGGAGGCAGAGGCGCACAAGGCCATCTTGGCCGGTGGCCGCACGCTGGTGCCGAACCGCTACGTGATCGACCTCTCACCTTATGACCACAGCCGGCTGGCGCCCTATGCCGCCGCGCTGGCCCAGGAGCTGGCCCAGTCTCAGGCCGAGTTCATCGGTGAGCAGGCCTGGACGGTCTACGGCGACGTGATCGTCGAGATCGAGCGTGGGGACGGGCTCGACACGGGCATGTTCCGCGTGACGGCCGAGGTCTACACGGGTGGCGAGGTCGCCCCGGTGCAGCAGCCGGCCTACGACGCCGGGCCGCAGTACCCGCCGTACGACCAGGGTGGCTACCAGCAGCACGGTGGCGGCGGCATGCCGAACGGGCGCGGCAGCGTGGGCCTCATCTCGGGTGACGGGCGTACGTACCCGCTCCAGATGGGCTCGACCGTGATCGGCCGTGGCGACCAGGCGAACCTTCGCCTGCCCGACGTCGGCATCTCGCGGCGGCACGCGCGGCTCGACTACGACGGCAACCAGGTCGTGCTGACCGATCTCGGGTCGACGAACGGGACGATGGTCAACGGGCAGCGCGTCTCGGCCGTGGCCCTCAACCCGGGCGACATGATCCAGCTCGGGACGACCACGCTCACCTTCCGAGTGGACGGCTAGCGACCTTGCCCGAATTCGTCCTCACCGTCGCCCGGTTCGGCTTCCTCATCCTTCTGTGGATCTTCGTGTTCACGGTGGTGGGGGTGATCCGTAAGGATCTCTTCGCCGGGGCTCGGTCCAAGGGCATCGTCGCCAGCCCTCGGGGGGTGGGTGGCACGGTGCCCGCGGGTCCGCCGCCGGCGAAGGCCAAGCGCGGTAAGGCGGCACGGCAACTCGTGGTGACCGCCGGCCAGCTGGCCGGTACGCGAATCACGCTGAGTGAGGCTCCGATCACTATCGGTCGTGCTGAGGACTCCACCCTCATCATCACCGACGATTTCGCCTCCGCTCGGCACGCTCGGCTCGTGCCGCGGGACGGTCAGTGGTTCGTCGAGGATCTCGGCTCGACGAACGGCACGTACCTCGACCGCGGTAAGGTCTCCGGACCTACTCCCGTCCCCCTTGGCGTACCGATCCGTATCGGTCGCACTTCACTCGAGTTACGGCCATGACCCTGACCCTGCGCTACGCCGCTCAGAGCGACCGCGGTCTGATCCGAGACCTGAACCAGGACTCCGTCTACGCCGGGCCGCGGCTGCTTGCTGTCGCCGACGGGATGGGCGGCATGGCCGCCGGAGACGTCGCCTCCAATATCGTCATCGCCGCGATGGCTCCGCTCGACGAGGACGTCCCCGGTGACGCTCTGGTGGACGCGTTGCGCCACGCGGTCGGTCTCGCCAACCAGCATCTGCGTGACACCGTCGACGCCAACCCGCAGCTCGAGGGGATGGGCACCACGCTGACCGCGGTGCTCTTCTCGGGCAGCAAGTTCGGCATGGTGCACATCGGTGACAGCCGGGCCTACCTGCTGCGCAACGGTGAGTTCGCCCAGATCACCAAGGACGACACGTACGTGCAGATGCTCGTCGACGAGGGGCGCGTCAGCCCCGAGGAGGCGAGCAGCCACCCGCAGCGGTCGCTGCTGACCCGCGCCCTCGACGGCCGGGACATCGACCCGGAGTACTCGGTTCGCCAGGTGCTCAAGGGTGACCGCTACCTGATCTGCAGCGACGGTCTCTCCGGTGTCGTCAGCGCCGACACGATCGGCCAGACGATGCGGGAGATCGCCGACCCGCAGGCCTGCGTGGAACGGCTGGTGCAGCTCGCGCTGCGCGGCGGCGGTCCGGACAACATCACCGTGGTGATAGCGGACGCGACCGACGCCGACATCGTCGAGCAGGCGCCCATCGTCGGCGGCGCCGCCTCGATCGACCGGGGCAACAACACGGTCGCCGACACTTCCACCCCGGCCTCGCGGGCCGCCGCGCTGCAGGCCCCACGGCCGGCGCAGCCGCAGCCCGAGCCGCAGCAGCCGGAGGAGCCGGCGCCCAAGGGCCACCCGGTCCGCACCAGCCTGCTGGTGCTCGTGCTGCTCGGCGTGCTCGGCGGCGGTCTCTGGCTGGGCTATCGCTACACCCAGGACCAGTACTACGTCGGCGCGACCGACGCCGGTCAGATCGCGATATTCCGCGGCGTGCCGGGGCAGGTCGCCGGCCTCGATCTGTCGACGGTGAACGAGACCAGCCCGACCCGGCTCGACGACCTGACACTGGTCGCGCAGGACAGGGTGAAGCAGGGCATCCACGCCGAGGACCGGCCGGACGCCCAGCGGGTGCTGACCGAGCTCACCGTCGACCAGCCGTCCAACCCGAACCTGAAGCCGCTGTGCAGCACCGCGGCCGCCGCGGCCGCGGCTCCCACCACTCCGGCGCCCACGGCGCCGCCGGCGGGTGCCGCCACCACCGCACCCGCTCTCCCGCCGTCAGCTCAGGTCACCGAGTCAGCGCCCCCGGTCGTCGATCCGGTCGGGTGCCGGACCGTCAACTGAGCTCCGGCTCGACAACGTCTGGGGATACCTCTTGACCGCGCCCGCCGTACCGGCTCCCACGCCCAGCTCCACGGGTGAGATGTCGCGTATCCCGGGAATGAAGACCCAGCGCAACGCCGAGCTGGGTCTGCTCGCGTTCGCCATGGCGCTCGTCGCGGCGTACGGCGCCATCGTCGAGGCCAACCAGTTCGACAAGATCACCGCGACCTTCTGGGTGCCGGCGGCGCTGCTCAGCGTCCTCTTCCTGGGGCTGCACGTCGTGGTGCGCTACACCGCGCCGTACGCGGACCCGGTCCTGATTCCGGCCGTGGCCCTGGTCAACGGGCTCGGTGTGGGCTTCCTGCGCCGCCTCGACCTGGCCCGCTCGATCGCCAACAACGAGCCCGAGCCGGGCTTCTTCGCCGGCACGGGCGGGCGGCAGCTGGCCTGGACGCTGGCCGCGCTGATCCTGGCCGCGGTGCTGCTGCTCGTGGTGCGTGACCACAAGGTGGTCTCCCGGTACGCGTACACCCTGGGCCTGGTCGGCATCGTGCTCGTCATGATCCCGGCCGTGCTGCCGTCGAGCCTGTCCGAGATCAACGGCGCCAAGCTGTGGATCCGGGTCGGCTCGTTCTCGATCCAGCCCGGCGAGTTCGCCAAGCTGGCCCTGGTCTCGTTCTTCGCGTACTACCTGGTCCACAAGAGAGAAGTGCTCTCGCTGGCCAGCCGCCGGTTCCTCGGCATCGACTTCCCGCGCGGGCGCGACCTCGGACCGGTCGTCACGGTGTGGCTGCTCAGCCTCCTGGTGCTGGTCTTCGAAAAGGACCTGGGCACCGCGCTGCTCTACTTCGGCCTGTTCGTCGTGACGCTGTACGTGGCGACCGAACGGGCCAGTTGGCTGATCATCGGCCTGCTGCTGTTCTTCGGCGGCGTCTACCTGGCCTACCTGCTGGGCGCCTCGGTCGGCGGCCCGTTCGCGAACTTCTACGACCGCGCCGAGGTGTGGCTCGAGCCGTTCGCGACCGAGAACTACGACCGGGTCGGCGGCAGCTACCAGCTGGTGCAGGGCCTGCTCGCGCTCGGCACGGGCGGGCTGTTCGGGTCCGGTCCGGGCTCGGGGTCGCCGGGCTTCGTGCCCGAGGTGCGCACCGACTTCATCTTCGCCGGCATGGGTGAGGAGATCGGCCTGTTCGGTCTCTCCGCGCTGCTGGTGATCTACCTGCTGATCGTCGAGCGCGGCCTGCGGGCCGGCCTCGCGGTGCGCGACTCGTTCGGCAAGCTGGTCGCCGGCGGCCTCGCGTTCACCCTCGGTTTGCAGGTCTTCGTCATCCTTGGTGGCATCACCGGACTGATCCCGCTCACGGGCCAGACCACGCCGTTCCTCTCGGCGGGTGGCTCGTCACTGATGGCGAACTGGTTGTTGATCGCGATGCTCTTGAGAATCTCCAACGCGGCCCGAGGGCCCGCGGGGAGTGGTGGTGGCGGCGACCGCCCCGGCGGACCCAAGAAGGCTCCCACCCAGCTCCACGGCGCCATGACGGAGGTGATCAAGCCGTGAACGCACCCCTCCGGCGGGCCGGCGTGGTCATCCTCGTTCTGTTCGGCCTGCTCTTCGCCAACCTCAACTGGGTGCAGGCCTACAAGGCCGACACCTACCGCACGAACGAGTACAACCGCCGCGTCGTGGTGGCGCAGTACGAGCGCCCGCGCGGTGTGATCGAGGCGGGCGGCATCGGGCTGGCCACCAACAAGGTCACCGACGACACCCTGAAGTACCTGCGCGTGTACCCCAAGAAGGAGGTCTACGCGCCGGTGCTCGGCTACCGGCCGGTCGGCCTGGCCGCCACGGGCATCGAGAACAGCGAGAACGACTTCCTCTCGGGGGAGAGCGACAAGCTGTTCGCCGACCGGGTGAAGGACATGTTCACCGGCAACGACACCGGTGGCGGCAACGTCGTGCTGACGCTGAACCCGAGCGCGCAGGAGACGGCGTACAAGCAGCTGCTCAACAACGAGCGCGACGTGGAGAAGGGCGCCGCGGTCGCGATCGACCCGCGCTCCGGCGCCGTGCAGGCCATGGTCTCGATTCCCAGCTACGACCCGAACCCACTGGTCAGCCACGACGAGAAGGCGGCCGCGGCGGCGTACAACAAGCTCAACAAAGCTGAGGACCAGCCGCTGCTGAACCGGGCCACGCAGGAGACGCTGCCGCCCGGCTCGACCTTCAAGGTGATCGTGTCGGCGGCCGCGTTGCAGAACGGCTACAACCAGCAGACCGAGATCCCGGCCGGCAGCGTTTACAAGGAGAGCGGTGCGGTCATCCGCAACGCCGAGGACGAGGTCTGCCCCGACGGCGAGGTCACCCTCAAGGAGGCGCTGACCGAGAGCTGCAACACCGGTTTCGCCAAGCTCGGCGTCAAGCTGGGCCGCGACAAGGTCCTCGAGACGGCGAAGGCGTTCGGCTTCGAGGACGACAGCCTCGAGGTCGGCAACCTCGAGGGCGACGGCCTGCCGGTCGCGGCCAGCGACACCGGCAAGATCGCCAACCCGGACGGCAGCGTCGACAAGGGCGCCCTGGCCCAGTCGTCGATCGGGCAGCGTGACGTGCGGATGACGCCGATGCAGGGCGCGCTCATGGCCGCCACCGTGGCCAACGGCGGCAAGCAGATGCGGCCGTACCTGGTGCAGCAGCTGCTCAGCCCGGACCGTCGCTCGATCTACAACGCCGAGCCGAAGACCCTGCGTACGCCGATCAACGAGTCCGTCGCCTCCGATCTCAAAGAGATGATGGTCAGCGTCGTCAAGAGCGGTACCGGCAAGAAGGCCAAGATCAGCGGCTTCGAGGTGGGCGGCAAGACCGGTACGGCGCAGAACGCCGAGGGCGCCGACCCGCACGGCTGGTTCATCGGATTCGCCTACAACGAGAAGGGCGAGGCGGTCTCCGCGGTCTGCGTCATGCTGGAGAACGTGCCCGGCGGCCATGCCAGCGCCGAGGCGGCCCGGATCGCCGGGCTCATCATGAAGGCCGCGGCCGGTCGGGGAGGGGACTGAGCATGATCAGCCCTGGGGTGACCCTCGGCGGGCGCTACCGTCTCGACGAGCGCATCGCCGGCGGTGGGATGGGCGACGTGTGGCGCGGCACCGACGAGGTGCTGGGCCGGACGGTCGCCGTCAAGATCCTGCTGCCCGCGCTGCTCGACGAGCCGGGCTTCGCCGAGCGGTTCCGGGGCGAGGCACGCACCATGGCCACGATCAATCACCCCGGGGTCGTCGACGTCTACGACTACGGCAGCGACCAGCAGCTCGCGTTCCTCGTGATGGAGTACGTCGAAGGCGACGCCCTCTCGCGGACGCTGAGCCGGGTCGGCCGGCTGACCCCGGCCCGCACGATGGCGCTGGTCGCCCAGGCCGCCGACGCGCTCCAGGCCGCGCACGCGAACGGCATCGTGCATCGCGACGTCAAACCGGGCAACCTGCTGGTCCGCCCGAACGGCACGCTCGTGCTCACCGACTTCGGCATCGCCCGGTCGGCCCTGGTCGGGCAGCTGACCGTCGCCGGCTCGGTGCTCGGCACCGCGTCGTACATCTCGCCCGAGCAGGCCTCCGGCGCCGTGGCCACACCCGCCTCCGACGTGTACGCGCTCGGCGTGGTCGCCTACCAGTGCCTCTCCGGCCACCGGCCGTTCGACGGGGCCACGCCGCTCGAGATCGCGATGAAGCACGTCCGGGACAACCCGCGCCCGCTGCCCGGCGACATCCCGCCCGCGGTGCGCAGCATCGTCGACCGCGCCATGGCGAAAGACCCGGCCGCCCGCTGGCCGTCGGCGTCGGCCATGGCCGCCATCGCCCGCCAGGCCGCGGCGTCGCTGTCCTCCACCTCCCAGCAACCGGCGAGCGCGCCCCAGCCGATGCGCGCCGCCCCGCCGGTCAGCCCGGCCGGGATCCCCCGGCCGCCGTCCGGCCCGGCCATGCCCGGCTCGCCGGTCGTGGGCGGCGCCGCCCGCCCGCAATACCCGCCGGCGCAGCGACCCGTCTCCGGCGCCCGTGGCGCCGCTTCCGTACCATCCGGTCCGCCGGTTCAACCGCAGCCCTACCGTCAGCCGTATCAATCACAGCCGGCCCCGGCCGCCAAGCCGGAGAGCTCCGGCGGGCGGCAGGTGCTGATCGTGCTCGCCGTGGTTCTCGCGCTGCTGGTCCTGCTCTGCGCGGGGGTCATCTCCTTCCTTCTCAAGCAGGGCCAGGACAACGCGGCCGTATTCCACACGGGCGTCGATGGCGGGGCACCGCCGGCGGCGTCGTACCGTCTAATCACACAGACGGGCGCCAACCCCGGCTGGATTTCAGCGAACGAAGGACGACAGACGCTATGACGGCGCAGGCCCGCCTGCTCGGTGGCAGGTATCAGGTCGGCGAACTCTTGGGCTACGGCGGCATGGCCGAGGTGCACCGGGGGCGCGATCTCCGGCTCGGCCGCGACGTGGCCATCAAGATGCTGCGCACCGACCTGGCCCGCGACGCGACGTTCCAGGAGAGGTTCCGGCGGGAGGCCCAGAACTCCGCGGCCCTGAACCACCCGGCGATCGTGGCCGTCTACGACACCGGCGAGGAGATCTCCGCCACCGGTGAGAAACTGCCGTTCATCGTCATGGAGTTCGTCAACGGGCGGACCCTCAAGGAAGTCCTCGCCCAGGAGCAGCGCATCCCGGTGCGCCGCGCCCTCGAGATCATCGCCGACATCGACGCCGCCCTGGAGTTCAGCCACCGCCACGGGATCATCCACCGGGACATCAAGCCCGGCAACGTGATGATCACGCAGAACGGCCAGGTCAAGGTCATGGACTTCGGTATCGCCCGGGCCCTGGCCAGCGGCGCGACCACCATGACGCAGACCAGCGCGGTCATCGGCACGGCGCAGTACCTCTCGCCGGAGCAGGCCCGGGGCGAGGCCGTCGACGCCCGCTCCGATGTGTACGCGGCCGGCTGCGTGCTGTTCGAGCTGTTGGTGGGCCACCCGCCGTTCGTCGGCGACAGCCCGGTCAGCGTGGCGTACCAGCACGTGCGGGAAGATCCCAAGGCGCCCAGCGAGATCAACCACGAGGTTCCGCCGGACGTCGACGCGATCGTGCTCAAGGCCCTCGCCAAAAACCCGATCAACCGCTACCAGAGCGCCCAGGAGATGCGGGCCGACGCGCTGCGCGCCGTCTCCGGGCGCCCGGTGCTGGCCACCCCGGTGATGTCGCAGGCCGAGACCATGGCCCTGCAGCAGGGACCGCAGCCGCGGCAGTGGCAGCCGCAGGCGGCGACGACCATGCAGCGTCCGGTCGGCGGGCCGCCGGGACAGCCGGACCGCCGCTCGTCGTGGGTCTGGGCCTCGCTGGCCGCGCTCGGTGTGCTGGTCGTGATCGTGCTCGGTGTGGCCCTGGCCATGACCCGCGAAGACGACAAGCCGACCACCACGCCGACGGCCACCCAGTCGACGCCGGTGCTGGTCGCCGTGCCGAACCTCGACGGTCAGAGCAACGAGGACGCGATCGCGGCGCTGCAGAAAGCGGGCTTCAAGAACGTCTCCCCGGAGACGCCGCGCCAGGACACCGACTGCGACGGCACGGTCGAGAGCCAGAGCCCGAAGGCCGGCGAGCAGGTCACCCTCGACACGCCGATCACCTACCAGCTCTGCATCAAGCCGGACCCAGTCACCGTGCCGTCCAACCTGGTCGGCGGCACGAAGGACAACGCCAGCGCCCGACTGCGCGAGCTGGGCTTGAAGGCCAACTTTGAGACGGTCGACAGCATCCAGCCGACCGGCGTCGTGACCAAGGTCGAGAAGCAGGGCAAGAAGGTCGAGCCGGGCACCACCATCGACGTCTCCGTCTCGAACGGCCAGCTCGTCAAGATGCCCAAGGTGACCGACATCCAGCAGGCGGTGGCCGAGGGCATCCTCGACAACAACGGGCCGTTCAACGTCAGCATCCAGACCGTGGACGACCCGAACGGCACGCCCGGCACGGTCGTCGACCAGAACCCGAAGGCCGGCGAGTCGGTGAAGAAGGGCGGCAAGGTGACCCTGACGGTCATCGCCGAGCAGAGCACGCCGCCCGACACGCCCGACCCGGGCCAGACCCCGACGCCGACGCCGACGCCCGGTGACGGCAACGGCGGCGGCACGGGCGGCGGCCTGATCAGCGAATCGCTGCTGGGCAACCGGCCGGAGTGACTTCTCGCTAAGCGGTGGCGAACGCCGCTCGGCGCCGGGACTCGACCTCGGCGGCGAGCGGCGGCGCCTTTTCCAGGGCCGACGGCAGGCCGCAGGAGGCCAGCCAGTTCGCCAGCATGGTGTGACCGCCCTCGGTCAGCACCGACTCCGGGTGGAACTGCACGCCCTCGATCGGCAGCTCGCGGTGACGCATCGCCATCACCACGCCCGACTCGGTGCGGCCGGTCACCTCGATCTCGCCCGGCAGCGTCTCGGGCAGCACGGCCAGCGAGTGGTAGCGGGTCGCGGTGAACGGCTCGGGCAGGCCGGCCAGCACGCCGTCACCGGTGTGGTGCACCAGCGAGGTCTTGCCGTGCAGCAGCTCCGGCGCGCGGGTGACGGTGGCGCCGAACGCGGCCCCGATCGCCTGATGGCCCAGGCACACACCGAACATCGGAAGCTTTCCCGCGTACGACGTGATGACGTCCATCATGATGCCGGCCCGCTCCGGGGAGCCCGGGCCTGGCGAGAGCAGGACACCGGCGGCCCCGAAGGTGCCGACGTCGTCGACGGAGATCTCGTCGTTGCGGCGCACCACGCACTCGGCGCCGAGCTGGCCCAGGTACTGCACCAGGTTGAAGACGAACGAGTCGTAGTTGTCGATGACCAGAATGCGCACGTCAATCACCCGGGAGGCCGCCGCCACCGGTGGTGGCGGATTCGGAAGGATGCGGAGCGTTCGACTCGGTGCTGTACGGGATCTCGTCCGGCCCGTGATCGGGACTGTCGGAGTCGACCGCGTTCGGGTCCGGGCCCTGCTGCTCGGTGCCCGTGCCGACCTGCACGTCGTCGAAGGGCAGCAGCGGGGTGGCCCAGGGGAACACCACGTACCAGAGCAGCGCGGTAGTGGCCGCGATCAGCCCGAGCGAGGTGGACAACTTGCCCCAGAAACCGAACGGAAGCTTGCGCCAGATCCACGCGTACATCGGCCTCAGACCCCTGTCTTGATCGGGGTCGGCATGCCGGCGTCGGGCAGCTTCTGGTCGCGCTTGGTCGTCGAGACGAGCTCGGCGTGGATGATCAAGCGCTGGTAGTTGTTGTACTTCGGGTTGCAGGTGGTCAGCGTGAGCAGCGCCTGCTTCGGCTTGGCTTTCGGCTTGCCCGGCACGGGGGCGACGACCTCGACGGCGGTCGGCTTCACGACCTCCTGCGAGTACACCCGGTAGACGTACCAGTTGGTGCGGGTCTCCACACCGATGACGTCGCCGTCCTTGAGCTCGTCGAGCCGCCAGAAGATCTTCTTGATCCGGTGACCGGCCACCGAGAAGTTGCCGATCTGGCCCGGATCGGCCGAGTCGGGGTAGTGACCGGGGGCGTAGCGGATGTCGGCCGGCGTGACGCCGTCGACGACGACCCACTTCTTGTCGAGCTTCGGGATGTAGAGCCGGCCGACCAGGTTGGCGCCGGGCGCGTCCGGGGCCTTGGCCGCGGGCGCGGAGGCGGCCGGCGCGACGGTCGGGTCGTTCCACGCCTGGTCGAGCTCGGTCGCGAGGGTGTCCTGCTCGGCCTGAACCTTGGCCGAGTTGCCGAACACCTCGTAGCCGGCGAACAACAGCACGATCAGCCCGAAGGTGATCATCAGCTCGCCCGAGATCCGGATCCCGCCCCGAACCCGCGAGGCGACGGTGGGCCGGGTGAGCTCGGAGTAGACGCTCTTGTAACCCTCACCGGTCTGCTCGGGTCGCAGCCGAACGACCTTTTCGCCCCGCTTGGGCTCCACCTCTTCGACAACCTCTCCGGTGGGCTTGGGGCCACCCGGCGACGGCGGGACGGCCGGGGCGGCGCCGAGGGCCGCGTCGGGCTCGGCGTTGACCTTCGCGGCCTGCGCCGCCTTCCCCGGCACCGCGGAGAAGAGCGCGGTGGCTTCTCTCAGGGGCGGCTGTTGCGGCGCGCTTGGCGGTACGGCGGGGAGAAGGCTCGTAGGCGCGTCGGGCGCCCGGCCGATCCCTTCCGCGGGCCAGCTTGAGCCGTTCTGCCAGGTTTGGGCGGGTTGGTGGCTTTGATCGTTATGGGCGGCAGATGCGTAAGAGCTGCCGAGTTCGCTCCGCTCGGACGTGCCGAACGCCGCCGAAGTGGACGCCGGCGCGCCGAACCCGCCGGAGGTGGGCGCCGCCTTGGCGAACCCGCCGGAAGTGGGCGCCGGGCTGCCGAATGCGTCCGACGCGGGCGCTGAGATGCTCGACGTGGGTGGCGCCGGCGTGGCCGTGCCGAAGGCGCCCGACTGGGGCGCGGCGGTCCCGGACGCGCCTGATGTCGGCGCGGCGGTCCCGAAGGCGCCCGAGGTGGGCGGTGAGATGCCCGATGTGGGTGGCGCCGGGGTGGCCGTGCCGAAGGCGCCCGACTGGGGCGCGGCGGTGCCGAAGGCGCCTGATGTCGGCGCGGCGGTCCCGGACGCGGCTGACGTGGGCGTGGCGGGTCCTGAGGGGCCTGACGCGGGCGTTGCGGTTCCGAACGCGCCGGACGCGGGCGCAGAGGTACCTACCGCGCCGGAGGTGGGCGCCGGGGTGCCGAAGGAGGCTGAGGTTGGCTCCGGGGTGCCTAGCGGGGTCCGCGCGGGTGCGGCGATGCCGAACGAGCCGGACGAAGGCGTCGGGGTGCCCAACGGGGCCGACGTGGGCGTTGCGGTGCCGTATGCGCCGGACGTGGGCGTTGCGGTGCCGTATGCGCCGGACGTGGGGGTTGCGGTGCCGTATGCGCCGGACGTGGGGGTTGCGGTGCCCAGCGAGGTCGGTGCGGGTGTTGCGGCGCCGAAGGAGCCCGACGTGGGTGAGGGGGTGCCGAAGGAGGTCGGCGTTGGCGCGGGGGCGTGGCCGTTGAATGCCGGCTCGAAGGCGCCGCTCGGGGATGTGGGTGCCGTGGGGGCGTTCGAGCGAGGCTGGTGGTCGGGGGCGTCGTCGAAGAAGTCGAATTGCTGGGGCGACGGCGCGGCGTGCTCGATCGGGCGCTGCCGGGCGGCGTTTACGGCGGCGTTCAGCTCGTCGGGCGTGTTGCGGGCCGAGGCGATGCGCTGCTGGGCCGCCGCGTCGGGCCGCAGCACCGCGGTCTCCGTCGCGGCCACCGGCTGATCCGAACGCTCGGGGAACGCCGCGCCCGTCTGGCCGGTGCGCTCCGGGAAGGCGGCGGGCGCCTGGCCGGCTCGTTCTGGGAAGGCGGCGGGCGCCTGGCCGGCTCGTTCTGGGAAGGCGGCGGGCGCCTGGCCGGCTCGCTCCGGGAAGGCGGCGGGCGTCTGGGCGGCTCGCTCGGGGAAGGCGGCGGGCGGTTGGTGGGCGAGGTCGGGGAAAGCGGGGGACGTCTGACCTGGACGGTCGGGGAAGGCGGCGGGTGTGCGCTCGGGGGCGGACGTCGCCTGCTGGTCCTGGGCTTGCGGGAAGGCTGTCGACCACCTCTCCTGGCGCTCCGCGCGGGGGGCTTCACGGCGCGGCGGGGGAGGTGTGGCCGGGAACGTCGACGGCGTGGAGCCGGTGTCCTGGCGGGCCGGGAAGCTAGCCGGAGAGAACGTGGGGTCCTGCTCCGGGAAGGAGGAGGCGTTCGGGCGGGTCGGGAACGCGGCTGGGGGCGGCGTGGGCTCGGCGAACGCCGACGACGCGGGCTCCGGGTGGGGCGGGAACGCCGGGGGGCTGGGCTCCGGTCGTACGGGGGAAGGCGGTTGCGGGTCTGTGGGTGCTGGGGGGCGGATCGGGGTGGGCTGGGAGCCGCTGAGACCGATCGGCGGGGCCAAGGGGCCGCCGGGTACCCCGTCGGGGGAAGCGTCGGTGATTCGGGGGATGTAAGCCGTCTGGGCGTCGCCGTCGGGGGCTCGGTGGCGGCCCGAGCCGGCGCTGCCGGTGGGACTGTCCGGAGCGGCCATCAGCCGGCAACCTGCGCGGATCGGAGGTCACTCGACCCGTCGTACGCCCGCACTGTCACGTTCCTCTCGACCCTTTCCGTGTAGCCGAGGCCGAAGTCGGCGACGGCATCCCGGAATTGCTGGACCCCTTCCGCGGACTCCAACGCGCGATGCATCGCTGTGGGTTCGCCGATCGCCGTGATCTTGAACGGTGGCGAGAAGACCTGGCCGTGAAGTAGCAGCGTGTTGCCGACACAGCGTACCGCGCTCGTCGAGATGACGCGGACATCCATGATCGACATTGCCTCGGCACCTCCGGCCCACAACGCGTTGACCACTGCTTGAACGTCACCCTGGTGGACAACGAGATCGTCGTTGTCGGGGGCGTTGGTGTCGGCGAACTCGTTGCTCCGGCGGGACGAGTCGTCGAGGGTGACGGTCATGCCGGGGCCCTCGAGCGCGGTGAAGCCGGCCGGTGATCGCAGCGCGTCGGCGTCCTTGCGGGCCTTGGCCACCTGGGGGTCGACCTCGGCCAGCTGGGCCGTGTCCTGGTCGACCGTGGCCCGGAGCCGGGCCGCCGTTTTCTCGCGCGCGTCGAGGCGTGCGCGCTTGTCGGCGATCAGCTGGGCCAGCTGGGGGCGCCGGTCGTCGCGCAGCGCCGTGCCGTCCGCCGTCCGGGCGGAAGTGGTGAAGAGCAGGCCCGCGGCCAGCGCGATGAGCGGGACCACGGCCGACCAGCCGCGGGTGCGCTGGCCGCGCCGGCGTGGCCGCAGACCCCCGAGCGCGCGGCGCAGCACGAGCCGCCACGAGGGCGCGCCAGTGGTGTATTCCACGTCTTCGGTCCTCCCGGAAAATCGCGCCGGACAATTTCCTCGCCTGGCGGGTGCCTCTCGGAGCGCAGCCTTGACTACGCTAGCTGTCGAACATTAATCGCCACGGGCAGCATTCGGGATCTCCGGAGCCGCTCAGCGGTGGGGTTGTTCACCACTTGTTGCCCTTCAGGAGATGCACCGTGCCGAAGTCTCAGGTTCGCAAGAAGAAGGTCTACACGCCGCCGACGGACATTCGTCCGGCGGCGACAGCGGCTTCCAAGAAGCCGAGCCCGATGTGGCTGCCGATCACCGCGGTGGCTCTCATCGTGATCGGTATTGCCTGGCTGGTCGTGTATTACCTGTCGTCGCAGCAGTACCCGGTCGAGGCCTGGCGGTACTGGAACCTCGCTGTGGGCTTCGGGTGCATGGTCGCCTCGCTGGGCATCCTGTCGCGCTGGCGATAGGCCGGTAAAGCCTGCTTAACGCGGGTATTGTCGATTTCATCCGATTCAAGCACCCCGGGCCGACGGCGCGGGGTGCTCTTTGCGCTACTTGACCCGGCGGCGTGCGGCCGTCTATTACTCGTGGGTAACATGAAGCGCGTCGGACTGCCGACCGAGGAGGCACAACCCAGATGGGCATAGCGCAGATCGTCGCCACCGTCCTGGCCGGCCTGGTCACGGTGGTGGCCGTCGTGCTGGCGGTGCGCGCCGTCCTGACGATCACCGCGGTGATCCGCCAGGGGCAGCCGGAGCCCGCGCGTTTCGCGGACAAGGGCACCCGGACCAAGACGATGCTGACCGAGACGCTCGGTCACACGCGGATGCTCAAGTGGTCGGCCATCGGTGCCGCGCACTGGCTCGTGATGGTCTCCTTCATGATCCTGTTCCTGCTGGTCGTGGAGGCGTACTTCGAGGTCGTCGACCCCAAGGGTGAGCTGCCGATCATCGGGCACTGGACGGTGTTCGGGTTCGTCACCGAGTGGATCGGGATCCTGGGCCTGCTCGGGATCGTGTACCTGATCTTCGTACGGCAGAAGAACATCCGGCAGAAGCGTTCGCGCTTCCTCGGCTCGACGATGTGGCAGGCGTACTTCGTCGAGGCCGTCATCCTCGGCGTGCTGGTCTGCGGGTTCCTGATCCGCGGGTTCAAGGTCGCCAACGACGTCTTCCCCTACCCGACCTGGGCCGCTCCGCTGTCGCACGCGATCGGCGCCGCGCTGCCGTCGTGGGGGGACGGCGCGACCTGGGTCGCGCTGGTCAAGCTGTTCATCTCGATGGGCTGGCTGATCACGATCGCGCTGAACCCGACCATGGGCGTGGCGTGGCACCGGTTCCTGGCGTTCTTCAACATCTTCTTCAAGCGCAGCCCGGAGAAGCCGGCCGGTTCCGGTCTGGGTGCGCTGAAGCCGATGATGAGCGGGGGCAAGCCGCTCGACTTCGAGGAGGCCGACCCGGAGAAGGACCAGTTCGGCGTGGCCCAGGTGGAGCAGTTCACCTGGAAGGGTCTGCTGGACTTCTCCACCTGCACGGAGTGCGGCCGGTGCCAGTCGCAGTGCCCGGCCTGGAACACGGCCAAGCCGCTCTCACCGAAGCTGCTGGTTCTCAGCCTGCGCGATCACGCGTACGCCAAAGCGCCCTATCTCCTCGCCGGAGGCGGCAAAGATCTGACCGGCGAGGAGAAGGCGACCGCGGCCCAGCTGGCGCACATGGACGTGCTGGCCCTGGCCGAGGCCGAGCGGCCGCTGATCGGCGGGGTGGACGAGAACGGCGTGATCGATCCGGACGTGCTGTGGTCGTGCACGACCTGCGGCGCGTGTGTCGAGCAGTGCCCGGTCGACATCGAGCACATCGACCACATCGTCGACATGCGCCGCTACCAGGTGCTGATCGAGTCGTCGTTCCCCAGCGAGGCCGGCGTCATGCTGCGCAACCTGGAGAACAAGGGCAACCCGTGGGGCGCCCCGCAGAACACCCGCGAGGACTGGACCAAGGGCCTGGACTTCGAGGTGCCGCGGGTCGGCGAGGTCGAGGACTTCGACTACCTGTTCTGGGTCGGCTGCGCCGGCGCGTTCGAGGACAGGGCCAAGAAGACCACGCGGGCGGTGGCCAAGCTGCTGCACGAGGCCGGCGTCAACTACGCGATTCTCGGTGAGGGCGAGACCTGTACGGGTGACCCGGCCCGGCGAATCGGTAACGAGTTCGTCTTCCAGATGCTGGCCCAGCAGAACGTGGAGACTCTTCAGGAGGCGAAGGTCAAGAAGATCGTCGCCACCTGCCCGCACTGCTTCAACACCCTGGGCAACGAGTACGAGCAGCTGGGGCTCGAGGTCGAGGTCGTGCACCACACGCAGTTGCTGGCCCACCTGGTCAAGGAGGGCAAGCTGACCCCGGTGCAGCCGATCGAGGGCGACGTGACCTACCACGACCCGTGCTACCTGGGACGGCACAACCGCGTGTTCGACGCGCCGCGTGAGGTTCTCGGCGAGTCGGTCGGCAACCTGATCGAGATGCCGCGCAACCAGGAGCGGTCCTTCTGCTGCGGCGCCGGCGGCGCCCGCATGTGGATGGAAGAGAAGATCGGCAAGCGGATCAACGTCGAGCGTACGGAGGAGGCCCTGGCGACCGGCGCGAAGACGATCGCGGTGGGCTGCCCGTTCTGCTACACGATGATCGGCGACGGGGTCACCGGCAAGGGCGAGCAGGAGAACGTCGAGGTCGTGGACGTCGCGACGGTCCTCCTGCGCTCGCTCAAGCAGGAAGTCTGACCCGCTAGTTCGGCGTGCTGGTGGTGGCCGCGGTGGTCGAGGCGACGATCGCGACCATCACGGCCGCCTGGATCTCGTCCAGCGTCTTCTTCACCGCGGCGGCCGCCCACGAGCCGGCGCCGATCTCGCGCAGCCGGGCCTGGACCACCTTGCGGTCCAGGCCGGTGAAGACCTTCCGGTCGAGGTCGGTCGCGGCGACCAGGGCACAGAGAGCGGCCGTACGGGGATCGACCGGCCCCGCCTCGAGCACGGCGGCCTGCATCCGCTGGCGGGCCTCGGTCTCGGCCACCGGCTCGACACCGTTCGCGGCCGGGTACCGGGTGCGCGGGAAGACCCAGAGCACCTTGTCCTTCTCCACGGTCAGCACGCCGTCGGCGACCAGCCGGTCGAGCACCTGCGGGCGCGTGTCCTTGGCAAACTTCGTGACCCAGTGGCCGGGCCGCCGGTTACGGTCCTCGGCCAGGATCCGGCCCAGCGCGCGGTCCAGGATCGTGTCGCCGGTCGCGTCGTCGTCGAGGACGACCACCTTCTTGTCGGCGACGTCGACCCGGCCCGCCAGCGCGAGCTCCAGCAGCAGCGCCCCGCCGAGACCGTTGTCCAGGTGCGTGCCGTCGGTGAGCGGGGTGCCGTCATCGTCGTACGCGAGTAGGAGGAACTCCTCGGCAAGGTTCATGCCCTCGACGGTAACCAAACCGAGCGAAGATCAATCCCGGAAGCGCCCGGACGCCGGGAATCGCCCGCATCCGGCACAATGGGGACCGAGGTGAACCGATCATGGACGGCCTGCTGCTGACCGCGGTGCTCCCGTTGGTGGCCTTCGCGCTGCTCACGGCGGGCAACGCGTTCTTTGTGGCCGCCGAGTTCGGTCTCGTGACGGTCGACCGGCCCGAGATCGACGCCCGGGCCCGCTCCGGCGACCGCCGGGCCCGCACGGTGCAGCACGCGCTGCACGAGCTTTCGTTCCAGCTCTCCGGCACCCAACTCGGCATCACGATCACCGCGCTGCTCACCGGATATCTGGCCGAGCCGGCGCTCTCCAAGATCTTCACGCCGCTGATCGAGCCGATCGGCGGCGACGCGACCGAGGGCATCACCCACGCGATCGCCCTGGTCGTGGCCACCCTCGTGTCGATGCTCTTCGGCGAGCTGGTGCCGAAAAACGCGGCGCTCGCTCGGCCGATGCGCGCGGCGTTGCTGACCGCGGCCCCGTTGCGTACGTTCTCGAAGCTCTTCAAATACCTGATCGGCGCCCTGAACGGATCGGCGAACTGGCTGGTGCGCCGGATCGGGGTCGAACCGCAGGAGGAGCTGGCCAGCGCCCGCTCGCCCGAGGAGCTGGGCCTGCTCGCGGCGATCAGCGCGCGGGCCGGGACGCTGCCGAACGAGACGGCGACGCTGGTGCGGCGCACGATCCGCTTCGGCGAGAAGAGGGCGGCCTCGGCGATGACGCCGCGGGTCGACGTGGTCGGGCTGACCGTCGCCGCCAGCGTGGCCGACCTGATCACCAAGGCCCGGGAGACCGGGCACACCCGGTTCCCGGTCTACGAGAACACGATCGACCTGGTCACGGGGGTGGTGGCGGTGCCCGACGCGCTGGGCGTGCCACCCGAACGGCGGGCCGCGACGCGGGTCTCCACGATCGCCCGGGAGCCGGTGTACGTACCGGAGAGCCTGGGCCTCGACAAGGTGCTGGCGGCGCTGCGCGAGGCCGACGCCGACCTGGCGATCGTGGTGGACGAGTACGGCGGCACCGATGGCGTGGTGACGGTCGAGGACCTGATCGAGGAACTGGTCGGTGAGATCGCCGACGAGTACGACGCCGAGCAGGCCGAGACGTCGACGGTCGAGTTGACCGCGCCCGGCGGCGAAAAGACGTTCCTGGTCGACGGGCTGCTGCGCGAGGACGAGCTGATCGAGCAGACCGGCTTCAAACTGCCCGAGGGCCCGTACGAGACGTTGGCCGGCTTCCTGCTGGCCCGGCTCGGCCACATTCCGGAGGTCGGCGAGTCGTATGAGACGGGGGGCTGGGAGTTCACCGTGATGGCCGTCGACCGGCACCGGGTCGAGCAGGTCCGCGTCGTCATCCCGGCGGAGCCGGCCGATGACTGAGCTGCTGGTCACCGTCCTGCTGCTGATCGGCAACGGCATCTTCGTGGGCGGCGAGTTCGCGCTGATCGCGTCTCGCCGTACGGCACTGGAACCGCTGGCCGCCACGTCCAAACGGGCCCGGTGGGCCCTGTCGGCCATGAGCCAGATCCCGCTGATGATCGCCGGCGCGCAGCTGGGCATCACGGTCTGCTCGCTCGGCCTGGGCGCGCTGTCCGAGCCCGCGGTCGCCCATCTGCTCGAGGGCCCGTTCGAGGCGCTGGGGCTGCCGGAGAACGCGATCCATCCGGTGGCCTTCGTGCTGGCCCTGATGATCGTGGTCTTCCTGCACACGGTGATCGGCGAGATGGTCCCGAAGAACATCACGCTGGCCGGGCCGGAACGGGCCGCGCTGATCCTCGGCCCGTTCATGCTGGGCTTCTGCACGGCCACGAAACCGCTGCTCAACGCGATGCGCTGGGCCGCCAAGATCGTCCTGCGACTGTGGAAGATCGAGTCGACGGACGCGGTCAAGACGGTCTTCACGGCCGAGGAACTGGCCGGGATGGTGACTCAGGCCCGGGCCGAGGGACTGCTCGGCACGGAGCAGTACGCCCGGATCAACGCCGCGCTCGGCCTGCAGGACCGGACGGCGGCCGACACGCTGCGGCCCTGGTCGACGGTCACCACGATCGCCGACGACGTGTCACCCGCGACCGTCGAGGCGCTGGCCACGCGGACCGGGCGGTCCCGCTTCCCGGTGGTCCAGCGGAACACCCGGCGGGTGCTGGGATTCGTTCACGTCAAAGACATTTTGGGGTACGCGGCGGAGCGCCGGACACGCCCGATCCCGCCGGAGATCATCAGGCCTTTGGCGGTGGTGCCGCCCGACCGTACGCTGGCCGATCTGCTGTTGACCATGCGCCGCGACCGTCTGCACATCGCGCTGGTCAGTGACGGCCGCACTCCGCTGGGAGTGATCACATTGGACGACGTGATCCACGCGGTCGTGGGGGAGCCCGCTCATCCACACGTACCGGCGGCGCCTCGGGCGGTCGGCTGACCTCGTCCGGAGTAATTCCGGTTCGATTGCTTGCCGGTCCGTCGTCATGCGTGGTGGGTGCCGCACAATCCCGACATGTCACGAAAAGGGTGGTGGTTAGCGCTCGCGGTGGTCGTGCTGGCCGGCGGCGTCGCCTATTTCTATCGCCTTCCGGCGTACGGAATCGCGCTGCACACGCCGATGGCCCGGGCCGGCGCGCTGACCATGGCGGTCTCACCCTCCGCGCCGCCGATGCCGCCGGAGCCGATCAGTGTCGCCCGCGGGCCGATCTCCATCCGCTACACCTTCGACGGCGGCGTCGGCAAGCCGATCACCGACGTCAACGGCGGCCACGAGCTGCGGCCGGTCGGTGAGAACGGCGGGGTGCTGCGCCTCGTACGGCCGCAAGGGGCCTCGGGTCTGGCCGTTTCCTATCCCGATCGGTGCCGGCTGGCCCGGGAGCGGGACTGCCCACGCGCGATCCTCGAGGGGGCACGGGACGACACGCTGAACCCCGGCCTTCGAAAGCTCAACTACGGCGCGTCGGTCCTGATGACGCACGCGGACCTGGCCGACGGCGCCAACGTCGTCCAGAAGGGCTACTCGGTCGGTGGCGTGAGTCAATACAAGCTCCAGGTGGACCACCGTCTGGGCCACCCGTCGTGCGTTCTGGCCGGAAGTGGCGGCATTCATCGCGCCGAGGCCCTGCTCGACGTGGCCGACGGGCAATGGCACAACCTGACCTGCGTACGCCAGCGAGAACGCCTCACGCTGACCGTCGACGGAAGCCCTCGGGCCGAGGTGGCCGTGCCCGCTGATCTGTCGATCGCCAACGCCGAGCCGCTGCGCGTCGGCGGCAAGGGCACGAACCGAGGCAACGACCAGTTCGCCGGCGAAATCGACAACGTCTTCGTGGCAATCGGCTGAAACGGACAATATGTACGTTGCCGGACTTGCTGGATGGGAATAGTGCAGACATGACTTCTCGCCTGTTAACCGCGACCGTCGCCACGGCGCTCCTGGTCGCGATCCCCGCCGTCCCGGCCAGTGCTTCCAGCCATCGCCCCTGCGGCGTCGAAAAGCACAGCACGACCGCCGGCGTCACGAAGATCGGCACGGCCACCGCCACCGTGGGCACCGACGGCATCAAGCTGACGACGGCCCGCTCGTCGAACAGCGACAAGGTGTCCTGGCAGTCGTCGTTCCGCCCCGTCCTGGCCAGCACGGTCGACGAGGTCTCCTACGAGACCGCCAAGCTCGACACCACGGCCGGCGACAACAACGTGGTGAACGACGCCGCCCTGCCGGCCTACCACCTGTACGTCCGCACGCCCGCCGGCCCCGGCACCCTGGTCTTCGAGCCGTACTACTACCTGAGCTCGATCGGAGCCGGAAACCCGCAGCGCCGCGTGCGCACGGAGTGGAACGTCCTGGACGGTCCCCTGTGGACCCCGTCCACGACGATCACCGGCCTCGCCAAGACCGCCGGCGGCCCCGCGACCTTGAAGTTCTCCGAGGTGGTGGCGGCCAACCCCAAGATGACCGTCACCGGCATCGGCTTCGGCCTGGGCACCTACAACGCCGGCACCACCGCCGTCCTGGACGAGCAGCGCTTCGCCACGAACCGCTCCTGCACCGAACACCAGTGGTCCACCGGCTTCAAGACCGGCCGCTGGTTCCCCGGCTGGCTCCGCTAGATCGCACCATTCGCAGAAAGGCCCGGCCCGCTCACACGGGCACGGGCCTTCTGCCGTTCCGGTTGCTTTACACGGAGGTGAGCTTCGCTGTTCTCAGCCCTTCAGCTCGGCTACCGTCCAGAAGATGTCGGTTGCCGAAGCTTGTCTCTGGGGACTCCTCGGTGCCGCTGCTGTCGAAGGGCTGCAGTTCGCCGGCGCTATCCGCAGGGTCGGAGGCTGGCCGTGGAAGCGCCGGGGCGAACCCGGACCGTGGCCGTTGCTCGTGTCTGTTCTGATCCGGTTGGGCGTCGGTGCGGGTGTCGCGGCCGCCGCGGGGGCGAGCGGTCAGCTCGCGGGAGCGTTGAGTGCCCTCGCGTTCGGTGTGGCCGCGCCGCTGCTCGTGGAGCAGATGGCCCGGCAGATACCGGGGGAGACGAGTACAGCGCCGTCCGACATCATCAGGCCCGCCCCGACTCCCCGCCGTAGTCCCCCTCGCGCCCAGAAGCTGAGAGACGCCCCGACTGAAAGCCCTGGTCAGGCTGCGGGGAGCGACGATGGCTGATCCTGCCGTTCGCTCGTTCCTTCGCCAGATCGTCGCCGCGTTGGCCCGGCAGACGCCGGCCTTCGCCGGAAGCGAGCAGTCCCGGCCGCCCGTCATTCGCGCTCTCGGTCGGTCTTCGCCCGCCTACAGCGCCTCGGATGAAGAGGCGGAGTGGCAACGACTGGTGGAGCAACTCGGCGATTCGACCACGACGCTGACGGACCCGCCGACTGAGGAACCGCCCACCTCGGAGCCGCCTCCGGAAGATCCGGCAGCCGAGTCCGAGACTTACTACCGGCACCGCGGTCTGGTGGTGTCCAGATCATTCGTCGAAGCCGGAGGCCGCAGGTTCGCGGTCAGTTCGATCACCGGCGTCGCTCTGCTCAACCGAGGTCGGCGAATCCGCCGGCTGTGGCCGATAGCCGTCTTCGCTCTTCCGCTTCTCGCCGCTCTCGTCACCTGGCTGACCTTGAGGCAGGACAGCCCCACCTGGCTATGGATCGTCGCGGTGGCGACAGCCCTGACAACGCTCGTGGAGATCCCGTATCTGGTTGCGGTTCTCCGCCGCGAACAAGTAGTGGAGGTGTGGATCCGCTATCGCGACGTCCCGGTACGCCTGACGCAGGCCGTCACCGTCCCAGAGGCCACCCGAGCTGTTCGATCGATCAAGCACGTCATACGCCTGAGCGGCGAAAACGCGTCCGTCTGATCCTTGCTCAGGGTGTGGTGGCTCACGGATGGGGCTTGAGGAACATGCTGTAGGCCTGAGGCTGTCTCTCTGAGGGCTCGGCCGCTCGCACCAAACGCATGGTTTCGGTGAGGCCGGCCGCGGTTGCCAGGGCGGCGAAGCGGTCGGGTGGGTACTCGTAGACGTCCACGTCGATGTCGTGGCCGTAGCCCGTGGACAGGGTCCGCTTGGCGTCGCCGGACTTGAAAGCGATCACCAGGCGGCCGCCGGGCTCCAGGACTCGGGCGAATTCGGTGAACGCCTTGGGGAGCAGGTCCGGCGGGGTGTGCACCAACGAGTACCAGGCGACGACGCCGTTGAGGCTCGCGTCGGGCAGGTCCAGGTCGAGCAGGGAGCCGATCGCGAACGGGATGTGGGGGTAGGCCGTCTCGGCTTCCCTGATCATGGCGGGTGAGAGGTCCACGCCCTGGATGTCGACGCCCAGGGATGACAGGTGGGCGGTTATCCGGCCGGTGCCGCAGCCGGCCTCGGCCACCGGGCCGGTGATGAGCTCGGCGTACGCGCCCAGCACGGCCCTGTCCCAGGTCGACTCGGCCACGGAAGTGCCGTTGAGCAGCTTGGCGTAGCTGGCGGCGACCGTGTCGTAGGCCGCCCTCGTTCTGTCCAATGAGGTCGTCACGCGTTCATTCTGCCGCTGCGGGAGGGCCGGAGCTCAGTTCTCCACAGGGGCGGGAGCCCGCCGGTTTTGTGGTCTTTGATCGCAACCACTTACTCACGTCGCCGTGGCGGGGTGAGCGTTCTGGGCGCGCAGCGCCCTGCTCGCCCCGTCGCGGCCCTCGGCGTGAGCAGCGAACCGTACGCCCCACCCCGCTACGACAGGCCTTAGGAAGTCGGCCAGGTCCGGAAGTTCTGAGCGGAACGGCTCGGCGTGGGACCGCGTTGGCCCTGGTAGCGGGAGCCGTAGACGGCTGAGCCGTAGGGGTGCTCGGCTGGGCTGGAGAGCCGGAAGATGCAGAGCTGGCCGATCTTCATGCCGGGCCAGAGCTTGATCGGCAGGTTGGCCACGTTGGACAGCTCGAGCGTGACGTGACCGGAGAATCCGGGGTCGATGAACCCGGCGGTCGAGTGGGTCAGCAGGCCGAGGCGGCCGAGGCTGCTCTTACCCTCGAGGCGGCCCGCAAGCTGCTCACCAAGAGTGATGACCTCGAGCGTCGAGGCGAGGACGAACTCGCCCGGGTGCAGGACGAACGGCTCGCCGGCGGCGACCTCGACGAGCGCGGTCAGATCGTCCTGCTGCTCGGCCGGATCGATGTGGGTGTAGAGATGGTTGTTGAACACCCGGAAGAATCGGTCCAGGCGAACATCGATGCTGGACGGTTGCATCAGTGCCGGCTCGAACGGCTCCAGGGCCAGGTCGCCAGATTTGATCTCGGAGACCAGGTCACGGTCGGACAGCAGCATCGCAACACCATACCCAAGCTGCCCGTTCGGCGTGTTTTGGTGGGCGTGTCGAACGTATGTTCGATAGAATGACGGCATGGCTTCCTGGTCCGATTTCGCCGCTGTTGAGCCCACCCTCGCGGCCGGCATCCGCGCGCTCCTCCAGCAGTACGGCCCCGGCCTGGCCTACCTGGCCACGGTGCGTGCCGACGGCGCTCCACGGGTCCATCCGGTGTCGCCGGTCATCACCGACGAGGGACTCTATTGCTTCATCGTCGCCTCACCCAAACGAGGCGACCTCGACCGCGACGGCCGCTACGCGCTGCACTCTTTTCCCCCGGAAGAGAGCGACGACGAGGCGTACGTGTCGGGCCGAGCCGTCCGCGTGACCGACCCCCGGGTCATCACCCGCCTGGCGGGAGCGCTGCGCGCGTCACCGGACGTCGACTGGCGGCTCTACGAGCTGATGATCGAGTCAGCGACGCTGCGCCGGCACGGGCCGGCGGGGGCGCTGCCGCTGTCGCCGGATGTGACGCCGCTGTCACGCACGTGGCGTGCCGAGTTACCGCGCCCGCTGGCCGCGGTGAGTTGAGCAAGGGCGGTCCCGCCACAGAGTGCCGCAATCAGGTACAGTGGGGCCCGCTACGCGGGTGTAGTTCAATGGCAGAACATCAGCTTCCCAAGCTGACAGCGCGGGTTCGATTCCCGTCACCCGCTCGGAGGTAGGAGGCCCGTGCCCACGGAGAACGTGGGCCGGGCCTCCTTGCATTTCATGCCTGGGGGGCGACCCCCCAGACCCCCACGGTGCGGTGGGGCGCGGTCGGTGGGGTGCGGTCGGTGGGGTGCGGTCGGTGGGGGTGGGGCTGGCCGGGGCTGGGGCTTAGGGGTGTTCCTCGTCTTCGGGGTAGGGCAGGGATCGCTTCCATGCCGCCTCGAACTCGAGGTGAGTGATCTCGAGCTGGGAGTAGCGGGGGTCTCGGAGGTCTCTCGGCGGGTTCGGCAGGTCGTTGGCCAGGCGGAATGCGCCATGGGGGGTCACTATGACCTCGCGTAGGCGGCGACCGTCGGGGCCCAACTCCACGAAGGTGATGGTTTGGTCCTCGTCTTCGCGTAGGTATACGCGGTCACGGCCGGCTAAGGCGCCGTAGCCGGGTAGTGAGCGATGGGCGGTGCGCTGGTCTCGCAGGTCGGCCAAGGAAGTTCCGGAGAGGGCGTCCAAGTGCAGCTCCTCCTCAGCCAGGGGGCCCATCTCGCGGATGGTCGCCTCGTCGGTGATCACCTCGACCTCGGCGATGGTTTCCAGGATGTCCTCGGGGGACGTGGCCCATACCCACCACCACAAACCGCCCATGCCGTAGTCGTGGACGACCAAGAACCGTCTCATGGGGTGAGGGTGCCATGGCTGTGGTGGATCTGGAGGCCGTGGCGGGCGGCGGTGCCCAGAACCTGGTCGATCTGGGCCGGGGTCAGGCCGGTGGTGGGGATGGGGAGGAAGCGGGCGCGGCTGCGGGCGAAGACGAGCTGGTGGGGCAGGTGAGCGACTGTGGTGAAGGCGGTCCAGGCGTAGGCGTGGCGGCTTTCGAGGGTGGAGAGGGCCACGCCGCTGTCGCTGATCTCGTATGTCGTCAGATGGCCCGCGTCGACCGAGCGGCGGGTGCCGGTGGTGATCAGGAGGAGGGGGACGCCTACGGCCAGGAGTGCGCCGACCGCCAGCAGGGGGATGTCCAGGCCGCTGCCGGTCAGGACGTGCAGGGCGGCCAGTGCGATCGCGGCCCAGCCGGCCACCCGGGCGATCAGCACCGGACGGCGCAGGCCGTGGCGCAGGGCGGTGGCGACCAGCCGGGGGTCCGGTCGCGCGGTGATCTGCAAAAACACTCCTGAAAGGTAACTTTTCGGAAGTGTCCGGCAACATCGGCCGCTCGGTCGCCCGGAACCGCCCGGAAGAAACCTCAGAAAAGGATCTCGGCGATGCGGCGCCACTCGTCTCGGGGGAGGTGCGGGCTGGCGTCGGCCGAGAGGGCCTGGATGGCGACGTGGTCGGCGCCGGCGTCGAAGTGGGTCCGGATGCCGGTGCGGATCGCGTCCGGGCCGCCCCAGGTGACCGTCAGGTCGACCAAGGCGTCGCTGCCGTCGTGGGCCAGGTCGTCGTCGGTCAGGCCGAAGCGGCGCCACTGGTTGGTGTAGTTGGGCAGCGTCAGGTAGGGCTTCAGGACCCGGCGGGCCACCGCCCGGGCCTGGGCGGGATCGGTGCCGACGAAGACCTTCTGTTCGGGGATGAGCAGGCGGTCGGGGCCCAGGATCGCGCGGGCCTCGGCGGCGTGGGCGGGTGGCATCAGGTACGGCAGGGCGCCGGCGGTCAGGTCGCGGGCCGCCTCCAGGGTCTTCGGGCCCAGGGCCGCGATCAGGCGTTCCTCGTGCGGGACGCGCTCGAGCTTGTCCGTGAGGAAGGACTTGAGCCTGGTCAAGGGCTTGACGTACGCCTCGCCGACCGAGGCCGCGGTGGGGGCGTGGCCCGAGCCGACGCCCAGGTAGAAGCGGCCGGGGAACAGGGAGCTCAGGCGGAAGTGGCTGGCCGCGAGCTCGTCGCCGTCGCTGTGCCAGATGTCGACGATGCTGGTGCCCACCACCAGTGTCGACGTGGCGGCCAGGATGGCCTCGGGCAGGGACAGGTCGTCCGGCGGGCTGCCGCCGATCCACACCGAGCCGTAGCCCAGTTCTTCCAGCTCATGCGCCGCCGCGGCGACCACGTTGGCGTCGTCCGGCCAGAAGCGGCCGGGCACCCAGATGCCGTACTGCCCGAAGTCGTTCATGAAATTGATCGTACGATTGCGGACGTGTATCTGATGATCTCGAAGTACGTCGTGCCGGTCGAGCAGGTCGACGCCGTCCGGGCCGAGCACCTGGCCTTTGTGGACTCGCTTGAGCAGCGCGGACTGCTCGCCTCGGCCGGGCGGCAGGACCCGCCGGTCGGTGGGGTGCTCGTGCTGAAGGTGACCGAGCGGGAGCGGGCCCTCGAACTGATCGCCGAGGACCCGTACGTCAAGGCCGGTGTCGCCGAGTACACCCCGGTCGGCTACGTCGCCAACCGGGGCCTGGTCACCGACTAGGGCTCGATGTCGTCGCCGCTGAGCAGGCCGCGGATGGTCAACTCGCGAGCCACCGGCGGCGGCGTCTCGTCCACGATCACCGCGGTGCCCACGTAGCCGGCGCCGAACAGGGTGCGCAGGCCCCGGGCCTGGGCGCCGGTGGACGCCCAGTCGTCGACCACGAGCACGCGGTCGTCCGGCGTGAGCAGCTGACGGCGTACCCCCAAATGCTGTTTCTCGCCCCGATGATCGGACGGGATCTCGGCCCAGATCATCGGTTCGGCGATCGGCCGTCGCGCCCCGGCCCGGTAGGCCTCGACGAAGCCGACGCCCAGCGCCCGGGCCACCAGCGGGCCGACCAGGAAACCGGTCACCTCCGGAGCGACCACCACGGTCGGGTGGTCGGCGCGGAACAGGCCGGCCAGGCCGTCGCCGAGCTTGTCGAGGATCACCGGGTCGCGCCACCAGCCGGACCGGTCGCTGACCAGATAGCCGCTGCCGTCGCCGGGGTCGGTCCAGCGGAAACCGGCCTTGAGGCGATCACGAAGGTGATCACGGAAGTCGCTCGCCACGCCGACATCCTGTCATCGTGCGGCTGAAGCATTCCGCCGCGCGGTCAGAACCCGCTCAGACTACGGGTCAAGTTAGTGCAGTCCGTCGCTCTGATCGGGCATGCTGTGTCGCGTAACCATGCCTACTCCGTCGTCGGGCCGTCGCCGCCCGCTGAGCCCTGGATCCCGCGCCGGCCTCGGCGCGGCCGTCGTGCTGCTCGCCGTCGTGTCCGCGGTGGAGCTGGCCGACCCGCGCACCGCCGACTTCGTGGGCCTGTTCGCGGCCGTCCCGTTCCTGGCCGCCGTCTTCGCCTTCTGGCAGACGGTTCTCGTCGTCGGGATCGTCGCGACGATCGTCGGGGTGGCCTTCGTCGGCGCGGCCGGGCCGGTCAGCGTGGCCGGCATGGTCAACCTGATCGGCATTCTGCTGGCCACCGGCATCGCGTCGGCGGTGGCCATGATCAGGCAGCGTCAGGACGACAAGATCGCCGAGTTGCAGCGCCTGGCCGCGGTCGCCCAGCAGGCGGTTCTGCGGCCGCTCGGCCCGCAGGTCGGCTCGCTCGCGGTCGCCGGGCGTTACATCTCGGCCACGGCCGCGGCCGACATCGGCGGGGACCTCTACGAGGCGCTCGACACGCCGTACGGGGTTCGCATCATCATCGGCGACGTGCGCGGCAAGGGCCTGGACGCCGTCCGCCTGGCCAGCATCGTGCTCGGCTCGTACCGGCACGTGGCGTACGAACGCAATGATCTGAAAGCTCTGGTGACCGACCTCGACCGGGCGGTCGCGCGCAGCGTCGGCGACGAGGATTTCGTGACCGCGGCCCTGGTCGAGGAGCGGGGCGGCACGCTCACGATCGTCAACTGTGGACACCCGGCCCCGCTGCTGCTGCGGCGAGGCCAGGTCATTCCGCTGGAGCCGCCGGCGCCGGCGCCCCCGTTGGGTTTCATGCCCGAGGTGAAGGCGCGGGTCGAGCGGCTGGAGCCGGGCGACCGGTTGCTGCTGTTCACCGACGGGCTCGGCGAGGCCCGCCGGGAGGGCGAGTTCTTCCCGACCGCCGACCGGGCCTGGCGGCTGCTGGGCCACGGCACGGTCGGTGATGGTCTCGCCTCGCTCGAGACCGCCCTGGTCGACTGGGTGCACGGCCGTCTCGAGGACGACATCGCGCTGGTCCTGCTGGAGTACGCGGGCCCGGACGGCGGCGCGACGATGCCGATGCCGAGCTGGGAGGTCGGCGCCGCGGGCAGTTAAGCCGCGGCGATCTCCTGGGTCTTGCCCTCGAGAGCCGAAGCGTCGCCCTCGGGAACCGACTCGCCGGTGGGCGGAGCGGGCGCGGGCGAGATCGGTACGGGCACGGGTTCCGGCTTGCGGTGGCGCCCGACGTAGTGACGTGGCTGGTCCGCCTGGCGAGGCTCCGGAATCAGGCTCTTGATCGTGGCGAACATGCGCGCCCCCTTGGCGGCTTGAATGAACGTCTATCCACAGCAACGAGCCGAAGAACCCTCCGATACGTCTGGGGCGCATGGGAGCACGCAAATAGCCGAACGGCTGTCCTGCTGCCCACCCGATCGGAGGCGTTTGATGTGCGAACCGACGGACAGACCCCCACACGCGGGTGGTCGGTCACGAAACGGCTTGCGGCTTGTCCGCCTCTACCGATCAGTAATACAGTGGGGGTTACTGACGGGTAACTCCAAGACCGGCGGGCGTTCGGAGAGCGGGGCCAGCACCATGACTCACTACAAGGGCAACCTTCGGGACCTCCAGTTCAATCTGTTCGAGGTCTTCGAGGCTGATCGTGCGTTCGGCCAGGCGCCGTACGAGGACATCGACGCGGAGACCGCCAAGGACGTTCTGACCGAGGTGCACCGCCTCGCGACCGAAGATCTCGCGACCAGCTACACCGAGGCCGACCGCAACCCGCCGGTCTTCGACCCCGCCACGCACACCGCGCCGCTGTCGGAGTCGTTCAAGAAGTCGTTCGAGCAGTGGATGGCCTCCGAGTTCTGGCGCCTCGACCTGCCGAGCAGCCTCGGCGGCACCCTCGCCCCGCGGGCCCTGTGGTGGGCGCTCGCCGAGAACATCCTCGGCGCCAACGCCCCGGTCTGGATGTACTCCTCCGGCCCGTCGTTCGCGCACGTCGTGCACGAGGAGGGCACCGAGGAGCAGAAGCAGTGGGCGAAGCTCTTCGTCGAGAAGCAGTGGGGCTCGACCATGGTCCTCACCGAGCCCGACGCCGGCTCGGACGTGGGAGCCGGCCGCACCCGGGCCATCCCGCAGCCGGACGGCTCCTGGCACATCGAGGGCGTCAAGCGCTTCATCACCTCGGGTGAGCACGACCTGACCGACAACATCGTCCACTACGTGCTGGCCCGCCCGGTCGGCGTGGAGGGTGTGGGCGGCCCCGGCACCAAGGGCCTGTCGCTGTTCATCGTGCCGAAATACCACTTCGACGCCGAGACCGGCGAGCTGGGCGAGCGCAACGGCGTCTACGCCACGAACGTCGAGCACAAGATGGGCCTGAAGGCCTCCAACACGTGCGAGATGACCTTCGGCGAGCACGGCACTCCGGCCAAGGGCTGGCTGCTGGGCGAGAAGCACGAGGGCATCCGGCAGATGTTCATGATCATTGAGTACGCCCGGATGATGGTCGGCACGAAGGCGATCGCCACCCTGTCCACGGGTTACCTGAACGCCCTCGAGTACGCGAAGAACCGCGTACAGGGCGCCGACCTGGTGCAGAACGACAACAAGGCCGCCCCGCGCGTCACGATCACGCACCACCCCGACGTGCGCCGTTCGCTGATGCTGCAGAAGTCGTACTCCGAGGCCCTGCGCGCGCTGGTCATCTACACCGCGACCTGGCAGGACAAGATCGCCATCGCCGAGGCGGCCGGCGACACCGCCGCCGCCAAGGCCGCGAGCAAGGTCAATGACCTGCTGCTGCCGCTGGTCAAGGGCGTCGGTTCGGAGCGGGCGTACGAACTGCTCGGCCACGAGTCGCTGCAGACCTTCGGCGGCTCCGGCTTCCTGCAGGACTACCCGCTGGAGCAGTACGTCCGCGACGCGAAGATCGACACCCTGTACGAGGGCACCACGGCGATCCAGAGCCTCGACCTGATCTTCCGCAAGATCGTGAAGGACCAGGGCCGGGCGCTGGCGACCCTCGCCACCGAGATCCAGTCGTTCATCGAGAGCGAGGCCGGCAACGGCCAGCTCAAGGAGGAGCGCCTCGCCCTCGGCAAGGCCCTGGGCGAGCTCCAGCAGATCCTCGGCGTGACCATGGGCTGGCTGGCCGCGGTGCAGGGCGGCGACACCCGCGAGCTGTACAAGGTGGGCCTGAGCTCCCGCCGCGTCCTGCTCGCGCTGGGCGACGTCGTCCTCGCGTGGCTGCTGCTGCGCCAGGCCGACGTGGCCCTCAAGGCCCTCGGCCGCGAGGTCTCGGCCGCCGACAAGAACTTCTACGAGGGCAAGGTCGCCGCGGCCCGCTTCTTCGTCCGCGAGATCCTGCCGCGCGTCGGCTCCGACCGCCGCATCATCGAGAACACCACCCTGGACCTGATGGACCTGTCCGAAGACGTTTTCTGATCCGTTCCACCAGGAGAAAGGCCGGCCGGAAGGCCGGCCTTTTTCGTTGATCTTCGAGATAGATGACTGTTACGCTGCGCTCCACGCGTGCGGGGGCGCGCTCCGTGACGGTTTCCGGAAACGCCACCACACCTCTCTTTCTTCTCCTCCAGGAGGATCGGTGGCTCCAGCCATCCGGAGTCTGGCCGCAACGGCCCTAGGCGTCGGAATCATCCTGACCGGTCTGCCCGCCCAGGCGGCGCCGGTCACCCGAGCGACGGCGGCGCCCGCCGGCGAGGTGGTCGTCCCGGCCGCGTCCCGGTACGTCCCCCGTGCGACCCGCATCCTCAACGCGGGCACCAGCGGCTTCCTCTGGGCCCAGGAGGGCGACGACCGCCTCCTCTGGACCAGCTACGCCACTCAGGTCGCCACCGCGCTGACCTTCCGCCTGCCCAGGAAGGTCGAGTACAACCAGGACGGCGGCAACTTCCCGTCGGGCCCGTCATGGAGCCCCGGGTGGTACGGCGCCGGCAGCGACACGGTCGCGGTGTACCAGGACGGGCGGGTCACACTCCAGTCCGGGGCGGGCGCCGTCACCAGCGAGCTCGTGCTGCCCGATGGGCACTCATACCAGGGCACCTTCGGCGGCGTGGTGCTCACCAGCACCGGCGAGGGCGACGGACCGCAGCAGGTCCACGTCTGGCGCGCCGGTTCCGCGACCGCGGTGCCGGGGCTGCCCGACACCGCCACCGAGATCACCGTCGAGGACGGTGACGCCCGTTCGGTCATTCTGCGCTACAAGGTGGCGGGCGACCAGTGGCCCCACTGGTCCATCGTGGACCTGGCCACCGCGGCCGCCTCCGCGCTGCCCGACCGGCTCGGCGCGGACGACGAGGGCTGGGAGGTCAAGGGCTTCCGGCTCGGCGCCGAGTCGATCGTGCGGAACCGGTGGGCCCGGTCGCAGATGGACGTGTTCGACCGGGACGATCTGACGGCCGCGCCGCGGACCGCCGAGTCCGGGCCGTTCACCGCCGACGCCGCGTACGGCATCGTGGGCTCCTCCCTGCTCGCGGTCGACCCGGTCGGTCCCGGCAACAACCTCTACCGCGGCCAGGAACTGTGGTCGCTGCCGGTCGACGAGCCCGACGCGGGCCTGACCCAGGTCATGAGCCCGGCCGCGCACGAGATCGTCCAGGCGCCGGACGGCTCGGTTCTGGTGGCCGGCGCGGCGAAGTTCGTCCAGTACGGCGACCTCGACTGGGGCATCTACCGGATCACCCAGGCCGCCGACGGCTCGCTCAAGCGGGCCGAGGTGGCCGACGTGGCCCCGATGCCGGCCCGGACGTGGGGCATCGCGCTGGGCAGCGGCATCCTCACCACCGCGGTCAACAGCACGATCTACGAGCCCTCGACCTACCTGGGCGCGTACCGGAGCACCTGGCTGGCCACCGGCGGGACGCCCGGGATCGAGAAGAGCACCCAGGACGCCTGGCTCATGGGCGACGACGCGTCCTGCTACATCAACGGCAGCGAGCCGGCCTGCGTCACCATGTTCGCCGACGGCACCGGGTACCACGGGCGCCGCGAAGCCACGTACAGCGAAAAGACCGTCCTGTATGCCAACGGGTCCACCTCGACCGCGGGCCCGACGGTGAACACCGGCTTCTCCTCCGCCGATCTGACCGACCTGTCCGGCCGGTACGGGCTGATCGACAACGGCGGCGGAGCGCAGAGCGTCGGCGACTTCCGGTCGGGGTCCGTGGTGCAGAAGCGCAACTACGTCTCGGCCGCCGTCTGGGGAAACACGCTGTGGAGCGCCGCGGCCGAGGGCGGCAAGGTGACCGCCACCCGCATCCCCGGCACGACCGCCGTGGAGTCCTTCACGACCAGCAACGACTGCAAGCCGACCGAGCTGCAGGCCGTCGGCCGCTGGGTCTACTGGGCCTGCAACGAGTACGGCACGGTGTACGGCGCCGGCGTCTACGACCGGGTGGCGAAGACCAACGTCGGCGCTCCGGGGCAGAGGGTGCTGCTGGGCGACGGCTACTACGCCGAGCAGACCGAGGCAGGCGAGCTGAGGCTGACCGACCTCTACCATCCCGGTCAGGTGGCCCGGGTGATCGGCGCGGTCGGGCCGTCGACCCGCCCGCGTGACTCGTGGACGGTGGACCGCTTCGGCGGCGGCGTCGCCTGGGCCGACCAGGACGAGCGCGTTCACGTGGTCCCGAGTGGCGTTCCCACCTCCGCGCTGAGCGTCATCGACTCCACGGTGCCGACCACCGTCGCCAACTGGTCGGGCAGCTGGTGGCTGTCGAAGCCGGGCTCGTCCTGGCAGCTGACCTTCCGCAACTCGGCCGGCGGGGTGCTTCGTACGATTTCCGGCACGTCCGCCCGTGGCCTGGTCACCGCGACCTGGGACGGCAAGGACTCGGCCGGGCGGGCCGTCGCCGACGGCACGTACGGCTGGTCGCTGACCGTGCAGCCGGCCGACGGCCAGGGCGCCGCGCTCACCACCGGTGTGGCGGCGCCGCCGGCGCCGCCGGCCCCGCCCGCTCCGGTGAAGGCCACCAGGGCGCCGTCGATCACCGGCGCCGTCGCGGTCGGCTCGGTCGTCAAGGCCGTCGTGGGCGCCTGGACGCCCGCGCCGACCGCGTACACCTACCGCTGGGCCGCGAACGGCGTGACGATCAAGGGGGCGGTCTTCCAGTCGTACCGGCCCGGTCCGGCCGTGCTCGGCAAGCGCCTGACCGTCACGGTGACGGCGAGCCGCGCCGGTCACCCGTCCGGCGCCGCCACGTCGGCCGCCTCGGCCGTGGTCGCCAAGGGAGCGGCGCCCCGGAGCACCAAGCGGCCGGTCGTCCTCGGCACGCCCAAGGTCGGCCGCACCCTGTCCGTCTCCACCGGCGGCTGGTCGTTCAAGCCGGACTCGTACCGCTACGAGTGGCGCTTGAACGGCAAGCTGATCAGCACCGGCACGAAGCTGAAGCTGACCAAGGCGATGCGCGCCAAGAAGCTCGTGCTCACCGTCGTGGCCCGCAAGGCCGGCTACAACGACGGCCGGGCCAGCAGCGTGGCGGTGACCGTCAAGCGTTAACCGCGGGCGGTGTGCCGCCCGATCAGGTGCATGGCGCGGGGCTCCGTCGTCGACCAGGAACCTTCCTCCCGGTGGACGGCGAGCCCCGCTGTCTTGAGCACGATGTCGTTGCCGTCGTACTGCTCGTCCGGGATCAGGAGCAGCGAGACCTCGGAGACGGTGGGGTTGTGGCCCACCACCAGGACCGTGCGAACCGAGTCGGGGACGGCGCGCAACAGGTCGAAGACCTCGGTGCGTCCGCCGAGGTAGAGCGACTCCTCGTAACGCACCTCAGGAGCGCCGCCGCCCGGCTTGGCCTGGGCCAGCGCGATCGAGACACCCTGCCAGGTCTGGCGGGTACGGGCGGCGGTGGAGCAGAGGACCAGGTCGGGGTGAAGGCGCTCGTCGGCCAGCCAGGCGCCGGCGGCGTCGGCGTCGGCCTCACCGCGCTCGGTCAGCTTACGGTCGAAGTCGTCTTGATTGTCGCCGATGATCTCGGCCTTGGCGTGGCGGAGCAGAACGAGCGTCCGTGCGGTCATGCCGACAGTTTGTCTGATTGAGGAATCGGGCGGGTGGGTAACCCATCATCAACGCATTGACCCCGGTGATGATCAAGGAGGCCCGTGATGGGCATCGGCGGCAGCATTTTCCTGCTGGCGGTAGGCGCGATTCTCGCGTTCGCCGTCAACGCGGACATCAGCGGGCTCGACATCAACATCATCGGCTGGATCCTGATGGCGGCCGGCCTGGTCGGGCTCATCATCACGCTTTGGTACTGGAACAGCCGGCGCCGCACGGTGGTGACCCGGCAGACCGCCGCTCCGGTGGTCGCTCCGAACCAGCAGATTCGCAGCGAGTACCGCGAGACCCGGCGCGAGGACGCCCCGCCGCCCCCGCCCCCGGGTTACTGACAAAAGACCCGCGACGCCGGCCGGCCGCTTCCCCCTAGCGGCCGTGCCGGCGTCGCGCGCTTCACCGGCGGATCAGACGGCGGCCTTGACGGCGTCCGCGACCGGGGTCGCCGGCCGGCCGAGCAGCTTCTCGAGGTCGTCGCGCGGAACGAAGAGCGCGCCCTCCGCCGTGGCCCGGTCGACGTCGGCGAAGACCTCGGCCGCCGCGCGCGGCAGGCCCACGCCGACCAGCAGC
The DNA here is from genome assembly GCF_043197815.1 of Actinoplanes sp. NPDC048988. NCBI lineage: Bacteria > Bacillati > Actinomycetota > Actinomycetes > Micromonosporales > Micromonosporaceae > Actinoplanes > Actinoplanes sp. NPDC048988. Next base: position 31,873 of record NZ_JBICTW010000026.1, on the reverse strand, counting down.
TCGATGTACTTGTCGACGTCCAGGTCGGTGTAGGTCACCGGCTTGCCGGTCTGGCGGGAGATCTCGGCGGCCAGCTCGGCCTTGGTGAGGGCTTCGCCGCCCAGCTCGTAGGTCCTGCCCTCGTGCCCGTCGGTGACGAGGACCGCCGCGGCCGCCTCGGCGTAGTCGGCGCGGGGAGCCAGGCTGATCCTGCCGTCGCCGGACGCGCCGACCAGGCCCTGCTCGACCGCCTGGTCGACCGGGTAGTTCTCGACGTACCAGCCGTTCCGCAGAATCACGTACGGAAGCCCGGAGTCCTTGATCAGCTTTTCGGTGACCGCGTGCTCACCGGCCAGCTTCATGTCGGTGGTGTCGGCCTTCGGCGCGCTGGTGTAGACGATCTGCCCGACCCTGGCGGCCTTCGCGGCCTCGACGACGTTGGTGTGCTGCGAGATGCGCTGGCCGGGCTCGCTGGCCGAGATGAACAGGACCTTGTCCGCACCCTCGAAGGCAGCTCGCAGACTCTCCGGGTCCTCGTATGACGCCTTCTTGACCGTCACACCGAGGTCGGCGATCTTCTCGACCTGGCGGCCGATGCCGACGATGTCAGTGGCCGGTACGCCCTTGGCCAGCAACGACTCGATGGCGAGGCGGCCGAGATGTCCGGTGGCGCCGGTAACAACGATGGTCATGGGAGCTCCTCTGGATTGGTCTGCCAGTTGGAGCCAACATGCCTGGTCAGCCAACACTTCCCATTCGATAGTAGGCACCTTGGAGTGCAATACTTACCCGCATGGAAGTGACCGCGTACGCGAAGGACTGCCCGAGCCGGCAGATTCTCGACCGGATCGGCGACACGTGGAGTGTCCTGATCGTGGTGATGCTGGCCGACGGGCCGCAGCGCTATACGGCGCTGTCGAAGAAGATCCAGGGCGTGAGCCCGAAGATGCTGACCCAGACGTTGCGGGGCCTGGAGCGCGACGGCCTGATCATCCGTACGGTGCACGCCGAGGTGCCGCCGCGCGTCGACTACCGGCTCACCGAGCTCGGTCAGAGCCTGCTGGGACTGGTCAGGGCGCTGGAGAACTGGGCCGAGACCCACATCGAGGATGTGCAGCGGGCCCGGGTCGCCTATGACAACCCGGGCGTCAAGACCGACTACGCGTACAGCGCGAAGTAGATCGCGATGTGGTGGCAGAGCGCGGCCACCAGTGTGCACGCGTGGAAGAACTCGTGGTGACCGAAGACCGCGGGCCACGGGTTGGGCCGGCGCAGCGCGTAGAAGACGGCGCCGACGCTGTAGATGACCCCGCCCACCGCGAGCAGGACGAGGCAGGTGACGCCGCCGGTGTGCAGGACGTCGGGCAGGATCGCGACGGCGCCCCAGCCCAGCGCGAGGTAGAGCGGCGCCCCGGCCCAGCGCGGCAGGTGCGGCCAGATCGTCTTGAGGGCCACCCCGCCGAGGGCTCCGCCCCAGATCAGCGACAGCATCATCGTCGCCTTGCCCGGATGCAGCAGCAGGACGCAGAACGGTGTGTACGTGCCGGCGATGAAGATGAAGATCATCGAGTGGTCGGCCCGCCGCATGATCTGGTAGCCGCGTTCGCTCCAGACCCGACGGTGGTAGAGCGCGCTGATGCCGAACAGGCCGCAGACGGTCGCGCTGTAGACCAGGACGCTGAAGAACGGCGAGAAGCCCGGTCGGCTGAGCGCGATCGAGCACAGCACGATGCCGCCGACGACGGCGACGAAGAACGCATACTGGTGCAACCGGCCGCGAAGGCGCGGCTTGCCGAGATCGGCCGGCTTCATTCGAAACGGTGCGGAGGTCGTCACGACTCCAGGTTACGGTATCGTAAGTTACTGGCAAGTAGAACTAGGGTGTCGTGATGAGGCTACGACAGGTCGGCGCGACTGCGCTGCTGATCGAGTGCCACGACTCCGACCAGGTCGAATCGTGGCGCCGGGAGCTTTGGCGGCGGCGCGGCCGAGGTGAACTCTCGGTGATCGACATCGTTCCGGGGGCGGCGACCGTGCTGCTCGACGGCGTCGCTCCGGGCACGGCTTCGCTGGTGGAGAGCTGGGCCTCGTCGCTGGAGGCAGCCCCGGCGGTCGAGGGGCCGCTCGTGGAAGTGCCGACCGTCTTCGACGGCGAAGACCTGGCCGACGTCGCCGATCTCTGGCAGGTGACGGTGGACGAGGCGATCGGACGGCTCGTCACGACGGACTTCACGGTGGCTTTCAGCGGCTTTGCTCCCGGTTTCGGCTATCTGCGCGGCCTGCCATCGGAATGGGCGGTTCCCCGGCTCGCCGCTCCGCGGCCTCGCGTTCCGGCCGGGTCGGTGGCGCTTGCCGACACCTATTGCGGGATTTATCCGTCAGCTTCGCCGGGCGGGTGGCGGCTGGTCGGCCGTACGGCCTTGAAATTATTTGACGTACGCCGGGACGCGCCGGCCACACTCAGCCCGGGAGCTCGCGTGAAGCTCGTGCCCACCTCATGATCACGGTGATGCGGGCCGGCCCCTTGACGACTGTGCAGGATCTCGGCCGGCCCGGGTACGCCCATCTCGGGGTTCCCCGGTCGGGGGCGCTGGACGGGCCGGCGCTGCGGCGGGCCAACGCGATGGTCGGCAACCCGCCGGAGGCGGCCGGGCTGGAGACCACGCTGATGGGATGCTCGCTGCGGTTCGAGAGGGCGGCGCGGGTCGCGGTCACGGGCGCTTCTCTCCAAGGCGCTTCTTTCCAAGGCGCTTTTTCTCAAGGCGTGGTCGAGGTGCCGGCGGGCTCGGTGCTCGACATCGGCCGGGCCGCCACGGGTGTGCGGTCCTACATCGCGGTGGCCGGCGGGATCGACGTCGAGCCGGTGCTGGGCAGCCGATCGACCGACACGCTGTCGGGGCTCGGGCCGGCCAAGCTCACCGACGGGGCGACGCTGCCGATCGGAACGGCCGGCGGGGCGGCGGTCGTGGAAGGTGGTTCGCCGGCTAACCACCCCACGGAGCTGGAACTCGGGGTGTGGCTCGGTCCGCGCGACGACTGGTACGAGAGCCGGGAGCTGTTCGAGAACCCGTACCGGGTGAGCCCGATGAGCAACCGCGTCGGCTGCCGGCTGGCCGGCAGCGCCCTGACCCGCACCAAGGCCGGCGAACTGCCCTCCGAAGGGGTGGTGCTGGGCGCGATTCAGGTGCCGGCCGACGGGCAGCCGTTGATCTTCCTGGCCGACCACCCGACAACCGGCGGCTACCCGGTGATCGGCGTGGTCGACGACGTCACCCCACTCGCGCAGGCGCGGCCGGGGACTACGGTTCGGTTCCGTGCCCTCCATTGACCTCAACGCCGACCTCGGCGAAGGATTCGGCCGGTGGCGCCTCGGCGACGACGAGGCGCTGCTCGACATCGTGACCTCGGCCAACGTGGCCTGCGGCTTCCACGCCGGCGACCCGTCCACCATGCGGCGCGTCTGCGAAGCGGCAACCGCCAAAGGCGTGGCGATCGGCGCCCAGGTCGGCTATCGCGATCTCGCGGGCTTCGGACGGCGGCGGATCGAGTACGAGCCGGACGAGCTCCGCGACGACATCCTGTACCAGATCGGGGCGTTGAGCGCCTTCGGCCGGGTTGCGTATGTGAAGCCGCACGGGGCGCTCTACAACGTGGCGGCGGTCGACGAGGTGCAGGCGGGGGCGGTGGTCGCGGCGGTCCGCGCCTACGACGCGGCGCTGCCGGTCCTCTGCCAGCCGGGGTCGACACTTAGCCGGCTCGCTGTTGACGCCGGGTTGACCGTGGTGGGTGAAGGCTTCGCGGATCGGGGCTACCAGGCGGACGGGACGCTCATGCCGCGCTCGCAGCCGGGCGCGGTGCTGCACGACGCGGACGCGGTGGTGGATCAGGCTGTACGGATGGCGGTCGAGCAGGTGGTCGAGACCGTCGACGGCCGGGTGGTGCCGTCGCCGGTCACGTCGATCTGCGTCCACGGGGACACGCCCGGCGCGGTGTCGCTGGCCGCCCGGGTCCGCGCGGGGTTGCGCGAAGCCGGGCTGACCGTTGCGCCGTTCGCTTCATCCACAGGATCGTGAGTTATCCACAGCCCTCTTCGCGGTCATCGCTGATTCGGGGAGGATGGCTGTAGAGGATGGGGGCCCCCTTCTGGGAGGGCGGGCCCTGGGCTACGCCTCGTCCAAGCCTCGGAGGATCAGCGGGAGACGGTCGGGGCCGTCGGCGGTGACGACCACCGGGACGCCCCAGTCCTGGCGGGTCAGGTGGCAGGCGGCGAACTCCACGTCGACGTCGCAGGTGGCGGCCTGGGCCACGACCTGAAGAACGCCCTTGGGTACGTCGGGGTTGATCACCAGCGGGCGCGACAGGTCCGTGGTGACGCCGGCGCCGGAAAGCAGGAGCTCCGGCGGCGACGCGGAAACCTCCAGGCGGGTGGACGGGCCGAACTGCGTGTCCAGCTTCTGGCCCGGCGCCGGTGTGAAGATGACGTCCAGGGTCAGCTCGCCGGAGGCGACAGGCGTGGGCGGGCGCTCGGTGCGGTGGCGTTCCCCGGCCACGCTCTGGACGGCGCCGGGGGCCAGGTGGGTCAGCCGGTGGGCGGCCGACTCGACCACGATCACGTCGCCGGTCGAGGTGACCAGCACGTCGCTCGGCTCGGCCAGGCCCGAGTCGACGGTCGAAACCGTGTCGGTGGCGGGGTCGTAGCGGCGGACAGCGCCGTTGTAGGTGTCGGCGATCAGGACCGAGCCGTCGGACAGGGCGGCCACGCCGAGCGGATGCTGGAGCAGAGCCTGTTTGGCCGGGCCGTCCACGTGACCGAAGTCGAACAGGCCCTGGCCCACCGCGGTGTGCATGACCCCGGCCTCGATGTAGCGGACGGCCGAGGTCTCGCTGTCGGCGATCCACAGCCGGTCACCGCCGACGGAGAGGCCGGACGGCTGCGCCATCCAGACGTCGGGAATCGGGCCGTCGCGCAGCGACTCGACAGTGGTGCCGGCGTAGACGCCCACCGTGCGCTTGATCGGGTCGAACCACCAGAGCTGGTGGATGCCGGCCATCGCGATGATCACCTTGTCGTCGAACCAGGCCAGGTCCCACGGCGAGGAGAGGTCGGTGGCGAGCGCGTCGTGCGGGTGCTCGTCGACGGCGGAACGCCAGGGGCGGCCCGAGCCGGCGACCAGCGTGATCTCGCCGTCGGACAGGCGCAGCCCGCGCAACTGGTGGTTCACGGTGTCGGCGATGACCACGTCGTAGCCGGCGGTGGCGGCGACGTCGGACGGGAGCAGCAGCAGGCCCTGCGGCTCGTTGAACGGGCCGAACCGGCGTACGAGCGTCTCGCCGTCCGCCTCGATCTCGGCCACCGAGTGGCCGGTGGAGTCGCTGACCAGCAGGTTTCCGTTGGCCAGCTCGATCGCCTTGCCGGGGAAGCGCAGCAGGGTGTCGGGCGCGGGCGGCGGCACGTACGGGCCGTCGCCGCGGTGCAGCGTGCCGTCGGCGGTGTGCTTGGCGATCAGCTCGTCGATCAGGCGGGACAGTCCCTCGGCGTGGCCCTCGCCGGCCATCGAGGCGACCAGGTAGCCGGTCGGGTCGACGACCGCGATCGTGGGCCAGGCCTTGGCCGCGTACTGCTGCCAGAGGTGCATGTCGCCGTCGTCGACGACCGGGTGGTGTACGCCGTACCGCTCCACGGCGGCGGCCAGCGCCTTCGGGTCGCGCTCGTGCTCGAACTTCGGTGAGTGGACGCCGATCACGACCAGGGCGTCACCGTACTTCTGCTCGAGCGGCCGCAGCTCGTCGAGCACGTGCAGGCAGTTGATGCAGCAGAAGGTCCAGAAGTCCAGAATGACGATCTTGCCGCGCAGGTCGGCGAGGGTCACATCCCGGCCACCGGTGTTCAGCCAGCCTCGGCCCCGGAGCTCCGGCGCCCGCACACGTCCAGTCATCCGACCATCGTGCCGTACCGGCGACGCCGGCACGGCACGAAGGTGGTCAGGATGACAAGGCGGTCACTTGTTGGGCTTGAGGCAGAGCACCTGCGACTTGCCGTCGCCGGTGGTGGTGAGAACCGACGGGTTGGCCGGGTCGGCGCATTGGGTTTTGTCGTCCACGATGGAGACGACCTTGAAGGTGTTGCTGCCGCCACACTCGGCCTTGACCGCGGCCGAACCGTCCTGCTTGACGCAGTCGCCGGTCTTCATGGCAGCCTCGTCCTTGCCGCCGGCGACCAGGAACACCAGGCCGAAGACGACACCGAGCAGGACGATCGCGCCGAGCACGACGGCGAGCAGGATCGGGAACACCCGTACGTGCGGCGTCTCCGGCTTCGCCGCCGGGGCGTCCGGCTTGAAGCTGTCGAACTTGCCCTGGTCGGAGTCGGGACCAGGCCAGCTGGTGGTGTCGTTCGGGCTGGGCGGGGTCACCGTGGCCCGGCTCGCCGCACTGCCGAAGCCGCCGCTGGTCTCGGGCCCGAAGCCGCCGTCGGGCCCACTGCCCGGCACGAAGCCGCCCGGCTGACCGCCGTTCGGCCCGGAGAAGCCGTTGAGGCCTGGAGGCATCGGCGGCAGCGCGGGCGCGGGCACGTAGGGCTGCTGGTCGCGGCCGGCGACATCGGTGGTGAGCTCGTTGAACTGATCGGGCCGAGCCCCCGGACGCTCCCCGAACGGCGCGTCACCGGGCCGAGGCCCGAACGGCGAGTTGCCGTTCGGCGACTCACCCGGCCGCGGCCCGAACGACGACCCAGCGGGCGCACCGAAGGGCGAGTCGTTCTGCTGCCCGTACGGCGAGTCAGGCTGCCCGTCGCCTTGCGGAGCGAACGGCGAGTCACCTTGCTTGCCGTACAGGGAGTCGGCCTGCTGTGCGCCGTATGGCGAGTCGGCCTGCGGGCCGCCGAACGGAGAGTCGCCTTGCTGGCCGCCGTACAGCGGACTGTTCTGCTGGCCGCCGAACGGCGAATCGCTCTGCTGGCCGTATGGCGAGTCGCCCTGCGGGCCGCCGAACGGAGAGTCGCTTTGCTGTCCGCCGAACGGCGAATCGCCCTGCTGTCCGCCGTACGGCGAATCGCCCTGCTGGGCTCCGTATGGCGAATCGTTCTGCTGGCCGAACGGGGCGTCGCCGGGCTGGCCGTAGGGCGAACCGCTCGCTGGCTTCTCCGGGGCGGCGCCGAACGGTGAGCCGCTGGCGGGGGCGTTACCCGTGGGCGCACCGCTGGAGGGCGAACCGTAGGTGCCACCGCCGAACGGTGAGCCGCTGGCGGGAGCGTTGCCGGCGGGCGCACCGCTGGAGGGCGAGCCGTAGGTGCCACCGCCGTAGGGCGAGCCCTCCGGGCCGGAGCCGGGCTGGTTGCCGTAGGGCGAACCGTCCGCGCCGGGGCCGTAAGGCGAGGCGGTTTCCGGCGCGGCGGGGGCGCCGGCCGGGATCGCCGCCGAGGCCGAAGCGGCGCCGGTGGGCGAGACGCGGGCGCTGGCCCGGGCCGGTGACTGCGGGGCGACGCCGGGGGTGCCGGGCTCGTCCGGGCGCTGGCCGAAGCCCTCGTCGGGACGCGCGGTGAACATGCCGGTCGGCTCGCTGAAGTCGGCGGCCGGCTGGAAGTCCTGGGCCGGGGCCGACGGGAAGTTCGCGGAGGAGGCGCTTTCCTGGTCGGGCTCGGCGGGTGCCGCCCGGCCGTAGACCCGCGCCTGCGGGCTGGCTGCCTGCGGCGGCAGTTCGGTGGCCTCGACCGGGGCGACCCGGCTGGTCGTCGGCACCGACGCGCTGGCCGTGACCGGTCGTGCCGAACCGACCGCACCGGATCCGGCCGGTCCGCCGGAGGCCGAGCCGGCGGATCCCGCCGAGGCGGAGTCGGCTGAGCGGAACGCGCCGGGGTCGGCTGAATCGAACGGGGCGGAGTCGGCTGAGCGGAACGCGCCGGGGTCGGCTGAGCCGTACGAGGAGGAATCCGTTGAACCGAACGCGGGGGAGCCGGCCGAGCCGAACGTGGCCGCGCCGGGTGGGCCGACCGGGGCCGCGCCGGATGAGCCGGCCGGGGCCGCGCCGGACGAGCCGGCCGGGGCCGCGCCGGCTGAACCGAACGCCGGGGCGCCGGGTGCTGCCGAGCCGGAGGTGGCCGCGCCTGTCGAGGGCGAGCCCGGAGCGGGGCTGACCGAGGCGGAACCGCTCGCGGGGGCGCCGGGCGGCAGGTCGGAGGCATCGCGGGGCTGCGGCACCGCACCGTTGCGGGAGTCGGGGCCGGCCGAGCCGGTCAGGGCGCCGAGGGCGGCGCCGGGCACCCGCTGCGGATATCCGGACGGGCTGTCGCCGGTCGGCGCGGGACGCCGGTAGGGCGCGTGCTCGTCGGCCGCCGCCTCGCCGAAGCCGGAACCGGAACCGGAACCGGAACCGGGGCCGAAGCCGGAGCTGGCATCGGGGCCGAAGCTGGAATCGGAGCTGGAATCGGAGCTGGAGCCGTAGGCGGGGGCCTCGGAACGCGCGGGTGCGCCGTAGGGCGACTCGGCGTCGGACGGCCCGAACGGGCGGGCCGAGCCGTAGGCCGCTGGGGAGCCGGCGTTCTCCTCCGGCGCGCTTTCACCGAACGGAGCCGGGCGAGCGGAGCCGTACGCCGGCGGTTCGGCCGCGGCATGGGCCGAACCGAAGGGTGCCTGACCGTCGGAGGTGCCGCGGCCGAACGGGTCGGGCAGCGCCGCACCGGATCCGTCGGGCGCACGGCTGGGAAGGCCGGGCTCGCCGGGGGTCGAGCGACCGAACGGGTCGGCGAACGGCTCGGACCGGTACGGGTGAGGCGGGATCTCCTCCCCAGCGGAAGGGGCAGACGGGGCGGCGCCGCCGAACGCGCTGAAGCCGCCGGAGGGGGAGCCCTCGCCGTACGGGGACTGCTGGGTGCGGACGGGCAGTTCGCCGCCCTGCTGGGGTACGGCCGACGGGGCCTCGGCGTCCTGGCCGCCGGGCGTGCCGCGCAGCGGGAAACCGCCGCTGCCGCCGCCTCGGGTCGGGAACGCGGAGCCGTTGCCGCCGCTGCCGCGCAGCGGGAAACCGCCGGCCGGGTCGGCCGGGGCCGGGGCCGAGGGCTGGGCCGGCGCCGCCGCTGCGGGGCGCGGGGCCTCGGGGGCGCCGGTCGGGCGCACCGGCGGCGGGGCGTCGGGCAGGCCGGTCAGGGTGGCGCCGGGCACACGCACGCGCTGATTGTCGAAGGCCGAGACGCCGGGCGGGCGGCCGGTCGACGGATCGACCGGATCGGCCTGGTCACGGCTCAACTGGTCACGGCTGGACTGGTCGCGGCTGGACTGGTCGCGGCTGGGCTGGTCGCGGCTGGGCTGGCCGGCGGCGAAGCCGTTGAACCCCTCGAAGTTGTCCACCGTGCCGCCCGGGTTCGCGTTCCGCTGCGGGAGCGGAGCGCCCTGGCGCTGGACGAACTGGTTGTCCGCGTCGGGGGTGGAGCGCACCTGGGGCGCCCACGCCGAGTCGCCGGGTGAGACCGAGCCGTAGGGGGAAGCGCTCCCACGCTGCGGCAGCGCGCCACCCTCCTCGGGCTGCGGCACGCGGGCCGCGCCGTACGGGGTCCCGCCGCGGCCGTCAGGGCCGGACGCGGGGCCGAAGGAGGAGACCGCGGGCACCACGAACGGCGAGCCGCCGTTCGGTGTGGCCTGCGGGGGTGGGCCGTACGAGCTGGGGAAACCATCGGCGGGCGGCTGGGCCGATGCCCGGCCCGCTGCCCGCTGACCGTCGGTGTCCGGCGGGAAACCGTCCGACGTGGGTCCGCCCGACGTGGCCTCGGCCGGTCGCGAACCGGCGTAATGCCCCTCGGACGTCATGAGCGCCTCCTCATACATTTCGGCCGTGCCGGGCTTTGCACGGACGCGACCGCCGGCGGGCGCCGGAGGCCGTGCCCAGCTCTGAGGCCAGGCCGTGCGGGACTCCCGGGCCGAATGACGGCCGTGAACCCCGGCCCCCGTGCCGACCGGCCGAGCCGGCTCGTTGACCGTGCCCAACCGTACCGGGCGAGGGCGGCAGGAGGAATCCCGGTGTACGTCCGGAAGGGGACCTGACAGAGATCTTTAAGCGTGACACGAAAATGCAAACGGCCCGTCCGGAGTGAATCCGGACGGGCCGTGGCGCCGTGGGGTCAGAAGTTGCGGCGCTGGGCCATGAGAGCGATCTCATCGCGCATCGACTGGGTGGGCGCGCTCATCCAGGCCCGGTCGATGGCACGGTTCTCGCGGTTGATCATCCGGCGCCGGCGGAGGCGGTCGGCGATGCTCATTGCTAAGTCACTTCCCTTTTGTGCCGGGATCATCCGGCCACATCGTGGTGCTCGTCTCGGTAGGTCCATTGTGCTACCCACCGAGACGAGTTGCCATCGATTTAGGGGGTGACGTCGCGCACGTGCCTAACGATCGTAGGTCAAGAAAACTGGTTGCCTACGCATCTTCGGTGTGCCTAGGTCCAGGACAGCAACGCTCCCTCGGGGTCGGTGAGGAACTCGCCGACGTCCCGCAGGAACTTCGAGCCCAGTTCGCCGTCGATGATCCGGTGGTCGAAGGAGAGTGCCAGGGTCGTGACCTGGCGCGGCTTGACCTTCCCCTTGTGCACCCACGGCATCGGCTTGATCGCGCCGAAGGCCAGGATCGCCGACTCGCCCGGCGGCAGGATCGGCGTGCCGGTGTCCACGCCGAACACCCCGACATTGGTGATCGAGAGCGTCCCGCCCGACATGTCGGAAGGGGGCGTCTTGCCGGATCTCGCCACCTGGACCAGCGTGTTCAACGCCTCGGCCAGCTCCCGCAACGTGAGACGCCCAGCGTCCTTGATATTGGGAACGATCAGGCCGCGTTCGGTCGCCGACGCGATGCCCAGGTTCACGTACTCCTTGACCACGATCTCGTTGGTCGCGCCGGACCAGGTCGAGTTGACCATCGGGTGACGCTTGACGGCCAGCAGCACCGCCTTGGCCACCAGGAGCAACGGAGAGATCCGGACGTCGCGGAACTCCCGCCGTCCCTTGATCTTTTCCAGCGCCTTCATCGACCGCGTCACATCGATGGTCAGGAACTCGGTGACGTGCGGTGCCGTGAAGGCCGACGCGACCATGTTCTCCGCGGTGAGCTTCCGCACGCCCTTGATCGGGATGCGCTGCTCGCGGGTCGCGTCGAAGACCGCCGCGGCCGGGGCGGTGGTCACGGTGGGTGCCGCGGTCGCTGCTTGCTGTCGCGCTGACGCGGCTTGCTGTACGTCGTCACGCGTCACCGACCCCAGCGGCCCGGTCCCGGTGAGCGCGGCGAGGTCGACGCCGAGATCGCGGGCGAGCTTACGGACCGGCGGTTTGGCGAGCACCGGACCGGCCGTCCGCCCATGCGGGGCCGGAGCAGGAGCCGGAGCCGGAACGGGCGCCGGCACGGGAGGCGGGGGCGGCGTGACTGTGCCCGTCGGCGCCGCTGCGGGCGTACCCAATCGGGGTCGTCGTTTCGCCGTTGTCGTCCGTGGCCCGTAACCGACCAGGACCGGAGTGCGACCGGCGTTGGGCGCCGGGCTGCCGGCCATGCCCGGCTCGACGGCACCCTCGGCCGGCGCGATCTGCACCGCCGCCAGCGATTCGGCCGACGGCACCGGGCCGTCCAGACCGGGCAGCGGACCGGCCGACGGGTCGGTGTCGATCGCGATGATCGGCGAGCCCACCTCGACCGTCGTGCCGGCCTCGACGAAGATGCGGGCGACCACGCCGCCCCATTTCGCCGGGATCTCCACGGCCGCCTTGGCCGTCTCGACCTCGACGATCGGCTGGTTGAGCTCGATCGTGTCGCCGACCTTGACCAGCCAGGACAGAATCTCACCCTCGGTGAGGCCCTCGCCCAGGTCGGGCAGGGGGAACTCCTTGATCCGGGACATCGGCGTCACCAGCCGAACGAACGGTCGACGGCGTCCAGGACCCGATCGAGGTCGGGCAGGTACTCCTCCTCGACCCGGGCCGCCGGGTACGGGATGTCGTAGCCGGTCACCCGCAGCACCGGAGCCTCCAGTGAGTAGAAGCAGTGCTCGGTGATCCGGGCGGCGATCTCGGCGCCGAGGCCGATGTTGCCCGGCGCCTCGTGCACGACGACCGCGCGCCCGGTGCGCTTCACCGACTCGTACACCGGCTCGTAATCGATCGGGGACAGCGACCGCAGGTCGATGACCTCGAGATTGCGGCCGTCCTCGGCCGCGGCGGCGGCCGCGTCGAGCGAGGTGCGGACCATGGGGCCGTACGCGATGACCGTCGCGTCCGTGCCCGGCCGGACCACCCGGGACTTGTGCAGCGGGTAGGCGCCGGCCAGGTCGGCGCCGAGGTCGACGTCGCCCTTCTCCCAGTAGCGGCGCTTCGGCTCGAAGAACACGACCGGGTCGTCGGAGGCGATAGCCTGCTGGATCATCGTGTACGCGTCGGCCGGGTTCGAGCAGGTCACGACCTTGAGGCCGGGGGTGTGCGCGAAGTACGCCTCGGGGGACTCGGAATGATGCTCGACCGCGCCGATGCCGCCGGCGAACGGAATGCGGATCACGATGGGCAGCTTGACCTTGCCTCGCGAGCGGTACGACATCTTCGCCACCTGGGTGACGATCTGGTTGTACGCGGGGAAGACGAACCCGTCGAACTGGATCTCGCAGACCGGCCGGTATCCCCGGATCGCGAGGCCGACCGCGGTGCCCACGATGCCGGCCTCGGCCAGCGGCGTGTCGATGACCCGGTCCTCACCGAAGTCCTTCTGCAGGCCGTCGGTGATCCGGAAGACGCCGCCGAGCTTGCCGACGTCCTCGCCCATGACGACGACCTTGGCGTTGCCCTCGAGTGAGCGCCGCAGGCCGTGGTTGAGCGCCTTGCCGAGGGTGATGTTGTCGCTCATCAGTGTCCGCTCCCCTCGAACGAAGCCTGGTAGTCGGTGAACTGCCGGCGCTGCTCGTCGAGATCGGGCGAGCCGTTCGGATAGACGTGGTCGAACATCGTGATCGGCTGCGGGTCGGGCATCGCCAGCACCTTTTCGCGCAACTCGAGGGCGAGCGTCTTGGCGCCCTCGTCGGTCTCGGCGAAAAACGCCTCGTCGGCGATCTGCTGCTTGGCCAGGAAGGCCTTGAGCCGGGAGATCGGGTCCTTGGCCTTCCACGACTCGACCTCGCTGGCGATCCGGTAGCGCGTCGGGTCGTCCGAGCTGGTGTGCGCGCCCATCCGGTACGTGTACGCCTCGATCAGCGTCGGGCCCTCGCCCTGGCGCGCCCGGTCGAGCGCCGAGCGGGTGACCGCGTAGCTGGCCAGCACGTCGTTGCCGTCGATACGTACGCCCGGGAAACCGAAGCCGGTGGCCCGGCGGTAGAGCGGGATGCGCGTCTGGCGCTCGAGCGGCTCGGAGATCGCGTACTGGTTGTTCTGACAGAAGAAGACGATGGGGGCGTTGAAGACGCCCGACCAGACGAACGCCTCGTTGACCTCGCCCTGGCTGGTGGCGCCGTCACCGAAGTACGCGATCACGGCCTCCCCGTCGGGCGTGCCGGTCTTGCCGTCCATGGTCACGCCCATCGCGTACCCGGTCGCGTGCAGGGTCTGTGCCCCGATCACGATCGTGTAGCCGTTGAACTTGTACTTGTTGGCGTCCCAGCCACCCTGGTCGACACCGCGGAACAAGCCGAATGGCATGATCGGGTCGATGCCGCGGGTGTAGAGGACGCCGTGCTCGCGGTAGGTGGGGAAGGCCATGTCCTGCGGGCGCAGGGCTCGTCCGGAGCCGACCTGGGCCGCTTCCTGGCCGAGCAGGCTGGCCCAGAGGCCGAGCTCGCCCTGCCGCTGCAGCGCGAGCGCCTCGCTGTCGAGCCGCCGGACCGTCACCAGGTCGCGGTAGAGCCCGCGGTATTCCTCGTCGGTGAAGTCGGCGGAGTACGTCGTGCCGTCCGCGGTCGTGACGCTGTCGACGCGCTCCCCCTCCGGGGTGAGCAGTTGGACGAAGCCGCCTGCCGGTGCGTCAGCACCGACTTCGCTTTCGCCGTTCGCCATCGTGTCTCCCTGTTTCGTGTCAGCGCCGCGGCGGGTGTTGCCCGTCCACGCGGCGAACCGCCTCGGTCGCCGCGCCTGGCCCGGGTGAGGTTGCCGCGCAGCGTTTCGGCGCGGGCCGAGACCCCGCCGGGGAGTGACGGCCCCCACCCCCGCCCCGCTGGATCGACGAGGCGACGGCGGCGGTGCCGTCGCCCCCATCCTGACAGAGAACGTGAGCCCCGTTACAGGTCAGGTCGATCACAACTGGGAAATTTGCGCGTCACATCGGTGCCCATATTTGTCCTATTAAGTGGTTTTCGTACGGTCACTACCGTACGAACAGGCCGATTCCGCCGCTGCCGATACGCCTATGCGTCGTTCACCCCGGTAACCGTGACGAATCAATGTTGATCATTGCAGCCCCGGCCCCGCCGACCTGCATGTGACACGCCAGTGACCCACAGTTCGCCGCCATTTCGCAGCCTTAGTTCGCAGCCTCAGGAGGAGACCGGACGTGCCGGATCAGCGCGACGACGACCTCGTGCCGCCGATGAAGGTGATGCGGAAGCGCCTCAACGGCGTGTACCGGGCCGACACCGGCTTCTCGGGTCCCACTCGCCGGTATGTGCTGATCGTGGCGCTTCTGGTGGGGCTGGCCTCGATACCGACCCTGGCCGCGATCACCGCCGGGACCAACGAGATCAACGGCGACCGAACCGACACAATGGACGTTCCGGTGCTGCCCCCCGCCCTGCCCGGCCCGGTCGCGGTGTCACCGTCGGCCTCGTCCTCGGCCGGCCCGGCCCCCGCGGGCCAGTCCCCGGCGTCGAAGGGCGCACAGCAGGCGGCCGACGCCGCGAAGCGCCTGGGCCGCCTCCTGGGCCAGGCCGGCAAGCGACAGCCACTGGGCCAGGCGGGCAAGCGCGAGCCACTGAACTACGCCGGCAGGCCGTTCGCCCCCATCCCGGGCATGCCGCCCGTGCCGGGCCTACCTTCACTGAAGTCCCCCAACAGCTGGTCGAACGGCGGCTGGTCGAACGGCGGCGCGTCGAACGGCGGCTCGTCGAACGGCGGCTGGTCGAACGGCGGCGCGTCGAACGGCGGCTCGTCGAACGGCGGCTGGTCGAACGGCGGCGCGTCGAACGGCAGCTCCTCGAATGGTGGTGCATCGGATGGCGACGCGTCCGATGGCGGTCCGTCGGCCGGCCGTCCCTCCGGTAACCGCTCTCACCCGGCCGCCGAAGGGTCCGGAGGGCGGAAGTCCGAGGCGCCGGTCCGGCTGGGAATCCCCGCCGTGCCGAACCTGCCGTCCGTCCCGGACGACCCCGCCGAGCCCGAACTAGAGGACCCGCCGCCGGCAGACAACCCACCCCCGGCCGACAAGCCCTCCGGCCGCGATGGAGGCGAGCCCTCCGACTACGACCAGGAGGAGCCTTCCGACCGCGATTGGGACGAGCCTTCCGACCACGACGAGCCGTCGGGCCGCGACCGCGACCGCGACGAGCCTTCCGGCCGCGACCGCGACCAGCCTTCCGGCCGCGATGGGGGCGAGCCCTCCGGTCACGACCAGGAGGAGCCTTCCGGCCGCGATGGGGACGGGCCTTCGGGCCGCGACAGGGATGAGCCTTCGGGTGATTCCTCGGGCCGAGGTTCGGACGGGAGCTCGGGTCGTGACTCGGTGCGTCCTTCCGGCGGCGATGGCGCGGATGGCGACGACGGCTCGGATCGCGGCGACGGCTCGGATCGCGGCGACGGCTCGGATCGCGGCGACGGCTCGGATCGCGGCGACGGCTCGGACGACGGCGGCTCGCATCGCGGCGACGGCTCGGACGGCCATGGCTGGGGGGATAATTCCGATATTCCCGGAAAGCCGCATGTTCCGGAGCTGCCGCGGGTACCCGATGAGCAGCCCGCTTGCCACGAGCGGGGGCGTTGCGGGGACAAGCCGTCCCATCACCGCCGTCCCGACCGCTCCCATGACCGTCGCTGTGAGCGCGGCCAGAAGACACCCGAGAAGAAGGTCATCCGTCACCGGAGGTCAGCAGTGACCGAACGTCCGCACAATATCCGCGCCACCCGCATCCTCGAGCGCAGCTACGCCAACACCGGCGGCTACCACGGGCGGACCGTTCAGCCCCGTACCGAGGAGAACCAGATCGCCAACCGGTCCTACCGGGGCGCCCATCGCGCCGGCAGTCTGCACCACGCCGACGACCAGACGCCCGAGCAGCGGCGCAGCTCGCGGGTCGGGCGGCACCACGCCGAGGACCACACCGCCAACTGGTAGGTGGTCAGTTCCCGTCGAGGCGGTGGCGGTTGGCCTCGATCCAGGCGTCGATGGCGTCCGTGTCGTTCGGGTCGACGCCCTCGGAGATCAGCTGGGCCACCGCCGCCGTGGCGGGGCTGCGCCGCTCACCCGTCGCGTAGAGCCGGGCGAACTCCGGGATCATCTCCTCGACGACCTCGTCGGTCTGTGTGGCCGCCGACTCGGGCAGGTCTCGGCGCCGGGTCGCGTAGGCCGACCAGGCGCGGGCCACCCGGGGCAGCATCGCGGCGTCGTCCATGTCGAGGACCGCGCGCCGGTGCACCCAGTCGAGCAGGAACAGGCCGGCCACCGCCGGGCTCCAGCGCAGCGGATCGGGCTCGGGCAGGCTCGCCGCGTGGTCGAGGATCAGGCTGATGCAGAAATGCAGCGAGGCCAGCTCGTCGTCGGCCGTGATCCGGTCCAGGCCGAAGCGGGCCGCCTCGGGGGACGCCAGGAAGTCGCGCACCAGGTCGTGACCGCCCGACGCCGCCGGCTCGGTCAGCGGCGGCGTGGTGGCCGGCGGCAGCAGCGCCAGCCGGGCCGCGGCCAGCGCCCGGTCGGTGGCGAGCGAGCCCTCGGCGGGCAGGTCGGTCAGCTCGTCGGTGATCTCCAGGTGGCGGCTGACCTCGCCGCGCAGCCGGCCCGGGTCCTCCTCACGGAACCAGGTCAGCTCGTCGTCGGCGCACATCTGGCGTACCTGGTCGAGGATGCGTTCGGCCGACGTGCCGACGAAGATGTCCTTGGTGATGCCGATGTTGTGGTCGACCAGGGCCACGACCGCGTGCTCGGGGCCGCCCTCGTCGGTGTCCTCATAGGCGTACGTGACCAGGTAGGACGTCTGATCGCCGTACACGTCGCCGTAGGCGTAGCACCCGGTGGGCCGCACGCGCCCCAGCTGCGTCACCCACGACGGCGCCTGCGCGCCGCGCCGCACCTGGTCGGCGCCCGCGGCGTCGGGCACCAGGGCCGCGAAGACCTCGCGGATCGTGGTGGCCGCGGCGGTGCGCCGGCGGGCGGTGGCGGCGAGGAAGTCGGTGACGAAGGCGCGCACAGCGGAGGCCCTGTCCTCGACCGCCACGGAGTAGACACTGCCGAGCAGGGCGGTGCCCAGCATCTCGGCGTCCAGCGCGCAGTCGAGCTTCGCCACGTCGCGGGCCGCGTGCAGGACCGCTTCGTACGGAGTCTGAGGTGCCGGCATGTCGCGAGCGTACCCGTGACCGGGGCCACCCGCGTTATTCAGAACGCACCGCGGTGAGAGCTTCACGCGCTTGTGCGTACGCGTTGAGCACCTCACGGACCGGAGCGACCACATACTCCCGGGCGACCTCGGTGATCGACTGACGCAGTCGCTGCTCCGCCTTTTTCCGGGCGCGTCTCGATCCCCACTCGACGATCGGCTTGAGGACCAGCCACAACAGAACCCCGGCGAGCAGTCCGCCGAGGAGCAGCGCGGTCGGGACGGGGACCGCGCCGAGCTTCGGATTGTGCAGCTCGGGCAGGCCGAGGATCCGTACCCCGTAGCCGGCCAGCAGCCAGCCCAGCCCGACGATGGCCGCGCCGACCAGCAGCAGCTGGAGCGCGCCGACGGCACGCCACCACAGCGGAGTCCGGTCCAGGCCGAGTTTGGTCGCCCCGACCGCGCGGTCGAGCGCGTCGGGCAGGTCGGCCGCGCGGGAGCGGGCCGCGTTGTTCAGCGCCGGGGTCCACACCTCGGGCAGCGGGGCCGCCGCCCGGCTGGCCACGGCCCGTACCGAGAGGCCGACAGCCGATTTCTGGGCCGCGTCGGCCTCGGGCAGCGACGTGCGGGGAACGATGTCGGTGGAGACGGCGTCGGTCTCGGTCTCGCTGTCGAGGTGGAGCCGCTTGAGCGGGTCGGGCCGAAGTTTGCGCAGGCCACGTACGAGTGGCCAGCCGGTGGCGGCCGCGGCTCGGTGCCGGTAGGCCGCGGCGGCGGCGTCGGCCGCCGCACCCACGCCGGCCGAGGCCGCGAGCGACTCGGTGAGCTGACGGACCGTGGCCCGGTCGACCTCGTCCTCGGCCGCCGGCGGCCCGATCATGGCCATCAGCGGCTGGCTGACCGCGTCGACGTCGGCCGCCACCCGGCGCAGCGCGGCCTGCTTGCTCGCCACCGTGGTCTCGAGGGCGCCCCGCAGGTCGGCCAGCATGCCGGGCTGCTTGGCCGAGGTGGCCAGCACCGGCGCCGAGCCGAGCCCGTCGTCGTCGAGCAGCCGCTTGAGGTCGGTCAGCACCAGCTCGGTGTCCTGGGTGGACAGCCGGTCGGCCTGGTTGAGCACCACGACCGTCACGTCCGCGTGGGACCGGAACTGGGACAGGTAGGCCTGGTGCAGGATCCGGTCGCCGTACTTCTGCGGGTCGACCACCCAGACGATCTGGTCGACCAGGCCGAGCAGGCGGTCGACCTCGAGCCGGTGCCCACGCTCGACCGAGTCGAAGTCGGGCAGGTCGAGCAGGACCAGCCCGCGCAGGGCGGCCTCGTCGTCGCCGTCCAGCGCGCTCTCCCGGATGAAGCGGTGCCGCGGCAGCACGCCGACCCAGTCGAGCAGCCTGTTCGCCGGCTCCAGCGGGCCCCACACGCAGGCGTGCGCGACGCCGGTGGTCGGCCGGCGGACGCCGACCGGCGACAGTTTGAGCCGGGCCAGCGCGTTGAACAGGCTGGACTTGCCGCTGCCGGTGCTGCCGGCGAGCGCGACCA
This sequence comes from Actinoplanes sp. NPDC048988, assembly GCF_043197815.1. Classification (NCBI taxonomy): domain Bacteria; kingdom Bacillati; phylum Actinomycetota; class Actinomycetes; order Micromonosporales; family Micromonosporaceae; genus Actinoplanes; species Actinoplanes sp. NPDC048988. The sequence continues at coordinate 12,898 of NZ_JBICTW010000026.1, read as the reverse complement.
CCGTGTGGTCGCGGGAGAGCGACAGCCGGTTGCCGGCGCGCTCGATCAGCGTGTGTGCCGCGACCAGCTCGCTGTCGGGCAGGTGGGGGTCGACCAGCCGGACGAAGCGGCCCAGGGCCTCGAGCCGCTGGACCAGCCGGTCGGGGTCGACGCGGCCGTCGTCCATGCTGTGTGCGCCTCGCACCTTCTCCACCAGGCTCATGACGCGTTCCCGGTCAACGCGAGCTCCTTACGGGCATCCTCCACCTCGACGGCGGCCGCGCGCAGCTCGGCTCCGGGGTCGGAGGACAGGCCGGCCTCGGTAAGGCGTTCGCTGAAGCGGGCCGCCTCCTGGTCGAGCAGCTCGCCGACGCGCAACATCAGGTCCTCGCGGGCCTGCGTGGCGAGCGTACGGATGGCCTGGTCTCCGAAGATCGCCTCGAGCACCTTCTGCGCCGCCACCGTGGTCGCGGCGCCACTGGCGACCTCGAGCCCGGTGGGGATGAAGGCGGTGGTGGTGAAGACGGCGATCATCACGGCCAGGCCGGCGCCGTTCACCGCGTACGCCGCGCCGCGCGCGACCACCCGCTTCTCCGCGCCCTCGGTGCGCACCAGGCCGAGCACCCACTGCTGCCAGTCGCGGACCAGGCGTTCCGCCCGTTCGGGGAGGTCGGCCGAGGTGCGCTGCAGGCCGGGCTCGAGCAGGGCGGCGCCGGCCGGATGGGCCTGCCAGGCCGCGTACGCCTGCTCGGCGGCGTCGGCCGCGATGGCCCGCAGCAGGGTGACCAGCTGGGACTCGAGCGCGGACTGGAGGTTCCGGCCCGGCAGCGGGCGGCCGGTGAGCGCCGAGACGAGCTTGTCGCGCAGCTGCCCGACCTTGTTCTCGAGCGTCTTGAGGAACTCGCCGGTGCCGACGAACTCCTGCCATCGGGCCAGTACCTCGCCGCGCAGCAGCCGGCCGTCGCGCAGGCCGTCGGTCATCGTCTGCCGCGCGTTGCGGTAGGCGGCGTCGACCCGGTCGTTCAGCGCCTTGGCCGCGCGGGTCTGCTCCTCGGCCGCCTCGGCCAGGCCCTCGACGGCCGGCCCGAGCGCGGTCAGCGCGCCGTCGAGCGTCTGGCGCACGACCGCGGCGCGCGCCGTGGCGTCGGCCGCGAGCTGGCCGAACCAGTCGTGCAGCGGCTTGATCACGTCCTCCGGGATCAGGCCCTGGCCGTCGAGCCGGGTCTCGGGCAGGACGAACAGCGGGGCGCCGCCGAGCTCGCGCACGGCCAGCATGTCGCTCAGGTGGGTGGCGACCTCGCCGGCCGCTTCCGGCGGCACCCGGTCGAGGACCAGGGCGATCACCGTGCCGCGCAGGCGGGCCGTGGTGAGCAGTTCCCAGGGCACGGCGTCGGCGTAGCGCGCGGCCGTCGTGACGAACAGCCACAGATCGGCCGCCGCGAGCAGTTGGGCGGCGAGTTTGCGGTTGAGGTCGACGACCGAGTCGATGTCGGGCGCGTCGAGGAAGGCCAGGCCGGCGCCGAGGCCGGGGGCGGAGACGAGCTGCAGGGTCCGCGCGTCGGTGCTCGACTCGTGGGTGCGCACCAGTCCGGGCAGCAGCTCGCCCTGCCGGAACCAGGGCTGGTCGCCGGGGTTGCTCACCAGGACCGGGGAGCGGGTGGTCGGCCGGAGCACGCCGGCCTGGCTGACCGGGGCCCGGACGATGCTGTTGACCAGTGTCGACTTGCCGGCGCCGGTCGAGCCGCCGACGACCACCAGCAGGGGCGCGTCGAGCCGGGTCAGCCGGGGGATCAGGTAGTCGTCGAGCTGGGCCACGAGAGCCGCGCCGACCCGCTTGGCGTCCTCGGCCGACGGCATGAGCAGCGGGTACGCGGCGGTGTCGATCGCGGCCCGCAGCCGGGTCAGGGCAGCGGCGAGTTTCGCCACAGCCGGCGGCAGCTCGACGGCTGGCGGTTCCCCGGCCGAGGAGGCGGCGGGTTCCGGATGTGGCTGACGGGACACGACGGTTTCCGTACGATCAGAGTGGTCCGCGGCATCGGCGGAAACCGCGCTGGAGCTTGGAAGCGTGGCATCGGACACGGCGGACAGGGCCGACGGACCGACCGCCTCACCGTGCGTCGTCACGGGTAAAGAGTGCCCGATCTATGCAGACAGAACAACAGGTACCGGTATGCCGTGACCGGACAGGTATCTACCGAAGTGCTGGAGCGCGTGTGCAAGCATCGTAGTTGCGCCCGACAGACTCAACTTCGATTTGACGTTGGGCGTACCCGTGGCATCATTGAGTCGGTTCCACTCAACCTTGTTAAGAACCGAGCTCTGTAAGAAGCGAGGAACACCATGGCACGTGCGGTCGGCATCGACCTCGGCACCACGAACTCCTGCGTCAGCGTTCTGGAAGGAGGCGAGCCCACCGTCATCGCCAACGCGGAGGGCTCCCGGACGACGCCGTCCATCGTCGCCTTCGCCCGTAACGGCGAGGTGCTCGTGGGCGAGGTCGCCAAGCGCCAGGCGGTGACGAACCCGGACCGGACCATTCGTTCGGTCAAGCGGGAGGTCGGCACCAACTGGTCGATCGACATCGACGGCAAGAAGTACACCCCGCAGGAGATCTCGGCGCGGGTCCTGATGAAGCTGAAGCGCGACTCCGAGGCGTACCTCGGTGAGACGGTCACCGACGCGGTCATCACCGTGCCGGCGTACTTCAACGACGCACAGCGCCAGGCCACCAAGGAAGCGGGCGAGATCGCCGGCCTCAACGTCCTGCGGATCGTCAACGAGCCCACCGCCGCCGCTCTGGCGTACGGGCTCGACAAGGGCTCCAAGGAGCAGACCGTCCTGGTCTTCGACCTCGGCGGCGGTACGTTCGACGTCTCCCTGCTCGAGCTGGGCGACGGCGTCATCGAGGTGAAGTCGACCTCCGGTGACAACCACCTGGGCGGCGACGACTGGGACCAGCGGATCATCGACCACCTGGTCAAGACGTTCCGCGGTGAGCACGGCATCGACCTCGGCTCGGACAAGATGGCCCTGCAGCGTCTGCGCGAGGCCGCCGAGAAGGCGAAGATCGAGCTGTCCGCCGCCACCACCACCAGCATCAACCTGCCGTACATCACGGCCGGCCCCGACGGCCCGCTGCACCTGGACATGTCGCTGTCGCGCGCCGAGTTCCAGCGCATGACGCAGGACCTGCTCGACCGCTGCAAGGGCCCGTTCGAGTCCGCGATCAAGGACGCCGACGTCAAGCTGGCCGACATCGACCACGTCATCCTGGTCGGCGGCTCGACCCGTATGCCGGCCGTGGCCGAGCTGGTCAAGAGCATGACCGGCCGGGACGCCAACAAGGGCGTCAACCCGGACGAGGTCGTCGCCGTCGGCGCCGCCCTGCAGGCCGGTGTGCTTAAGGGTGAGGTCAAGGACGTCCTGCTGCTCGATGTCACCCCGCTCTCGCTGGGCATCGAGACCAAGGGCGGCATCATGCACAAGCTGGTGGAGCGCAACACCACCATCCCGGCGCACCGCTCCGAGGTCTACACGACGGCCGAGGACAACCAGCCGTCCGTGCTGATCCAGGTCTTCCAGGGCGAGCGCGAGATGGCCGCGTACAACAAGAAGCTCGGCACCTTCGAGCTCAGCGGCATCGCTCCGGCCCCGCGCGGCGTACCGCAGATCGAGGTCTCCTTCGACATCGACGCGAACGGCATCGTGCACGTGTCCGCCAAGGACCTGGGCACGGGCAAGGAGCAGAAGATGACGATCACCGGCGGCTCCGCGCTGCCGAAGGACGACATCGAGCGCATGATGCGCGACGCTCAGGACCACGCGGACGACGACAAGAAGCGCCGCGAGGACGCCGAGGCCCGCAACCTGGCCGAGCAGCTGCAGTGGCAGACCGAGAAGTTCCTGGCCGAGAGCGGCGACAAGCTGCCCGAGGACAGCAAGACCAAGATCGGCGAGGCGCTGGGCGAGCTCCGCGGCGCGCTGGGCGGCACCGACATCGAGAAGATCAAGGCGGCCCACGAGCGTCTCTCGCAGGTCTCCCAGGAGGCCGGCTCGGCCCTCTACTCGCAGGGTGACGCCGCTCAGGCCGCCGCCGGCGCCGGTGCCGCGGGTGACCCGGGCGCGCCGGGTGCCGCTCCGGGTGGCGCCACGACCGGTTCGGCCGGCTCCGCCGGCGGTGCCGACGACGTCGTGGACGCCGAGATCGTGGAGGACGACAAGAAGTGAGTGCCACGGACGACGAGAACGACGGTCAGGCGACCGAGCGGGTCGTCATCCGGGACCGCCGCAAGATCGATCCGAAGGGTGAGGCCGGTGCTCACCGGGCCGAGGACCCGGAGGACGCCGGGGAGACTCCGGAGCCGGCGGCCGAGGCCGCCGATCCGGAGGAGACCAAGCCCGGCCTCGGCGCCGAGCTGGAGGCCCTGCGGAACGACCTGGAGGAGCGGACCCACGACCTGCAGCGCGTGACCGCGGAGTACGCCAACTACCGCAAGCGGGTCGACCGCGACCGGGGTGCGGCGGCCGAGCAGACCACCGGTGCGGTGCTGACCGCCCTGCTGCCGGTGCTGGACGACATCGACCGGGCCCGTGAGCACGGTGACCTGGTCGGTCCGTTCGCCTCGGTGGCCGAGTCGCTGATCACGGCGACCGGCAAGCTCGGGCTGGCCGCCTTCGGCGAGAAGGGCGACGCGTTCGACCCCAACCGCCACGAGGCGGTCGCGCACCAGACGTCCCCGGACGTCACGGAGCCGACCTGTGTCGAGGTCATGCGCCGGGGCTACACGCTCGGCGAGCGGCTGCTGCGGCCGGCTCTGGTCGCGGTGGCCGACCCGGAGTGATCTCTCAGATGTTCGTCCCGCCCACCGCGCCGCGGTGGGCGGGACCTGCCCGTAGGAGGGGGGAGGCGGGATGAGCTCGAAGGACTGGCTCGAAAAGGACTTCTATGCCGTTCTCGGCGTGCCCAAGTCCGCTCCGACCGACGAGATCAAGAAGGCCTACCGGAAGCTCGCCCGGGACCTGCATCCCGACCGCAACCCCGGTAACAAGGAGGCGGAGGAGAAGTTCAAGGCCGCTTCCGAGGCGTACGACGTGCTCTCGGACGACAAGAAGCGCAAAGAGTACGACGAGATGCGCTCGCTGTTCGGTTCCGGCGCGTTCCGGCGCGGCGCCCGTTCCGGCGCCGGCGGTCAGTTCGACCCGTCGGACCTGTTCGGCGGGTTCAGCAACGCGGGCGCGGCCGGTGGCGGCGCCGCGGGTGACCGCCGGTTCGGCGGAGCCGGCTTCTCGGACATATTCAGCTCGATATTCTCGGGCGGTGGGCCTGGTGGTGGCGCCGCCCGACGAGGACCGCGGCGCGGCCGTGATGTCGAGACCGAGGTGACGCTCGAGTTCGCTCAGGCGGTCCGCGGCACGACGCTACCGTTGACGCTGCGTTCAGCCGGCGAGTGCGACACCTGTCATGGCAGCGGGGCCAAGCCGGGCACGTCACCGCGGACCTGTCCGCAGTGCGCGGGCAGCGGCCTGATCTCGCGGAACCAGGGGTCGTTCAGCTTCTCCGAGCCGTGCCGCGAGTGCCAGGGCGCGGGCACGATCGTCGACGAGAAGTGCCCGGAGTGCCGGGGCACGGGCGGGGTCACCAAGGCCCGCACGATAAACGTCCGCTTCCCCGCGGGCGTGGCCGACGGCCAGCGCATCCGGCTCAGCGGCCGGGGCGAGCCGGGCGATCGGGGCGGCCCGGCGGGCGATCTCTACGTGCAGGTCCAGGTGCGACCGGACGAGATCTTCGGTCGTACGGGTGACGATCTCACGCTGTCGGTACCGATCAGCATCGCCGAGGCGGTTCTCGGCACCGATCTGCGAGTGCCGACTCTGGACGGACCCGTCACCATGAGGGTGCCGCCCGGCACGCCGAGCGGCCGGAAACTACGGGCCCGGGGCAAGGGTGTGGCCCGCAAGAACGGACCGCCGGGCGATCTCATCGTCACCGTCGACGTTCAGGTGCCGAGCGAGGTGACCGGGGAAGCCCGGGACGCGCTCGAGCGTTTCGCCAAGCTGACCCCGCCCGCCGGGCGGGAGCGGCTCGAGGCCCGGGTTCGCCGGGGCAGCTAGGACCCGTTGAAGGAGGTGGCACATGCATGAGGAGATCAGCATCTCGGTCGAGCAGGCCTCCGACGCGAAGGTTCTGATCATCTCGGTCGCGGCTCGACTGGCCGGGATGCACCCGCAGACGCTGCGACAGTACGACCGGCTCGGCCTGGTGCAGCCGGGCCGGGCCGGCGGCGGCGGTCGCCGGTACAGCGAGCGGGACGTCGCGTTGCTGCGTGAGGTGCAGAGGCTCAGCCAGGAGGACGGCGTCAACCTGGCCGGCGTGAAGCGGATCATCGGGCTCGAGCAACTCGTCGGTGACCTGCAACAGCGGGTGCAGGAGCTGGAGCAGGAGCTCACCGCCGCGTACGACCGGATCGCCCAGATGGAAAGCCCGTACGGCCGCCGTGACCTGGTGCGCCAGGAAAGGCAGTCGACGGCGCTGGTGGTCTGGCGCCCGCGCCGGGCTTCGGACAGGTAGGAGAGCGCGAGGCGGTCTGGTGAGGGCCGCCTCAGCGCCGGTTGTAGTGGCCGAGCCGCCGGGGCTGGCGGACCAGGCCGCCCTCGATCCAGTCGGAGTAATCGAAGATCTCGGGCCGGCTCATCAGCATGCGGCAGTTGTGCGCCCAGATCTGCATCGGCTCGTCGCCGACCTCGTCGGCGCGCTCCACGAACTTCTTCAGGCGGCGTTTGCGCTGGCCGGTCGCGTTCTGCCGGACGCCGTCGGCGGCGTAGATGTACAGGCAATGCTGCGCGAAGCGCCGGGCCGGGCACTGCCTGTCCATGGCCAGCTCGAACAGGACCGGCGCGAGCACGTCGCCGGAGATGAGCAGGTCCCAGTCGGGTGGCATGGCGTCGAGCGGCACGGCATCAGGGTGGTACGCCCACGCCTGGAGTTCCTCCGGCCGAGGATCGACCGGATTGGCGAACCCGAAGAAAGTCGACTCACGCACTGTCACGCCGCCGCCTGCCAGAAAGTCCCGATAACACGTAGTTGTCGGAGCGGAACGGTAGCGCGCCGACGATGTCCTACGGAAGTGTCACGGCGTCACAATCGGATACTAGTCAGTAGCTTTGAGCACCGGCACCTGCTGAGGGTGCATGCGGCGGCGGACAAAGTTCTTGAACCACTGGTAATCGGGCAGACGCGCGAGCAGCGGACCGGTAACCACCGTGATCAATACGTAGGCCGTCGCGAGCGGGGCGAGCCGCGGTTCCACCCCTGAGGCCACGGCCAGGCCGGCGATGACGATCGAGAACTCGCCGCGCGGCATCAGAGCCAGGCCGGCCCGCAGCCGGCCGGGCAGGGCGATGCCCACCCGCCGCGCCGCCAGGTAGCCGGTGACCACCTTGGTCGCCATGGTCAGCACGGCCAGGCCGAGCGCCGGCAGCAGCACCGGCGGGATCTCGGCCGGGTCGGTGGAGAGCCCGAAGAAGACGAAGAAGACCGCCGCGAACAGGTCGCGCAGCGGCGACAGCATCTGCGTCGCGTGGTGGGCGACCGGTCCGGAGATCGCGATACCGACGAGGAACGCGCCGACCGCCGACGAGACCTTCAGCTCCTCGGCCACGCCCGCCACGAACAGGGTCAGGCCGAGCACGCCGAGCAGCAGCGCCTCCGCGTCCTGAGCCGAGATCAGGGTGCTGATCTGCTTGCCGTACCGAATCGCGACGACCAGCACCGCGACCACCGTGACCACCGCGACCCCCAGTGCCTTGGCCCCGCCGACCAGGCCGACCCCGGCCAGTACGGCGGTGACCAGCGGCAGGTAGAAGGCCATGGCGAGGTCCTCGATGACCAGCACCGAGAGGATCACGGGGGTCTCGCGGTTACCGAGCCGGCCCAGGTCGCCGAGCACCTTGGCGATCACGCCGGAGGACGAGACCCAGGTGATGCCGGCCAGCACCAGGGCGGCCCGCCAGTCCCAGCCCATCAGCAGCGCGAAGCCGGCGCCGGGCAGGGCGTTGAGCAGCGCGTCGATCAGACCGGCGGGCGCGGCCGCGCGGAGGTTGCCGACGAGCTCGCCGGCCGAGTACTCCAGGCCCAGCATGACCAGCAGCAGGATCACGCCGATGGCCGCGCCGACCTCGATGAACTCCTCACTGGCGGAGAGCGGCACCAGGCCGCCGTGCCCGAAGGCGAGACCGGCCAGCAGGTAGAGCGGGATCGGTGACAGGCCGATCCGGCGGCCCAGGCGACCGAGCATTCCGAGCGCGAAGAGGAGCGCTCCTACCTCGATGAGCAGGATCGTGGTGTCGTGCACGCGTGTGCCTAGCCGTCGTTGTCGCCGGCCAGGATGGCGGTGACGCCGTCCAGGCCCTCGCGGGTGCCGACGGCCACGACCACGTCGTTGGGCTCGAAGACGAACGACGGGCCGGGCGAGGCGATCACCTCGCGGTCGCGCATGACGGCGACGATGGACGCCCCGGTGCGGGTGCGCGCGCGGGTGTCGCCCAGCTTGCGGCCGACGAACGGCGATCCGGCGCCCAGGCCGATCTGCTCGGTGAGCAGCCCGGCCGCCTGCTGGCGCAGGCCGGCGAGCTGGCCGAGCATGAGGGAGGCGCCCAGCACGTCGGCCAGGGCCTCGGCCTCGTCGTCGGTGAGCGGAATCGACGCCAGGCACGCGTCGGGATCGTCGACGTCGTACAGGACCAGGTCGCGCCGGCCGTTACGGTGCGAGACCACACCGACCGTCCGTCCCGAGGACGTGACGAGGTCGTGCCGAACGCCTATACCCGGCAGAGGAGTCTGTTCCACCCGTACGCGCACGATCACAACGGTAACAGCGCGTCGGCCCGCCGTTCCGGTGCGGCGACGGCACGTCGCGCGCTGATCAACAGGACCAGCCCGACGGCGCAGAGAACGAGGTTCATGACGTACGCGAGGCGGAAGCCGTACGCCTGGGCCAGGCCGAACGCCGGGGCCGCGAGGATCTGCCCGGTCGTGAAGGTGTTGGTGATCATCGTGGTGGCGCGGCCGGGATGACCCGGCATGAGGTCCTGCATGTACGAGATGCCGAGCCCGCTGATCGCCGCGATGGCGGCCGCGTTGAGCGGCTGGGCCGCCGCCAGCACCCAGATGGAGCCGGCACTGGCCGCGACCGCGTGGTAGGCGATCGCGCAGCACACGCCGATCAGGATCAGCGTCCGCGACGGCACCCGGGTGGTGAGCACGCCGAAGCCGAGCATCAGCGGGATCTCCAGGGCCGCGCACAGGCCCAGGATCAGGCCGGCCGACCGCACCGTGCCGCCCAGGTCGGTGCTGACGTACAGCGGCATCGCCTGCACGGCGAGCGTGCCCGCGGTCTGCACGACGGTGAAGCCGGCGACGATCAGGAACAGCGTCGCCCGGGGCGGGACCGGGGCGATCGCGTCCGGCAGGTCGTGACCGCCGTCGCCGGCGGGCTTGCGGACCTCGGGCAACCAGCGGACCACGATGAGGGCGGTGACCGCGTACATGATCGCGGCCAGCCCGTACGTCCAGCCGAAGCCGTGCCCGGCGAGCACGAGCGCGGCCAGCGGCGGGCCACCGACCCAGGCCACCGAGAACAGCGTGCGCAGCGTGCTGATGCCGAGCGCCGCCTTCTTGGGGTCGCCGCTCTGGAGCACCTGACGGGCGTACGCGAAAGATTGTGGGAAAAGCGTGCCGGCCAGGGCCGTGAGAGTCACGGTGAGCGCGAGCAGCAGCCAGTAGTCGCGGACGACGGCGGTGAGCGCCGTGCCGGCCAGGCCGGCGAGCGCGGCAGTGATGAGCAGTTTGCGGCGGATGGGCCGGCGGTCCGAGACCCGGCCGATCAGCCAGGACACGAGGACGCCGGCGAGCGGGGCGGCGATCAGGAACGCGGTGGTCCGGATCGGTCCCGCGTGTACCGCGTCGCTGAGGAAAAGGGCCAGGTAGGGGCCGACGAACGAGGTCGAGATGCCGACTGCCACGAAGATGAGGGCGAGGGGGAGCAGGCGTTTCGACACGTTGTTTAACGTTACAACGAGTGAGGGGGTGTTCTCTTGGGCTCGTGGTGACGATCACTTGCGGGGCGCGCTAGAGTTGAGTGGCTTACGCTCAAGTCTTGCCTCATCCAGGGGAGCGCATGAACGCCGAACGCCTCACCACCAAGAGCCGCGATGTCATCACGGGGGCGGTCGCCGACGCCGGACGGCGCGGGCACGCCACCGTGGAGCCGTGGCACATGCTGCTTTCGCTTCTCGACACCGGCGGTTCGACCGCGCCGGCCCTTCTGCGCGCGGTGGGGGCGAACCCCGCGGATGTCCGCCGGGTGGCGGCCCGCGCCCTCGAGCAGCTCCCGTCCGCGCGCGGCGCCAGCACGGCCGAGCCCAGCCTGTCGCGCGAGTTCGTCAACGCCATCGGCGAGGCCGAGCTGATCGCCCAGCCGCTCGGCGACGAGTATGTGTCGACCGAGCACCTGCTGGCCGGCCTGGCCCGCGTCGGCGGTGCCGTCGGCCGCGCGCTCAAGGACGTCGGCGCCACCGAGGAGGCCCTGGTCGCCGCGTTCCCGCAGGTCCGCGGCGGCGACCGGCGGGTGACGAACAACGACCCCGAGTCCACCTACAAGGCGCTGGAGAAATACAGCGTCGACCTGACCGCCCAGGCGCGCGAGGGCCGGATCGACCCGGTGATCGGCCGGGACACCGAGATCCGCCGCGTCGTGCAGGTGCTCTCCCGGCGTACCAAGAACAACCCCGTGCTGATCGGCGAGCCCGGCGTCGGCAAGACGGCCATCGTCGAGGGCCTGGCCCAGCGCATCGTGGCCGGCGACGTGCCCGAGACACTGCGCGACAAGAAACTGGTCTCGCTCGACCTCGGCGCGATGGTCGCCGGCGCGCAGTACCGCGGACAGTTCGAGGAGCGGCTCAAGAGCGTCCTCGAGGAGATCCGCAACTCCAACGGCCAGGTCGTCACCTTCCTCGACGAGCTGCACACCGTCGTCGGGGCCGGCAAGGGCGAGGGCTCGATGGACGCCGGCAACATGCTCAAGCCGATGCTGGCCCGCGGCGAGCTGCGCATGGTCGGCGCGACCACCCTCGACGAGTACCGCGAGCACATCGAGAAGGACCCGGCCCTCGAGCGGCGCTTCCAGCCGGTCGTGGTCGGCGAGCCCACCGTCGAGGACACCATCGGCATCCTGCGCGGGCTCAAGGGCCGGTACGAGGCGCACCACCGGGTGCAGATCACCGACGCCGCCCTGGTCGCGGCGGCTTCGCTGTCCGACCGCTACATCAGCGACCGCTTCCTGCCCGACAAGGCGATCGACCTGATCGACGAGGCCGCGTCCCGGCTCCGCATGGAGATCGACTCCCGGCCGGTCGAGCTCGACCAGCTTCAGCGCCAGGTCGACCGCATGCGGGTCGAGAAACTGGCCCTGGAGAAGGAGACCGATCCGGCCTCCCGCGACCGGCTCGGCCGCCTCGAGCGCGACCTGGCCGACCGCGAGGAGGAACTGACCGCGCTGAACGCCCGGTGGGAGCGCGAGCGCGGCGGCCTCAACCGGGTCGGCGAGCTGAAGAAGCGGCTCGACGAGACCAAGGCGTCGCAGGAGCGGGCCCAGCGCGACGGCAACCTGCTCGAGGCGTCGCGGCTGCTCTACGAGGTGATCCCGGCCCTGGAGAAGGAGCTGCGGGCCGCCTCCGAGGCCGACGAGCAGGAGGCCCACGCCGAGCCGCCGATGGTCAAGGAGGAGGTCGGCGCCGACGACATCGCCGAGGTCATCTCCTCGTGGACCGGCATCCCGGCCGGCCGGATGATGGAGGGCGAGACCGCCAAGCTCCTGCGCATGGAGGAGTCACTGCAGGCCAAGGTCATCGGCCAGCGCGAGGCCGTCGCGGCGGTGGCCGGAGCCGTACGCCGTGCGCGCGCCGGCATCGCCGACCCCGACCGCCCGACCGGCAGCTTCCTGTTCCTCGGCCCGACCGGCGTCGGCAAGACCGAGCTGGCCAAGGCCCTCGCCGGGTTCCTCTTCGACGACGAGCGGGCGATGGTCCGCATCGACATGAGCGAGTACGGCGAGAAGCACTCGGTGGCCCGGCTCGTCGGCGCCCCGCCCGGATACGTCGGATACGAGGAGGGCGGGCAGCTCACCGAGGCGGTGCGCCGCCGCCCGTACAGCGTGGTCCTGCTCGATGAAGTGGAAAAGGCCCATCCGGACGTCTTCGACGTGCTGTTGCAGGTGCTCGACGACGGCCGGCTCACGGACGGTCAGGGCCGTACGGTCGACTTCCGCAACGCGATCCTGGTGCTCACCTCCAACCTGGGGTCGCAGACGGCCGACTTCACGATGGGTGACGAGGAGCGGCGCGACGAGGTGCTTGCTGTCGTACGGGCCCACTTCAAGCCGGAGTTCCTCAACCGGCTCGACGACATCGTGGTGTTCCACGCGCTGACCAAGGACGACCTGGCCGCGATCGTCGACATCCAGCTCGGCCGGCTGCGGACCCGGCTGGCCGACCGGCGGCTGACGCTCGACGTGACCTCGCCGGCGGTCGAGTGGCTGGGCGAGCACGGGTACGACCCGATCTACGGCGCGCGGCCGCTGCGGCGGCTGGTGCAGTCGGCGATCGGCGACTCGCTGGCCAAGGCCCTGCTGGCCGGGGAGATCCTCGACGGTGACCGGGTGGTCGTCGACCTGCTCCCCGGCGGGGACGGCTTGACTGTCACACGCGGCTGAACTGTCAGACGCGGCTGAAAGAAAAAGGCCCCGGGGGCATCCCCGGGGCCTTTCGCTTAGGCCGTGTCCTGCCGATCAGTTGATCAGTTCTGGTTGATGTGTCGGGTGTTGGGCGTGGTGAGCTGACGGACAAGGCGTGGGCGGTGATCGAG
>NZ_JBICTW010000025.1:0-133383 GCF_043197815.1 Actinoplanes sp. NPDC048988 | reverse complement strand
GGCTGCACTCCTACAATCATCACCGCGGACACACCGCACTCGGCGGCCAACCACCCGCCAGCCGCGTCCCCAACCTCACGGGTCAGAACACCTAGTCCAGGAGGCGGCGGGCGCCGGACAGTACGGGCTCTGGAGTAGGGCTTCGGTAGACGGCCTCCATGACCGCTTCGCAGGCGTCGCCCAGGGTGTTCAGGCCGACGGATGCGTTGAGCAGGACGTCGGCCGCCAGGTTCTGGGCGGCGGCCAGGTCGTGTTCCTCCATCGGCATGGGTGGCAACGTCCCGCGGATCTTCCCGGTGTCGAGTGGCGCGCCCTCGCGCAGCGCGGCGAGCGACGGGCCGGCCCACGGCTGCGTCATCAGCTGCGCGTCGTCGAGGACGCGTTCGACCGCCCACGCGGTGACGGCACGCCTCTGCCGGTCGCCGGCCTCGGCCAGCGCCTCGACGAGGGCGGGGTCGAGCCGCCACAGCGACGCCGCGTACCAGCCGGCCTCGCGCAGGCGCGGATCGTCGGGAACGTCGCCTTCCCAGGTCTCGGCGAGTTCCTCCTCGGTCTCCTCGGCCTGCCGCTCGGCCCGGCACCGGCGCAGGTCCGCGACCCGGCCGGCCAGCTCGTCGCGGGTCAGGGCGGGCTCGGGTCCTTCGCGGTGCCAGTACGCGGCGTACTCACTACTCTGCCGCACGATCCGGTCGACGCCGGTCGCCGGCCAGAACTGGAGCAGGTAGCGCCCGCCGGGCTCCTCCACGTCCCGGTCGCGCCGCATGTCGGCGGCGCAGTAGCGCGCCCGGTAGACCCCGGGCGGCAGATCGATCGTCCCCGCGGACGAGTCAAGACCGCCGAGGGCCGTCGTCGTGTACAGGACCTCCACGACGTCGCGCCACTCGTCGCCGAGCGGCGGCTCGGCCGCGTACAGCTCGATCCGCACCTGCACCTCGCCCGTGTGCAGCCCGGTGTGCATGAGCAGCACGCCGGGCACCGCGGCCCCGCACAGCCCGTTGACCTGGCCGCGGGCGGCGCCCTCCGGAACGAATTCGCTCTCCCCCAGGGGCAGGAACCCGTGGTGAACATGAACAGGCGCGTCCAGCAGCACCTCGACCAGCATCCGTTCCCCCGTTGTCGCGGCGCCCTCAGATCATGCCAACTGCCGCGCCACAACGATGGTCTTTCGGAAGACAAAGGCCACTCGGCCTGCAGCGCCGACACTTCGTCGTGGAAGTGGTGTCGGCTTACTCGAACTCCGCCGCCACCTTCCTGCCGAAACCAGGAAACCTCATGCAAATCATTTACCGCCTGTGCATCACGAGTACGAAGCCCATGCCCCGCTAAGGGTTGCCACGCGGCACAATGGCCTTCCATGCCAGTTCATGCCGCCGCACCCGATCAGAGCAAGTCTTAGCGCGCGAGAAGTCAGCTGGCCGCTTCTCCACCAATGGCATCGCTGGAGTCGGAGGAAGTCGCCGGCTTCGGTTCACCGGATGAAACTCTTGCGTTGGCCGCGCGGCGAAGGCGCAGGAAGGATCGCATCGAGGATGCCTGCCAGACCGATTGATCGATGATCAAAGAAATGAGCGGAATGAGAATCAAGAGCGCGAACGAGAGGCCCATCGAGGTGACTACGAACTTCAGTCCGACAATCGTGTCATCCCGTTTTGTCAAGACGTCGATACAGGCCAGCTCCGAAAGGATGGACGTGACCATTATTATCACATAAAGCAGCGTCAGAATTTGCGACGCGAGAAGCTTCCCAGCTATTGATCGCAACCTTTTTTCATCTAGGTCAGGGGCGCTTACCTGATCCAGGAAGGACTTCATTACCCGACGATGCGATCCGAGTTCCAAGGAGGCGGCGAACGCCAAGACGGGGATAGTCTGGGCAGCCGTTCCGGCAAACTGTTCAGTGAATTGCATCGCTGCATTCTGCCGCAAAATGGTTGGTCGATCCAGGTCGGCGAAGACATGAAGCCGCATTGGCGGCAGGTTGCGGCTCGGGGCGCGGTCGCACGGCCGGGGTTCCGGCGCCGGGCGGCGGCTTCCCGTATGCCGTCCTTGGAAGCGTCGAGCAGCGTCACGAGCCGGCCCCGGGTGGCCGGTCCGCTGTCGCGGGCCGGCCACCTTTATTCGGGGGCGGAGAGAAGGCTTTACTTCACCGAGCCGAGGGAGAGGCCCTGGACCAGCTTGTCCTGGGCGGCGAAACCGGCGATCAGGACTGGCAGGGAGACCACGAAGGCGGCGGCGCACAGCTGGGCCAGGAACAGCCCCTGACTGGTGACGAACGAGGTGAGGAAGACGGGGGCGGTCTCCGCGACCGTGGCCGTCAGGACTCGGGCGAACAGGAGCTCGTTCCAGCTGAAGATGAAGCAGATCAGCGCGGTGGCGGCGATGCCGGGGGTGACCACGGGGGCGATGACCGAGCGCAAAGTCTTTGTCAGGCCGGCGCCGTCCATCGAGGCCGCCTCGAGCATTTCCACCGGAACCTCGGAGAGGAACGAGCGCATCATCCAGACGGCGATCGGCAGGTTCATCGACGTGTAGAAGAGGATCAGCAGCCAGATGTTGTCCAGCAGGCCGCTGTACTGGGCGAACAAGTACAGCGGGAGCAGGCCGGCGACTACCGGGAGCATCTTGGTGGAGAGGAAGAAGAACAGGACGTCGGTCCACTTCTTCACCGGCTTGATGCTCAGCGCGTACGCGGCCGGCAGGGACAGCAGCAGCACCAGGGCCGTGGAGATGATGCTGGCGGTCATCGAGTTCAGCAGCGGCGGCCACGGGCTGGCGCCGCCGGAGAAGAACTCGCGGTAGCCCTCCCAGGTGAGCGGCGCGAAGACCGCGGGCGGGTTCTGGGCGGCGTTGGCCTCGGAGTGGAACGAGGTCAGGACCATCCAGACGACCGGCAGTACGAACAGGATGCCGACCACCCAGGCCAGCAGGGAGAGCCAGATGTTGGCGCCCTCCTTGCGCTTCTTGACCGGGCGGCCCCGTTCGTCGCGGGTGGCGGGAACAGGTGCGGTCTCCGTGATGCTCATCGGCCTGCCTCCTGCTTGAAGAGCGACGAGACCGTACGCAGGGCGAACGTCGCGATGATGATGGTGCCGATCACGACGATGACCGCGGCCGCCGAGGCGCGGCCGTAGTCGTGGGCCTGGTAGAAGATCTGATAGATCGTGTACGGCAGGTTGGCCGTGCCGAGGCCGCCGGACGTGATGGTGAAGACGGCGTCGAAGTTCTGGACGATGTAGATCGAGCCCAGCAGCGCGCCCAGTTCCAGGTACTGCCGCAGGTGGGGCAGGGTCATGCTGCGGAAGATCTGCCAGTTGTTGGCGCCGTCGATGCGGGCCGCCTCGATCACGTCGAGCGGGCGGCCCTGCAGGCCGGCCAGCAGGATCAGCATCATGAACGGGGTCCACTGCCAGACCAGGGAGAAGATGACCGCCCACAGTGGCATGTTGCTGATCCAGTCCGGCTGGGGCGGGTTGTCCGAGCCGAACAGGCCCCAGATCCAGGTCAGCGCGCCGTTGAACAGGCCGTACTCGGGGTTGTAGAGGGCGTGCTTCCAGATCAGCGCCGCCGCCACCGGCACCACCAGGAACGGGGCGATCATCATCGTGCGGACCGCGCCCCGGCCCCGGAACTTGCGATCCAGCAGGATGGCGATGCCGAGACCCAGGACCAGGCTGATGAGTACGACTCCGGCCGTCAGCAGAATCGTCGTCCAGACCGCGTCGCGCATGTTGACGTCGGTGAAGACGCGCACGAAGTTGTCGAAGCCGGCGAAGCCCACCTCGTCGGGGTAGTAGGCGTTCCAGTTCATGAACGAGATGACCAGGGTGGCCACGAACGGCAACTGGGTCACCACGATCATGAAGATCAGGGCGGGCATCAGCGGGGCGCGGCGGGCCCAGGCCGAGCTGCGGCGGGCGACGCCGGACGGGGGTGGGCCCTCGGTGCCGACGCGGGACTTCTCGGCGACGGAAGTCATGGCTTTCCCTCCCGTGACTGGTAGCGCTCGGAGACGTCCTCGGCCAGGCGCTGGCCGCGTTTCAGCGCGTCCTCGACGCTCATCTGGCCGGCGATGGCCGAGCTCACGTACTGCGACACCTGGGTGCCCAGGTCGGTGAACTCGGGGATGTCGATGAACTGGATGCCGATCGCCGGGCGCGGCTGCACACCGGGGTTACGGGGGTCGGCGCTCTCGATGGCCGACTTCGTCGGCTCGGCGAAGGCCGAGGCCACCTTCAGATAATCCTGGTTCTCGTACGTCGAGGCGCGCTTGCCGGCGGGGACACTGGACCATCCGACCTGCTGGCCGACCAGTTCCTCGTACTGCTTGCTGGAGGCCCAGGAGATGAACTTCCAGGCGTTGTCCTTCTTCTCGCTGGCCTGCTGGATGCTCCACGACCAGGCGTACAGCCAGCCGGACGACTTGGTCTTCTCGACCGGGGCCGCCACATAGCCGATCTTGCCTTTGACCGGGGAGTCGTCGGCTTCGAGGGAGCCGGCGGCGCTCGTGGCGTCGTACCACATGGCGACGTTGCCCTGGATCAGGTTGTTGAGGCACTCGGTGAAGCCGGCCTGCGGGGCGCCGTTCTCGCCGTGCGCCCGGACGAGGTCGACGTAGAACTTGGTGGCCTCGGTGAACTCGGGTGCGTCGACCTTGGCCGTCCAGTCCTGCTCGAACCACGTGCCGCCGAACGTGTTGACCACCGTGGTGAGCGGGGCGAAGATCTGGCCCCAGCCGGGCTGGCCGCGCAGGCAGATGCCGCGCATGCCGGGCTGTTCGCCGTCGACCTGGGCGGCGATGTCGGCCACCTGCCGCCAGGTCGGGTTGGACGGCATCTGGACGCCGGCCGACTCGAGCACGTCCTTGCGGAACATCAGGAACGACGACTCGCCGTAGAAGGGCTCGCCGTACAGTTTGCCGTCGTCGGCGGTCAGCGAGGTCGTCATCGGCTTGAGGATGTCGGCCTGGTTGAAGGCGGTGTCGGCGGCCACGTAGTCGTCGAGCGGGGCGATCCACTTCGACTTGGCGTAGATCGGGATCTCGAAGTTGCTGAGCGAGGCCACGTCGTACTGACCGGCCTGACTGGAGAACTCCTGGCTGATCTTGTCGCGGACGTCGTTCTCCGGAAGCACCGTGAAGTTGACGTTGATGCCGGTCTGCCTGGTGAAGTTGTCGGCGGTGAGCCGCTGCAGATCGATCATCTGCGGGTTGTTCACCATCAGGACGTTGATGCTGTTCGGGCCTTCGCCGCCCGGCCCGCCGCCCCAGCCCGCGCACCCGGTCAGGGCGAGCAGAAAGGCGGCGGACGCGGCGATCAGAGCGCGCGGATGCCTGCGGGACATGGGGCCTCCTCAGCGAGGCCCGGCGCCCTGTGACGCCGGTTACACCGGCCCTCAGTAGATGCCTGAGATCGACACGATGTCAACCTTTCGTCACGTTGCGTTGGATAAACGGGCATCAACGCCTGACCGGTAGTCCTATGTCGACGCCACGCGCGCCTCGGCCCCCCGAACGGAGACGACGTCGCCCGGATGCAGCTGGCGGCCCCGGCGGGTGTCCACCTCGCCGTTGACCGACACGTCGCCCGACGCGATGAGGACCTTGCCCTCTCCCCCGGTGTCGATGAGGTCCGCGAGCTTGAGGAATTGTCCGAGTCTGATCATGTCGCCGTCGATGGGTACGTCACGCATGCGTTCATGATGGTCCACGCCGAACCGAAAACTTTGCCGGACTCGTTGAACCTTTCCGGCTTGTGATCCGAACTACCCCTCGTGAGGCCCTTTCTCCTGACACACCGCCACCTGGCCCGCCGCGCGGGCGTCCCCACCGCCGCCGCGCTGTTCGGCGTACTCATCGCGGCACCCGCCCTGGCCGACGTGACGGTCTCCCCGAGCACCGCGCCGCAGGGCGAGGGCGAGAACCTGACCTTCCACGTCACCAACACCGGCGACCAGCCGATCCACACGATCAAGCTGCAACTGCCGGACGACACCCCGGTGGCGGAGGTCTACCCGCTCTCGGTCGACAACTGGGGCCCGAAGATCGAGATGCGGGACCTCTCGACGCCGTTGCCGACCATCCACGGCGACACCAAGGCCACCGAGACCGCCGCCTCGATCACCTGGATCGCGATGCCCGGCAAGGACCTCGCCCCCGGCCAGGGCACCGATGTCCGCGTGGCCATCGGGCCGCTGCCCACCCTGTCGTCGATGCGGTTCACGGTCGTGACCACGTACGGCAATGGGAAGCCCGGGCCCTCGATGCCGCCGGCCGACCTGACGCTGACGCCGGGCACCGGAGGTGCCCCGGCCGGGCACAACGCGCACGGCGGGGGTACGGCGGCGACCGGCACCACCGGCGACGCCGAGGCTCAGCTCTTCGCGCAGACCGTGGCCGACGCCGAGCGCGGCCCGTCGATCTGGTCGATCGGCGGCTGGGTCGTGGCCGGCCTCGTGCTGCTCGGCGGGGCGGTCGTGATGTTCCGCGGCCGGCACCGGGCCGAGCAGGACGACGACGAGTCCGACGAGCCGGAGCGGGAAGAGGCGAAAGAGGAAGAGAAGGAGCCGGTCACGGCCGGCACCAGCAAGTGGGCCTTCAAAGGCTGAGAAGAGACTCCCGCGATGGTGGACGCGGGAAACCGTCGTGATGACGCGCGTGGGGCGCGGCGCACGACCGGCGAGTGGGACCGTTGGGCACGGTTCGCGACTCGCGGACGAGGGGTGGGGTCTGCGACCCCACCCCTCGAGTCACACTGAAACGGTTCGAGGGCTCCGCAAGGCGTCGATGATCTCGCGCTGGACCCGGTCGGAGTCCTCGTGCGGCACCTGGCAGGTGCCGGCGGCCACGTGCCCGCCGCCGCCGTAGCGCAGCATGACCTCGCCCACGTCGACCGGCGAGGTGCGGTCCAGGATCGACTTGCCGCAGGCGAAGACGGTGTTGAGCTTCTGCCGGCCCCAGATGATGTGCATCGAG
This sequence comes from Actinoplanes sp. NPDC048988, assembly GCF_043197815.1. Classification (NCBI taxonomy): domain Bacteria; kingdom Bacillati; phylum Actinomycetota; class Actinomycetes; order Micromonosporales; family Micromonosporaceae; genus Actinoplanes; species Actinoplanes sp. NPDC048988. The sequence goes on along the minus strand of NZ_JBICTW010000025.1, from coordinate 126,413 downwards.
ACCCGCGACTCCGGGAACAGCGCGTACACCATAAACCGGTTCCCGGCGTGGATCACCTCCTCCTCGCGCAGGTCGACCACGACCACGTCGCCCTCGAGGTGACTGACCCGCTTCAGCTGCTCGACGAACAGGTCGTACTGGGCCTGGAACAGCTCGGCCCGCTCGGCCACGTCGGGCAGGGACAGGATCTCGTTGACGTCCTGGTGCTCGATGCAGGCGTCGATCAGCTGCATCATCAGCTGGTAGTTGGAGATCCGGAACTCGCGGAAGCGCCCCAGCCCGGTCCGGCTGTCCATCAGGAAGTTCAGCAGGGTCCAGCCCTCGGGGTGCAGGATGTCGTCGAGCTCGTAGTGGGCGGAGTCGGCCTGGTCGACGGCGCGCATGAGGTCGTCGGAGACCTTGGGGAAGCGCTGGGCGCCCCCGAAGTGCTCGTAGATGACCCGGGCGGCCGACGGCGCGTCGGCGTCGATCACGTGATTCGCGAGGTTGCCCTCGTTGCGCAGGGTCTCGGAGTGGTGGTGGTCGAAGACCATGTGCGCGCCCGGCGCGTACGGCAGATTGGTCAGGATGTCGGTGGCGGTGACCTCGACCTCGCCGTCCTGGACGTCTTTCGGATGTACGAACTTGATCTCGTCGATCATGTCGAGGTGGCGCAGCAGGACCGCGCAGACCAAGCCGTCGAAATCGCTTCGGGTCACGAGCCGGTACTTCACGGGATCCCCCTCGGTGGATGCTTCACCCCATTTTGCCACCTTTGTCGCTGTATCCCGCGTCGCATCGAGGGATGGATCTGAACCGCGAGCGGTCAACTCTGCGTAGGGTTCTCCCGGAAGGTCCCGACGGTCGAAGGACACGCAGAATCATGGACAACGTCCCTCAGCTCATCCAGGAGCGCAGCGCTCCGCCCGCCACGCTGGTGATCTTCGGTGCGTCGGGCGACCTGACCCGGCGCAAGCTGCTCCCGGCCGTGGAGAGCCTCGCGCGCCACAACCGCCTTCCCGGCGAGTTCGCCCTGGTCGGCGTGGCCCGCACGCCGATGGAGGACGAGCAGTTCGCCGCCAGCGCCCTCGACGGCCGCACGCTCAGCGACAAGGCCCAGCTCGCCGGCGGCATCCGGTACGTGTCGGGTGGTTACGACGACCCCGAGACGTACAAGCGCCTGGCCGAGACCCTCGACGAGCTCGACGCCACCCGCGGCACCGCCGGTAACCGCCTGTTCTACCTGTCGACGCCGGCCGAGGCGTTCAAGCCGGTGATCAACGGGCTGGCCGGGGCGGGGCTCAACCACGCGCCCGAAGGCTCCTTCTCCCGGCTGGTCATCGAGAAGCCGTACGGCCGCGACCTGCCCACCGCCCGTGAGCTCGACGGCGTGGTGCACAGCGCGTTCGACGAGCACCAGGTCTTCCGCATCGACCACTACCTGGGCAAGGACACCGTCCAGAACGTGCTGGCCCTGCGCTTCGCCAACTCCATCTTCCAGCCGATCTGGGACCGCTCCTGGGTCGACCACGTGCAGATCACGGTGGCCGAGACGCTCGGCGTGGGCACCCGCGGCGGCTTCTACGAGCACGCCGGCGCCATGCGCGACATCGTGCAGAACCACGTGCTCCAGGTGCTCGCCCTGGCCCTGATGGAGCCGCCCGCGTCGTTCGAGGCCGAGGGCCTGCGCAACGAGAAGGCGAAACTGCTCCAGGCGATCCGGCTCCCCACCAACCGCGACATCGCCGACCTGGCCGTCCGCGGCCAGTACACCCGCGGCGGCACCCGCGAGGAACTGATGGCCGGTTACCGCGAGGAGACCGGCGTCGACCCGCTGTCGCGCACCGAGACGTACGCGGCGATGCGGCTCAACGTCGACAACTGGCGCTGGGCCGGCGTGCCGTTCTACGTCCGCACCGGCAAGCGGCTCCCGGCCCGCGTGACCGAGGTGGCCCTGCAGTTCCAGCGGCCCCCGCACCTGCCGATCCCGGCCAACCAGCTCACCGACCTCGAGGCCGACGCGCTCATCCTGCGCATCCAGCCCAACGAGGGCATCTCGCTGCGCTTCGGGGCCAAGGTGCCGGGCCACTCGTTCCGGGTCCGCACGGCGAGCATGGACTTCTCGTACGAGCAGACCTTCGCCGAGGAGTCCCCCGAGGCGTACGAGCGCCTGCTGCTCGACGCCCTGGTCGGCGACTCCACGCTGTTCATCCGCGCCGACGAGGTCGAGCAGTCGTGGCGGGTCGTCGACCCGATCATCGAGCACTGGGCCAACGACCACTCGCCGATCCCCACCTACGAGGCCGCCTCGTGGGGCCCGGCTGACGCCGACCGCCTGATCGGCCGGTCGGGCCGGGCCTGGAAGAACAGCATCTGACCGGCAACATCAAGCACAAATAGAACTTTTGACGCTGCGTACCACGCACCGAGCTTCGCCCGTCGATGTCGAGGGCGCCGAAAATGGCTAGGCGGAGCCGAGGCTGTTTTCGGTGTCCTCGGCATCGGCCTTTCGGGGCGAAGTTCCCGCCGTGCGAAGCGCGGCCAAAGCGAGCACAGCGTGGTCGTTCATGTTGGTCTCGGAGTGGATGACCTCGATGATGGTGCGATCCGTGTCGATCACGAAGGTCATCCGCTTCGTGCTGAGCGGGCCTAGTGGGAGTTTGCGCTTGACGCCCAGAGCCGCGGCCACGGTGTTGTCCGGGTCGCTCAGCAACGGGTAGTCGAAGTCGTACTTGTCCGAAAATTCCTTTTGTTTCGCCACTTTGTCGCGGCTGATTCCCACGCGCTGCGCGTTTATCGAACGGAACTCGGCCGCGAGGTCGCGGAAGTTGCAGGCCTCGGCGGTGCAGCCGGTGCTGAGAGCGGCGGGATAGAAGAAGAGGACCACCGGGCCGTCGGCGAGCAGAGCGCTCAGCCGGCGTGGCACGCCGTCCTGGTCGGGGAGCTCGAAGTCGTCGACGACATCACCCTTGTTTGCCATGGCAACAAGCTACTGCCCGGTAGTCGATTCGGCCATTGCGGCCCGCCTCCCCTAGGCTGAGACTTCCATCGAAGCCCCACCGAAAGCGACACCCCCCATGCAGGTCTCGGTCGCGCACCACCCCCCGAACACGGCCGTTGTCGTCCTGCGCGGTTCCCTCGACATCGACACCGCGCCCGCTCTCAAGGCGAACCTCAACCGGCTCGTCGAACGGCCCTCGCCCCGGGTCGTGGTCGACGTGGCCGGGCTCGACTTCTGTGACTCCATGGGGGTCGGCGTGCTGGTCAACGCGCACGCCCGCGCCTCCGAGCGGGACGGCTGGGTGCGCCTGGCCGCGCCGTCCGGATTCCTGAGGCGCCTGTTCGACACCCTGGGCCTGACGGATTACCTCGCGTTGTACCCGGACGTGGAGGCCGCCCTCAAGGAGTAGCGGCTCTGCTGCTGCGCTCGATCGCGCGTGCGCCGCTTCAGGCGGTCGAGTTCGGTCGACGAACGACGGCGGCTTCGCCGACGCCGCCCGCCGGCCGAACTCAACCGCGCGGCAACGCGCTCCTCACTGAGGAAGGGTGTTAACTCGTCACGCCGAAGACGATCCGGCCCAGGGTGTCCTCGGTGCCGGTGAAGCCCTCGGCCGGCAGGAAGGCGTCCTCGCCGAAGTCGACGTCGATGTCGTCGGCGGTGCCGCCGACGCCGTCCGGGCCCACGCCGAACAGGGTGGCGAAGCCGGTGCCGCCCGCGTCCTGCAGGTTCGCGACGGCGTCCTGGTTGTCGGTGTGGAAGTCGCCGAAGAAGTGGCCGGCCTCGTGCGAGATCACGTTGCTCAGCGCCTGGGCGACGAAGCGGATCCGGTCGCTCTGCGGCGTGAGGTAGGTGTTCAGCGAGGCCGGCGAGTCGCCGGCGGGCGCGCTGAGCACGTCCAGCAGCACGAGCGCCGTTTCCTCGGTCTCGAAGTTGCCGGGGTCGATGCTCTGCGCGATGCCGATCGTGTCGACGCCGGACTCCTCGATGGTGCCGCCGACCACGACCCGGCTCACGTTCGCCTTGCCCCAGACGTCGGCGTTGTCCTTGCTGTTGGCGATCTTGATCTTGAAGCGGCTGTTGAGGCCGCTCTGCTCGAGGTCGGTCTTGATGTTCTCGGTGACCCCGGCGACCACGGCGTCGATCACCGCGTCCTCGTCGGCGCGGGTCAGGCCCCAGCTGGTCAGGAAGGCCGAGAACGCGGTCAGGTCACGGTTGCCGGGACCGCCGAAGACGCCGGTGTTGACCCGGGCGCCGTCGAAGTCCAGGTAGAGCGTCTGCACCGGCTTGGCGCCCTGCAGCACCGGCCGGTACGCCTCGACCGTGATGTCGTACGCGCCGGAGCCGTTGGCCACGCCGATGTAGTGCCAGCCGGCCTTGGTCGCCACGTAGTCGGTGACCGCGTTGCCGCCGGCCGGCAGCGGCGAGTCGACCGGGTAGATGTACGACGCGTCCTGATCGGAGCCGTGCACCTCGCGCGGCACGGTGTCGTACACGGTCAGATAGGTGGCCGAGCCCTTCACCGAGCTGCCGATGACGTCGCCGGCCCGCAGCTTGACCGCGAAGAAGTCCTGGTCGACGCCACCCGAGGCCAGGGTCAGCGTGTACGGGCCCTCGGTCGGTGGCGTGGGATCGCCGATCCCGCCGCCGCTGCCCGAGTCGAACGGGTCGGCCGGCAGCCCGCCGTACGCGGAGACGGCCAGGTAGAAGTCGCCGCCGGTGGTGACCCGGTAGCTGATCCGGCTGTCGATCCCGGAGAAGTCGTCGTTGACGGCGAGCACCTTGCCGTCCGGGGCGAACAGCTGGAGCACGGTGTCCAGGGGCCCGGTCGGGGTGGCCGTCGTGATGGTCAGCACCTTCCCGGCCGGCGCGCTGAGCTTGTAGAAGTCGAAGTCGTTGCTGCCGTCGCCGGTCTGCCGGCCGTGCGGGCCGTCACCGATCTGCGACTCGATGACCGCGCCGCTGCGCCCGGCGCCGATGCCGGTGGCGCCGGCCAGCGGGATCGAGCCGTTGTCCTCGGGCGGGGCGGCCACGGTCGGCGTGGTCACGGTCTCGTTGTCGAGGCTGCCCAGGATGCGGATGTTCGGGTACTGCCCGGAGCCCGTGCCGTAGCCGTTGATGCGCTGGGCGTTGACCGGGATGTCGTTCCCGCCGGACGTGCCGTCGAGCTCGTCCTCGTCGACCACCACGGCCGGGGTGGCGGCCTTGGCCGAGGAAGCGGCGAGGGACTTGGCCCGCTGGGCCTGCTTGCTCTTCGACTGGGTCTTCAGGTAGTTGGCCCACCCCGAGTAGTCGACCTTGGCGGCGTCGGTCACCTCGGCCAGGTACGGGTTCACGCCCTTGGGCTTCGAGCCGTAGGGCGCCTTGGGCACGACCCCGATGCCGACCGCGAGCGACGCCTTGTCGGCCGCGGACAGCTCGTCGGAGTTCGGTTCTGCTTGGGCCGCGGCCGCACCCGGCGTGATGAGCGCCAGGCCGAGCGCGGTAGCGGACAGGGCGGCGATGCTTCGTCGCATTCAGTTCCCCCTTCATCCCGGCCATGACCCCCGCCACGGCCGGCATTCAGGACGTTACTGAAGACGCCGATCAATATCTATGCGTGTCGATGGTACGTAACATACGTGTCCCCTATGCGACGCTTCGCCCCCGTCGCCACATCGGTAACGTGAGAAGCATGTGCGTCACCCAGTTCTGGGGCGACTGGTGGGACGCCGTGGCGTTGTGGCGCTCCGGTGACCCGATGGATCCTGCGGCACTCTGCGGTTACAGCATCCTGTGGTGGGGCCGGCTCGGAAAGATTCTGCAGTTCGCGGCCGGCCTGACCGTTGTCCTCGATCTTGCCGGACCGGAACGACTGCGAGGAATCGGACAGCGCGCCGAAGAACGACTGGGCCGCACATCTCTGCGCGCCCTGCCATCCCGGGTACGCGGACAGTTCTCCTCGACACAGACGGCGATGGTGTGGGTGGCGGCTGTACCGGCGTGGCTTTTCGGTGTCGCCCTGCCGTTCTACTGGATGCAGGTCACGGTGCTGAAGTGGGATCGGGCCTTCGCGTTCTGGGCCTCGTTGACCACAGCCGCTTCGATCGCCCTGATCCGTGTCCCTCGCGTGGGCTGGTTCCTATGCGTGTCGATCAGTGTCGCGGTTTATGTAGTCGGGTACGTGAAGCACGGTATGCCCGATTACGACGACATGGCGTGGTGGCAGAAGGGCCTGCTGTCCCAGGAGGGAAGCGACTACCTGTTTCTCGTGGGTGCGCTCATCGCGTTGGTGGCCGGTGTGGTCTTGTTCGGAATCCTGGCCGGCGCTCTGATCATCGTTCTCAGCCTGGCAACGTCCCTGTACCTGGTGACGGTCATGGGAGTCAGCAGGTCGGCGGAGTGGACCCTCAACAACGCGAATCCCGGCCACGCGTTGCGTTATGCGGCGTTCGCCCTCTTCCTTCTCGGCTTCCACTTCGACCTTCTGGCCTCCTGAATCCCGTTCACAGAGCCTGTGCCCGTACGGACTCGAGTGCGGCGACGGCCGCGCCTCGGGCGCCGGCCATGTCGAGGTCGGCGACGAGGGCGAACGTGGCGGCGGCCTGCTGCTCGGCGCGGAGTTCGGTGCTCTCACGGACGGCGTTGAGGAACCACTGCCGGAAGCGCGGGGCGGCCTCCACCACGCCGCCGCCCAGCAGGTAGGCGTGGGGGTCGGTGAAGTTGGCGGCGATCGTGAAGAGCTTGCCGATCGCCTTGGCCTGCTGGCCGAACACCGCCAGGGCCAGCGGATCGTCCTTCTCGCCGTAGCCGCGCAGCAGCTTGGCCGCCTTGGGCAAGGGCTCGGCCGCCAGGGGGTGGTCGGGGAACTTCGCCAGCCAGTACGGCAGCAGGTTCTTCTTGATGCCGGTCAGCGAGGCCAGGCTCTCGACGTCGCCGGCGAAGCCGCAGTTGCACATCGGCACCGGCTGGTCGTCCTCGAGCACGCCGTGCAGCGGAATCTGCACGTGGCCGAGCTCGCCCGCCATGCCGGCCGCGCCGCTGACCACCTTGCCGTTCTCGACCACGCCGCCGCCGAGGCCGGTGCCGACGATCGCCGCCACCGACGACCTGGTGGCCGCCTCCTCGCCGAAGAGCCGGTAGTGCGCGTACAGCGCGGCGGCGTTCGCGTCGTTGGCGTAGAAGACGGGCAGGCCGATGCGGGCCTCGAGCGCGCCCCGGATGTCGAACCCGTGCCACGACTTCTGATTGAAGTTCGTCGAGCCCTTGGACGAGATCACGCCGGTGGCGCTGGCCGGGCCGGGCGTGTCCAGCCCGACCGCGCGGACCAGGGTCAGCGGGGTGCTGGTCAGCTCGAGGATGTTGTGGAAGGCCTCGGCCAGCGCCTCGATGGCCGACTCGGGGCCCTCGGTCACCAGACTCGGGTTCTCCACCAGACTATCGACGAGATACTGCCCCGTGGCGTCCAGCACGGTGGCGTTGTTGCAGGTCCCGCCGTTGTCGAGACCGACGACGACCCAGGAGGACGGGGTGCGTACCGATTCAGCCTGATCCACAGGCCTGAGCGTACGTCCGAGTCGCGCCGCGCGGTACAGGTGCGAGCGGATTGCGGGTGCGTTAGTCATGGTTGCAGCCGCGACGTCGCCGGCCGTACGGGTCGAACGTGCTGGCATGACGACCCGACGCACGCTCCTCGCCGCCGGTGCCGCCACCGCCGTCGCCACGGCCACCGGGATCGCGGCCGCCGCGCCCGCCGCCGCCGCGCCCGCCACCCCGCTGCTGAACAACGACCAGATCGCGCACCTCGTGCGCCGCGCCACCTTCGGTCCCACCCCGGCCACGCTGGCCGAGGCGCGGAAGCTCGGCCTCGACGGCTGGCTCGACCGGCAGCTGAACCCCTCGAAGATCGACGACGCCGTCTGCGACAGGCTGCTGGCCCGGTTGCCGCTGGCCGGCGCCTCCGTCGCGACCGTGCGGGCCAGGCTGGCCAAGCACTCGTACGACGCGTTCAAGCAGCTCGGCCGGGCCGCCGTGGCCCGCGCCGCGTGGAGCGAGCGGCAGCTGTTCGAGAGCACCGTCGCGTTCTGGGCCAACCACCTGCACATCACCGCGCCCTCCAGCGGCGTCTGGGACAGTCGCTGCGACTACGACGCGCAGGTGCTGCGCAAGCACGCCTTCGGCCGGTTCGCCGACATGCTCAAGGCGTCGATGCGCCACCCGGCGATGCTCACCTACCTCGACAACCGCAGCTCGACCAAGGCCCACCCGAACGAGAACTACGCCCGCGAGCTGATGGAGCTGCACACCGTCGGCCTGATCTACTCCGAGGCCGACGTGCAGGCCGGCGCCCGTCTGCTGACCGGCCTGACGGTGAACGCGTCCGGCGGCTACGTCTACGACGGCGCCAAGCACGTCACCGGCCCGGTCGAGATCCTCGGCTTCACGCACGCCAACGCGACCGCCGGCGGCGGCGAGGCGGCGGCCCTGGCCTTCGCCGACCACCTGGCCCGGCACCCGGCCACCGCGCAGCGCCTCGCCGTCAAGCTGTGCCAGCGTTTCGTGGCCGACGAGGCGCCCGCCTCCCTGGTCACCAAGCTGGTCAAGGTCTACCTCGACAACGACACGGCGATCACGCCGGTGCTGCGGGCCCTGTTCACCTCGCCCGAGTTCGCGGCGGCGGCCGGGGCGAAGGTCCGCACCCCGTTCGAGGACCTGATCGCCTCGATCCGGGTGCTCGGGCTCGGCCCGGAGGCCTCGGGGGTCAAGGCGCTCGACGCGCTCTACAACGCGACCGTCAACGCCGGGAACGCGCCGTTCCGGTGGAGCCCGCCCAACGGCTACCCCGACGTGGCCGCGGCCTGGTCGTCGCCGTCCGGCTTCCTGCTCAAGTGCAACAACCACCTCAACCTGGCCGCCGGCTGGTACCCCAGCCAGCTCACCCGTCCCGCCGACCTGCTCAAGTCCCTGGTGCCGACCCTGCCGGCGACGTACGGGGCGCTGGTCGACGCGCTCGCCGTACGGCTGACCGGGGCCAAGCTTCCGGCCCCGCACACGGCGGCCGTGCTCAGTGTCGCGGGCAAGCTGCCGACCAGTCCTCTGACCGCGTCCGACAAGTCGCTGGCCGGCCACGCGCCGTACCTGATCGCTCTGGTCCTCGACTCGCCGTCCTTCCAGCTGAGGTGAAGCCGATGTTCTCGTTCGACTGCCGCGAGACGCCAGTACGCCGCCGTACGGTCCTCGGGGGCGCCCTGGCCGGCGTGGCCGCGGCCGGGATCTCGACCACGACGGCGTACGCCGCGCCCGGCTACACCGGCGACACGCTGGTCGTGCTCTCGCTGCGCGGCGGGTTCGACGGGCTCTCGGCCGTCGTGCCGATCGGCGACGCCGACTACTACCGGGCGCGGCCGTCCATCGGCGTACCCAAAAGCCAGGTCATCGCCGGCGACGGCACCTTCGGCCTGAGCCCCGCGCTGGCCCCGCTGCTGCCACACTGGCAGAGCGGCAAGCTGGCCGCGGTGCACGCCGTCGGGCAGCCCAACCCGACCCGCTCGCACTTCGCGGCCATGGACGCGATGGAGAACGCCGCGCCCGGCACGTCGATCCGCACCGGCTGGCTCGACCGGATGCTCGGCGTCACCGGCGCCGCCGGCCCGCTGGCCGGCGTCTCGCTCGGCAATGCCATGCCGCATCGGCTGTACGCCGGTCCGGGCCCCGACGTCTCGATGGCCTCCATCGACGGCTTCACGCTGGCCGGTGACTCGGCCAAGCGCCCGCGGGCGGCCGCGCTGCGGGCCATGTACGCCGACGCGCCCGCGCTGCAGGGCGGCCCGGCCCTCGCGGCCGACCAGGCGCTGGCCGCCACGGCGTCGCTGCGCGGCGCCACCTACACGCCGGCCGACGGGGCCACCTATCCGGCGACCGATCTGGGCACGGCCCTGCGCGACGTGGCCCGCCTGATCAAGGCGAAGGTGGGCCTGGCCACGGCCACCGTCGACTGCGGCGACTGGGACATGCACGAGGGGCTGGGGACCGGGGTCAAGGGCCAGCGGATGTACGACAACCTCAACGAGCTGGCCCTGGCCCTGGCCGCGTTCGCCACCGACCTCGGGGCCGAGGGCATGGCGTCGGTGACGCTGCTGACGATCAGCGAGTTCGGCCGCCGGGTGGCCGAGAACGGCTCGCACGGCGTCGACCACGGGCACGGCAACGCCATGCTGGTGCTGGGTGGCGGCGTACGAGGGGGAAAGGTCTTCACGAAGTGGCCCGGTCTGGCGCCGGACGCGCTGGTCGCCGGAGACCTGGCCGCCACCACCGACTATCGCGCGGTGATCGGGGAGATCCTGCAGAAGCGCTGCGGCGTCGGATCGCTGTCCCCGGTCTTCCCCGACGTCTCGCCGTCATCCTTCGGGCTGGCCGCGGCGCGCTGATTCCACGGACGTTCAGGTGGCCGTCACTTTCCCGTCGCTCGGAGGCGTTGTGCTGGGTGAGTGTGCGATTCCCGGTCCCTCTAGGCTGGCCCGTGATGCAACAGGGTAACGGGCACGTCGTGGTGGACGTGGGACAGGACGACGGCTTCGTCTCGCTGCGGCGGCAGGCGCGCCCGCGCGCCGAGCGGTACGAGCTGGGCCGCTCGCTGCGCGAACGCGCGCACCGCTCGGAGATGGCGTTCTGGGCGCCGCCGCCCGGCCGGGCCGACCCCGTACAGCAGATCATCGAGGCCAACCAGGGCCGGCAGCCGTGGCTCGTCCCGGTCCGCGTCGGGCGGATGATCTCCTCGCCGTACGCGTTCCTGCGCGGCTCGGCCAACGTGATGGCCGACGACTTCGCCGGCCTGCCCTCGACCGGCATCACCCCGGTCATCTGCGGCGACGCCCACCTGGGCAACTTCGGCTTCTACGCGTCGCCCGAACGCGAACTGGTCTTCGACCTCAACGACTTCGACGAGGCCCACCCGGGCGCCTGGGAGTGGGATCTGCGCCGGCTCGCCGTCAGCGTCTACGTGGCCGGCCGGCAGAACGGCTTCCGCGAGGGCGCCTGCGCCGACGCGGTCGAACACTGCGTCGAGGAATACCAGGTGCAGATCGCCCACCTGGCCGAGCAGCCGCTGCTGGCCCGCTCCTTCGACCAGCTCGACGTCGACCGGCTGCGCTCGGCGGCCAGCCGGGCCAGCTTCCGCGACGAGATCGAACGGGCGGCCCGCCGCGCCCGGCGCCGCACCAGCGACCGGGCGCTGCCCCGCTTCACCGAGCGCCGCGACGGCACGGCCAGGCTGGTCGAGGAGCCGCCGCTGATCACCCGGCCCAGCGACCAGGAACGTGACCAGCTGGCGGAGGCGCTGGACGGCTACCTGAACACGCTGCCGCCGCACTGGGCGCGCATCCTGGCCGGTTACCGCATCGTCGACATCGCGCACAAGGTGGTCGGGGTCGGCTCGGTGGGCCTGCGGGCGTACGTGGCCCTCTGCGAGGGAAGCAGCACCGACGACGTGGTGTTCCTCCAGCTCAAGCAGGCCCGCCGCTCGGTGATCGCCCGCCACCAGCACGGCGACTCGGCCTGGCACCGCCACCAGGGCCAGCGCGTCGTCGAATACCAGCAGGCCCTGCAGACCGTGTCGGACCCGCTGCTCGGCTGGACGACGGTCGGCGACACCCAGTTCTACGTGCGCCAGTTCCGCGACATGAAGGGCGCCATCGTCGTCGAGGGCATCGACGCCGGCGCGCTGGCCGACTACGCGGGCATCTGCGGCTACCTGCTGGCGAAATCACACGCCCGCACGAGTGGCGCCTCGATGATCGCGGGGTACATCGGCGGCAGCGGCAAACTGGCCGAGGCGCTGTGCCGGTTCTCCCGCGCCTACGCCGACCAGGTGGAAAGCGACCACGCGGCGCTGTCCACCGCCGTACGACAGGGCCGGCTCCCGGCCGAGACAGTCTGAGAGGGTTATTCGTTGAGCGGCCGTGTCTCCCTGGACAACCAGGAACTGCTGGACTTCTGGACCGAGCGCCACCTGTGCACGCTGACCACGCTGCGCGCCGACGGCTCGCCCCATGTGGTGGCGGTCGGCGCCACCCTGGACCCGGCCGCGGGCCTGGCCCGGGTGATCTCGTCGTCGATCTCGGCCCACGTCCGGCACGTGCGCGCGGGCCAGACCAGGGTCGCCATCTGCCAGGTCGACGGCCCCCGCTGGACCACCGTCGAGGGCCTGGCCGTGGTCCGCGACGACGCCGACGCGGTCACCGAGGCCGAGAAGCGGTACGCGGTCCGCTACCGCACTCCCCGGCCCAACCCGCAGCGCGTGGTCATCGAGGTCGACATCACGAAGATCCTGGGTTCGAGCCGCTTCACCGCCTAGGCCCCGCTCGTCAGTCGCGCCGGTCGGCGGCCCGGCGAATCCTCGCCTGCAGCATGACGACCGGCGCCACCCGGGGCTGAATCAGCGCCTTCACCGCCTGAGACGCGGCGATGCCGCCGGCCGCACCGGCCCCGGCGCCGGCCAGATCTCCCAGCCCGCCGGTGAAGTAGTCGGTCGCCACGCCGATGCCCACGAGCCCGGCGTCTATCCCCCACTGGCCCCAACCGTCCTCGAGCCGGCGCCGACGCCGGCCCGCCTTCGCTATCGCCTCGGCGAAGGTGTCCCGGAGTGCCTCATCGACTTCGTGCTGGCGCAGGCGCTCCAGTGCAGCCTGGTCGGCGTCCTCGAGGATCATCCGGCCGGCCTTGGTCAGTGTCCGTTCCAGCCAGGCACGGAAGCGGACCGCTTGGGGGCTGTTCGCGATGTCGGCGAAATGCTCCGCCCGAATCTCCATGATCCGCTCGGCCGGGATGTCGAGCGCCCTCGTCACCGACATCTCCACGAACGGCGTGACGACGGTGGGCCGCCTGGCGGGCGCCGCCCGGAGATCCCGGAACGCGTTCTCGTTGAGGGAGAACCACGTCCCGAACTCCCGGGCGCTCGATCCGAAGTAGGCGACGTTCACGCGGCGGACCACCCGCCTGACGATCTTTCCGACTCCGGGCGTGTTCCAGTGTGGGCGCGCCACCTCGTAGCGAATGCGCCCCAGCGGCGACGACCGCGCACCGGCTCGCCGCCGCACCGCTTCCTTGATCGAGGGATCCAGAGCCGGCTCGGCGGCCAGGATCTGCTCGACGTTGGCGAGGAAGTGGGCGAGGAAGCGGTCCCGGTCTCCGGGCTGCACAGTCAGGATCCGGTGCTGGGCGTCCTTGAAGTAGTCGACACGGTCATCGATGTCGCGCAGATGCTTCCGGGTGACGGGAAGCCCCTGGTAGAAGACGGGGACCTCCGGGTCCTGGCGGGCGAACCTCTGACCCCACGAACTTCCGTAATCGGCCAGCGACCGGGCGTCTCCGGTCAGCAGAGGAACGATGTTGCCCTGGGCGAGCAGGGGCGAGTCCCGTCGAACGGCCTCGAACATGGCGGCCTCTTCGAAGAGGTTGCCCGCGTGCACGAGCACCCGGTTCCCGAAGAGGCAGCCCATACGGATCTTGGACGTCAACGCGCTTCGGGTCGTGCGGTGATCCTGGGCGATGCCACCCTCGAAGACATACACGGCGGAACCGCCTATGTCGTCCCGGCTCAGACGCTGCACCCTGGCCACGCGAACCCCTCTCCCGTGCCGGAAAGTCACCGTCGCCTCGACGGTAGGTGATGGCGCCAACGGTCACCGGGCCGGGCCGGGCCGGCTGAACACCCCCGACGGGTCGTAGTGGGCTCGCAGGCGCCGGACCCGGCCGGTGTTGGCCAGGTAGTACGCGTCGTCGGGCAGGCCGGGTACGGGGAAGTTCGGGTAGGCACCACCGGTGCCGAACGGGTGGGTCAGCTCGTACGAGTCGTCCAGCCACTCGCCGGGGTTGTCGCCCGGGGCGACCGTGGCGGTCTGCTTGAGCAGGAAGAGGGCGTCGCGGTGGGGGAACGCCGTGGCGCCGGCGGGTACGCGGTTGTACGCGCCGGCCCACGGCGTGAAGTCGAGTTCCCGCTCCTCCCCCGGCCGCCGGTCGCCGGCCAGGCGGGCGATCAACTCGGCCGCCGGCACGGTGGAGCGGAAGAACTCCGAGCGCGGGTACGCGTGGCGGGTGCCGGGAGCGTCGTCGCCGGCGAGCCAGCGCTTGGTCGTCCGGTGGGTGCCGTGCCGCCGGTCGTCGGCCGCCGGGGTCGCGCCGAGGCGCCGGACCAGGCTGTCCACCGTGGCGTGATCGGGTGCGGCGCCGAAGACGCTCACCGTGAGCGCCCGGTCCGGTTCGGCCGGGGCGGTGACGACCAGGCTCGGCGCGACCGCCTCGTCGAGGTCCGGCAGCAGGCTCAGCCAGGCGCCGAGAACGGTCGCGGCGGCGGCCGCCGGGAAGGTGAGCCGGAAGGCGGTCGAGTCGGGGGGCGGGCACCGTCCGGAACGTCAGCGAGGTGACCACGCCGGGCGCGCCGCCGCCGCGGAGCAGCCAGAGCAGATCGCCGTCGGCCTCGACCGTGCGGCCGTCGGCCAGCACCACTGTCGCGGCCAGCAGGTTGTCGCAGGTCAAGCCGTGCCGGCGGCCGAGGATGCCGAGACCGCCGCCGAGGGTCAGTCCGGCGATGCCGACCGTGGGCCCGCAGCCGGCGGCCAGGGTCCGGCCGTGCGCGGCCAGCACGTCGTCCACCTCGGCCAGGAGCGTGCCGCCGCCGATCACGGCCCGGTCGCCGTCGACCCGCACACCGGTCATCGCCGCGTCGATCACCACGCCGTCGGTGCTGGACCTTCCGGCGAAGCAGTGCCCGCCACCGCGTACGGCCAAGGGAAGGTGGTGACCCAGCGCCAGGGCGATCGCGGCGGCGACCTCGGACGGCGTGGCACAGCGCACCACCGCCGCCGGGCGGATGCCGGCGAAGCGGGCGAGCACCATCAGCGGACCCAGACCCGCAGCTCGCCCACGGGGGTGAAGCCGCCGTCCCGGGCGGCGGTCAGGGGCTCGCCGCGCTCGTAGCCGACCAGTGGGCGGTCCGGGAAGTACACGGCGACGGCCGCGGCGAGCTCCGCCCAGTCGACGTGATGACCGGGGACGGCGTACACGTTCGACACGTCGACCGTGCCGCTGCCGAGGCGGGCGACCGCGCCGGCCACGAGGTGACCGCCGGCGCGGCGGGCCAGGATGCGGAAGTGCGCGCGCCGCAGCAACGGCGGCAGCAGGACGTCGCGGGTGTCGTGGTGGCTCGTCCACTCGGCCAGTTCGGGACCGGTGGTCACCGCCGACCACTCGGACGACGCGGCCGGGCGGGCGGCTTCCCGGTGAATCCAGGTGGCCGAGAACAGCAGGCCGAAGCCGGCGCCGGAAAGGTCCATCGCCGCGAAGCTGTCCTTGACCCCGCCGTGTTCCCGGCCCTCGAGGCGGGCGAGGACCCGGTCGGCGGTCACCTCCGGCTCGACGGCGACCGCGTCCGAGTGCAGCGGTGGCGGCGGATCGAGCGCGCTCCAGAGCCCGTCGGACAGGACCGAGCCGACCCCGTGCAGGGTGCAGAGATCCTCGTACCAGCCCACACTCGCGTCGACCGCGCTCCGAAGCCGGGGGTCCATGTCGTCAGAGTGCTCCCGCCACGTTGGACAGCGCCTGGGTGAGGTCGGCCAGGCCGAGATGGCCGAAGCCGACCCGGACGATGCGGTCATCCTCGCCGAACCAGGCGCCCGGAGCAACACGCGTCCCGGTCTCGCGGAGCCGGGCGTGGAACTTCTCGACGTCCAGGCCGGCGGGCAGGCGCAGGCAGCACAGGGGGCCGCCGTCCGGGGTGACGATCTCGACCGGCTGGGCGGCGGCCCAGTCCAGCAGGAGGTCCAGGGCCTCGCGCAGGAACGGGCCGCTCGTGGTGCCGCGCCGCAGGACCCGGGTGGCCAGGTGCTCGTCGATGGTGGAGCAGGCGATGGCGGTCTCGAACTTGGCCGCGCGGGCCCGCTCGTACAGCTCGGCGTCGGTGGTGGTCAGCCAGCCCACGCGCAGGCCGGGAGCGCCGTGGGCCTTGGAGACCGAGGAGCAGGTGACGATCCTCGGGGACAGGGACGCGGCGCTGTCCGGGACGGCGGCGTCGCCGTACACGGACTCGCGGTAGGTCTCGTCGACCAGGATGCGGGCGCGCGGGGCGCGGCGGGCCACGAGATCGACGAGAGCTTGCAGGTCGCGGGTGTCCACCCGTACACCGGAAGGGTTTTGGGGTGAAGCAAGCGAGACCAGGTCGGTGCGCGGGTCCAGGGCGGCCTCGACGCGGTCCACGGGCAGGCGGTACGCGTCGTCGAAGCGGGCGTCGACGACATCGACGCGGGCGCCGCGCGACTCCGGCCCGGACCGCGCGGGCGGGAAGCAGGGGCCGACGAGCAGCACGTGCTCGGCCGGCAGCAGTGACATGGCGTGGATGGCGCCGACCGTGACCAGCACGTCGTCGGCGGTCACGCCGGCACCGGCCGCGATCAGCTCGCGCAGGTCGCGGTCACCGCGGGTGGTGCCGTAGCCGAGCGGGACGTCGGCCAGCCCTTCGAGGTCGTCCGCGCCGAGCCGCAGCGGCGGGCAGGTGCTCTCGGCCAGGTCGTACCGGACCGTGCTGTCGATCAGGGCTGTCATCGCGCTCATGGCACCGATCCTCGCCAACCGGGGTCTCGCCAGGCAGGGCCAATGCCTCTAGATTGGTCTGTCGATGGAACCAATCGGCATCGTCGAGCGCCTGGGCCGCTGGGCGTCCGGGCGCGGCGCGCTCTACCTGCTGCTGGCCGCCCGGCTGCGCACCCTCATCGCCGACGGCGAACTGCCGCCGGGCACCCTGCTGCCACCGGACCGGGCCTTGGCGTCGGCCCTGGCGGTGGGCCGCAGCACGGTGGTGGCCGCCTACGACCTGCTCGTGGCCGAGGGCCGCATCGTCCGCCGGCAGGGCAGCGGCACCCGGGTCGCCGGCCCCGCCGCCGGTCCGGCGAAGCCCACCACCGAGGTGCCGGCGTTCCTGCACCTGCTGGAGCCGCGCGACGGCGTCCTCATGCTGGCCTGCGCCGCCCCCGACGCTCCCCCGCCGGCGCTGCTCACCGCGTACGCCTCGTCGCTGGCGGACCTGGCCGCGATCAGGGGCGACATCGGATACCACCCGACCGGGCACCCGGCCCTGCGGGAGGCGCTGGCCGAGCGGTACCGGACCCGCGGCCTTCCCACGACCCCCGACCAGATCATGGTGACCACCGGCGGCCAGCAGGCGTTGACCCTGCTGGCCAAGGCCCTGATCCGCCCCGGCGACCAGGTGCTCGTGCAGGCGCCCACCTACTTCGGCGCCCTGGAAGCGTTCCGCGAGGAGTCCGCGGTCCTCCAGACGTTGCCGGTCGACCTGCGAGGATTTTCCAAGGTCAAGCCCGCTTTGGCGTACGTCATCAGCACCTTCCACAACCCCACGGGCGCCGTCCTGCCGCCGGGAGAACGCCACCGCACCGCCCGGGCCGGCTTCCCGCTGATCGACGACGAGGCCCTGGCCGACCTGGGCTTCCCCGGCCACGAGCCACCCCCGCCGCTGGCCGCCCACAACGACCAGATCATCACCGTCGGCTCCCTGAGCAAACTGATCTGGGGCGGCCTGCGCGTCGGCTGGGTCCGGGCTCCGGCCCCGCTGATAGCCCGCCTGGCCCGCATGCGCACGGTCTTCGACCTGGGCGGCAACGTCCCCGCCCAGCTGGCGGCGGCCCACCTGCTCCCCCGCCTGGGACCGGAGCTGGCCCGGTCGGCCCAGCTCCGGAAGGCCCGCCACGACCACTTACGAGCCGAACTGGCCCGGTGGTTGCCGTCGTGGCACGCCCCCGCCGTCGAGGGCGGCCAGACCCTGTGGGTGAGGCTCCCCCACGGCGACGCCCGGTCCTTCGCCCAGCAGTCCCTACGCCACGGCGTCGCCGTCCTGCCGGGCCCGGGCCTGGACCCGTCCGGCGCCAGCCAGAGTCACCTGCGCCTGCACTTCCTGGCGTCCCCCGCAGACCTGACCGAAGCCGTACGCCGCCTGGCCGCGGCCTGGTCCTCGTACGATCCGCGCCCGGCCCCCTACCCACCCGCGATGGCCGTCTGAGGTCGCCTCGTCGCCACCGGCTCCCGACGTGGACAGCCGAGACGATCAACGCCGGAATCGCGATCCGCACCGGGACGCCGTCGAGCTCGGGCTGCCCCATGGCCGCCGGCAGCGCCGCCATGCCGGCTGCGGATCCGCCCGCCACGGCGAGCGCCGCTTTGACAACACCGGCCCGGTGCCAGCGATGCTTCAACTGAGAGCGGGCCGTCATGTTCATCCAGAGGAGTGCGACGAGCTCGCTGGTCAGAAACGGCCGTCGGAGGTGAAGGGGCCCACCTTCGAGGGGAGGACCAGGCCGGCTGTGGACAGGGCGGTGAGCAGGTCCAGGAGTTCGCGGCGGGTCAGGGCGCCGGGATTGGTGGGCTCGGGATGAGGTAGGTCCAGGGCTCGGGCCGCCTCGACGGCGCGGGTGGCTATCGCGGCCTCGACCGCCCAGAGGCGGTGGGCTCGCATGGCCAGGTGGGCGGAGGCCGTGAGGTCGCTGTGCAGGCGTAGCAGGCGGCGCAGGTCGGCGGCCAGCTGTTCGATGGGTGGGCCCATCGGCTGGGGCGGCAGGGGGTGCATGGTGCGCCAGCGGTCCGCCACGGCGCCGCACCAGCGGGGGGCGTAGGCCACGGCGGCGCCGATCAGCGTCGGGGCGGCGACGATGAGGGCCAGCTTTCCCAGGTCGAGGGCGGACACGTTTCGACCATCCGCCCGGGGCGGGGCGAGCGTCAAGGCGATAACAGTCAGCGCGAAATGTGTTGGATGGCCGACTCGGGAACGCGCTACTTCTAGCGGGTGTGCCGCGGCTCGGGACCGCACCATCGGGGCCATGGAACTTCCCTTGATCGGCCGGGACGGTGAGATCGAGCGTTTCGGGGTGCTGCTGCGCCGGGCCGCGCCGGGGCGGCCCGCCGTGCTGATCCTCGACGGGCCGCCGGAGATCGGGTGTGGACGGCTGTTGCGGGAGCTCGCGGAGGCGGGGCGGCGGCTCGGGGCGGCGGTGGCCACGTCGCCGGGGCGGATCGTGCTGGTGCGGGACCGGGCGGAGCTGCGGCCGGGTACGGCCGACCCGCGCTTTCCGGAGCGGCTGGCGGCGTCGGCGCCGGTGCTGGTGGTGACCGAGCGGCAGCCGGTGCTGGCCGGCCCGCCGGCGGAGGTGCATCGGGTCGTGCTGGGGCCGCTCGGGCGGGCCGACGTCCGCCGGCTGATCACGGCCCGGCTCGGGGCGACGGCCGATGACCGGCTGGCCGACCTCGCCCAGGTGGCGGCGGGACGGCCCGGGGCGATCCTCGACCTGATCGCCGGGCTGCACGAGGAAGGCCTGCTGCGGCTCGGCGAGCCACAGCGGCGGCAGTGGCGGACGGTGACGGTGAGCGGAGTGGCGCGGCTGCCTGAGCGCACGCGGGTGCGGCTCGCGCATCGGCTGGACACGCTGTCGGCGCCGGCTCGGCATCTGGTGCAGGCGGTGACGGCGGTGCGGTCGCCGGTGTCGCCGGCGCGGCTCAGTGAGCTGCTCGGCGGCAGCGTGGTGGGGCTTCTCCCGGATGTTGAGGAGGCGCTCGATTCGGGGCTGCTCGTGCCGGTTGGGGACGCGCTCGCGTTCAGTCATGAGCTGGTGCGGGCGGTTGTCGAGGCGTCGATGCCGCACTCGGTGGTCGCGGCGCTGCGGCACGAGCAGGGGCCGCCCCGGAGGCCGCGGGCGCGGAGGGCGGTGGCGCCGCGCCCGCTGACGGCCGACTGGAGTCTGCTCAGCGCGCGGGAGCTGGAGGTGGCCGAGCTGGTCGGGCTGGCCCTGACCAATCAGCAGATCGCCGGGCGGCTGGGGCGGTCGCCGCACACGGTGAACTACCACCTCCGGCAGATCTTCCGGAAGTTCGGCCTGGCCTCGCGGGTGGAGCTGGTGTCGCTGCTGCGGCTGCGAGGTCAACCGGGCGTGCGGTAGAGCCAGTCGAGGGCGTCCGCCGGCGCCGCCGCCAGCTCACGGTCGCGGCGCCGCTGCGCGGGACCGTCGGGCAGGTGGTACGAGGTCAGGCCCGCGCGGGACATCGCGGAGACCCGTTCGGCCCGTGGGCGCCGCGCCGCCTCGAAGCGGGCGAAGGCGTCCGGGTGGTGGCGCAGCAGCGGGGCCAGCGCGGCGGCGTCCTCGATGGCCTGCCCGGCGCCCTGGGCCGCGAACGGCAGCGCCGGATGGGCCGCGTCGCCGATCACCACCACCCGGCCGTGATGCCAGGAGGTCAGCGGCACCCGGTCGAGCAGGGGGTGGCCCACCGGATCCGCCATCAGGTCGATCAGGCGGCGGGCCTCCGGATGCCACCCGGCGAAGGAGAGGTCCGCATGCCCCTGAGGGACGACGGCGACCACGTTGACGCCTTCGCCGATCGGGTAGGCCACCACATGACGGGCGGGGCCCAGCCACACCACCACCCGGTCGAGGTCGGCGGGCACGACCGCCCGGTACGCGACGTAGCCGCTGTCGCGTGGCCGGTCCCGGGCGATGGTGCCGCGGACGACGGAGTTCAGGCCGTCGGCGCCGATCACGACGTCGGCGTCCAGGTCGGCGGCGGAACGCACGAGAGCGCCGAGACGTACGGGCGAAGCCAGCGCGGCGATCAGGTCGCCCCGGCGCATCGTGTAGTACGGCGTCGCGTACCGCTGAAGGCCGATCCGGGCGATCACGGAGTTGTCCCGCCACCGGCGGATCTCGCGGTAGGCCGGCCGGGCCGCCCGGGCGAACACCTGTCCGTCCAGGAGGGCCGACGCGTTCGGGGAGATCTGAATGCCGTAGCCCTCGAACGGCAGAGCGGCCTGCCGTTCGTACACCTCGACGCGGTTGAAGCCCTGCCGCCGCAGGGCGAGGGCGGCCGTGAGGCCACCGACGCCCGCGCCGACGACGGCGATCTCAGTAGTAGCGCAGCGCACGGTCCCAGTCCTCGCCCGGGCCGTAGAAGCTGCGCGGCTTCATGATCTCCGGTGGGGCGGTCAGCGCCGCCACCGGCACCAGCGTTCCCGGCGGCACCGCCTCGACCAGCGCGTCCCCGGCCAGAGCGGCCGTCAGGTCGCGCACCGCCGCGTAGCGGTAGCGGTCGGCCACCTCGATCTGCACGTACAGGCCCCGGTCGGATCGGCGGGCGCGCCAGAACATCACCCCGTACGAGATCGGCAGCCGGAACACCGCCTCCTCGAGGTCCAGGGCGGCGGCACCGCGCCCGAGGACACGGACCACCGGCAGCTCCGATCCGCACGGACAGTCGCCGTACGACACCTCCACCCGGTCGCCGATGTGGTAGCGCAGCAGCGGCATCGCCTCGCGCACCAGCATCGTCACGACCAGCTCGCCGGCGCCCTCCGCCGCGCAACGGCCGGTCGAGGGGTCGTACACCTCGAAGATGGCCCGATCCGCCCAGAGATGCAGCCGGCCGTGCGGGCATTCGCCGGCGAGGCCGCCGGTCTCGCTCGAGCCGTACTCCTGCACGACCGGGGCCCGCCAGATCTCCGCGATCCGGTCCCGGCGGGCCTCGCTCAGCGGCTCGCCCGCCACCAGCAGCGCCCGCAGCGCCGGGAAGTCACGCAGGCCGGCGTGGGCGGCCGCCGCCGCCCAGAGCAGGGTGTCGGTCGGCAGTGACCAGGTCAGGGTGACTTCCAGGTCGTGCAGCAACTGCACCACTTTGCGGTACGGGGTGGCGAGCGACCGGTTGTCGGCCGGGACCACGGTCGCGCCGCGGGACAGCGCCGCCGCCTGCGCGACATGCCCGGTCAGCATGAGCGCGTACGGCGTACGGACCAGGAAGGTGTCGGACGGTTCGAGGCCGACGCGCACCCGCGCGTACCGCTCGACCAGGTCGTCCCAGTCCTCTTTCGTGTAGTACGACGCCGTCGGCGTGCCCGTCGTCCCGCTCGACTCGTGGTAGGTCGCCAGCCGCGACCGGTCCACCGCCAGCATCCCGAACGGGTAGGCGTCTCGCAGATCGGCCTTGGTCGTCAGCGGATAGTCCGCCAGCTCGGCCCGGTTGGCCGGCACCCCGTCGCGCCTCCGGCGGTAGAAGGGTGACTTCGCCGCCGCCGCCAGCGCGGCCGGCAGCAGCGAGTCCTGGATCTTGGCGAGGTCAGAGTTCATGGCAGAGCTCGTCGATCGGGTAGCCGACGTGCCGTTCCCGGCCGGGCAGGTGACCGAGGACCTCGTCGCCCGGTTTCAGCTCGGTGGAGTTGAGCACCGCGCCACCCGGCCCGAGCACCCGGACGTGCCAGTCGTCCTGCACGATCAGGTTGACGCGTTCGCCGGTGGGCGCCACCGCCTCGACGGACAGCAGCGGCCGCGTCTCGATCTTCACCCGGCCCACCGTCACCGGGCGGGTGCGGCCGTCGGCCCGTACGGCCAGGACCGTCGCCCCCGCCTGAAGCTCGCACAGATAGCGGGTGCGTTCGTGGTCGGCCAGCGTGTACGACATGATCGCGCCGGCGTTGACCCGGAACGGCCGCATCGGCATGTACGGCAGCGGGTGGGTCTCGCTGACGCAGAGGATCAGGCCCTGCGAGCGGGAGCCGACCAGGATCCCCTCGTCCTGGTTCAGGTAGGAGCAGGTGTCCACGCAGGCCCGCTCGCCCGAGCCGCTGTGCCGGACCCCGGTGACGGTGAGCGTGACCAGGTCGATCTCCGGCGAGCCGCGCCGGACCAGCTCGGCCAGCTTGGTGGCGTCGCCGGGACCGTCCGGGCGCAGCAGCACGCCGTCCGGGCCACGTTCCAGCACGGACAGGTGCACCGAGGCCTCGTCGAGGCTGCCGACCTCGGTGATGATCCGGCCCGGCGCGCCGTCGGCCGCGGCCAGCACGATTTCGAGGGGGATGTGCGTGGGGTCGTGGAAGCGCAGCACCGTGAGCTCGTCGCGGCGGACCCGTTCGCAGGCCAGGCCGAGGCTGTCGGCGTCGGTGACGTCGAGCCTGGTCCCGAACCGCACGTCCGGGCGATCGGCCCCCAGGCGCGACGGGTCGGTGAGGACGAGGTCCGCGGTCCCGAAGTCGGCGCTCTCGAGGTCGGCGTTCTTGAGGTCGGCGTTCTTGAGGTCGGCGTTCTTGAGGTCGGCGTTCTTGAGGTCGGCGTTCTTGAGGTCGGCGTTTTCGAGGTCGGCGGGCAGATCGGGGCCGGAGACGGCCAGGACGCGGGTGACGGTCGGCGGCAGGCCGGCCAGGTCGGCCGGGTCGTCGGCGACGATCGCCTCGAACCGCAGGTGGACGGCTTCCTCGGCCGCCTCGCGCCGCCACGGCCCGGCGCCGCGCAGGTCGAGCCAGCATTCCCGGGCGGTCATCGGGCCACCGCCGGCGTCCGGTCGTGCACGACGGCGGCCAGCCGGCGCAGCACAGCGGCCGGGTCGGGAGAGGTGAAGACCAGCCGGCCCACCGCCACCCCGGCCGCGCCGGCCCGCATCGCCGCGGCCATCCGGCCGAGCCCGGCGCCCGGATCGGGCCCGGGCGCGCCCCCGGCCGCCAGCACCGGCACCGCGGCGCCCGCGATGATCCGGGCGGTCGCCTCCGGGTCGTCCGGCAGCGCGGTCTTGACCAGGTCGGCGCCCATCTCGGCGGCGACCGCCACGGCGTGCGCCACCAGCTCCGGCGACCGGCCGTCGCGGACCGCCGGCCCCCGCACGTACATCATCGCCAGCAGCGGCAGCGACCAGCGATCGCACTCCTCGGCCACCGCGGCCAGGTGCGCGATCTGCGCCGCCTCGGTGCGCGAGGCCACGTTGACGTGCACGCTGACCGCGTCGGCGCCGAGCCGCAGCGCCTCCTCCACCGTGGCCACCGGATATTTCGCGTCCGGGTCGGCGGCCAGGCCGGTGCTCGCGGTCAGTTGCACGATCAGGGACAGGTCGCGGAACCGGGCCGGGCGGATCCGGCGGGCGGCGCCCTTGTGGACCACCACCCCGTCGGCGCCGTGCTCGGCCAGCCGGCCGGCCAGTGTGTCCAGGTCGGCGCCGAGTGGGCCGGCCTCGAGAGCGTGGTCGAGCGGCACCAGCAGCAGTGCGGAGCGGCCGAGGCGCCCCCGTCGAAGTCGTCGTCCGAAGGATGCGGTCGCGTCCATCGCGGACCCCCTTTCATCAGGGAAAACGCTATTGACGGACCGGCACCGGACGGCACTGCTCGTCCGAGCGGGACCCCGGCCGGGGTGGCGTCATCGCAGCTCGGCACGCTTCGCGGACATTGACCTAGCCGAATGGGTAGTTGACCCGTGACGGGTACCCGCGCCCGATGCGCCGGGCACCGCTTCGTGATACGTATGAGGCCGATGAGGTCCCCCGACATGATCCGGCGGCTGGTGGGCCGGGAAGCCGAGGTCGAGCTGCTGACCCGGGTCCTGGACGACACCGCGGCCGGCGCCGGCGGCTGCCACGTGGTGACCGGCGCCCCCGGCATCGGCAAGTCGGCGCTGCTGCACGTCGCGGCCCGGCTGGCCGCCGCGCGCGGCATCGCCGTCGCCGCCCGCGAGGCGTTCCGGCTCGACCAGGCGGCACCCCTGGTCACCCTGGCCGGCGCGCTGCGCGAGTGCACCCCCGAGGCGCCCGCGTTCGCCTGGCTGACCCGGCAGGAACCGGAACGGGCCGATCCGCTCGGCGCGCTCCAGCGGCTGCGGGCGTCGCTGGAGGAGGCGGCCGGCGAGCGGCCCCTGCTGGTGATCATCGACGACGCCCAGTGGATGGACGAGCTCAGCGCGCTCGCCGTCCGCGAGCTGATCCCCGGACTGGCCTCCTCGCCGGTGCGCTGGCTGTTCGCGCACCGGCCGCCGTCGCCCGACGACCGCGAGACACCCGGTCACCAGCTCATGCGCTGGTTGCAGCGGGACGGCGTATCACCGATGCGCCTAGGTCTTCTGCCCGAGCGGGCCATCGCCGAGCTCAGCGTGGACGTGGTGGGCGCCGAGGTCGACAACACCGTGGTGGCGCTCGCCGCCTCCTGCCTGGGCAACCCGCTGCGGACCGAGCAGCTGCTCAAGGCGCTGGTCGCGACCGGGCAGCTGGTGGTGGCGGACCGGGTGGGCTCGGTGGTCGGCGACGATCTGCCGTCGAGCTTCGTCGACTCGGTGCGGGAGAACGTGGAGACGCTGTCCGAACCGGCGGCCTGGCTGCTGCGCTCGGTGTCGGTCCTGGCCCGCCCGTTCACCCTCGACGAGGCGGCCCGGCTGACCGGGCACAAGCCGGCCGATCTCTATCCGCCGATCGACGAGGCGATGGCCGACTTCCTGGTCGAGGACGCGAGCGGCGGCCTGGCCTTCGGCCACGACCTGGTCCGGCAGGCGGTCTACAACACCGTGCCGCGGCTGATGCGCGAACAGCTGCACCGCGAGGCCGCGACCCTCGACCGGCCCGCCCTCGAGGTGGCCGAGCACCAGCTGCGCAGCGGCCGCTCCGGCGCGGACGACGCGGTCCGCATGGTCCGTTCGATGGCCCGCGAGATCGCCCGGGTCGCGCCCGGCGCCGCGGCCGACGTCATGCTGCGCGCGCTGGCCGCGGCCGAGCCGGGCGACCCGGGACGGCCCGCGCTGATCGCCGACACCGTGGGCCTGCTCGCCGCCGCCGCCCGGCTGGCCGAGGCGCGGGAGCTGGGCGGTCAGGTGCTCGGCGCCGGCCTCGACACCGAGACCGAGGCGCTGGTGCTGCTCGGCCTGGCCGAGGCCTGCAAGCACGGTGGCCTCAACGAGATGACCGTGCGCTACTCCGACCAGGCGCTGCGGCTCACGGGCGTCCCGCTCGCGGTTCAAGCCCGGCTTTACGCCGTACGGGCCCACGCGCTCTGCTACCTCGGCGCGCTGACCGAGGCCGACGAGTCGGGAGCCCGCTCCGACGATCTCGGGCGGCGGGCCGGCGAGTACGGGGCCGCGGTGTTCGGCCTGGCCGGGCGCAGCCTGGTCGCCTTCGCCGAGGGCCGGCTCGGCGACTCGCTGGCCCATGCCCGGGCCGCGACCGAGCTGGCCGACCGCGAGGGCGGCGAGGCGGCCCAGCGCCATCCGCGCATCTGGCTCGGCGGGGCCCTGACCGTCCTCGACGAGTTCGACGAGGCCGAGGAGGTCATCCGGGCCGGGCGCCGCGAGTCCGACCGCTCCGGCTCCTCCTGGGCCGAGCCTCTGTGGCATTACTTCCAGACCTCTTTGCTGTACGCCCGGGGCCGGCTCGAGGAGGCGGCGGTCGAGGCCGAGTCGGGTCTCGGGGTGGCCGAACGGCACAACGCGCACGCGCTGGCCATGCCGCTGCTGGGCATGCTGATACGCGTCGCCGTGCTCCGCGGCGACCTGCCGGCCGCGCAGGAACACCTCGGCCACGTACGCCGGCTGGCCGAGGGCGGTGTGACGGCCGTGCCCGAGGACGTGCTGTGGGCCGAGGCCGTCCTGATGGACGCCCGCGGCCAGACGCCGGCCGCGTTCGTGCTGCTGCGCGATTTCTACCGGACGCTGCCCGAGCGCCCGGCCCTGCTCGCCAACGACCCGGCGGCGGCGGCCGAGCTGGTTCGCATCGCCCGCGACGCCGGCCACCCGGGCGAGGCCGTGGCCGCCGTGCACGCCGCCGAACGGCTGGCCGCCGCCAACCCGGCCTCGCGATCGGCCGCGGCCGGACACGCGTACGCCGACGGCGTCCTGAACCGGAGCCTGGAGAAGCTGCTCGCGGCGGCCGACCGGTTCCGCGCGATCGGCCGGCCGCTGGCCCTGGCCGCGGTGCTCGAGGACGCGGCCCGGCTCGGCCGGGGGCCCTGGGGCGACGAGGCGCTGGCCCTCTTGACGGCGGCCGGCGCCGATCGGGCCCGCCGCCGCGTACAGGACATGCTCGGCACCGGGATCGCCGTCGCACCGGCCGACACGTGCCTTCCCCAGCTCACCCCGGCCGAGCGCAAGGTGGCCCTCGAGGTCGGCACCGGCCGCACGAACATCCAGATCGCGGAGGCCCTCTACATCTCGCGGCACACCGTCGACGCGCACCTGCGCAACATCTTCACCAAGCTCGGCATCCGCCGGCGGGTCGAGCTCGCCACCCTCGTCGTGCAGGAGTGCGGCGCCCGAACCACGTGAACACGTGATGTACGAACGACGCGGGCTGACGAGGATGGCGGAGTAACCCGCCCATCACCCCCACCGCCAAGGGGACGCCGATGCCGACAGCCGCGTTCCGGACGCCGGTGCTCGTGGCCGGAGCCGGTGTCACCGGCTCGCTCACCGCACTGGAGCTGGCCCACCACGGTGTGCCCAGCATGGTCGTGGAGCGCTCCGGGGGTCCACCCCGGATCCTCGAGCCCTTGCTGGTCAACGGCCGCAACATGGAATTGCTGCGCCGCCTCGGCCTGGCCGGCGACCTGCGCCCGGCCGGGGTCGACCCGGACGGCCCGGTCGACGTGGTCTGGGCCCGCGCCGTCGACCGGGAGCCGCTGCTGGTGTGGCGGCTGCCCTCGGTCACCGAGCTGCGCGGCACGTACGCGGCGACCGCCGACGGCACCGCGCCGATCGAGCCGTACCTGCTGATCGCCGGCTCCCGCCTGGCCGCGCGGCTGCGCCGGGCCCTGGACCATCCGCTGATCGAGCTGCGGTCCCGCTGGACCCTGACCGACCTGCGCACCGAGGCCGAGTGCGTGGTCGCCACCGTGATCGACGCCGGGTCCGGCCGGCGGCACGTGATCGAGGCGGCCTACCTGGCCGGGTGCGACGGCGCCGGCAGCACGGTACGCCGCTGCGCCGGCCTCGAGATGGACGATCTGGGCTCGGCCGCGACCTATCTGACGGTGGCCTTCCGCGACGCCGGGCTGGCCGCCCGGTGGTCGCACCCGTCGGCGGTGATCACCGGCGGCAGCACGGTCCTCACCGGGCACGACGGCGACCTGTGCGTCGCCCACCTGCCCCTGTCCGAGGGCGACGAGGCCGCCGTGGCCGACCCGGCCGGCCTGCTCGCGCAGCGGCTCGGGCTGGCCGGCGACCCACCGGAGATCATCGGGGTCGCACAGCGGGCGGGCACGCCGTCGGTGGCCCGCGCCTACCGCCGGGGCCGCGTCTTCCTGGCCGGGCAGGCCGCACACCAGGCCGAGCCGCCCGGCAACGACGTCGACACGTGCATCGGCGACGCCGTCGACCTGGGCTGGCGGCTGGCCGCCGCCGTGCACGGCTGGGCCGGCGAGCACCTGCTGGCCGGCTATCAGGCCGAGCGCCGGCGGCAGGCCCTGCTCGACCGGGAGCTGGGCCGGCGGGCCGGGCAGACCCGCAGCCGGTTCCAGCGCCTGGTGGCCTCGGGCGCCGACCGGGAGGTGCTGGTCGACATCCTGCGGCAGGAGGCGCCCCAGCTCGACCCGGCCGGCACCGGACCGGCCGGGATGACCGGCGCCCCCGGATTTCGGCCACCGGCCTTCCGGCTGGCCGGCGGTGAGCAGTTCTTCGACCGTCTCGGCCCGCAGCTCACCCTCGTCGACCTCACCGACGACCAGGGCGGCTGGCCGCTGGTGACGGCGGCCCGGGCGCGGGGCGTGCCGATGCGCCACCTGCCGATGGCCGGGGCGCCGATGCCGGCCGCCTGGTGCGGGCGACTGGTGCTGATCCGGCCCGACCAGCAGGTGGCCTGGCGGGCCGACGGGCCGCCGCCCGACTGCGACGGCGTGCTCGACCAAGTGACGGGCGTACGACACCAGTTATACGAGAACGCGTGATGCGAGGGCCGGATCACTCCGGCGACGCTCGACATCTCCCAGCGGATCAGGGATGGGACAGAGGGACGATGTCAACAACGATCATCGAGGACCTGGGGCAGACCACGATCGCCGGCTGGTACACCCGGCTCGCCGGCAACCCCTGCCCCCGGCGCAACCACTGGCAGACGAAGATCATCTACTACGAGGCCGTGGCCGAGCTCCTGGCCGGCCGGCCCGAACGTCCACTGACCTGGAAGACCATCGTCGGCGCGGTCCGGCCGCGCGGCTGCCGCAGCACGTTCTACGAGGTGACCGGGGTCCGCGCCCGGCACGCCATGGTGGGTGAGCTGATCGCCGAGGGCGGCATGCGCTCGATCGAGATCGCCCTGCGCTACCAGCGGCCCGACCCGGTCGAACAGCTCATCGACGAAACGAAGGTGTGGTCGTTCTGGCCGTACCGGCAGCACTTCGCCGAACGCGCCGCCGACCCCGGCGACTCGCCCGAACCGGTGCTGCCCGCGCTGCGCGAGGCGCTGCTGGCCTGGGCCGGCCGCTATCCGGCGCTGGCCGCGGCCAACGCGTACCGGCCGCCGGCTTGCGCGGTCGAGGACCTGGCCGTGCTGCACCGGGGGCGGCTGGCCGCCACCCGGGCCGAAAGCCGGCTCACGGAGGTTCTCCGGCACGCCCGCTGAGGCCATCATGGACACATGGCCGACCGGTTCCCGCGGCGCACCGGATGGCCGCCCGGCACGTTCCTGGGCGGCCTCACGCCGGCCGCCGCCGGCGAACTGCTCGGCCTGAGCGCCCGGCACCGCTACCAGGGCGGCCGGCCGATCCTGCGCGAGGGGGCGCTCGGATCGCACGTGGTGGTCCTCGAGAGCGGTTTCGTCAAGGTGACCACGGCCGACTTCGCGACGCTGCTCGGCCTGCGCCTGCCGGGCGAGCTGATCGGCGAGATCGGCCCGTTGACCGGCAGCCCGCGCAGCGCGACGGTGACCGCCTGCGGCACCGTCCACGCCGGCGTGGTCACCAAGGACGCCTTCGAGAAGTTCCTGCGCCGGCATCCGGCGGCCTCGACCCTGGTCATGGCGATGATCGCGCGGCAGCTGAGCTGGGCCAACCGGCGGCGCAGCGACTTCGCGGCGTACCCGGCGCCGGTGCGGCTGGCCCGGCTGCTGGCCGAGATCGCCGAGACGTGCGGGCGGGACCGGCCGGACGGCGGCGTCGAGATCACGGTGCCGCTGAGCCACCCCGAGCTGGCCGCGATGATCGCGGTGTCCCGGGCGACGGTGCAGAACGCCGTGCAGGAGTTGCGGGCGGCCGGGCTGATCGCCACCGCGTACCGGCGGATCGTCGTGCTCGACCAGGCGGCGCTCGCCGCTATCGGGTTCGGACCCTCTTCTATCGAGCCCGGCCCCTCGGGACCAGACGCGTGATCGGCATCGGCGGGGCCGGCAGGGGCGGGCCGTCGTAGCCGTGGACCTCGCCGAAGCGGGGCGTGTGATCGGCCCAGTCGGCGCGCATCTGCACGATCTCGTCGTGATCGCGGGCCACGAAGTTCCACCACATGACCAGGCGTTCCGCGAAGGGCTCGCCGCCGAGCAGGAGCAGGCGGGAAGCCGACGAGGCGGTCAGGCGCAGGGATCGGCGGCCGTCACCGGCGTACAGCAGAGGACCTGGCTTGAGGGTGGTGCCGTCGACCGTGGGAGCGCCGTCGAGGGTGAGGAGCGCGTATTCGAAGGCGGGATCGAGGGGCAGGTCGACCTCGGCGCCCGCGTCGAGGCTCAGCTCGGCCCCGATCAGCGGGGTGTGGGTGGCGGCCGGTGAGGTGACGCCCTCGAACGAGCCCATCAGGACGGTCACGGCGAGGCCGTCCCGGGTGACGACGGGCAGATCGTCGTGGTGGGCGAAGGCCGGGGCCATGTCCCGTACGGCATGAGGCAGCGCGACCCAGAGCTGAACGCCATGCAGGATCGGGGAATGGCCGGCCGGGGTCTCCTCGGAATGGGCGATGCCGCGACCGGCGGTCATGAGGTTGAGCTGGCCCGGGCGGATCTCCTGGACCGAGCCGAGGATGTCGCGGTGCAGCACCTCGCCGGCAAGCAGCCACGTGACGGTCTGCAGGCCCGTGTGCGGGTGCGGGGCGACGCGCATCCCGGGGGTTGCGGTGAGGTCGACCGGTCCGTACGCGTCGAGGAAGCACCAGGCGCCGACCAGGCGCCGGCCCTTGGCGGGCAACAGGCGGGTGACGGCGAAACCGCGGGGGCCGCCGAGCGCGACGGGTGTTCCTTCGAGCAGCTCGCTCATGGGCAGAGTTTAAATGCGAGACGGCGGTGGGGCGCGCTCCCACCGCCGTCTCTCCCGGCCACGCCGCGCAGAAGTTCCCTCACACCGTCATGGGGGGCAAGTCGGTGTGAGAGCCCTGAGTTAGCGCGGTGGCGACCGTTGGAAACGGGGGCGTGGTCGCCGGCCGGGGCTGGGGAGGTCTGTGTGCCTTGCTCATCCACCGTGACATCCGATAGCACCAAGATCCGTGAAAAGCCACGGTGGCCTTCGCCACTTTGTTACCAGTGGGTAGCCCTAAAGAGGTCCTCAATACGTGTTTAAGAGTGCCTTAAGTTGAGCGATCACCTTTGAACCCCATCCCGTGGTTGTCCGTACTCTCCCTCGACGAACCACGCCCCGAGCCTCGGGGAGCGCTCCCGGGGGCGGTAGCGCTGTTCGCAAATCCGTGGTTAACCTTCCACATCCACCGCGTGGGAGGGGACGATCCGGGCACGCGTGACAGACGGGGGGCAGCATGCCGCGAGGGGTCGCCTCATGAGTTTCGAGGACGACGAATACTGGGACGAGGAGTACTCCGAGTACTCCCTCGTGCCGAACGCGGCCGTCGTTCAGGAGCGTCCCTTCGTACGGCGCAACGGCCCCGAGCCGGTGATACCCACCAAGCGCTCGGCCAGCGACGAGGACACACCGGTCGACGAGCTCGCGGCCCGCCGCCAGCGCCGGGCCGCCTTCGACACCCAGCGCCCGAGCTGGCTGGACGACCCGGACTTCGCCCCCGTGGACACGTCCCAGCCCAACCTGGCCGGCGACGACTTCGACGATGTCGACTTCAACCGCCCCGAACTCGGCGCCGACTTCGAGAACCCGGAGTTCCCCATCGCCGACGGCGGCGCCCGCCGCCACGACAGCAACCTGCACGACGACATCGACGAGCCGTTCGACCACCGCGACCTGGTCGCCTACGGCCACGGCCCCGAACCGGGCGCCGTCACGGTCGGCTGGGACGAGGACTACTCGGAGCCCACCCCCGAACGCCGCCCCGGAAGCCGCTGGCGCCGCCTGGCCGGCAAGGCCGCCCCGTCGGAGAGCCGCAAGCGGGGGCGGGGCCGCCCCGCCGATCCCTCGCCCTCCCCTTCCCCCGAGCGGACGCCCTCCCCTTCCCCCGAGCGGACACCCTCCCCTTCTCCCGAGCGGGCGCCCTCCTCGGACGGCCGTGGGCCGGCGCCTTCGCCGCGCCCCGCTCAGCAAGGTGGCCGGCGCACCGAGGGCGACATGCGGCCCGCGGCGAGCGGCCGCGCCCGCGTACCGGAGGCACCGGCGCCGGGCGACCCCATGGACCTCTACCGCCGCCCCGGCCAGGAGCGCCCGCGCCGGGTGGCCGACCGCGACGGCACCGTCGGCGGCGACCGGCCCAACCGGCCCGCGGAGTCCTCGGAGGACCGGGCGGCATCGAACCGCGGCCGCCCCTACGACTCCTACGGCGACCCACGCCGGCGCGCCGACGACCCGCGTCGCGCTCCGAACGACTCTCGCCGGCAGGACGGTTACTACGCCCCCGGCTTCCCCGTCGACGAGCGCGGCCGCCGCACCGACATCCCCTCCGCCGACCCACGTACACGCCGCGACGCCCCCATCGACGAGCGCGGGCGCCGTACCGACGCCCCCACCGACGAACGTGCGCGCCGGACCGGTGACCCCACCGACGAGCGTGCGCGCCGCAGCGGTTTCCCCACCGACGATCGCGGGCGCCGCACCGGCGAACGCACCGCGATGATCTGGGACGAGCCACCCCACCGCGACGACGCGGACCCACGCGACCCTCGCCGCAGCTACGAGGACGACTACCGCGGCAGCTCCCGCCGCCGAAGCGACCGCGTCAGCTTCGACCTCGACGACCGTTTCGAGCTCGACGAGCGTTACCCGGCCGACCGCCACCCCGCCGACGACCCGCGCGACCGCCCGGACCGCCGGCGCCACTCCGACCGCCGCCAGGCTCCCGCCTACGACGACTACTACCCGGCCGACACCTCCAACGACCGGCGCCCAGCCGACGCGTACGACGACCGCCGCCGGGCCGAGACCTACGACGGCCGCTATCCCGCCGAAGCCCGTCCCGCCGAGGCCTACGACGACCGCTATCCCGCCGAAGCCCGTCCCGCCGAGACCTACGACGGCCGCTATCCCGCCGAAGCCCGTCCCGTCGAGGCCTACGACGATCGCCGTCCCGCCGAGGCCCGTCCTGTCGAGGCCTACGACGACCGCCGTCCCGTCGAGGCTTACGACGATCAGCGCTCGTGGCCCTCGCAGGCGGCCGACGGGCGGCGCCCCTGGCCGGCCGAGCACGACCCGCTGGACGAGCGCTGGCCCGCCGAGGCCGGCGACTCGCAGAACTGGCCCGCCGAGGAGCCGGCCGCTCGCGGCCCCCGCACCATCGACGGCGAGATCCTCGACGACCGCCCCGCCCGCACGATCGAGGGCGAGATCGTCGCCGACCGCCACCGCGACGAACCGGAGGCAGCCCGGCCCGAGCCGGACCGGGTTCCCGCCACCACCGCACCGAGCGACGAAAGCCACGAGCCCGCTTCCCAGGACTCGCCCGACGACGCCACCCCCAGCGGACCGAACGACAACCCGCGCGTCCTCAGCAAGGCGTCCCCACCCGTGCCCCCAAAGGTGATCGGCAAGGAGACGCCGCCCCCTACCCCACGCGTGGTCAAGGCCGACCCACCCACGGCCCCTCGCGTCGTAGGCACCCACGCCCCCACCCCCGCCGCGCGGGTCGTAAGCCCACCGCCGGCCGCACCCGTGACCCCGCCGCAGCCGACCCCGCAACAGCCCGCGTCCACCACACACCAGCAGCCCGCGGCTGCCCCGCCACCGGCACACCAGCAGCCCGCGGCTGCCCCGCCACCGGCACACCAGCAGCCCGCCGCTGGTCAGCCCGGCGTGAACCAGCAGCCCGCGGCTGTCCCGCCACCGGCACACCAGCAACCCGCGGCTGTCCCGCCACCGGCCCGCCAGCAACCCACCGTCGCCCAACCCGGCGCACACCAGTACCCCGCGGCGGCCCAGCCGGGAACACACCAACGGTTTGAGGCGCCCCAGCCTGGGACGCACCAGCAACCCGCCGCCGCCCAACCGGTTGTGCACCAGCAGCCCGCAGCTCCCCAGCAGGGAGCACACCAACGCCCTGAGCCAGTCCAGCCTGGGGCACGCCAGCAACCCGCCGCCGGCCAGCCCGGAGCACATCAACGGCCTGAAGCTTGGGCACACCAGCAGCCCGCCGCCGGCCAGCCCGGCGTGGACCAGCAGTCGGGGGCACATCAACGGCCTGAAGCAGGCCAGCCTGGAGTACACCAGCAACCCGCCGCCAGCCAGCCCAGCGCGAACCAGCAAAGTGCCGCCGGCCAACCGGGGTCACACCAATGGCCGGCAACAATCCAGCCCGGAACACACCAGCAACCGGCCGCGAGCCAGCCGGGCGCCCACCAGCAACCGGCCGCGAGCCAGCCGGGCGCCCACCAGCAACCGGCCGCGAGTCAGCCGGGCGCCCACCAGCAACCGGCCGCGAGTCAGCCGGGCGCCCACCAGCAACCGGCCGCGAGCCAGCCGGGCGCCCACCAGCAACCGGCCGCGAGCCAGCCGGGCGCGCACCAGCAGCCTGCCGTTGGTCAACCGGGGGTTCACTCGCAGCCTGCGGCCGCTCAGCCGCAGCGGCCGGCTGCTGCCGTACCTCCGCCGGCTGCCCCGGGTGGTGCCGCGCCGCACACCGGCCATGCCGCAGGCGTCGAGACCAGCGCCTCGTCGCCGGCGCGAGCCGGCGCGGACGATGCCGGAACCAACACGGGCGGGCCGCAGCCAACGTCGGCCATGGCTCCGACGCAGCCTCTCGGTCCCGCGCGCGCTCCGCTCGACGCCGACCACGGCACCGACGGACAGCACGCTCACCGCGAGCCGGCCCACCGTCCGCCGTCGTCACCACAGGCTCCGCCGGCCGCCGGCCGGGTCACCGCCGCGCCCGCGCAACCGCCGGCCGGCGGTGGCTCCCCCGCGACCACGAACTCGCGCCTCGGCCTCCCGCCGCAGCAGCAGGACGGTTCGGCCCAGGCGTTCGACGGTCCTCACCCTGGCTACGGCACTCAGGAGCACCGCCCTCGCCGCAGCCCGCGCACCGCGCACGTCATGCTCTCCGAGTCGGACGGCCCGTGGTCCATGGTCGCCGACCAGGCACCCCCGCCGGCCCTGCCCACGACCGGCCTCACGCCGCCGGTCTCCCCCGCGGCCCCACGGCCGCCGGCGGACCACCAGGCGCCTTCGGCCGCCCCAGCCGCCCCTGTCACTCCGGCCCTCTCTTTCCCCGGCGCCGGGCACCAACCGCCAGCCCCGGCGCAGGACCTCGCTCCGCAGTCCTACGCCGGTCCGGGACCGCAGCCCTATCCCCAACCGCCGGCCGTCCCACACGCCGCGCCGCAACACCACCCGCAGCACAGCACCCCGCCCCAGCCCCACCCGACGCACGGCAGCGCCACCCAGCAGGCCCACCCGATCCCGGGCAGCGAGGCGCAGCAAGCCCGCCCGGGTCACGGCATCGCCGCGCAACAATCCCACTCCGTGCAGGGCGGCACCGCGCATCAGGCCCATCCCACCAACGGCAGCAGCGCGCAACAGGCCCACCCGGGACACGGCAGCACCCCGCAGCAAGCCCACCCGGGACACGGCAGCACCCCACAGCAGACCCACCCGGGACACGGCATCGCCGCGCAACAATCCCACCCCATGCAGGGCAGCGCCGCGCAGCAAGCCCAGCCGCTGCACGGCAACGCCCCGCAACAGCCCTCGGCTCAGGGCAACGCCGCGCAGCAGCCCTACCCGGCCCACAGCAGCGCCCCGCAGCTGCCCGACCAAGGGCGGGGCAGCGTCCCGCAGCAGCCTCCGGGGCAGAGCGACGTCCCGCAGCATTCCCAGCTGGGGCAGGGCGGCGTCCCCCGGCAGGCTGGTCCGGTTCAGCCGGCCCCGGTGCCTCAGGACTCGCCGGCTGGTCAACGGCCACCGGTCAACGCGCCGCAGAGCTACACCCAACCGGGCGCTTCGCCGCAGCCGGAACCGGCGTCACAGAACCAACCGGCGAACGGCACGCGGTCCACGGGCCCGACGGCGTACGCGCAACCGGATCCTCTGCACCAGGCGCGTTCTCCGCAGGACGTCCACCGGCAGGTTCAGCCGAACCAGCACCCGGCCCCGCAGGTACCCGCGCCCGACGCCGTTCGTGCGCCTCAAACCGGCGGGCGAGTGGAGCCCTCTCCCTGGGCGCCCAGTGGTGCTGCGGGTGCGCCGGCTGTTTCCGCCGATCCTTCGGCTCCGCCGGTGCCCGGTGGACCGATCGCACCGGCGTCCGCGCCGCCGGGCGTCGATGACGATCCGACCGCCTATCGGCCTGTGCCGACCGGGTCGGCGGCGAGCGGGCCGATGCCGTCGCGTTCTGCTTCGCCGGGTACGCCTGCCGCGTGGCCGCCGCCCTCGGCAGCTCACGCCCAGAACTCGGTCCCGCCCACGCCCGCCGCGGCACCAGGCCGACCCGTGCCGGATCAGATGGCGCACGGCCGGACCACGCCCGGTCAGACAGCGTCTGTTCAGCCCGGTCAGGCTGCCGGCGGTTGGGCGGCGCCGGTCCAGGCCGAAGCTTCCAGGCCCGCGGCTCGGCCGGGGTCCCTCGGTGATGTGCGGCCGGTGTCGGGTGGGCCGATCTCGCCGGCTGGCGGGTCTCGGCCGACGTCGCTTGCTTCGGCGCCGGTCAGCGCGCCGGCAGCTGCTGGTGGTGGTGGTGCTCAGGGGACCGCGCCGACGGTTCCGGCGCAGCGCCCGCCCGCAGACAGCCCGGCTCCGCAGTCAGCCGGGGATGGCCGGGCTCCGCAGTCAGCCGGGGACGGCCAGGGTCCACAGACAGCCGGGGACGGTCGGGGTCAGCAGTCAGGCGGGGACGGCCAGGGTCCACAGACAGCCGGGGACGGCCGGGGTCAGCAGTCGCCGCCGGCGTGGCCTAGCGCTGGGCGGCGGCCGGAATCAGGTACCGCGCGGCATGCCGGGCCGGCGCGAGCCGAGGACGACGGTGCCCCCGCGGCCGAGAAGCCGGGCGAGCAGCGGTTGGGTGCGCATGCCGCCCCGTACATGGATCCGGATGGGACGCTGCACAACCTGCGGCCGATCGCCCGGCTCGAGGTGTCCGGGCCGGACGCGCAGCCACCGCGTCCCGCCGATACCGAGTTCGGCGGCATGTGGTTCACCTCCAAGGCCGAGCCGGACGCGGGCCCCGCGCCGGCCGCGACCGAGGCCGTCAGCGACACCGCAGCCGTGACAAGTAAGGCCGCCGGCAGCTCAGCGGCCAGCGGCACCACGGCAGGCGACGCAGCCGCCGACAGCGGCGAGCCCGCCAGCAGCCCGGAGGCCGCCGGTCGGGAGCCCGCCACCCACCCCGGAACGGCGCCCACGAACGGCGCGGAGCCCATGGGCGACGACACATCGCCCCAGACCGCCGCTGAGCGGGACGACAAACCGGTGCTGAAGCGGTCCAGTGACGGCGTGGTCATCGATCTCGACGTCACCAGCCTCTTCCGTGCCATGGCCCTGGGCAATGTCGCCGACGTGGGGCCTTCGGTCGACGGGGAACCGGGCGACAGCACTGACGGGCCGTCGACGATGGATGCGGAGGTTGTTCGCAAGCGGATCGAGCAGCGGATGCTGGCCGAGGCCGCCGAGCGGCGGCGGGAGCCGGAGCCCGAGCCCGAGCGGCCCACGCTGTCCGCGGCCGACCTGGAGGCGATCCGGTGGCGGCTCGACGGTGGCACCCTGCGGGAGGTCGTCGAGGACCGGGAGGCGCTGCGGGAGCTGGGCGAGAAGCTTGACGGGCCGCTGGCCGACGAGGTCGACAACGTCGCCAAGGCCGGGCTTCTGAGCGTACGGGCGGAGGTGTACCGCCTGCTCGGTGAGCTCGGCATGGCCGCCGCCGCCAGCCGGCTCGCTCTGGCGCACGCCGAGTCGGCCCGGGACGTGCAGTCGATGGTCATCGCTCAGGCCGAGCTCGCGCACATTCTGCGGTTGCGGCGCGACTTCAAGGAGGCGGACCGCCTCTTCGCGAAGGCCACCGCCGATGACGTTCCCGAGCTTCTGCGCAGCGTCGTGCATGAGAACGCCGGCCGCAGCTGTTACGACCAGGGCCGTCACATGGAGGCTTTGGACCATTTCGCCAAGGCCGTACGTCTGGGCCGGCCCGACG
Source organism: Actinoplanes sp. NPDC048988 (assembly GCF_043197815.1). NCBI lineage: Bacteria > Bacillati > Actinomycetota > Actinomycetes > Micromonosporales > Micromonosporaceae > Actinoplanes > Actinoplanes sp. NPDC048988. Next base: position 88,211 of record NZ_JBICTW010000025.1, on the reverse strand, counting down.
ACAGCGAGCTCGCCGCCCGCGTCGGCGTCTGCCTGGAGGCCGTCTACATCCATGTCCTGCGCGACGGCTGGGGCCCGTACCCGCGCAGCCGCGAGGACATCCTCGGCGTACAAAAAGAAGGCGTACAGACAGAAAACGTACAAAAAAAACCTGAGAAGGAAAAAGAACCGGCCGCCTTCGACGAGCCCACCGCCGAGCAGCCGATCGTCAGGCGTAGTTAGCCGAGGTCGACGGCCGCACTCGGTCCACGTTCTGCCGGGCCGCGGCCGGGTGGGCCATGGCCGTGCGGCCCCGGCCGCCCGACTTGGCCTCGTACAGGGCCGTGTCCGAAGCCTTTATCAGCTCGTCGCCCGTTTCCGCGTGGTCGGGCAGCAGCGCGATGCCGATGCTCAGCCCGGGCGGCCCGCCCGGCAGGCCGTCCATCCCGTCCAGCGCCGCCCGCACGTCGTCGGCCGCCCGGCGGGCCGCCATCCGGTCCGTGCGGAGCAGCACCACGAACTCGTCGCCGCCGAGGCGGGCCACCACGTCGTCGGGACCGGTCGCCGTACCGCAAAGTGCCTTTGCCACATGTTGCAGCGCTCGGTCGCCGACCGCGTGGCCCCAGGTGTCGTTGATCTTCTTGAAGTAGTCGATGTCGACCGTGAGCAGGGCCAGCGGGCTGTCGGTGCGGTGTGACCAGGACACCGCGCGGGCGAGCTCGCTGTCGAAGGACCGCCGATTGGCCACGCCGGTCAGCGGGTCGGCCAGGGCCTGCGTCTCCAGCACCTCGCGCAGCGTGTCGTTGCGCCGGCGCAGGCTGTAGACGACGACCATGGTCAGCCCGAACGCCACCGTCAGCGAGAACCAGTCGGAGAGAGCGTGCCCCGTCGTGAGCACCCGGAAGGCCACCGACGCGTGAGCCAGGGAGATCACGGCCAGGGTGACGGCCATGAGCCGGCGGCTCAGGAAGTTGGCCGAGTACAGCACCGGCCACAGATAGAACAGCTGAGCGCCGGTGCTGGCGTCGGCGGAGAGCTGGTTCAGCGTCGTGATGAGCGCGGTCGCGAAGAACGGCGCGATCAGCCACCAGCTGTGCGGCACCTTCTCGGGCCGGCGCAGGCACATCAGCCCGCCGACGACCAGGAACGTACAGATGACGATGGTGGCGATGACCCAGCCGAGCGGCCGCGAGCCGGGCAGGACGACGCAGGTGACGAAGTTGGCGGGAGCGGCCGCCAGCATCAAATACGCGACACTCCGGGCAGCGCCCGGCTTGTCGCGGATGCGGAACGGCACTCACGTCCTCCTCGTCTCCCTTGACCCTTCGGCGAGGACCGCCTGTTCCTGAGTCTTGTCCCGTCCCGCCAGCGTCACTCCGGCACTGGCCAGCGTCACCAGCACCAACGCTACGAGTTCGGCGCCACCCAGCCGCTGACCGAGGATGATCAGCCCGGCCACGGCCGCCGCGGCCGGTTCGAGGCTCATCAGGATCCCGAAGACCTGGGTCGGGATCTTGCGGAGCGCGTGGATCTCCAGGCCATAGGAGAGTACGGACGAGAGCAGCGCCACCGCGGTCGCCGCGATCAGCCATGACGGGTGACCGGCCAGAGCCGGCACGGCGCCACCGCCGAACGGCAGCGCGATCAGGGCCGCGACCGACAACGACACCGTGAGGCCACCGGCGCCCGGCACGAGACCGCCGAGGCGGGCGCTGCACACGATGTAGCCGGCCCAGAACAGCCCGGCCAGGAAGGCCAGGAGCAGCCCGGTGATCGGGGCCGAGCCGCCGTTGTCCAGGCCGAGCAGCAGGACACCACCGGCCGCCATCAGTGCCCACAGCAGGTCGAGCAGCCGCCGCGTCTGCACGAGCGCGAGCAGCAGCGGGCCGAGGAATTCTACGGTGACCGCGATGCCCAGCGGCACGGTGCGGATCGCCTGGTAGAAGATCAGGTTCATGCCGGCCATCACGACGCCGAGCAGCGCCGCCGCCAGCCAGGCCGGCCGGCTCCACGACCGGATCCGGGGCCGGGTGACCACGGCGAAGATCACCGCGGCCAGGGCCAGCCGGAGGAACGTCACCCCGTTGGCGCCCAGGTCGTCGAAGAGCCCGTGCGCGATCGAGCTGCCCACCTGCACCGAGGCGATCGCCGTGAGGACGAGCAGCGGCGCCGGCGGTTCCCGTCTCATGCGGCTCAGCCTTCCCGACGCCACCGCCGCGACCGCAGCCGCCCGGTCACTCTGTGCGCAAGGCGACAACGGGGTCGAGCTTGCCCGCCCGCTGCGCCGGCACCACGCCGAAGACGATGCCGACGGCCGCCGACACCCCGAAGGCCAGCGTCAACGACCACCACGTGATCGCGGCCGGCACCGGCGACAGCCGATCCACGAGAAGGGCGGAGGAAATTCCCAAGGCCATTCCCAGTACGCCACCAAGAGTCGTCAGAAGCACGGCCTCCAACAGGAACTGCACGCCGATGTCGCGCGGCCGGGCGCCGACGGCCTTCCGCAGCCCGATCTCCCGGGTCCGCTCCCGCACCGACACCAGCATGATGTTGGAGACGCCGACCCCGCCCACGAGCAGGCTGATCCCGGCGATCGCGGCCAGCACGCCGGTGAGCACCCCGAGGATGTCGCCGAGCACCCCGAGGATCTGCTCCTGGGTGACGGCGCTGAAGTCCGACTCGGGATGCCGGTCGCTGAGCGCGGCCACCACCGCCGTCCCGAGCGCGCCGATCCGCTCCCGGTCCGGCGCCCGGATGGCCAGCCCGTCGATCCGGTCGGTGCCGAGCAGCCGCTGCGCCGCCGTGACCGGCACGTGCACCTCGCTGTCCCGGTCGACGCCGAGGCTCTGTCCCAGCCGTTCGAACGTCCCGATCACCCGGAACCGCACCCCGCCGATGGTGACCTGCCGCCCGATCGGATCCCGGTCCCCGAAAAGCGACGTCGCCACACCGGCCCCGAGCACAGCCACCCGCCGCCCGGTCGTCACATCCGTACGCGTCAGATAAGACCCTCGATCAAGCTTCCGTACGAACACCGTGGGAGTGGTCTCCAGCACCCCCTGCATGCTCGCGAAGGCGGACCGCGACCCGGCCCGAACCGTCTCCCCCGAACTGATGGTGACCGCCACCCGATCGCGATCCCCCACCACCCGGGTGACGGCGTCCACGTCATCCATGGTCAGCGTCGAGGCGGTGGGCGCCGCCCCCGCTTGGAGCCGCCCCGGAACCACAAGTAGGAGATTGCTGCCGAGCCCTTCCACCTGCTGCTCGATCTGCCGCTTGGTCCCGGTGCCGATCGCCACCAGAGCCACCACGGCCGCCACCCCGATGACCACACCGAGCATGGTCAGCACACTGCGCAGCCGATTGGCCCGCAGCGCGTCGATAGCCACCCGCCACGCCTCAGCCAGCCTCACTGGCCCTCCCCACCGGCCGCGAGCGCGGGCTGTCTGGACGATCCGGCTCTCGCTGAACACCGGCTCGCCCCAGATCACGAGGCTCAGGCGAAATATCGGACGCGGGCGAAATCTCCGGCCGGGAGGAAGTACCCGGCGGGGGCGAAATATCTGGCAAGGCGGGATGGTCCGGCCCGGGCGAAATGTCCGGTGAGGCGACGGGGCGCGGCGTGGGCGAAATATCCGGCCGGGAGGAAGTGCCCCGCGCGGGCGAAATGTCCGGCGACGAGGAGGTGCGCGGCGTGGGCGAAATGTGCGGCAGGGAGGAAAGACGTGGCGCGGGCGAAGAGTCCGGCAAGGCGGAAGTGCCCGGCGTAGGCGAAATGTCCGGGTCGGCGGAGGGGCGCGAGGTGGGTGAAAGGTCCGGCAAGGGAGAAGGACTTGGCGCGGGCGAAGGGTCCGGCAAGGGAGAAGGGCTTGGCGCGGGCGAAATGTCCGCAAAGGAAGAGGGGGCCTGCGGAAATGAAGGGCTCGACGTAGGCGAAATGTCCGGCGACAAGGAGAAGGCGGGCGGCGCCGGAGGAGGCGAGGGCAAGGGCGACGCGGGCGAAGGCGACGAAGAACCCGCTCCGGGCGATGTGGGTGGGGGCGAGGGTGAAGAGAGAGAAGCGGCCGTTTCAGGCGGCGCGGGTGGGGCGGGTGGGGGGTCGACGATCAGGCCGTCGCGCATGAGGATCTGGCGGTGGGCTCGGGCGGCTACGTCTCTGTCGTGGGTTACCAGGACTATGGCTACGCCGTCGGCGTTCAGGGACTCCAGGAGGGTCAGCACCGACTGGCCTGTGGTGGAGTCCAGGTTGCCGGTGGGCTCGTCGGCCAGGAGGACCGAAGGGCCGGTCACCAAGGCTCGGGCGATGGCCACCCGCTGCTGTTCGCCGCCGGACATCTGGTTGGGGCGATGGTCCAGGCGGTGGGCCAGGCCTACCCGTTCCAGCATCTCCGCGGCTCGGGCCCGGCGTTCGCGGCGGCCCACCCCGCGGTAGACCAGGGGTAGCGCCACGTTGTCGCGGGCTGTGGTTCGGGCCAGCAGGTGGAAGGACTGGAAGACGAAGCCGATCGTCTCGTTGCGCAGGCGGGCCATCTCGGCCGGGTTCAGGGTCGACACGTCCCGGCCGCCGATCAGCAGCTTGCCGCCGCTGGGGCGGTCCAGGCCGCCCAGCAGGTGCATCAGCGTCGACTTGCCCGAGCCGGAGGTTCCCACGATCGCCACGTAGTCGGTCGCCGAGACCGTCAGTGACACCCCGCGCAGCGCCGGCACCGAGACGCCGTCCAGGTCGTAGGTGCGGCTGACGTTATCGGCCACGATGGCGGCGGGGGCGGTCACGGCGCCTTGTCGCCGGGCTGGATCTCGTCGGCGCCGGAGACGGCGATCCGCTGGCCGGCGTTCAGGCCGTCGGTGATCTGGACGACGTCCTCGCCCTGCACGCCCAGGGTGACCGGCACCCGCTCGTACCGGTCGCCGCGGACCGTCCAGACGGTGTCCTTGCCGTCGACGTTGATGATCGCCGAGGCCGGCACCGTCACCGCGTCGTCGGCCTCGCGCACCTGGAGGCGGACGACGGCGCTCATCCCGGGGCGCGGGGTGGGCGCGTCGGTGCCGGCCGTGTCCAGGTCGAGGCGGACCTTGTACGAGACGCCGCCCCGCGCGGACGTCGTCGGGAGCAGGTCGATCGAGCGGACCTTGGCCCGGTACGAGGCGCCCGTGGCCGCGTCCAGCTCGACGGTCGCGGCGGTGCCGGCCTTGACCAGCAGGACGTCCGTCTCGTCGACCTCGGCGGTCAGGCCCAGCCTGCTCACGTCGACCACCGTGAGGATCGGCGTGCCGGCGGCCACGAAAGCACCCCGCGGCACGGCCTCGTCCACGCCGGGAAGAGGAGAACCGCCGGGAAGAGAAGAACCACCGCCAGGAGAGGAACCGGGAGGGGCGCCACCGGACAGCAGGTCGGTGAGGGAGCTGCCGCCGCTAGCCACGCCGCCGAGCTGCACGACGCCGGCGACCGGGGCGCGCAGCGTCAAAGCCTCGACGGCGGCGTCGGCCAGGTCGTACGCCTGCTCGGCCTGCAGCCGCTGAGCCGAGGACAGGGAGTTCACCGCCTCGCCCAGGGACGCCACGCCCTGCTGGACCGAGCGGAGAGCGGCCGCCGCCGCGGCCGAGGCCAGGTTGTACTGCCGGCGGGCCGCGTCGACCTGCTGCGACAGCGCCTGGCGGAGAGCCGGGTCGGTGATCTGGGCCGCCGCCGCTCGAGCTTCCCGGTACGCCTTCTCGGCGTTGGTGTCCGTCTGGTGGCGTACAGCAATAAATGCCGAGGTGTCACCCACCGTGACCGAACCGCCGGAGCTCTGCTCGACGGCGCGTTCCGCGGCGCGCCGGCGGGCCTCCAGCTCGGGAGAGTCGATCACGGCGACCACCTGGTCCTTCGAGACCTGCTGGCCGGCCTCGACGCGCAGTTCGGCCAGGGTGCCGGAGGCGGGAGCGCTGACCGTGGCGGCGGCACGGGCCGTCACCGAGCCCGGCGCCTCGACGATTTCGGCCACTGTGCCGAGGGTGGCCTGGCCGAGACCGACCCCACTCTTGTCGTCGCCGCACGAGGCGGCCGTGGAGCTGACCAGGAAGATCATCGCGGCGGCGATCACCAGGGGGCGTGAGCGGGTCACGCCCGCCACTCTATGCCGCGGCGGGAAATGAACCCCCTGAGCCGCCGGATCCGTAAAGAACGGAGCAGCGCCGACCGATGAACAAGGGGTGGAAATGATTAGCGCCGACGAGCTGACGGTCGTGCATCACGATGACAGCGTGAGCCGGTTCACCGACGTGCGGTACACGCTGAACCGGGACGGCCTGTGGCTGGTCACGTCGGGCGGGGTCGAGCGTCATTTCGGGGCGAACGAGGTGCTCACCACCCACGCGCGGAGGCGGGCCGCGTAGCGCGACCCGCCTGGCGGACGACGTCAGGTGCCGGGGCGGCGGCCGAACGTCTTGACCGTCATCCCGATCTTGCCGATGCCGTAGTACGCCTTGGCGTCGACCGGCAGCAGGTTGACGCAGCCGTGTGAGCCGCGCCACTTGTCGTGGATGTACGTGGTGGTCTGGTGGAAGCCCATCCCACCCTTGAAACGCTGCCAATAGGGCAGCCAGACCTCGTACGGGTCGGACCACTCCTTGGTCGTGCGCTTGTTGATCTTGTACTTACCGGCCGGCGTCCGGTAGCCCTTCATGCCGGTGCGGACGACGGTGAACGGCGTGATGCGCTTGCCGTTCTTCATCACCCACGAGGTCTGCCTGGTCAGGTTGACGCAGAACGTGACCCCGGACTTGGCGGCCTTGCAGTCGGCCACCTTGGTGTTCGCCAGGCGCGTGACCACGTCGAACGTGGTCGGGCCGGCGAGACCCTGAGCCGGCTGGATGCCGTACCTCTTCTGGAACTTCTTGATGTTGGCGCAGTCGGTCGCGGACTGCTTGCCGTCGACCGACATCTTGCCGAAGCCGCCGAGCTTGTTGAGCAGCGTCTCGACCTGCTTCTGGTACTTGCCCGTGGCGCAGCCAGCGGCTGCGGCCTTGGTCACGACGACCGCGGCCACAGGTTTGCTCACCACGGCGCCGGCACCGGCCGGTGACAGCGCCACGGCGCCGAGACCCCCGCCGACCAGGACCGCGATCGCGGTCCCGGTGAGGCGGGCGGCCACCCGTCTCACTCCCAATGTGGTTCCTCCCCAGGAAATGTGTTCGCATATCGAAGCACAGACGTGCGACACACACGTCCCGGGGAAGCGCCGTGGCGCGAATCCGGTAGTCAGTTGGCGTACAAAATGGACTATTTCATCGGGGTGGCGAAGTCCTGCACCCAGTACGTCGTGTGTTCACGGCCGATCGCCAGTCCGATGCCCATTTCGTGCAGATCACAGTTGAGGATGTTCTCGCGGTGCACCCGGCTGTGCATCCAGCCGTCGACGACCTCCCACGCGCTGTCCGCGCCCCGCGCGATGTTCTCGCCGTAGCGCTTCCAGTCGTAACCGGCGCGGCTCACCCGGTCGCCGGCACTGTCGCCGTTCGGCGAGTCGTGCTCGAAGTAGTCGCGCCGGGCCATGTCGGCCGCGTGCCGATTGGCCGCCTCGATGAGGCGCCGGTCAAGCTCCAGTGGTGCACAGCCACCCTGGCGCCGGTTCTGATTGACCAACACCAGGACCCTTTGCTGTACGGGGGCGGACGGGCTCGCCGAGATGTCGGCCGCCGTGACGTTCCGCCGGGCCGCGTCCATCACGCTGGACGGCCGCTGCACCTGCTGGCGCTGCACCTGCTGGCGCTGCACGCCGGCCCGCTGCGAGGCGGCCCGCTGCTCCGCCGCGCGCTGAGCCGCCGCCCGCTGCGCCGCCGCCCGCTGGGTGGCCGCGCGCTGAGCCGCCGCCCGCTGGGCCGCCGCTCGCTGGTCGGCCGCCCGCTGGGCGTCCTGCTGACGGTAGGAGAAGGCCGGCCGCTCCTCGTCCGAATTGTCGTAATCGTCGATCGAGTTGTCGTCGTCGCTTACGTTCGGGCGGTCGTCGGAGTCCCGGTAGTCGTCCGGCTCCTCGTCCACATCTGAATACCGGCCGTCGTCGGAGTGATCCGCCCCGAAGAACGGCCACCCGGGGAAGGCGAACCCTCCCCACCCCTGCGTGTCCGGCCTCTCGCCGGCATCCGCGGTGGTTGCCGCGACACCGCCCGCGAGCAACAGTGCCGACGCCGCCGCGCAGACGACCACTACAGGTTTCCGCATGCCCCGTAAACCCCATCGATTCCCGGGCGCCCGGCCTTCTCCGGTGCGCCGCTCGCCGGGGATCAACGTCACGACCCGGCCGCGGTCACTGACCTTCCGGCCGGCCGTATCCCGGCGCCGATCGGCGGCAATGCCTTCGATCCGCGGGGCGAGCAGGGGAAATACCTCGCTGGAGGGCAGCACGGGTGTCGCACAACCGCACAGACAATTCGGACAGTTCATTCGTACGGGGTAAGCCTGCGAGGTTGTCTTGGCAACCGGCCGGACGGTCCCGCCACAGTGGCCGGACTGGCAAGGTCTTCGCGGTGCGTAACCGATACCTGGATCTGCTTCGTGCCGCCGCCATCGTCCGGGTGATCGTGTACCACCTGTACGGCTGGCCGTGGCTCTCCGTCCTACTCCCCGCCATGGGCGTGATGTTCGCGCTGGCCGGCTCGCTCACCGCCGCCTCCCTGGACAAGCGCGCGGCGGCCCAGGTGGTCACCTCCCGGCTGCGGCGCCTGCTCCCCCCGTTGTGGCTGCTGGGGCTCATCGCCGTACCGGTGATGCTGGTGACCGGCTGGGCGGCCGAGAGCGACGGCGAGCACCCGTTCAGTGTGCCGAGCCTGCTCTTCTGGCTGGTGCCGATCGGTGACCCGCCCGGCAGCGACCAGGCCCTCGACGTGTGGGAGCCGCTCTGGTACATCCGGGCCTACCTGTGGTTCGTGCTGCTCTCCCCGGTGCTCTACCTCCTCTACCGCAAGGCCGGCTGGGCCGCTGTCGCGCTGCCTCTGGCGATCATGGCGGCGCTGGACGTCACCGGCTTCACGCTGCCGGACACGGCCGACGCGGCGCTCTGGGACTTCGTGACGTACGGCGCGTGCTGGGTGGCGGGCTTCGCCCACCACGACGGCCGCCTGACCCGGCTCAAGCTGTGGATCGCGGGCCCGGTGGCGCTCGTGCTCGCGGCCGGCGCCTACTACTTCATGCGCGACGAGGGCACGTACGACCTGAACGACATCTCCGAGGCGCAGGCGCTGTGGTCCCTGGCGTTCGTGCTGATCGCGCTCCGCTGGCAGCCCTCGATGGCCTGGCTGCCGAAGGTGAAGCCGCTGGACCGCACGGTCACCCTGATCAACAACCGGGCCGTCACCATCTACCTGTGGCACAACATCGCGATCGCCGCGGTCTGGCCGGTCCTGACCTTCCTGGCCCTGGACGACCTGGGCGACCGCATCGGCCACGCCGGCGACCTGCTCGCGGCCTTCCTGCTGACCATCCTGGCCGTGCTGGCTTTCGGCTGGGTCGAGGACCTGGCCGCCAAGCGCCGGCCCCGGCTCTGGCCGGCCGGCCCCTCCACCCGCTCCGCCGACGCGCCCGTCGGTACCGTCGCCAACCCCGCCAGCCCTTCCGCTCCCGCCGCTCCCCTCAGCGCCCCCGCCGCACCGAGTCGCGCCTCCAGGGTCAGCGACACGGCGTCCGCGATGGCCAACCTCGGCGACGCCAAGCGCCGGCAGACCGCCGCCTCCGCGATGCACCGCCTGCCCGCCAATTGGCCACCGATCCCCCGCGCGGAGAACCCCGGCCCGGCGGCGCCCGACCCAGCGGGGCCCGGCACTTCGGCACCCGGCTCATCGGCGACCAGCCCGATCGATCGGCCGGACCCGGTGGCGGCCGACCCGCACACGGACGACCCCGGCCTTCCGGTGGCGGGCCGCCGCGCCGGCGCGCTCGGTGGCGATCCCGGAGCCAAACCCGCCCTCCCGGCCGGGTGGGGCGCCTCGCAGGAACCCCGGGAGTCAGGCCCCGACGACGCGACGGAGTGGTTCCGGGGACAGCACGCCCGGGACTGATCCGGGGGCGGAGCCGAGGAAATCTCGTAAATGACGGATGAATCACTACTAATCTGACGGAATGCGGCAGTACGGACTAGCGCCGGTGCTCCCCGGGAACGAGGGCGCCGGAGTGTCGGCCCTCGTCTTCCGGGCCGGGCCTCTGCTCTGCGCGCTGCGGCTGGACGAGGTCATCGAGACCATGCGGCCGCTCGAGACCCGGCCGCTGGCCGGGACGCCCGCCTTCGTGCGCGGGATCAGCGTGCTGCGGGGCGTGCCCACCCCCGTGATCGACGTGTCGCGGCTGCTGGGTGGCGGGTCGGCCGAACCCGAGCGGTACATCGCCGTGCGCACCGACCGGGGCGCCGTCGCCTTCGGCACCGGCGCCGTGCTGGGTGTGCGCAACGTCGAGGCCGAGCCCTCCGGCGGGCACCCGGCCCTGCTCGGCGGGGGCAACAGCCGCCTCGTGGCCGGGGTCGGCACCCTCGGCACCGAGCCGCTGCTGCTCCTGCAGAGCATGCGGGCCGTGCCGGACGACGTCTGGGAAGCCGCCGCCGCCGCGGGCGTGGCGCCATGATCGGCGCGAACGATCTGATCCGTTTCCGGGAGCTGCTGGCCCGCCGGCTCGGCTGGACCTTCGCCGACAACGATCTGAGGCAGCTCACCGGGACGCTGCGGGAGCGGGCCGGCGCCAGCGGGATGGACGTCCGCGCGTACCTCGACCGTCTGTCCGCCCGGTCCTGGCCCGAGGAGATGGCCGTCCTGGTCGAGCGGCTCAGCATCACCGAGACCTACTTCTTCCGGCACGGCGAGCAGTTCCAGGCCCTGCGCGACGAGGCGCTGCCGGAACGGGTGGCGGCCCGGCGGGGTCAGCGCGTGCTGCGGATGCTCTCGGTGGCCTGCTCCTCCGGCGAGGAGGCGTACTCGCTGGCCATCACCGGCCTGACGGTGCGGCCGGACAGCGACTGGATCATCGACGTGACCGGTGTCGACGCCAATCCGGCGGTGCTGAGCCGGGCCGAGGCCGCCCGCTATTCGGACTGGTCGCTGCGGGAGACGCCGGACGACCTACGCCGCAAGTGGTTCCGTCCGGAGGAGGACGGGTACCGGGTCGCCGACGAGGCCAGACGGCTGGTGCGGTTCAAGCGGCACAACGTGGCCGAGGACGACCCGCAGCTGTGGCGTGACGGCCGGTACGACGTGATCTTCTGCCGCAACCTGCTCATGTACCTGACCCCGGACGTGGTGTCGGCGCTGGTCGAGCGGATGACCGCGGCGCTGGCCCCGGGCGGGTTCCTGTTCCTCGGCCACACCGACTCGCTCGGCAGCCGGGCCGACGGCCTCGAACTGCGGCAGAGCCACCACGTCTTCTACTACCGCAAGACCGACAAGTCCCCCGCCGCTGTCGCGCCATCCGTTCCGGAAGCCGCGGCGCCGGCCGAGAAGGCGGAGCCGAAGGAGACCACGTACAACCAAGCTCTGCTCCTGCTCCGTGAGGAGCGCTTCGCCGAAGCCCTCGACCTGATCGACGGCGAGCGCGGCACCCTGCTGCACGGCGTCCTGCTGGCCCAGTCCGGCCGCCTCGGGGAGGCGATCGCCCTGGCCCGCCGGCTGATCGAGGAGAACGGCCTCGACCCGGACGCCCACCAGCTGCTCGGGCTGTGCCTGGAGGGCGGGTCGGCCGTGGCCGAGGCGATCGGCCAGTACCGTCTCGCCGCCTACCTCGATCCCGGCTTCGCCCTGCCCCGGATGCGCCTGGGCCAGCTGGCCCGGCGCGGCGGCGACGACCGGGCCGCCGCCGGCGAGCTGGAACGCGCCCTCGACCTGCTGGCCCGGGAGACCGAGGAGCGGATCACCCTGTTCGGCGGTGGCTTCGGCCGCCTCGCGCTGACCGTGCAGTGCCGCTCGGAGCTCGACGCGTGCGGGGTCCGGCGATGAACACCGTCGTGAGCCGCCTCGAGGAGCTGCGGAAGGACTTCGACCGCTCGTTCGCCGACCCGGTCCGCAGCCACGACGACGAGCAGGTCGAGCTGCTGGCGATCCGGGCCGGTGGGCGCCCGTACGCCATCCGCCTCTCGCAGACCTCGGGTCTGCACCCGGACCGCCCGGTCACGCCGCTGCCGGGCCCGCAGCCGGCCCTGCTCGGCCTGGCCGGTTTCGCCGGGCAGGTGGTGCCCGTCTACGACCTGGCCGCGCTGCTCGGCCATCCGGTCGGCGAGCGGCCGCGCTGGCTCGTGCTGGCCGGCGGCGACCCGGCGCTGGGCCTGGCCTTCCACGACCTCGACGGGCACATACGGGTCGCCAACGCCGACATCGTGCGGGAGGCCGGCGGCAGCGGGGCCGTCGGGAGCGTCCGCGGCATGGTCGGGCTGCCCGGCGGCGTCCGCCCGATCATCGACGTTCCCGCGACGCGCGCCACCGTGCACGCGCTGACCGGACACCAAGTCACCGACCAGGAGGCCGCACGATGATGGCGGGACGCACCTTCGGCACCAAGCTGGCGGCCGGTTTCGGCCTGACGCTGTTCCTGACCCTGCTGATGACCGTCACCTCGCTGGTGGCGCTGCGCTACGTGCTGCACACCAAGGACGCCGTGATCGACTCGGCGCGGGTGAACCTGGTCGGGGCCGAGGCGCTGAGCGCGCTCATGGAGTCCCGGATCGCCGACTACCGCGGCTACCTGCTGACCGGCACCGACGAATACCTCAGCGGGACGAACACCGACCGCTCCAAGTTCCTGGCCCAGCTCGAGTCGCTGCGCGAGACGATCGACAACCCGACCTCGAAGACCATGCTCCAGAAGGTCGCCGATTCCGAGGCGATCCACGCCGGACTCGTGTCGGGGCTGATCACCCAGCGGGCGAAGATCACCAACCTGAGAAGCGTGGCCCAGTTCAGCGGCAACGAGGCGGTCAAGGCGGCCCGGGTCACCGTGCAGAAGGCCATCGCCGACCTGATCGCGCAGGTGCAGCGGACGGTGAACGCCAAGAGCGACGCCTCGTCGACGCGCGCCATGTGGGCGATGATCTTCATCATCGTGATCGGCGTGTTGCTCATCGGCGGCGCGGCCGGGGTCGCCTGGAAACTCAGCCGCGATCTGAAACGGGAGGTCGGCGCGGCCGTCGGGCACATCCAGAGCTCGTCGGCCCAGCTCGAGGCGGCCGCCGCGCAGCAGGCCGCGGGCGGCCGCGACCAGGCCAGCGCGATGAGCGAGATCACCACGACGATCAGCGAGCTGCTGATCACCTCGCGGCAGATCGCGGAGAGCGCCCAGCGCGTCTCCAAGGTCGCCGAGGAGACGGCGGAGGCGGCCCGCACGGGCGACGCCACCATCGACCAGACCCGCGCGTCGATCACCGCCATCCGCACCCAGGTCGACCAGATCGTGCAGCACATGCTGGCCCTGGGCGAGAAGTCGCAGCAGATCGGCGGCGTGGTCGACCTCGTGTCCGAGCTCGCCGAGCAGACGAACATCCTGGCCATCAACGCGACCATCGAGGCCAGCGGCGCCGGCGAGTGGGGCCGCCGGTTCGCGGTGGTGGCCGAGGAGATCCGCAAGCTGGCCGACCGGACCGCGGCCAGCGCCAAGGAGATCCGCGCCCTGATCGAGGACGTCCGGGGCGCGGTCAACACGACGGTGATGGCCACCGAGATCGGCGCCAAGGCCGTGGACTCGGGATCCCGGCAGTTCGACGACGCCACCAGCTCGTTCCGCCGCATCGTCGGGCTGGTCTCGACCACCAGCGACGCCACCCGCGAGATCGAGTTGTCGACCAAGCAGCAGACCACCGCGGTCGAGCAGGTGAACGTGGCCGCCTCGGACACCGCCCGGGTCACCCGGGAGACCGAGGCCAGCGCGGTGCAGACGAAGCAGACCGCGGCCCACCTGACCACGCTCTCCAGCGAGCTGCTCGACCTGGTCGGCACCGGGCGTCACTGATGGCCGACCGCGATCCGCTGCGCTATTTCCGGATCGAGGCCGCCGAGCTGGTCGACCAGATCAGCGCGGGCGTCCTCGATCTGGACCAGCAGCCCGGCACCGAGGTGGTGGCCCGGCTGCTGCGCTACGCGCACACCCTCAAGGGCGCGGCCCGGGTGGTCAAGCAGCCGGAGATCGCGGAGCAGGCCCACGCGTTCGAGGAGGTGCTGGTCCCGCACCGCGACGACGCCTCTCCCCTGCCGGCCGACGAGATGCGCGAGCTCCTGCGCCTCAACGACGAGATCGCGAGCCGGGTCGCGTCCCTTCAAGGTCAAAATCCGGGTTCCGAGGTACGCGGGGTGGAAGCGGCCCCAGCACAGGAGACGCCGCCACCGCCCGATCCGGCGGCTCCCCCTCCGGAACCCGCCGAGACCGCCCCCGCGCCCGAGCGGGCCGTCACCGCCGACCTCGACGAGCTGCTGGACGCCATCGGTGAGGCCAACTCGCGGATCGCCCCGTTGCGGGACGGCAGCCGCACCCTGGCCACCCTGCACCGCCGGGTGGAGACCCTCGGCGACCGCCTGCGCACCGGCCGGATCGGCGGCGACGACGCCGTCACCCGGGGCAGCGTGCAGCGCCTCGCGGCCGACCTGGGCGCCCTCGGCCGCCGCCTGGTCGACGCCGTCGACCAGGTCGAACGGGAACTCGACGAGGTGCGCGGCCGGGCCGAGGGCCTGCGCCTGGTCCCCGCCGGCACCATCTTCACCGCCCTGCGCCGGGCCGTGCGCGACGCCGCCGACGCCGACGGCAAACGGGTCCACTTCCACGCCACCGGCGCCGACGTGCGGATGGGCCCGCAGCTGCTCAACCAGGTCAGCGGCGCCTTCCTGCACGTGGTGCGCAACGCCGTCGTGCACGGCGTCGAGCCGGAGCCGCTGCGCCTGGCCGCCGGCAAGCCGGCCGAGGGCTCGGTCACCGTGCACGTCGAGCGGCGCGGCCGCTGGGCCGAGTTCCGCTGCACCGACGACGGGCGCGGCTTCGACCTGGACGCGCTGCGCCGCACCGCCGTGGACCGCGGCCTGCTCTCCCCCGGCGCCGATTCCGATCCGCGCACCCTGATCGACCTGGTGCTGCACGGCGGCATCAGCACGTCGCCGGCGGTGACCGACGTCGCCGGCCGCGGCATCGGCATGGACGTGGTGCGCGACGTGGCCGACCAGCTCGGCGGCAGCGTCTCGATCGACAACCGGCCGGGGCTCGGCGCCACCGTGCTGCTCGTCGTGCCGCTCACCCTGCTGAGCATGAACGGCCTGCTGGTCGAGGCGGGCGAGCACACCGTCACCATGCCGCTGGACGCGGTCCGCCGCTGCGTGCGCCTCTCGGCCGAGCAGACCTCGGTCGCCATCGACACCGGCCGGCTCGCCCACGAGGGCCGGGTGGTGCCGTTCCTGCCGCTGTGCCGCGCCCTGCATCGGGAGTCCGAGCTGACCGGGACCGGGGTGGCGATAGTGCTGAGCGCCGACGGCGAGACGGCCGCGATCGGCGTCGACCGGCTCGCCGGCACCACCACGCTGGTCGCCCGCCCGCTGCCCGACCTGGCCCCGGCCGCCCCGGTGATCGGCAGCGTCTCGATCGACCTCGACGGCAATCCCCGTCTGGTGCTGGACCCGCACGGCCTGGTCGCCCAGGCCCGCCAGGTCGGGCCCACGGCCGGCGGCCCGGCCACCGACACCACCGGCCGCCAGTTGCCCATCCTCGTGGTCGACGACTCGCTGACCACGCGCATGCTCGAGCGCAGCATCCTCGAGTCGGCCGGGTACGAGGTCGACCTGGCCGCCTCCGGCGAGGAGGGCCTGGAGAAGGCCCGCTCCCGCGAGTACGGGCTGATCCTGTCTGACATCGACATGCCCGGCATCGACGGCTTCACCTTCGTGGCCGAGACCCGGGCCGACCCCACCCTGGCCCGCGTGCCGGCCATTCTGGTCAGTTCCCGGGCCACTGCCGAGGACCGCCGCCGCGGCACCGAGGCGGGCGCGTCCGCGTACGTGGTCAAGGGTGAGTTCAACCAGGAAGAGCTCCTCTCGCACATTCGGAGGCTGATCCTTCGATGATCCGTGTCCTGCTCGTCGAGGATTCCGCGACCATGCGCAACCACCTGCGCGAGTCGCTCGCCGCCGACCCGGAGCTCCAGGTCGTGGGCGAGGCGACCGACGGCCCCGACGCCGTCGCGATGGTGGCCCGGCTGCGCCCGGACGTGGTGACCATGGACATGATGCTGCCCACGATGAGCGGCCTGGTCGCCACCGAGCACATCATGGCCGAGCATCCGACGCCGATCCTGGTCGTCTCGTCGGCCGACCGGCAGGAGATGTTCAGCACCTACAACGCGCTCGCGGCGGGCGCGGTCGACGTGATGGAGAAGCCGCGCGGCGACGGCAGCGACGCCGACTGGGGCCGCCGACTCTGCCAGTCGGTGCGGCTGGTCTCGCGGATCCGGGTGATCACGCATCCCCGGGCCCGGCTGGACGGGCGGCCCAACGCCAGCCCGCCACGCGCGGCCGCGCCGGCCCCGGCCACCGTCGGGCCGGTCACCGAGACCTTCCGGGCGGTGGCGCTGGGCGCCTCCACCGGCGGGCCGGGCGCCCTCACCGAACTGCTGCGGGCGCTGCCCATCGGGTTCCAGCCGCCGGTGCTGTGCGTGCAGCACATCGCGGCCAGCGAGCCGTTCGCGGTGGCCTTCTCCGACTGGCTGGCCGGGCAGACCGGGCGCGACGTGGCCTACGCGCGCGACGGCACGCCGATCGGCGCGGCCACCGGCCGGGTGGTGCTGGCCCCGCCCGACCGCCACCTGTACGTGCGCGACGGCGTGCTGCGGCTCAGCGACGCGCCGCCCCGGCACTCGTGCCGCCCGTCGGTCGACGTGCTGTTCGAGTCGGTGGCGGCCGAGTTCGGCTCGGCGGCGGCCGGCTGCCTGCTGACCGGGATGGGCCGCGACGGCGCCGACGGCCTGCTGCGGATGCGCTCGCGCGGCGCCGCCACCTTCGCCCAGGACGAGGCCAGCTGCGTGGTCTACGGCATGCCGCGCGAGGCCGCCCTGCTCGGCGCGGCCGCGTACATCATGCCGCCGGCCCGGATAGCGGCCCGGCTGGTCGACCTGCAACCCTCCGGGAGCCGGCGATGACCCGGCAGGTGCTGATCGTCGACGACAGCCTCACCGTGCGGATGGACCTGCACGACGCCTTCAACGCGGACGGGTTCGCCACCATCCTGTGCGCGTCCGGGGCCGAGGCGCGGGCGGCGTTCGTGGCGGCCGAGTTCGACGTGGCCGTGCTCGACGTGATGCTGCCCGACGCCGACGGACTGGAACTGCTGACCGAGCTGCGGGGCATGCCGAGCCGGACGGGCGTGGTGACCGTGCTGCTGTCCAGCGAGGACGAGGTGGCCGACCGGCTGGCCGGGCTGCGCACCGGCGCCGACGAGTACGTCGGCAAGCCGTACGACGCCGGTTACGTCGTGGCCCGCACCCGGCAGCTGCTCGGCGACGGGCCCGTGCGGGCCGACGACCGCACCACGATCCTGGTCATCGACGACAGCATGACCTTCCGCGAGCAGCTGCGGGAGCTGCTGGAGGGTGAGGGGTACGCGGTGCTGACCGCGCCCAGCGGCGAGGACGGCCTGCGCACGGCGGCCGACCGGCGCCCGCAGGCGATCATCGTCGACGGTGTGATGCCCGGCATCGACGGCGCCACGGTGATCCGCCGGGTCCGCCTCGACCCGGCGCTGCGCGACATCCCGTGCATCCTGATGACCGCAGCCGACGACTACGCCACCGAGCTGCAGATGCTCGACGCCGGAGCGGACGCGTTCGTCCGCAAGCAGCAGAACCTGGCGATCGTGCCGGCCAAGCTGAACGCGGTGCTGCGGCAGAGCGCCGAGCAGCTGCCGATCGAGGTCACCGGCAGCCTGCACGGCCCGAGCAAGGTCCTGGCGCTGACCCCGGACAAGGATCGGTTGTCCGATCTGGCCCACGCGCTGCGGGCCGACGGCTACGACGTGGTGCCGGTCGCCGGCATCGACGACGCCCTCGACCTGCTGGCCGAGCAGCCGGTCGACTGCATCGTGCTCGGCATGGGCCTCTCCGGTGACCTGGGCCGCGACGCGTGCCGGCGCATCAAGGAGGTGCCGGTGATCGGCGAGACGCCGGTGGTGATGACCGGCGCCACCGACGAGGACATGCTCGAGTGCCTGGCCGCCGGGGCCGACGACTACGTACGGACGGAGTCCGGGGCCGAGGCGTTGCGTGCCCACGTCCGTACGCAGATCCGCCGCAAGCAGTCGCACGACGAGAGCCGCCGCATCCGCGAGGAGCTGATGCGGCGCGAACTCGACGCGGCCGAGGAGCGTTCGGCCCGGCAGCTCGCCGAGACCCGGGCCGCCCTGGTCGAGGAGCTGGAGTGGCGCAACCGCGAGCTGGAGGCGTTCTCCGGCTCGGTCTCGCACGACCTGCGCGGCCCGCTGCAGGTGATCAGCAGCTTCGCCGAGCACATGCTCGACGACGAGGACGACCCGCTCAGCGAGGAGGCCCGCCGCCGGCTGGGCCGCATTCAGGCGGCCGCGCTGCGGATGGCCGACCTGGTCGAGTCGCTGCTGATCCTGGCCCGGGCCAGCCGCGGCGACCTGCGCCGGGAGAGGTTCGACATGACCGCCACCACCTGGTCGGTCATAGGAGAGGTGGAGGCCCGCGAACCGGGCCGCGAGATCGGCTTCACCGTGCACGACGCGATGACCGCCGACGCCGACGAGGGCCTGGTCCGGGTCATCCTGGAGAACCTGATCAACAACGCGGTCAAGTTCACCCGCAAGGTCGAGCGCCCGGCGATCGAGGTGGGCCGCACGCCGAGAGGCTTCTTCGTCCGCGACAACGGGGCCGGTTTCCCGGCCGGCAAGGCGGGCGAGCTGTTCCGCCCGTTCGCCCGGCTGCACAAGGCCGAGGAGTTCCCCGGCACCGGCATCGGCCTGACCACCGTGCACCGCGCGGTGGAGCGCCACGGCGGCGAGATCTGGGCCGAGGGCGAGGACGGGCGCGGCGCCACCTTCTGGTTCACCCTGCCGCCGGCGCCTCCGGCCGATCCGCCGGGACCGGAGCGCCGGGGCCAGGCGCGGCGTCACGGTTAGCCGACACCTCGTCCATGTGCGTCTCGGCCCAGCGTTTGAGTGCGCGCATCGTCTCGTGCAGGGAAAGGCCGAGCGGAGTCAGCTCGTACGAGACGGTGACCGGGACCGTCGGCGTCACGGTGCGGCTGACCAGGCCGTCGCGCTCGAGCGAGCGCAGCGTCTGGGTGAGCATCTTCTGGCTGACGCCGGCCAGCAGCCGGGACAGCTCCGAGTAGCGCATCGCCCGCGGCTCGCCGCCGCAGTCCGGCCCGCTGCCCAGCGCGCTCAGGATCAGCGTGACCCACTTGCCGGAGATCCGCTCGAGCAGTTTCTGGCTCGGGCACAAGGCCAGGAACGCGTTGTACTCCGCCTTCGCTTCGGCCCGCCGCCGCGCCGCCGTCGTCGTCGCCATGCCACCCGCCCGTGCCTAACGCACCCTGAGGTGCCCACTTCCCAATGGAGAGTTACCAGCTCAGAGTAGAGCGCATGTCAAACACTTCCCTTCCCGGCGGCACCTGGACGCTCGGGGACCTGACCGTCACCCGCTTCGGCTACGGCGCCATGCAACTCGCCGGCCCGTGGGTGATGGGGCCGCCGGCGGACCGCGAGGGCGCCCTGGCCGTCCTGCGCGAGGCGGCCGAACTCGGCATCACCCACATCGACACCAGCGACGCGTACGGCCCACACCTCACGAACCGGCTGATCCGCGAGGCCCTGCACCCGTACCCCGCGGACCTGCACGTCGTGACCAAGGTCGGCGCCACCCGGGACGCCCAGGGCGGCTGGCCGCCGGCCCGCGACCCCGACAGCCTGCGCCGCCAGATCCACGAGAACCTGCGGAACCTGGGCCTGGAGACCCTCGACGTGGTGAACCTGCGTCTCGGCACCGCCGAAGGCCCGCAGCCGGGTTCGGTGGCCGAGGCGTTCGCCACCTTGGCCGACCTCCAGCGGCAGGGCCTGATCCGGCACCTCGGCGTGAGCAACGCGACCGCCGACCAGGTCGCCGAGGCGCGGTCGATCGCCCCCATCGTGTGCGTGCAGAACATGTACAACCTGGCCCACCGCCACGACGACGCCCTGATCGACGAGCTGGCCGCCGACGGCATCGCCTACGTGCCGTTCTTCCCGCTCGGCGGCTTCAGCCCGCTGCAGTCGGGCGCACTGACCGCCGTGGCGACCCGGCTGCAGACGACACCGATGTCCGTGGCCCTGGCCTGGTTGCTGCGGCGCTCCCCCAACATCCTGCTCATCCCGGGCACGTCCTCCGTCGCCCACCTACGGGAGAACGTGGCCGGGGCCGCCCTCACCCTGACCGAGGACGACGCCGCCGAGCTGGAGAAAATCGCCCTGTGACGTGGAGGCCGCGGTGCCTGGCCGGAGCCACGTGCCGCGGCTAAACTCCGCCGCGGAGGGCCGGACCATATCGAGGACGGCGGGGCCGAGACGAGGATGTGGCCGGTTGACCCATGGCGGACGACCTGAGCAGCTGAAGCCCTCGATCACCGGTAAGGCCGCCCTAACGATCGCGCAATGCCGAGAGATCCATCGTCTGGCCGTGGCAGGCCGGGAGTCGACAATCGCGAGGGACGCCGGTGGCCGGTTGGCCGAAGCGTTGCTGCGCCGATCACGATTCGCTGAGGTAGCGGCTCTCGCCAACGCCACTCTTTCACTTGGCAAGGACGCAGATGCGTTCTATCACCTAGGCAGGTCCCTTGCCTCGACAGGGCAGAGCCGCGAAGCCTTGGCTAAGTTCCAACAGGCGTGGGATTCGCACCGCGAGGCGGGCAACCACGCCGGCGAGGCGTCTGCCCTCTCCGGCATAGGACTAACCTACAACCGCATCGGTGATCACCGACGCGCCTTGATGTACTACGAGCAGTCGCTTCGCATCACCCGAGAGATAGGCGACCTCGCAGGCGAAGCCACGGTCCTTCAGAATATCGGTCTCGCACACAAGGACCTTGGAGACCTGAGACAGGCCCTAGCTTACTACGAGCAGGCCTATTCCATTACCCAGAAAGAAGGCGACCGCGCAAGAGAAGCAACCATTCTCAGCAATATCGGTGCCGCATACGGTGGCCTGGGAGACCAGCAGAAGTCCTTGGGTTACCTACATCAGTCCTTGCCTATACGCCGACAGGTCGGCGACCGTGCAGGCGAGGCAGCGACCCTTCACAACATTGGCGCCGCGTACGACAATCTTGGAGATTGGCAGCAAGCTCTGGCTCACTACCACGAGGCCTTGCTCATTTACCGAGACGTCGGTGACCGCCCGGGAGAAGCAGCCGCACTTCACGGTGTTGGCCTCGCGCAGAACCAGCTCGGTGACCAGCAGGGCGCCATGACGTATTACGAGCAGGCTCTGGCGATCGCCCGAGAGTTCGAGGCTCGAACCATTGAAGCGACTACGCTCAGCGACATCGGCCAAATCCGCTTCGGCCGAGGTGATCTCGCGGGCGCCAAGCAAGCGATCGATGAGGCGCTCAAAATTGTGCGCGTCATAGGTGACCGAAGCCTCGAGGCTGTGCTGGAATTCAACTTGGCCGCCTTGTTCACCCACATGGAACGACGGGACGACGCCGTCAAGACTCTATGCCGGGCGATATCCTTGGCGGAACAAACGGAACACCCAGCGCTGGCCGACATGCGGGAATTTCTCGTTCGAATCCAGCAGTAGGCCGTGGAGCAGGACAGGCCCGTGCAGTCGCCGGCCGGCGACTGCACGGGTGCGGCTTTCAGTTGGCGTACGTGAGGCCGTCGGCGATGACCTGGGGGCGGCCGGCGGTGCCGGCGACCACGATGGTGAAGGTGTGTGCCTTGGCCGGCATGTTGCGGACGAACAAGGTCTGGCGGTACGCGGTGGTGGCGGCCTTGGTGTCGAGCGTGGCCACCTTCGTCCCGTCGACGTAGACGTACACGACGCCGGTCGCCTTGGTGCGGGTGAAGGTCAGGGCGGCCGAGCGGCCGTTGAACGTCCACGACAGCTTGGCGTTCTTGGCGCTCGCGGCCAGGGCCTTGCCGCCCAGGTAGGCCGAGCCGGACCGGGCCGCCCAGGTGCCGGTGCGCTTGGCCGAGGTCTCCGGGACCTGGGTGACCTTGCGCGTGGCGGCGGCGGCCCGGCTGTTGCCGGCCAGGTCGCGGGCGGTGATCGTGTACGTCAGGGCGGCGTTCGGGCGTACCGACGTGTTCCACGCGGTGGCGGCCGGGGCCAGTGTCGCCGAGCCGGGCGAGGTCGTCTTGCCGGTCTGGGCGACCACCCGCACGTTGTCGGCCGAGCGCCAGACCACCGATACCGGGACCGAGGTGGCCGAGTACGTGCCGGTGCGCAGCATCACCGACGGGGCGCCGGGGAAGGTGGGCGGCGTGGCGTCGGCGACGATCCGCACGGCGGGGGTGGTGTCGGCGACGCCGGTGGCGTGCACGGCCCGGACCGCGATGGTGTGCGAGCCGGCCGGGACGGCCACGGTCGCCGTGCGCGCGGTGCCGGCCACGGTGGCGACCACGACGCCGTTGCGGAGGATGTTGAAGCGGTTGACGTTGCCACCGGTCAGGGTCCAGTTCACGGTCGCGGTGGTACGCACGTAGGTGACACCGGCCGACACCGTCCCGGCCACGTTCCTCAGAGCCAGGCCCGGCAGCGCCGCCTTGGCCCGGATGGCGCCGAGCAGCGGGTACATCGTGTTGCCGGGGCACGCGGTGAGGTAGCCGGAGCTGGCGGTGCTGGTCGGCACCCGCTCGGCGTCCTTGTGGCCGGAGACGCGCGGGAAGGTGACCTTCGTGCCCTTCGGCCAGATGCGGCCGTCCACGCCCTCGACCATCTCGCCGGTCGTGGCCGGGTCGAAGCCGTACGCGGTGAGCCGGGCCGCCGCGAGCTGCGAGATGGTCTTCAGCGCGGCGTCGGAGGGCCGGAGCGAGGTGTAGTCGCCGAGCAGCGCGATGCCGACCGAGGCGGTGTTGAAGCCGACCGTGTGGGCGCCGATGATCGCCTTGGCGGCGCTGCCCGCGCGGCCCTCGTAGAGGGTGCCGCACTTGTCGACGACGAAGTTGTAGCCGAGGTCGTCGAAGCCCTCGGCGATGTCGTTGGCCATGATGCCGCGCAGGATCTTCGGCGAGTTGGCGCAGGTCTCGTTGTTGCCGAAGCCGCTGTGGTGCACCCAGACGACCTTGACGCCCTCGGAGGCGACCTCGCCCGGCGCCTTGACCGTCTTCTCGTCGGCGCCCCACTGGGCGCGGGTCACCATCGCCGGCATGGCCGCCTTGGCCACGACGGGGGCCTTCGTGGCTTCGGGGGTGGCCGCGGCGGCCGACGCCGGGGTGGAGGGTTCGGCCAGCATGCCGCCGCCGGCGCCGCCGGTCGGCGGGGCGTCCGGGTCGATCAGGTTGAGCCGCAGCCCGGCCGGCAGGCCGGTCGCCGTGGCGCCCTCGACGCGGGCGGCCACCCCGTCGGACGGCCCGGCCCACAGCGGCTCCGTGCGCCCGCGCACGCGCGCCGCCTCGGCCGGCCGGTCGGCGGCGGCCTCGGCGACCTCGAGCGACTGCCAGTCGGTCCAGGCCCCGGTGGCGGCGCTGCGGGTGCGCACCTGCACGGTGCCCTTGGGCGCGGCCTTCGGGTCGTCCCAGCTCACGCTGACCATGCTGAACTTCGTGGTGGCCCGCTGCGGCAGATCGACCTTGCCGGCGGCGGACGCGCCCAGCCCCACCTTGGTGACGACGGTGCGCACCGGCGCGTTGGGCAGCACCGGCGCCTGCGACTCGGGCGCCGCGGCCGCCACCACGGGCGCCGCCGACGCCGTGGACGCCGCCGCCGGCGCCGCGGCGGCGGAGGTTGCCGCGGCCGTCGTGGCCGCCGGTTCCTGGAAGGCCAGCGGCGCGGCCGCCGAGTCGGGCCAGGCCAGCGCGGCGATGCCGCCGCCGGCCGCAAGCACCGCCACCGCGGCCCCGATCGATAGTGCCACCTTGCGTTCCACGCGATCCCCCGTCGATCTGGAATTGGCCGCGTGAGAGTACCGGACCGGTGATCAGGCCTCCATCCCGAACCAGGGCCGGCAGGGATCGAAGCCCTCGATCGTGACCTCGGCGCCGGGCCAGCGTTCGGCGGTGAGCCGGAAGTGCCGCAATTCGGCGACCTCGCCGGAGGTGTCCACTATGCGGCTGAGGCCGTTGTCGGCGTACCCCAAATGTCTCGAGACCCCGAGCGACGCCGCGTTGACCGTCGTCGCCGAGCTGATCGCCGCGACGGCCCCGAGGCGGGCGAAGGCGAAGCCGAGGACGGCGGTACGCATCGCGATCCCCACGCCGCGCCCCCGGACCTGCGGGACCAGCCACGACGCGGTGTCCACGGTCCGCAGGGCCGGGAAGTTCTCGCCTTCGAGGGTCTGGACCCCGACCAGCTCACCGCCGTACGCGACGGCGAAGTGCAGCACCCAGGAGGCGGGGTCCCAGGTGCCTAACGCCTTCCAGTAGCCCTGGCAGAACAGCCGCCGCTCGTTGCCGGCGAAGCTCTGCGCGGGCCACATGGCCAGGCGCGGGTCGTGCCCGGCGTCGCCGGGGAGCACGGCGGCGAGCTCCGGCAGGTCCGCCTCGCGCATCGGCCGCAGCACGACGTCGCGGTGGACCAGCCGGAGCCCGAACAACGGCCAGAAGTCATCCATGCATGACTGTCTACTCCGTTCCGAGCGCCGCCACCGGGCTGACCTTCGCCGCCTTGCGCGCCGGCAGCACCCCGGCCAGCGCGGTCAGCGCGATCAGCACCACGAAGACCACCGCGAGCTGGCCCACCGGAACCGCCAGGGGCGCGTTCACGCCGAGCGCCTTGACGGCCAGCAGCGCGTACGGGACGCCCAGGACCAGCCCGATGGCCGCGCCGATCACGCCGTACAGCGCCGACTCGGCCGTCAGCATGGCCCGCAGGCCGCCCTGGGACAGACCGACCGCGCGCAGCACCCCGGACTCGCGGACCCGTTCGACGACCGACAGGGCCGTCGTGGTGCCGACGCCGACCACCGCGATGGCCACGGTGAGCCCGATCAGCCCGAGCGCGATCACCAGCAGCAGGGTGAGCTGCTCGTCGATCTGGTCGCGCTGGTCGGCCAGCACGTCGGTGTGGAAACCGGCGCCGGCCACGCTCTCGTCGATCGCGCGCTTGCCGTCGGTGCGGCCCTTCTCGCCGCTCTCGGCCGCGTCGGCCAGGACACCGGAGTACGTGGCGGGCGCGCCCAGCTTCGTCAGGTCGCCCGGGTCGAGCACGACGGCCGAGCCCAGCGGCCCGGAGTCGGGCAGTCGCGCGGCGATCGTGAACGTCCCGCTCCGCTTGCCGGCCACCAGCGTGATCTTGTCGCCCACGCCCAGCCCGGTCGTCTCGGCGGTGAAGCCCGAGATGACCGCGGAGCCCGGCTTGAGGTCCTTCACCGACCCGGCCGTCACGTCGAGCTTGTCCAGCTCGGGCAGCGAGCCCATGGTCAGGTCGACCGCGGTCAGCCCCTCGACGTTGCCGATCTTCGTGGTGATCCGCCGGTACGGGGTGACGTGGGTGAGCTCGCGGCGATCGCGCAGCTTGTCGACCAGCGCCACCGGCATCGACGCCAGGTCCTCGCCGGTCACCTCGTAGTCGGCCGGCGCCGAGGCGGCGGCCTCCCGCTCGGCCAGCACCCGGATCGACGCGCCGCCCACCAGCGCCCCGGCGATCAGGGTGACGCCGAGCGCGACCACGACCGAGACGGCGGCGGCCCGGCGCGGCGCCGCGCCCACCCCACCGGCGGCCAGCCGGCCGACCGGCCCCGAGCGCCGGATCGGCGCGCCCAGCAGGGCCAGCACCGGCCGCACGAGCACCGGGCCGAGGGCGACCAGCGCGAAGAAGGCCAGCGCGCCCGATCCGACGACGGCGAACAGCATCGGCGTCGGGTCGTAGTCCTTCGGGTCACGGCCGGGCAGACCGTTGATGACGTACGCGGCCGCGAGCCCCGCCCCGGCCGCCAGCACCAGGCCGGTCACCCAGCGCAGGGCGCCGATGTCGCGGCGGGAACCGGTCGTGCCGGAGCTGCGCAGGGCCTCCAGCGGTGACACCCGGGCGGCCGAGGCGGCCGGCGCCAGCACGGCCAGGACGGTGATCAGGACGGCCAGCGCGACCGTGCCGAGCGCGGCCGGCACCGGGAAGCCGGGCGAGGAGATCTTGAAGCCGAACCAGCCGGTCGCGACCGGCAGCAGGTGGCCCAGGCCGAGCGCGATCAGCACGCCGGCCAGGCCGGTGACCAGTCCGGTCAGGGCGCCCTCGGCGGCCAGCGACCGGGTGATCGAGCCGCGGCCGGCGCCGACCGCCCGCAGCAGGGCGAGCTGGCGCATCCGCTGGGCGAACATGATGCGGAACGTGGAGGTGGCGACCAGTCCGGCCGCGACCACGGCGATCGCGACGAACATGGCGATCACCGCGAAGACCGCGTTGACGCCGGACGCCTTCGCCTCGGCCTCCTCGAGGCGCACGTCGGCGCCGGTGGCCACCTCGGCGCCCTTGGCGATCGCGGTGACGCGATCCTGGACGCCCTCGGCGCCCGGGGCATACCGGAGTTCGACCCGGCTGGCCTGCCCGACGCCGGTCATCGCGATGACGGCGCTCGTCGGGGCGTACGCCTGGAAACCGTAATCGTCGCGGGCCTTGACCAGGCCGACCACCGTGACCCTGGTCGGCGGCAGGGGTTTGCCGTCCTCGGAGTAGCGCAGCTGGACGCTGACCGTCTGCCCCAGCGCGAGGCTCATCCGCTCGGCCGTGCGCGGGGTGACGGCGATCTCGCCCGCCTTCTGCGGATAGCGGCCCTGGGTGACAGTGGCCAGCGCCAGCGGCCCGCTGCCGGGGTCCGACTGGAGTTGCAGGTAGTCGTCGGTGCCGACCATGCCGCCGGCGTCGATCCGGGCGACCGCCTCGGCGACCCCGGGGACCTGGCCGATCGCGGCCGCCGTCTTCGTGCTGATGTCGCCGTTCCGGACGACCAGGTCGACCGCCTCCGGCGTGCCGCTCAGACCGTTGAGCACGCTGCGCTCGGTGATCTGCTGGGCCAGGACCGACGCGTAGACGACGAACGAGACGACCAGCACGGCCAGGCCGGTCAGCAGCAGCCGGGTGGGGCGGCGGGCCACGCCGCGCATCTGGGTACGCAGCACGCTCATCGGGCGGCCGCCAGTCCCTGGAGCGCGTCGGTGACGCTGGCGGTGTCCGGGCGGTCGATCTCGCCGGCGACCCGGCCGTCGGCCAGCAGCACGACCCGGTCGGCGTAGGCGGCCGCGCCCGGATCGTGGGTGACCATGACGATGGTCTGCCCGAGTTCCCGTACGGAATTGCGCAGGAAGAGCAGCACCTCGGCGCCGGACCGGGAGTCGAGGTTGCCGGTCGGCTCGTCGGCGAAGACCACCTCGGGGCGCGAGACCAGCGCGCGGGCCAGGGCGACCCGCTGCTGCTGGCCGCCGGAGAGCTCGCCGGGCCGGTGGTCGAGGCGGCCCGTGATGCCGAGCGTCTCGGTGAGGTGCGTGTAGAGATGCCGGTCGGGCTTACGGCCGGCCAGCTCCAGCGGCAGCGTGATGTTCTGCGCGGCGGTGAGCTGCGGCAGCAGGTTGAACGCCTGGAAGACGAAACCGATCCGCTCCCGGCGCACCTTCGTCAGCACCTTGTCGGACTGCTTGGTCAGGTCGGTGCCGCCGAGCAGGGCCTGCCCGCTGGTGGCGGTGTCCAGACCGGCCAGGCAGTGCATGAGGGTCGACTTGCCGGAGCCGGACGGTCCCATGATCGCGGTGAACTGGGCGCGGGCGAACCCGACGGTCACGCCGTCCAGGGCCCGTACGGCGGTGTCGCCGTGGCCGTAGACCTTGGTCAGGTCGACCGCGGCGACGGCCGCCATCGTGTCGGGGAGTACGGGCGTCTGCATGGAATCTCCACTGGGCGTCGTGTCGTTGAGTACGACGCACATGCTGGTTCTTTTGATCAGCCCCGCACATCCGCCCGCGGCCAGGGATCCGGATCTGCCTTTCGGCCGATGAAGGCGCGCTCACCTGCAACTACGCTGGGTCACGATGCAGACGAACACGAACCGGTTGATCCTGCTCCGCCTCGGGCAGTTCCTCGCGCTGGCCGCCATGGCCGTGCTCGGGTTGTTCGACGTCGCGCAGGGCCTGCTGCGCGACTCGGAGCTGCTCGGCCTGCTCCAGGTGCTCCTGGCGATCGCCGCCGCGGTCGTCTGGCTGCCCGCGCACAAACAGGGGTCCACCACTCTGCCGAAAGTCGCAGTGGTCCTCGGCCTGGCCTCCCTGACCATGACCGTGACGGTCGTCCTGGCCTACCGCAGCGACTACAGCTACCTGAGCTGGGGCCTGGCCGAGTCGGCGGCCCTGCTGGGCGTGCTGTTCGTGCTGGCCCGGCGGGCCAAGCCCGGCTGGGCGGTGGCCGGCGTCATCGCGGTCGGCGCGGCGGTCAGCTTCCAGCCGCTGCGCGGCGGCCAGGGCGCCGAGTTCGTCATCTTCGGCCTGATCCAGGCCCTCGCCGGGGCCGCCGCCATCGGCGTCGGCATCTACCTGCGCATCCTGGAGAGCTCCCGGGAGCGTGCGGTCGACGCCGTACGGGCCGAGCAGCGCGCCGAGTTCGCGCGCGACCTGCACGACTTCATCGCCCACCACGTGACCGGCATCGTCGTGCAGGCCCAGGGCGCCCGGTTCATCGCCGAGCAGGACCCGAAACGGGTGCTGCTGGCCCTGGAACAGATCGAGGAGGCCGGTGCCGAGACGATGGCCTCGATGCGCCGCATGGTCGGCGTGCTGCGCGACCCCTCCTCGTCACCCGACGCGCCCCTGGCCCCGGTGGCCGGGCTGGGCGAACTGCCGGTCCTGCTCGACCAGTTCAACTCGGCCGGCGGGGCGACCGCCCGCATCCACGTCGACGGCGACGCCGACGGCCTGCCGGTGGAGGTGTCGACCTCGGCCTACCGGGTGGTGATGGAGGCCCTGACCAACGTCCGCCAGCACGCCCCGGCGGCCCGGGTCGCCGACGTGTGGGTCCGCCGCACCCCCGACTGGCTGCTGGTGCGGGTGGCCAACGACGGTGTCCCGGCGCGCGCCGTCACCCCGAGAGATCGTCCGGGGTACGGTCTCGTGGGCCTCACCGAACGGGTCCGCGCGGTCGGCGGCCGGATCACCGCCGGTCCGGGCATCGAGGGCGGCTGGGTGGTCGACGCGGCCTTCCCCATTCCGTAAAGGCGGTTTCTTCAGGTGATTCGCGTACTGATCGCCGACGACCAGGCGATGGTCCGTACCGGCTTCGGCATGATCATCGGCGCTCAGCCCGACATGGAAGTCGTCGGCGAGGCCTCCGACGGCGTCGAGGCGGTGGCCCTGGCCCGCAAGCTGAAGCCGGACGTGGCGCTGTTCGACATCCGCATGCCGAAGATGGACGGCCTGGAGGCCCTGCGGCTGCTGGCCGGCCCCGGCGTGCCCGACCCGCTGCGCATCGTCGTGGTCACCACGTTCGACCTGGACGAGTACGTTCACCAGGCCCTGCGCAACGGCGCCGCCGGCTTCCTGCTGAAGGACTCCGGCCCGGCCCTGCTGATCGAGGCGGTCCGGGCCGCGGTCTCGGGCGACGCCCTGATCAGCCCCTCCATCACGGTCCGCCTGCTGGAACACCTGTCCCCGCCGGCGGCCGCGACCGACGAGGGCGGCCTGTCCCCACGCGAGCTGGAGGTGGTGAAGCTGACCGCCCGCGGCCTGACCAACGCGGAGATCGCGGCCCAGCTGTTCATCTCGGTCGGCACGGTGAAGACGCACCTGGGCAGCATCCACACGAAGCTCAACACCCGGAACCGGGTGGAGATCGCGGCCTGGGCCTGGGAGCGCCGCCTCGTAGGCTGAGGCCATGACCTCACTACAGCCCGTCGACGAGTCCTGGCAGCGCGGCCTGGCCATCGTGGCCCACCCCGACGACCTCGAGTTCGGCACCGCCGCCGCCATCGCCCGCTGGACGGCGCAGGGCAAGGACATCACGTACGTTCTGCTGACCAGCGGCGAGGCCGGCATCGACGGTCTGGACCCGGCCGAGGCGGCCCCCGCCCGCGAGCGGGAGCAGCGCGAGTCGGCCGCCATCGTCGGCGTCGAGCAGGTCGACTTCCTGGGCCTGCCGGACGGCGTCCTCGAGTACGGCGTACCGCTGCGCCGGGAACTGACCCGGGTGATCCGCACCCACCGCCCCGACATCATCATCACGAACAACTTCCGCGACAGCTGGGACGAGGCCGGCCAGGCCCTGAACATGTCCGACCACATGGTCACCGGCCGAGCCGTCCTCGACGCGGCCCGCGACGCGGCCAACCGCTGGATCTTCCGCGACCAGGGCCTGGACAAGTGGTCGACGCGCGAGGTGTGGGCCGCCGGTTCCCCCCGCTCAACCCACGGCGTCGACACCACAGACACGTTCGACCTGGGCGTCCGTTCGCTGGAGGCCCACGCCGCCTACCTGAACGGCCTGACCTCAGGCTCCTTCGACGCCGAGGAGTTCCTCGAGGGCTTCTCGCGCCAGTCCGGCACCCGCCTGGGCGTCCGCTACGGCGCCTCGTTCGAGGTCTTCAACCTCGGCCTCCTGTAAGCCGGGGCTTCACCGGCGGCCGGGCACGCCGCGGCGGGAGGAACGCAGCTCTTCCAGGGTCACACCGCCCACGACGCGGGCGATGTTCCCGTCGTGGTCGTCGCCGGCCAGCCGCCGCGCAAGCTCGTCGAGGTCGGCGATCTCCCCGAATTTCGCCCGCAGCAGCGCCCGCATCCCCTCGACGCGGCCCTGCTCCAGGCCCTGCTCCAGGCCCTGCTCCAGCCCTCGGCGAGCGATCTCGCGGCCGGACTCCGTCTGCTCGAGAACGTTGTTCATGCCTCTCCTTCGCAGAGCTTCCAGAAATTGGACCGCCAGGACACCTTGCACGAGCATACCCAGCTCGACCTGGACAAGCTTCTCCTCAGGCGAGCTGATCGCGGCGATCCGGTCGGCGACCTGTTCGACGACATCGGGTGGCGGTTTCTGCGACCACAACGCAAGCGGCGCCAAAGGCCCGGACAGCAACTCGCCCGGGTCCAGGTCGCCGGGAATGTCAACAGACAGATAGTCCATCTGGACCCGGTCACGGGTGAAGCGGCCCGGATAGCCACCGCCCTGCGGCCAGAGCACCACCTGATGGATCCGGTGCGTCGAGCGCCGGTGCTTGACCGCCAA
Source organism: Actinoplanes sp. NPDC048988 (assembly GCF_043197815.1). Classification (NCBI taxonomy): domain Bacteria; kingdom Bacillati; phylum Actinomycetota; class Actinomycetes; order Micromonosporales; family Micromonosporaceae; genus Actinoplanes; species Actinoplanes sp. NPDC048988. The sequence goes on along the minus strand of NZ_JBICTW010000025.1, from coordinate 56,917 downwards.
GCCCGCCCAGTAGCCCACCATCCGTTCCTCGAAGTCCTCGGTGCGCTGGACCTGGATCTCGAAGTGGTAGAGGTCGGCGGGCTCGTCGTTGTCGTACTGAACTTCCAATATTTTGTCGCACTGGAGACTGCGTTGCCGCAGCTGCTCGGTCGGCCTCTCCACCACAACGGCCCCATCGTCGAGCTGTGCGCCGCAGAATACTTTCAGCGCGTCGCGGGGATGAGCCCCTAACAACGCTTTGTACAAGCCGTCGAAGTCGCGGGGAGGCGCCGCTCGCGCCGACGCGACATCGAGGGGCACGCTCTCAGGCATCATTCCTCCTCCGACGCCGGCCATCGACGTCGGAGACAGCTTTCCGCACGGCGTGACTACTAGTCAAGAGACGCGTTGCTTCACGCCTAGTTAGCCCTTCACCGCGCCGGCCGTGAGACCCTCGGTGAGGAAGCGCTGGCCGAAGGCGTACATCACGACCACCGGGATGCTGACCAGCAGGGAGGCGGCGGCGAGCTGGCCCTGGGGGACGACGTCGCCGGCGATCATGGACTGCATGCCGACCGGGAGGGTCTTGTACTCGTCCTTGGTGATGAAGACGAAGGCGAACAGGAACTCGTTCCAGGCGTTGGTCAGGGTGAACAGCGCCACCGCCAGCAGCCCGGGCTTGGCCAGGGGCAGCACCACCCGGCCGAACGCCTGGACGCGGGAGCAGCCGTCGACCAGGGCGGCCTCCTCCAGTTCGGCCGGGATCGACGAGAAGTAGCCGGCCAGCAGCCACGTGGCGAACGGGATGGTGAAGGTCGGGTACGTCACCACCAGCGACCACAGCGAGTCGGTGAGCCGGGCTCCGATGAGCAACTGGTAGAGCGGGATGAACAGCAGCGCGCCCGGCATCACGTACGTCAGCAGCACCGTGACCGTGAAGCCCTGCGCGCCCCGGAACCGCAGCCGGGCCAACGCGTATCCGGCCAGCACGGCGCAGACCAGCGCCACCACTGTGGACGCCGCCGACACCACCAGGGTGTTGAGGTACCAGCGGCCGAACGGCTGGTTGGCGAACAGGGCGGTGAACTGCTCGAGGCTCCACGGCGCCGGCCACAGGTCGCTGGCCCGGGTGACCACCTGCCCCTCGGTCTTGAAGGCGGTGACCGCGATCCAGTACATCGGGCCCAGCACGAAGACCAGCAACCCGGCCAGGGCCAGGCCCGACACCCCCGATGACGTACGCCGGCGGTCCGCGACCACCCGGCCGACGGCCAGCGCGATCACCAGGATCACGCCGAGGATCAGCGCCGCCTTCCAGAAGATCTGCGGTGCCGCCCAGGCCAGCGCGATCGTGAACGCCAGCGCGAGGCCCCAGGGCAGCGCCTTGCGCAGCTGTCCGGGCGGCCCGGCCCGGCCGGTGCCGCCGTCCTCGCGAAGCAGCCGGACCAGGAAGAACACCAGGCCGCCGATCACCGGCAGCATGACCAGGGTGACGGCCGCTCCGGCCCCGTACTGCAATTGCAGGATGGCCTTGGAATAGGCCACGAGCACGTACGGCGCCGTCACATCGCCCGGGCCGCCCTGGGTCAGCAGCCAGATGAGGTCGAAGTTGTTGAACGTCCAGATCGACGAGAGGGTGACCGTCACGGTGATGACATGGCGCAGGCCGGGCAGTGTCACGTGCGCGAACCGCCGCCAGGCGGACGCGCCGTCGATGGTCGCCGCCTCGTACTGGTCGGCCGGGATGGCCTTCAGCCCGGCCAGGAAGCAGACGGTGAAGAACGGCACGCCCTTCCACACGTTGACCAGGATCACCGACGGCATCGCCAGGGACGCGTCGGACAGCCAGCCCGCGGGCCAGCTGTCGACCAGGTGCACATGGGCCAGGACCGGCCCGATGCCCGAGGCGGTGAGCAGCGTGTTGACGCTGCCGAAGATCGGGTCGAGCAGCGACCGCCAGCTGAACGCCGTCACCACCGTCGGCACCACCCACGGCACCAGCAGAAGCCCGGTCAGCAGGGCCTTTCCGCGCCGCAGCTGGTGCAGCAGCAGGGCCGCGGCCAGGCCCAGGACGACCTTGAAGATTTCGGCGTACGCCGTGAAGACGAACGAGTTCACCACGCCCGTACGGAATTGGCCGTCGTCGATCAGGGCGAGGTAGTTGCCCAGTCCGACGAAGACGCTGTCGGCACCGTGCCGTTCCGTGGTGCTGGTGACCGCCGACCGGGCGATCGGCAGAAGCACGAGCACACCGACCAGTACGGCCGTGGGCGCCAGGAACACCGCGGCCAGCCGCCAGTCCCGGCCCAGCCGCCGCTGAGTTCTCGTCAAGGAGCCCGGCCCCGGCGGGCCCTTGGCCGGGGCCGGGGCCGGGGCCGACCGTACCGCTGTCACTGCGGCAGCCCCTGCTGCGCGAAGATCTGCACCATCTTCGCGTGGGCGGCGGTCACCGCCTGCGCGGGCGCGGTGCCCTGCACGACCTGCTGCATCATGTCGGTCAGGACGTAGGCCGCGACGACCGCCTGCTGTCCGGCGCTGGCCTTCTGCGGGAACTTGAGGCCGTTCTTGGTGGACAGCGGCAGCGGCTGCTGCGACATGGTGCGGACCATGGCGAACGCGGGGTCGCCGCCGGTGAAGTACGGGTCGGCGTCCCAGACCTTCTCCCAGGCGGGCATGACCAGTCCGGGCGCCTCCTTGGACACCCCGACCAGCGCGGGCGCGCTGACCAGGTACTGCGCCAGGAGTTTGGCCAGGCCGGGGTTCTTGGCGCCCTTGAAGACGACGAAGCCCTGGGACTGCCCGAGCAGCAGCGACTTGTCGGTCGCGGGCCCGACGCAGTCGGAGAAGACGTGCGTGTTGCCGTACACCGGATTCTTCTTGGTCTTGGAGTCGGCGTAGACGCTGAAACTGTTGCGGGTGTATCCGAGGATGCCGGCCAGCCAGTTCTCGTTGTTGCTGGTGTCGGTCCAACTGGCCACGCCCGGGGGCAGCATCGGCTTGTACTTGGGGTTGGTGTAGATGTCGCCCAGGAAGGTCACCGCCTGGACCGTCTCCGGCGAGTCGAAGGTGACCTTCTTGCCGTCGTTCGTCGCGATCGCCCCGCCGTACGAGTTGATCAGGGCCTCGATCATGCCGTTGCCGTCACCGGACCGGTTGACGGTCATTCCCCAGCCGAAGCGGCGCTGGCCCGGGTCGGAGATCTCCAGGCACAGGTCCCGCAGTTCCTCCCAAGTGTAGACGTCCTTGGTCGCGATGCCCTTCTCCTGCATCCAGTCCTTGCGCAGGAAGGATCCGATGCCGATGAAGTGGTACGGGATCGCGTACCACTTGCCGTCGAAGACGCAGAAGTTCTTGGCCTCGGCGCAGGGCTCGCCGTACTTGGCCGTCAGCGCGGTGACGACGTCCGTCACGTCTTCCAGGTCGCCCAGGGCGTGGAACTGGGCGATGAACCGCGAGTCGGTCATGAACGCCAGGTCGCGGGCCACGCCGCCCTTCACCTCGGCGTCTATCTTGGCGACGACGTCGCCCGCGTCGGCCTGGACCAGGCTGTTCTCGATCTTCGTCCCGGTCGCGTCGGCGAATTTCTTGATCGATCCGTCGAGCTGTTCGTTGGCCGCCGTCGAGTAGAGCTTCTGCGACAGCACGCCCATCGAGGTGCCTTTCGACGACGCCGCGGCGTCGAGCAACTCCTTCGGTACGTCCGGCTGCACGCTCGACGGCGACGAGGAGGTGCCGCCACACGCGGCCAGTCCGGCCGCGCCGAGCACTCCTACCCCTAAACCCAGAAAGTCGCGCCGGGACCGCGTGGTTCCCCCCATGGCCAGCCTCCCTCGTTGTTCGAAATCTCGGACTGTGGTTCGATATTTCGTGTGGAGTGGACGCGACGCTAGAACAAGACCGCGAAGGGTGTCAATGTTTCGAAGTCGGCTATCGAGGCTGCCGCGGATATCCCATGCGCGCGGACAGCGTCGCCGCCCCGCCCCGGATCAGCTCCGTCCACTCCACATGGGCCTGCGGGGTCCAGCGGATGATCGGCGCGGACAGGCTCATGGCCGCGATCACGGCGCCGGAATGGTCCCGGACCGCCGCGGCGACGCAGCGCATGGCGGTGTCCGACTCGCCGATGTCCACGGCGACGCCCTCCGCCCGGACGGCCTCGAGATGGTCCCGCAGGCGGTCCGGGTCGGTGATGCTCTCCGGCGTCATGCCCGGCAGCACGCCCTTGGCCAGGGTGGCGTCCAGCGTCGCCCGGTCGAGGCCGGCCAGCAGCACCTTGCCGACCGCCGTGCAGTGCGCCGGCAGCCGCCGCCCGACCCCGGAGACCATCCGGACCGGATGGGTGCTGTCGACCTTGACGAGGTAGACGACGTCGGCACCGTCGAGCACGGCCAGGTGGACCGCCTCATTGCAGGCGGCGGCCACGTCCCGGGTGACGGTCTGTGCCTCGTGGACCAGGTCGAGCCGGCCCGCGAAGGCCGCGCCGAGCTGGAACAGCGGCAGCCCGAGCCGGTACCGGACCGGCTGGCCCGGCACAGCGATCAGGTACGAACGCTCGACGAGCGTGACAAGCAGCTCGTGAACGGTGGTGCGCGGCAGGTCGAGCCGCTCCATCACCTCGCGGGCCGACATCTGCGGACGGTCCAGGAAAAGCTCGAGGATGTCGAGCGCGCGGCTGACCGCGGGTACCACACGAGGCATCCGAAGAGGGTATCTCCGCACCTAGGATGGTTGAATGTCGATCTCTCTGTACCGCCTGCGTGACGGCGCCCGGACGCGCTGGGCGGTGCGCGCCGGCGACCGATGGGGCGAGCTCGGCGACACCCTGGCCGGCCTGCTCGCCCTCCCCCTCGGCCGGGCCCGGGCGGTGGTCGAGGCCGCCGCCGGCGACGCGACCGGCGCCGGGCCCGGCGGCGAGGTGCTGCCCCCGGTCGACGAGCAGGAGGTGTGGGCGGCCGGGGTGACGTACAAGCGCAGCCGCGACGGGCGTAAGGAGGAGTCCGGGCACGGCTCGGTCTACGACGACGTCTACGACAGCGACCGCCCCGAGCTCTTCTTCAAAGCCAGCCCGTGGCGGGTCGTCGGGGACGGCGGCGCCGTCGCGATTCGCGCCGACTCCGGCTGGGACGTGCCCGAGGCCGAGGTCGGCCTGGTCCTCAACGCGGCCGGCGAGATCTTCGGCTACACCCTGGGCAACGACATGAGCAGCCGCTCGATCGAGGGCGAGAACCCGCTCTACCTGCCGCAGGCCAAGGTCTACGACCGCTCCTGCGCGGTGGGCCCGGCCATCGTGCCGAGCTGGGCGGTCCCGCCCGCGCCGTTCGAGATCGGCCTGCGGATCTCGCGTGACGGCCGGGAGGTGTACGCCGCCACGACCACCACGGCGGAGATGGCGCGCGGCTTCGGCGAGCTGTCGGCCTGGCTGTTCCGGGCGCTCACCTTCCCCACCGGCGCCGTCCTGCTGACCGGCACCGGCGTCGTGCCGGACGCGGACTTCACCACCCGGGCCGGCGACACGATCGAGATCACCTCGCCCGCCCTCGGCACCCTCACCAACCAGGTCGTCGTCGCCGGCGGATTGGCGGGTCGCCCGATCGGGTAAAAAACCGCGCCATGCCCCCCGAGACATCGAGCTGGACCACCTTCCTCGGGCAGGTGGCCAAGCGGATCCTGCTGCCCGTCACCGTGCTCTTCGGCGTCATGGTGGCGCTGGGCCTGCTCGTGACCAAGGTGTGGTCGCACGACTGGCCCTTCACCGCCGAGGACGCCGTCAACCGGGACTTCGCCGCACACCGGGACGCCATCCTCAACAACGTCTCGGAGTTCTTCAGCCTGCTCGGCAGCACGCCGGTGGTCGTCGGCATCACCGCGGCGGTGGCCATCGGGCTGCGGTTCACGATGCACCGCTGGCGCGAGCCGCTCTTCCTGTGCGCCGCGGTCAGCGCCCAGGCCCTCGTCTTCCTGTTCACCACGCTGGTCATCGACCGCCAGCGCCCGGCCGTGCCGCATCTGGACGACTCGCCGCCCACCTCGAGCTTCCCGTCCGGCCACACGTCGGCCAGCGTCGCCCTCTACGTCGGGCTCGCCGTCCTGCTCAGCGTCATGCTGAAGAAGACCTGGGCCAAACGCCTGGCCTGGCTCCTCGTTCTGGTGCCGCTCCTCGTGGCGACCGCGCGGCTCTACCGCGGCATGCATCACCCCACCGACGTGACCGCGTCGTTCCTCAACGGCGTGACCTGCGTGGTCGTCATGTTCCGGGCGATCCTCGACCGGGCGACGCGGTGGGCCCGCCCGGTCGTCGCCAAACGCACCATCCCCGCCTAGAGTGCCCCGGCCATGAGGGCTTCCAGCGTCGCTTTCGCGCCGCGATCGTCGAGGCTGTTCAGGACCGAGGTGTACGCCGCCACGAAGCGCTCGTTGTCGGCGAGATCCCCGAACAGGTCCCGGTTCTGGATGAAGGCCAGCGGATCGGGCTGCCGGGCCAGCGACACCAGCTGATCGCGCAGCCGGTCGACGACCTCGATCGGCTGCCCGTGCTCGTCGGCTCCCCTGGCGTAGCGGGCCCACGACGCCACCACCGCCGTCGACAGCAGGATGTCGCCGCCGGTGGCCAGGTTCTGCCGGATCACCGGGAGCAGCCACTTCGGAATGCGGTCGGAGCTTTCCGCGCACAGCCGGGCCACCGTGTCCTTGACCTGCGCGTTCGAGAAACGGTCGATCAGCTGGTGCTGGTACTCGCGCAGGTCGACGCCGGGCACCGGCTCCAGCGTCGGCGTCGCCTCCCGTTCCATGTAGGCGAGCAGGAACTGCGCGAACACCGGATCCCGGGCGACGTCGTGCACGAGCCGGTAGCCCGACAGGTATCCGAAGTAGCACAGCGCCTGGTGGGAGGCGTTCAAAAGGCGCAACTTCATCAGCTCGTACGGCTCGACGTCCGGCACCACCTGCACGCCCGCGTCCTCGAAGGGCGGCCGCCCCGACGAGAACTTGTCCTCGAGCGCCCACTGGGTGAACGGCTCGCACACCACCGGCCAGCCGTCCTCGATCCCGAAGTGCTTGCGCACCTCGTCCCGGTCGTCGTCGGTGGTCACCGGCGTGATCCGGTCGACCATGCTGTTCGGGAACCGGACGTTCTCCTCGACGTACGCCGCCAGCGACGGGTCACGCAGCCGCGCGTACGACACGAAGCTGCGCCGGGCCGCGTCCCCGTTGCCCTGGATGTTGTCGCAACTCATGATCGTGAACGGCGGCAACTCACGCTGCCGGCGGCGCTCGATCGCCGCCGTGATCAGCCCGAACGTCGTCCGCGGCTCCCCCGGCAGGGCCAGGTCGTGCTGGATGTCGGGGTTGTCGGCCATGAAGTCGCCGGTGACCGCGTTGAAGTTGTACCCGCCCTCGGTCACCGTGAGCGAGACGATCCGCACCTCCGGCTGCGCCATCTTCTCGATCACCGCTTCCGGCGAGTCCGGCGCGTACAGGTACTCCTTGATCGAGCCGATGACCCGGGCGTCCAGCGTCCCGTCCGGCGCCTTCACCACCAGCGTGTAGAGCCGGTCCTGGGCGTCGAGGACCTGCTGCATACGCCGGTCGGCCGGCATCACCCCCACCCCGCAGATCGCCCAGTCCAGGGCGGCCTGCGCACTCATCAGCCGGTCCAGGTACATGGCCTGGTGGGCGCGGTGGAACCCGCCCACTCCGAAGTGCACGATCCCGACGCGCAGCCGCGCCCGGTCGTAGTTCGGCACGGCGACACCCGAGGGCAGCGACGTCAGGTTGGCTTCAGTGAGGGGCAACATCAGCTTCCTCCCAGCGGCGGATCAGGGATCACCTCAGCATCGCACTCCCGCCCGAAGAACACCGGGCAACCGGGCGCCCGAGTGAGCCCGCCGCGTGCCCGCTCGCAGGCGCGGTGGATCATGGCCCCGGTCCGCCGACTGCCTGAGCACGTTGCCGCGCTACTGGTGGGTGCCGCCGTCGACGCGGATCTCGGTGCCGGTGATGAAGGCGCCGTCGTCGGAGGCCAGCATCGCGACCACGCCGGCGACCGCCTCCGGCCCGGCGTAGCCCTGGCCGAGCGCCGGGGTCAGTTTGCCGAGCAGGCTGTAGTCGATGTCGGAGGGCACCAGGCCGGCGAAGTTGTTGGTGATGCCGCTGCTGATGCTGCCCGGGGCCACGTTCACCGCGCGCAGGCCCTGCTTGGCGTACTCGCCGGCGATCGCGTGGGTGAACGACTCGACGCCGCCCTTGCTGGCCGAGTAGGCGGCCATGTACGGGTGGGAGAACGACGCCGAGGTGGAGCTGAAGTTCACGACCACACCGCGGCCGGTGGCCAGCAGCGCCGGCAGGGCGGCCCGGGTCACCAGGAACGTGCCGGTGAGGTTGACGGCGATGACGCGGTTCCACAGCTCGAGACTGCTCTCGTGGGTGTGGGCGCCGCGCAGCATGCCGGCAGCGTTCACCAGCACGTCGAGGCGCCCCAGGGTGCCGATGGCGCCGGCCACGACGTCGCGTACGGCCGCCTCGTCGGCGATGTCGAGCACCGCGGTGGTGAGCCGGTCGGCGCTCCCGTCGCCGTCGGCCAGTTTCCGCGTCTGGGTGAGCCCGTCGGCGCTGATGTCGGCCGCCACGACGGTGGCGCCCTCGTCGAGCAGGCGAAGCACCGTGGCCTGGCCGATTCCGGATCCGCCGCCGGTGATCAGGGCGGTACGACCGTTGAAGCGCTGCATGGGGTTCCCTTTCGGTAGGTGTTCAGCCGGCGGCATGCTGGGCGGCGATGTAGCCGAAGACGAGGCCCTGGCCGATGGTGGCGCCGGCGCCGGGATAGGAGGCGCCGTAGACGTTGGCGGCGGTGTTGCCGATGGCGTACAGCCCGTCGATCGGTGAGCCGTCGGGGCGCAGGGCGCGGCCGTGCTCGTCGGCCCGGACGCCGCCGCAGGTGCCGAGGTCGCTGAGCACGACGCGGACGGCGTACAACCGGCCCCGCAACGGGCGAAGGTTGGGGTTGGGTGTCACCGTGGGGTCGCCGTAGTAGCGGTCGTAGGCGCTGGCGCCGCGGGAGAAGTCGTCGTCATGCCCGGTCGCGGCGAGGCTGTTGAACCGGCGCGTCGTCTCGGCGAACGCGGTCTCGGGCAGGCCGGCGGCGCGGGCCAGTTGTCCCGGGTCGCCGGCGCGGTGCGCGACGCCGTTGCCGTACCAGCCGCGCGGCAGCGGCATCCGCGGGAAAACGGTGCCGGCGAGCACGTAACTGTCCCGGTAGCGCTGGTCGAAGACGAGCCACATGGCGCCGACCGGGTCGCCGTCCTTCTCCCGGGCCAGGACACGCTGGCCGAAGCTCATGTAGTCGGTGGACTCGTTGAGGAAGCGGCGGCCGTGCCGGTCGACCATGAACGAACCCGGCAGGGACCGTTCCGCCAGCAGCACCTGCGGAGCCGCCCCCGGCAGCGGCGCCACCGCGGGGAACCACCAGGACTGTTCCATCAGGCCGGTGCCGGCGCCGGCCTGCTGGGCGATCCGGATCGCGTCGCCGGTGTTGCCGTCGGCGCCCAGGCTCCAGCCGGCCTCCAGGGCCGGTGACTGGTAGCGGCGGCGGGCCTCGATGTCGTGGTCGAAGCCGCCGGCGGCCAGAACGACACCGCGGCGCGCGGTGACTGTCACCTCCCGGCCGTTCTGCTCGAGGACGGCGCCGGTCACCCGCTCACCGTCGACGAGCAGACGAACCAGAGCGGTCTCGGTCCAGACGGGGATGCCGGCCCGCAGCACACCGGCGTACAACCCGGCGGCCAGCGCCTGGCCGCCGGCGGCGTAGCGGCGGCCGATCAGCAGGCCGCCGATGCCCTGCACCGCCCGGCGGGCGATCTTCGGTACGGCCTTGCCCGGCACCCGGGCCAGCAGGTTCATCCAGCGGTAGTCGGCGCCGGTGACGGGCATCGGCACCGGCGCGGCCAGCACGGCGGGGCGCAGCCGGGCGCGTTCGGCGCCGAGGACCGACAGGTCGAACGGACGGCATTCGCAGCTGCGCCCGGCGGCGCTGCCGCCGGGTTGCTCCGGGTGGTAGTCGGCGTAGTCGCGGGCCCAGCTGAACCGCATCGGCGTGGTCCGGCGCAGCATCCGCACCGTGGCCGGACCGTGTCCCAGGGCGCTGCGCCAGCGCGGTTCGGGTGCGGAGTCGCCGACCACCGCGGCGACGTAGGTGGCGGCCCGGTCCAGGGAGTCCTGGGCTCCGGCCGCGAGCAGGTCGTCATTGGCCGGGATCCAGAAGGCGCCGCCGGAGCGGGCCGTCGACCCGCCGACGTAGGCGGTCTTCTCGACGATCAGGACTTCGAGCCCGAGCTCGCGGGCGGCGAGCGCGGCCGCCATGCCGGTTCCGGACCCGATGACCACGAGGTCGACGGTGGCGCCGTGGGCGGGCGCCGGGGCGAGGGTGGTACGGGGCATGGTCGCACCTCGACAGTCGTGGGGGCCGGTCGCTTCAGGCTAGCGCGCGCTAGCCGATGACGGAAGACCGGACACTAGCGCGTGCAAGCTACAGTGTCCGGGACCGGAAGGAGATCTGTTCATGGCTGACACGGTGCGACGACGGATCACCGCGGCGGACATCGCGGCCGCCGCCGGCGTGTCCCGGGCCACGGTCGGGTTCGTGCTCAACAACACCCCCGGCCAGACCATCTCCGAGGGCACCCGCCAGCGGGTCCTCGCCGAAGCGGCCCGGCTCGGCTACCGCCCGCACCGCGCCGCCCAGACGCTGGCCCGGGGGCGCAGCCGCATCGTCCTGTTCGTCCTGCCGGACTGGCCGCTCGAGCACAACATGCGCCGCTACCTCGACGAGGCCGCGCACGTGCTCGACGAAGCGGGCTTCTCGATGGTGGCCTACACGCGGCATCTCGGCGACCGCAGCCGGCCGCTGTGGGAATCGCTGGATCCCGACGTCGTCGTCGGCTTCTCCGCATTCGACGCCGGCACGGTGAAGTCGCTGCGCGCCAGCGGCATCACCAAGATCTTCCCCCAGCCCGGCGGCCGGGCCCACCTGCCGGGCCTCTCCGCCGGGACCACGCTGCAGGTGCGGCATCTGCACGAGCTCGGGCATGTCCGCCTGGCGTTCGCCGAGTCGCCGGATCCTCGGCTGGCCGCGCTGAACGCGCACCGGCTGGGCACCGCCCGGCGGACCGTCCACGATCTGGGCCTCGGCGAGCTGTCCGTCCACAGTGTCGACTATCGCGACGGCACCGCCGACCAGGCGGTCGGCCGGTGGCACCGGGCCGGTGTGACAGCGGTGGTCGCCTACAACGACGACGTCGCGGCGGCGGTGACCGGCGCCGCGCTGCGTTCCGGGCTGTCCGTGCCCGGCGACCTGTCCGTGGTGGGGCACGACGACAGCCCGCTCGCGGCCCTCTTCGTGCCGGCGCTGACCAGCGTCCGGATGAACAGCTCCGGCCTCGGCCGCTTCGTCGCCCAGGAGGCCCTGCACCTGGCCGACGGCCGCCCCCGCCCGAGCAGCGGCGCGGACGTCGACGTGACACTGGTCCCCCGCGACTCGACCGCGCCGCTCGGCGCCTGACATCACCTGCCGGCCGGTGTCGGCTGGGAGCGGCTCCTACGCGCCCGACCGGGTGGCCTCGATGAGCTGTTCGAGGGCGGCCGGCGGCATGGCGTCGCCGAGGAAGCCGGCGAACTGGCGCATCGGCATCGACTCGACCATCCGCAGTTGGTCCTGTTGCTGCTCCGCCTGGGCCTGCTGCTCGGGGGTCATCCCGGCGGTCATGCCCTGCATGAGTGCGGGCCCGGCGATGGGGTGGGCGAACCATTCCTTGACCGTGGAGTCCATCGACAGCTCAAGAGTGATGACGTCACCGGCGATGTCGACGCTTTCCTCGGTCACGACGCGGGTCGCGTCCTCGCCGACCTGGATGCGGTACTCGCCCGGCGCGACGACCCACCGTCCGTACCGGATGTCCCAGTAGGCGAAGGCACGCCGGTCCAGAGTGAACTCCACCGTGCGCTCCTCCCCCGGTTCCAAGAGGACCTTGGCGAAGGCGCGCAGTTCCCGGGCCGGGCGGCGGACCGGCCCGGCGCCGGTGGCCACGTACACCTGGACGACGTGTTTCCCGGCCCGCTCGCCGGTGTTGGCGACGGTGACGGTCACGGTGGCCGTGTCGTCACCGGTGACCTCGACGGCCAGGCCTCGCGTGCTGAAGGTGGTGTAGGACAACCCGTGGCCGAACGGATAGCGCACCGGCGCCTGCGCCGTCGTGTAGTGCCGGTAGCCGACCATGACGCCTTCGCCGTAGCGGACGTGGCCCTGCTCGCCCGGGAAGTTGTGGAAGGCCGGGGTGTCCTCCAGACGTACGGGAATGGTCTCGGCCACATGCCCGGACGGGTTGGCGGCACCGAACAGCAGGTCGGCGACGGCCCCGCCGCCGGCCTGCCCGAGCAGGAAGCCCTCGAGAATGGCGTCGACCTGGTCGTGCCAGCCTTCCAGACTGACCACGCCGCCGTTGGCGAGGACCACGACCGTACGCCTGGCCGCGGCCGCGACCGCGCGGACCACGTTCACCTGCTCGGCGGGCAGGTCGAGGTGGTCACGGTCGAAGCCCTCGGACTCCGCGCTGTCGGGAAGGCCGGCGAAGACGACCGCGACGTCGGCGGCGGCGGCCGCCGCGACGGCGTCCGGCACGGTGAAGCCGGGCACGTGCCGTACGTCGCCGGCGATGGCACGGATCGCGTCGAGAGGGGTGTCGAGACGGGCCGGGTTGATCCGGGAGCTGCCGCTGCCCTGGTATCGGGGTTCGGCGGCGAACGTGCCGATGACCGCCACGCTCGTGGTGGGCTCCAGCGGCAGCACCCGGTGGTCGTTCTTGAGCAGTACCGCGCATTCGGCGGCGAGCTCCCGGGCCAGGGCGTGGTGGGCGTCGGCGTCGAACCCCGCCGTCTCGGACGGGTGCTGCTCGATCAAAGACAGGATTCGGCGTACGGCGTCGTCGACCACCGATTCGTCGAGGGCGCCGGAGCGTACGGCGTCGACGATCTGCGCGTCGGTGGTCCCGCCGGTGCCGGGCATCTCCAGGTCCAGGCCGGCGGTCAGCGCGGCGATCCGGTCGCTGACCGCGCCCCAGTCGGAGACGACCGTCCCGGTGAAGCCCCACTCGTCACGCAGCAGGTCGGTGAGCAGCCATCGGTTCTCCGACGCGTACACACCGTTGATCTTGTTGTAGGACGCCATGACGGTGGCCGGCGCGGCCTCGGTGACGACCTTCTCGAAGGCCGGCAGGTAGATCTCGCGCAGGGTGCGCTCGTCGACGTCGGCGCTCACCCGCATCCGGTCGGTCTCCTGGTTGTTGGCCGCGAAGTGCTTCACCGACGCGCCGACACCCTCGGCCTGCTGGGCGCGCACGTGTGCGGCGCCCAGGACCCCGGACAGGTACGGGTCCTCCGAGTAGTACTCGAAGTTGCGCCCGCACAACGGCGATCGTTTGATGTTGACGCCCGGGCCGAGCAGCACGGCGACGCCGAGGGCCCGCGCCTCCCGGCCGATCGCCTGGCCGATCCGGGCCGCCACCTGAGGGTCCCAGGAGGACCCGACGGCCACGGCGGGCGGGAAACAGGTGGCCGGCTCGCTGTCGTTGAGGCCCAGGTGGTCGGCGGTCCCGGCCTGCCTGCGCACCCCGTGCGGGCCGTCGGTGAGCGCCGCCGACGGCACCCCGGCGGCGTCGATCGGCTTGGTCGACCAGAAATCCCGGCCCGACAGCAGCGACGCCTTCTGTTCCAGGGTGAGCCGGCTGAGGTCGGTCATCGAAGGGTTCCTTCCGGGGTGAGCGCGGCGCGCAGGTCGTCCTCCAGTCCGGCGGGGACGCCGGGGATGAACTGCAGAACGGTGGTCAGGGACATGGCGGCCGCCTCGGGCGCGGAGCCGTCGATCGGGATGCCGGGGAAATAGGAGGCGAACACGGCGCTCACCGCCGGCCAGACGTGCGGGTCGTCGGCGATGGTCTTCAGCGGCGTCTCCATGGTGTACGCGGGCCGGGCGCCGAAGCTCTCGGGCAGCGGGTAACGCCAGTTGTGGGTGCCGGGGCCGACCTGCTCGGTCGCGCCGACCGGGTGCAGTGGCAGCACGACGGTGGCCCGCGCGTCCGGGGGCACGGTCACGTCGACGGCCATCTCGCCGCCCTCGACGCGCCAGGCCACCTCGGCCCGCCCGCGCACGGTGTCATGGGTGGAGCGGGCCGCGGTGAGGCCGCCACCGACCTGCGGGGCGACGCGGATCTCCCGCCACCCGGGAGCGACGCGTTGCAGGCCGCCGACGACCCGGTGCAGCCAGTCGGCCACCGCGCCCAGCGCGTAGTGGTTGAGTGACGTCATCCCGGTCGAGTTGAGGGTGCCGTCGGGCAGCACGGCGTCCCACCGCTCCCAGATCGTGGTGGCACCCATCGTCACCGGATACAGGAACGACGGGCATTGCTTCTGCAGCAACAACAGGTACGCCTCGTCGAGATGCCCGGTGCTGGACAGGGCATCGGTCAGCAGCGGCGTGCCGGCGAACCCGGTGGCGATGCGGTAGCCGGCCTGGGCGACCAGTTCGGCCAGCCGGTCACCGGCCTTGACCAACTGGGCGTCGTCGAGAAGGCCGAACGTGATGGCCAGGGCGTACGCGGTGGCGGATTCCCCGGCGATCCGGCCGGCTTCGGTGACGTACTCCCGGCGGAAGGCGCCACGGACCCGGTCGGCGAGGGTGGCGAAGTGCCGCGCGTCCTCGTGCTTGCCGAGGACCGCCGCGGCCTGTGCCATCTCGCGCGTCGTCTTGCCCAGGTAGGCGCAGGCCACCAGATGCCGGTCGGTCTTGCCGCCGGCGGGGTTGTCGGCCGGGGCGTCCGGGTCCAGCCAGTCGCCGTACTGGAAACCGCTGCTCCACAGGCCGTGCTCGTCGAGCAGGCCTTCCACCTGGCGGATGAAGGCGGCCATCGAGTCGTAGCTGTCGGCCAGGATCTGTTCGTCGCCGTACTCCTGGTAGAGCAGCCACGGGACGCTGACCGCGGCGTCGCTCCACAGCGCCGTCGGCGGGGACGGATTCGAGAGGACGTCGGGCACCACCCACGGAACCGTCCCGGTCTCCCGCTGTTCGGCGGCCAGGTCGGCGAGCCACGATCGCAGTACGCCGCGCACGTCGTACAGGTAGGCCGCGGTCGGGGCGAAGGCGTTCAGGTCACCGGTCCAGCCCAGCCGCTCGTCGCGTTGCGGGCAGTCGGTGGGCACCCCGACGAAGTTGTCCCGCATCGACCACAGGGTGTTCGCGTGGAGCCGGTTCAGCAGGTCGTCGGACGACTCGAACCAGCCGGTCCGCCTCATGTCGCTGTGCACGACCACGGCTCGGAGGTCTTCGGCCGTCAGCTCGCCGGGCCAGCCGTCGACCTGCACGTACCGGAATCCGTGAAAGGTGAAGCGCGGCTCCCAGGTCTCCGTGCCGTCGCCGCGCAGGGTGTAGCGGTCGGTGGCCTTGGCCGTACGGTTCGACTCGGTCTCCAGTTCCCCGGCCGGGGTGAGCAGTTCGGCGTGGCGCAACGTCACGGTGTCGCCGGCGGCGCCGGTGACGGTGATCCGTACCCAGCCCGAGATGTTCTGCCCGAAGTCGACGATCGTCTTCCCGGAAGGGCTGGTGCTGATCCCGGCCGGGGGCAGTTCTTCGATGCGGCGGATCGGCGGGGCGACGGGCACACGCAACGCGGACAGGTTCCAGTCGAACGGCTGTGCCGGCGCCCAGGACGTGTCGTCGAAGCCGGCTTCGCTCCAGCCGGCGGGTTCGAGCCGGGCGTCGTACGTCTCGCCGTCGTAAAGGCCGGCCGCGCGGACCGCGCCGGTGCCGACCGTGAAGCCCGCGCCGGTGCCGATCGTCTCGGTCCGGTCGGCGTACTCGAGGTCGAGCTGCAGGAAGAGAGCGGGCCGGTCCGCGTAGTGGCCGCGTTTGTTCTCCCAGCCCAGCCGGCCGGCGGCCCAGCCTTCGGCGACGACGGCACCGATCGCGTTGATCCCGGCGTGGATCGAGGCGGTGACGTCGTAGGCGCGGACGTCGAGGTGGTGCCGGTAGGAGGTCCAGCCGGGCGCCAGCACGTCGTCGCCGACGGGGCGGCCGTTGAGGTGGGCCTCGACGATGCCGAGCGCGGTGACGTGCAGGGTCGCCTTCCGTAGGCCGCCGGCCGCGGTGAACTCGCGCCGGAAGTACGGCGCGGGGTCGTCGGCCGCCGACGGCGCCGCGGCGCTGACGAACGCGGCCTGCCAGGAGTGGGACACGATCGGGCTTTCCTTCCGGTACGCGGTCACTTGACCGACTTGATGCGCAGGACGACGAGGCCACCGGCCGCCGTGCAGGCGGCGGCGACCAGGTAGAGCAGGGTGTAGTTCTTCTCGCCGCCTCCTGCGCCGACGGCCAGGAACACCGGGGCCACGAACGGCCCCAGGGCCTGCGGGATGGAGGTGGCGAACCCGGTGATGCTCATGTACCGGCCGGCATCGGTCTCCCGTTCGGGCAGCACGTCCAGCAGCAGGGCCTGGTCCACGGCGGCGAACCCGCCGATGCCCAGGGAGCAGATCAGCGATCCGGCGAACAGCAGCGGCGTGCTCGGGGCGAGCGCCATCAGCAGGGCTCCGGTGCCGAAGACGGTGCCGGAGGTCAGCACGAACACCCGGCGCCGGCGCAGCTTGTCGGACAGGAACCCGCCGCCGATCGCACCGGCCGCGGTGGCCAGGATGCCGAAGCCACCCAGGACGGCGATCAGCCCGGCCACCTCCTCGACGGTGACCTCGAGGCGGCTGGCGAAGAAGAACGCGGTGAACGTGGTGTTGAGGGTGAGTCCGAAATAGAACAGGAAACGGCCCAGCCAGTTCCATGAATAGTCCGGGTGGCGCCGCGGGTCGTAGAGGAATTTGGCGCCGAGGGCCCGGGCGGTCAACGGCGCGTGCTCGCGGCCGCGGCTGT
Source organism: Actinoplanes sp. NPDC048988 (assembly GCF_043197815.1). Lineage (NCBI taxonomy): Bacteria > Bacillati > Actinomycetota > Actinomycetes > Micromonosporales > Micromonosporaceae > Actinoplanes > Actinoplanes sp. NPDC048988. The sequence goes on along the minus strand of NZ_JBICTW010000025.1, from coordinate 39,981 downwards.
CCGGCTCGGCCACGACGACCACGAACAGGGCGACGAGGACGACGCCGACGGCTCCGGGCACGAGGAACAACAGCCGGCTGTCGCCCGCCAGGCCGCCGGCCAGCACGACGCCGAGCACCGGGCCGATCTGCTGGGCGAAACCGCTGAGGCCGGCGACCCGGCCGCGTTGCTCCTCGGGCAGCCGGTCGGCCGTGGAGTTCTGCAGATTTCCGAGCACCGTTCCCCAGCCCATCTGGGCGAGGATCCAGCCGAGACCGAGAATCCACACGGACGGCGCGACAGCCATCACGATCAGGGAGACCACGCCGAGGAGGGTGCCCCCGATCATCCACGGCCGGCGGCGCCCCAGCCGAGTCCGGGTGCGATCGCTGAGGATTCCGGGAATCGGGCCGAGCAGGACCACGACCAGCGCGCCGGCGCCGGTGATGTAGCCGAGGTATTCCTCGTGGCCGGGGGCGAGCTGACCGACCCGAATGGCGAGGGAGATGGCAACCGGGGTGATGAAGGCGACGAAGACACCGAACTGCGCGGCGACGATCAGCCAGATGTAGGTGCCGTCGACCTTGGCCGGGACCGGCGGCGGGGACGCCTCCTGTTCCTCAGAAGCGAGCGTCATGAAGCCTCCGGGCAGACGAGAAGGTGGGCCAGTTCACTAGCGCGTACTAGTTGCGAGGATGTTACGCACCTCAACTAGCGCGCGCAAGCGCATGACGACCAGGAGATCTAGTGCCGGAACAGGCGGCGATAGGTGCTCGCGTTCATCCCGAGGTGTGCCCGGAACCGGCGGGCGAAGTAGTTCGGATCCGGCCAGCCGACCAGTTCACCGATCCGCGCGATGGGCCGATCGTCCCGCTGGAGCAGGGTGGCCGCCACTTCGGCCCGGCGCTGTGACAAGTAGGCGATCGGCGGCAGGCCGACCGACGTGGTGAACAACCGGACCAGGGAGCCGGGGACGAGGTGCAACTCGGCGGCGAGCTCGGCCAGGGTCCAGGGATGGGCGAGCCGCTCGTCGAACATCCGCATGGCCCGCAGGATCACCGGATGTATCAACTTGGGCCCGGCCGCCCCGGGCTCGGCCGCCTCGGTGACCGTCCGCGCGAGCAGGCCCAGGAACAGCGTCATCCGGCCGACCAGATCGGAGCGATGCCGGACGAGCGACAGCCCCTTCAACCGGTCCACCGCGCTCAGATGCTCGACCGCCTCAGCCAGGTCGCCGGCCTCCAGCCGCGCGGTCAGGATCCCCCGGCGGCCGACCGAGCTGGGCCCGGCCCACAGCAGATGGCCGAGGACGGGATCGCTGAGCATCCAGAGCAGTTCCCGGTGCAGCAGCCCCGCGCTCAGGCAGCAGTTGAACAGCGCCAGGTCCTCGCAGTCCTCGTACCCGTGCCACACACCGGGGCGAAGAACGAGCACGTCGCCGGCGCTCAGCCGCTGCCGCCCGGTCACACAGTGATGCACTCCCGAGCCGGCCACCACGACCGCGATCTCCAGGAAACCGTGACTGTGAACGGGATACCCGCTCTCATGCACATGCCGGCCGGCGTAGGCCGGACTGCCGTCGGCCAGGTACACCAGCCCACTCGGATCCTGCACGGGCGAGCTCGACATGGTCGGTCAGGCTAAACGAGACGCACCGAACTGTGAATATCGTGCTACCTCCGGTGAGTTCGGATCTACCCCCTCCGTTAACACGACCGCCATCATGAGAATCGTTCCTGAAACGATTCACGCGGATCCCTCGAAGGGGCAGCCACTCATGAGTGAAAGACCACTGAGCCGCCGGAACCTGCTCGCCCTGGCCGCCACGGCCGGCGTGACCGCCGCCCTCGGCAGCGCCGGCATCGCTTCCGCGGCACCCCGGGCGACAGCACGGACCCCGTTCCGGGCCTCGCTGTCGGTAAGCCCATTCACCGAGGCGGTTCTCGCCCAGACCGTGCTTCGCGACGCGAGCCGGCAAGCCCGCACGGCGGACGAACTGCAGCGCCTGTTCGTCGCCCACGGCGCCAACGAGGTTTTCGTACGAGTCGCGACCCGCCCCGTCGCCACCGACGGCGATGCCGAACACGGCATCACCCGCGCCCTGCGCCGAGCGGCCCTGGCCCGCCGGATCGGCCTTCCCCTCAACGTGGAACTGGGGCTGTGGAACGTCTACGGCGACATCTCGCACCAACCGGAGCCGAAACCGGCTACCCCTCGGCCTTGATGACCCCACCGTACGAGTGGAACAACGCCGCACCCGGCTACCCGCAGACCCCCGAGGGCGAGTACGCCTTCCTGCGCACCCTGACCGCCTGGGGCGCCTCCACCGGCCACCTGTCCGGCCTGCGCCCCTGGGCCCCCGACTACTGCACCAGCGGCTGGCACCCCATGAGCTTCTTCACCCGGTCCGGATCGACAGCAACCGCCGAGCCCGCCCTCGACGCCCTGGCCGACGGCCTGCGCGCCGCCCCGCCGTTCACTTCACCGTCACCGTCTGCCTGATCACACCCTCGCCGTCGCCGGGCCGCACCGTCCCCCCGTACAGAAGCCGGATGATCTCCTTGTCGAGGGCCGAATACCGCGTCGGGTTCGGCCCGGACTTGTCGTAGAAGACGCTGTCCGGATACTTCACGGAGTCCTTACCCAGACCCATGGCCTGGGTCATCTCCTCGCGGATCAGGTGGCAGCGAAACTTCTCGCTGACACCGGTCGACCGCACCAGAACCGTGGCACTGGTCATCTCGTACTTGTACGACCACTCCCGCTGGAAGTACCCGTTGCTGCCCGGCGTGGCGCTCGGCACGATCGCCCGGAATTGCGACGCGGGAACAAAGTGGAGCTCGATGTCGGCCACCCCCGGCGCCACCTTCAGGTCGGTAGTGGCGGTAAGCCCATTGAAGTCGGCAATCACCTTGTTCAGGCAGTCCCGGCTCTTCGCGGAACCACCGTGCACCCGGACCGTGACTACAGGCTTGTCCCACATCGTGACGACTTTGATTTTGCTCCCGTACTCACTCCCCAGCGCGATCGCAAAGAAGTAGTCGAGCCCAGCTTTGCTGATGCTCGACCGAACGGGCGCCACCCGAACCGCCTCCGACGGCGCCACCGAAACAGCCGAGGGCGTAGCGGGAACAGCCGACGGCACCTCCGCCACCGCCGGCGGTCCCGGCTCCGTCGACCCACAGGCGCCCAGCCCCAAGCCGGCAACAAGCGCGACAGGCAGCAGCCGAGACAGCCCCCAACCAACACCAGAGCCCGTCATCGCACGCCCTCCCCCAGCCCCCGCACCAGCGCCGGCCAAGATCGTACGATGACGCATCGACCGGCATCGCGGCAACCGGCTGCCTCGCTGACCTCTGCGCGAAAGCACGCCCGGGCCGAGTCCCCGCATCCCGCGCAACCGGCCTGGAATTGCCGCGCGACCCACCATTCAGCGTGCCCGAGTGACCGGCTCACCCACCCGCACCCCGGCGCGGCAGCGAACCCCGCGCCCCACCAGGGCGCAAGGTGACCGCCCAGCCCTCGTACCTCCCAGCAGCGAGTGACCCCCGACTGCCCGGACTGAAAGCCACGCAAGGCCGGGGGGAGAGGGTGCCACAACAGAGAATCAAGCCTGACGGCTCTGTTGTGGCGCCCTCTCCCCCCGGCCGTCCCAGCGCAAGAAAACGGCGCGGCCGGTGCCAGGCCGCGCCGTCCTCAAGACCGCCTAAGCCGCGACAGAAGCCGAGGCGGTAGTCTCCGGGGCAGCAGTAGTCTCCGGGGCGGCAACAGCCGCCCCACCCGACATGTGCCGCAGGTACGCCGGCAGCGTCAGGAACTCCGGGCACGTCCGCTCGGTCAGCAGGACGGTCAGCAGCGTCCGAGCCTGCCCGAACCGCCGAGCCGAGTCCTCGTCCAGAGCCCCCGTCTCGCTCAGCACGTCCAGTTCCTCGCGCAGCATCCGCGTCACCAGCGCCGCACTGACCGGCACCCCGTAGTCCGTGGGCGTACTGGCGTTGATCCACTGCCAGAGCTGAGCCCGGCAGATCTCGGCCGTGGCCGCGTCCTCCATCAGCCCGCCCAGCGCCACCGCGCCCCGGCCGCCGAGCCACGCCGCGATGTACCGCAGCGCCACGCTGACGTTGTTACGCAGCGCGACCTCGCTGACCTGAACCCCGACCGCCTTGACGTCCAGTAGTTCGGTCGCCGTCACCTGGACGTCGTCGCGCTTGCGGACGATCTGGTGCGGCTCGTCCCCCAGCCACTGGTCGAACACGTCGCGGCACGTCTCGACCAGACCCGGGTGCGCCACCCACGAGCCGTCGAAGCCGTCGCCCACTTCGCGCCTCTTGTCCTGCCGGACCTGGTTCAGCGCCCTCTTCGCCGCCACCGGATCGCGGCTCGGGACCACCGCCGCCATGCCGCCGATCGCGTGCGCGTTCCGCCGGTGACACGTCTTGACCAGCAGCTCCGTGTACGCGCGCATGAACGGCGCCGTCATCGTCACCTGGGAGCGTTCGGGCAGGACCACGTCCGGCCGGTTCTTGATCATGCTGAACAGGTAGTCCCAGCGGCCCGCGTTCAGGCCGGCCGAGTGTTCGCGCAGCTCGTACAGGATCTCGTCCATCTCGAAGGCCGCCGTGATCGTCTCGATCAGCACCGTGGCCCGGATGGTTCCCCGCGGGATGCCGCACGTCTCCTGCGCCCAGACGAACACGTCGTTCCAGAGGCGCGCCTCCAGGTGTGACTCCAGTTTGGGCAGGTAGAAGTACGGCCCCGAGCCCCGGTCGATCTGCCGCTGCGCGCAGTGGAAGAAGTAGAGCCCGAAGTCGAACAGGGTCGCCGACACCGCCCGCCCGCCGATGCGCACGTGGCATTCCGGCAGGTGCCAGCCGCGGGGGCGCACCATGATGGTCGGGATCCACCCGTTGACTTTGTATTCTTTGCCGTCGGGGGTGGTGAAGTCGAGGTCGCCGTCCAGCGCGTCGCGCAGGTTGAGCTGCCCGAGGACCACGTTCTCCCAGGTCGGCGCGGTGGCGTCCTCGAAGTCGGCCATCCACACCTTGGCGCCCGAGTTCAGCGCGTTGATCGTCATCTTGCGCTCGGGCGGCCCGGTGATCTCGACTCGCCGGTCCAGCAGGTCGTGCGCGGGCGCGGCCACCGTCCAGGACGGGTCGTCGCGGATGTGCTGGGTCGAGGGCAGAAAGTCCAATTCGGTGGTACGGGTGGTCCGCCGCCGCCGGCGACGTTCGAGCAGCTGGACCCGGCGGGCGCCGAACTCCCGGTCGAGCGCCACGACGAACGCGATGGCCTCCGGGGTCAGGATCTCCGCGTAGCGGCCCTCGGTCGTACCCGTGATCGTGATTTCCTCGTTGGCCATCAGAACTGCTCCGTTTCGGTCGAGCCCTTGAGCGCGGTCGTGGACGACTCCGGGTTGAGCGCGGTCGAGACGGCGTCGAAGTAGCCCGTACCGACCTCGGCCTGGTGTTTGGTCGCGGTGTAACCGTCGGCCTCGGCCGCGAACTCGGCCTCCTGCAATTTGACGTACGCCGTCATGCCGGTCTCGGCGTAGCCGCGGGCCAGCTCGAACATCGAGTGGTTGAGCGCGTGGAAGCCGGCCAGCGTGACGAACTGGAACTTGTAGCCCATCGCGCCGAGCTCCTTCTGGAACCGCGCGATGTCGGCGTCGTCGAGGTTGCGCTTCCAGTTGAACGACGGCGAGCAGTTGTACGCCAGCATCTTGCCCGGGTGCTCCTTGTGGACCGCCTCGGCGAACGACCGCGCGAACTCGAGGTCGGGCTTGCCGGTCTCCACCCACAGCAGGTCGGCGTAGTCCGCGTAGGCGACGCCACGCGCGATGGCGGCGGCGGGTCCACTGCGCACCCGGAAGAAGCCCTCGGCCGTACGCTCGCCGGTCAGGAACGGCTGGTCGCGCTCGTCGACGTCGGTCGTCAGCAGGTCGGCCGCGAGCGCGTCGGTCCGGGCGATGACCAGCGACGGCACGCCGAGGACGTCGGCCGCGAGCCGGGCCGCGTTGAGGGTGCGGATGTGCTGGCCGGTGGGGATGAGCACCTTGCCGCCGAGGTGGCCGCACTTCTTCTCGCTGGCCAGTTGGTCTTCCCAGTGCACTCCGGCCGCCCCGGCCACGATCATGGCCTTCATCAGCTCGAACGCGTTCAGCGGGCCGCCGAAGCCGGCTTCCGCGTCGGCCACGATGGGTGCCAGCCAGTCGCGGTCGTGCCGGCCGGCCGCGGTGTCGATCTGGTCGGCCCGCATGAGCGCGTTGTTGATGCGGCGGACCACCGCGGGCACCGAGTTCGCCGGGTAGAGGGACTGGTCGGGGTACGTGTTGCCGCTCAGGTTGGCGTCGGCCGCGACCTGCCACCCGGAGAGGTAGATGGCCTTGAGGCCGGCCCGCACCTGCTGGACGGCCTGGCCGCCGGTGAGCGCGCCCAGCGCGTTGATGTAGTCCTCGCTGTGCAGCAGCTCCCACAGGCGCTGCGCGCCGCGTTCGGCCAGCGTGTGCCGCTCCTGGACGGTGCCGCGCAGCTTGACCACGTCCTGCGCGGTGTAGCTGCGCTTGATGCCCAGCCACCGGGGATCGCCGGCCCATGCCCGAGTGAGGTCCGATGCGGTACCGCCACGAACTTCGGTCAGCTGATCAGTCATGGTGAAAAGTCCCTTCCGTGCCCTGTCGCGTGCTTCTCGGTGGAAGAATTTGACTGTCGCGCACTCTGCACGGCCCACTGAAGGTGTTTGTGACGAGAAGAAACGCGGAATTTCTGTTAGCGTCAAACGCGTGACCGCTTCACAAACCGAGGTGGACCTCGTCACGTTGGGACAGAGGCTCCGCCACCTGCGCAAGAGCAAGAACCTGACCCTGGAGCAGCTCAGTGAGGCGGTCGGCCGGGCCCCCTCTCAGCTCTCGCTGATCGAGAACGGCAAGCGGGAGCCCAAGCTGTCGGTGTTACAGGCCCTCGCGAGCGCGCTCGGGGTCGGCATGCAGGAGCTGTTGCGGGCCGAGGCACCCAGCCGGCGCGCGGGCCTGGAGATCGAGCTCGCCCACTTCCAGCGGTCACCGGCGTACGAAAGCTCGGGTCTGCCCCTGGTCCGCGGCGGCCGCCGGCTGCCCGCGGACGCCCTGGAATCGCTGGTGGGCCTGCATCGGGAGTTGAACCGGCTGCTCACCGAGCAGAGCGCCACGCCCGAGGTGGCCCGGCGGGCCAACGCGCAGCTGCGGGTCGACATGCGCGAGCGGGACAACTACTTCGCCGAGATCGAGGAGGCGGCGGCCCGGGTGCTGCGGCCGATCAAGCACACGACCGGCCCGCTGTCCCAGCGCGGCATCCTCGACATCGCGGCGCAACTGGGCTTCTCCTTGCACTACGTGAACGACCTGCCCGGCTCGACACGGTCGGTGACCGATCTCAACAACCGGCGGATCTACCTGCCGCAGGTGGCCAGCGGCAAGGGCCACGACCCGCGCGCGGTGGTGCTGCAGACCCTCGGGCATTTCGTGCTCGGCCATCCCGAGCCGGCCGACTACGGCGATTTCCTGCGGCAGCGGGTCGAGGCCAACTATTTCGCGGCGGCGCTGCTGATGCCGGAGAAGTTCGCGGTGGCCTTCCTGCGGGAGGCCAAGGCCGACCGGGCGCTGGCCATCGACGACTTCCGGGACGCCTTCGGGGTGTCGTACGAGACGGCGGCGCACCGCTTCACCAACCTGGCGACCCATCATTTCGGCATCCCCGTGCACTTCACCCGGGTCCACGAGAACGGGATCGTCTACAAGGCGTACGAGAACGACGGGGTCCGCTTCCCGCGCGACGTGACCGGGGCGATCGAGGGCCAGCCGATCTGCCGCAAGTGGGCGTCGCGCACCATCTTCCAGGCCGACGACCCGTACTCGTCGTTCTACCAGTTCACCGACACCTCGGCCGGCACGTACTGGTGCACGGTGCACATCGAGTCGACCCGGTCCGGCGAGTTCTCGGTGACGGTCGGTACGCCGTACGAGCACGCCCGCTGGTTCCGCGGCGGCGACACCACCCGGCGTACCGTCTCCCGCTGCCCCGACCCCGACTGCTGCCGGCGCCCGCCGGCCGATCTGGTGGACCGCTGGGCCGGCAACGCCTGGCCCAGCGCCCGCGTGCACTCACATCTGCTGGCCGCCCTGCCGCCGGGCACGTTCCCCGGCGTCGACGCGCAGGACGTCTACGAGTTCCTGGACCGGCGCGCCTGACCTGACCGGCGCGCCGGCTATCCGGCGCCGACCAGGTGCGAGTCGGGCCGGTCGGCGCCGGTCGGGACCAGCCGGGTCAGCAGCGACCGGGCGGCCTCGACGACCAGGGCGCGGTCGTGGGTCAGCGCGAAGTCGAAGCGGCGGTCGCCCTCCGCCCCGGTGTCGCCCAGGTCCTTGGCCACCAGCGCGGCCGCCCGGTGCGGCCCGACCACGATCACGTTCCACTCGCCGCGCACGGCGTCGCCGTCGTCCAGGCAGGCGCCCCGGACCCCGGGCACCGGCTCGGCGGCCAGGCCCATGCCCAGCGCCGCGACCAGCGGGCTCATCGCGGCGTACCGCTCGAACCGGCGGGCCGTGGCCCGGGTGAAGTGCCGGGCCTCCTGGAAGCAGGCCAGCAGCACGGGCGCCTCCTCGCCCACCTCGACCAGGGCCTCCAGGTGCCGGCTGGTCGGCATGAGGTGGTCCTTGGTGGTGCGCATGATCGGCCGGCGGGCGGCGACGATCTCGAACGGGCTGCGGCGGTCGGGGACCGGCGGCGGCGGGATGAACGGCATCCGCGCGTTGGCGAGCCGGGACGGGGCGAGCGGGCCCGGACGGCCGAACAGCCAGCCCTGCCCGATCGTGGCGCCCATGGTGCGGGCGACGGCCAGGTGCTCCGGCGTCTCGATACCCTCGGCCAGCACCACGGCGCCGCTGGCCTCGGCGTACGCGGCCACGGCGGCGACCACCTTGGCCGTGTGCGGGTCGCCCGGCTCGCGCAGCAGCTGCATGTCGAGCTTGACCACGTCGGGGTGCACGAACGGCATGAAGGCCAGCGACAGCGGGTCGGCCCCGACGTCGTCCAGGGCCACTCCCCAGCCGGCGTCGCGGCAGGCCGCCGCGGCCGAGAGCAGGCCGGACGGGTCCCGGGCGATGGCCCGCTCGGTCATCTCGGTGACCACCCGCAGCCGGCCGCGGGCCAGCTTCACCACCGGCGCCAGGTCGGGCGGGCACACCGTGCGGGCCGCCGTGGGCTCCATGTTCACGAACCAGGTGAGGCTGTTGTCGGGCTCGGCCGCGAGGATGGCCCGGTACGCCTGGGCCCGGCAGATCCAGTCGAGCTCGCCTTCCCGGCCGACCTCCCGCGCGGCCGCGAAGAGGGCGATCGGCGACTCCCAGGGGGTGCCGGCCGGGCCGCGGCTGAGGGCCTCGTAGCCGATCGGCCGCCCGGTGGCGATCTCGATCAGGGGCTGGAACAGGGTCGTCACGGCTCGCGCGTCGAGGACGTCATGGATGTTGCGCACGGATTCTTCAATCGGCCGCTTCGTTCACCAGCTTAATTAAAGGACCAGAAATCGATGGGTCTCTTTACTGTTAACAGTCTTTAACTTAAGTTTGGCGGCATCCCCCTCCATGAAGAGGAGAACTTCATGAAGCGCAGGCTCACCCTCCCCGCATTGACCGTCGGAGTCCTCGTGGCCTCCCTGTTCGTCGCGGTCTCCCCCGCCGCGGCGCACGGCTACATCTCGTCACCGCCCAGCCGCCAGGCCAACTGCGCCAGCGGCGCCGTGGCCAACTGCGGCGACATCGTCTACGAGCCGCAGAGCGTCGAGGCCCCCAAGGGCTCGACGCAGTGCAACGGCGGCGGCAGCCGCTTCGCCGTGCTCAACGACAACAGCCGCAACTGGCCGGCCGCCTCGGTCGGGCAGAACGTCACCTTCAACTGGGTGCTGACGGCCCGCCACTCCACCAGCACGTGGGAGTACTTCATCGGCAACACCCTGCTGGCCTCCTTCAACGACGGCGGCGCGCAGCCCGGCGCCACCAAGTCGCACACGGTCGGCATGAAGGGCTTCACCGGCCGGCAGACCGTGCTGGCCCGGTGGAACGTGGCCGACACGGCCATGGCCTTCTACGCCTGCGTCGACCTGAACATCGGTGGTGGCGGCACCACCCCGCCGACCACTCCCCCGACGACCCCTCCCCCCACCACCACACCTCCCACCACTCCGCCGACAACCACGCCGCCGGCGACCGGCACGTGGCGCGCCGGCACCGCGTACTCCCCCGGCAACGTCGTCACCTACAACGGCGTCTCGTACACCTGCCGCCAGGCGCACACCGCGCTGGCCGGCTGGGAGCCGCCGAACGTGCCGGCCCTGTGGGCGCGAAACTAGCCACGGCCGCGCTGGCCGCGATCCTGCTGGTCTCCGGCTGCGGTGCGCAGCCGGAGGCCGGCCCTCCAGCGCCCGCCTTCACCAGCACCGACGTCATGTACTTGCAGATGGGCATGTCCCAGATCGCCGAGGGCTCCTCGGTCACCGCCCTGATCACGGAGCGCGCCACCGACCCTCGGCTGAAGACCCTGGCCTCCGAGTTGCAGTCGCAGTGGCGGGAGGAACTGGCCCAGATGCAACGCTGGCTGCTCGGCTGGAGCCAGCCCCTGACCGCCTCGTCCACCTCGCACGAGGGGCACGGCGCCCTGCACATGTTGCGGCCGTCCGACATAGCCGAGCTTCGCTCGACCCCCGATTTCGACCGTACGGCGGTGAGCCTGCTCCTGGGTCACCTGGGCAACGTGGTCGAGACCGCCCGGATGGAGACCACCTCCGGCGCCTACCCGCCCGCGCGCGCCCTGGCCGAGACGGCGACCGCCCGCCGCCAGGCCCAGATCCAGACTCTGCTCACCCTGGCCGCCGCCCCGTGACCTAGTCTCGGCCCCATGCCTGACCTGATCGTCCCGACCCCTCGCCTGCACACGTCCTGGCTCGAGTCCCGCGACGAGTTCGGCCGCGGCACCCACCAGGACGGCGCGGGCCTGCGCCCCACCGACGAAGTGGACACGGCCACCGGGTTCGCGACGTGGATCGAGCGCCTGCTGGCCGAGGAGGACACGGCCGTCCCGGCCGCCCAAGGGTGGGTCCACTGCACGTACCGCTGGATCGTCGAGGACGACCGCTACCTGGGCGCCATCGCCCTGCGGCACACCCTCAACGACATCCTGCTGAACTACGGCGGCCACATCGGATACAGCGTCCGCCCCGCGGCCCGCCGCCGCGGCTTGGCCACCTGGGCCGTGGCCAAGATGCTCGACGAGGCCCGCAAGCTGGGCCTGGACCGCGTCCTGATCACGTGCGACCCGGACAACGTCGCCTCGGCCCGCACCATCGAGTCGAACGGCGGCCTCCTGGAGGACATCCGCACCACCGACGGCAAAACCGTGAAGCGCTACTGGATCACCCTGTAGCCCGCATGCCCCGCTACCGCTGGCGCACCCGGCTCCGCACCCACCTGCCCTCCGCCCTGCTGCCCCTGTGCCCCAAGGGCCGAAAGGACTGCGGCGCCCACGAGTGGTACCGATCCACCCCGAATTTCGACCTCTGCTACCACTGCACCGCCGGCCGCCCGGCGTCGCCATGAATACTGTGTGGCGCTCACCGTTCTGGAACACCGTGACCGCAGTCGTCTTCCTCGTCATGGCGTTCACGACGACCGCCTCGGCGCTCTCCGGCTGGGGGACTCCGTACAACGCGATCGACCTGGCCATCTTCGCGCCGATGGCCGCGCCGTTCTGGTTCGCCTTCCTCCGGTGCTTCGCGCTGGGCGTCCGGGCCGACGCCGACGGCGTCCGCGCCCGCCTGCTGTGGCGCACCGTGACGATTCGTTGGGCGGAGATCGACGCCATCGAAGCCGCCGTCGCGCCGACCATCACGTGGACCCGGTCCGGCCGGACGCGGACAACCGATCTCCGCGTGCTGGGCTCGTACGGTGTGCTGGATCGGAAGAGGTCGCTGGGCGAACGCGCCGCCGAAGACCTCACCGCCCGGCTGTCGCAATGGCGCGCCCGCAACGCGGGGACCTGAGATCAGCCGATGGCCTGGGCGATGGCGAGGGTGTGCTGGTATTCGCGCCAGTGGGCCAGTTGGCCGTCGCGGGTTCGCAGGACGGCGATGAACGGGGCGGCGGCGCTCGCGCCGGTAGTGGTGTGGGTGCCGGCCAGTTCGTACTCGACGATGATCACGTCGGGGTCGGCGGTCTGGTGCACGGTGATGTGGCGGCAGTCGTCGAAGCGTACGGGGAAATGGGCCTGGCCCTGCTCGGTGAAATCGAGAACCCGGCGCTTGCCCTCGATCCGGGTGGGGCGGCCGGGCGCGGCGAACGGGGTCTCGACGACCACGTCGTCGGCCAGCACCGCCGGGTCGAAGGTGGGCTGGTTGGCGAGCCACCGGGCGCGCATGCTGTCGAAGATCTCAGTGGGGGTCACGGGAGCAGAATAGTGAGTGGAGACACATTCCACTTCCCCACCAAACAGGACCTGCTCGTGGCCATCATGAAGCGGTTGCGGGAGCGGCTGGCCGAGGAGGCCGGGCGGCGCGATCTGGCCGGCTTCTTCGCGTACGCGGTGGCCCAGGCCGCGGCGCGGCGGATCGTGGTCGACATCCGGCTCGAGGACGCGTTCGGCCCGCTGGAGGAAACCGTGGCCGGCCTGCTGCGACGGGCCCACGACGCCGGCGACGTCGCCCCGGCGGTCGAGCTGCCCGAGGTGATGGCGTTGCTGGTCAGCCTCTGCCAGGGTGCGCTGCGGGGCCGGTGGGACGAGGAGCTCCAGGCCCGTACGCTCGCGGTCGTCCTCGGCGGCCTGGCCTCGCCTCGAGGGTGACCATGGCGAAAGGCCGGTGGGCGTGCGATGGTCGATCGTGTGGTGGACGATCCGTACCTCTGGCTTGAAGACTTAGACGGGTCCGACGTCGCGCGATGGGTCGCCGAACGCAACGCCGAGACGCTCGGGGCGCTCGGCGGGGACCGGCGGCTGCGAGACGAGATCCGGGAAGTGCTCGACAGCAAGGAGCGCGTTCCGATCCCGAGCTGGCGCGGGGACGGTCTTTACTACAACTTCTGGACCGACGCCGACCATCCGCGCGGATTGTGGCGGCGGACCACCGCCGAGCAGTTCCGGCTCGAGGAACCCGAATGGGAGGTGCTGCTCGACCTCGACGCGCTCAATCGGGCCGAGGGCGAGAATTGGACGTGGGGCGGCGTGACGGTGCTGCGTCCCTCGTACGACCGGGGCCTGATCTGCCTTTCCCGTGGCGGCGCCGACGCCGTCGTGGTGCGTGAGTTCGATCTGGCGCGCCGCGTTTTCCTCGAGGACGGTTTCACCCTGCCGGAGGCGAAGAGCCGGGTCAGCTGGATCGACGCCGACCACCTGTACGTCGCCACCGATTTCGGGCCGGGCTCGCTCACGTCGTCCGGTTATCCGCGCGTCGTCAAACGGTGGCGGCGCGGCACTCCGCCGGCCGCGGCCGAGCTCATTTTCGAAGGGCACGCGGACGACGTCTCGGTCAGCGCCTGGCACGACACGACGCCGGGGTACGAACGCGATTTCATCAGCCGGCATCTCGATTTCTACCGCAGCGAGGAGTACCTGCGCCTGCCCTCCGGTGAGCTGGTGCGGATCGACATTCCGGCCGACGCCGACTACGGCCTGCATCGCGACTGGATGCTGATCCAGCTCCGCACGCCGTGGCTGGGCCACCCGGCGGGCGCTTTGCTGGCGATTGATTTCGTACGCTTTCTCGCCGGCGACCGGAATCCGGCGCTCCTGTTCCGGCCCGACGGCCGTACGTCGCTCAGTTCCTTCACGTGGACCCGCCACCACCTCATCCTCGAAACCATGACCGACGTCCGCAGCCACGTCGAGATTCTGACCCCGGACGAGCCGGAATGGCGCCGCCGCCCGCTGCCGGACACCGGCGAATTCGACAACACCGGAATAGCCGACTCCGATCCGGACCGTGACGACTCGTACCTCGTCTCGTCCGAGGGTTTCCTCAAACCGGCCACTCTGAGCCTGGCCACGGTCGGCGGTCCCACCACCGTTCTCAAACGGGAGCCGGCTTTCTTCGACACCGACGGCATGACGGTGCGCCAGTTCTTCGCCACCTCGGCCGACGGCACCCGCGTCCCCTATTTCGTCATCGGCGGCGACGCGGAGGGGCCGACACTGCTTGAGGGGTACGGCGGATTCGAGATCCCGCGGACCCCCGGCTACAGCGGCGTCTTCGGCCGGGCCTGGCTGGCTCGCGGCGGCACCCACGTCGTCGCGAACATCCGCGGCGGCGGCGAATACGGCCCCGCCTGGCATCGGGCCGCGCTGCGGGAGAACCGGCCCCGCGCGTTCGAGGACTTCGCGGCCGTCGCCACCGACCTGGTCGCCCGCGGTCTGACCACCCCGGACCGGCTCGGCGCCCTCGGCGGCAGCAACGGCGGCCTGCTGATGGGGGCCATGCTGACCCGCTACCCGGAGCTGTTCGGCGCGATCGTCGCCATGGTCCCGATCCTCGACATGCGCCGATATACCCATCTGCTCGCCGGCAAGTCGTGGATCGCCGAATACGGGGACCCCGACGACCCGGCCGACTGGGAGTTCCTGAGCGCCTATTCCCCGTACGAGAACGTCCGCCCCGGCCGTACCTACCCGCCGATCCTGCTGCTCACCTCGACCCGCGACGACCGCGTGCACCCGGCGCACGCCCGGAAGATGGCCGCCCGGCTGCGCGAACACGGCCACCGCGTCCACTACTACGAGAATGTCGAGGGCGGGCACGGCGCGGCCGCCGACAACGAGCAGCAGGCGGCGCTGTGGGCCCTGACTTTCGGCTTCCTCCGGCGGACCCTCCACTAAAGTCGCAGCATGCCGAGAAGCCGTGGCCGCTCGATCCGCGTCCAGCACGCCGTGCGCGACCTGACGATGCCCGACCATCTGATGCGCGACGCTCTCGCCTTCGGTGACGGCGAGACCATCCTCGAGGTCGAGGAGTGGGCCAGCGCCTGGCTCGGCGAGGGGTGGCGGACGACCGGGGAGCATCGGCTCTGCCTCGACGTGGTGGCGCGGGCCACGGCCAAGCCGTCGGCGCACGCCCTGGCCGCGGTGGCGGCCCTGCGGCGGGTCGCCCCGCCCGGCGAGGAGAAGCTGCTCGACGAGACCATCGAGCGGCTGTTCGAGAGCCAGCCGCTGCCGACGTGGTTCGGCACGCCGGCCTTCACCGCGACGCGGGGGTGGCGGTCGGCCGACCCGTACGAGAGCGAACACGTGCTGTTCCTCGAGTTCGACACGGACCCGCACGTCCTGATGGCGGAGGTCTACTTCACCGGCATCGTGTGGGCGGAACGGCTGACGATTCTCGAGCCGAACGCGGTGGCGGCCTGGAAGCAGCCGCTCACCGAACATCCCCCGGCGGAGATCCTGGCCGAACTGGCCGACGCCATGCGCGGCACCGACGACGCGCCGTTCCGGCCGGACACGGAGGATTTCGCCGAGTTGCGGGCGCTGTTCTGGTCCCGCTGCCGCGCCTACCTGCCGGCGCCACGCGAGCGGACGCGGCTAGACGAGACGGAGCGGGCCCGGATCCTGGACGACTTCGAGACGCTGGATCCGGTCGTCCGGTCCCTGGGCGAGCTGTTCCTCGACTTCGGCGACACCTACTTCACCAGCGGCCCGCTGAGCTGGAGCCCGGCCTGGGTCCAGTTCTTCCTGCACGACTGGCTGCCCAAGGACACCACCCTCGACCCCGCTCAGCGGTCCGCGCTACCCGGAGCACTGCGCCGCTGGGTACGGTTCGTACTGGAACGCCGCGGCGTCACCGAGGAGTGGATCACGTCCGCGGTCGACCTGGTCACCGAGCCCTAGTCACCGCCCCGGCCGGACCTCCCGAATCACCGGGCCATCATCCCGGCCGGACCTCGCGGATTACCGGGCCATCGCCCCGGCCGGACCTCGCGAATTACCGGGCCATCGCCCCGGCCGGACCTCGCGAATCACCGCGCCACCGCTCTCAGCCGGACCTCGCGAATCACTGGACCATCGCCCCGGCCGGACCTTGCGGATGACCGGGCCATCACCCCGGCCGGACCTCGCGGGTTACCGGGCCATCGCCTCGGTCAGTGCCTTGCGGCGCCGGCGGCGGGCCAGGAACGCTGTGGTGGTCGCGGCCACCACGGCCAGGCCGAAGATCCAGCCGCCGACCACGTCGCTGACCCAGTGCACGCCCAGGCCGACCCGGAAGACGCCGGTCACCAGCGGGATGCCGATCCCGGCGGCCAGCAGCGCCAGGCGGCGCCGGGGCCGGTCGCGGGTCATCGGCAGCAGCACCAGCAGGAACACGGCCGCGCCGAGCGCGTTGTTGAGCGCGTGCCCCGAGGGGAACGAGTAGCCGGCGGCCATGGCCACCGGGTCGAGGAACGACGGCCGGTGCCGCTCGAAGAGCAGTTTCAGCAGTACGCCGAGGATCCCGCCGGCCACCATCGTGACACCCACCCACCAGGCGAGCGGCCGGGACCCCCGCCGCACGAGCCAGACGATGAGGGCGAGCGCGCCGAGGCGCCACACCCACGGGTCGAACGCCAGGCACCACGCGGCCATGAAGTCGACCAGAGCCGGATGCCCGAGCGCGACGTCGTGCATGGCCACCGACGCGTCCTCGTCGAGGGCGTGCAGCCAGTCCACGTCGCCGACCACCATGGCCGCGATCACCGCGAACGGCACCAGCAGCACCACGGCCCCGCCCGCCGCGACCGCCAGCCGCACTTCCAGCGCATGTTCCTGATCTCGGCGCATGCGCCAAGCTATACCCCGAACGGACACCTTCCGTTCACCTTCGGCCCAGGCTTTCTCATCTTCCACCGGGCCACCGGCGACCGCTCATCCTCACCCAAGCCCCGGCGACGATCGTCCGCAGCCCGAACCTCAGCGATCGCCCGTCCTCGCCCGGCCCGCAGCCCGAACCTCAGCGACCGCCCGTCCTCGCCCGGGCCTCAGCGCTCGTTCAGCCTCCGCCCGAGCCTCAGCGCTCGTTCAGCCTCCGCCCGAGCCTCAGCGCTCGTTCAGCCTCCGCCCGGGCCTCGGCGACGATCGCCCGCAGCCCGAGCCTCGGCGACCACCCTTCCTCGTCCGGCCTCAGCGCTCAATCAGCCTCCGCCCGGGCCATGGCGACGCGAATCCCCGCCCGAACCTCGACCGCCACTCACCCTTCGCCCGAGCCACGGCCACGACGCAGCCCGAGCCGTGGCAACGGCTCAGCCCAGGCCACGGCGACGGCTCAAGCGCGGGCCATGGCGACGGCTCAAGCCCAGGCCGTGGCAACGGCTCAGCCCAGGCCACGGCGACGGCTCAAGCCCAGGCCGTGGCGACGGCTCAGCCCGGGCCAGGGCGACGGCTCGTTCTCAGGCCAGGGATCTGACGACGGACAGGATCTCGGACGGCTCGGGGTAGAAAGCGCCGTCCGGCCGCACCTCGGCGTAGCGCACGATGCCGGCCCGGTCGGCGACGACGACGGCCGGGAACGGCAGGATCGAGCGCTTGGCGCCCAGGATCCGGTCGGCCCCGGGCTCGCGGAAGCCCAGGTTGAAGGCGTCGATCAGGAGGTTCCGGGGGTCGGCGGCCACGAAGTAGCTCAGGTCGTGGCGGCGCTTGATCTCGGCCAGCCGGTCCGGGATCTGCGGGCTCACCGCGACCAGGTGGGCGTCGGTCTCGGCCAGGGCCGGCATGAGGCGATGTTCATAATCGGCCAGGGCCGCGTTCGACGCCTTGTCCGCCGCGTACCGGAAGAAGACCAGCACGATGGGACCGGTGGCGCGTAGCCGGTCGAGATGGATGGGACCCAGATCGGCCTCGAGCAGCGGCACCGACGGCAGGCGCGCGCCGGGCTTGACCAGGCGATCCCAGATGTCGTCGCGGTCGAGCTCTCGGTGAGCGGCGAGACGTCGCGAAACCGGCCCTGTCGCCTTGTGGGCGGCCGTAGTCATCGCGTTTACCCCCGGTTCATTTACTATCAATTAGATAGGAAAACTAGTCTACCGGCAGGCCACGGGAGCGACAAATGAAAATGCCTATGTGACCGAAATCGCCTCGGGTGTCCCGGACCCCACGACCATATCGGACGGTTCACTACCATCCGCCGGCACCGGCGCGGAAGTGGGCCGCAACACTTTCCAGGCCGGTACGGCGGCCACCGCCACGAACACCGCGGCAACCAGAGACATCAATACAAAGCCATTTGTGTACGCATCCTGAGCGACCTTCTGGCTTGCCGTGCCGACCGCCTCCGCGAGCGTTCCTTCACCGGCCGCGCCGTGCCGGTAAACGGCGACCCCGATCGATCCGAGAACGGCGATGCCCAGGGCCCCGCCCAGCTCCGATCCGGTTTCGGTGACCGCCGCCGCCATTCCGGCCCGGTGCGCCGGGACCGACGACACCACCAGGTCCGTGCTGAGGATGTAGACCGGCGCCAGGCCGAGCGAGAAGACCACCGTTCCGGCCACGACGAACCCGAGCCCGGTAAACGCCAAGGCGGCGAATCCCACACTCATCACCGCCAATCCCACGGCGATCACCCGGCCGGCCGGGAACCACCGGGCCAGCATCGGTCCCAGCAGCGACGACACCAGGAACGTGAGTACCGACGGCAGCGTCCACAGCCCGGCCGCCATCGGGCTCAGGCCGAGCACGAGTTGCAGATATTGCGCGATGGCGAGCTGGGTTCCGTAGAGGACGAAGTACGACAGCGCGTTGCCGGTCAGGGCCACGCGCACCCGCGACGAGCGGAACATCGCCAGATCGAGCAATGGCGCGGCGGCGCGCTTCTGACGCCGTACGAAAAGAAGCCCCGCAAACGCCGCCAGCACGATTGCCGCGACCGGCGCGAGCCGCCATCCTTCGGCGGCGAGCTCCTTCACCCCGTACACGAAAAGAAGGACCCCGAGCAGCGACAGAACCGCGCCCGGAAAATCGAAGCCGCGGGCCGACGGATCGCGCGACTCCGGCAGCAGCACCGGGCCCAGAACGAGCAGCAGCACGGTCACCGGCACCGCGATCACGAAGACCGACCCCCACCAGAAATGGCTGAGCAGAAAGCCACCGGCAAGCGGCGACATGACACCGCCGAGCGAGAAGCTGGCACTCCACACGCCGAGCGCGATTCCCCGCTGCCGCGGGTCGTGGAACATCGCCCGGATCAACGCGAGGGTCGACGGCATCAGCGACGCCCCGGCCAGCCCCATGAGCACCCGGGCGGCGATGAGAAGCTCCGGCGTGGACGCGAACGCCGCGCCCAGCGAGGCCACCCCGAACGCCCCACCGCCGATCAGAAGCAGTCGCCGCCGCCCCAGACGATCGCCGAGCACTCCCATCGCGATCAGCGCCCCCGCCACCACGAACACGTAACTGTCCATGATCCAGAGCAGTTCGACCCCGCTCGGCCTCAGATCGGCCGCCAGCTGCGGCGCCGCCAGATTGAGCACCTCCGCGTCGAGCGACACGAGCAGACACGGCAGCGCCAGCACAGCCAGCCCCGCCCATTGACGTGCGGTCGCCATGACGTCTCCTAACGCGATAGACCCGCTCATCACGTTACGCGTTTACGCAACGCAATCAAGCCCCTCAACGCGTTAGACTTGCTCTGTGCGGACCCCCGACCTGACCCCCGCCGAGGTGGTCACACTGGTCAACGACAACGGCACCCTCCCCTGTGAGCTGGACGGCCGCGCTCCTGCCCGGCCCGATCTGACCGCGCTGGCCGACGAGCTGCACCCCATCTTCGCCACCACCGACCCCACTGCCCGCGCCCGCCGGGTCACCGCACTTCTCCAGCTTTCCGGCGTACGTCCCGAGCTGGACGCCACCCTCACCGAATGCTGGACGGTCGACGACCCCACCCAGGCCCTGCGGGCGGCGGCCGCCCTGGCCCTGCGCCATCACTTGTCAGCCCACCCCGGCCGTCTGGGCGTCTGCGCCGACACCCAGTGCGCCGACGTCTACGTTGACGCCTCCCCCGCCGGCAAACGCCGCTTCTGCTGCCTGACCTGCCAGAACCGAGCCCGAGCGGCCGCCTTCAGGCGCCGCCACGCCGGCCCGTGAGGGTCCGGCGGGCCGGCGTGGCGGACGCGCCGGCGCTGGCGGAGTTCCAAGACATCGACTCGGCCGGCGTCACCGCCTTCGCTCATTGGATGACCAGCCACGCGGAATCCCACCTGCCGTACGTAGCCGACCTGGACGGCCGGACCGTAGGCGCCGCCTGGCTGCTGATAGCCGAACGCGTCCCCCGCGGTCACGTTTCGGCCCGCCGGCACGGCGACATCCAGTCGGTGATGGTCCGCGAACAATTCCGGGCCCGGGGCATAGGCTCCGCCCTGATCACCGCGCTCCTGGCCGAGGCCCGAGCCCGGCGGCTGACCCATGTGACCGTCCACTCCGGCCGCCGGGCCGTCGCTTTCTACCTTCGCCACGGCTTCACCCACCACAACCAGCTGCTTCTCTGGGAGCCGTCCTCCCCGGTCCCACCCGAGGGCGACAGCGAGCCCCCGGCCCGCGGCCCGAGCCGACCCGCGTAACCCCGCCGGCCCCCTGGTCCTCCAGAACGGACTATCCGACCGGTGCTACCGGGAGCCCAGCAGCGGGCCATCTCGGTCCCCGGCGTCGAGGGCAAGGTGGAGATCACCGGCGACGGCGAGCAGGCGACGGTACGCGTACAGCCCCGTCGACCGCCGCCGTCCCGCGGACTGTCGCCGGGCTGAGCGAGGCGGCCGACGTCCTTTCCGGTGGCGAAGCCGGCCGGAAGCGTCCGTCAGCGGATGCGGGCGTGTACGTGCATGTCGTGGCGGCCGTCCTCGTGGATGGCGCTGCTGCGCTGGGTGCCCTCCAGGACGTAGCCCGATTTCTCGGCGACGCGGCAGGAGGGCATGTTCAGCGTGGAATGCCCCAGCTCCAGGCGGTGGAAGCCCACGCCGAACGCCCATAACGTGAGGGCCGTGAGGGCTCGAGGGGCCACCGCCGCACCCCGGGCCTCGGGCCGGACCCAGTACGCGCAGCCCGCGTTGCCGTCGGCGAAGTTCCAGCCGCGCATGGCCAGGCGGCCCAGCACCCTGTCGTCGGGGCCGGTCACCGCCCAGTGGCCGCCGGTCTCCTGGCGCCAGTCCTGCTCATATCTGGTGAACCAGGCCAGGACGTCCGGGAGCGAGTCCGGCCGGTTGGTGTGCCAGCGCTTGATCGCCGGGTCCTGGTAGGCGCCGAGGAAGGCGGGCGCGTCGGCGGGCCGCCACGGGCGCAGGATCAGGTCGCCGTCGGCGGTCAGGGTCGGCTGGGGTTTCGCGCCGAGCGAGCCGGCGGCGATGGCCGGCGTGGTTGCGAGCATGCCCCATTCTGGAATGCCGCCCATCAGCGTAGGTAGGCCAGCTCCGGGAAGTTCGCCTGATATCCGGAGATGAGGCGGCGGGCGACGGGCACCGAGTCGATCAGCGGGTGGGAGGCCATCGCTCGTACGGCGACCGAACGGGAGCCCGAGGAAGCGGCCGACAGAACGGCTCGCTCGGTGGCCTTCAGCCGTTTCACCAATTCGACGCCGTGTGCCGGAATCGACGCCCCGGGCACGGGGCGCGCTCCCGAACCGTCGACCGCGCAGGGCACCTCCACCACCGCGTCGTCGTCCAGCAGCGGCAACGTCCCCTGGTTGCGCACGTTCAGAATGAGCGATGTCGGCGCGTCGTTCGCGATCGCCAGCATCAGGGCCAGCGCCACGTCCTCGTAACCGCCGCCTTCGGCGTCGTCGCGCTCGCCCAGCCCTTCCATTGCCATGTACGTCGCGTCGCGCTGCCGCCGCGCCGCGTTCCACGCGTCCAGCGGCGAGGGAAGGGACGTCAACATGGCATAGCATTCCCGCTGCTGCTTCAGCAGGTATTCGCCGCGCGTCTCCGGCGCCGCCAGTTCCGCTTTCACCAGCGCCGCGTGGTCGTAGTAATAGTGCAGGTACTCGTTGGGAATCGCCCCGAGCTCCCGAATCCGGGCCGCCCCGAAAAGCCGCCCCTCTTCGAAGGATTCGAGCGATGACGGTGACGCCAGCAGCCGCGGGAGCACGTCGTGCCCGTCATGCTCGACGCCGGTGAGCCATCCCAGGTGATTGAGTCCCGCGTACGTGACACGGGCCTCCGGAAGACCGAGCGCCCGCACCACTCGCCGCCCCAGGGCCGACGGTGAGTCGCAGATCCCGATGACCTTGTCACCGAGGTGGGCCGCCATCGCCTCGGTGACCAGCCCGGCCGGGTTCGTGAAGTTGATGACCCACGCGTCCGGCGCCACCAGCCTGATCCGCCGGGCGATGGCGTCGGCCACCGGAACGGTCCGCAGCCCGTACGAGATGCCGCCCGCCCCGACCGTCTCCTGCCCGAGCATGCCCTCGCCGAGCGCCACCCGCTCGTCGATGACCCGCCCTTCGAGCCCGTGCACCCGAATGGCGCTGAACACGAAGTCGGCCCCGGTCAGCGCCTCGGTCAGATCGGTCGTCGTCTCGATGGAGGGCGCGCCCGGAAAGGAGAGGGCCTGCGCGTGCAGCACCCGGGCGATGGCCGCCAGCCGGCCCGGGTCGACGTCGTGCAGCACCACGGAGCCGATCGGCGACGACGGCGACAGCAACGCCCCGTACACCAATGGGACCCGGAACCCGCCCCCGCCCAGAATGACCAAACGCTTAGTGGACATGCGCATCCGACAATCTCGCGATGGTGGCGCCCGCGCGGCGTACGGAACGTTGTTCGCCACCGGGAATGACGTCATCCAGAAAACCGTAAGAAGGAAGCGAGGACGACCGCCACCAGTCCGCGATGTCGCCCCATCCGGGCGCCGACAACGAGCCGCCGAAATGCTGCACCGACAGGGCCGCGATCAGGTTGGCGAAGGCGACGGTCTGGGGCAGCGGCCATTCGTTCAGCGTGCCCACGATCAGGCCCGCCGTGAACACGTCGCCCGCACCCGTCGGGTCGAGGGCCGGCACCGGCACCGCCGGCACGTGCACGGTCTCGCCGGTGCGCGAGTCGTGCGCGATCGCGCCGTCCCCGCCGCAGGTCACCACCACCAGCGGCGCCAGCCCGGACAGCCGGCGCAGCGCCTCGTCCGGAGTGGCGGCCCGGGTGTACTGCATCGCCTCGACCGCGTTCGGCACGAAGGCGTGGCAGTCCTCGAGGGTGTCCAGCGCCGAGGCCGGCCACGCGTCGCTCGGGTCCCAGCCGACGTCGGCGAAGACCAGCGTGCCGGCCTCGGCCGCCCGCCGCACCCAGCCGAGCCGGTCCTTGGTCAGGCTCACCGAGGCCGCCCGGGCCGCCGGGAGCTCGCCGACCAGCCCGTCCGCGTTGACCGGGAGCGGATGGCCGTGCGTGATCATGCTGCGGTCGCGGTCGTAGGCGAGCGACACCGTCACCGGCGAGTGCCCGTCGACGCGGCGCGACGCGGACAGGTCGATGTTCTCCTGCGAGCAGAGGATGCTCGCGCAGAAGTCGCCGTACGCGTCGTTGTTGAGCGTGGTGCCCAGCCCGGTGCGCAGTCCGAGCCGGGCGGCGGCCACCGCGAGGTTGGCGACGCCGCCCGGGCAGGAGCCCATCCCGGAGGCCCACACCTCGGTGCCGGGCTCGGGAAGCCCCTCGAGGCCGGTGAAGATGATGTCGAGATAGACGACGCCTGGGACGAACAGGTCCAGTGCCGGGGTCATCTGGAGATCCTATGTCGCGCCGCTGGTAGCGGGGCCGGGATGCGGCCCCGCTCACCTTTATCCGGCCCAGCTCGACTCGTCGGCGCCCAGGGAGACGGAAGCGCCGCCGACGATTTCCACCCGCCAGGGCAGCGGGGTGCCCTGGCGCGTCACGCGAATGCCATCATCCCCCGCGGAAACGTCGAAAACGGAAGAGCCGACCCGGATTGACGTACGCCCGGAGAACTCGAACAGACGCAACGTCACACCGTCCGCGTAGTCGTAGTCGGGCCGGTCGACCACGGCGCCGACCGGGATCACCGCGCCCGGCCGCACCAGCAGCGGCACGCTGTCGAAGCCGTGCACCTCGTGCCGCCAGCCCGGCCCCTCGACCACCTCCCCGGTCTGCCACCGCGTCCAGCGGCCCGCGGGCACGTAGTAGCTGACCTCGCCGCCCTCGCTGAACACCGGCGCCACCAGGAGGTCCCCGCCGAGCAGGTACTGCCGGTCGAGGTGAGTGACCGCCGGGTCGTCCGGGAACCCGACGACCATCGGCCGCATCACCGGCAGGCCCTCCTCGTTCGCCTGGCGGGCGGCTTCCCAGAGGTACGGCATGAGGCTGTACTTCAAGTGCGTGAAGGACCGCAGCACCTCCACCGACTCGTCGTCGAACAGCCACGGCACCCGGTAGGAGTGGTTGCCGTGCAGCCGGCTGTGCGAGGACAGCAGCCCGAACGCGATCCACCGCTTGAACACCGCCGGGTCGGGCTTGCCCTCGAACCCGCCGATGTCGTGGCTCCAGAACCCGAAGCCCGAGCTCATCAGCGACAGCCCGCCGCGCAGGCTTTCGGCCATCGACTCGTACGTGGCCGAGTTGTCGCCGCCCCAGTGCACCGGGAACTGCTGGCCGCCCACGGTCGCCGAACGGGCGAACAGCACCGCCTCGCCCTCGCCCCGGTGCTCCTCGAGCACGTCGAAGACGACCTGGTTGTAGAGCTGCGTGTAGTAGTTGTGCATCCGCTCGGGATCGGAGCCGTCATGCCACACGACGTCGGTCGGGATGCGCTCGCCGAAGTCCGACTTGAAGGCGTCGACGCCCATCTCCGCGAGTGCTGACAGCTTGCCCGCGTACCAGGAACGGGCCTCGGGGTTGGTGAAATCGACCAGCGCCATGCCGGCCTGCCACCGGTCCCACTGCCAGACGTCGCCGTTCGTCTTCTTGACCAGATATCCGTTGGCCAGGCCCTCGGCGAACATCGAGGACCTTTGAGCGATGTACGGATTGATCCAGAGGCACGTACGCAGTCCGCGGTCGTGCAGCCTCTTCAGCATGCCCGGCGGATCCGGGAAGATCGCCGGGTCCCACTCGAAGTCGCACCAGTGGAACTCGCGCATCCAGAACGTGTCGAAGTGGAAGACGCTGAGCGGCAGATCCCGCTCCGCCATCCCGTCGACGAAGGACGTCACGGTCTCCTCGTCGTACGGCGTGGTGAACGACGTCGTCAGCCAGAGCCCGAACGACCAGGCCGGCGGCAGCGCGGCCCGCCCGGTCAGCGCCGTGTACTTGCGCAGCACCTCGGCCGGCGTCGGGCCGTAGACGACCAGGTAGGACAGGCTCTGCCCGGCCACGCTGAACTGCGTGCGGGAGACCATCTCGCTGGCCACCTCGAACGACACCTTGCCCGGGTGGTCGACCAGAACGCCGTACCCCCGGTTGGTGAAGTAGAACGGGACGTTCTTGTAGGCCAGCTCGCTGCTGGTGCCGCCGTCCTCGTTCCAGATGTCGACGCTCTGGCCGTTCTTGACGAACGGGCCGAACCGCTCGCCGAGCCCGTAGACCGCCTCGCCCACGCCGAGGTCGAGCTGCTCGTGGACGTAGCTCTCGCCGTCGGCGGTGTCGACCACGCCCATGCCGCGCCAGCCGGTCCCGGTGATCCGCCTGCCCTCGGCGAGGAAGTCGAGGCCCCAGCCGTCATCTTTGAACCGTGCGGTCAGCGCCCCCGAGGTGATCTCCCGATCGCCGACGGCAACCGGCTGATCCTGCTCATTTATCGCGAAATTTGGACCTTTGGGTACGCCGCCCAGGAAGTGACCGAGGGTCACCCGGATGACGTCCGGGGCCGGCGCCTCCAGCTTGATGGTGATCAGCGGCGTGTCCAGTGTGTCCGCGCGAGCGCGTACCGGCTTGGTCGTGGCGTACGCGGTCAGGCTGTTCTCGCCGGCCTGGGTGTCCCGCAGCTGGGACGGGTGCAGGACCGTCAGACCCGGGCGCTTGAGCCAGTACCCGTCGGTGAACTTCATAGGTGTCCCTTTACTTGATCGCGCCGGCGGTGATACCGCGAGTGAGCGTGCGCTGGAAGATCAGGAAGAAGAGCATGGCCGGCAGGATGCCGATCAGCGCCGAGGCGCTGGTCGTGGTCGCGTCCATCAGGCGGTCGCCCTGGAGAACGCCCAGGGCCACCGGCACGGTCTGCTTGTCGTTCGAGATCAGGAAGACCAGCGGCAGGAAGAACTCGTTCCACGTCCAGATGAAGAAGAAGGTGAACAGCACGCCCAGCGTGGGCATGCTGACCGGTACGACGATGCGCCACAGGGTCCGCCACCGGCCCGCGCCGTCGACCGCGGCCGCGTCCAGCAACTCGACCGGGAACTCGGTGTAGACCGAGGTCAGCAGGTACGTGCCGAAGGCGGCCTGGATGACCGTGAAGATGATGACGATCGAGATCAGGTTGTCGTAGATCCCGGCCTGTTTGGACAGGAAGTACAGCGGATAGACCAGCACCTCCTGCGGCAGCAGGTTCGCCACCAGGAAGAAGACCAGGAACCAGATGCGGCCCTTGACCCGGCCGATGCCCAGCGCGTACGCGTTGAGGATCGACAGGAGCACGCCGAGCACGGCCACCGTGAAGCTGGTGATGAAGCTGTTCCAGAGCTTGGTGCCGAAATCGACCCGGTTCCAGAAGTTGACGATGCCGTCCCAGTACAGGTGCGTGGGCAGCGACAGCGGGCCCCCGCCGGCGTAGTCGGCCGGGCTCTTGACCGCGTTCACGGCCACGACGAGCAGCGGGGCCACGACCAGCAGCAGCAGGATGAGCAGGCCGGTCAGAATCGCGAAGCGTACGGGGTTGCGGCGCTTGAGCGGCCTGTTGTCTTCCGGGGCCTCGTTCACGGCCGTCGATTTCACAGCGGTGGCGGTCATGGGTCAGCCTCCGTTCCGCTCGGCGCGGTTCTGCAGGCGCAGGAAGACGATCGCCAGCACGATGATGAGCACGGTCAGCACGGTCGAGATCGCCGATCCGTACCCGACCTGGGCCTTTTCGAAGAAGTTCTTGTACGCGAAGTACGAGGGCACGAGCGTCGCGTTGCTCGGCCCGCCCCGGGTCAGCACGAACACCTGGCCGAAGATCTTCAGCGCGGCGATCGTGGTGGTGACCAGCACGACGTAGAACTCGGGCCGGATCATGTAGACGGTGATCTTGCGGAACCGCTGCCACCAGGTGGCCCCGTCGAGGTCGGCCGCCTCGTACAGCTCGGGGTTGATCCGCTGCAGGCCGGACATGAACATGACGATCGGGTAGCCGAGCTGGAACCAGATCATCACGCCCATCACGCTGTACAGCGCGTACTTCGGGTCGCCCAGCCAGTTCTTGGCCAGCCCGCCGAGCCCGACCGATTCCAGGATCTTGTTCAGGGCGCCGTACGAGGGGTGCAGGATCCAGCCCCAGACGATGCCGGTGACCGCCACCGGCAGCACCTGCGGCAGGTAGAAGCCCGACCGGAAGAAGCTGGCCCAGCGGTTGCTGAAGTGCTTGGCGATGTAGTCGAACAGCAGCGCCGCCAGCACCAGGCCGAGGAACGTCGGAATCACCGCCATCGCGATGATCAGCAGGATGATGTGGCCGAACGAGGCCCAGAAGTTCGCGTCCTGGAACAGCCGGGTGTAGTTGTCGAATCCGATCCAGGTCGGGCTGCCCACACCGGTCCACCGGGTGAAGCTGGTGTAGACGGTCATCACGAGCGGCACCACGATGATCGCCACGGACAGCACCACGCCCGGGATCAGGTAGACCGCGTAGCCGCCCCGGCTGACCTTGCTGCTGCCGGCCATGGACGCTCCCTTCTCGTTGGTGGGGGCGGCGCGCGCCGCCCCCACTGCCTTACTTTCCGAGGTCGGCCAGGTTCTCGTTGTACGGCTTGGCGATCTCGTCGAGCATCTGCTGCGGGGTCTTGGAGCCGTTGATCAAGCCCTGGACGCCGCCGACGAGCACGTCGTAGTAGCCGGGGGCCGGCCAGTCCGGGTAGAAGGCGAGACCGTCCTCCGACGAGATCTTGTTGAAGTTCTCGATCAGTTCCTTGTTCTTCGGATCGGTGATCGCCGACGGGTCGGCCGCCACGGGCACGCCGCCGTTGTTGCCGAGCAGCGCCTGGATCTCCGGCTTCATGGTGATGTCGATGAAGTCGTACGCCAGCGCCTTGGCCTTGCTCTTCTCCGGCACGACCCAGAGGTTGCCGCTGGAGCCCGGGTGGAGCTTGTTACCGGGGAACAGGAACGTGCCCCAGTCGAAGTTCTTGATCTCGTTGACGAACCGGCCGTACCACCAGCTGCCCGAGATCATGATCGGGAACTTGCCCTGGGTGAAGGCGACGCCCATGTCCTCGGCCTTGATGCCGGCCGAGTTCTTGGCGATGTAACCCTTCTTGACCCAGTCGGCGAACGTCTCGGCGCCGTACTTGAGCTGCGGCCCGTTGAAGTCGACCTTGTTCTTGTAGAGCTGGTAGTCGTCGATGAAGGCGCGGTCCGACTTGGCGAGCGCGAGCTCGTAGAAGATCTGCTGGGCCGGGTATTCGGCACCGCCGACCGACAGCGGCGTGACGCCCTTGGCCACGAACGCGTCCATCACCTTGGTGAACTCGTCGAGCGTGGTCGGCACCTGCAAATTGTTCTTCTTGAACAGGTCCTTGTTGTAGTAGACCTCGACGTACTCACCGTAGTTGGGGATGCCGTACGTCTTGCCCGAGCCCATGATGCCCTGCTCGTCGTACTTGGCGGTGGTCTGCAGGCTGCCGGTGAGCGCCTTGTCCCAGCCGCGCTTGGAAGCCTGCTCGGACAGGTCGGTCAGCAGGCCCTGCTTGGACAGCAGACCGGCGGTGGCGTTGCCCTTGTTGTATTCCATGATGTCCGGGGCGGAGTCCGAGTTGAGGATCATCTGGGCGTTCTGCTGGATCTGCTCGAAGCCCTTCTCCTCGAACTTCACCTCGACGCCGGGGTGCGAGGACTTGAACTCCTCGATCGCCTTGTTCCAGGCGATGCCCATGGCGCTGGTCGGGCCCTCGTAGTGCCACAGGGTCAGGGTCTTGGCGTCGGCCCCTTCGTCCTCCGATCCACCACCACCGCCACAGGCGGTGAGGGCGAGCGAAGTGGCCAGCAACAGTGCACCGGCCGAGAGGCCGGCTCGCGATCGAATCATGGATCGTCCTCCGGGAGGGATTCGTCGAAGCGCTTCGACGATGGCCCGTCGAAGCGCTTCGACGACGGGACTTTCCGGTGACGCTAGGCCCGGTCGCGCAGAGATGTCAACGGTGTGACGAAGAGATTTCCTGGACCGTGATCGAGAGACACCCGTCACGGAGGGAATCGCTCCCACCACAACCTTTGCCCGCAACGACCGGAGCCGGCGCCCCCACCCCGGCTCCGGTCACATCGATGCAGATCAGCGAGTTACCACCGGAAATTCGCGTCGAACTCCGCCACGACGGCCGCCGGCTCATCGAAGACCGTCACATCACCCTCGAGCGTCAGCTTGCCCGCCGCCACGAGCTGCCCGGCCACGCGCGGTGGCAGAACCGCGCCGATCAGCGCCGCTTCGGGCCGGCGTGCGCATCGGCCATCGGCGCCCGGCGAACTTCACCTTCTCCGGGGGAAGTCATCCCCGTCCGCAACCGCGAGCCTGACGGGCATGACCTACTCGACATCCGCCGCCACGCCGGCCACGGTGGTGTCCGGGCGCCGCCGCCCGGCGTGGGCGGTCATCCTGATCACGGGCCTGATCCTGTGGCTGGCCACTGTCGCCGTCACCTTCGCCACGGCCAACGCGAACCTCGTGCCGACCCTGGTGCTGCTCGGCAGCTTCCTCGTCCCGGTCACCTTCGTGGCCTGGGCGTACGGCCACCGGGACGAGGTCATCACGGTCGAGGCGCTGTTCCGCCTGTTCGTCGTGGGCGGCATCCTGGGCGTGCTCGGTGCGTCGGTCCTCGAGACGTACCTGTTGCATCCCTCGGTGTGGATGTTCGTGGGCGTCGGCCTGATCGAGGAGGGCGTCAAGCTGGCCGCGCTGTGGCTGCTCACCCGCCACCTGGTCGGCAAGTCGATCCGCAGCGGCGTCGTGCTCGGCGCCACCGTCGGCTTCGGTTTCGCCGCCTTCGAATCCGCCGGGTACGCCCTCAACGCGCTCATCACCGTCGACGGGCTCTCGCTGCGCGCGCTGGTCGAGACCGAGATCCTGCGCGGCCTGCTGGCGCCGTTCGGGCACGGGCTGTGGACCGCGATCCTCGGTGGCCTGCTGTTCGCCACCGCCGCCAAGACCAGGCACTTCCGGCTGACCGGCGGCCTGATCCTCGGCTATCTCGGCGTCGCCCTGCTGCACGCGCTGTGGGACTCGATGCACGGCATCGCCGTCTACCTGACCTGGGTGATCACCAGCACCTCGGGCCAGCAGGCGCTGTTCGAGCGGGGCTGGATCCCGCAGCCGACCGACCAGCAGGCCCACCTGTTCACGCTCTTCTCGATCGGCGGCACGGTCCTCATCACGCTGATCGCCCTCTACTGGCTGCGCCGGGTGTGGCGGTCCGGCCGGCACACCGCCTGAGGTCGGCGTGCGTTTCTCCCGCGCCGACCCGCTGGCCGGCGCGACGGTCTGGGCCGTCGATCGCCGGCGTCTCGCCGGCGGCCGGCCTGTACGCGGCCCGCGGCCGCCCTGATCCTGTACGCGGTCTTCGGCAGCTCCCGGCACCTCGTGGCCGGCCCGATGTCGACCACCGCGCCCCTGTCCGCCGGCGTGGTGGCACCGCTGGCCAAGGACGGCAACTACGCGGCGCTGACCGCCGGCGTGGCGGTCGCCGTGGGCGTCATCGGAAACGAGCGGCATAGCCCTGGCCACGAGCTCGCCGTGGACCTCGCGCGCGGCGGCGTCGAGCTGCGCCTCGCCGGGGACATCGGCCAGTGCGCGCTATCGAGGCGGCGAACAGCTCTCCCGCTCCACCAAGGTAGGCGGCAGCAGGCGTACCGGCTCGATGCCGCGGCCGTCGAGCAACCGCATGGCCGTCTCGACGGCCAGCCCGCCCACGTCGTGGGCGGGGATGTCGACCGACGTCAACGGCAGCGGCATGTTGATCGCCACGTCGCGCGGGCAGATCGCCACGATCGAGATGTCGTCCGGCACCCTTTTGCCGCGAGCCCGCAGCAGGTCGAGCAGGGGGCGCAGGGATTCCTCGTTGTGCACCACCAGGGCCGTCGCGCCGGGCAGCTGCGCGTCGATGTCGTCCAGGCACGCCCGTACGCCCTCGACGTCGGGCTCGCACGGGTGGGCGAGCGTCCGCAGCCCCAGCGATTCCGAGGCCTCGGTGAAGCCGGTCAGGAACCGTTCCGCGTACGTCGTGCCTCGCCGGTAGACCGCCGGCGACGGGCCGACCAGCGCGATTTTGCGGTGGCCGTGCCAGGCCAGGTGGCGCAGGGCCTCGCCGGCCGCGGCCGCGAAGTCGAGGTCGACGCAGGCGATGCCGAGCGGGTCGTTCGGAAGCCCTATCAACACCGACGGCTGCTTGAGCCGGCGCAGCGCGGGCAGCCGCACGTCCTCACGTTCGATGTCCATGAGGATGAGCGCGTCGACCATCGTGCTGTTGGCGACCCGTTCGAGGCCGGCCGTGCCCTCGTCCTTGGTCAGCAGCAGCACGTCGTGGTTGTGGGTGCGCGACGCGGTCACCACCGCCGTCGCGAACTGCATGATGACCGGCACGTTGACGTCGAGCCGCAGTGGCGCCACCAGCGCCAGCACGTTCGTCTTGCTGCTGGCCAGGGCCCGCGCCCCGGCGTGCGGGTGGAAGCCGAGCTCGGCGATGGCCGCCTGGACCCGTTCGCGCGTCTGCGCGGAGATCGGACGCCGGCCGCTCAGCACGTACGACACCGTGCTCGGCGAGACACCGGCGGCACGCGCCACATCATTGATCGTCGGCATCAACCCTCCCTGATCGCCGATCCTACTTCTTGAAAGGGTCCCGCCCGCCGGCTGACCAAGCCGACGGGCGGGCTCCCCTCTCACCGAATAAAGAATTGGGACAAACGGACCCCTTCGCTGAGTACGAGATAAACGTCGTGCCGCCCGTTGACCCGCGCCACCGGAACGGTCGTCGTCGAATAGCTGTAGACGTCGCCGGCCGCCGAGACGGTGGCGGTGCCGAGCAGCTTTCCGGTGGGCGATCCGAGCCGCGCCTCGACCGTGCCGCGGCCCGACGTGCGGACGGTCAGGGAATCGGCGTCGCGCAGGTTCGCGTCCTTGTACGCCGCCCACTGGCCGGCCGCAGTCGCGCCGATCACGGTGCCGGCCACCTTGCTCTCGTCGAGCAGCCGGATCCCTGCGTACGCGTCAAATGTCTCGGCCCTGGTGACCCGTGAGAGATCGCGGGCGGGAATGGTCTCGCCCTTCACCTTCAGCGTCGCCCGCTGCCGAATGTCGCTGGATGAGGCGCCGACGAGAATGTCGTAGTCGGACGACTCGACGACCCAGCGGCCACGCGTCTGATCCCATCGAGCCAGGTCATTCTTTTTCAGCGGCAGGGTCACGGTCCGGGTTTCCCCGGCTTTCAGATGTACGCGGTCGAACGCGCGCAACTGCTTGACGGCTGCTTTGTCCCGCGAGGTGCGCTGGTGTGTGTACAACTGCACGACCTCGTCGCCGTCACGGCGGCCGGTATTGGTGATTCTCACTCTCACTTCGTCGCCACTGATCTCCGGCTTTCCGTACGTGAAGGACGTGTACGAAAGGCCGTACCCGAACGGGTAGAGCGGCTTCTGCTCACTGTAGAGATAGGTCTGCCCGGTCGAGATGATGTCGTACTGGTCGAGGTCGGCCGGCAGCTGGTCCGCCGACGCCGGCCACGTCTGGGTGAGGCGGCCGGCCGGGTTGCGGAGGCCGTAGAGCACGTCGGCGATCGCGTGCCCGGTCTCGGCGCCGGCGTGGGTGGTCCAGACGATCGCCGGCACGTTCCGCTGCAGCCAGTTGATCGTCTCCGGGTAGCTGGTCTGCACCACCACGACCGTACGTGGATTGGCCTTGACCACGGCCTTGACCAGCGCTTCCTGCCCGGCGCCGAGCGCCAGCGAGGTCCGGTCGTGCGCCTCCCGGCCGTTGATGAACGGGTTGCTGCCGACGACCAGCACAGCCGTGTCGGCGCTCCTGGCCGCCGCGACCGCCTCGTCGACGCCGCTGCGCAGCACCTCACGCGTGAAGTGGGCCGCGCCGGCCGCGTCGGGTGAACCCAGCGTCAGCTTCCCGTCGGCACCCACGGTGAGGTACTTGTTCGGGCCGAACCAGCTTTCCAGCGTCTCGTAGCCGGCGTAGCGCAGCGCGAAGGTGCCGTCGGCCTGTTTTTCCAGCTTGAACTGCTGCTGCACGAACCAGCCGTTGGGCTGGTCGTCGCGGGTGGTGAACACCCCGTTGGTGTTGCCGAGGTACTTGCCGTTGGCCACGTTGCGCAGGGTGAGGATGTCCTGCCCCCAGTCGACCACGTCGAACTGCGCCTCGGCCGTCGCGCTCGGGGCGGTGACGGTGACCGCGTCCGGGCCGCCGGCCAGGTAGCGGTCGCCGAGCTTGAGCGCGATCCGGTCGGAGCCGGTGCTGCTCACCGTCTCCCGGGCCTGTTCCCGGATGCCGTCGACGGCCGTCACCTCGTACGGCAATTTCCCGCCGTACCAATCCGTGTACAGCGTGCCGGCGAGCGGGCCGATGACAGCGGTCCTGTCCTTCTTCAACGGCAGAAGGCCGTTGTTCTTGAGAAGCACCATCGCGTCGCCGGCGGTTTCCCGCGCCAATTTCCGATGGGCCGGGCTGTCGATCACCTCGGCGCCGATCGCGGCGTAGCGGCCGCCGCCCGGATCGAATTCGCCGAGCCGGAACCGGATGCTCAGCGCGTGCCCGACCGCCCTGTCCACGTCTTTCCCGGTGAGCAGGCCCTGCGCGAGCGCCTGCTTGACGGCGGTCACCGTCGGCACGGCATTGGTGTCGTCGACGGTGAAGCTGTCCAGCCCCGCCTTGATCACGGCGGCGTCGGCCTCGGCCTGGGTCCCGTAGTACTTCTGCGACTGGACCAGGCCGTTCGGCGCCCACGCGTCGCTGACGTTGAACAGCGGATAGTCGGCCCACCGGCGCAGCAGCGTCGCCTGGTCGGGGTCGACGGTCGCCGGGCGCCCGTTGATCAGGTTGTACGAGGCCATGACGCCGGTCGCGGCGTTCGCGGTCAGCGCGGGTTTGAAAGCCTGCCGGTCGTACTCGTTCAGTACGCGCTGCGGCACGTTCGACGAGGTCGTGTCGCGCAGCGTCTCCTTGTTGTACGCCAGGTAGTGCTTCAGCGTCGGGGCGGTCTTCAGGTGGGCCGGGTCAGGACCTTGGAGACCTTTCCCGTACGCCGTGGAGATGGCCCCGGTGAGCAGCGGATCCTCCGAGTAGCCCTCCTCGTTGCGCCCCCACCGGGGGTCGCGCAGCAGGTTGACCACCGGGGCCCACAGGTTGAGCCCGAACACGCGCGGATTCTCGGCGTGGAATCCCCGCGCCTCGTCACCGACGGCCGCGCCGACCCGCGTGATCAGATCCGGATCCCACGTGCTGGCCAAACCGACGGCCTGCGGAAAGGCGGTGCCGTCGGCGGTCACCACGGCGCCGTTGTTGTCGATGTCGGTCGACCAGGCGACCCCGTGCAGCGCCTCGGTCCCGGTCTTGAAGAAGTCGAGTCCGAGCCGCGGAACGGCCGGCTGATATTGGTGAAGAAGGGAAACTTTCTCATCGAGCGTGAGCCGCCCGACAAGGTCGTCGACCCGCGCCGGCAACGGCAGCCGCGGATCACGGAACGGGTAGGACGGTCCCGCGTGCGCAACTCCAGGAACCGCCGGCGCGACCAGCATCGCCGCGGCCAGGACGGTCAGGAAACGCCTTCGCATGGGCATTTCTCCTCATCGAAGGAGGGCATTCTCAGGAACGACGGGACAACCCACTCAGCCCTAGTGGCCCCCATCGTCGAAGCGCTTCGATTGTCGGCGGTATCGCCCACCCTAGATGCCACCGAAACCCATGTCCACACCCCACCCGAAATCTCCCAGTAACATCGATTCCCGCCGCTCCCTCCCCTGCCGTTCCCACTCCCGCCGCCCCTTCCCACGCCGCCCCCTTCGCGCCACTCCCCTTCCCACGCCGCCCCCTTCGCGCCACTCCCCCTCCCGCACGGCCCTCTTCCCGCGTGCCCCTCCCGCGCGGGCCGTCCGACCCCTCGTTCGGGCGCTGCCACCCCCTCGCCACACCGCGCTTTTCCGGTAGCGGTCCGTGACGAGGGGGACTTAGGCTCGATCCCAGACGGCATGACGGGAGGCGCCCGGATGACGACGA
Source organism: Actinoplanes sp. NPDC048988 (assembly GCF_043197815.1). Classification (NCBI taxonomy): domain Bacteria; kingdom Bacillati; phylum Actinomycetota; class Actinomycetes; order Micromonosporales; family Micromonosporaceae; genus Actinoplanes; species Actinoplanes sp. NPDC048988. The sequence continues at coordinate 4,645 of NZ_JBICTW010000025.1, read as the reverse complement.
CGAGCGAGCCCGCACGGCTGATCCGCGGGTACGGCTGGTGGACCCTGCTCCTGATGACCCTGCTGGCGGCCCTCGCCTGGGGCCTGGCCCTGCTCGAGCCGGCCCGCTACCGCGCCGAGGCCACGCTCGTCGCCGAACCCCGCGTGCGCGCCGCCATCACGCCCGTACCCGCCGACCCGGCCACGGAGAGCGAGATCGCCCGTTCGGCCGCCGTCCTCCGCCCCGCGGCCACGTCCCTCGGCATCTCCCAGCAAACGTTGGCCGACGGCCTTCACGTCACGCCCGCTTCCGCCGGCACGACCTTCACCATTGCGTACGAGGCCTCGACCGCCCCCACCGCCCGCACCCGAGCCCAGGCCGTCGCCACCCAGTACGCCGCCTACCGCAACGCCTCCACCGCCCAGACCGGAATCTCCGCCTCGCTGATCACCCCCGCCGCCTCCGCGACCCGGGTGACCTGGCTTCCGCGCTGGCTCTACCCGGCAATCGGCGCCGCCGCCGGCCTTCTGCTCGGCGCCCTCGTGGCGTGGCTCCGCTCCCGCGACCGGGTACGCGGCCGCGTCCACTTCGAACACCTCACCGGCCTCCCGGTCCTGGCCACCATCCCTCGCGCCCGCCGCTCGCGCGGACCGGGCGCCCCGCTGCCCGTACTGCTGCGCTCCCCCGCCTCGGCCGACGCCGAGGCCTACCGTTACCTCCGCGCCCGCCTGGAAGCCTGCCTCGAGGGACCCGCCACCGTCCTGATCACCAGCGCCCACGAGGGCGAGGGCCGCAGCACCACCGCCGCCAACCTGGCGATCGCCCTGGCCCAGTCCGGCCGCCGGGTAGTGCTGATCGACACCGACGTGCGAGGCCCGGTCCTGCACCAGATGTTCGCCCTCTCCCGGGACCGGGGCCTGACCGGAATCCTCACCGGCGACATCTCCGGCGCCTCAGCCTTACGCGACGGCCCCGTACCGAACCTGCGCCTGATGGCCGCCGGCCCCGACCAGCCCGACGCCCCCGACCTGCTGGCCGCCTCATTCGGCGAAATGCTCCGCGAACTGAAGTCCAACTGCGACGTCATAGTTCTCGACTCGGCCCCCACCCTGCACGTCGCCGACGCGGTCGCCTTGGCCGCCGTCAGCGACCTGGTCCTCCTGGTAGCCGACTTCACCCGCCTGACCCGCTCCACCGCCCACCGCGCCGCCGCCGAACTGACCCCGGCCACAGCCGCCCCCGTAGCCGCAGTCCTGATAGCCCTCCCCGAAAACCAAGGCGGCCTGATCCCCCACACCCGAGCCGGCCGAGCACCAGCCCCACCCCGCGAGACCCCAGCCGCGCCCACACCCCCCGAAGGCCCTCTCACTCGACCCGACCCAGCCACCGTGCCCACAGCACGCATAGGAGGCGGCCCAGCCTCCCCCGCGCGCCCTACCGCCACCAGACCCACAGCACCCAACGGACACGAGCCCATCTCCGCCGGACGTCCCACCGCCACCAAACCCACAGCACGCATCGGAGACGAGTCCATCCCCACCAGACCCACAGCACCCGTCGGAAGCGACACCGTCTCCGCCGGACGTCCCACCGCCGCCGGACCTCCAGCACCCATCTCCGCCCGACGCCCCACCGCTGCCGGACCTCCAGCACCCCTCTCCGCCCGACGCACCACCGCTGCCGGACCTCCAGCACCCATCTCCGCCCGACGCACCACCGCTGCCGGACCTCCAGCACCCATCTCCGCCGGACGCACCACCGCTGCCGGACCTCCAGCACCCATCTCTGCCGGACGCACCACCGCTGCCGGACCTCCAGCACCCATCGGGGGCGGCTCCGTCTCCGATGGACGCCCTACCGGCGCCGACGCGGCTGGCGGAGCCGGCGCCGACGACCGCGCCGAGCCCTCTCGGACGGGCGGTTCCGCCATCCTGCCGCCGGCCCTCGGGCTGGCCGCCCGGGCTCGCCCTTCCGGAGAGGCCGCGCCTGCGCCCAACGCCGGCGGCTCGCCCGCTTCCCGCCCCGCCACTGCCACGGGCCCTGCTTTCAAACGCCATGCCCCGCACCACGAACCGGGCTCGGGACCTACGGTTCCCAACGTTTCCGCCGGCGGCCCTTTCCAACCAGCGACCTCGGAGGCTGCGCCAAACCCGCCCAGCTCTCCGACACCAACCCGGCCCACCTCCGCACCGCCGGTCGTCCACGGCCCACCCGCAGCAACCGCCAAGGCCGGAATCCCTCAGCCCCGCGTCTACACCTCGGCCGCAGCCTCCGAAGGCGAACCCGGACCGAGCCCCGACCAAGACCAGGGCGAAACCAGCGATCCCCACAGCTGACAGTCCCTCCACAGCTGACAGCCCCTCCACAGGTGGCGACGCGTTCCGCACCCGACAGCCCGCCCCGTACCCGACAGCCAGCCCCGCACCCGACAGCCCGTCCCGCGCTCCGCAGCTGAGGACGCGCCAAGCGATGGCCGTCGAAGTGCGCGAGCGGCAGAGTGCGGTGCCAACAGCAGAGCGCGGCGCGCCACCAGGCGCAGAGTGCGGTGCCAACAGCAGAATGCGGCGCCCATCAGCCACAGAGCGCAGCGCCAACAGCAGAGCGCGGCGCGCCACCAGGCAGCAAGTGCGGTCCAAACGGCAGAGCACGGCGCCCACCAGGCGCAGAGTGCGGTGCCACAGCAGAATGCGGCGCCCACCAGCCACAGAGCGCAGCGCCAACGGCAGAGCACGGCGCGCCAGCTCGGCGCTGCGGGAAGCCGGGGCCGGGTACGGCCTCTGCCCGGCCCGGTCGAGTCTGGGTCGCCGACATTTCACATTCGATGGGGGGGTGGGTGGTGGTCGGCGGGCGGTTCAGGTTAGGTTAGCCATACCTTAAGCCGGGACCGGGTGGGACCGCGCGCGTCTGAGGAGGGCCCTGTGACCCAGACTGTTGAGCAGGCTGTGGCCGTACTGCCGTGGCGTTTCTTTGCCGTTGATGTGCGCAAGGTTGAACGCTTGAGCCCGAACTTCGTGCGGATCACCTTCACCGGCGGGGATCTCCACAAGTTCGCCGACAACGGGTACGACCAGCGCATCAAGCTTCTGACCGCGCTGCCCGAAGTCGGCTTCACGCACCTGCCGACCGGCGCCGACTGGTACACGGAGTGGCGCGACCTGCCCGCCGAGCACCGCAATCCGATCCGCACCTACACGATCCGCGCGGTGCGTGCCCACCTCAACGAGGTGGACGTCGACATGGTCCTGCACGGCAGCACCGGCCCCGCGTCGAAGTTCGCCGCCGAAGCCCAGCCCGGCGACACCGCCTACCTGATGGGCCCGAACGCCGACTTCGAGGGCATCCACGGCGGCATCGACTTCCACCCGCCGGCCCACACCGACTGCCTGCTCCTGGGCGGCGACGAAACCGCCGTACCGGCCATCGCCTCCATCCTGGCCAAACTCCCCGCCGACGCCCGCGGCGAAGCGCTCCTGGAAGTCCCCGAAGACGGCGACCAGCTCACCGACGTGGTGGCCCCGCCGAACGTCCGGGTGACATGGCTCCCTCGCAACGGCGCCCCCCAGGGCGACAAGCTGATCCCCGCCGTACGCCAGGCAACCCGCCGCATGCTCGGCGACGTAGCCGGCACGCCGGTACCGGACCTCGAAGACGTCGACGTGGACCACGACATCCTGTGGGAGGTCCCCGAGCCGTTGACCGACGCCAGCCGCTTCTACGCGTGGCTGGCGGGGGAGGCCGCGGCCATCAAAACGATCCGCCGCCATCTGGTTTCCGAGTGCGGGGTGGATCGTCGGTCCGTCGCCTTCATGGGGTATTGGCGTCAAGGTAAGGCTGAGGACAACTAGCTTTTCGCTGCCCTGAGCCCGGGGCTCGGGGGCGGGTTGCTTTCTTGCGCTCGGACGGTTTGGGGCAGAGGGTAACCACTCGGGCTGACTGGGGAGCGTTTTATGCCTCGAGTGGTCACCCTCTGCCCCAAACCTTGCCGGGCATTTGGTTACCCGGCGGAAGGCATGGCGGGTCCGAAGAACAACTCGCGCCGGTTGCTTTGGATGACGGGCCGTAGGTTTGGGTGCAACGCGAGCTGCGCGCTTCGCTTGCGCTGAGCGGCTCCTGGCTGCTGGGTGGCATGGTCGATAAGAACCCAGAAACCGGACACCGAAAGACCCGCGTGGGTACGGGCTGACGCTTGGCCAAGGCTTAAACCGGCCTGCGCGTGCAGTGAGTATGCGGTGCCCCGAGCCGACTTCTGGGTTCTTATCGACCATGCCACCCCACGATCACAAGCCGCCCCGCCCACACCGGCCCGCCGGGCCTTGCCCACCCACCCAAGCCTACGGCCCGCCGGCGTCACGTCTGCCCGGTGTTGTTCTTCGGACCGTGACCCTTATTGCCTGGGGTGACCGGATACCCGGCAAGGTCGGGGGAAGAGGGTGACCACTCGAGGCATAAAACGCTTCCCAGTCAGCCCGAGTGGTTACCCTCTTCCCCCGACCGTCCGAGCGTAAGAAAACCCACCGCCCCCAACCCGCCACGGCCTCACGCTTGAGAAAAGGGGCGGAAATGACAGTAGACCCACCCCGAAGGGTGGGCCTACTGTTTCACGTTGAGTCCGGCGGCGTCCTACTCTCCCACACCCTCCCGAGTGCAGTACCATCGGCGCTGGAGG
>NZ_JBICTW010000024.1:15135-134905 GCF_043197815.1 Actinoplanes sp. NPDC048988 | reverse complement strand
TTCTTCGCCACCGCGGAAGTATCCACGGCATCCGTCATGACGGTCATCAGGTGCGTCTCCTTGATCAGGAGTTACACCGTTCGTTTTACAGTCCCGGGTGCCACTCAAGCGGCTCACTCCCCGCTACCTCTGAGTCAGGTAAGCACCTTGACCGTGGCGGTCAGGACTAGCTGGGCCAGGGAGACGGGGACCAGGACCAGCCAGCAGAGGCGTTGGAGCTGGTCCTCGCGCAGGCGGGGGTAGCTGACGCGCAGCCAGATGATGACGAACGAGACGGCGAAGATCTTGGTCAGGGTCCAGAGCCAGCCGAGGTGGTCGGCGAAGGGGCCGTGCCAGCCGCCCAGGAACAGGACTGTGGTCAGAGCGGCGATCACGACGATGCCTACGTACTCCGCAAGCAGGAAGAACGCGAAGCGCAGGCCCGTGTACTCGGTCATGTAGCCGAAGACCAGCTCCGAGTCGGCGATCGGCATGTCGAAGGGTGGGCGGCGGATCTCGGCCAGGCCGGCGATGAAGAAGACGAGCGCGGCCGGGGCCTGCCAGAGCAGCCACCAGGGGCGCCACGCCTCGACGATGCCGGGCAGGCTCAGCGTGCCGGCCGCCATGGCGACGCTGGCCGCCGCCAGCACCAGGGGAAGCTCGTAGCCGAGCAGCTGGGCGGCGCCGCGCAGGCCGCCGAGCAGGCTGTATTTGTTCGCCGAAGCCCACGCCGACATCAGCACGGCGACCACGCCCACGCCCAGCACGGCCAGGACGAAGAACAGACCCACGTCCAGGGCCTGCGCGACGAGGCCGTCCGGTCCGAGCGGGATGACGAGCAGGACCAGCAGGTACGGGAACAGGGCGACCAGGGGCGCCAGGCGGAAGACCCGCCGGTCCGCGTCGCCGGGAGTGATGTCCTCCTTCTGGACGAACTTCACGCCGTCGGCGACCAGCTGCGCCCAGCCGTGGTAGCCACCGGCGTACATCGGGCCGAGGCGGCCCTGCATGTGGGCCATCACCTTGTGCTCGGCCTGGCCGACGACCAGCGGCAGCACCAGGAAGCCGACCACGACGGCCAGCACCCTGATCGTGAGATCGAGCCACAGCGGCATCAGGCTTGGGGTCCCCACTCGTGGGGCGCGGGCACGCCCGGCGGCCGCATGGGGGCGCGCTTGGCCGTACCGGCCTCGGACTCGCCCGGCTCTTTGGCGCCCGGCCAGGCCTTGGCGACGCGGGAGGCCAGCACGAACTCCTTGCGCAGCGGGTGACCCTCGAAGCCGGGCGGCAGCAGCAGAGGCCGCATGTCGGGGTGGCGGGCGAAGGTGACGCCGAACATCTCGTGCGTCTCCCGCTCGTGCCAGTCGGCGCCGGCGAACAGCTCGGTCACCGACTCGATGACCGGCTCATCGCGCGGCACGAGCGTCCGGAGCAGCAGCGCGTGCCGGCGGCGGGTCGAGTAGAGGTGGGCGACGACGCGGAACCCGTCGGCGCCCTCGTCGACGGCCGACAGCCAGTCGAAGAAGTCGCAGCCGAGGGCGCCGTTGTGCTTGGCCGTGCCGACCGTCTCCCACCACCGCGCGACCGGCACGTCGACGACGGCCCGCTCGTGGCCGGGGCCGCCACCGGAGAGACCGGCGACGATCTCGCCCGGAGGCGCGTCCGGCGAGTCGTCCGTCAGGAGCGCGACCAGGCGCTCGCCGACCTCGTCAGGCGTCATGGCGTCATCCTAGGGGCTCCGGCGTCAGAGTCCGGGGAGCCGGCCGTTGCGGAACACGTCGACGAAGTCCTGGTGGTCCTCGCGGGCCTGGTCGCCGTAGCGATGGGCGAACTCGACCAGATGCCGGACGAAACCGGCCTCATCCTTGTCGATCTCGGCCACGATGGCCTCCTCGGTGGAGAAGTCGACGAGGTCGTGGCTGGACTCGTCGTCGGCCACCGAGTGCATGCGGGCGACGGCCCGGCCCAGGTCGGACAGGACGCCGGTGAGCTCCTCGGGCTCGTTCACGTCGGCCCAGTCGAGGTCGGCCGCGTACGGCGAGACCTCGGCCACGAGCTGGCCGACACCGTCCAGGGTGGTGTAGCCGACCCACGGATCGGCGTGTGCCTGCAGGGCGTGCTGCGACTCGGCGGTGCGGTGCCCCTGATGCCGGAAGTACGCGCGGACCCGCTCGTCGTCGATCCAGCGGGCGACGGCCGGCACCTGCGCCTGCTTCATGTAGATGATCACGTCGTTCTCGAGGGCCTGGGTGTGCCCTTCGAGCAGCAGGTTGTAGCTGGGCAGCCCGGCCGATCCGATGCCGACGCCCTTGCGCAGCTTGATGTCCTTGATGTGGGTGGCCACCGGCCGGGTGGCCTGCGGCAACGTGGTCAGGTACTGCTCGAAGGCGGCCTGGACCATGGCGTCGGTGGCCTCGTCGGTCTCGTAGACGCCGTCGAGCAGCGCGAACCGGCGCTCATAATCGTCGATGACGGTCTGCCCGTTGAGCAGGTCGACGCGCGTGTTGAGGCGTGCCTCCTGGAGCACCCGGCGGAGCACGCCGTCCGCGTTGTCCAGGGTGATCGACCCGATCGCGTCGTCGCCGCCGGTCGCGATGGCCCGCAGCTCGGTCAGGTAGGAGCGGGCGAACGTGGTGACCAGGGTGGTGATGTTGTCGTCGGAGAGCGCCTTCTGATATCCGATGAGCGCCACACTGGCCGCGAAGCGCTTCAGATCCCAGGAGAAGGGCCCGACGTACGCCTCGTCGAAGTCGTTGACGTTGAAGACGAGCTGCCCGGACGAGTTCATGTACGTGCCGAAGTTCTCGGCGTGCAGGTCGCCGTGAATCCAGACGCGGCTGGTGTGCTCGTCGAGGAAGCTGTCGTCGGCATAGCCGGCCGACAGGTCGGCGTAGAACAGCGAAGCGCTGCCGCGATAGAAGGCGAAAGGCGAAGCCGCCATCTTCCGGAACTTGCGGCGGAAAGCGGCCGGATCGACAGCTATCAACCCACCGAATTCCCTGGTCAGGACCTCGATGATGAAGTCCGCGCGCTGCTCAGTCATACCTGCGGAGACTAGTCCCCACTTGCACCCTGCGGGGTCACGATCGGAGCGCTGAGTGACGCGACGTCCCGCTTGGCCGCCAGCGGATCGGGCCGGGACACCCCGCCGGGCCCGGCCTGCTCGGCCGCGATCTTCTCTTGCAGCCGCAGAATGCCGTGCAGCAGCGCCTCGGGCCGCGGCGGGCAGCCGGGCACGTAGACGTCGACCGGAATGATCTGGTCGACGCCCTTGGTCACCGAGTACGAGTCCCAGTACGGCCCACCGCAGTTGGCGCAGGACCCGAACGAGATCACGTACTTCGGCTCGGGCATCTGGTCGTAGAGCCGCTTGATCGCCGGCGCCATCTTGTCGGTGACCGTGCCCGAGACCACCATGAGGTCGGCTTGCCGGGGCCCGTGCGCGAACGGGATGACGCCCATCCGCATGAAGTCGTGCCGGCTCATGCTGGAGGCGATGAACTCGATCGCACAGCAGGCGAGCCCGAAGTTGAACACCCAGAGCGAGTAGCGCCGCCCCCAGTTCAACACGAACTTGATGGGCTCCCCGAGGACTCCTGGCAGACCGGACACAGGCTCAACCTACCCCTGCCGCACGGCGGGACGCTGGAGCAGGCTCAGGAAGCCGGTCAGCAGCGCCTCGCGCAACGCGGGCGGAGCCACGTTGAGCAAGGAGTTGACGGCGGCCATCTTGGTGAAGTCGCCGCCGCCCAGGCCCATGGTCTCGGCCAGGCCGGCGATGAGCTCGGGGGTGACCTGCTCCGGTGTCAGCGCGCCGGCGGCCTCGAGCAGCGGGGCGGGCAGGGCGACGGGACCGGCGGCCCGGGCCGCGGCCACGGCGTCGGCCAGGTCGGTGGCGAAGTCGGGGGCCGTCGCGTGAACGGAGGCGGTCACGGTCAGGTGAATCGTGGGCGGGAGGTCGGCGTACGCCATCTGCGGTTGGGTGTGCCATCCGCGCGCGGCGAGCTCGTCGGCGAGGACGAAGACATCGACGGCGCCCTCACCCTCCTCGGCGCCTTTGCCCTCGGCTGTCAGGCAGACGACGCTGGTCTCCGGTGGAGCGAAGAGGCGGAGACCGGGGGTGGCCGTCACCGCGTCGGCCAGGACGGTCACGGACTCGCGGGTCCGCGCGGCCAGATCCAGATAGCCGGCGTCGCCGATGTGGCGGAGGGTGGCCAGGGCGGCGGCGATCGGGCCGCCGGAGCGGGTGGACGAGATGATCGGGTTGATCATCGTGTAGCCGGGCCAGCCCGCGTACGCGAAGTACTGCGGGAGGCGCAAGGCCTCGTCGCGGTGGAGCAGGATCGAGACGCCCTTGGGCGCGTAGGCGTATTTGTGCAGGTCGACCGAGATGCTGGTGACGCCGGGCACCGAAAGGTCGAAGGGCGGCAGGTCGGCGCCGAGGCGGCGCAGGTAGGGCAGGACCCAGCCGCCGAAGCACGCGTCGACGTGGAAGCGGACGCCGCGCTCGGCGCAGAGGGCGGCGATCGGCGGGATCGGGTCGACGACGCCGTGGGCGTACGACGGCGCTGAGGCCGCGACCAGCACGGTGTCGGGGCCGATGGCCGCCGCGAGGGCGGCCGGGTCGGCTCGCAGGTCGCCGCCGACCGGGACCACGTCGAGGGCGACACGCAGATAGTGCGCCGCCTTGGCAAACGCGGCGTGGGCGGTGGACGGGATCACCAGGCGCGGGGTCGCCAGCTCGGGACGGGAGTCACGGGCCGCCTTGACCGCGAGGATCAGCGACTCGGTGCCGCCGCTGGTGACACTGCCGACCGTGCGCTCGTCGCCGCCGAGCAACCCGGCCGCGGCGCCGACCAGAGCGTTTTCCATGGCGAGCAGCGAGGGGAACGCCGTGGGGTCGAGGCCGTTGACGTGCGCGGAGATCGCATAGGCCGCGCGGGCCAGCTCGTCGAGGCCGTCCAGCGCCGGGTCGTAGACATAGGCGAACAGGCGGCCACCGTGTGTCGGCAGATCGGCCGCCCGCAGCTGCTGGAGCTCGGCGAGGATCTGGTCACCTGGGACGCCCTTGCCGGGCAGTGCCTCGAACATGCCGCTGACGCTAGTCCACGATCCACGCGGCGATAAGCGACCAAAGGATTGGCCGGACCCCTACCAAAGTAGCTACCGCGCGATGTCCCGATAGGCGCGTAATAGCGGGACCGCGGCCGCGACCAGCACGGCCGGCACCACTGTGAAACCGAGCAGCACGCCCAGCCGGGCGGTGTCGTCCTGGGTGGCGGCCTCGCCCGTCGACGACGAGACATATCCGAACAGTTGGAGGACCAATGCGAACAGCCCCGGCCCCAGCGCGAGGCCCAGCGTCTCACCGGCCGTCCAGAGGCCCGTGAAGACTCCGGCCTGCCGCTTGCCGGTTCGCTCGGTGTCGTGGGCGATGCAGTCCGGCAGCATGGCCATCGCGAAGACCTGCTGTCCGGCGTAACCGACGCCGATCATCGCGACGATCAGATAGATCGGCACGGGCGCCAGGGCGGGTGCGGCCAGCAACACGAAGGCGCCCGCCGCGAAGAGCAGCGATCCGGCCACCAGCGACCGCAGTTTGCCGTATCGACGGCCGGCGCGCGTCCACAGTGGCATGACCAGCAGCGCCGGTCCGACGAAGGCCGCGAAGAGGAAGGTGGCGCCCGACTCGCGGGCCACGACGTGGTCGGCGAAGTACTGCACGCCGGCGAGCATCGTGCCGATGCCGACGGCCTGAATCACCCAGCAGAGCAGCAGAGCGCGGAAGGGGCGGTTGGCCACGGCGACGCGCAGCTGAGTTCGCAGGTCGGGCTCGGCCGCCGGCGCGGCGCGGGTCGCGGCTCCGCGCGTACCGAAATAGACGCCCAGCGTTCCCACGGCGATGAGGAGGCCGACGAAGATGCCCGACCACCGATGGCCCACCAGGCCACCACCCGTCTGCTCCACGACCAGCGGAGCGAGCGCGCCGGAGATCAGGATGGCCAGCGCCAGGACGGCGACCCGCCACGTCATGAGCCGGGTCCGCTCGCCGTAACCGTCGGTCAGCTCGGCCGGCATGGCGACGTAGGGCACCTGGAAGAAGGCGTACGCGGTGGCGGTCACCAGGAAGGCGAGGGCGACGTAGGCGCCGGCGGCGGCCCCGCCGCGGAAGGGGCCGGCGAACATGGCCGCGAAAAGCACGGCCAGGAGCAGCCCGGCGACCAGCAGGAACGGCCGGCGGTCGCCGCTGCGGTCCGAGATCCGGCCGGCGATCGGGTTGACCAGCACGTCCCATGCCTTCGGCAGCAGGACGAGCAGGCCGGCCACGCCAGCCGCCACACCTAACGTATCCGTCAGATAGGGCAGGAGGAGCAAACCCGGCACGGTGCCGAAAGCGCCGGTCACCAGCGAACCCACGGAATATCCGGCCAAGACACGACGAGGCAGGGCGGGCACCGGCCGTACGTCGGGAGAGGGACCCGCAGGCGTCATGAATGCGGATGGTAACCATGATCATGCGCTTGGCTCTACGCTTCGCGAAATGAAAAGGATTCCTGCCGGGGTCGCCGCCAGCCATCCGGCGACTGCGGAGGCCGGGCTACGAATCCTGCGCGAGGGAGGCACGGCGGCGGACGCGGCGGTCGCGGCCGTTCTCGCCTGCTGCGCGGCCGAGACCATCTACACCGGACTGGGCGGAGGCGGGTTCGCCACCTACTTCGACGCGGCCAGCGGCGAGGTCACCTGCCTCGACTTCTTCGTCGCGGTGCCGGGGACCGACGGCGACCGCGAGGCCGGCCCGATGGTCGCGGTCGACGTGTTCTTCGGTGGGATGCCGCAGGTCTACTCGATCGGCGGGGCGAGCGTCGCGGTGCCGGGCGTTCCGGCCGGGTGCGGCGAGGTGCACCGGCGCTGGGGGCGCCTGCCGTGGGCGGACGTGGTGGCGCCCGCGACGGCCATCGCGTACAGCGGCGTGGCCGTGCCGGCCGCGCACGCCCAGACGCTCGACGCGTGCGCGCCGGCGCTGGCCTGGGGCGAGGGCGCCGACGTCTACACGCCCGGCGGACGGCGCTTGCAGGGCGGTGACCTGCTGCGCCACGAGGGGCTCGGCACGGCGATGGAGAAGCTGGCGGCGGCCGGGCCGGAAATCTTCTACACCGGCGAGTACGCGGAGCTGCTGGTCGACACCGTCCGCGCCGCCAACGGCTGCCTCGGGCCGCGCGACCTGGCCGACTACCGGGTGCTGGAGACGCCGGTCGACCACGCGATGCTGGCCGGGTACCGGGTGCGGGCCCGCCACGATCTCAATCGGACGGTCGACACGATCGCCGGTCTGCCGGACGGCCTCAGCCAGCCGGAGCGGGCCGTCGGGGTGGCCACGGCGCTGCGCGACCAGGGGCGGCAGAAGATCGGCGACACCACGAACGTCTCGGTGGTGGACGCCGAGGGGAACGCCTGCGTCATCACCACGACGCTCGGTCTGGGATCGGGGGTCTGGCTGCCCGGGCTGGGCATCAACTTGAACTCGATGCTGGGCGAGGGTGAGCTGATCACCAGCGACCTGGCGCCGGGCCGGCGGATGTCGTCGAACATGTGCCCGCTCGTGGTGATCGATCCGGAGGGCGAGCTGGCGGTCGCGGCCGGCTCGGCCGGGGCCTCGCGGATCCGGACGGCGCTGATCAGCACGTTGCTCGGGGTGCTGGTCGACGGATTGGACATGGGTGAGGCGATCGGGCGGTCGCGGTACCACGTGGTCGACGACACCGTGCACGCCGAGCCGGGATGCCGCCGGGACGAACTGGCCGCGCTGGCCGGCGCGGGCTTCCAGATCCAGCAGTGGCCGGAAAAGAACCACTACTTCGGCGGCGTGACCGCTGTCGGTCAGGCCGGCGCCGCCGGCGATCCTCGTCGCGGCGGCGTCGGACTGCTCCTCTGAGCCGTCACATCGTGCGGGTGGCGATGGACTTGGCGTCGTCGGCGGTCTCGCGGATGCCGACGTCGAGGGAGGTCGCGGTCAGGCCGAACGTGCGCTCGGTCAGCGAGCTGTCCAGGCGGAAGGGCGCGTAGAACTGGTAGTCCATCTCGGCCAGCTCGCGGCTCATCGGGTGGACCAGGCCGGCGGTGTGCATCACGAAGCGCGGCATCTTGTGCAAGGTCAGGCGGGACTTGCCGGTCAGCGCGCAATACCGGTCGGCGAGCTCACCGATGCTGATGGCGGGGGCGGTCGGCGCGTGCCAGGCGCGGCCCCACGCGCGTGAGTCGGCGGCCAGCGTGACCATCGTGCGGGCCATGTCGCCGGTGTAGGTGAAGCTGTGCGGCAGGGTCGGGTCGCCCGGCACCCAGGCCGACTTGGCACCCTTGTCGATCGCGGGCAGCAGCACCGCCGAGAAGACGCCGACCGCGCCCGCGCCGATGTAGTCGGAGCCGCGCACCTCGACCGTGCGCACGCCGCTGGCCAGGGCGTCCTGCCACATCTTGATGCGGACCTTGCCCTTGCGCCCGACTGCCGCCATCGGGGTGTTCTCGTCCATGTGGCCGCCGGGCTGCGGGCCGTACACATAAAGGTTTCCGGTGATCACGTAGACCGCGTCGGTGGCCTTGGTGGCCGCGATCATCGCGTCGTTCATCGGGAACCAGAGCTTCTGCCACTCCGTGTACTTCGGGTTCGCGCAGTTGTAGAGCGCCTGCGCGCCCTCGGTCAGCTCGGTCAGCCGGCGGGCGTCGGAGGCGTCCGCCGCCACCCGCTCGATCAGCGGGTGCGAGGGGCCGCTGCCGCTGCGGGTCACCATCGTGACGCTCTCCCCGCGGTCGGCGAGGAGGCGGGCGACGGAGGAGCCGATCGGGCCGGAACCGACGATCACATGCGAAGCCATGAGGTGTTCTCCTTTGCGAGCAGTGCTCTCTGACAGGAACAACCATGACACGAGCGCCGAGCAAAAGCAAGAGCACTGCTCTCGTTATGGCACACTGGTCTACATGAGCGCCTCCGGAGTACGGGCCCGCGTACGGGCCGAAATGACCGAAGAGATCAAAGCGGTGGCGAAACGCCACCTGGTCACCGACGGTGCCAACCTCTCCCTGCGCGCGGTCGCGCGGGACATGGGCATGGCCTCGTCAGCGGTCTACCGATACTTCGCGAGCCGCGACGAACTACTGACGGCGCTCATCGTCGACGCCTACAACGCGGTCGGTGAAGGGGCCGAGCGCGCGGCCGCGACAGGGACCGGCGACCTCGATCGCTTTCTCCGGGCGACCCACGCCGTACGGGACTGGGCGCTGGCCAACCCGCACGAATGGGCCCTGATCTACGGCAGCCCGGTGCCCGGCTATCAGGCCCCGCAGGACACCATCGGCCCCGCCACCAGGGTGATCCTGCTGATCGCGGGCATCGTGCGAGACGCGTACCTGGCCGGCCGGGTCGCCGAGCGCGAGCCGATCACCGGCGGGTACGCCGACGAGCTGGGCCGGGTCGCCGAGCAGTACACCCCCGGCGCGCCGGCCCGCCTGGTCGCCGCCGCGATGTCGGCCTTCATCCACCTCGGCGGCGCGATCAGCGCCGAACTCTTCGGACAGCTCACGAACTCGGTCGACGAGGACCGCCGGGGCTTCTTCGAATATCAGATGCGCGGCGAAGCCGACCGCATCGGCCTCACCTGACCGGGGGAAGCCAGCTGGCGCGAGCCATGTCCACGTGGTCACCCCTCAGGGGGACACCCTCGGAAAGCAGGCGCTGACGGGCCTCACGCTCGTGGCCGGGCGGCATCCGGCCCGCGCTGGTGACCACCCGATGCCACGGGACGCCACCGCCGTGCCGGGCCATGATGCTGCCGACCTGGCGGGCCGAGTTGCGCCCGGAGAGCTCGGCGAGGGCATCGGCGACCGCGCCGTACGACATCACGCGGCCCTCGGGGATCCTCTCCACGAGTGAAAGCACCTCTTCGACGTACTCCTGCGGTGTCACTCGGGCCACGATATGGGATCTCGGCCAGGTTCCGAGCGCCCCTCCGAGCAGAATTAGCCGGGTGCGCGATGAAGTGACCGGAGCTCGCCGGATCGTGGTCAAAGTGGGCTCGTCCTCGCTGACCACGGCCTCGGGCGGAATCGACGAGCAGCGCGTCGACGCGCTGGTCGACGCCCTCGGCGGTCTGGCGACCGGCGGGCGCGAGGTGGTGCTGGTGTCCAGCGGCGCGATCGCCGCGGGACTCGCCCCGCTGCGGCTGAGCCGGCGACCACGCGACCTCGCCACCCAGCAGGCGGCGGCCTCGGTCGGCCAGGGCCTGCTGATCGGACGGTACGCGGCCGGCTTCGCCCGGCACGGCCTGACGGTCGGGCAGATCCTGCTGACCGTCGACGACGTGACCCGGCGCGCGCACTACCGCAACGCGTACCGGACACTGCGTAAGCTGCTCGACCTCGGCGCTCTGCCGATCGTCAACGAGAACGACACGGTCGCCACCGAGGAGATCCGCTTCGGCGACAACGACCGGCTCGCCGCCCTGGTGGCCGCCCTGGTCGACGCCGACCTGCTGGTGCTGCTCTCCGATGTGGATGCCCTCTACACGGGCAGCCCGTCCGACCCCTCATCCCGCAAGATCTCGTACGTGGGCGACGACTCCGACCTCGAGGGCATCAGCATCGCCGTCCCCGGCAAGTCCGGCGTGGGCACCGGCGGCATGGTGACCAAGGTCGAAGCGGCCCGGATAGCCACCGGTTTCGGCATTCCGGTCGTGCTCACGGCCGCGCCGCACGCCGGCGCGGTGCTGGCCGGTGAAGAAATCGGCACCCTGTTCCGGGCGGCGGCGCACCGGCCGGCGGCCCGGCTCTTCTGGCTGGCCCACGCCACCGCGCCGCGCGGACGGCTCCACCTCGACCCCGGAGCGGTGGCGGCGGTGGTGGCCCGCCGCAAATCACTGCTGCCGGCCGGCATCACGGCGGTCGACGGCTCGTTCGCCGCCGGCGACCCGGTCGACCTGGTCGACGCCGGCTCCGGCGCGCCCGTCGCCCGCGGGCTGGTCAACTACGACGCCGTCGAACTGCCGGCGCTGCTGGGACGCTCCACCCCCGAGTTGGCCGCGGCGCTCGGGCCAGGCTATGAACGTGAAGTAGTGCACCGCGACGACCTCGTACTCCTCTGAGAGGGCCACCATGAGCACCGTCTTGCAGCAGGCCGCCGACGCGCGGGTGGCCTCGATCGACCTGGCCGCCGCGACGCGGGCCGAGAAGGACCGCGCCCTCCTGCTGATGGCGGACCGCCTGGAGGAGAACACCGGCGACATCGTCGCCGCCAACGACGTGGACGTACGGAACGGGCGCGCGGCCTCGCTCTCCGACGCGATGATCGACCGGCTGACCCTGAACCCCGCCCGGGTCACGGCGATGGCCGACGGCCTGCGCGAACTGGCGGCGCTGCCCGACCCGGTGGGTGACGTGGTGCGCGGCTCGACCCTGGCCAACGGCCTCGAGCTGCGCCAGGTACGAGTGCCGTTCGGCGTGGTCGGCATGGTCTACGAGGGCCGGCCGAACGTGACCGCCGACGCGGCCGGGATCTGCCTGAAATCGGGCAACGCGGTACTGCTGCGCGGCTCCGGATCGGCGCTCAACTCGAACGCGGCGATCGTCGCGGTGCTGCGCGAGGCGGTCGCCGACAGCGGCCTGCCGGCCGACACGATCCAGCTGCTCGACGCCACGACCCGCGACTCGGTGAAAGAGCTGATGCGGGCGCGCGGCCTGGTCGACGTGCTGATCCCGCGCGGCGGCGCCTCGCTGATCAAGGCGGTGGTCGAGGAGTCCACGGTGCCGGTGATCGAGACGGGCGTGGGAAATTGCCATGTGTACGTCGATGAGGCGGCCGACCTGGAAAAGGCGCTGGCCGTGGCGCTGAACTCGAAGACCCAGCGCCTGTCGGTGTGCAACACCGCGGAGTCGCTGCTGGTGCACAGCGAGATCGCCGGCCGTTTCCTGCCGCTGATCCTGGCCGAGCTGGCCGACGCCGGGGTGACGGTGCACGGCGACGCCCGGGTGGCGTCCTACGACGACAGTGTCGTGCCGGCCACCGAGGAGGACTGGGGAACGGAATACCTCTCGGCCGACATCTCGGTCGCGGTCGTCGACTCGCTCGACGACGCGCTGGACCACATCCGCCGCTACGGCACCGGCCACACCGAGGCGATCATCAGCGAGTCGCTGGCCGCCACCCGCCGCTTCGCCGCCCGCGTCGACGCCGCCGCCGTCATGATCAACGCGTCCACCCGCTTCACCGACGGCAGCGAGTTCGGCTTCGGCGCCGAAATCGGGATCAGCACCCAGAAACTGCACGCCCGGGGGCCGATGGGCTTGCCCGAGCTCACGTCGACGAAGTACATCGTCACGGGCAACGGCCACACGCGCGGCTAGCACAGAACGGCCACGCCACAACGCTTGTCCACAGTCGCCGGTTGTCCACAGGCTCCCGACACGATCAAGCCCAAAGCCGCGATACTGACCTGCGGGGGCTCCCCCTGGGAGGGCGGGCTCCGTGGGTGGCCGTTTTGCGGCGGCTGCTCGTCAGGCGGCGGAGCTGGTCACAGCTGGGCCGGTGGCCCTCGACGGGGATGCTGAGCTCGCGCGCTTCGCCGGCGCCTCGGCGGTGGCACTCGCCGGGGACGAGGCGGATTCGCCGGGCTTGGGCGACTTCGGCGGCTCGGGCGACTCTGACGGCTGGGGCGACTTCGACGGTGCGGGCGACGTCGACGGCTCGGGCGACGTCGACGGCTGCACGGAGGCCGCTGGTGGCACCGGCGACGCAGCTGACGGCGCCGGAGAGACGGCCGACGGCACTGGAGAGACGACCGACGGCGTCGGGGAGACAGCTGACGGCGTCGGGGAGACGACTGTTGGTGCCGGCTTGTCGGCTGTCGGTGAGTCTTTGAGGACCTGAACCGGTGTGCTCGTGCCTGGGGCGGACGTCCAGCTGTTGCCGGCGACGGCGACGATTTCGTACGTCCATCGACCGTTCGGCACGTGACTGTCCGTGCAAGTGCTTGTCGTCACCAGGCCGGCGCAGCTTCCGGTCGCGCTGACCCTGTGTTCTGTCGACTGATCGATGCGTGTCACCCGATAGCCGCTGACGGGTACCCCGGTCGTGTCCGGCCAGCTCACCTTCACCTGGGTGCCGCGCACGGCCGCCGTCGGGGCTGCCGCCCTCGGCAGCTCGGCCGCCCACGCGGTGGCCGCTCCGCCGGCGCTGGTGTCCCAGGCAGCCAGCGCCGCTGTCGGTGCCGTGAACACCGTTGCCGCTATCAAGCTCACAGCAGGGACGGATCGGGGCAATCTCATCGGGGGCCCTCCGGGCGAAGACAGCCGGCGGTGGGGCGCCGCCCCACCGCCGGCTTGCGATCACTTGGCGGCGCTGAGGCCGGTCACCTTGACCTTGATGGTGAAGGCGGCGCCCTGGCAGCCGTTCTGCGAGTCGTTTGTCATGTGGACGGCCTTGGCCAGCGGGAACGTCTGGGTCTCGCCGCCCTTCAGGTGCAGGTCCAGGTTGGACAGCACGCCGCCGCTGCCGTTGTCGTCCTTGCTGAAGTCGCCGAAGTAGACGCCGGTGTTGTAGCAGACGTCCATGCGGTCGGACTGGACGCCGTCGGAGGGCTTCCACTCGATCCGGTTGACCGTCACCGGGTACTTGTTCGGGTTCTTGATGGTGACGGCGGCGTCGCCGGTGCCGGTCGGGTAGAGCAGCCCGCCGGTGACCTTGGCCGCGCTGACCTCGAGCTCCTGGGCCGTGGTGGCGTTGGCGCCGGCGACACCGGAGCCGGTGGCGTTCCAGGCGGCGAAGGCGGCGGTGGCGGCTCCGCCGACGGCGACGACGGCCACACCGGCGATGACGGCGCGCTTGACAGACTGACGCATGGTGGCGTTCCTCCGGAGAAAGAAGGAGGCGCCGGTTTCGCCACTGACTCCCCGCCGGACTGGAGCGACCATCTTCATCGCCCAGCGGATCTTCGCCTCGCCTCGGCCCGTGCTGGGCCTGCCATCACTATGCCGGTCTTGTCCGGGACAGCCCATACGCCGTTATTACGCACAGTGATGCCGGTCGGGTAGCGGGACGGTAGCCGAGCAGGCACATTGGGGTGCAGCTTGGTTGCAGCCCTTGACGTCTCAGCGGAAGGCGCGCAGGACGGTCAGGGTGGCGTTCACGTCGAAGATCGGGCCCTCGGCGCTGTCCCAGCCGCCGTCGTTGCGCTGCGTGTCGCCGAGTCGCTTGCGGGCGCTCTGGAGCAGCCAGTCGTCGCCCAGGTTGAGCCGTCGCAGCGCGGCCACCATCGAGGCGATGTCGGCCGGTGACATCTCGGGCAGCCGGTCGCCGAGGACCAGCTGGAGCCGGGCCGACTCGTAGAAGAACTGCTGGCCGTGCAGCAGGCCGGCCGCGTGCCAGCCGGCGGCCAGGAAGGACGGCCAGGTGCCGTCCGGCCGCAGCTGGGCGACGACCCACCGGGCCGCGGCAGCCAGCGCGGACCCGTAGCGGGCGGGCACCTCGAGATGGGGGTGGGCCTCGAACTCGGCCACGGTCATCCAGAAACCGGCGAGGGCGGTGAGGTAGAGGGTGGCCTCGGGGTCGCCGGGCATGGCCCAGGCCGGCGCCTCGCCGGCCAGCGACTCGTCCTCCTGCCAGGTGCCGTCCTGGCGTTGCACGGTGGCCAGCCAGGCCAGCGCGCGGTCGACCGGCTCGCCGCGCAGGCCGCCGAGGTCGTCGAGCTCGTTGAGGCGGAAGGCGGTCGCGTCGATCGAGGGGGTCGCGGCGTCGGCCGCCGCGGGCCAGCCGCCGCTCTCGGTCTGGCCGGCGACGATGCGTTCGATCACCTGCGGCTCGGGGCGCTGCCCGGTACGCAGGTAGGACAGCCGCGCCCGCTCCACCGGGTCCCCGTGCGCCACGACGTACCCGATGGCGGCGTCGATATCTACCACTCCGGTGACGCTACAACCACGCGATGCATTTCGCTGTGCCGTCTTGACACAGAATCACGCTGGGGAATCGATGGATGACTCCCCAGCGTGACATCTGTGCGATGGATCAGTACGACGGCTGTGACGGGTCGACGGTGTTGACCCAGGACACGATGCCGCCCTGCACGTGCACGGCGTCCTTGAAGCCGGCCGCCTTGAGCGCCGCCAGCGCCTCGGCCGAGCGCACACCCGACTTGCAGTGCAGCACGATCTGCCGGTCCTGCGGGAAGCGGGACAGCGCCTCGCCGGACAGGATCTCGCCCTTGGGGATCAGGACCGAGCCCGGGATCCGGTTGATCTCGTACTCGGCGGGCTCGCGCACGTCGACCAGGAACACGTCCTTGCCGGCGTCCTGCCAGTCCTTCAGCTCACGGGCGGTGATCGTGGCGTCGAGCGTGGCTTCCTGGGCCTCGTCGGAGACGGCGCCGCAGAAGTCCTCGTAGTCCTCGAGCAGGTCGGTGACCGTGGGGTTGTCCCCGCAGAGCGCGCAGTTCGGGTCCTTACGGACCTTGATCTTGCGGTACTCCATCTCGAGGGCGTCGTAGACCATCAGCCGGCCGACCAGCGGCTCACCGATGCCGGTGATCAGCTTGATGGCCTCGTTGACCTGGATCGAGCCGATCGACGCGCACAGCACGCCGAGGACGCCGCCCTCGGCGCAGCTCGGCACCATGCCGGGCGGCGGGGGCTCCGGGTAGAGGCAGCGGTAGCAGGGACCGTGCTCCTCCCAGAAGACCGAGGCCTGGCCGTCGAAACGATAGATCGAGCCCCAGACGTACGGCTTGCCGAGCAGCACCGCGGCGTCGTTGACCATGTAGCGCGTCGCGAAGTTGTCGGTGCCGTCGACGATCAGGTCGTACTGACTGAAGATCTCCTTGACGTTGTCGCGGTCGAGCGCGGTGTTGTGGATGACCACGTTCACCAGCGGGTTGATCTCCGCGATGCTCGCCGCGGCGGACTCGGCCTTGGGCCGGCCCACATCGGAGACGCCGTGGATGACCTGACGCTGGAGGTTGGACTCGTCGACCGTGTCGAAGTCGACGATGCCCAGCGTGCCCACGCCGGCGGCGGCCAGGTAGAGCAGCGCCGGCGAGCCGAGACCGCCCGCGCCGACGACCAGGACCTTGGCGTTCTTCAGCCGCTTCTGACCGTCCATCCCGACATCCGGGATGATCAGGTGCCGCGAGTAGCGGCGGATCTCATCGATCGACAGCTCTGCGGCCGGCTCGACGAGCGGGGGCAGTGCCACGTTAACTCCCCGGGTTGACGGTAAGGATCGGCACCCATTGTCGCTCGTGCCGGACGGTGACGGCCATGACAATCACCACCGGCCCGACATGCGGGATGCGGGAATTTTAGATGGCCGGCCCGGTGAAGAGTTTTCCGTTGCGAGTGGGCCACGCGTACGCCGTACACCCTCGCAAGGTCAATGTCTGTTGCACCATGACCGGGGCCGGTCCGCCCGCCTTGGGGCAGTTCTGGTGGTGATGTCCCAGCTCGTGGCCGACCTCGTGGTTGATGACGTACTGCCGGTAGACGGCGAGAGAGACCTTGCTTTTGAGGTACGGCGGTGACGAGAGCCGCCAGCGATCGAGGTTGATGATCGCGCGGCCGGTCGTCCGGCACGACGTGTACGGGACGCCGCCGACTTTGATGTTGGTGCCGCCCTGGAGGCACATCTTGCCGGCCGTGTCGCGGGTGGCCAGGAAGACCGTGAAATCGGCCTTGTCGGCGCCGGGCACGAGCTGGAGCCGCAGCTGACCGGTGCCGGTCCAGCTGCGCTTGTCACCCAGCGTCGCGGCGACGGCGGCCGCGAACGCGGTGGCGTTCTCGCCGCTGCCCCGCTCGACCGCCACCTTGAACCGGCGCAGCGGCCCCTTCGTGCCGATCACCGGGCCGCGCGTGGCGGCGTACGTGAAAACGCCCGGGCCGTGTGTGGGCGGAGGCGCCGCTGTCGCCGGTTTGGTGGTCGCCTCGACCAGTGGCGCCGGCGAAGACGACAGGGCGGGCGCCGGCGCGGACGAGATGCCCGGGGCCGATGAGGCCGAGGTGGCCGGAGTGGGCGCCGAGGAGACGGACGGGGCGGCCGAGGCCGGGTTGCCCTGCTCGATGCGCCGGCCCACCGCGAAACCCGCGGCGACCACGATGACCAGGGCAAACAGCACAAGCCACCAGCGTCGCCACCCATCGGGACGCGACGGCGGACGGTCTCCTGGCGTGGTCGGTGCTTCGTGGATCATCGTCCGTCAGCCTCGCACACGGCGCGGACGCTGTCGCGCCCTATGGATCTTGTGTAATTCGTTTCGCTAACCGGCGACCGGGGCGCCGACGTCGTCGAGCATGCCCACGACCGCGCGGGCCACCAGACGCGGCACCTCCATCTGGGCCACGTGGCCGACGCCGGGCAGGATCAGCAGGCGGGCGTCCGGGATCGTGCGGGCGACCTGCACCGGCACCCGGGCGTCGACCAGCTTGTCGTTCAGGCCACCGATCACCAGCGTCGGCGCCTGGACCCGGGCGGCGAGGCGCCACTGCGAGTTCTCCCCCGGCAGGTACGCCCGCAGGAAGCTCGAGACCAGACCGCGCAGCGTCCCGAGGTACGCCTTGGGGTAGTGGGCCACGGTGTAGCGGAGCTTGATCTCCTCCATCGCCTCGGCCCGGCGCTGCGGCGTGACCTTGCTGGTGTCGCCGAAGCAGGCCGCCAGCACCTGCTCGGCCATCTCCTCGGCGGTCAGCCGGGCCATGCCCCAGGCCAGCAAGCGATCGGCCCGGGGCAGGGCGAGCAAGGGCAGAACCGGTCCTTGCGCCGTACGGCGGGGGTCGAGGAACGGCATCGCGGGCGAGATCAAAGTGAGGGTGCGGACGAGGTCGGGCCGCAATGCGGCCACCCGGACGGCGATGGACCCGCCGAGCGAGTTGCCGACCAGGTGGACCGGGCCGCGGCCGTCGTGCTCGAGGTAGCCGATCAGCGTCGCGGCGAACGCCGGGATCGAATAGCGCGGGCTCGGATCGCTGTAGCCGAAACCGGGCAGGTCGACGGCCTGGGCGTCGAAGCGATCGGCGAGCAGGCCGGCGACGTCGGTGAAGTTCTGTGACGAACCGCCGAGGCCGTGCACGTAGACGGCCGGTTCGGCGGCGGGGCCGGTGCCCGGGGTGTCCCGGACGTGCAGCATCGCGCCGCCGATGGTGACCCGGCGGGCGGGCCAGGGAGCTGGTGCTTCGCCCTCCGGCAGCAGTGCGCTGTCGGGGGCCAGGATCGCGCCTCTCATCGGGTCAAGAGTGCCTCAAGCCGGCGGTTGACCGCGGCCAGAGTGGCCCGGACCATGGCGTGCCGGTCGTCGCTGGTCACCACGGCCGAGCCGGCGAGCTGCTCGACCCAGCCGCCGCACGAGAGCAGCAGCACGACGACGGCGACCTGCGAGGCCCCGAACGGGACGGCGGCGGCGTGCTCGACGAAGCACCGGGCCGGGCCCTCCGGATGATCGGAGGCGGACAGCAACTCGTCGACCGCGCCGGCGGTCGCCATCGCGCACAGCCGCAGCAGGTAGCCGTCCACGGCCGGGCCGGTGGCCACACCGGACGCGGCCCGCGAGCCGACGGCCAGCTTGACCTCGACCGTGGCGTCCGCGCCGAACGTGTTGACCTGGACGTTCTCGATGACGACGCGGGGGCCGGGGTGCTCACCAGGGTAGAGCGGGCGGGGCGGTCCGCACTCGGCGCCGCTGGGCACGACCTCGGCGTCCTCCAGCGTCTCGGAGCTCTCCGACCGGGCGTGCTGCGCCGGAAGCTCGGACCGGCGGGATTCCGCCTCGACGGGACGGGCGGGCGCCGCCGGCCGCGTCCCCGTGTTGTCGCGCGCCGGCGCGTCCGGCGGCGCGGAAACGGGCGCCGGGGAAGGTGTCCGCGGCTCCGCCCGGGCCGCCGGCGGCGTCGATCCCGACGCGGGGAAGGCACGAGCGGAAGACGCCGGCTCGGCCGAGGCGCGGCCGGGTGACGCCGACTCGGCGGAAGCCCGGGCGGCAGCTGACGGCTCGGCGGAGGACCAGGCCGGAGACGTCGGGGCCGCGTCGGTTGACGCCGGGGTGGTGGGAGCGCGGCCGGGCGACGTCGGGGCGGCGGAGGACCAGGCCGGAGACGTCGGCGCCGCGGAGGCGCGCTCGGAAGGCGCCGGGGCTGTGGACGACCACGCGGGAGACGTGGGGGCGGTGGAGTCGCGAGACGGGGGCGCGGGTGACGTCGGAGCGGTGGAGGCCCGGGCCGGTGAGACCGGCGTCGGAGCGGCCGAGGTGGGAGAGGCTGAAGTGGGAGAACTCAGGGCGGAGGCGGCGGGGGCCTGTGAGGTCGTGGGCGCGTGCGAGGCCGAGGGCACCTGCGGGCGGGCGCGGGGCAGCAGCGCGGACGGCGAGACCGGCGCGGGCGCCGGGCTGTCGGCCCTCGGCGGGGTGGGCTGGCCCTCGCCCTGCATCGCCGCGTCCAGGCCCATGCGGTCCTGGAGCAGGCGGGCGACCTGGCGGCTGACCTCGGCCGGGTCGGCGCCCTCGGCCAGGTCGAGGCGCAGGCTGTGCGCGCCGGCCTCGGTGGAGCGCAGCGAGGCGTCACGCACCCCCTCGACCTCACGGACCGCGGCGAGGATGGCTCGCACGTCGAAACCCTCCTGGCGTTCCTCGGCGGGCAACACGTCACCTCGGCGCAGATGGGTCGCGATCCGCGCCAGCGCGGGCGTCTCGGCGGTGGGCTCCACCAATGGCGGCTCCGGAACTTGAGGCACGTCCGGCTGGGCCGGTACGCGCTGGGGCAGCCCCCGCGAATCGGTCTCGCCGGAACGCGTGCCGAACCCGGCGAAGGGCGGTTCGTAGGCGGGCGGCTCGTAGGGCGCCGGGGTGGGCGACTCGTAGGACAGGCGGCGCGGGAAGCTCGACGGGTCGTACGCCGGCCGGGACGGCTCGGGCTCCTCGGCGGCGGCCTCGGGGCGGGGCGTGACCCGCTCGACGCGGGGAAGGCCCTGCGCCGGGGTGTTCAGGGCGTGCCGCGCGGGCTCGCCGCCCTCCCACTCCGGCCGCCGGGCGTCGGGCGCGGCCGGGCGGACCATCGGGACGGCGGAGCGCTGCCGGGTGATCGGCGGCGGGGGCGGCGCGTCCGGCGTCTCGTCGAGGTCCCCCTCGTACGGGTAAGGGGGTGCGCTGTTGGGTGTCGGCACGTCGAAGCGGCGCAGCGACCGGAGCGGGTCGCCGGTACGCAGCCCGGGCTCGCGGATCTCGCCGGTGGTCATGCCGGGGTGGGCCGGCGCGCTGGTCTGCGCGACGGGCGGCGGCGAGCTGGACAGGCTTTGCGGGCGGGTCTCGGGCTCGGGGGCACTCACGCCGGAGGACGGGGCCAGGTGGGACATCAGGTCGCTGTAGCGCGGGCGGTTGTCCCAGCGCGGGGCGGGCGACTCGGGTGACACGGACGGGGGAATCGCACCGGTCCGGCCGGCGTCGACGAAGCCCGGCGGAGCGGGCGCGGGAGACGGCGCGGGCGCGCTCGAGGCGGGTACGGCAGATGAGGGAAATGCCGGATTACGCGGGAAGGCTCGGCTCTCGGCCCCGGGACGGCGCCACGCCGGCACCTCGGACTCCGGTTCGGCGCCGGGGCCCTGGTAGGACCAGGGGCTGTCGGAGGTCGCCCAGCCGTTCACCCTGGTGCGCTCACGCGACTCACCACCGTCGCCGCCCTCCGCGGCTCCGGTGTCTCCGGAATGCCCTGATTCATCCACCGCGCGCTCCTCGCTCCGCCCCCGCTGAGGCTACCGTGTGGTTGCAGTGGCGATAAGTTGCAGCGGCGCGACAATTGCCCGACGACAGCATCACACGCCGATCCGGGCAATCCGAGCAGGCTCCCCCTGGAGGTTCGACAGATATGACCGCTGCATCCGGCGGAGCCCAGACGGCACGGCCGACCCGGCTGCCGCGCTCCGCGCGCCGCAAGCAGCTGCTGGCCGCCGCCCAGCAGGTCTTCGTGGCGCACGGCTACCACGCGGCCGCGATGGACGACATCGCGGAGAAGGCCGGCGTCTCCAAGCCCGTCCTCTACCAGCACTTCCCCGGCAAGCTGGAGCTCTATCTGGCGCTGCTGGACACGCACTGCGACGCGATAATCGCCAAGGTTCGCGACGCGATGCTCGCCACCTCCGACAACAAGGAGCGGGTCAAGGGCGCCGTCCGGGCGTACTTCGACTTCATGGACCACGAGAGCGAGGCGTTCCGTCTCGTCTTCGAGTCCGATCTGCGCAACGACGCCCAGGTGCGCCAGCGCGTCGAGCGGGTCGAGCAGGGCTGCATCGCGGCCGTCACCGACACGATCATCTCGGACACCAACCTCAGCGGCGACCAGGCCGAACTGCTCGCTTCGGGCCTGGTCGGCGCGGCCGGGCAGTCCGCTCAGTTCTGGCTGGCGAACGGCCGGCGTACGCCTAAAGCTGAAGCCGAAGCGCTCGTAGCTGCGCTGATCTGGCGCGGGATCGCCAGCTTCCCGCTACAGGGAGGCACATCGGGGGGCGCGGCGTCGGAAATCGGATAGCCTTGCCAGCGGTAAGACCCGCGAAAAGGGAGGGCCCCGTGGAGGTCAAGATCGGCGTGCAGCACACGCCGCGTGAGCTGGTGCTCGAGAGCGCACAGACCCCGGCGGAGGTCGAGCAGGCCGTGACCGAGGCGATGGCCAAGGACAGCGTCCTGTCGCTCACAGATGAGAAGGGCCGCAAGGTGATCATCCCGATCGCCAAGGTGGCGTACGTGGAGATCGCCGAGTCGAGCAACCGTCCGTTCGGCTTCACCACGCGCTGAGATCCGCTTCAGCACCGCCGAGGGCGCCCCTTCGTTTTCGAGGGGGCGCCCTCGGCGTATATCCGCTCTGAGGTGCACGATCGTGTAGTCAGGTAGAATGGCGAAGTTGCCGTCGACGTCGATCTCCTCCGATCGCCGCGGCCAACGCGCGCGCGGCCCGCTTTTCCAGCGTGTGGCCCGCGCCCTACCCATACCGCGCCCCAGACTTCCACGGGCGCACCACGAGAGGCACCCGTAAAACTTCATGACCGACATCGAGTCCAACGAACCCGCACTGGTACCAGTCACCGATCGCGCTCCGGTCCGCAATGACAGCCCCACCTTCGCGGAGCTGGGCGTCCGTGCCGAAACCGTCGAGGCGCTGGCCACGGCCGGCATCACCCGGGCGTTCGCCATTCAGGAGTACGCGCTGCCCATCGCGCTGCGCGGCACCGACCTGATCGGCCAGGCGCCGACCGGAACCGGCAAGACCCTGGGCTTCGGCCTGCCCCTCCTCGAGCGCGTCACCGCGCCGTCCGAGGGCGCCGACGGCCAGCCGCAGGCCCTGATCGTCGTGCCCACCCGCGAGCTCGGCCTCCAGGTCGCCCGTGACCTGGCCGCGGCCGGCAGCACCCGCGGGGTGCGCGTGCTCCCGATCTACGGCGGCGTCGCCTACGAGCCGCAGGTCGAGGCGCTCAAGAAGGGCGTCGAGATCCTGGTCGGCACGCCCGGCCGCCTGCTCGACCTGGCCAAGCAGAAGCAGCTCAAGCTCACCTCGATCAAGGCGCTCGTGCTCGACGAGGCCGACCGGATGCTCGACCTGGGCTTCCTCGAGGACGTCGAGAAGATCCTGGCCATGCTCCCCGAGCAGCGCCAGACCATGCTCTTCTCGGCCACCATGCCCGACCCGATCGTGGCGCTCTCGCGGCGCTTCCTGCACCACCCGGTGACGATCCACGCCGGCCACACCGCCGAGAGTGCCGCGTCCCCGCTGACCAAGCAGGTCGTGTACCGCACGCATCCGCTCAACAAGCTCGAGATGGTCGCGCGCATCCTGCAGGCCAACGGCCGCGGCCTCACGATGATCTTCACCCGCACCAAGCGGGCGGCCGACCGGGTCGCCGAGGACCTCGACTTCCGCGGCTTCGCGGTCGCCGCGGTGCACGGCGACCTCAACCAGGGCGCCCGCGAGCGCGCCCTGCGGGCGTTCCGCACCGGCAAGATCGACGTGCTCGTCGCCACCGACGTCGCGGCCCGCGGCCTCGACGTCTCCGGCGTCACCCACGTGATCAACTACGACTGCCCGGAAGACCCCGAGACGTACACGCACCGCATCGGCCGCACCGGCCGCGCGGGCGCGACCGGCGTCGCGGTGACCTTCGTCGACTGGGAGGACATGCCCCGCTGGGTCCTCATCGACAAGTCACTGGGCCTGAACATGCCGCAGCCGCCGGAGACGTACCACACGAGCCCGGCGCTCTACAGCGACCTGGACATCCCGGCCGACGTGTCGGGCACCCTGCCGACCGCCGACCGGAGCCGGGCCGGCCTCTCGGCCGAGGTCGAGGAGGACCTCGGCGGTGGCGGTCGCCGTCGCCGTGAGAGCGGCGGCAGTGGCGGCCGTGGTCGCGGCGGACGATCGTCGCGCGGCGGCGCCCCCGCGAGCTCCGGGTCCTCGGGTCCCGCGCCCTCGGGCAGCGGCGACGACGAGGCCGAGCGCCCGAAGCGCCAGCGCCGCCGGCGCCGGGTCACCGAGCCGGGCGCCGACGAGGCCCTGACCAGCGATTCCGGCTCCGACGACACCAGCGTCGACGCTGCCGACGCCGGCACCGTGACCAGCCGGGCCACGACCAGAAAGGCCCGCACCACCGCGCCGGTCGCCGAGCCGGACGCGGCTGAGGGCTCGGACGCCGACGTCGCTGAGCAGGCCGAGGCCAAGCCGCGCACCCGGACCCGTCGCCGGGTGTCCGCGCCGCTCTTCTCGGACGGCGCTGAGGGCACTGAGACCGCTACCGACTCCGACTCCCCCGACCTCTCCGAAACGGCGGATGGGGATGACGAGGGCGCGCCGCGCCGTCGCCGTCGCCGTGGGGGCCGGGGCAGCCGCGGATCCGGTTCGGGTTCCGCCGCCGAGGCGTCCGACGTGTCCGACGCTCCGGCCGCCGCGCCCGCCGAGATGACCGGGGGCTCGGAAGCTGGGGTCGGAACGACCGCCTGACCCCGTACGGCCGAAAGCTCTTGGAGCCCCGTCACTCAGTGGCGGGGCTCTTCGCCCAGAGCGGCGCAGGCGTCCCGGTACATCCGGACGGCCTCGGCCCGCACCTGGCGACGCTCCGTGAGACGCTCCGAGAACGGGATGCGCACCGGCACCTCGATCCCGTCGACCACCGAGGCGAACTCCATCGCGTCGGCGTCCAGGCCGGACATCCGCGCCGCCGTGGCCGTGGGCATCCCGCCGAGCGCGCGCACGATCAGCAGGTTGTCGCCGGCGTGGTCACCGTTCATGTGACGGGCGATCTGCTCGACCACCTCGGGCGGGAACGGGTCCGTCATCTCGTCAGCTCCATTTGTGCCACAGCTCGGTGAGCAGGTCGATGTTGAGGCGGTACGCCTCGACGACCTCCGCGATGAACTCGTTCTGCTGCGGGTACGACCAGGGAACGCCGTCGAGCAGACCGCGGTAGTGCGCTTTGAACGAGGACGGGTCGACGCCGGCGAACTGGAAGAACCGGTGCCCGTCGGGGCTCGGCAGCCCGTACACCCGGGCGATCGCCGGCCCCAGGTACTGGCCGCCGGACAGGTCGCCGATGTAGCGCGTGTACTGGTGGGCGACGAAGCCCGTCGACGCGCGGAACGCCACGTCCCGCAGCCGCGTGCAGTAGACGGTCGTGGCGGGCAGCGCGGTCGCCTCGTCGAGCCAGTTCACCCCGTACAGGAAACGCAGATCGGCCTCGAGCGACGGTAGGCGCCGCAGCTCGGGAAAGAGGAAGGTGGCGACCACCGGATCGTCGGCCATGGTCGTCGCGGCCGACTCCAGCGCCTCGTAGACGAACCAGTGCTGAGCGGTCAGGTCGGCGTAGGCCTCCCAGGTCAGCCGGCCGGCCGCGAGGGCGTCGAGGAAGCCGCTGCGCTGAGCCGCGTCATGCCACGCGCTGGTACCGCGGCGCACGCGGACGGAGAGCCGGTCGGCCCCGGGCGGGTCGGCCATCAACGACATCGACGTGGCACCTCGCTTCTCGCGCCGACAGCCTAGTCTTTTGCGGCGGCAAGCAGTTCCGAGGGTGCCCGGCGCTCCGAGGCATTATTGAGGGATGCCCCAATCGCTCGACGACGCCCTGGCCGAGGTCCGGGACATGATCCTTGCTCCCGGTCTCACCCGCGCGGTGGCGGCGGGCAAGCGTCGTGGTCAAACCCCCTCCATCGTTCGCGCCGAGGTACGGCCGGTGACCCTCAAGGCCGGACCGAGGTTGCAGATCGTCACCAACGACGGCTCCCGGCCGTTCACCCGCAATGTCGAACCGTCCTCAACCGCCATCGACGAGCTGCTGAGCGAGCCGTTCGGCAACTGGCACGTCGAGTCGTCCACGGGAACGCTGCAACTGCGTGTCACCAAGAAGGGTGACGCTCAGGTGCACCGGTCGGCGGCGGTGGCGGCTCCGGCGGCCGCCGAGCACGACCGGGCCAAGCAGTGGCTGCTCGATCCGGGCGATCCGCTCTTCACGGTGATCGGCGGCAACGCGGCCAAGCGGCGCCAGGTCGACGCGTTCCTGAGGTCGCTGGCCGCGTCGCTGCCGGCCGAGCTGCCGTCGCCGCTGCGCGTCGTCGACCTGGGCTGCGGAAACGCGTACCTGACGTTCGCCGCCTACCGCTACCTGGCCGGGCGGGGCGCGAAGGTCCAGGTCGTGGGGGTCGACGTCCGGGAGGATCAGCGGGTACGCAACACCGAGGTCGCCGCCGAACTGGGGTGTTCCGAGGACGTCACGTTCGTGGCGGGCACGATCGAGGACGCCCAGGTGCCGTTCGACCCCGATCTGGTGCTGGCCCTGCACGCCTGCGACACGGCCACCGATCAGGCACTGGCCCGGGCCGTGAGCTGGAACGCCGACTGGGTGCTGGCCGCGCCGTGCTGCCACCACGACATCGCGGCCCAGCTGAAGGGCCGCCCCGCACCGGCCCCGTTCGGCGAGCTGACCAGGCACGCCATCATGCGGGAACGCTTCGCCGACGTGCTGACCGACTCGCTGCGGGCGGGCCTGCTGCGCCTGCGCGGCTACAAGGTCGAGGTGGTCGAGTTCATCGACTCGGCCCACACGCCCCGCAACCTGCTGCTGCGCGCGCGCAGGACCCCGGCTCCGCCCACCGACGCGCAGCGGGCGGAGTACGAGGCGCTCACTTCCCAGTGGGGCGTGACACCCGCGCTGGAGAAGATGCTCGCCGACTAGTCGACGCGCACGGTCCACGCCGCGGTGTGGACCGTGCCGGCCACCTGGAAGTCGAAGAACATCCGGTAGGCGCCGGCGCTGGGCAGGGCCAACCAGAACTTGACCTTGCCGTCGACGAGCAGCGGCTCCGGGTGCACATGCACGTAGGCGAGGTCGCCCTCCCGCATCACCACGAGATGCCCGAAGGCGCCGAGATAGGGGTCGAGCCGGGCCGGCTTGCCGTCGGTCCCGGTCACGGTCATCAGGATCGGCTGGGTGGATCTGGTGTCGGGCTTTCCGTCGTACGTGACCTGGAAGCCCCCGCCCCGCGCGGTCACCGAGGGAGCGGGCAGCGGGGCCGGCGCGTAGTCGCCGGCGACGGTGAGATCGCCGCCGAGCGTGGTGGCGATCTGCTGGCCGCCGACCACCGCGGTGAAGTCGGCGATCATCCGGTAGATCCCCGGCTCGGCCAGCGTCAGGTCGATACTCCAGGTGCCGTCGGGCGCCATGGTGGGGTGCAGATGCTGGAAGCCGCTCAGGTCCCGCCGCACCACGATCAGATGCAACGGCTTGTCGTGCACCACCGCGAAGGTGGTCACGGCGGCCCCGCCCGCGCCGGCGATCTCGAAACTGAGCCGCTGCGCCTTCCCGGCCGGGAAGGTGGTCCCCTTCGGAACGAGAGTCAGGCCGCCCGAGCTGAGCGAGAGCCCGCCGACCGCCGCTCCCATGGACGCCGCGGAACTGGTGGCGCCGCCCTGCGTCACGGTGCCGTCGGTGTTGTGCACGTGCGGCTGGTTCTCGTTGACCGCCATGCCCGGCATGCCGGCCATGCCCGTGCCGCCGGAGGCCGCCGCCCCGCTGGTCGGCGGCGCCGACGCCGAGGCGGTCGAGTTGTTGAGCCGCCCCAGCCCGTAGCCCGCGAACAGCACGACGATGAGCACCGCCCCGAACGCGGCCAGCTTGAATCCGGCCCGGTCCCCCGCCGGCGTCTCACCGTCGTCGCCGGGCGGATCCACGTCGGCCGGCGAATCCGCGTCCCGCGCCGCCCGGCGCGCGCCCACGATGCCGAGCACGACGGGCTTGTCCGGTGGGTCGTCAGGCATCGGCGAGCTCGTAACCGGCCTCGTCCACGGCCGCGCGTACCGCGTCCTCGCTGAGCGGGGCCTCGCTGGTCACCGTGACCGCGCCCGAGGCGAGGTCGACCTGCACGTCATCCACCCCAGCCAGGGCGGAGAGCTCGCCGGTCACCGCCTGGACGCAGTGTCCGCAGGTCATGCCGGTAACGGTGTAGGTGCTGGTCACAGCCATCGCAAAGCCTTTCAGAACAACCGTCAGGAACGAACGAGCCGAGCGATCGCGTCGGACGCCTCTTTGACCTTGGCGCTGGGGTCCCCCGCCCGCGCGGCGTCGACCACGCAGTGCGCCAGATGATCCTCGAGGAGCCCCACCGCCACCGCCTGGAGGGCACTCTTGGCCGCGGAGATCTGCGTCAGAACATCGATGCAGTACGTGTCCTCGTCGACCATCCGCTGAATGCCGCGGATCTGCCCCTCGATACGCCTGAGGCGCCCGAGCAGGGCAGCCTTGTCACCGGAATACCCATGCGGCCCATGCTGCGCCGTCGCCTCGTCGGACATGACCCCAGCATACCCCCTCCCCGTATAGTCCCCGTTCCCGCGGCCTCTCAACCGGCCACCGCCAAGGACAGTGGCAGCACGCCCCGGGCGCCGGCCTGGCGCAGGGCGCGGCCGGCCAAGGCCATGGTCCAGCCGGAGTCGACCAGGTCGTCGACCAGCAGCACGGGGCCGGGGAGGGTGGCCAGCTCGGCGGCGACCTCGGCCGGAACGGTGAACGCGTCGTGCAGCGACCGCACCCGCTGGGCGCTGTTGCCCCGGTGACCCGACTCGGCGGCGTGGCCGGACGTGACGAACCCGAGCATCGGCAGGCGGCCGACGCGGGCGATGTGGTCGGCCAGCGAGCGGATCAACTCGGGATGCCGGCGCGACGAGACGGCCAGCACGGCGGCCGGGCGCTCCGGCCACGCGTCGTCGCCGTGCGCCCAGTTCTTGAGGATCTCGACCACCGCGGCCGCCAGGTCGCCGGGGATCGGCGCGTCGGCCGCCTCGGGCGCGACCAGGCTGCGCAACCGGTTGCCCCAGCCCAGGTCGGACAGTCGCCCGACGGCCCGGCCGGACTCCATCTGCTCACTCGGCGCGATCTTGCCCTTGAGTGAGACGCCGACCGCGGCCAGGCCCGTCGGCCACATCTTCTTCGGCGCGATCTCGACACCCGGCCGGCCGAGAAAGGCGTCCGCCGCGGCCAGCGAGGCGCCGGACACCTCGGCGTCGAACAGCGGGCCCGCGCAGTTGTCGCAGCGCCCGCAGGGCGCGGCCTCGGGGTCGTCGAGGCAGCGGCGGAGGAACTCCATGCGGCAGGCGGTCGTCGACGCGTACTCAATCATGGTCTTCTGCTCGGCCGACCTGGCCTCGGCGACCCGGCGCAGCCGCTCGGTGTCGTAGGTCCACGGCTCACCGGTGGCGAGCCAGCCACCGCGGGCACGCCTGACGGCACCGTCCACATCGAGCACTTTGAGCATCATCTCGAGCCGGTTGCGCCGCAGGTCGACGAGGGGCTCGAGCGCCTGGGTGGACATCGGCCGATCGGGCCACAGGTTGGCGAGCACGGCGCGGACCTGCTCCTCGGGCGGGAAGGCCAGCGACGCGAAGTATCGCCAGATCGCCGCGTCCTCGGCGCCCGGCAGAAGGACGACCTCGGCGTGCTCGACGGCGCGGCCGGCCCGGCCCACCTGCTGGTAGTAGGCGATCGGTGAGGACGGCGCGCCCAGGTGGACGACGAATCCCAGGTCGGGCTTGTCGAAGCCCATGCCCAGGGCGGAGGTCGCCACCAGCGCCTTGATCTTGTTGTCGAGCAGGTCCTGCTCGGCCGCGCGCCGGTCGGCGTCCTCGACCTGCCCCGTGTACGAGGCGACGGGGAAGCCGCGCGAGCGCAGGAACTCGGCCGTCTCGGTCGCGCCGGCGACGGTCAGCGTGTAGACGATGCCGGAGCCGGGCAGGCGCTCGAGATGGTCGGCGAGCCAGGCCAGCCGGTGCGCCGGGTTGGGCAGGTCGAGCACGGCCAGGCGCAGCGAGTCGCGGTCGAGCGGACCGCGCAGCACCAGGGCGTCGCCGAGCTGGTCGGCGACGTCGGCGGTGACCCGGGCGTTGGCGGTCGCGGTGGTGGCCAGCACCGGCGTACGGGAAGGAAGGCCGGCCAGGAAGGTACGCAGGCGCCGGTAGTCGGGGCGGAAGTCGTGACCCCAGTCGGAGACGCAGTGTGCCTCGTCGACCACGAGCAACCCGGTGCTGGCGGCGAGGCCGGGGAGCACGTTGTCGCGGAAGTCGGGGTTGTTGAGCCGCTCGGGACTGATCAGCAGCACGTCGACCTCGCCGGCCCGGACCTCGGCCTCGATCTGGGACCACTCGTCGAGGTTGGCCGAGTTGATCGTGCGCGCCCGGATGCCGGCGCGGGCGGCCGCGTCGACCTGGTTGCGCATGAGGGCGAGCAGCGGCGAGACGATGACCGTCGGGCCCGCGGCCGCCTCGCCGGAGGCCGCGCCACCGGCCCGGAGCAGGGCGGTCGCGACGAAGTAGACGGCCGACTTGCCCCAGCCCGTGCGCTGCACGCAAAGCACCCGGCGGCGGTCGACGGTCAGCGCCTCGATCGCCCGCCACTGATCCTCGCGCAGCCTGGCGTGATCACCCGCGAGCCGGCGCAGGATCGCCTCGGCCCGCTCGCGCACCTCGGCCCGCTGGGCCTGCGTCACATCGGTCGTCGCTCGCGTCTCGGTCACCCGGCATGTCTATCAGCCCGGTCCGACAGAACCGGAGTTATCCACAGTCCCGGAGTTATCCACAGGCGGACGAGAAAGGCACGCGGCGGGCGGGCCGATGGGCGAAGGATCGGCCGCGTCCCCGCACTCGAAGGAGCAAGGTCATGACCTTCCCGTCCTACCCCTCCCGGCCGTTCGCCCTCGCGATCCTCGTCCAGCGCCTGGTCGGCGCCTGCGCGATGTTCCTCGGCATCGGCCCCGGCCGGCCACGGGCCCGCTCGCGGATAAATGGCGAATCCTTGACAACTTTTTTTGTCGGTGACAGGCTCGGAACCATGTCGAAGACGATTGCCGAGAAGCTCCTGATCAAGCCGAACACGACCGTCTGGCTCTCCGATCCCGCGCAGCTGCCGGTGCTCGCGCCGATGCCGGACGGGGTTCGCGAGGCCGACATGCTGGCCACGGCGAGCACAGCGGTGCTCTTCGCCGAGGACGCGGCGAGCGTCCGCAAGCAGCTCGCGGAGCACTCGGCCGACCTGGCCAAGCCGGCGGTGTTCTGGGTCGCCTATCCGAAGGGCAACAAGGCCGACATCAACCGCGACACCCTGTGGCCGATCGTCGCCGACTTCGACATGCGGCCCTGCGGTCAGGTCGCCATCGACGACCGCTGGTCCGGCCTCCGCTTCCGCCCCAACCGCGAGGGCGAGGGCCGCTTCGCCGGCGGAGCCAAATAGAAGGAACGGTCAGCGGCCCAGGACCGAGCCGCCGTTGACGTTGATGATCTGGCCGGTCACGTAGCGGCCGCCGGGGCCCACCAGCCAGCGCACGGCCTCGGCGATGTCGTCGGGCTCACCGGCGCGCTTGAGCAGGGTCGCGTCGACGCGCTCGGCGTGGCCCTCGGGGGTCATGCGGCCGGCGAAGAACTCGCTGTCGGTCACGTAGCCGGGCGAGACGACGTTCGCGGTGATCCCGTCCTGGCCCAGGTCGGCGGCCAGGTCGAGGACGTATCCGTGCAGGGCCGCCTTGGCGGCGGAGTACGGACCGCCGCCACCGCGCTGGGCGGCGATCGAGCTGGTCAGGATGATGTGGCCGCCCGGGCGGCGGAGGGAGGGAAGCAAGGCGGTGGTCAGCAGGACGGCAGTGACGACATTGGAGTCGAAGTTGGCTCGCCAGTGGGCGGCGACCTCGTCGAGCTTGGCGCCGGCGCCGGCGCCCGTCACGTAGGCGCCGGCGTTGTTGACCAGGACGTCCAGCGGGCGGTCGCCGACGGCCTCGACGACGGTGGCGACCTGGGCCGGGTCGGACAGGTCGGCGGTCACCGCGGACGCCTGCGGCCCGATCCAGTCGAGCGCCCGGGCCAGCACCTCCGGGCGGCGGCCGACGATGATCACGTCGTACCCCTCGCCGGCGAGCATGCCGGCCGTCGCCCGGCCGATGCCCGTTCCGCCCCCGCTGACCACCGCAAGCCTCGACATGCACCGACCCTATCGATGAACCGCCGCGATGGGGCGCCAAGCGGCGAGCGCCACTACGGCCATGACGGCGGCCGCCGCCCAGTAGGTGGTCACCAGGCCGAAGGCGGTGGCCACGGCGCCGCCCAGGAGGGAGCCGATGGCGGCGCCGCCGAGCTCCAGGAAGGCGTACACGCTGGTTATCCGGCCGAACATGGAGGAGGGGACGTCGCGTTGACGGATGGTGGTGACCACGACGCCCCAGATGGTGGTGTGTATGCCGAAGACGACGATCATCAGGGCCGCGACCCACGGCTCGCGGGTCAGGGCCAGGGTGGCGTGCAGCGCGACCTCGACGAGGAGGCCGGCCCGCAGCAGGGCCACGGAGCCCAGGCGGCGGATCAGGGTGGGCGCCACCAGGGTGCCCAGGAGGCCGCCGACGGCGAAGGCGACCAGGAGGGCGCCGTAACCGACGTCGGTCAGGCCCAGGCGCTGGGTGGCGTAGAGGACGAAGACGGCGAAGGCGGCGCAGAAGACGACGTTGCCCACGGCCATCGTCAGGGCCAGGGTGCGCAGCAGGCGGTGCCGGGACAGCCAGCGGACGCCCTCGGCGACGTCCGCGCGCAGGCGGGACGGTGGACGCTTCTCCGGCGGCGGCACCGAGCGGATCGTGCCCACGAGGGCCGCGGCCAGGGCGAAGGTCAGGGCGTTGACGCCGAACGGTACGGCGGCGGCGATCACGAAGAGCCAGGCGCCCAGCGGCTTGGCGGCGAACTGGTTGAGGACGTTGAAGTTGGCGTAGAGCAGGGAGTTCGCGGTCGGCCGCCGGTCGGGCGGGACCAGGGCCGGCACGAAGGCCGAGCTGGCGGTGTCGGCCAGGGTCTCGCCGGTGCCGAGGAGGAAGAAGACCGCATAGATCAGGGGCACGGAAGCGGTGCCGCCCGCCACCGCGAGGGCCAGGGCGCCCAGCGCCACGGCCCGCATGATGTTCACGGCGACGACGAGGCGGCGCCGGTCGAGCCGGTCGGCCCAGGCGCCGCTGGCCAGGGCGAAGAGCAGCCACGGCAGTTGCTGGGCGAAAACGGCGCCGGCGACGGCGGCCGGGTTGGCGGTGATCGAGGCGACGAGCAGCGGGCCGGCCACCATGGTGATGCCGTCACCCAGGTTCGTGACGGCGGACGACGTCCAGAGCTTCCAGAAGTCCGCGCCCAGGGGCGCGGTGAGAAGGGCACGCAAAAGTACTCCTCGAGCGAAGGAAAACGGTCACGAGGACCGCCCCGAGGAGAGGAGCCGTGTGCCGCTGTCAGAGAGCGGCGAGTCCTCGCGCCGGGGCGGGGACGGTCACCTTGATGAGTCGCATGCGATCCCTCCGGAAAGCCGGGACATCGGACGCCTCATGGTAAACGCCGCCTGGCGAATCCGGCATTGTGGGACGAGGGACGCGGGTTTCGGCGGACGGGCATCGGGCGGGGCGCCCCTCGGGTCACAATCGGCACATGGGGCGGACGGAGCGAAACGGGCAAGACGATTCGCTTCGTATCGCCGAGCGGTACCGCCTGGTCGAGAAGCTCGGCAGTGGCGGGATGTCCGAGGTGTGGCGCGGGTTCGACGAGACGCTGGGCCGATCGGTGGCGGTCAAAGTGCTGTCGTCGAAGCTGGCCGAGGACCAGAGCTTCCGGGACCGGCTCCGGCAGGAGGCCCTGGCCGCCGCGCGGCTCTGCCATCCGCACATCACCGGCGTGTACGACTTCGGCGAGTCGGCGCTGCACGACCGGGTGACCGTGCCGTTCGTGGTGATGGAGCTCAACGACGGCGAGTCCGTCGCGGCGCGGATCGCCCGGCAGGGGCCGCTCACCTGGCGCGACGCGGTCGGTCTGGCCGTCGAAGTGGCGTCGGCGCTGGCCACCGCGCACGCCCGCGGGGTCGTGCACCGCGACGTCACCCCGGCCAACGTCATGCTCACCGGGGCCGGCGCCAAAGTGGTCGACTTCGGCATCTCCGCGATCGTCGGCCAGCGCGACGCGGCGCCCGACGGCAGCCTGCTCGGCACGCCCGCCTACCTGGCGCCGGAACGGCTCGGCGGTTCGCAGGTGTCGGCGTCGGCCGACGTGTACGCGCTCGGGCTGCTGCTCTACCGGGCGCTCACCGGCCGCCTGCCCTGGCCGGCCGAGACGACCGCCGACGCCCTGCGGGCTCATCTGTACGCCGACCCGGAACCGCTGCCCACGCTGCCGGGCATGCCGCCGGCCGTGGCCGACCTGTGCATGCGCTGCCTCACGAAGAGTCCCGAGGAGCGCCCGGGCGCCGCGGAGGTGGCACACGCCCTGGCCGCCGTCATCGGCGTTCAGGCGGTCATCCCGGCGCTACCCCAGCGGTCGTCCGACGCTCCGGCGACGGTACGAGGGTCGGCGGCCGCCCGCCCCTCGACCGCCCGCCCCTCGACCGCCCGTCCCTCGACCGCCAGCCCTTCGACCGGCAGCTCCTCGACCGCCAGCCTTTCGACCGCCCGCCCTTCGACCGGCAGCCCTTCGACCGCCCGCCCCTCGACCGACCGCGCGGAGCCTCCGGAGGCGGGGGCGGAGGTCAACGGGCTGGGACCTACGGGCCCAATCACGCCGGCACGCGAAGCACTGGCCGAGCCCACGGCGGCGAGGACGGATCACGCCAGGGGCCAGTCGTTGCTGGGCCGGTCGCCGCTGGGCCAGTCGTTGCTGGGCCGGTCGCCGCTGGGCCAGTCGTTGCTGGGCCGGTCGCCGCTGGGCCAGTCGTTGCTGGGCCGGTCGTTGCCGGCCTGGCTGAAGTCGGGAGCGCGCCCGTCGGCGGCGGTGCTACGGCTGCGGGCGGGGTTGAAGATCGGGGCCGCTCTGCGCCGGCGTCCGCAGCCGCTGGGTGGCGGCCTCTTCGCGGGCGGGGGCTTGCGACTCCCCCACCTACAACGAGCCGGGCAGGCCCGTGGGAGGCGGCCGGAGCCGTCCGGGAGCCGGCATCGGTTCCAGGCCGGTGCTGTCACGCTCGCCGTGCTGGCGGCGGCCGGGATCAGCTGGGCCACCACCCGCGACCGCCCCGACGTGCAGGAGGCGCAGGCGGCCGGGGCCGGGGTGGTCGCGGCCGGGCCGGCCCAGATCACCTGCTCGGTGCGTTATCAGCTGCGCAGCGATTCCGGCAGCACCTACGTGGCCCGGCTGACCGTCGCCACCAGTGACACCGAGGCCGGGTGGCGGCTTCAGTTCTCCTATCCGGGCACGCAGCGTCTCACCAGTGTGCCGAAGACCGTCACCCAGAAGGGGCAGCGCGTGACGGCGAAGGGTAGCGGCAAGGAGCAGAGCTTCACCCTGCGTGGCGAATACCGCGGCTACAACCCGTTGCCACTGTCGTTCAGCGTGGACGGCGAGAAGTGTCAGGCCGAGGTTCTCGGCAGCACGCCGGCCAGCCGGCGCGACCGCGCCCCCGCCGAAAGCCGGAACGGGAACGGGAGCGATCAGGCCGAGGCGGTCGCCGCCGAGAAGTCGCATGGGCGGGAGAGCGCGGCCCCGAAACGCCGGAAGGAGGGCACACCCCAGAAGAGGGTGACTCCCAAGCCCACCACACCGGCCTCGCCGCCTCCCATGGCTCGCAAGGGCACCGGCTACTCCCTGACGCTGTGAGAACCCCTTAGCCGGCTAGGAGCTGATCGACCGGGGCGTAGTCGTCAGTCAGCACCCGGGCGTCGTCCACGAAAGCGTCCAGCTCCGGCCCGGCCAGCACGACCACCGGCTCCTTGGCCTGGGTGGCCAGCCGGGATCGGATCGCGTCCAGCGGCAGTGGGCTCTTCGACGCCATGATGACGAAGTTCGAGCCCGCCTTCCCGTCGATGGCTTTTTGCGGCGCGATCAATGCCACGTGCGGGAACGCCGCCGCCACGGTGGCCGTCTCGGCCCTGATGAACCTGTTCGGCGGGTAGTCGATCACGTTCTGCGCGTAGATGCCGGACGGCCGGGTGACCCGGGCGATGTCCTGGGCCATCTCCCGGGTCGCGAGGTGCCACGGCACCACGAGGTAGCCGAAGGCGTCGCCCACCACGAAGTCGTACGCCCCGGTTCCCTGCTCGGCCACCGCCACGCGCGCGTCGCCCACCCGTACCCGCAGGTCGGGTCCCGTCACCAGGCCCAGCTTCTCTCTGTCGAGGTCGACCAGGCCGCCGTCGAGCTCGGCCACCACCTGATCGCTGCCGGGCCGGGTCGCCTTCAGGTAGGCCGGCATGGTGAAGCCGCCCCCGCCGATGTGCAGCGCGTCGACCGGGCCGGCCGGCAGCACGTCGGCCACCGACGCGATCCACTGCACGTACTCGAATTCCAGGTGAAGCGGGTCGTTCAGGTCGACATACGAGTGCCGCGCCGAGTTCAGGATCAGCGTCCGCCCGCCCGGCGCCGCCGCGTCCGTCTCGACCCGCGCGCAGTGGTAGGCCGTCTCCACATCGCACGGATTCGGCGACGACGCCCCCAGCCCGGCCCCCACCAGCCCCAGCGTGACCAGCGCGGCCCGGACCTTGGGCTTGACGGGCAGCGAGGCGCGCAGCCACCACCACAGCACGCCGCCCGCGACCGCCAGCAGCACGGCCAGGGTCAGCACGATCCACGACGACGGCATCGCCGCCACGAAGATGAAACCGGTGGCCAGGGTCGCCGTGATCGCGCCCAGGGTGCCGATGCTGGACAGCCGGCCGACCACCGAGCCGGTCCGGTTGAGGTCGCTGAGCTGGAGCTTCACCACCAGCGGGCTGACCGCCGACAGGATGAACGCGGGCAGGAACACGGCCAGCGCCGCCAGCAGCAGCACCGCCGGGGCGGCGCCGCCGCGCAGCACCTCGCCGCCGTAGCGGACCAGGGGCAGGGTCACCGCCGTGCCGATCGCGCCCAGCAGCAGCGCCGGCGCCAGCAGCGAACGCGGATCGTAGCGGTCGGCGAGGCGGCCGCCGAGCCACGTCCCGTACGCGATAGCCGCCAGGGACACCCCGATGACCGAGCTGCTGACCTGAAGGGTCACGCCCACATAGGGCCCGACGAGGCGCAGCGCGACGATCTCGAGGACGAGCACGGCCCCGCTGGCGCCGAAGACCAGGGCGGTGGCGAGACCGGACGGCAGGGCACGCGGTGGGTTTCCCATCAGCCGGATGTTATCCGGGCCACGATCACAGCATCGACAGGTGCACGTGGTTCGTGTGGACCGCGGACGGGCCGCCGCTCGCGCTGTAACTGCTCCAGCCGGTGCCTGGCATCCAGATCTGTCGATACCAGATCACGTACATCACGCCGAGCCGGTCGGCGTTCTTGATGAAGTACGCGGCGAGCCGGTCCCCGTACGTCTT
Source organism: Actinoplanes sp. NPDC048988 (assembly GCF_043197815.1). Classification (NCBI taxonomy): domain Bacteria; kingdom Bacillati; phylum Actinomycetota; class Actinomycetes; order Micromonosporales; family Micromonosporaceae; genus Actinoplanes; species Actinoplanes sp. NPDC048988. The sequence goes on along the minus strand of NZ_JBICTW010000024.1, from coordinate 98,105 downwards.
GTCGCCGCCGGTGGCGGCGGAGTTCTTGAACGTGGACGCGTTGGCCGAGAAGTCGCAGGCGCGGCCCTTGGGATGCTCGCCCGAGGACCGCTGGCTCCAGCACACCGTGTAGTGGGTGAAGCCGGCGGCGCGGGCTTCCTTGTAGGCGTGCAGCGTGCGCGGAGTGAGGCAGCCCGAGCTCGACGGGTCCTTCACCGAGCACGACTCGTCGGGCCAGGAGCCGTCGGAGTTGCGCGGGGCCGGCTGGGCCGACGCCGAGTTGGCCGAGACGAAGCCGCCCGAGCCGGAGCCGCCGCCGACGCTGGCCAGCGCCCGCTGCGCCTCTTTCTTCTTCTTGGTCAGCGCCGCGACCTGCTTGGTCTGCTCGACGACCTCTTTGTCGATGGCCGCTTTGGCCGCTCTGGCCCTGGTCACCGAGCCGCGGTACTGGTTGAGGACCTGGCTGTCGAGCTGGGCCATCATGTCGAGGCGCTCGATCCGCTCGAGGAAGATGTCGGGCGAGCTGCTGTCGAGCAGCATCGACATCGTGCTGGGGCGGCCGAGCCGGTACGACCGGCTGGCGATCTCGGCGACCTGACTCTCCATCGCCTTGGCCTGCGCCTCGGACTGCTTGACCGTCGCCTGAAGCTGGGTCTGGCGTTTCTTCGAGGCGTTGAGTTTCTGGATCGCGGTGGCCTGACCCTTGGCGGCGGACTCGAGCGCGCTGCGCAGGGTCTTGCTGTCACCCTCGTCGGGATCGGCTTGCGCCGCGCTCGGCACGGTCAGCACCAGGACGCCCACTGCCATGAGCAGGGCGAGCCCAGCGCTGATCCGGCGCAGGAAAACCGCCGCCACGGATACCTCCCCTATCGTCAGCGCGGGGAACTTTACCGCGCTGGGCAAGGGATCGGCAGATCGATCACGTGGCCGAGTAACCACCGTCGACGAAGAGTGTCTGGCCGGTTACGGCGACGGCAGCATCGCTGGCCAGGAAGACGGCACATGCCCCGAAATCATCCGGTACGCCGTTTCTGCCGATCATGGTGCGGGCGGCGTGCTTGGCGACCGTCGCCGGGTCGGCGAAGACCGGTTCGGTCAGTGGAGTGTGGACGACGCCGGGCGCGATCGCGTTGACACAGACACCGCGAGCCGACCACGCTTCGGCCTGCGAGCGGGTCAGGCCGACCAGGCCGGCCTTGGCCGCTCCGTAGGCGCCACTGTTCCCGTACGCCCGGAAGGCCTGTTGCGACACCACGTTGATGACGCGTCCCCAGCCGCGCGCGGCCATCAGCGGGCCGAAGGCCTGTCCAAGCAGGAACGGCGCGGTCAGGTTGGCCGCGAGCGTCACGTCCCAGTCGTCCTCGGTGAGCTCGTCCAACGGCGGACGGCGGTTGACGGCCGCCGAGTTCACCAGCACGTCGGGGGACCCGTACGTCTCAATGATCTCCGAAGCGACGGCCGTGACCGTCTCCCGCACCGCCAGATCGGCCGAGATCGCGTGCCCCTCGGCGCCGAACGAGCGCAGCTCGCCGACGACCTCCGCCAGCGGCTCGGCCCGGCGGGCGATCACGATCACGCGCGCTCCGGCCCGCCCCAGCGCGACCGCCATGGCCCGGCCGATGCCCGAGCTGCCACCGGTCACCACGGCGGTGCGATCTTTCAAGCCGAAGACGCTTTCGAGGTACGCCGACACGCGGCCCCCTTACAGAATCGACTGATCGGGGAAGAGCGTGTCCCGGACGGTGTGCCACACGTCGTCGTTGGGCGCGACGAGCATCCCGCGCTCGCTGTCCGTGGGCTTGTAGGGCGTGCCGTCGAGATGCAGCACAGTGCCCCCGGCCTCCCGGATGATCAGCGAGCCGGGCACGTGGTCCCAGGGCAGGATCCGCCAGAAGAGCACGAACTGCTGCTCGTCGAGGGCGACCGCCGGATATTCGTAGCCGGCACAGTGATGACCGTTGGTGACCTCGCCGAACGCGTGCGTGTGGGCGTCGGCCACCTCACGCAGGTGCTGCGGGAGGTAGTGCCGCGCGACGACCCCGCGCAGCGCCTCGGTGCCGGGATCGTCGGTGCGGGTCTTCACCCGGACGCCGTCGCGGTAGGCCCCGGAGCCGGCCTCGGCCAGCGTCATGTGATCGCCGACCACGTCGAGGATCCACGACGCCGCCGGCTCGCCGTCGCGCACCAGCGCCACCATCACGCAGAAGGGCGTCTTGCCGGCGGCGAAGTTGTTCGTCCCGTCGACCGGGTCGACGATCCACACGTCGCCGCCGTCGCCGAGCCGGTCGAGCACGCGCGGGTCGGCGGCCACCGCCTCCTCGCCGACCACGGTCGAGCCGGGCAGCAGCGCGGTGAGCCCGCGGGTCAGCGCTTTCTCGGACTCCTGATCGGCGATGGTGACGAGGTCACCCGGCGCCTTCTGCTTGATCTCGTCGTCGGCCAGGTGGCGGAAGCGCGGCAGGACCTCGGTCGCCGCGACGTCCCGGATGAGATCGGCGACCTGGTCAAGCACGCGGCGGCAACTTCACGACGCTGACGAAGAACTCGTCGATCTGCCGGATCACCGCGATGAACCGCTCGAAGTCGACCGGCTTGGTGACGTACGCGTTCGCGTGCAGCTGGTAGCTGCGCAGGATGTCCTCGTCGGCGGCCGACGTGGTCAGCACGACGACCGGAATGCGGCCCAGGTCGGGGTCCTTCTTGACCTCCTCGAGCACCTCGCGGCCGTCCCGCTTGGGGAGGTTGAGGTCGAGCAGGATCAGATCGGGACGTACGGCGTCGGCGTACTCGCCCTCGCGGCGCAGGTAGGCCAGCGCCTGGGCGCCGTCGGAGACCACGTTGAGCCGGTTGCGGACCTTGTGCTCCTCGAACGCCTCCTGGGTCATCAGCACGTCGCCCGGATCGTCCTCGACCAGCAGCACCTCGATGGGCGTGCCATCCGCCCGAACAGCGCCTGTCATGCCGTGACCTCTTTCCGCGTCTCCTGCGCCGGCACCTCGGGCGCGTCATCGTCGTCAGTCCCCGGCAGCACCGGAAGCGTGAAGTAGATCGACGTGCCTTCCTCGACCTCGAGGTCCAGCCAGATCCGTCCGCCATGATATTCGACGATCTTCTTGACGATCGCCAAGCCGATGCCGGTGCCCTCGTACGCGTCGCGGGCGTGCAGGCGCTGGAAGATCACGAAGACCTTGTCGGCGAACTCGGCCTCGATGCCGATGCCGTTGTCCCGGACGTTGATCCGCCACTCCTTGCCGTCCCGCTCGGCACTCACCTTGATCACCGGTGGCACGTCGGGGCGGCGGAACTTGAGCGAGTTGCCGATCAGGTTGACGAAGAGCGTGGTCAGCAGCGGCTCCTCGCCCTCGACCACCGGCAGGTCGGTCCAGACGATCTCGGCGTCCTCGCCGGCCCGGGCCTCGAGCTGCGATTTCACCTCGGGCAGGACCCGGCCCAGGTCGACGTCGGTGAACCCGGCGGTGAGGCGGCCGATGCGCGAGAAGGCGAGCAGGTCGTTGATCAGGCGCTGCATGCGCTGGGCGCCGTCGACGGCGAAGGCGATGTACTGGTCGGCGCGCTCGTCGAGCTGCCCCGAGTAGCGGCGTTGCAGCAGCTGGCAGAAGCTGGCCACCTTACGCAGCGGCTCCTGCAGGTCGTGCGAGGCGACGTACGCGAACTGCTCCAGATCGCGGTTGGAACGGGTCAGCTCCTCCGCCTGGATCTTGAGCTGGTCGTTGATCCACTCGATCTGGGTACGGGCCTCGCGGACCTCGGCCAGTTCGGCCGCGATCTTCCGCCGCATGCCGTCCACGTCGTCGGCCAGACTGGCCAGCTCGGGCGAGCCGGTGCTGACGATGTGCTTGTCGTAGTCGCCGTCGGCCACCTGCCGGACCTGGGCCGCCAGCTCCACCACCGGCCGGGTGACCAGGCGGTCGAGCAGCAGCAGGAGCGCGGCGCCGGCCAGGATGATGATGGCCGCGGCGGCGATCTGGATCGCCACCATGCTCTGGCTCGAGTCCTTGGCCGCGGTGGCCGCTTTCTGCCGCAGCGCCTGGATGTCGTCCTGCATCAGGGCGATCGACTTGCGCAGCTCGTCGAACTGCGTCGTCGAGGCGGCGTTGATCTTCTCCTGGCCCGCGTCGGGGCCACCGGTCTCGATTGCCCGGATGACCGGGGTGGCGACCTCGTCCTGCCACGTGGCGGCACGCTGGAGCACCACTTGCAGCGACTCGCGGATGGCGGTGTCCTCGGGGTGCAGATAGCCCTCGAGGCGGGACACCAGCCGCTGCTCGTCGGCCACGCCGGTCGTGTAGGGCTCGAGGTTGTCCTTGTCACCGGTGATCGCGTAACCGCGGATACCGGTCTCCTGGTCGACGTACGCCGTGTTCAGCGCCTCACCGGCCGCGCGCATCGGGCTGGCCCGGTTGAGCACGTCGTCGAGCTGGCGGTTGTTGGCGGTCGCGGTGATCGCGGCCAGGACGGCCAGCCCGGAGAGCAGGACAGCGACCGCGATGCAGAGCGCGACGACCCGGCGCCGCAAGGTCCACTTTTGCACGCTCGGGTTCACCGCCCACTCCCCTGCGAGATCAGCAACATCGCCACGTCGTCGGCGAGCGGGCCGCCGTTGGCCTGCTCGGCCCGGCCCACCAGCCACGCCGGAAGGGCGGGCAGCGGAACGGCCTTGGCCACGTCCTCGTCGAGCAGGCCGCACAGGCCCTCCACGTCGAGCCGCTCGTTACCGGCGCCGGTGTGACCCTCGATCAGGCCGTCGGTGTACATCAACAAGGACCAGTCATCTCCGGGGAACTCGATCTCGGTTGCGGGTGTGGGCCGGGGGCTCACCCCCAGGACGATCCCGGTACGGGCGTTCACCGGAACCGCCCGGCCGCCCGAGAGCAGCACCGGCGGCGGGTGGCCGGCCATCCGCACCACGGCGTTGTTACGGGACAGGTCGAGCGTCACCGAGGCGCAGGTCGCGAAGACCTCGCGGGCCCGCCGCTCGCTCATCAGCACCTGCTCGAGCGAGGGCAGGATCTGCTCGTCGGGCACGCCGGCCAGCACCAGCGCCCGCCACGCGACCCGGAGCTCGACGCCGAGCGCGGCCTCGTCGACACCGTGCCCGCAGACGTCACCGACGATCACCTGAAGCTTGTCGTCGCCCGCCTGCACGACGTCGAAGAAGTCGCCGCCGAGCACGCCCATGGCCCGCCCGGAACGGTAGAAGGTGTGCACCGAGACCTGCTCGGTGGACATGAGCGGCTGGGGCAGCAGACCACGCTCGAGACGGGCCGACTCGGCCTGGCGCAGCTCCACCTCGCGCAGCCGCTGGGCGTTCTCGTCGGCCCGCTTGCGCTCGACCGCGTACCGCAGCGCGCGGGTCAGCAGCACGCCGTCGACCTGGCCCTTGACCAGGTAGTCCTGGGCGCCCTCGGCGACCGAGGCCACACCCAGGTGCTCGTCGGAGCGGCCGGTGAGCACGCAGACCGCGGCGCTGCCGGCCACGGCCAGCAGCTTGCGCAGGCCGTCGATGCCCTCGGCGTCGGGCAGGCCCAGGTCGAGCAGGACGCACTGAACGCCGCGGAGCATGCCGCGGGCCTCGCGCAGGCTGGTCGCCACCCGCAGGTCGAACGGGGCCTCGGCCTCGTCGAGCAGCTCACGCACCAGGAAGGCGTCGCCCTCGTCGTCCTCGACCAGCAGGATGCGCAGCCGTTCCTGAGGGACGGGACTGCTGGTACGGGCGCGCGGCGCGACGGACCGCTCAGTCATGCCCCACCCCGATCGCTCCCCACCCCGCGCCAACCCGCTGATCGTGTACCACCGGATCGCCCGGCACAACACCGAGGCGGTCTCACGTGGCGTCCTCGGCTGCCACCCGGCGGGCGTGGTGGGCGATGACCTCACCAAGGATGCCATGGAGCCGGCCGCACTCCGGGCAGTGCAGATTGGCGTCCAGGCGGCGGCCGCCGCACTCGACGCAGGTGCCCCGGTCATCGGGATCGCGGTACGACTCCAGCGCCCGGCACATGGCGCGGATCACGTGATCGCCGACCGCGTAGGTCGCCTCACCCAGCGCGGTGCGCACACCGATCACCGCGACCGGCGCGGCTCCCGGCTGGGGGTCATAGGGTGCGACCCGGTCGATGAACTCCGCGACGACGGCGGCGGGGTCGAACGGCGTGCTCACCCCGTCAACGCTAGGCCACGCCCCAAACGATCTTCCGACTACCCACTGTCGTACCCAGGCGCTTAGATGACACCCATGCGTGCACCCGCCCTTGTCGATCCCGCTCGGCGGGCATCGGCCGCTGTGATCGCGATTGTCGTGTTCGTGCTGGCCGGGGTCGCGGCGGCGTGGGCCGTGCGGCCGCCCGAGGCGCGGGGCGCGTCGGCGCCGGCCGGGGAGTTCAGCGCGGGGCGCGCGTTCCCGTTGGTGGAGACGATCGCCACCCGGCCCCATCCGGTCGGCAGCGCCGCCCAGGACGAGGTGCGTGAGCGTCTGCTGACCACGTTGCGCGGGCTCGGGCTGTCGCCCGAGGTGCAGGACACGGTGTCGGTGCAGGGGGCCGGGCTCTCCTCCAGCGCGGGCGGGACGAGCTTCGCCCACGTACGCAACGTGGTCGCGGTGATTCCGGGCACTGCCTCCACCGGGCGGCTGTTCCTGGTGGCGCACTACGACTCGGTGCAGACCGGGCCGGGCGGCAACGACGACGCGGCCGGCACCTCGGCCGTCCTCGAGACGGCCCGGGCGCTGCTGGCCGGTCCACGCCCGCGCAACGACGTCGTACTGGTGCTCACCGACGGCGAGGAGGCCTGCCTGTGCGGGGCCAAGGCGTTCGTCGACCAGCATCCGCTCGCCCGGGACGGCGGTGTCGTGCTCAACCTGGAGGCCCGCGGCAGTTCGGGGCCGGCCATCATGTTCGAGACCACCGACCGCAACAGCCGGCTGGTCGGCGTCTACGGTTCGGCTCCGCACCCGGTCGGCACGTCGTTCGCGGTCGAGATCTACCGCCTGATGCCGAACGACACCGACTTCACGGCGTTCAAGGACAAGGGCTTCGCCGGCCTGAACGCGGCCCACATCGACGGCGCCGCGATCTATCACGCGCCGACCGACGTGCCCGGCGTGATGGACCAGGACAGCCTTCAGCATCACGGCGACAACACCCTCGCTCTCACCCGTGAGCTGGGCGATCGTGACCTCACCGGGCTGAGCAGCGGCCAGGACGCCACCTACTTCCCGGTGCCCGGCCTGCTCGTGCGCTACCCCGGCGCGCTGGTGTGGCCGCTGGCCGTGCTGGCGCTGCTCGCGGTGGCCGCCCTGGCCTGGCTGGCCCGCCGCCGTGGTCTGATCACCGGGCGCCGGCTCGCCGCCTCGGCCGGGCTCACACTGATCCCGCTGCTGCTGGCGCCGGCGCTGGCCCAGGTCCTCTGGTGGCTGCTGACATCGGTCCGGCCGGGGTACGCCGAGCTGCCCATCGACCCGTACCGGCCGGGCTGGTACCGGCTGGCCGTGGTGGCCCTCACCGCGGCCGTGCTGTTCGCCTGGTTCGCGCTGTTCCGGCGGAAGGCCGGCCCGGCCGCGCTGTCCATCGCCGGGCTGGCCTGGCTGGCCCTGCTCGGGGTGGTGCTGGCCGCGGTCACGCCCGGCGGTTCCTACCTGGCCGCGCTGCCGGCCCTGGCCGGGGCGGTCGCCGGCCTGGTCGCCGTCCGGGCCCGGCCGTGGATCCAGGTGCTCACGGTCACCGCCGGCGGGGTGGTCGCGGTGGTGATCCTGCTGCCCACGGTGGTCATGCTCTTCCCGGCGCTGGGCCTGCGGCTGGGCGCGGCCGGCGCGTTCCTCACGGTTCTGCTCGGGCTGGCCCTGCTGCCGGTGATCGACCTGATCCACCCGGTTCCCGGCGGCCGCCGGGGCGTGGAGGCGGCCCGCGACCGGCGGCGCGGCGCGCTGCCCACCGTGGCCGCGGCCCTGGCCGCGATCGTCTTCACCGTGGTCGGCCTGGCGGTCGACCGGTTCGACGCCGGCCATCCGGCGCCGACCCAGTTGATGTACGCGATGGACGCCGACGACAACACGGCCCGATGGGTCAGCGACGAGCCGAAAACCCAGGAGTGGACGAGTCAGTACGTCTCGGGCGACCTTCACCGGGTCGACGACACGCTGCCGTCCTTCGGCGCCGAGGAGGTCCGCACCGGCCCGGCCCAGGCGGCTTCTCTCCTTCCGCCGAAACTCACCCTCACCGGCGACACCCGTTCGGGCGACACGCGCACGATCAAGCTCCGCCTGGAGCCGCAACGGCAGGTCCGGCTGGTCACCCTGCACGTGGGCGCGGACACTCCGGTGACCTCGGCCGACGTCGAGGGCCAGGCGGTGCCGATCGGCAAGCCGGCCGCCGAGGGCCCGTGGGGTTTCGGCTTCGCCTTCCACGCCCCGCCCACCGGCGGCGTCGAGGTCACGCTCACCGTGCGCGCGTCCGGACCGGTCAAGTTCCGGGCCATGGACGGCAGCGACGGCCTCACCGACCTGCCCGGATTCCGGGCGCGCCCGGCCGGCGTCGGCGCGGTCGGCTCGCACACCAGTGAACTGCTGGCAGTGGCCAAGTCCTATACGTTGTGACCATGGCCAAGGTCCTCTACTCGGTACAGATGTCGCTGGACGGCTACATAGCGGGTCCCGGCGGCGACATGTCCTGGCTGGCGCCGCACCTCGGCCCCAACCCGACCGCCGACGCCCTGGTCGACCGGATCGGCGCCATGCTGGTCGGCCGCCGCACCTTCGGCGGCGACGACCCGAACAAGGGCACCGACAAGGAGGGCGCCATGTCCGGCGCCTGGGACGGGCCACAGTTCGTGCTGACCCACGAGCCGCCGCGGGATCCGGTGCCGGGTGTCACCTTCGTCACCGGCCTGCGTGAGGGCGTGGAGGCGGCCAAGAAGGCGGCCGGCGAGCGGTACGTGAACCTGCTCGGCGCCGACGTCGCACGCCAGGCCCTCGCGGCCGGGCTGGTCGACGAGATCCTGACCTTCGTCTCGCCGGTGCTGCTGGGCGACGGCACCCGGCTGTTCGCCCAGCCCGGCGGGGCCGAGATCCAGCTGGAACGCATCGTTCAGGCCGACCACGATCCGGTCGCCGGCCTCTGGTACCGCGTGGTGAAGCCGTGAGGATCGCCCCGGCCGGGCCGGCGGACGCCGCCGAGCTGACCAAGGTCTACGTCGAGGCGTTCCGGGAGCCCTGGCCGGCGGACACGCTGCCCACGCACGCCGGCCGGGCCGGCTTCAAGTGCCTGGCCGCGTGGGACGGCGACGAGATGGTGGGCTTCACGTACGGCTACACGGGCGAGTTCGGCCAGTGGTGGACCGACCGGATCGCCTCGCTGGCCTCGCCCGAGCTCAGCAACTGGCTGGGCGGGCACTTCGAGCTCGTCGAGCTGGCCGTGCTGCCCTCGCACGAGCGGCGGGGCATCGGCTCGGCGCTGCTCGACGCCCTGCTGGACGGGCTTCCGCACCGGGTCGCCCTGCTCACCGCCACCGATGACGAGAACGCGCCGGCCCGGCGGCTCTATCACCGCAAGGGCTGGCGCGTGCTCGCCGACGGGGTCTTCGACGGGGCGGTGCTCATGGGGCGGACGCTGAATTAGCGGCCCCGGCCGCGACGGCCGGTGGGCGCGTCGTGACGGAAGTGCACGAAGAGCCGGCCCCAGTTGTCGCCGTCCTTCTCGACCCGGTGGTAGAGCTGCTTGATCTCTTTCTGGTCGAGGAAACGGAGCACCTTCTTCTTCAGCGCTCCGCTCCCCTTGCCCGGGATGATCTCGACCATGGCGGCCTTCTTCTGGATGGCCTCGTCGATGACGCCGCGCAGTGCGCGGTCGATCTCGTGACCCTTGTTGAAGATGTCGTGCAGGTCGAGCTTCAGCTTCACGGTTGACGATCCTATGACTCGGGCGACGGCGACGACTCGGACTTGCCCAGCCACTCCTCGACCCGGTGCACGGCCTCGGAGTAGTCGGTGTGCTGCTTCATCGCGGCGGCCAGGCGCAGGTGCGGCAGGGCCTCACGAAAGCGGCCGGCCCTCTCCAGGGTCCGGCCGAGCACGTGGTGCGCGTAGTGATCCGATGGATCATGGTCCACGAGCTCTCTGAGCTGCTTCTCGGCCCCGTTGAGCTGGGCCGAGTTGAAATAGGCCCGGGCGAGCAGAAGCCGTACGGCCGAGTTGTGCGGCTCCGCCTCGACTATCGGCTCGAGCAGGCGCGCGGCCCCGAGCGGGTCGCCGGACTCGAAGTAGAAGGTCGCCTTGCGGTAGTCCTCCAGAAGATCCACGTCCCACGCTCCTCTGCCCACGCGCCTGCAACAACGCTTGCACAACAACGGCCGAACGGCGAGTGTTCCGTTGATCCAAGCTTCCCGACAAAACGGCTCATATGGCAACCCAGCCGTCAGACAATGCCAGCGTGGGGGACTTTCCGAGTCAGTTCGTGTCCGCGCCGGCCCGTCCACGATTCGGGCGGCTGAAGGCGGCAGTCGTGGGTGTCTTCGCGATCTCCCTGTGCCTGATGCTGGCCGGGGGCACGTCGACGCCGGCGGTGAACTCGCCCGCCTTCCTGATCTCCGGGATGCGAAAGATCCCCTCGCCGCCGTCGGGCACCTCGTGGGCGCCGGCCCCGCGCGAGGCCGGCGGCCTGCGGATGGTCGCCAGCACGGACGGGCAGTCCTTCCAGGTGCACACCGCGGGCGGCGACCGGGATTTCCTTCCCGGCGTCGATCTGAGCGACACCACGCCGGGCCATCTGCCCGGCGAGCCGGCCATCTCGGCCGCGCAGTACCGGGCCTGGTTCGCGGCGATGGGCTGGCTCGGCATCCGGGTGGTGCGCATCTACAAGATCCACCCGCCCGCCTTCTACGAGCAGCTGGCCGCCTACAACCAGGACAACCCGGAGCGGCCGCTCTTCCTGGTGCAGGGCGTGTCGATGACCGACGTGTCGTACATCGGCGAGAAGAACCTCTTCGACGCCCGGGTGACCACGACGTTCCGGCAGGAGCTGGAGGCCGCGGCCCGGGCCGTCTCGGGCGATTTCAGCCGCTCGACCCGGCCCGGCCGGCCCGGCGGCGTCTGGAACACCGATGTGACGCCGTGGCTGGTCGGCTGGATCATCGGGGCCGAGCTCGATCCGCGCGCCGGCGCCGCCTCCGACCAGCGCAACGCGTCGGTGAAGCGGTACACCGGCAAGTATTTCCGGAACACGCCCAAGTCCACGCCGACCGAGCGCTGGCTCGCGGCCCGGATGGACGAGCTGGCCGGCTACGTGGCCAAGAAGGGCGTCAGCCAGCCGATCGCCTTCGTCAACTGGGCCACCACCGACCCGCTGCGGCATCCGGCGGAGCCGCTCGACCAGGAGGACCTGCTCCAGATCGACGCCAACCACGTGCTGCCCACCGCCGACTGGCCGGCCGGCACCTTCGCCAGCTACCACGCGTACCCGTACTATCCGGACTTCCTTCGCTACGAGCCCGATCTCAACAATTTCCAGTACGAGGGACAGGCCGATCCGTACGCCGGATATGTGGCCGCGCTGCGCAAGCACCACTCCACGATGCCGACAATGATCACGGAGTTCGGCGTGCCGTCCTCGATCGGCTCGGCGCACAGCGGGCCGCTGGGCCGCTCGCAGGGCGACCACAGCGAGCACGAGGCGATGCGGATCAATGCGGACCTGCTGCGGATGATGAAGAACCAGGGGCTCGCGGGCGGTTTCCTGTTCGGCTGGATGGACGAGTGGTACCGCTACACGTGGAACACCGTCGGGCACCAGGACGGGGCGCGCCGCCAGCTGTGGCACGACCCGCTCACCAACGAGCAACACTTCGGGGTGCTCGCGATGGATCCGGCCGGCGCCCGGGACGCGGCCGAGCAGCAGTTGCTCGACAGCGACGGCGCCTGGCCGGCGCGCGAGGTCAAGGCCACTACCGATGAGGCGTACGTGACCCTCGACGTCAAGCTCGCGAAGTCGCCGCCCGGGTCGATGATCGTCGGGTTCGACGTGCTGGACGCCGTCACCGGGCCGCCGATGGCCGGCAGCACCGACCGCCGGCCGGACGCGGTCTTCGCGCTCAACCTGGTCGGGCACACCGGCCAGGCGTACCTGCGCGACCAGCTCGACCCGCTGAAGCTGGACTTCGCCGTGCCGGAGTCGGCGCGCGGGCCGGCGCCGGCGGGCTGGAAGCCGTTCGAGCTGATCACCAACCGGGCCCACACCGTGCCGACGACCAAGGCCAAGCAGCCGGTGGAGCTCCAGAACGCCGGTCTGCTCGTGCACGGAAGCTGGGATCCGTCGGACGACAAGGCGGACAGCCGGGCGCTGTGGCACCTCGACGACGACCGTCTCACCGTTCGGGTGCCGTGGGCGATGCTCGGTTTCGCCGACCCGTCCACGCGCCGTGTCGCCGTACCCAGGAACGGGAATTTGACCTTGTCGACCAGCCCCGGCGTGACCGTGTCGCTGACCGCGTCCGGCACCGAGCAGGCGATCGGGCAGGTCAAGTGGCCGAACTGGAATCGGCCGAACTACACGGAGCGCCTGAAGCAGGGTGCGTCGCAGCTGCGCGACGCCGCGCTGTCGGCGACGAACGGCTGACCAGCAGCATCGACGCGCCGGCGGCGATCATCAGAGCGCCGATCGCGACCAGCAGCAGCGTGGTGTTGCCGGCCGGCCGCTGGGGCGGATAGCCGGCACCCCAGCAGTAGACCTCGCCGCTCTCGGTCAGCGCGCAGGTGCTGTCCCCATCGGCCACGAGCTGGACGACCCGCTGGTGGAGGCCGACCTCGACGACGTCGTCGCCTCCGCCGGCGGCCGAGGCGGGCGCCGCTGACAGGGTGAGCGCCGCGGCGACGGCCAAGATCACAAGTATCCGTCGCATGCAACCATTATGGGCTTTTTATACGCTTTCGGGGGTCTTCGACACTCCAGCGGCGGCGACCTCGGCCAGCACCGGGGTGGCGGTGATGGTGTCGGCCGCGGTCACCGTCGCGTAGCCGGCCACCTCGCTCGCGGCGTACCGTGTGGTGCCGAGCGTGGCCGGCCCGAAGGCCGCGGTCAGGGCGAGAGCGGTGCCCAGGGCCAGGAAACCGGTGCGCCGCCGCCATCCGAGGTGCTTCGTCGTCTGCGTCATAGGGACCACGATCAGGGCGTACGGTGTCTGTCCGCTGTGCGGAATTCATGCGTTTCCTGTGCTTCTGATCCACAGGTGGTACACAGGAATCAGAAAGCCGGCGCAAAGCGTGGCCCGCGAAAGTAGGGGCATGACGATGGCGAACGCAGATTCCAGCACCGAGCTCCGGCGGCCCGACGGCAGCCCCGTCCGGGTCCTCGTGGTCGACGACGAGCCGACCCTGGCCGAGCTGCTGTCGATGGCGCTGCGCTACGAGGGCTGGGACGTCAAGAGCGCCGGCGACGGTCTCTCGGCCGTTCGCACCGCCCGCGACTTCCGCCCGGACGCCGTCGTCCTCGACATGATGCTGCCCGACATCGACGGGCTCGAGGTGCTGCGCCGGCTGCGCGGCGAATCGCCCGAGGTGCCGGTGCTCTTCCTGACGGCCAAGGACGCGGTCGAGGACCGGATCACCGGCCTCACGGCCGGCGGCGACGACTACGTGACCAAGCCGTTCAGCCTGGAAGAGGTGGTGGCCCGGCTGCGCGGCCTCATGCGGCGGATGGGTCACTCGCCGATGCGTACCGACTCGCAGCTGATCGTCGGCGACCTGTCCCTGGACGAGGACAGCCACGAGGTGCGGCGCGGCGGCGACCTGGTCACGCTGACCGCCACCGAGTTCGAGCTGCTGCGCTACCTGATGCGCAACCCGCGGCGGGTGCTGAGCAAGAGCCAGATCCTCGACCGGGTCTGGAACTACGACTTCGGCGGCCAGGCCAACGTGGTGGAGCTCTACATCTCGTACCTCCGCAAGAAGATCGACGCGGGCCGCTCCCCGATGATCCACACCATGCGCGGAGCCGGGTATGTCCTCAAGCCCGCGGACTGAACATCCGGCCCGGTGGCGCAGCCCGCGCGGCTGGCCGCTGCGCACCCGGATCGTCGCCATCATCATCACGCTGCTCACGATCCTCGGCCTCGCGGTCGGCACCACGGCGTACGTCTTCCTGCACGACCAGCTCTACAGCCAGACCGACGCCAAGCTCGACGGCGTACCGGGCCGTAATTTCCCCGGCACACCGCGACTGAGCTTCAACCCGGGGCAGGAGGACAACGGCCGCAGCAAGCCGTACCCCGGCCTGGAGACCGGCGCCATCACGGTCTACTTCGTCAACGGGGAGTTCACCGACGGCGGCAAGGTCAAGACCGTCCAGACGACCACCGGCTACAGCACCGAATTCGAGCCCCTCGGTGACACCGCACTCGCGGAACTGAAGTCCGTCGCGGTCGGCGACAAGGTCAACATCACCGTCGACGGCGATTCCTACCGGGCCACAGCGAGCGTTCAATACGACGGGGCGGTACGAGTCACCGCGCTGTCTCTCAAGCCGGTCAACGACACGCTGTTGCGGATCGCGCTGGTCACGGCCGGGGCCATCCTCATCGCGATCGGTGTGGCCGGGTGGGCGGGTGCGTTCATCGTCAGGCGTACCCTCGCTCCGCTCGACCGCGTCGCCGCCACCGCGACCCAGGTCTCCGAGCTCAAGCTCGACCGCGGGCAGGTCGAACTGGCCCAGCGCGTGCCCGAGAGCGACACCGACCCGCGCACCGAGGTGGGCCAGGTCGGCGCCGCCCTCAACCAGATGCTCGACCACGTCGGCAACGCCCTGGAGGCCCGGCACGCCAGCGAGATGCAGGTACGGCAGTTCGTGGCCGACGCCAGCCACGAGTTGCGTACGCCGCTGGCCGCCATCCGCGGGTACGCCGAGCTCAGCCGGCGCAGCCGGGCACCGATCTCGGAGGAGATCGCGCATGTGCTCAACCGGGTCGAGTCCGAGGCCAAGCGGATGACCCTGCTCGTCGAGGACCTGCTGCTCCTCGCCCGCCTCGACGCCGGCCGCCCGCTCGCGCACGACCCGGTCGACCTGACCATGCTCGTGGTCGACACGGTCAGCGACGCCCACGCCGCCGGGCCGCGGCACTACTGGCAGCTCGACCTGCCCGAGGAGCCGGTCATCGTCTACGGCGACGGGGCCCGGCTGCACCAGGTGCTGGCCAACCTGCTGGCCAACGCGCGCACCCACACGCCCGAGGGCACGACCGTGACCGTGGCCGTCACCACCATGCCGGACGCGGCGGTGATCCACGTGATCGACAGCGGGCCCGGCATCCCGGCCGAGCTCCAGCCGCACATCTTCGAACGGTTCGCCCGCGGCGACAGCTCCCGGTCGCGGGCCGCCGGCAGCACCGGCCTGGGCCTGTCGATCGTGCACGCGGTCGTCACCGCCCACCGGGGCCAGGTGGCCGTACAGAGCGAACCCGGCCGTACGGTGTTCAGCGTCATGCTCCCGTACGACGCGCCCCGGCCCGCCGTCCCACCTGCTGAGCAGCAGCTGGCTCCACTTCCCAGCTGACGCGCTATGCTGTCCGACGTGTCTCGTTGGTATTCGTGGTTTAGTGGGCCGGCTCCCGCCGGTGCCTCAGCCATGCACTGAGACATCCGCCAGAGCCGGCCCGAGGCAGCGACTTGACGTCGCTGCCTTTTTGTTTGCCGCCGGCTCCTTTCTTGGGCCGGCATCTTCTCCGCCACCGTCCAAGGAGTGACCGAATGACTGCCCCCGAGGTTCAGCGCGTCCGCGACCAGCGCATCGAGAAGGTCGTCCCGCTGATGAGCCCGGCCCTGCTGCACCACGAGCTGCCGCTGACCTCCGACCTGCACGACACCGTGCTGGCCGGCCGCAAGCAGGTCGAGGACGTGCTGAACCACCGAGATCCGCGCCTGCTGGTCGTCGTGGGCCCGTGCTCGGTGCACGACCCGGCCGCCGCCGGCGAATACGCGTCGCTGCTGGAGAAGGAGGCGCAGCGGCTCAGCGACGACCTGCTGATCGTGATGCGGGTGTACTTCGAGAAGCCGCGCTCGACGGTCGGCTGGAAGGGCCTGATCAACGACCCCGCCCTGGACGGCACCGGCGACGTCGGCACCGGCCTGCGGATCGCCCGGCGGCTCCTGCTGGAGATCGTGGGCCGCGGGCTGCCGACCGCCGTGGAATTCCTCGACCCGATCACGCCGCAGTACTACGCGGACACCGTGGCCTGGGGGGCGATCGGAGCCCGTACCGTCGAATCGCAGGTCCACCGCCAGCTCGCCTCCGGCCTGTCCATGCCGATCGGCATGAAGAACCGCCCCGACGGCAGCATCGCCACCGCGATCGAGGCCATCCAGGCGGCCGAGGTGCCGCACGTCTTCCCCGGCATCGACTACTCGGGGACCCCGGCCATCCTGCACACCTCGGGTAACCCCGACACCCACCTGGTGCTGCGCGGCGGCGGCGGAAAGCCCAACTACAGCGCCGAGGACGTCGCGCACTCGCTGGAGCTGCTGCGGGCGGCCGGCCTGCCGGAGCGCCTGGTGATCGACTGCTCGCACGGCAACAGCGGCAAGGACCACCTGCGCCAGCCGCTGGTGGCCGAGGACGTGGCCGGCCAGATGGAGGCGGGCCAGCGCGGCATCAGCGGCGTGATGTTGGAGAGCTTCCTCGTCCCGGGCCGGCAGAACCTCGGAGGCCCGTTGACGTACGGCCAGTCGGTCACCGACGCGTGCATGGGCTGGGAGCCGACGGTCGGTGTGCTCGAGCGCCTCGCCGTCGCCTCCGCGAAGCGCCACTCCTCGTAACTCACAGCGGGCTTACAGGAACGACATAAGGGCGCGACAGGGGCAGCGTCGACAGTGGCGAGGTATTGATCCTCCTTCCGTGGAGAGCCTCGATGACTTCGACGTTGCCCACCCCGCCGACGGCGGCGCCGCAGCCTTTGTCGCCGCCTTTGTCGCCGGCTTTGTCGCCGGCTTTGTCGCCGGTGCCGAGAACGCGCTTCCAACGGCTTTACCTCGGCCCGAGCGGCGACCCGGGCTGGGCCCGGCCCTCCCTGCTCGGCCTGCTGCTGGTCACCGGCGTCCTCTACATCTGGGGCCTCGGCAAGAACGGCTGGGCCAACGCGTTCTACTCGGCCGCCGTGCAGGCCGGCACGAAGAGCTGGGAGGCGTTCTTCTTCGGCTCCTCCGACGCCGCCAACTCGATCACTGTGGACAAGACGCCCGGATCGCTGTGGTTCATGGAGATCTCGGCGCGGATCTTCGGCGTCAACGCGTGGAGCATCCTGATCCCGCAGGCGCTGATGGGCGTGGCCAGCGTCGCGCTGGTCTACGCCACGGTGAAGCGGTGGTACGGACCGGCGGCCGGCCTGATCGGCGGCGCGGTGCTCGCCTCCACCCCGATCGCGGCGCTGATGTTCCGCTTCAACAACCCCGACGCGCTGCTCGTGCTCTGCATGGTGGCCGGCGCGTACGCGACCGTACGGGCCATCGAGAACGGCTCCACGAAGTGGCTGATGCTCGCGGGCGCCTTCGTCGGCTTCGGCTTCCTGGCCAAGATGCTGCAGGCACTGCTGGTGGTACCGGCGTACGGCCTGGCCTATCTGATCGCGGGCCCGCCCAAGCTGGGCAAGCGGATCTGGCAGCTGCTGGCGGCGGTGGGGGCGCTGGTCGTCTCGGCCGGCTGGTACATCGCCATCGTCGAACTGGTGCCGGCCGCACACCGGCCGTTCATCGGCGGCTCGCAGAACAACAGCATCCTCGAGCTGGCGCTGGGCTACAACGGCCTCGGCCGGCTCAACGGTGACGAGACCGGCAGCGTCGGTGGCGGTGGCGGCGGTGCGGGCGGCGGGATGTGGGGCGAGACCGGGATCCTGCGGATGTTCGACAGCTCGCAGGGCGGTCAGATCTCCTGGCTGCTCCCGGCGGCGCTGATCGTGCTGGTGGCCGGGCTGGTCCTGACGGCCCGCCGGCCGCGCACCGACCGGCAGCGGGCCGGCCTGATCGTGTGGGGCACCTGGCTGCTGGTCACGGGCCTGGTCTTCAGTTTCATGCAGGGCATCTTCCACGCCTACTACACGGTCGCCCTGGCGCCGGCGGTCGGCGCGGTAGTCGGCATGGGCGTGGCGCTGCTCTGGAAGCACCGGTCGAACGCGATCGCGTCGATCACGCTGGCGGCGACGGTCGCGGTGAGCGCCTGGTGGTCCTTCCATCTGCTGTCGCGCAGCGCCGACTTCCTGCCCTGGCTGCGGTGGGTGGTCCTGGTGGGCGGTATGGCCGGGGCGGTGGCGCTGCTCGCGGCCCTGCGCCTGCCGGCGCGGATCGCGGCTCTGGCGGCGGGGGTCTCTCTGGCCGCGGTGCTTGCGGGTCCGGCGGCGTACGCGGTACAGACGGCCTCAACCGCACACACCGGTTCCATCCCGTCGGCCGGCCCGTCCACCGGCGGTTTCGGCTTCGGCGGCGGCCGGGGCGGATTCCCCGGCCGCGGTCAGGGCGGCTTCCCGGGCGGCGGCGGTTTCCTCGGCGGGCAGAACGGCAACGGCACTGGTGGTACGGGCAATGGCGGCACCGGCAACCAGGGCGGGTTCCCCGGCTTCCCGGGCGGCGGCCAGAACGGCACCGGCAACGGCGGAACCACTGGAAACGGCGGAACCGGCAACGGCGGCACCGGCAACGGCGGCACCGGCAACGGCGGCGCTGCGAATGGCGGCTTCCCCGGCGGCGACGGCCGTGGCGGGATGCGCGGCGGTGGCGGCATGGGTGGTCTGCTCGACGCCGCGACGGTCAGCGACGAGATGAAGGCGCTGCTCGAAGCGGACGCCGACAAGTACACCTGGGTGGCGGCCGCGGTCGGCTCGCAGAGCGCGTCCGGCTACCAGCTCGCCACCGGTGACCCGGTGATGGCGATCGGCGGCTTCAACGGCACCGATCCCTCCCCCACGCTGGCCCAGTTCCAGCAGTACGTCGCCGACGGCAAGATCCACTACTTCATCGGCAGTGGCGGTCTCGGCGGACGGGGCGGCAGCTCCAGCGGCAGCAACTACTCCTCGCAGATCGCCGAGTGGGTGGCGGCCAACTACACGGCCAAGACCGTGGGCAACACGACGGTCTACGACCTGACTGCTTGATTCACCCCGGAAGGACGGGCGGCTCCCCCTCGCGGGGAGCCGCCCGTTCCATTTCGGACTGGCTCGACTCACAGTGCCGCCACAGGAACGGCACAAAGCCCGCTCAGCCACCACGATCATGGTTGTCGACATGAGCCTTTCGACGCAGCCCACGCCTGACGTTGCCACGACCCACGTCGATGCACCGGTGCTCGACGTCGTCGTCCCGGTCTACAACGAAGAGGTCGATCTCGGCCCGTGCGTGCAGCGCCTGCACGCGTACCTGCGGGCCTATTTCCCGTACCGCTTCCGGATCACGATCGCCGACAACGCGAGCACCGACTCGACCGCCGACGTGGCCCGGCTGCTGTCGACCGAACTGTCCGAGGTGCGCTGGGTGCACCTGGCCGAGAAGGGCCGGGGCCGCGCGCTCAAATACGTCTGGACCCATTCGGACGCGGCCGTGCTCGCGTACATGGACGTCGACCTGTCGACCGACCTGGGCGCGCTGCTGCCGCTGGTCGCCCCGCTGATCAGCGGGCACTCGGACCTGGCGATCGGCTCACGGCTGGCCCGCGGCTCGCGGGTGGTGCGCGGGGCGAAGCGCGAGTTCATCTCCCGCAGCTACAACCTGATCCTGCGCGGCACGCTGTCGGCCCGTTTCACCGACGCGCAGTGCGGCTTCAAGGCGATCCGCGGCGACGTGGCGGAGCGCCTGCTGCCGATGGTCGAGGACACCGGCTGGTTCTTCGACACCGAGATGCTGGTGCTGGCCGAACGGGCCGGCCTGCGCATCCACGAGGTGCCGGTGGACTGGGTGGACGATCCGGACAGCCGGGTCGACATCGTCTCCACGGCGATGGCCGACCTCAAGGGCATCGCCCGCTTGCTGCGCGCTTTCGGCTCCGGCCGGCTGCCGCTGGCCACGCTGCGCGAGCAGTTGGGCCGCAACCCGCTGCCGGTCGCAGGTGTGCCCACCGGCCTGACCGGCCAGCTCATCCGCTTCGCCGGCGTGGGCGTGGCCAGCACCCTGGCCTACCTGGCCCTGTACGCGATCCTGCGCACTTTCGCCGGCCCGCAGTGGGCGAACTTCATCGCCCTGCTCGTCACGGCCATCGCGAACACGGCCGTCAACCGCCGCCTGACCTTCGGCGTCCGCGGCAACGACGGCGCCTGGCGACACCAGGCCCAGGGCCTGATCGTCTTCGGCGTGGGCCTGCTCCTGACCAGCGGTTCGCTGGCCGCGCTGAACACCGCCGCCCCCACCCACTCGAAGCCGCTCGAACTCGTCGTCCTGGTAGCGGCCAACCTGCTGGCCACAGCGGTCCGCTTCCTGATGCTGCGCGTGTGGGTCTTCCGCTCCCGAGCCCGGGCTTGACCTGCCGCCGGGATACCAGCACTTCCAGCCCAACGAAGAGACGGCGCCGACTCCTACCCGGCGCCGTCTTTTCCACGTCACACGCATCAATCGCCAGGCCGCCGCAGCCCCTGCTCGCCCCGCGACCGCAGCCGCCTTCTCCCGCAGCCGCCTTCTCCCCAACTGCCAGGCGCCCTCGCCACGGCCGAGCCGCCTCTCCCCAGCCGGCGGGCATCTTCATCCCTAAAGCCGCGAATCCCCACAGCGGCGAATCCCCACAGCGGCGAATCCTCCCAGCCGCGAATCCCCACAGCGGCGGGCCTACGCGAGTGTCAGGTCGGGGGCTGGCGCCGGTGGCGGGGCTTTCTCTGGGTGATGGCGGCAATGACCACTGTCGTCGCGAAGACGGCGGAAACCGCGGCGGCGATCCACCAGCCGAGGACGCCGAGGGTCACGGCGGCGATCCAGACGACGACCGCCGTGAGGATCAAGGTGAGGGGTGGACGTCTCGACCGCGGCGGGTCGAGCTGCCCGCTGCTCATGCGGGCGCAGAACTCCGGATCATCCTGCTGCAGCTGGCGCTCCAACTGCGCCAGTCGACGGCTGTCTTCCCTGCTCAACATGACGCCACCTCCGCCTCGGCCAGCGGCCCTGATCGAACGGCACGCACTCCGATCAATGCCATTGTTACTCAGATGTTGCCTCCCGGATACCTCTTGATTCTGGCTCGCCACGCTGATCCGCATATGACCAGGCCAAAGAGATCCAACGAGGCTGCCACCCAGGTCCGGAAAACCAAGATCCGGGAGTCCGCACCCACGACGTGAGATCAATCGAACGTGACTGTCACTTCCGGAACCTCGCGGGCCCGCGCCACCTCCGCGGCCTCGGCCTCGACCTGCTTACGGCGGCCGGCCGAGACCTTGTCGAACGCGGTGATCGTCAGGTCGACCCGCTTGCGACCGGCGAGCTTGGCCCGCCAGACGCCGACGATCTCCCCGTCGAGCAGGAGCGCCCCGGGGTTGCCGATGACGCGCCACACCTCTTTCTGCTGAGCGCGGTCGGGCACCAGCACGTCGCGATCGCGGGCTTGCAGCAGCGCGTCCATCGGCGGAACAAAGCGGACGCCATCGGCCCGCGCTGCTCGTGCGAGATCGTCCACCGCCTCGACGGGCAGCCACTTCTTCTTACCGTCCACGGTGATCTCGGCCAGCCGCTCGACCGGCCAGACCGATTTCATCTCGGCGGTCGAACTGCCCAGGTACTTGCCGACCTCGAGCGGCGTCGCCGGACCCAGGAGCCGCAGGTACGTGAGGATCAGCTCGCCGATGCCCTCGTTCTCCCGAGGGCGTGGAGGCGCGGAAGGGATCGGTCCCAGCGTCGCGTCCTTGCCGCGGGACTGCACCTCGACGCCGCCGGCCAGGCCGGAATGCTGCCAGACGTTGCCCGCGATGTGTCGCGCCCGGCAGCTCCGGCACTCATACGTCAGGGCACGCGGCACCCGCTTGCTGACCTCGCCGCTCACCTCGCCGCGCGGCATCGGGCCGTGGACCACCTCGCGGAACGCGTCGGCGGTGACCCGGAAGGCCTCGACACCCAGCTTCATGCCCTCGGGGATCTGGCCGCTCTGGATGCGCGCGGTGGCGTCGGCGTCGCTGATCGGCCACAACTGTTTGATCAGGGCCGCCAGGTCGGCGCGACGATGCAGGTGAGGCGCGCCGCGGGCGGCCCACACGGTGATCAGCCGGTCGTCGGCGAGCGGACCGCTGGTGCGCGCGGCGAGCGCGACCCGGGCCGAGCCGGGCGTGTATTCCTGCACGCCGAGGTCGAGGACGGGCAGGTCGGCCGGGCGCGCGTCGACGCGCTCGGCGAGACCGAGAGCGGCGATGCGGTAGGCCGTCACCTGTGCACGATCGACGCTGACCATGGCACACCTCCAGGGAAGCTCAGGTGCGACGACCGTACCGCCTGGCTGCGACATTTTTGAGCCGATCGCGGCGGGTGCCGGCCTGGCCCTCGACGAGTTCCCAGGTGTCGAGCCGGCTTGAGCCGTACGGTCCCTCCTGGAGGATCGGCGGTTCGCCGGTCAGCCGATAACCGCAGCGCTGGGCCACGGCGGTGCTGGCGGTGTTACGCGGGTCGATGCGGAGCAGGAGCCTGCTCAAGGCGAGCGTGCTCCGGGCGTACTGGGAAAGCAGTGCGAGTGACCCCGACGCCAGCCCGCGCCGGCGATGGTCCTTGCCCACCAGATAGCCCAGTTCGGCCTCTTTGAGGCCGAGGTCGACGCCGAAGAGCAGGACCTCGCCGAGCGGTCGCCCGCCGTCAGCGGTGATCGCGAGCTGAATGCGTGAACCGCTGACGCGGCCCTGATGAGAGCGCTTGAGGTACGCGATGCCGGCCTCGACGTCGAACGGCGACGGCATGGGCGTCCACCGGGCGATCTCGGGTTCGTCGAGCAGATCGATCAGATCGTCGAGGTCGTCGGATCGCCATTCGCGCAGCACGATGCCGTCTCCCGTCAAGGTGAGCGGGTAAGGAAGACGGCCGGCCATGATTTCGATCCTGCCCGTAAGGGGCCGGTTGCAGCCAGTCTCGATCCATATCTGGCTCATGAGTGATTGCTCATGTCGCGAACGCCTGCCGCCGCCCGAGCACCTCGGTGGTTACTCCTCGATATGTCGTCTGGCGTCCCGAAATCCTCCCGCCGGCCGTCGCGCAGCCGTTGATCATGCGGGCAGCCATGGATTCTGCACACTCAGTGCCCAATGTGGACGTTGGCGTGTGTGGTGATCTACGAAGTCGTACGGTAATCGTCGTGGACGAACAGAGCGCTACTCCGGCCCGCCGCGGGGAGACGTACGGCGGTCGGTCGCGCGCGCAACGTTCCTCCGATCGCCGGGAGCGGATCGTGGCATCGGCAGTGCATCTGTTCGGCACGCGCGACTACGACGAGGTGACCATCACCGACGTCTGCGCCCGGGCGAAGGTCTCAAAAAGGTACTTCTACGAACATTTCCGCGACCGTGAGGCCTTGGCGATCGAGGTGCAGCGGGAGCGGAACGAATGGCTGCTGCGCCGGGTGGCGGCGGCCGCCCCGCCGAGCCCGGCCGGCCTGGCCGAGCTGTTCCGGCCGGTCCTGCGCACGATGGTCGGCTTGCTGCGCGACAACCCGGAGACGGCGCACGTCATCTACATCAACGCGCCGCGGATGGAGACCCGGCGCCGCGGGGTGCTGCGCGAGGACGCCCGGTTCGTCGCGGTCATGCTGCGGTCGCTGATCACCCCGGAAGATCAGGTCCGGTACGAGCGCACCCTGCTCGCCCTGGTCGCCGGCGTCAGCGAGGTGATCATCGACTGGATCACCCACGGCATGACCGGCGACCCGGACGAGCTGGCCGAGCACCTGACCACCATCGCCGTCGCACTGGCCGAAACCCTCCAGCCCGGCGGCGGCCTCCAGCCCAGCGGCGGCCTTTAGCCCGGCTGCGGCTTTCAGCTGGGCTTGCGCCCCACGATGACCGTCCGGGTGGCACGGACGACCAGGTCGTCGCGGGTCTTGATACCGGCCACGATCTCCTCGAGGGCCTTCAGGTCGTCAGCCGAAAGCCGATCCTCGAGCCGGTGCAGCCCGCGGCCCAGCGAGATCTCCGCGTAGCGGCCGGCCGCGGCCGGCAACGGCGGCCGCAGGTCGATGTCGAACCGGCGGTCAGCCTCGACGACGAAGCCGGCCTCGGCCAGCAGGGCCGGCCAGTCGGCGTGCATGTGCAGCCCATGCTCGGCCCGCATCTTGTCGAGTTCCGCGTTGAGGCGGCCCTCGAGGTCGGCCTCGGGACCGGCCGGCAGGAAGCTGGGGAAGGACTCGAGCTCCGCGACCACGAGGTGCCCACCGGGCCGCAGCACTTCGAGGGCCTGCCGCAGCCCGCGAACCGGGTCGGCCAGGTGGTGCAGCGAGGCCGAGGCCCAGATCAGGTCGGCCGGCCCGAGGTCGGGCCAGGGCTGGTCGAGGTCGGCCCGGACGGTCCGGATCCCGGGGTCGGTGGCCTGGATGTGGGCGAGCATCTCGTCGTCCATGTCGACCGCGACGACCTCGGCTCCCGGCAGCGCCCGCAGAAGCGCGCGGCTGCCCACACCGGTGCCCGCACCCAGGTCGATGATCTTCGGCTGGGCCGGGGCCAGCGAACCGACCCAGGTGATGACCTCGTTGTGGTAGTCGCGCAACACCTCGGCGTCGAGGTCAAGCAGCTCAGCGAAAGCGGTATGTGCCATGTCTCGAAGGTAGCCGCATCTTGCGTCAGCGACATAGCATCTTGCGTATGACGCAAGACGGCGAACTCGATGCCCTGGTCCGCCAGCGCATCCGGGGCCTGCGGATGGCTCGCGGCTGGTCCCTCGACGAGCTGGCGGCCCGCTGCTACCTGAGCCCGTCCACGCTCAGCCGCATCGAGACCGGCCACCGGCGGATCGCCCTCGACCAGCTGGCCCCGATCGCGCGGGCGCTCAGCATCACCCTCGACCAGCTCGTGGAGTCGGGCGCCGACGACGACGTGGTGATCCGCCCGCACCGCGACGAGGCTCGCGGCATCACGACGTGGTTGCTCTCCCACGAGAGCAACCAGACCGTGGCCAAGCTGCGGGTGACCCGTGCGATGCCCAAGGATCTGCGGGTCCACCCGGGCCGCGACTGGTTCACCGTGCTCTCGGGCACGATCATCCTGCGCTTGGGCGAACGCACCATCACCGTCCGCACGGGCGAGGCCGCCTCGTTTTCCACGATGGTCCCGCACGCGTTCGGCGCCCTCGACGGCCCGGCCGAGGTCCTGTGCGTGCTCGACCACGAGGGCGAACGCTCCCACCTGCTCAACCACGGCGACCATCACTGACGCTGGAACCGCGGGTGGAGATCTCCACGCCGGCGGCCCGAAGGCGCTCCACGAGCGTGTCGCCGAGCGCCGTGGCCGGGGTCAGCACGCCACCCTCACCCTTCGGCAGGTCGACGGCCAGGGCCAGGGCGCTCTCCCCCAGCATGATCGCCGTGCCGCTGTAACCGGGATCGTGGTCGTCCCGGAACCGGGCCGTGTAGTGGGCGCCCGTCGAGGTGCGGCCGAAGAGGTCGCAGGTGAAGTGCCCCTTGTCGCTGGACGGCCCCTCACCCGGTTTCGGTAGCACCCGGTCGATCACATATCGCGTCGGCGGGAGCATCAGACCCGCGACGAGGGCACCGAAGCCCAGCTTGACGCCGTTGGCGACCACCGGGGACACCAGGGGCGACGCGCCCACACTCATGAACTCCCGATAGCGGAACTCGCGCCCGTACGCGTAACCCCGCAGCGCATTGCTGCGCCGGACGACCCGCGTGTTGTAGGACGCCATGAAGAACGGCGCGAGTGTCCCCCGCAGCGACGGATGCACTCGCTCGCCCCGAACGGTGGCGATGTCGGACTGCCGGCCGAGGTCCGGCTCGGCGGCCCGGTCCGGGCTCAGCGAGTACGGGCCGGCCGCGACCCGCCTTTTCGCCGGATCCCTCTTGACGGTGTCGAGCTGATGGCGCAGCGAGTCGATGGTGCCGCCGCTGACCCCGCCGCGCAGGCTCGTCACCACCATCGCGGTGTCGGTGAGCTCGCCCGCGCCGTCACGGCGAACGGCCTCGCTCAGAACGTGCACCCCGAGGTCGGACGGGATCGAGTCGAACCCGCACGAATGCACTATCCGGGCACCGGTGCCACGGGCCACCTCGTGGTTGTCGTCAATGCTCTGACGTGCGAAAAGAACCTCACCGGTCAGGTCGAGATAGTCGGTTCCGGCCCGGGCGCAGGCGTCCACCAATGGCTTGCCGTATTTCGCGT
The DNA here is from genome assembly GCF_043197815.1 of Actinoplanes sp. NPDC048988. NCBI lineage: Bacteria > Bacillati > Actinomycetota > Actinomycetes > Micromonosporales > Micromonosporaceae > Actinoplanes > Actinoplanes sp. NPDC048988. The sequence continues at coordinate 71,813 of NZ_JBICTW010000024.1, read as the reverse complement.
ACGGCCCCACGGTCGTGACGAGAATCCGCGTCGCCCGCGCGAGCCGGGCGACCGCGTCGGCGTCACCGGCGTCCGCGACCAGGATCGGCCATTCGACGCCGAGCCGGCGTTTCACAGCATCGAGTTTGCTTTCGGAGCGGCCGGCCAGCGCGATCCGAAGGCCATCGGGGGAATGTTCGGCCAGATGCCGTGCCACCAGCGCACCGACGAAGCCGGAAGCGCCGTAGACGACGATGTCGTGCTCGGTCATGGTTGCCAATTCTCCAACAAGCTCCACAAATGCGCGCGACACGATAACGTCGATCTCGCCTATTCCTATAAGAATCCGGCGGGTGCCCTTTCGCGGTCGCCGCCGGTCCGTACGGGCGGAACGCCGAATCCTGCCGCTGCCCGGCGGAACACATACTTACGGCATGGAGCGGGGGACCCGAGTTCTTCGGCGCTTTGGCGCGCCTCGGGGTGAAGCCGCGCACGCGCGGCCGGGCACCTCAGCCCGAACCCGACAGCTGACCTCGCAGGCGTGGAGGGTCTTTCGTCATGGCACAAATGTGCAAACCTGCCCGCGTCATGGTGGGCCTGGCCGCCGCAACTGTCACTCTGGCCGCCCCAGCAGCCCCGGCACTCGCTTCACCCCCGGCCGCCGCGCCGGCGCACGCCGTCGCGCTCGCCAAGGGCGGTTCCGTCAACTGGGACGCCATCGCCGAGTGCGAATCCGGCGGCAACTGGGGCATCAACACCGGCAACGGATACTACGGCGGCCTGCAATTCAGCCGCAGCACGTGGCGCTCCCACGGCGGACACCGTTTCGCTCGCACCGCCGACCAGGCATCCCGCGCGGAACAAATCCAAATCGCCGAGCTGGTCCGCCGTTCCCAGGGCCTGGGCGCGTGGCCGACTTGTGGCCGAAAGGCCTTCTCTACCCGCCAATATCGCAGTACAAACACGGTCACTCGCAAATCCACCGTCAAGGCTCCATCCACAGCGTCATCCACAGGCCGCTACTACGTGGTGCGCGCCGGCGACACCCTTGCTTCAATCGCCGCCAAGGCAAACGTGGAAGGCGGCTGGCGAGCCCTATACCGCCTGAATCGCGCCGCTTTGAACAGCCCGCATCGCATCTTCCCGGGTCAGCCTCTGGCGCTGTAATAGCTGCTCCCGGCGCCGGCGAATGCCTGATCGCCGGCGCCGGGATCACGACCGCGGAGTCTGGAATTCCGGCTGGTCGAGAACCCGCAGCCACGTGCCGTCGGGCTGGCGGCGCACCACCTGGGCTCGGGCGCCCGAGCCATCTCGCGGAGGTGTGGAGGTCAGGGCCAGCTCGCCGCTCAGCAGGGTGGGCAGCGGCTCCTCGGGCTCGACGGTGGGCATGTGTGGCAGGGCCTCCTCCCACATGCGCTGGATGGCGGCGCGGCCGACGGTCTGGCGTCCGGGCGGGTACGCCATCACGGCATCCTCCTCGTACAGCAGGGCGAGGCCTTCGGCGTCTTTGGCGTTGGCACGCTCGACGAACAGGCGGGTCAGGTCTTCGGGGCGCTGGGCCTTCTCTCGTTTCGTCATGCGTCCAGCCTTCTCGAGGCGGGATGAGAAGTCCAACGCATGGCTTTCATGGCAGCTAGAATCCGCAGTTATGGAACTGCGGCAGCTGGAGTACTTCGTGACGGTCGCCGAGGAAGCGAACTTCACCCGGGCGGCGGAGAAGGTGCACATCAGCCAGTCGGGCGTGAGTGCGCAGGTCAAGGCGCTGGAAAGCGAGCTCGGTGCGGAGCTGTTCGACCGTTCGGGACGAGTCGCCCGCCTCACCGAGGCGGGGGTGGCCGCGCTGCCGTACGCCCGGGCCGCGCTCGACGCCGCAGCCGACCTGCGCGAGGCCATCGACGAGGTGAAGGGCCTGGTTCGCGGGCATGTGACGGTCGGAATGGTGAGCGGCTGCGAGATCACACCGCTGTTCGCCGGGATCGCCGGCTTCCACGGCGAGCACCCGGGCATCGAGCTCGAACTGACCGAGGGCGACTCCCATGATCTCGTGGCCGGAGTCCGGGCCGGTGCGATCGACATCGCCCTGGTCGGCCTCGCCGGCGAGCCGCCCGAGCACCTGGCCACGCAGGTGATCAGCAGCGAGGGCCTGGTCGCGCTCTTTCCCCCGGACGAGCCCCGCGACCGCATCTGTCTGGCCGACCTCACGGCGTACCCCATCGTCACCCTGCCGCAAGGCACCGGGATCCGTGCCGCCTTCGACGAGGCCTGTCTGGCGGCGAGGTTGATCCCCGACGTCGCGCTGGTCGCGTCGGCGCCCGGGACCGTCGCCGAGCTCGCGTCGCGCGGCTTGGGAGTGGGAGTGCTGAGCGAGTCCATGGCGCCCGCATTTCCCCACCTCACCGCCATACCCATCGATAACGTGCCGATTCCGGCGCTGTTGGCGCTTGTTTGGCGCCGGCGCGCGAGTCCGGCGCTATCGGCCCTGCTCCCGCACCTGCGGCGGGCCTTCGCTGTGGACAACTCGGTCGCCGAGGGCGCCCCTGTGGATAACCGAAAGCCTCGATCGCCGGAACTCGATAACGTCTCGGCATGACTGAGACACCGCTCCGGCAACGGCTTCGAGAGGCGCTTCCACCCGCGATGAAGGCCCGCGATCGTGCCGCGATCGCGGTTCTGCGGGCGACGCTCGCGGCGATCGACAACGCCGAAGCAGTGCAGACCGATGAGGGTACGGGGGTGAGCCTGGCCATCGAGACATCGCCTGTCGGCGTCGGCGCGACCGAGGTGGCACGCCGAGTGCTGACCGAGGAGGACGTGAGACAGATCGTCCGGGCGGAGGCGGACGATCGGGAACGCGCCGCGACCGAGTATGCCGAGCTGGGCCGGCCGGAGCGGGCCGAGCAGCTGCGTGCGGAGGCCGGCGCTCTGCTCGCCCATCTGAAACCGGAGTGAGTCAGCGCAGGGCGAAGGCGTCGTACTGGATGCGCGCCGCCGGCACCCGCAGCGCCTCCAGTCGCTCCAACATGCAGTCCACCATGGACTGCGGCCCCGAGATGTAGAAGTCGTGATGGGGCCAGGGGCCACGTGCGGCGACGGCCTCCGCGACGTCGGCCGTCGTGCGCACGATCGTCAGCCAGGGATGGCGAACGGCCAGCCGGTCCAGCGGCTCGCGGTCGTAGAAGGCGCCGTCATCCCGCTCCGCGCGGAACAGATGGATCCACCTTGTGCGGTTGTACCTTGACAACTCATCGATCAACGCCTTGGCCGGGGCGAGGCCGGTTCCTCCCGTGATGAAGACCAGGTCCCTGCGGGAGTACGGGTTGAGCGCCATCGAACCGTGCGGCTCGCCGAGCCTGAGCGTGTCGCCGGGCTTGAGCCGTTCGACGAGGGCGGCCGATACGCCGGACGGGGATCCCGCGCGCACATGGAACTCGAGCACCCGGTCCCGCCGCGGGGCGTTCGCCATGGCATAGGGCGAGCTCTGCCACGGCCGGTACGGGCACTCGATCTCCACGTGCTGCCCGGCCCGGAACGGCATCGCCCGGCGGGTGCGGCAGGTGAAGACCACGACGTCGGCTCCGCGGCGCTCGTGGGTGAGCACTTCCGCGGGCCACCACTGTGAGGCCGCCACCCCGGAAGCGTCGCCGATCATCCGCCCTGGCGCGACGGACACCGAGTGCGAAACGCGCTGCTCTACGCGGCCAGCTCGGACAAATCCACGTCCGTGGCGGCCAGCCGGGTCCGGTCGACGGTGGCGCCCGATCGGATCAGCGCGTCGATCTTGTCGGAGACGTCCCAGATGTTGACGTTCATGCCGGCGGCCACCTTGCCGTCGACCAACCAGAACGCGATGAACTCGCGAGCGGCGAGGTCACCGCGGATCACCACCTCGGCGTCCGCCGGCGCCGAGCCGGTGTACTCCATGCCCAGGTCGTACTGGTCGGTGAAGAAGAACGGCAGGCGGTCGTAGACCACGTCCTCGCCGAGCATCGCCCGGGCCGCCACCGGACCGCTGCGGATCGCCGTGTCCCAGTGCTCCACGCGCAGGCGCCGGCCGAGCAGCGGGTGGTCGATGTTGGCGATGTCGCCGGCCGCGAAGATGTCGGGGTCGCTGGTGGCCAACCTCGACGAGACGAGCACGCCGTTGTCGACGTCGAGGCCGGCGCCGGCGGCGAGCGAGACGTTCGGCGTCACGCCGATGCCGGCCACGACCACGTCGGCCGGCACCGAGGTGCCGTCGGCCAGCCGTACGCCGTCGGCTGTCACCTCGGTGACGTGCGTGTTCATGCGCAGCTCGGTGCCGTTGGCGCGGTGCAGGTCGGCGAAGACCCGGGCGATCTCGTCGCCGAGAATGTGTTGCAGGGGCAGGGCCGACGTTCCGACGACGGTCACCCGCGCGCCCCGGCTGCGCGCGGCGGCGGCGACCTCGAGGCCGATCCAGCCGGCGCCGACCACCACGAGGTGGGTGTCCTTGGTGATGGCCTCGTCGATGCGGTGGGAGTCGGCGAGCGTCCGCAGCAGGAGCGCTCGCTCGCCGCCCGGCACGTCCAGCCGGCGCGGGGACGAGCCGGTGGCCAGCAGGAGGCGGTCGTAGTCGACGTCGTCGCCGTTGTCGAGACGCAGCGACTTGGTGGTGCGGTCGAGCGCGGTGACGGTGACGCCGAGGCGCAGGTCCACGTCGTGGTCGGCGTACCACTCGGTGGAGTGCACGAAGACGCTGTCGGGCTCGTCGTTGCCGAGCAGCAGGCCCTTGGAGAGCGGCGGACGCTCGTACGGGCGGACGGTCTCCGCACCGATCAGCGTGACCTGGCCCGCGAAGCCGGACTTGCGCAGGGTTTCCACCGCTTTGGCGCCGGCCAGGCCGCCGCCCACCACGACATACGTCATGGGCTCATCATTCACCCGTTCGGCCGGCCGGACTATGACGCGGGACGCAGGCCGAATTTTTCGTCAAACCCCTTGGCACTCGGCTGGCGACAGTGCTAAAAAATGACTTGTCGGTGCTGCTCAGGGGCTCACCGACCTCGGCAGAACTGATCTGAGCCGAGCGCCACGCGCTCGCCGGGCAGGCCGGCGAGCCATCTATGGGAGGTGGTTTCCGTGGTGCTGACTTTCGATCCCTTCCGCGAGTTCGACCGTCTGGCGGGCCAGATGCTCGGTGGCGGTAACTCCATCGCGATGCCGATCGACCTCTACCGTTCCGGTGACCATTTCGTGCTGCACTGCGACCTCGCCGGCATCGACCCGGGCTCCGTCGACGTGGGTGTCGACGGGCGGGTGCTGACCATCCGCGCCGAGCGTTCGCCGCGCACCGACGAAGAGGTCCAGTGGGTTCGCCGCGAGCGCGCGACCGGCACGTTCGAGCGCCGGCTCACGCTGGGCGACGGGCTCGACCTCGACCGGATCGAGGCGACGTGGCAGGACGGCGTGCTGACGCTGACCATTCCGGTCGCCGAGGCGGCCAAGCCGCGCCGGATCGCCATCAACACCTCGCCCGCCACGACGGGCGACCGCGCACTCGAAAGCGCGTAAAACGTTCTGCCCTCAGGGCCCGGTGGGCGATGCGCCCGCCGGGCCTTCGGCCGTTTCCGCCATCTTCTCCACGGCCGCCATCAGCAGGTCGACGCCGAACGCGAAGTAGGCCTCCTGGTCGGGCGTATCGGCGTACGTCTCACCGAACTCGACCATCATCGGGAACTGATCGGGCGGCAGGCACACCAACTCCAGGCGGCGCTGCCGCCGCCACTCGGCCGTCTCCTCCGGGCTCGCGTGCGGCGGACCCTCCGGCTGCATCTGGAGCAGGCCGATGACGCCGTGCATCAGGTACGACGCGATCCAGTAGCCCTGCCGCACCGTGAAACCGGCCCGGGTCAGCAGCATCAGGGCGTCGTTCGAGGCGCGGGTGAAGCTCGCCGTCCGCGACTTCTCCACCATGGCCAGCAGGTCGGGCAGGCTCGGGTGCTTCCGCATGACGGCGAGCAGCGCCTCGACCATCGCGCGGACCTGTTTCTGCCACGGATCGTCGGCGTCGCGATCGGCCCGGACCGTGGACAGCGCGTGATCGGCGATGCCCAGCAGCAGCTCTTCCTTGTTCTTGAAATGCCAGTACAGGGCCATCGGCGTGACACCGAGTTCCTGAGCCAGACGACGGATCGTCACAGCTTCGAGACCGTGCTCATCACCGATCCGCAGTGCCCGTTCGGCCACCGCGGTCTTACTCAGCTTGTCCCCTGCCACTTGACAACCATACAACGTACAGGTGTCATGTACGAGGTACATGTACGCCGTACATGTACCTCGTACGGGAGGGTGGAATGGACAAGAACCGCAGGTGGTGGGCGCTCGTCGCGGTGGCCCTGGGCACCTTCATGACGTACCTCGACAACAACGTGGTCAACGTGGCCCTCCCCTCGATCCAGCGGGACCTCGGCCTCTCGCTCGAGGGCCTGGAGTGGATCGCCAGCGCGTACGTGCTGGTCTTCGCGGGCCTGCTGCTCGCCGGCGGGCGCATCGCCGACGTGCTGGGACAGCGTGGGGCCTTCTACGCGGGGCTCGCGATCTTCACGGTGGCGTCGGTCGGCGCCGGCCTCGCCCAGAGCCAGGAGATGCTGATCGGGGCGCGAGCCGTACAGGGCGTCGGGGCGGCGCTGCTGACGCCGGCCGCGCTGGCCCTGCTCACGTCGCTGTTCCCCGACCCGCGCGAACGCGGGACGGCCATCGGCATCTGGGGCGGGGTGGGCGCGCTCGCCCTGGCCTTCGGGCCGCTGACCGGCGGATGGCTCAGCGAGCACGTGTCCTGGGGCTGGATCTTCCTGATCAACCTGCCGATCGGGATCGCGACCTTCGCGCTGGCCGCCTGGAGCACCCCGGCCCTGGGTCGCGGCACCACACGGGGGCTCGACCTGCCCGGCGTGATCACGTCGTCGCTGGCGCTGTTCACCCTGACGTACGCCCTGATCGAAGGCGAATCGCAGGGCTGGACCTCCCCCGAGATCCTGCTGGCGTTCGGAGCCGCCGCGGCCTCGGCGATCGCCTTCGTGGTCATCGAGGCGCGCTCGGCCAATCCGATGATCGACCTGGCCGTCTTCCGGCTGCGGGTCTTCAGTGGAGGGCTGCTCGCCATGGGGCTGTGGGCGTTCGGCGTCTTCGGCATCTACTTCTACATGGCGATCTACATGCAGAACGTGCTCGGCTTCTCGCCCACCGCGGCCGGGGCCGCGTTCGTGCCGATGGCACTGGTCATGGCGGCGATGGCCACGATCGCGCCGCGGCTCGAGGCACGCTTCGGAGCGGGCCGGACGGTCGCGGCGGCGCTGGCGTTGATGGCGGCGTCGGTGGCGGGCATTTCCTCGTACGGCGAAGGAACCTCGTATTTGGCGCTTTTGCCCTGGTTCCTGGTGTACGGGGTGGGTGGTGGCCTGCTGGTGCCGCTCAACAACGTGATCGTCGGCGCGCTCCCACAGGAGCGGGCGGGCATCGCGAGCGGCATGCTGAACGTGTCGCGCGAGGTCTTCGGCCTGCTGGGCATCACCATCCTCGGCGCGATCCTGACCAACCGGTCGAACGCCGCCACCGGCACCGAGCTGCACCGTTACCTGGCCGGCTACCAGTTCTCGCTGGTGGTGGCCGCGATCCTGGTGGCGGTGGGCGTCCCGATCGCGCTGTGGACGCTGCGTACGGTGAAGCCGGCCGCCGGCGAGGTCGAGGAAAAGGTCCCCGAGCTGGTCTAATCGTCGATTGTGACGACCAGGGAACCTCGCCTGCAGATCGAGTACTGCACCCAGTGCCGCTGGCTTCTGCGAGCGGCCTGGACTGCGCAGGAGCTCCTGACCACCTTCCAGAAGGAACTGGGCGAGGTCGCCCTGGTCCCCGGCACCGGCGGCATCTTCGAAGTCACACTCGGCGACGAACTGCTGTGGTCCCGCAAGGAACAGGGCGGTTTCCCCGAGCTACCCGACCTCAAGCGAATGGTCCGCGACCGCATAGCCCCCGGCCGAAGCCTCGGCCACACCGACCGAACCGCGGAGCCGACCCCCTAATCCTCGGGGAATGCGGCGCTTTCCCAGCGCGCCGATACGGCCGCGCTGACCGGCTGCGGCGATCAACCCGTGGCCGCCTGCCACCGGCCGGTCAGGTGCGGCGGCGGCGCAAGGTGACGATCACTCCGCCGGCTACCAGGAGCGCGCCGGCGATGGCGGCGACCAGCCACAACGTCGACGAGGAGCTGTCCTCGTCGGAGACCAGGGCGGTGGGGGCGGGTGCGGCGGCCGCCGGCGATGAGGTGACCGGGGAGGGCGACGGCGCGGTGGGCGCGGAGGTGGCCGCCACCGGGGCCGGCGCGGTGACGGTGAACTTGTAGGAGCCCTTCACCGGGTGGCCGTCCTTGGAGACGACGTCGTAGGCGACCGTGTACTCGCCGTTCGGGAGTGGGTCGAAGGTGATCGTGCCGGTGGCGCCTTCGATCTTCGGGGCGGAGGCCGTTACCGGGGCGGCGCCGGTGATGGTGATGGTGGTGGCTGTGGGATTCAGCTTTTGCAGGAAGCGGAGCTTCACGCTTTCCGGGGCCTTCTTCAGCGTGGCGTTCTTGGCCGGGCTGGCCTCGGCCAGCGAATTGTGAGCCCACGCGGGGGCGCCGGGCAGCAGGACCGCGACGGTGGCTACCAGGGCCAAGGCCAGGCGAGAGGTGAGACGGCTCATCAGTCGGAAGTCCTTCTGCTAGGGCTGGGTCTTCGTAGTTTTACGGATGGTCCCCGGGTAGTCGTTCACCGGAGGGAGCTAGTTCCCCGCGTACGTCTGTGGGCGTAGCTCCAGTGCCGCTCCGGAGGCCGGCCACTACGGGTGTCTGATCAGGGTCGGCCAGGGGGATCTCACCGATCCAAGGCATCGGGTGTCGTCCATACGCTGGCGAAGGTGCAGGTGGTCGACGAAATCCTGGGGGCTCTTCCGCCCGTTCTGGTGTTGGTCGTGGTGGCGGCGCTGGTGGCGGGAGAGGCGGCGTTCGTCGCGGGGCTTGTGCTGCCGTCGGCCACCGCGCTGGTGGCGCTGGGGCTGCTCGCCATCGAGGGGGTGGTGGGCATCGGCCCGGCGCTGGCCAGCGCGGTGGCCGCGGGGCTGGCCGGAGGTAACTTCGCCTACTTCGCGGGGCAGCGGAAGCCGCCCAAGGCGAACAAGAAGGCGGAGAGGCTCTTCGAACGCTACGGCGGGCGTGCGGTGTTCCTCGGGCAGTGGGTGGTGGGGGCGCGCACGCTGGTTCCGCGGCTGGCGGGACGGAAAAGGGTGCCCTATCGCCGCTTCGCGGCATTTCATACCCCGGCGGTCCTTCTCTGGGCGACGTGGCTGGTGGGTGCGAGCTATCTTGCCGGGGCCTCGTACGACGTCCTGGCCGCCCGGGCCGGGCGAGCCGGCGGCGCGCTGGCCGTGTTGACCGCGCTCATCGTCGCCCTGGTCCTGGCCGGTCGATGGGTGGGCCGCCATCCGGTGCGGCTGCCGGTGCCCGGTTTCCGGGTCCGGGGTCCGCTGCTGGTCAGCGTGGGTCTGCTCGCCGGGGCGGCGTTCGTGCTGGTGGTGGCGATTCCGCCGATCGTGCGGTTCAGCGGTCTCTCCGAGGCGGACGAGGTGGTCGCTCGACGGGCGCGTGGCGAGTGGACCTCGGACGGCTATCGCTTCGCGCTCGACCTCGCCACGTCGGTGAGCCCGGAGGCGCTGCTCGGGGTGGCCGCGGCGGTCTCCCTCGGCGGCTGGCTGTTAGGTCATCGGCGGCGCGCGACGCGGCCCGATCTGCCGGGTTTGTTGCGGTGTCTCGCGCCCGTGCTGCCGATGATCATCCTCGCGCTCACCCTGGAACTGGCCGATCCGGTCGACTGGACCCAGCCCGGCGCCCTCGTTCTGCCGTCACCCGGTGAATTCGACGGGCCGCTACCCTCCGCCGGCTCCGGATCCGCGCTCGCCACCCTGGCCGCCGCCGAGACGGCACGCCTGGCCGCGGTCATCGGCCTGCTCACCTGGCTCATCATGCGAAAGATCAGGTTCCGGCGTACGCGGGTAGCACTGTGGACAGTCGCCGCGATCGCCGTCACGGTGTGCGCCGGGTCGTGGGTCTACCTGGGCTGGAGCCGGCTCAGTGAGACGGTCGCCGCGGTGCTGCTCGGTGCCGCCTGGGCGGCGCTCAACGCGGGAATCTGGTCGACCCGCCAGCCGGTCGGAGAAAACCGTCGGACCCTTGCTCTAACGTGACGCCCGTGAACCTGATGGACCGGGCCCGCGCGGCCGTCGACGCCCTGGAGCGGCTCGTCGGCGGGCTCGGCACGGCCATCCTGGCCATCGGCACGCTCATCTGGGTGGCCGCCGTCGCCGTCACCAGCGTGGTCGGCGTCGGGCTTCCGTTCGCGCACAGCGCGGCCCGGGCCGTGCGGGCCGCCGGCGGACGGGAGCGGGCGCGGCTGTCCCGGTGGGGTCCCGAGATCATCGAGCCCGATCCGCTGCCGCCGGGGTTGCGGGCGGCGCGCGATCCGGTGGTCTGGCGCGAGTTCGCCTGGGTCGCCGTGCACTCCACGTGGGGCATGGTCCTCGGCCTCCTCGGCATCAGCCTGCCGCTGTACGCGGTGCAGGATCTGACCTTCCCGCTGTGGTGGACGCTGGTGCCGCCGGGCACGGGCCCGGGTCTCGTTTTCTGGTACGTGCGCGGGCTTCCCGGCGCCTTTCTCGTTTGCTTGTACGGGGTGTTCTGGCTGGCCGTCTGCGTCTTCGGTCATCCGTTCCTGGCCCGGGTGCAGGCGTGGCCCGGGCGCAGGCTGCTCGCTCCGCCGGCCGGGGCCGACCTGTCCCTGCGGGTGGCCCAGCTGACCGCGACCCGGGCCGCCGCGCTCGACGCGCACGCCGCCGAGCTGCGCCGCATCGAGCGGTCGCTGCACGACGGCGCGCAGAACAGGCTGGTCGCGGTGACCGTGCTGCTCGGTGCGGCCCGCAGACAGGTCGCCCGCGACCCGGAGGGTGCGGACGAGCTTCTGGAGCGGGCACAGGGCGCGGCCGAGCAGGCGCTGGCCGAGCTGCGGACGGTGGTGAAGACGATCCTGCCGCCGGTGCTCGACGGGCGTGGGCTCGACGGGGCGCTCAAGGCGCTGACCGCCGACAGCGGTGTGCCCTGCAAGCTCGAGGTCGACCTGCCCGGCCGGTGTGCCGCCTCGGTCGAGGCGACCGCCTACTTCGTGGTGGCCGAGGCGCTCACGAACATCACCAGGCACAGCCGGGCGACCAGCGCGAAGGTGTCGGCGAGCCTCGAGAACCGGACCCTGCGGATCCGGGTCGAGGACGACGGCCGGGGCGGGGCGAACGAGGCGAACGGGTCGGGCATCAAGGGCATCCGGCGGCGGGTCGAGGCGTACGACGGAACTTTGACCATGAACAGCCCGCCGGGCGGGCCGACGACGATGTGGGTGGAGCTGCCGTGCGGATCGTGATCGCCGAGGACGACCCGTTGCTCCGCGAGGGCCTGGCGCTGCTGTTGCGCGCCGAGGGACTGGACGTGGTGGCCACGACCGACTCGCCGGAACCGTTCCTCGAGGCGGTCGACAAGTACGAGCCCGATGTGGCGATCGTCGACGTCCGGATGCCGCCGACGCACACCGACGAGGGCATCGTGGCCGCGGTCGAGGCGCGCCGGCGCCGGCCCGATCTGGCGGTGCTGGTGCTCTCGGCGTACGTGGAACAGGCCTTCGCCACCGATCTGCTGGCCGGCGGCGCGGCCAAACTCGGATACCTGCTCAAGGAGCGGGTCGGGCGCGTCGAGGAGTTCCTGGTGGCGCTGCACCGGGTCGCCGACGGCGGCACGGCGATCGACCCCGAGGTGGTGGGCCTGCTGCTGGCCCGGCAGCGGCCGGAGAGCTCGCTGGCCCGGCTCAGCCCGCGCGAGCGCGATGTGCTGGCGCTGATGGCCGAGGGGCTGGGCAACACCGCGATCGCCGACAAGCTGGTCGTGACGGAGGGCGCCGTGCACAAGCACATCCGCAGCATCTTCGCCAAGCTCGACCTGGCCCCGGACGACCGCGCCGACCGCCGGGTGACGGCCGTCCTCCGCTACCTCGAAGCGGCCCGGTAGCGCCGGGGTATAGCCAGCTATACCCCCAAGTCGGTAGTTAGCCATATCGCCCGCGAAGGCCCGCCGAAATAGCGTTTTCGCCATGGACGCAGTCATCAGGATCGAGCAGCTCACTCGGACATATGCCACGGACGGCCAGAAGGTCACGGCGCTGGCCGGCGTCGACGCCGCCTTCGCCCGCGGGACCTTCACCGCGATCATGGGGCCCTCCGGCTCGGGTAAGAGCACCCTTCTGCAGACTGCCGCCGGGCTCGACCGGCCGAGCTCCGGCCGGGTCTGGATCGGTGACACCGAGCTGTCGAAGCTCAACGAGACCAAGCTGACCGAGATGCGGCGCCACCGGATCGGCTTCGTCTTCCAGTCCTTCAACCTGATCGGCGCGCTGACCGTCGAGGAGAACATCCTGCTGCCGGGTCGGCTGTCCGGGCTCCTGCCCGATCCGGAGTGGGTGTCCGAAGTGGTCGAGCGGGTCGGCCTGACTCAGCGGCTCAAGTATCGGCCCGCCCAGCTGTCCGGGGGTCAGCAGCAGCGCGTCGCCATCGCGCGCGCCCTCGCCGTACGGCCCGAAGTGATCTTCGCCGACGAGCCGACCGGTGCCCTGGACACGACGTCGGCCGGTGAGGTGCTGGCGTTGCTGCGGTCGGCCGTGACCGATTACGGGCAGACCGTCGTGATGGTCACGCACGATCCGGTGGCCGCCTCGTACGCCGATCGCGTGCTCCTGCTGGCCGACGGCCGGATCGTGCACGACACGCCGCAGCCGGGCGCCGACCGGATCGCCGAAATGCTGGCCTCGCTGGGCCGCCGCCTCGTGGCCGTGGAGGGCTGAGCGATGCTGAAACTGTCGATTGGCCTGCTGCGCCGCCGCCTCGGCACCTCGGTGGCCACCCTGGTCGCGCTGGCGGCCGGGGTCATGATTCTGATGACCCTGTCCGTCTTCATCGTCTCGGCCGCCGTCTACAAGCCCGATCCCGGCCGTTATGCCGCCATGGATGTCGTGGTCGCCCACCGCCAGGTCGAGATCGTCACCAAGGAGTTCGACGGCGAGAACTCGGTGACCCACGTCGCGCTTCCCGAGGGGACTGTTCCCGCCGACCTCGGCGACAAGCTCCGCGCCCTGCCCGGGGTCACCGACGTTCAGGTGTTCCCCGGTCCGACGAGGGATCGTGTCGCGGCGTTCGGTGTGAAGGGCGACGCGCTCAAGGCTGTGGAACGCCTCGCGAAAGAGAACGGCGTGGAGGCGTACGCGGGAGACGACCGCGGATTCGCCGACCGCTCCGAAGCGGGTGACGCACGATCGTTCCTGATGGAGGCCGGCGCCGCGTTCGGCGGCTACGTCGTGCTGTTGATCATTTTCGTGGTCACCGGCACGGTCGGGCTGGCCGTGCGGCATCGCCGCCGCGACCTCGCCCTGCTACGCGCGATCGCCGCGACCCCACGCCAGGTGCGCGCGCTGGTCATGGCCGAGAACGCCGTCCTGGCGCTGGCCGCCTCCGTGATCGGCGTGCCGGCCGCCCTGTCCGCCACCACCTGGGTGCACGACCAGCTGATCAGCCGCGGTTTCGTGCCCGAGACCCTTCCGATCGTGGGTGAGCCGGTGGCGGCGGCCTTCGCTGTCGTCCTCATCCTGCTCGTCGCCATCGTCGCGGCCCGCATCGCCGCGCGCCGGGTCAGCCGGATCAAGCCGGCCGAGGCACTCGGTGACATCGCGGTCGAGCCGCCGGGCGGCGGCAAGGTGCGCTTCGTGTTCGGCGTCCTCACGCTCGGCGCTGGTGGCGCGGCGACCGTGTTCGCGCTGGGCACGACCGGGATGGCCGCGCAGGCGTCGGCGATCGGGCTGCTCTATCTCTACGTGATCGCGGTGGCCCTGCTCGCTCCGTGGATCAACGCCTTCGCCGCTCGGGTCTTCGGCCCTGTCCTGCGGGCGGGCTGGGGTGTCTCGGGCGGCCTGGCCGTGGCGAACCTGCGGGCCAACGCCCGGGGCTCGGCCGCCGTGCTGACCGCGCTCGTGCTGGCCGTCGGGTTCGGGGGTTCGGTCTGGTTCCTGCAGAACAATCTGCAACGGCAGACGGTCACGCAGAGCCAGGACGGCATGAAGGCCGACTACGCGCTGGTGGGCTCGCTGCCGGCCGGTGCCGCCGAGAAGATCCGCCGTACGCCGGGGGTCGAGGCCGCGACGGGCGTGCGGAACACGTCGGTGGTGGCGCCGATCTTCGACGGCGGCGAGCCGGCCACCGCCAAGGCGGTCGACGTGAGCGGGCTGTCGTCCACGATGGATCTCGGGGTCAGCCAGGGCAGCCTCGAGGCGCTGAACGGGAACAGTGTCGCGGTGTCGCAGCTGCGGGCGGACTCGTCCGGCTGGAAAGTCGGCGATGACGCGAAGATGTGGCTCCCCGACGGACGCCAGGTCACGCTGAAGGTGGTGGCGATCTACGACCGTGGGCTCGGGTTCGCCGACGTGCTGCTTCCCCGTGACCTCGTGGCCGGGCCGGACGACCAGGTGCTGACCCGGGGCAAGGCCGTGCAGTATCCCGGCGCCTCGCTGGTGCCGGCGTCCGAGCTGACCGGGCAGCTGAGCCGCGATCTGGCCCTGAGCGCCTGGCTGAACAAGCTGCTCATCGGGGTGATGGTCGGCTACGCGGCGCTGGCCGCGGGCAACACGATGGTGATGGCCGCGCTGGCCCGCAAGCGGGAGCTGGCCGTGCTGCAACTGGCCGGGGTGACCCGCCGGCAGGTGCGGCGGATGGTGACCGCGGAGCAGGTCGGGCTCCTCGGCGGCGCCCTCACGATCGGGGCCCTGATCGCGGCGGTGACGCTCACGGCGGTGGTGAACGCGCTGACCGGGAGCCCGATCCCCTACGTGCCGGCCATGGGCTGGGCCGTCGTTCTCGGTGGAGCGACGGTGTTGGCCCTGGTCACGACCATTCTTCCGGTGCGGCGGCTGCTGCGCGTCCCGGCCGTTCATAACGCTGGGATAAAGGAGTAGACACGTGTGACCTGTGTTTCTCCGGTTTGAAGATCAGGTCGATCCCATTAGGTTAGGCTCACCTTTCCCTTCCACTGGAGTTTCTGATGCGTCTCCCGCTTGGCCGGCTCCTGCCGGTCGCCATTCTGAGCGCCGCGGTCGCCCTCGCCGGCTGCTCGACGACCGGCACCGAAGACTCCTCCGAGCCCGCCGCCTCGTCCACGGCCGCCGCGCAGTTCCCGGTCACGATCCCGACCGCGTTCGGTGACGTGACGGTCTCCAAGCAGCCCGAACGCGTCGTCGCGCTCGGCTGGAGCGACGCCGACGTGGCCCTCTCGCTCGGTGTCCAGCCGGTCGGGGCCAGCGATTGGCTGGCCTTCGGCGGCGACGGGCAGGGCCCGTGGAACGCCGGCAAGTACACGACGGCGCCGACCATCCTGGGCACGCTCGAGCTCGACATGGAGAAGGTGGCCGCGCTCAAGCCCGACCTGATCCTCGACACCCGGTCCAGCGGCGAGAAGGCCCGGTACGACCAGCTGGCCAAACTGGGCGTGCCGGTGGTCGACGTGCCCAAGGGCGGCGAGATGTACCTGACGAGCTGGGAGCAGCAGCTCGACATGATCGGCAAGGCGCTCGGCAAGCAGACCGAGGCGGCCAAGCTCAAGACCGACCTGGACGCCAAGTTCACCGCGGCCGCCCAGGCCAACCCGAAGTTCAGCGGCGCCACGGCGTCGGCGATCGCCCGCACCGGCGACGGCTGGGGCGCGTACGTGACCGGTGACGGCCGCGTCGACTTCCTGCAGAAGCTCGGCTTCAAGAACGCCCCGAAGATCGAGGCGCTGAAGAAGGACAACTTCTACATCCCGCTCTCCAACGAGCAGCTCGACCTGGCCGACGCCGACGTCACGGTGGTCTTCCTCATCCAGGCCACGCTCGACCAGGTCAAGAACGACAAAATCTTCCAGGCGGTTCCGTCGGTCAAGGCCGGCCACGTGGCCTACATGGACAACAAGGACGTCTCCAACGCGTTCTCGAGCAGTTCGGTCGCCGGCCTCTCGTACGCCGTCGACAAGGTCACCCCGCTGCTGGCCAGCGCTCTCGGCTGACCTGTGCCGGAGGAAACCCGTCACCGCAGGGCCACCGTGCTCGCCACCGGACTGGTGGTGATCGCGGTGGCCCTCGCCGGCGCGGCCCTGCTGAGCCTGGTCGTCGGCGCCCGCGACATCCCGTTCGGCACGGTCATGCACGCGCTGGTCAACCCCGGTTCGCCGGCGCGCGACGACCTGATCGTCACACAGTCCCGCATTCCCCGTACGCTCGTGGGCCTGCTCGCGGGCGCGGCTTTCGGGCTGGCCGGAACGCTGATCCAAGGCGTCACCCGCAACCCGCTCGCGGACCCTGGAATCCTCGGGGTCAACGCCGGAGCGGGTCTTTTCGTGGTCATCGCGATCAGCATCTTCAGCGTCACGACCCTGACCGGGTACGTCTGGTTCGGCTTCGCCGGGGCGGCCGTCACGTCGGTGCTGGTCTACACGATCGGCTCGGTCGGGCGGGGCGGGGCGACACCGATCAAACTGGCCCTGGCCGGGGCGGCGGTCACGGCGGCGCTGACCTCGTTCACGACGGCGGTGCTGCTCAACGACGTGGACACGTTCGACCAGTTCCGGTTCTGGCAGGTGGGGTCGCTGGCCAACCGGGGCTCGGACGTGGTCGTACAGTCGCTGCCGTTCCTCGCCGTCGGCGCGGTGCTGGCGTTCGCGTCGGCCCGGGCCCTGAACGCGCTGGCCCTGGGCGACGACGTGGCCACCTCGTTCGGTCAGAACGTGCTGGTGGCCCGGCTCGTCGCCGGGTTGGCGATCGTGCTGTTGTGCGGCACGGCGACGTCCATGGCGGGGCCGATCGTGTTCATCGGGCTGATGATCCCGCACGTGGCGCGGGCGATCACCGGGCCGGATCACCGGTGGATGATGCCGTACTCGATGCTCCTGGCGCCGCTGCTGTTGCTGCTGGCCGACGTGATCGGGCGGGTCGTCGCGCGGCCCGGCGAAGTGCAGGTCGGCATCGTCACCGCGATCATCGGCGCGCCGGTCTTCGTGATCCTGGCCCGCAGGCGGAGGCTGGCCGAGCTATGAGCATCGTCGCCACCACCCGTCGCCGCTCGCACGCGCGGGCGCGTCGCGTCTCTCTCGTGCTCTTTGCCGCGGTGGTTGCGATGTTCGGGCTCACGCTCTCCTACGGCGACTTTCAGATCTCGCTGCCGGACGTGGTGCGGTCCCTGCTCGGGCAGCCCACCCCGGCCGGCGTGGACTACATCATGCATACGCTGCGGCTGCCCCGGGCGTCGGTCGCGGCGCTGGCCGGTCTGGCGTTCGGCCTGGCCGGGGCGATCTTCCAGCAGCTGCTGCGCAACCCGCTGGCCAGCCCGGACGTGATCGGGGTGGCGCAGGGAGCGACCACGGCGGCGGTGCTGGCGGTGATGGCCGGCGGCTTCTCCGGGGTGGCGGTCTCGGCCATCGGCCTGGCCGGCGCGCTGGTCACGGCCATCGCGATCTATCTGCTGTCCTGGCGGAACGGGGTCGGCGGCTACCGCCTGATCCTGGTCGGCATCGGGGTGGGCACGGCCCTGACCAGCGTCACGTCGTTGATCCTGACCCGGTCCGACGTGAAGGTCGCGGCCGAGGCGCTGATCTGGCTGACGGGCAGCGTCAACGGGCGTACATGGGCCCAGATCGTGCCTTTGTTCGTGGCCCTTGTGGTTTTGCTGCCGGCCGCGCTGATCCTCGGGCGCGCCATGTCGGGCATGCAGCTCGGCGACGACCTGGCCCGAGCATTTGGTGTACGGGTGGAGACGTGCCGCCTGGCGCTGCTGCTGACGGGCGTGATCCTGGCCGGAATGGCCACAGCGGCGGCCGGCCCCATCGCCTTCGTGGCCTTCATGTCGGGACCGATCGCGGTACGCCTGGTCGGCGGCGGCCGTCCGGTGTTGCTGCAGGCCGGCCTGGTCGGCGCCCTCCTGGTCCTGGTAGCCGACTTCGCCGGCTCCCACCTGCTCGGCGCCCGCGTCTACCCCGTCGGCGTCGTCACGGGCGTGATCGGCGCCCCGTACCTGCTGTGGCTGCTGGCCACATCGAACCGCACCGGCCGAGGAGGCTGACCGCTTTGCAGGCCCCATCCACTCTCGCGGCGTCGTCGCTGTCCCTCGGCTACGGCGACCGGCCAGTCGTCAAAGACCTGACCCTGCCCCTCCCCACGGGCAAGGTCACCATCATCATCGGCCCGAACGCCTGCGGAAAATCGACGTTCCTGCGCGGCCTGGCGCGTCTGCTGCCACCGTCCTCGGGCGCGGTACTGCTGGACGGCAAGTCGATCCAGGAGACCCCGAGCCGGGAGGTGGCGCTGCGGCTGGGCATCCTGCCGCAGGGCCCGATCGCCCCCGACGGCATCACGGTGACCGACCTGGTGAGCCGCGGCCGCCACGTACATCAGGGTTGGTTCCGTCGTTGGAGCAGCTCGGACGACGAGGCAGTGGAACAGGCCCTGACGGCAACGGGAACCTTGGAGTTGGCGGCCCGCTCGGTGGACGAACTTTCGGGCGGCCAGCGCCAGCGGGTGTGGATCGCGATGGCGCTGGCGCAGCGGACCGGCGTGCTCCTGTTGGACGAGCCCACGACGTACCTGGACGTGAGCCACCAGGTCGAGGTCCTGGACGTCTTGACAGACCTCAACGAATCCGAGGGCACCACCATCGTGATCGTCCTGCACGAACTGAACCTGGCCTGCCGCTACGCCGACCACCTGGTAGTCATGAAGGACGGCGCGGTGGTCACGGCCGGCGCCCCCACCGAGGTCCTGACCGAGGCGGTAGTCACCGACGTCTTCGGCATCCGCTGCCGCGTAGTCCCCGACCCCGTCTCAAACACCCCCATGATCGTCCCGATCGGCCGCCACCGAACCGCTTGACCCCGTGACGCTTCGACATTCATCTATACCATTGGCGCGTGGCCCGTCCTCACTCACCACAGCCGAAGCCCTCCGCCGGAGGCGGCAGTGGCGGCGGTGGGGATCCTCCCCGGCGGCGAACAGCCGTCGGCGGCGCCGACGACGGGGGCAGCCTCGCCGCTGCCCAGGAGAAGGTCGCCGAGGCGAGCAAATACGGCCGGCCCGGCGCTTCGGGCCGGCGTGCCGCTCCGAGGGCGAGTCCGGTCAAAGGGCCGGCGGCGAAGATCCCGTTGAAGCCTCCCAACAACCGGCACAACGTCAATGGCATCCGGCCTCAGAGCCCACCCAAGAACAAGAACACGATCGTGTTGCCGGGCACGGATGTCTCAGGTGATCTGGCGGATATCACCGCCGGCCGCGGCACGTGGATCGAGCAGGCCAACCAGTACGAGGTCAACGGCCGCCGGTACATGGTGGAGTCGACGGGAACTGTCATCCCCGTGTCGGGACCCGGCTTCGTCAACCTGTCGCGACCCGAATATAGGGTCCTCAAGCAGCTGATCAGCTCGGGCGGCGACATCGACGCGGCGCGAGAGGCGTTGCGCCGTGATCCGAGCATCAGCGAGGCCGATTGGCAGCCGGCACTGGATGTCTTCAAGCACCATAAGAGCTACAGGGGCGAGGCATGACCTACGGAATCTATTTCGACACCGGAACGCCGGCGGAGGCCCTCGGCCAGGCGCTGCACGCCGTCTACAACGTGCCGATCGAGCTGATCTACGTGGGTCCGTACGACCAACTCAACGACTATCCCGGCCCTGACCCGATCGTGCTGATCACTCCGGTCGAAGGTCAGTTCGGAAACGAGCTCAGCGCGGGCGACAAACTGCGGGAACTCACCAAAGCCAGCGAGCTCGAACTGGCTCAGACGATCTGCCGCGTCGCCCGGAGCCGCGCTTTGCTCGATGACGGCAGCGTCGCGCCGGACTACTGGTATCTGGTTGCCGCGGACGGCAGCTATGGACGCGTGCAGACCGACCCCGATCGCGAAGAGCTCACCGTCCTCTACGCGCTCGAACCCATTGCCGGCGAGCCGTACCTGCCAGTCGTTTCGCCGCCCGACTGGGCCCAGCATTGAGGGGTACGGTCCATGGCCGCACCCCTCAAGGTGCCGTTCTCCAGGTCCCAAATCAGGCCGTACTGGCTTGAGCTTCGATGAATGCGGTTTGGATCTCCTGTGGTAGCCGGCCCCGGGGTCCGACAACGTAGCCGTTTTCCCTGGCCCAGGCCCGGATGACGGCCGGTGAGGCCGGAACTCCGAGCGATCGCTCGACCCCGGCGGCCACGGTCGAAGGTTCGGCGTTGATGGGCGCTTCCAGAGCCGGCGTCTCGGCGGGCTGCACATAGGTCACCAGGTGCTCGAACACACCCGGGCGCACGATTCGCGTTCCGTGACGGCGTGCGGCCTGGCCTTTGGTCGAGTCCGGCCGTGCGTCCGGGGTCACCAGCACCGTCGTCTTGCTCGAAACGTTATTCATCACTCGCAGGCCCGCTACCTGCGCGGCAACCTCCAGGCGCTCCCGCCGCACGGGCTCACCGCCGGTGAACGCGACCTTCTGCCCGACGCGAAGCGGCTCCCCGTGCGCCCAGTCCTGCGGCAACGGCCTGCAGTCGCTGCTGAGCTGAGCAACCCACTCCGATTCTGCCTCGGACAGCAGACGCTTCACGGCGCCATCCGGCAGCCCGAGCATCTCCGCCGCATTGTTCAACTCACGACGCTCATCCGCGGAGACCCGGCCATCAGCGACCGCTTTACGCGCGAGCGCCAGCACGAATCCGCGGTGGGCGGCCTCGACCTCCACGCGGGCCAGCCCGGCGAACCGGGCGTGATCAGCCAGCGCAGTCACCTCTTCCATCGTCAGCACGCCGTCTTCAATCGCTTCGGCGAGCAGCTCCACGTAGCCGGCGGCCGACGCCGGCGCGCCGTCGGGAAGCACGTCCGCGACCGGCAGTTCTTCCAACAGAACGGCAAGAGCTCCGGCCGGAGCCGGGACCGGCGGCGGAACGGCCGGTGGCCGTACTTTGGCCTGCGCCGAGGAGGAGGGAACGGACGGCCATCCGACCAACTCCGCCCTCTCGGGCAGCTGGCGGTGCCGGCCCGCGAGCTCCGTCCCGGCGCCTAGGTACACACGCAAGAGCCCAGCGGCGGCCCGCGCGTCCTCGAGCGCCGCGTGCGCGTCGGTGAGCGGAACACCCACCGCGTGACAGCAGTCGGGAAGCCGGCGCCGTACCAGATCGGGCAAGTATTCATGGCTTTCGCGGTAGGTGCACAACGACACCACCTGCGGGAATCGCAGACGAGCGCGGGCGTACTCGGCGTGCAGGAACCGCAAGTCGAACTGCACGTTGTGGCCGACGATCACTCGTCCGACCAATCGGCGAGTCAGCTCGCCCACGATGTCGGCGAACCGCGGCGCGTCCGCCACGTCAGCCGCGGTGATGCGGTGCAAGCTGACCTTGCCGACAGGTCCCTCCGGGTTCACCAGAGTGGTCCACTCATCGACGACGTTGCCGTATCGATCGGTGGCGACGACCGCGACCTCGATGATCCGGTCGTACTCCGGTGACAGTCCGCTGGTCTCCACGTCCACCACCGCGAACCCGGCGAGATTGTCGCCACCAGCGGTTGTGTCCCTCGCGACCATGTCAGCCAGCGCGTTGCGTGCCCCTGCGGCCAGACGCGCCGACGCCTCATCAAGCAAATCATCGACTGGCCCGAGGTCGCCGAACGCGCCCTCCGAACGAACCAGCAGCTCCGACCCGGTCCTAGTCACGACCTCAGTAGCGTCTGCGATGTCCCACCGGACACTCTCCAGCGCCGCACGAGTCACCACCAGCGACAGCACACACGGCCGCCGCAGATCGTGCCGAACGACCACCACTCGCGCCGACCGAAGTCCCGGCGCCAACGCGAACGCCTGCCTCACCGCGGCAAGAACTTGGCTGTTCACCATCGCCTTGTACATCCAGGCGCGCTGCTCACCCGTGAGCGCATCCGGCAGAACACGGTCGGACGCGGCGGCGAGAGCCAGCTCGAGGCGATCACCATCGACGTTCACGACACCGACGGGCGCATATCCGGGTACTGCCTCGAACGCCGCGGCCAGCACGCCAAGGACAGTGTCTTCGTCGTTGCCGATCAGGCGCCGCCACTGATCGTCGAAGCCCGCCTGCTGGGCAACCCTGTGCGCCTCAGCCTCGGCCCACTGCGCCGCCATCCATCGTTCTGTGTATTCGGCCGCCGTTTGCCTCGCGCGAGTCCGGCCCGCCCGATCGAAGATCCCGACACCGCGCAACGCATGGCGCTCGTAGTGCCGGTACACATCCTCCCGGTCCGGCAGTGGTGCAGGCACCGCAACCCGCGGCCGGGCTGCCGCGAACGTCTCCCGGTGCACCTCGATCAGTTGCCGAACATCGGCGTACTCGGAAAAGGTCGAACGATCTGGCACGACCGATGACGCTAACCACGAGGACTTTGCTCGAACAGCCGCCGTACGGCGACAAGTGCAAGCCACACGATCAGGCAACTGAAGCCGTGTCGCTACCGCACAAAAAGCCCTTCCGGCACATCGACAATGGACCGGAAGGGATGCGCTACCGTTCCAGCCGGTCTTGGAGCCGACTTGGCCTCGTTCACCAGCATCCGGGAAGGGCATCGATGAAGCGCAACCCGGGAGTTCTGGACTTACTGGTGGAGGCTCAGCGGCGACGCCAACGCGAACAGCAGGCGCAACAGCGAGCGCAGGCAGCGACCTTTCAGGAGCAGCAGAAGGCACACCGTGCCGCACAACGTGCGGCCGCTCAGGGGCACAAAGCCGCGATGGCGGCCTATCAGAACGCACGAGAGAACGAAGCCGTTCAACAGACGGCCGAGCTCGAGCGGCAGATAGCCTCGCTCGGCCGGATTCTCGTCGACGGCGCTGCCTTGCCACCGCTACATCCGGCGCATCTGAGGACCGCAGCTCAGACAGTTCACTTCAACCCCGGACCGCTGGCGCATCCCATACCCTCACCCGATCCGGCTCGCTATGAGGTCCCGCCGCTGCCCGCGCTGCAATCACTCAATCCCACGGCTCGGCGAGAGCACGCGGACCACATCGCCCGTGCGCGCAGCCAGTTCGAACGCGACTGGCACTCGGCCCAGGCCGCCGAGGCCGACCGCCGCCGCCGCTTGGACGAGCTGCACCGTCGGCATCAGGCATGGCTCCACGACCAACAGCGACAGACGACCGAGCGAAACGCGTGGGCCGAGGCTCTGCCCACACGGCTGCACGCCGGCGACACCGACGCCGTCGAGGGCTACTTCACCGCGGTTCTGTATGTGAGCGCGGGCTGGCCACTCCACTTCCCGCGTGCCGCGCGCACCGAGTGGGACAGCGCCGCTCGCCAGCTCATCGTTGACTGGCAACTACCCAGCTTCGAGGCGGTTCCGGACGCCACCCGTGTCCGTTACGTCAAAAGCAGCGACGAATACAGGCGCATCGCGATGGCCGCAGGCCCGCGAGCTGCTCTCTACCGCGACGTGGTGTGTCAGAGCACCCTCCGGGTGGTCGCTGACCTGTTCCGCGCCGACCACTTCGAGAACCTGGCATCGGTCGTCCTCAACGGGTACGTGGCGGCCCACGATCCCGCGACCGGCCAGGACGGCGATCGCTATCTGGTGAGCGCCATGATTCGCCGAGAGGATCTGGCGGGCGTCCGTCTCACCGAGGTCGACGCCGCCGCATGTCTGCGTCAGCTTCGCGCCCAGGTGTCCGCACGATCTGAACGCCTCGAAACGGTCCGACCCTCGCGGCTAGCCCACAGCCATCCTGACGTGCCGCCGGCGCCAGTCGACGACCCGGCTGACCAAAACCTCTACCAAATGGACCCGGCACGCTTCGAAGACTTGGTAGCCGATCTCTTCCGCGCGCGTGGGCTCGAGGTCGTGACCACCGCCCGCAGCGGCGACGGCGGAGTTGACGTCGAGGCTCGGGACCCCGACCCCATCACTGGTGGACTCATCGTTATTCAGGTGAAGCGATACCGCGCGACCATCACACCCAGCGTCGTACGTGACCTTTACGGCACCGTGCAACATCGAGGTGCCACCAAAGGCATTCTGGTGACGACCTCGGGATTCGGGCCAGGCTCGCACGAGTTCGCCAGGGGCAAGCCCCTGACTCTGATCAGCGGCACTGAGCTGACCGACCTTCTGGCCCGCCATGACCTTCCGGGTCATCTCGGCTGATGAAGGGCTCGGCCGTGACGGCCGAGCCCTTCATCGTCCCCCAGATCAGCAGTAGAGGTTGCCGCCCGGCGTTACGCCGAGGATGGCGGTGAAACGGTTGTAGGCGTCGACGCGGCTCTGGACCTGGGCCGGGTTGCCGCCGTTGCACTCCAGGGAACCGTTGATGGAGCGGATGGTCTCGCCGAAACCGCGGCCGTTCACGATGGCGTCGTGGGGGGTCATGGTGCCCGGGCCGCGCTGGGTCATCCAGTACCAAATGGCCGTCTGGTAAGCCACCGACGACTCGTTCTTGACGCGGTCGGGGTTGTTCAGCAGGTCGATGCCGAGGGCGTCGCCGGCCGCCTTGTAATTGAAGTTCCAGCTCAGCTGAATGGGGCCGCGGCCGTGGTATGCGCTCTGGCCGGCGGGGCAGCCGTACGGCTGGTTGCGGTCGCAGTAGAGGGGCCAGTTGGCCTGGTTGATCTCCTCGACGTAGACCAGGCCGCCGGACTCGTGATTGACGTTGGCGAGGAAGGCCGCGGCCTCCTGCTTCTTGACCGTGTCGCTGCCGGTGGCGGTGAAGGCGGGGAACTTCTTGATGGCGTCGATCAGGCCCGAGTACGAGTAGAACGCGATCCGGTTCGGGAACATCTGATTGAACTGGGCTTCGCTGACCGGGAAGGAACCGGAGCCGGCGGGCGGCGGAGTCGTGGTGCCACCTCCCGAGCAGGTGAACGGGGACCAGTACCAGGTGCTGATGACCGGATCGTAGCCCGGGTTCTCATGCGAGGCCTTGTAGTACTGCCCGTTGGTGTACTTCACGATGGCGCCGGCCGCGTAGTACTGCCCAGCGACCCAGTTCGGGTAATTGCAACCGGTCGCCGGGGGCGGCGTCGTGCCACCGCCGCAGGCGCCGTTGTCGGCCCACACACCGGAGCCGCCGGTGCTGGGCGTTTCACCCTGGGTCCACCACTTGGCGGTCCAGTTGTGCCCGTTGTACGAGGCCCGCTGATTACCGGTGTAAACCGCCGAGCTGCTGTACGCGGCCACGCAGGCCTCAGCCGCATTGGACGCCGTCATGGGGATGACCGCGGCGGCGGCACCGGCCAGCGCAACACCAACCGCCGCCACGATGGACAGAAGCCGTTTCCTGGGCATGACAAACCTTCCGTACGTCGGGGAACGTACTGGCGCGAGGGGGATGAGTGGTACATCGACTCAACTAGATCCCGCTCACCGAAGTCAAGCCCTCTGTAAACAAACCTCAAAGTTTGCCCGAACGCCCCGCGTAGCGCCCATCCAGTGGCTTCTGCAGTCACTACGTGACGAGCTACAGCTCCTCGAGTTCCTCTTCGATCTCTTCTTCGACCGCTTCGGCGCTGGACAAGAAGATGTGGTACTTGTCCGACTCGCTCAGATGATCGAGGAATGACTGGCGAAGCTCCTGCATTCCGAGGTAGTACTTCCGGAACGACTCGCTGACCTCATCTGCCCTGTTCCGGCTGGGCGCCACTGGAATGAGGATCTCGCGGTAACGGCTACCGACGTCCTCGCGGTTGGTCTGCATGAAGACGATCCGGTCCCATTGCCGGCGCACCGCCCGCAGACTCATGGCCCACAGCAGGTAGAAGTTGTCGAAGCCGGAATCCTCGGCGGCGTGGAGCACCAGGATCTCCTTGGTGAGCACCAACCTCTCCTGGCCGGGCATGAGAACCGCGAAATCGCCGATGTTCTTGCTGGTCCGAATCGGCGTCAGGATGTCGTACGGCGACAGTCCCGAGGTCTTTCCGCGCCAGAACCGCTCAGCGACGACATCCGTCACCCGGTTGGTCGGATTGATGTTCACCTGGCCGGCCCTCAGGTCGGACACCTTGATGTACGGAACCATGCCGGTCCGGAGGTCAGCGCTCGGACTGCCGTGCCCCGGCCGCGCGACGACGCGCCCGTCGTCAATCAGGTCACCTAGAGTCACAGCCTCGAAGCCGGAAAATTCCGGCTCTTCGAGGAGAGTCTTGAAGTTCGCGACCGATCGGTCGTCGAAGTAGACCGGAACCGCCTGCAAGCCGGGCTCGAGCCTCTCCCGTTCGACCCATCGGGAAGTCGCCGTCGTTTCCTTGTCCCAAACTACGTTGTTGACGTCCTCGAGAACCTTGTCGTCCAGTTCACCGGTCCGGGTGCCGGTCCGCGGGTCGACGACATAGAGCTCTTCGCCGTCCTTGTTGATGCCGACGGTGGGCGCGTATGAAACGAAGACGTAGCCGTCTCTGAACCAGCTGGGTCGGTGCGCCATCACGCCTACCTCTTCTCGAAGACGTACAGGTTGGTCTTGGCTCGGCAGAAGCCTTGGAAGGCCTCCATCGGAATATTGACGACACCACGCAGGATGAATCGACTCTCGAGCCATTTCGGCAACCAGTTGTAGGTCGCCGAGAAGAAGTACGTTTCCGGCAAAATGATGCCCAACCGACCACCGCTCACCAACAGCCGATGTGCACGCTCGAGGAAGACGAGTCCAATTTCGAGCGCCCGATACTGGCCGTTTTCCCGCTGGGCGATCGTGTACCTGTTGCGACGCGCCTCCACGCTGCTGACCTTGAGGCCCTGGCCGAACGGCGGGTTGGTGAGAACCACCGTGAACGACTCATCGGCGAGGGGCTTGAGGAGGTGTGGGTAGTCGCGCTCCCAGCGATCCTCGCGGATCGAGTCGCCGGCATGAATGTTGACCGGCCCATCGCCCAGGCTGAGCATGATCGCTCGGGCGAGCTTGACGTTGATCGCGTCTTTGTCGACGCCGTATATCTGCCGATGAGCCCGCGCGCGCGCCGCAGCGTCGGCCATGTCGCTGCTTGATCTGATCAACTCGGTCACGGAAAGGAAGGACTCCACCAGAAATCCTCCGGTACCGCAGGCGGGATCGATCACCTTGTCGCTCGGGGTGATCTCCATCAGCCGGACAGCCGCCTCGATCACTCTCTGCGGAGTGAAGTACTGCCCTTCGCCCGCTTTGAGGTTGGCCCGCCGAAATACCTGGAAAGCCGACGAAATAGCTTCCGGCCTCATGTCGACCAGGTTCAGCCCGGAGAGTTCGTAGACCACGTCCTGAATACTGTGATCATCCAGGTCGAGATCGGCATCGTTAGGATCGGTGAAGACGTCCGGCTGAAACCTGGTCAAATCGGCGAACATGCCACGAATCTTCTTCGCGGTCTCGGCTTCGCCGCCTGCGGCAAGCTGGAATTGCACCGGCTCGCTCGGCGACGCCTGGGCGCTCTTGTCCGACTCGATCTTCAGGAGCAGAAGGTTGCAGAGCTCGTTCAACTGCGTCTCGGACCGCGTGGCGCGGCTGTCGCGGGCCACCACCGCATCGAGCAGGCGCTTGAAGACCGAGCGAAGGCTGCCGTTCTGGGGAACGCTGAGGTCGTCGTAGGTGAGAGGTTTCTCGGACGGCAGCTCGAGTTGCTCGGCCGGCTTCGGCACCCCGCGATTGCGTTGGTGTTTGAAGTTCCCGTCCGGAAGTTTGTAGACCCGCACATTCTCTTGACCGTTGGTCCAGTAGCCGAGCTTGGCGCGAGGCTCGCGGGCCAGGTAGATCTCGAGTTGCGAAATGCCTTGATCAAGCTCGGGTGCCTTGAACTCGAACAGGACCACGACGTGCTGCCAGTCGTCGACGTGCGCGGCGTCATCGAACAGGGCCAGATCAACCGGCCACGAGGAGAACGACTTGCCGCCCTCGCGCTGCGCGGCATCGTGCGGAGACTTGGGCACGCGCCACTCGGGCTGCCAGCGCACCTGGTCCCGGCTCCAACCGGCTTTCGCGAGCTCCTCGATGATGGGCAGACGAACCTGCTGGTGCTCAGGACCGCTCAGTGTTCGGTTGTAGTCCGTGTTCTCTCCAGGCACCGAGCCATCCTATGGGCTGGGTACGACACTTCTGAGCAGCGACCCGTCAGCCTGACGGGTCGCTCGGGGGGTCGGCCGGCGGGTCCCGATATACCCGGACTATGCTGGATTCGCCGACGCGGGGTGGAGCAGCTCGGTAGCTCGCTGGGCTCATAACCCAGAGGTCGCAGGTTCAAATCCTGTCCCCGCTACAAATGTTCCAAGCCGTCCTCCGCGTTCGTCATCGCGGATGACAGGAAAGCCTCGGGCCGCTATCGCGTGCGACAATCCACTTCGCACTCCGCTCTTCGGCTCGAGGAGGCCCATTTGAGCTCGCCCAGCCACCGATCCGGTGCCCGCGACGTAGCTCTGCAGGTCCGTCAGACCGAGGCGGCTCTCCGCTCGGTCTACATCAACCCGGGTCTGCTCAACCTCGAAGATATCGAGGGACGGCCGGAGGAGGAGCGCGCTCCTCGCGCTCTTTCGCGGGCGCTCGCCGCCCAGGCCGTGCGCATAGTCACCGGGTGGGCCGCACCGGATGCGGCGCTCACCGTCATCGACGGTGTCGCTGATCAGGGCATCGACGCGATAGCGGTGGTGGAGAAGCCCGAACCGCACGTCTTCCTGGTGCAGGCGAAGTGGAGCAAGAACGGGAGCGCGAACGCCGACCGATCCGCGGTAATGGAGCTTCTGGCCGGCCTGCGCCTCATCGACGACGAGGAATTCACACCGTTCAACCTCCGCGGGCGGATCCTGGCCGAGCAGGCCAAGAACGTCATGTCACAGGGACCCGTGCCGGTCACGCAGGTCATCGTTCTGATGCGGGCCGATGACGTGCCGCTCGGATTTCTCGATGCGGTCCAGGGCGGAGAGCGCGAATTCAACCGTCACGGCAACGTGCTCGACAGCCGTATCATCCTCGCGTCGGAGGTCTGGGCATCGGTTCGCGACGACATGTCCACACGGCCGGTCGACTTGGACGCCGAGCTGTTCCCGTGGTTCCCCATCAGCACGCCGTACATTTCGTACCAGGGCGTAGTGGAGGCGGAACAGGTTGCCCGGTGGGTCGAACACGGTACGAACCTCTTCCAGCTGAACATCCGAAACCCTCTCGGGCGCACCGCGATCAACAACGAGATAATCGAGACTCTGACCGACGAGCCGGCGCACTTCTGGTACTTCAACAACGGCATCACCATCCTTTGCGAGTCGGCGGACGCCGTCCCTCAGTCGATTCGATCGCCGCAGATGAAGCCGATCAAGCTGACGCTGCACAACGCGAGTGTCATCAACGGGGCCCAGACCGTCCGGTCCGTCGCGGAGGCCGTTGCCGCTGACGAGGAGGCCGGATCCGCCCAGGTCGGTGTGCGCATCATCGTGACCGGCAAGGCGGAGGAATTCGCCAAACGCGCCACCCAGGCAACGAACCGCCAGAATCGGGTGGAGGCACGCGACTTCATCGCGCTCGATCCGGTACAGGCCGCCATCCTCGAGGACATGCGCGCCGAGCTCGGTCTCGAATACAGCGTGCGCCGAGGCGAGTTGGAGCCGGAGCGCGATACCGGCTGCTCGGTCGTCGAAGCTGCTTGCGCGCTGGCCTGCGCTCACTCGGACAGCCAGTACGCGGCCCGGATCGCGACTACGCTCGATGTCCTCTGGGAACGTGGCTCGCAGGGCATCTATGACATCCTGTTCCGGCCGCAGCCCGGTGTATATGCCGTTTGGAACACCGTGCTGGTTCTGCGGGAGGTGCGCCGTGTCCTGCACGAACTGAAGCCGCAGTATCAAGGCCGCGGCGCCGCCCTGATCGAGCACGGCGCGTACCTTCTCACCCATCTGGTGTTCCGTCGGCTCGACACCGATGGGATCGATGAGCCCGATTCGAGGCTGGAGTGGTCACGGCAGGCGCTGAACCAAGTGAAGATCCTGATTGAGGAGCTTCTGCCGAGGGTGGCCACGACCATCGACGATCTCTTTTCGGACCGTGCGCAGATCCGAGCCGTCTGCTCTGACGTCACACGTTGTCGCGAGATCACCGAACATGTGCTGACCTCGCAAGGAACCTCTCAAGTGTCAAGCAACAGGTATCGCCGGATGCCGCCAGGACGTACCCGTCGCCCCAACGCGGTGTCGGTTCTGGTGGACAAGGCAGTTCTCCCCGAAGGGGAGCCTCTCACCCTTGTCGTCTCGGTGCCCAGCGAGGTGGAGGCCTTACACCAATGGCTGGCCGAAGACCCTAAACGCGGACGCGGTATCTGGGTTCCCCATCGCGGCAAGCCGATCATCTGGGCTGCCGACGGCCGGCCCTACTCACCATCGGGACTGGTCTCTCGCATCTGGGAGCTGGCCGGCTGGGAGAACCGGCCAGTAGCCAATCAGGGAACCGCTCGATGGACTGTCAGCTCCGGAGAGACGCTGGCGGAGCTCGCCTGGCGCACCCTGAGCGAGATCGATTCCGCTGATGAAGCCAGTTAGCGAGCCGAGGATGACGGAAAGATCGGTCGGCGTCGCTGTTGTGGGGTTCGGGTGGATGGGGCGGGTGCACACGCAGGCGTATGCGCGGGTGCCTCATCACTTCGCTGATGTGCCGGCGGTGCGGCTTGTTTCGGTGGCGGATGACGTGCCGGGGCGGGCTCAGGCGGCGGCCGCGCGGTACGGGTTCGGCCGGTCGGTGGAGAGCTGGCGGGAACTCGTCGACGATCCTGCGGTTGAGGCGGTCAGTATTACCGCGCCTAACTTTCTGCATCGGGAGATGGGTGCCGCGTTCGCGGCGGCCGGGAAGCACATCTGGATTGAGAAACCGGTGGGACTCAACGCCGATGACGCCCGGGCGATCGTCGGGAGTGGTCAGGTCGCTGTGGGGTTCAACTACCGGAACGCGCCGGCCGTTGAGCGGGCCAAGGAACTCATCGCCGGTGGGGAGATCGGGGCCGTCACTCATGCGCGGTTTCGGTTTCTCAGTGACTATGCGGCTCATCCGGATGGGGCGTTGAGCTGGCGGTTCGAGCGGGACCGCGGCGGCAACGGGGTGCTCGGGGATCTCGGTGCGCACGGTGTCGACCTGGTGCGGTATCTGCTGGGGGAGATTGATTCGCTGGTCGCCGACACCGCGATTTTCATTCCTGAGCGGCCTCGGCCGACCGGAGCTACGGAGGGGCATCAACGCGGCAGCGGTGAAGCGGGAGTTGTGGAGAACGAGGACTACTTCGGCAGTCTGCTCCGAATGGTGAATGGGGCGCGTGTCACGCTCGACTGCAGCCGGGTCGCGGTGGGTGAACAGAACAGCTACGGGTTCGAGATTCATGGGACCGAGGGAGCGCTGTACTGGGACTTCCGGCGCATGGGTGAGCTGGGCATTGCCGGCGGCGGCGACTATTTTGTGCGGCCGGGCGACGGCGACTTCGGGGCGTTTCAGCCGGGGGCGGGCATTCCGATGGGGTACGACGACCTGAAGGTGATCGAGGCGGCTCGGTTTCTGCGGTCGATCGCCGAGGGGAAGCCGTACGGGGCAACGCTCAAAGATGCCATTCGCAGTGCCGAAGCGCTCGACGCGATGGAGCGCTCGGCGGCGACCGGCGCCTGGGTGCAGCTTCAGAACAAGTAGCGGTCGAACCATTCGACGGCCAGTCTGTCCACCGCCGCGGCGTGTGGCGTCTGCGGTGCCGGGTCTGTTCCCGGTTGCGGGGCCAAGGCGTGGGCCATGTCCGGTACGACTTTCCAGTCGACAGTCGCACCGGAGGCGGTCAATGCGTCGACGGCGGCGCCCACCGGATTCAGGATGACGTCCGGCATGTCGTCGGCGCCGGTGATGAAACGAATGGCGGCATCCGCGATGTCCGCTGAGCGGGCGACGAAATCGACTCGGGACGCCACCGCGGAGGACGCGGAACTCCACGTGTACGGGTTGTCGTGAACGACTGACAGGGCGTCGATGGTGTCCCGCATGCGGACCACGGGATTGACCAGTACGGCGGCGTGCGCGGCGTAACCGCTCTCCGCCATGACCAGCTGAGCCGCCGCGCCGCCCATCGAGCCACCCATCATTCCGAGGGGAACGTCGTCGGCGATGCCGTTCTCGCGGCGGATGGAGGCGAGAGCGGACGGGAACTCGGCGAGCGCGCCGAAAAGGACGTGCTGGTAGAGACTCAGAACGGCGTCTTCGCCGAGCAGGCGCCGAAGCTCGTCCCGATCCGAAGTGGGCAGTGGCAGGCCCAGGTAGATCTTCCACGCGTCCAGGCCGTCGAGCGGCACGGCGGCGGCGAATGCGGACGGCGTACGAGGCGCGTCGAGCAGGTGATATCCGACCACGACCGGAGCCTCGGGGCGGGGACCACCGGATGGCGGCAGCACTACATGCGGAACCATGACGACGAGGCTATGCGACGCGGAGGTCGCCGAAGCCGGACACGATGAGGTCGGCGCGCCGCCACGGCTGGTCGGACAGGAAGAACGGAATCTCCTCCGCCATCCATTCGTCCCATTCGCGCTCGGCGTCGGCCATCGGCAGGCCCTTTTCGACGACGTCCCGTTGCAGGCCGCGCGCGCGGGCCTCGTCGAAAGGCGACTGCACCCACACGGTCACGTCGAGGTAGCGGGCCAACTCGCGGCGGGAGGCGCCACAACCCTCGACGATCACCGCGGATGCGGAGGCGGGAACAAAGATCTCCCCGGTACGCCCGTGAGCCTCCCACCCGGGTGGCGTGAAACGCACATCCTCGCCGGAACGCAGCGGTGCCAGGATTCCGTCGATCATGGCTGGCGCCCAGTCGAAGCGGGAATGCCACCAGGCCACGTCATCCGTGTGGACGAGGACAGCGCCGTCGATCGAAGCGGCCAGAGACGACGCGAAAGTCGTCTTTCCGGAGCCGCCGCGGCCGTCGACGGCGATGACGCGGGGGCCGCTGCCACGCGAGAAACCGTCGTCGAGAAGCGCTTCGACGACGGTTTCCATGCTTTCGGCCTGCCACGGGCCGGCCACCGGTTCACCCGGCCCGGGAAACATGCCCCGAGGCTACCCAACCGAGCCAAATCGGCCGTTCGGGCCGATCAGCCGACACCCTGCTGGGCGCCCTTGTGGACGTGGACGCCGGCGCCGAGCTCGACGATCTGGCTTTCGCTCAGGCCGAGGCCCTGCCAGACCTGGACGATCATGTAGATGCCGGAGGGCTGCTTGACCCACAGCTCCCAGCCGGTGTCGCCGCCGGGGGCGGTCGGGGCCGGGCCGTCGGGGGTCATGTCCTGGAGGCTCTTGAGGAGTACGCCGTCCTGGTCACCGACCTTGACCTTCTTGCCCTCGCGGCCCGGGCCGCTCTGGTCCTTCGACTCCAGCATCACGACGATCTTGTCGGCGAAGTGGTTCGGGTCGTAGATCGGGTCGGCCGACGGGTCGACGTCCGGGCCCGGGTTCTTGGCCTTCTCGGGGGCGAAGACCAGCGAGTAGTTGTCGTCGTTCTGGATGAACCAGCCCGACGGCACCTTGTCGACGGTGAAGCCCTTGGGCTGCTCGCCCTTGTAGGCCACGAGCTGCACCTTCGCGGCGGGACGAGCGGCGGGGCGATCGGCGGCGCGATCGGCGGCGATCGGCGCGGCGGACTCGCCGGCACCGCCGGTCGTGGTCACCGCGAACACCGCGACCAGGGCCGCGACGCCGAACGCGGATCCGGCGACCGACTGCAGGGTGCGGCGGCGGCGCAGGGCCCGGCGGCCGCGGACGACATCGGCCTCGGCGAGAGCCCGGACGGTGGTGGGGTTGGTCTCCGGCGCGGGGCCCGCGATCTTCTCGAAGTGACGGCGCAGGTCGCTCATCGGGTGGCTCCTTGGCTGCTGAGGAAGGTGGTCTGCGCCGAGTCGAGCGCAGTGCGGAGACGGTCCAGCCCACGGGCGGTCTGGCTCTTGACGTTGCCTTCGGAGCAGTTGAGGGCGTCCGCGGTCTCGGCGACACCGAGGTCGTGGAAGTAGCGGAACACCACCGCCGCCCGCATCCGCGGCGGCAGCTCGCGCAGCGCCTGCCGTACGGCCTCGCCCACATCGCCCGTGGCCTCGGCGAAAGCGACCTCGGGGAGCTCGGCCACCGGGCGTTCCCGTCGCCGCCAGATCCGCCGCCGCTCGTCGATCAGCGCGTTCACCAACACCCGGCGCACGTACGCGTCGGGGTTGTGCGCGCGCCGGAACGCCGGCCACGCCACGTACAGCTTCGTCAGCGCCGCCTGGACCAGGTCCTCCGCCAGGTGCGTGTCGCCCGCTGTGAGCAGGGTCGCCGTGTGGAGAAGGCGAGGCCGCCGGCCGACCACGAACTCGTGGAACTGCTCGTCTCGCTCGGTTCTGCCCGAGCCGCTGTCTCGTCTCACGCCCCGATGACGATTCCGCCGGCGGCGAGGTTGCATCTATCCGAGAAGGACATGGAGACCACTCTCGAAAAGGTCGTCGTCGTTCCATTCACCCGGATCGAGGTGGCCGGAGGCGGTCAGGGTCGGGTAGGCGCCGGGGTCGGCGGTGATGTGCCGGCGCGCCTGGGCCGGGTCGGCGGCGGCGGCGGTCGCGGCGGCGCCGACCACGAAGTTGGCCAGCAGGCGGGTGGCCACTGCCAGGTCGTGGCCGGTCAGGCCGCCGCGGATGAGGGTGGCCTGGAGGAATTCGGTACGGGCGAGGACGTTCGGGCCGAGCATCGGGCGGCCGATGAGGGTGACCGACCACGGATGACGCAGCATGGCGTCGCGCCAGCCCCGGATCAGGTCGCTGACGTCGGCCCGCCAGTCGGCGGTCGCGGCCGGGAGGCGTACCTCGGAGAAGATCTCGTCGACCGCCAGGTCGAGCACGTCGTCCTTGGTGCGGACGTGCCAGTAGAGCGCGGTGGCGCTGACGTCGAACCGCTGCGCGAGCCGGCGCATGGTCAGCCCGTCGAGGCCGTCCGCGTCGAGCAGGGCGATCGCCGCCTCGACGATGCGTTCCCGGGTGAGCGGCGGCGGGCGGCGGGGGCGCTCCGGCTCGGCGCGGAGCCAGATGCTGTCGGTCTTCGGCACCGAACGATGATAACCCGACTTAACAACGTTAAATTGCTTGCATGCCTCTCGTACGGGTTCAGGTCGACAGCAGTCGAGGCGCGGCGAAGAAGGTGCTCGCCCTCCATCGGGCCGGAAAGGTGGACCGGCCGTCGCGGGACGCGGCCCGTGACGCGGTGATCCGGCTCGGCCGTACCCCCGCAAGCGACCCCGTCTTCGTCGGGGTGACGAACGGCGAGCCGGTCCGCCTGCTGTACGACGTCGAGGTCTATCTGCACGCGACCCCATGAACACGCCACTGGTACCCTCGCGAGGACGGGCTCGTAGCTCAGTGGATAGAGCAACCGCCTCCTAAGCGGTAGGTCGCGCGTTCAAATCGCGCCGGGCCCACGGACGGCATTGGCCAGCGTCCTGGTCAGCAGGTCCAGGACGTGGTGGCGGGAGGCGCCGGGGCGCTCGGCCAGATATGACCACGCGGCGTAAAGCTGAGACCACATCAGGCTGATCACCCAGTCGGGCGGCAGCACCGGGTCGATGGAGCCGTCGGCGTGGCCGCGGCGGATCACCGCGTCGAGGTCGGGCTGCTCCCCCTCGGTGTAGCAGGCGCCGTCGGGCTCGCTGAAGACCAGCGACAGCAGCGAACCCAGGTCGAAATACTCGCGGCAGAGCCGCAGCAGCGCCTCGGCGCCGGTCCCCTTGTCCAGCTCGGCCAGCCGGGCGGCGCGGGTCAGGCGTTCGCCGCCCTCGACGGCCACGGCCGCCATCAGGTCGGCCCGCTCGGCGAAGTACCGATGCAGGGTGGTGCGCCCGACCTCGGCCGCGGCGGCGATGTCGCCCAGGGAGCAGGACGGGTTGCCGGCGAGCAGGGTGATCGCGGCGTCGACGATCGCCTGCCGGGTGCGGTTCTTGATGCCGGAGGTCACGCGCATACCTTACGGGAATTGGCATTGCCCGCGATGGAACACCTGTGTTCCACTACAGAACATGCAGATTCTCCTGCGCCTCCTTCGGCCGCACTGGCCGGTCCTCGCCCTCGGGCTGCTCCTCGGACTGATCGCCAACGCGGCCAACCTCGCCGCCCCGCTCGCCACCAAGCGGATCATCGACACGCTCGGCGACGGCGGCGCGCTGACCGGGCCGATCACGCTGCTGCTCGGGCTCGTCGTCGTGGGCGCGGTGATCGGGCTCTGGCAGTGGATCCTGATGGGCACGCTGGCCGAGCAGGTCGTGCTCGACGCGCGGGTCTCGGTCATCCAGCGCTACTTCCGGGCCCGGCTGGCCGAGCTGACCGGGCGCCCGGCCGGCGAGCTGGTCACCCGGGTCACCGCCGACCCGGGCCTGCTGCACGCGGCTTCGTCGAGCATCGTCGGCCTGATCAACGCGGGTCTCGCCTTCATCGCCACCCTGGTGCTGATGGGCACGCTCGACCTCGTGCTGCTGCTGTGCACGCTGGCCGCGGTCGTCGTGATCGGCATCGTCATGGCGACGCTGCTGCCGACGATCAGCCGGGCGCAGAAGGCGGCCCAGGACGCGGTGGGCAACCTCGGCGGCGAGCTCGAGGGAACGCTGCGGGCGATGCGGACGGTGAAGGCGAGCCGGGCCGAGTCCCGGCAGGAGGCGCGGATCGAGGCCGACGCCCAGCGGGCGGCGGCGCACAACGTGCGGGCCGCGAGGCGGGCCGCCTGGGTCTGGACGGTCGCCTGGAGCGGCATCTCCTTCTCGGTGATCGCCGTGCTGGGGGTCGGCGCGTGGCGGGCCGACGCGGGTCTGCTCGAGGTCAGCAGCCTGATCGCGTTCCTGCTGTACGCCTTCCAGCTGATGGGGCCGATCGGCGAGCTGACCCAGAACGTCACCGCCCTGCAGTCCGGCATCGCGGCCGCGCGGCGCATCAGCGAGGTCTACGCGATGGACGAGGAGACCTCGACTCCGCGCGCCTCCGCCGCCATGCCCGAAGCGCCCGTTCTGGCCATGCGCGATGTCACCCTGCGCTACGGGTCGACCGAAGCGCTCAAGACGATAAATCTGGACATTTCGTCAAGGGGGCACACAGCCGTCGTCGGACCCTCCGGCGCCGGCAAGACCTCGCTCTTCTCGCTCATACTGCGCTTCCTCGATCCCCAGGAAGGCCAGGTGCTGCTGCACGGGCGGCCATATGAAGACCTCACGCATGCCGAGATTCGGGACCAGTTGGCGTACGTCGAGCAGGAAGCCCCCGTGGTCCCGGGCACCATTCGGGAAAACCTCATGCTTGGCAATCCCGGGGTGACCGAGAGTGAGCTGTGGGACGTGCTGGAGCGGGTAAGACTCCGCGAGAAAGTCGTCAACCTGGACACTCCGATCTCGGCGACCGAGCTCAGCGGCGGGGAGCGTCAGCGGATCGCGCTGGCCCGGGCCCTGCTGCACTCCCCCGCGGTCCTGCTGCTCGACGAGGCGACGGCCCAGGTGGACGCGCTGACCGAGGCGGCGCTGCACCGGTGCGTACGGGAAAAGGCATCGGAATCCGCCGTGGTGACCATCGCGCACCGGCTGTCGACCGTGATCGACGCCGACCGGATCATCGTGATGCAGGACGGGCGGGTCCGGGCCGAGGGGACGCACGAGTCGCTGCTGGCCACCGACGAGCTCTACCGCGGCCTGATCGAGGCGCTGCGGATCGCTACTCCGGCTCCGGTATGAATTCGAGGAGGTCGCCGGGCTGACACTCGAGGACGCGGCACATCGCCTCGAGGGTGCTGAAGCGCACCGCCTTGGCCCGGCCGTTCTTGAGCACGGCGACGTTCGCCGGGGTGAGCCCGACCTTCTCGGCGAACTCGCCCACGCTCATCTTGCGTTTGGCCAGTTCGACGTCTATGCGCACCACGATGGGCATCAGATGACCGCTTCCATGTCGGTCCGCAGCGTAGTGGCCTGCCGCAGCAGCGCTCGCAGCACGGTGATGAGCAGCCCGAGCACGGTGACGCCGGTGGTGGCCAGGAACAGCAGCAGCGGCAGGCCGGGGTCCTCGGCGTTGAAGCCGACGTAGAGGAAGACGCCCACCAGCGTCACCCAGCCGGCGCCGAAGGCCCAGAGGATCACGTCGACCCAGACCAGCGACGCCGGCGTGAAGATCCGGTCTTTGCGGACCAGGGTGAGCAGCTTCCACGTCGCCACGATCACGGCCTGAACGCAGAGCACCCAGAAGATCGTGACGATCGTGGCCGGCCATCTCAGGTAAGCGCCCTCGGGAGCCTCCCGGGCCATGTGGGCGAACTGACCCGGGAGCGACACGGTCTGAAAGAAGATCAGGACCGCGAAGAGGAGGGCGAGGAAGACACGGAGGGGCGCGACGACCCGATGCGCGAACATGCATCGACTATCGCTCGTTAGCTATCGAAAATCAATAGGCAGCGGCGGGCGTCCGCGAACGAAGACCCGTCGCCCACACCCCCAGGCCCACCAGAGCCAGGACCGCGCCGAGTACGCAGGCGCCGGTCCAGCCGTAGCGGTCGTGCAGCACGCCGGTCAGGGCCGAGGCGAGCGCCCCACCCGAGAAGACGGTGGTCATGAAGACGGTGTTGATCCGGGCCCGGGCGTTCTCGCGCAGCGCGTAGATCTCGTGCTGGCTCATCACCTGGTGGGCCTGCACCGCGAAGTCGAGAAGGACGCCGGCCAGAGCAAGCACGATGACGCTGCCGTGACCCACCGCGGCCAGGATCAGCATCAGCGCCGCCAGCAGCAGGGCGCCCCCGCTGGCCGCCTTGCCG
This sequence comes from Actinoplanes sp. NPDC048988, assembly GCF_043197815.1. Taxonomy (NCBI): domain Bacteria; kingdom Bacillati; phylum Actinomycetota; class Actinomycetes; order Micromonosporales; family Micromonosporaceae; genus Actinoplanes; species Actinoplanes sp. NPDC048988. Next base: position 32,950 of record NZ_JBICTW010000024.1, on the reverse strand, counting down.
TGGCCGCGGTCGGCGAACCGGCCGGCGATCGGGGCGGCCAGCGCGCCGCCCGCGCCGATCAGCGCGAAGACCGCGATCGCGCCCTGGCTGAAGCCGTGCTCGTCGATCAGCTCGTAGCCGATCGCCGTCCAGAACGCGGTGAACGCGCCGAACAGCGTGGCCTGGCTCAGCGCGCGGCGGCGCAGCGCCGGCTCCTCGCGCACCAGCGTGCCGACCGAGCGCAGCAGCGAGCCGTAGCCGGCCGTGTGGTCGGCCGGCCGCACCGGCAGCATCCGGCGCAGCACCACGGCCAGCACCACCATCAGGACCGCCGAGATGAAGTAGATCGCCCGCCAGCCCCACACCTCGGCCACCAGGCTGGAGAACGTGCGGGCCAGCAGGATGCCGAGCAGCAGGCCGCTCATCACCTTGCCGACCAGCGCGCCGCGCTGCTCGGCCGGAGCCAGATGGGCCGCCAGCGGCACCAGGATCTGCGCCACCACCGACGTCACGCCGACCAGGACCGAGACGACCAGGAAGATTGAGTACGCCGGGGAGACCGCCGCCAGGAGCAGGGCGATCGCCGTGCCGCCGAGCATGCGGGTGGTCAGCTTCCGGTTCTCGACGAGATCGCCGAGGGGCAGCAGGAAGAGCAGCCCGACCGCGTACCCGACCTGGGTCAGCGTGACCACGACGGTGGCCGCGCCCTGACTCACGTGGAACGAGTCGGCGATCAGGTCGAGCAGCGGTTGCGAGTAGTAGAGGTTGGCCACGGTGAGACCGCAGGCCACGGCCAAAACGAAAACGAGGGAACGTCGCACGACAGTTGATCTACCCGCCGGCCACCCTGTTCGCCTCAGTGACAACCGTTACGCACGACCCGAAAACTTGCCAATTCCGGATCGGACGCGTCGGGGATTACCATGCCCGCCGCGCGCCCGGCACGCAGATACTTCACGACCGCGTCGTTGAAGCGCTCGCCCGGCAGGATCGCCGGAACGCCCGGCGGGTAGGGGCTGATCATCTCGGCCGAGATCCGGCCGGCCGGGTCGGCCACCTGCTCGGTCTCGGCGAAGTACGCGTCGCGGGGGTTCATCGCCTGGTCGAGGTCGAGCTCGTCCAGCGGCGGCACGGCGGGCGCCGGCCGGTCCGGCGCCGGTGGCTCGGCCACCAGATCCTCGAAGGCGGTGGCCAGCCGCTCCATGGCCACCTCGGAGTCGGAGTAGGTCAGCGAGCAGATCACCCGGCGCGAGTCGCCGAGCTGCAGGCTCAGGCGCCGGCGCTCCGACATCCAGTCCATGACCTGGTAGCCGGTGAGGCCGAGGCCGGAGACGTCCACCGAGAGCTTCATCGGGTCCCACTCGGCCACGGCGTCGTGCCCGATGATCGACTCGTCCATGACCGACAGCGGGGACAACTTGCCGAGCCGGGCTCGCAGGTGGTTGGTCCGGCGCAGCGCGTCGTCCAGCAGCTGGCGGCCCTCGGCCACCATCCGGCGGCGGAAACCGTCGATCGAGCCGTAGAGCAGCGCCGACGGGCTCGTGGTGGTGATCAGGTCGAGCCGCAGCCGCAGGTCGACCGGGTTGACCAGGTCGCCGCACATCAGGATCACCGAGGCCTGGCAGAGGCCGCCGTCGGCCTTGTGCAGGCTCTGCACGACGATGTCGGCGCCGGCCTGGATGGCCGCGGTGGGCAGGTCGTCGTGGAATGGGAAGTGCGCGCCCCAGGCCTCGTCGACCAGCAGCGGGACGCCGTGCTTGTGGCAGGCCCGGGCGATACCGCGGACGTCGGCGCCGGTGCCGTACTCGGTCGGTGTGATCATCAGGACGGCCGAGACGTCCGGTTCCCGCTTCAGGGCGGCGGCGACGTCGCTCGCGGTGGCCGGGTGGGCGATCTGGTTCTCGGCGTCCCAGCGCGGGCGCAGCCACACCGGCTCGGCGCCGGCCAGGATCAGCGAGGCCACCACCGACTTGTGTACGTTCCGGTCGACCAGCACCTTCCGGCCGGGCCCGGTGACGGTCAGCATCGCGGTGTGGATCGAGATGCTGGAGCCACAGGTGGTGAAGACGGCGTGGTGAGCGCCGACGGCATCGGCCAGCAGTTCCTCGGCCTCGGAGACCGCGCTCTTCGCGAAGATGACGTCGGCCTCGAAGGCGCCGCGCGACAGCACCGAGGCGGTGCGGTCGTCAATGCCCAGGCCGAGGCGGTGGCCGGGCAGGGCGAAGGAGTACTGGTCGTTGTGCCGGAACTGCTCGATGGCGTCCAGCACCGGGGTGCGCCGCTGATCCATACGGCGGCGCGTTCCCGGTTGATCACCCGTTAAACGGGGTGGGCCGCCACGAAGGACGCGATGTACTCGTCCAGGTGACGCTCGGGGCGCCAGCCCAGCTCGGCCGCCCTGGTGTTGTCGGCCTGGCCCCGGACGCGCTCGCCGCGCAGGGCGGGAACCAGCTCGTACGGCACACCGAACATCTTCGCCACCTCGAGGATGGGGCGCTCGTGGCCGGCGCCGAGCAGGTAGCCGTCGCCGCTGCCCTTCTGGGCGACCAGCACGATGCCGCGCACGATGTCGTCGATGTGGGTGAAGTCGCGGGTCTGGGTGCCCGGCGAGACCACCGGCAGCGGCTCGCCGCGCAGGTAGCGGTCCTCGAAGATGCCGATCACGGTCGCGTACTTGCCGCTGGTGATCTGGCCCGGCCCGTACACGTTGTAGAAGTAGGTGATGGCGAAGTCGAGGCCGAACCAGTCGGCGTAGTTCTTGATGTACTCGATGTTCTTCGCCTTGGTCCAGGCGTACGGGTTCAGGTTTTCGTCCTGGCCGTCGTTGCCGAACTTCGAGCTCGAGCCCGCGTAGATCAGCTTGGACCCGTTGGCCGACGCGAACTTCACGACCTCCTTGGTCCCGTGGAGGTTGAACTCCCAGGTCAGGTCGTGGTCGTCGAACGACTGCACGATGCGCGAGTACTCGCCCAGGTGAAAGACGATCTCGGGGCTGGGCAGGCCGCGACCGGCCCAGATCTTCGCGAGGTCGACCGTCGAGCCGTCGATGTAGGTCACCCGGGGGTCGTTCACGTGATTTTCCGGCACACCGGTGAAGTAATTGTCGAGCGACACGATCGCCGCCCCGGGGAAGTCGGTCAGCAGTGACTTGATCAGAGCGGAACCGACAAATCCGGCACCACCGGTGACCAGCAGCGTTTGACTCAAAACTTCCTCCGTACGACGTTCCCCGGCCGACTCGGGCGAGGCTACCAAGGAAACGCCGCCCCACCGGAATCGTCCGATGGGGCGGCATCCTTCGGGCTACCAGGTGGAGGGCGCGGGCGGCGCGACCACCGGGGGCCTGTCGTCGCAGGTGATCGTGTTGGGCAGCATCCACGGGGCCAGCCAGCCGCCGTCGTTGCCGCCGAGATCCGACAGTGCGAACTCCGACCCCTCGGGCGTGAAGTGGAACGTGCCGCAGTTGTTCACGCCGACCGCGCCCACGTTGCGGGCGTCGACGTTCTCGAACGTGGCGCCGCCGGCCACCCGGGCGCTGAGAACGCTCGTACCGGTGCCGTCGACCCTGATGTCCTTGAAGTGCAGATCGGTGATCGAGTAGAGATCCTTCACCGGCCAGTCGGCGACCAGCATGATCGCGTTGTAGGTGCTGTCCAGGAAGTGGTCGCCGGTCACCCGGATGTCGGCGTCGATGTTCCGCTCCAGCGCGTAGATCCAGATCGCGCCCAGGCCGATGTTCCAGTTCAGTTCGTACGTGCCCGCGCGCACCGTGGTGTTGTCGGTGATCCACAGGTGGCCGGTGAACGGCTCGGCCCCGAACCGGGAACCCGCGTGGATCGCGCTGCCCTCGCGGATCGGGTCGGCGACCAGATTGTTCGACACCGTGATGTCGTGGCCGCCGTAGATCGCGATGCCGTTGGCCAGCGTCGGCGTCTGCACGGTGTTGCGGTCGAACGTGTTGCCGGAGTTGGTGACCTTCTCGGCCCACATCGCCAGCGCGTCGTCGCCGGTGTTGCGGACGAAGTTGCCGCGCACCAGCGAGCGGGTGACCCCCGTGTGGAAGTTCAGCCCGTCGGCGATCTGGTCGACGATGATGTTGTTGGTGACCCTGGTGTTCGCCATCGGCCCGTCGAACCAGAGACCCACCTTGGTGTGGTGGATGTAGAGGCCGTCGATGGTCGAGTCGCTCATCGCGCCGCCGACGCCATTGACCTGGTCGGTGTCGATGCGCTCGCGGACGTCGCCCTCGATCGCGAAGCCGGACAGACGCACGTTGCGGCTGCCGCCGTCCTTGGCGTCCTTGCCGTAGAAGCCGACGCCGGTGTGCACGGATCCGTCCGGCGCCGGGGTGCTCAGCGCGACCTCGCGGCCCTTGATGATCGTGTACCAGTTGCCGGCGCCCTCGATCGTCACGTCGTCGACGACGATGTGCCGGTTGACCTGGAAGGTGCCCGGCGGCACGTACACCTTCAGTTTGGCCTTGCGGGCGAAGGCGATGGCCCGGTCGAAGGCCGGGGCGGAGTCGCGGCGCCCGGTCGGGTCGGCGCCGAAGGCGAGGACGTTCGCCGCGACGAGGCTGACCTTGGGCGGCGCGACCAACTCGGAGTCGAGCAGGTCGATGACGGTCCACGCGGCCTTGTTCGAGGCGGTGAGGCGGACCTTCTCGCCGGCCCGGACCGTCTGGCCGAGCGGGAGGCGCTGCTCGTCGTAGAAGTGCATGGGCCGGAACGGCTTGGCGATCACCGGCGCCGGGGTGGTGGCGGCCGGCACGCAGGCGCACTCGGTGATCCACCAGTCCGGGTGCAGCAGGTCGGCGTTGGGGTCGTTGGTGAACTGGTACTGGTTGTAGAGCCAGGAGTACTGCGAGGTCAGCGTCATCGCGCGGGTCAGGTTGCCGGCCTTCACGGTCAGCGGCGCGGTGATCCCGCCGCCGTTCGGCGCGTCCGGCAGGCTGTATCGCACGGTGATCGCGTTGGCCGCCCGGGGCAGCGTGAACTCGACCCACTGGCCCGGCGTGAGCCGCACGGCGGAACGGCCGGACGCCTCGGCGGGAAGCGTGTAGGCCGTGCGGTCGGGGCCGATGACGGCACCGTTCGTCCGGGCGTTCTCGGCCTCCTGCTCGTGGAAGCCGACGGCTGCGCCCCGGCCGGCGACGAGGGCGGGGTCGAGCCCGGCGCGGGTGACTTTCGGCGCCGGCGAGGCGGGAGCCGCGTAGGCCGCGCCCCCGCTGAGGACGGTTCCCAAGGCTGTGGCGGCCGCGATGGCCCAGCCGCCACGTCTCAGTTCCAGGAACATCGACGAACTCTTCTCTACAGAGGAGGGAGCTTGCCGGTGACCATAGGTCGGGTGTGACGAAGTGCACAAGATGCTGTCGTCTAATTTCGCGCTGCTGTTCGGTGTTTGCGCTCTACGAATCTCCTTCTTGCACCTTTCGACCCCTTGCGGGGGTTCAACCACGCCGGGTGCCCGGATCTTGAGAAGCTGCCTGCATGTCATCGGACGAACACCCCCATAAACACCATTTCGCCCGACGCTCTGTGCTGGCCGCCGCCGGCGGGATGCTCATGCTCGCGGCCGCACCCGGCAGTGCCCGGGCGGCCGTCGCCGGACGGCGCCGATCCCCGATCAGCCACGGCACCCGGCTCGTCGAAGCCGACCTGCACAACCACACGCTCATGTCCGACGGCCACGGCGACCCCGCGCTCGCCTTCGCCTCGATGCGCTCGGCCGGACTCGACGTGGCCGCGCTGACCGACCACTCCAAGCTCCTCGGCATCGACGGGCTCAACCACGCCGAGTGGAGCCGCACCGGGCAGCTCGCCGACAAGGCCGACGAGCCCGGCGCCTACACGGCGATCCGCGGCTTCGAGTGGTCGCACTCGGCCCTCGGCCACGTCAACGTCTGGTTCACCGACGACTACACCGAGCCCACCATGACCGGCGGCATGCGCCGGCTCTACGACTGGATCGCCAACACCTCCGGGATCTGCGGCTTCAACCACCCCGGACGGCAGTTCCTGCGCTTCGACAACTTCGCCTACCACCCGGCACTGCGCCGGCAGATGGTGAGCCTGGAGATGTTCAACAACCGCGACGACTACCTCTTCGAGGGCTGGCCGCTGCAGGGCTCACCACTGAACGCCTGCCTCAACGCGGGCTGGCGGACCGGGATCACCGGTGTCGCCGACGAGCACGGCACCGACTGGGGCTTCGACGAAGGCCGGGGGCGCACCGGCATCTGGGTCACCGAGAACACCCGGGCCGGCGTGCTCGAGGCGATGCGGCGCCGCCGCTTTTTCGCCACCCGGGTGAGCGGACTACGCCTGGACGCGCGGGCCAACGGCGTACGGATGGGAAAGCACCTGCCCCTCACCAAGGGTGACGTGAAATTCGAGCTCGACCTCGACCGGGGCCGCCACTGGGAAGGCCGGGAACTGCTGGTCCAGGTGCTACGGCCCGGCGGTCAGGTCCCCGAGGTGGCCGACGTGATCGCCGTCGAGGTCGGCCGGGTCACCCGGTTCACCGTCCCGCTCGACGCCGCCGACGGCGACTGGGTCCTGCTGCGCGTCTCCGACCCCGGACAGGAGAACGACTCCCCCGGACCGCTCGGCCATCCCTGCAACGACTGGGGCGTCGCCTACTCGAGCCCGTGGTGGCTCAAGTCGGATGAGTAGTGGCCGATAGCAGCGGTGTGACATCCACCGCCTCCTCGACCGGCACCCAGCTCGTGCACGTGGGCCGCCAGCCGATCTTCGATGAGCAGGGCGACGTGTTCGCCTACGAACTGCTCTTCCGCGGCAGCATGGAAGCGGTCGCGGCGGGACGGCAGGACACGTACGCCACCAGCACGGTCATCGTGAACGCGTTCACCGAGTTCGGCATCAACGAGGTAGCCGGCGGCCGGCTCTGCTTCATCAACCTCACCCGGGAATTCCTCACCGGGCAGCTCGCCCTCCCGTTCGGCCCGGCCCAGGTGGTGCTCGAGGTGCTGGAGACGGTGCAGATGGACGAGGAGGTCGTCGCCGGCATCACCCGGCTGGCCGAGGCCGGATACCGGATCGCGCTCGACGACTTCGTCTGGGGCTCCGGGCACGAGCAGCTGTTCGGCATCGCCTCGTACGTCAAACTCGACCTGCTCGACGGCGACCTGAGCAACCTCGACGAGGTGGTGGCCGCCTGCCGGCAACACCCCAACATCAAAATCGTGGCCGAGCGGCTGGAAACCGACGAACAGCTCGCCCTGGCCGACCGCTACGGCATGGAATTGCGTCAGGGGTACGCCCTCTCGCACCCCCAGGTGCTCACGGTGGCCAGCCTGTCACCGTCCCGCCTGCGGCGCCTCGAACTGGTGGCGGCGCTGAGCGCGCCCGACGCCGACCTCCCCCGCATCGTCTCGATCATCGCGAGCGACCCGGCCCTGTCCCTGCGCGTGCTGCGGGCGAGCAACTCGGTGGCGGCCGGCCATGCGAACCGGGTCTCATCGGTCCAGCAGGCGGTGGTGATGGTGGGCCTGCCGCACATCCGCCAGTGGGCGATGCTGATGGTGCTGGACGAGGTGGGCGGGGCGACCGAGGAGCACATGCTGGACGTGCTGACCCGGGCCCGGCTCTGCGAGAACGTGGCCCACTCGTTCGGCGCCCCGTCGGACGCGGCGTTCATGGCGGGAGTCATCACGGGGGTGGCGGGCGTGCTGGGCATGACACCGGCCGACATGGCGGAGCAGTTCCCACTGCACCCACAGGTGGCGGCGGCCCTGACCAACGGGACAGGCTCGCTGGGTCAGGTGCTGCAGGCGGTGGACGCGTACGAACACGGCGAATGCGGCCCGGCCGACGTGAACCTGGTCGGCGAGTACATGGACGCGGTGCGCTGGTCGACGAAGGCCCTGGACGCCACCAACAAGCTGGCCGCGGCCTGAGGCATCAGGGCTTACGCGGCTCGCTGTGGACGCGCTTGAGCAGGGCTCGCCGTTCCGGGCCGTCAGGCACCGCGGCCGCGGCCCGGCGGAACAGGTCTAAAGCGCGGTCCGCCTCGCCGCCGCGCTCTCGCAAGTCGGCCTCCACGGCCAGCGTATATCCCTCCGGAGCGCCGCTCACCGAGGCCAGCAGCGACAATCCGGCCGCCGGGCCGTAGGCGTAACCATGTGCCACGGCCCGATTCAGTTCGACCACCGGTGTCGGCTGCACCCGCGCCAACTCGTCGTACCACGAAGCCGCCGACCTCCAGTCGGTGCTCTCCCCCGCGTGGCAGGCCGCGATGTGCGCCTGGATCGCATATGGACCTTCCACCGGCGTACCGGACAAGATCTTCACCGCCTCGTCGATCGCCGCCCGGTCCCAGCGGGAACGGTCCTGCCGCGCGAGCGTGATCGGGTCGCCCGCCTCGTCGCGGCGGGCGGCTCGGCGGGAATGCTGCAACAGCAACAGGGCCAGCAGTCCCGCCACTTCCGGCTCGCCCGGCATCAGCGCCGTCAGCATGCGGGCCAGCCTGATCGCCTCGTCGGCGAAGGCCGGCTCGCCGTCGGCGTCGTAGCCTCGGGTGAACAGCAGGTAGAGCACGGCCAGTACGCCCGGCAAGCGTTCGCCCAGGTCGGCCGGTACGCGGTACGGGATACGGGCGGCCGCGATCTTCGACTTGGCCCGGGTGAGGCGGCGGGTCATGGTGGCCTCGGAGACCAGGAAGGCGCGGGCTATGCCGGCCGTGGGCACCCCGGCGACCGTACGCAGGGTCAGCGCCACCCGCGCCTCCAGCGACAGCGCCGGATGGCAGCACGTGAAGATGAGCCGCAGCCGGTCGTCGGACGGCGCAGAATCCCCCGAGCCCGCAAGCATCGCCATCTCCCGCAGCTTGGTCTCTTCGACCGCGGCGCGCCGCAGCACGTCGACGGCCCGGTTCCGGGCGACCGTCATGAGCCAGCCGCCCGGGTTGCCGGGCACGCCGTCGCGCGGCCATCGCTCCAGCGCGGCGGTCAGCGCGTCCTGGGCGCAGTCCTCGGCCAGGCTCCAGTTCCCCGTCACCCGGATCAGGGTCGCGACGATCCGGGCGTACGAGTCCTGGGCCGCCTCAGCTACTTCCTTCACAGGTCCGCGAAGGGGCGGAGCTCGATCCGGCCGTTGTAGGCCATCGGGTGGGCCGCCGCCACGGCGATCGCCTCGTCCAGATCAGCGCACTCCAGGATGTCGAATCCCACGATCACCTCTTTGGTCTCGGTGAACGGGCCGTCGGTGAGCAGCACCTCGCCGCCGCGGACCCGGACCGTGGTGGCGGCCGACGTGGCGCCCAGCACGCTGCCGGTGACCCGGCGGCCGGCGGCGTCGTTCTCGGCGACCCACACCTCGATGTCGGGCACCCGTGACTCGTCGGTCTCCGGCTCGGTGTCGGTGCAGACGAACATCATGTACTTCATCGCTGTCCACTCCCTCGCTGTTCGCTTGTCACCAGGGTGACGAACGGGGACACCGGCTATCGGACAGCATCAGGCGGAAATGTTCATCGGAGTTATCACCCGCACCGGGGCGGGCGTCTCCGGCAGCGGCCCGGGCAGCAGGCCGAGCTCCCGCAGGATGGCTCGGCACGCGTTCCGAAGGTCGGACCGCACATCATGATGGAGTACGGCGGACAGCTTGCCCTCGCGCAGCAGGCCGGCGTTCTCGTCGTCGAGGTCGTACGCCACGAAGACGTCGTAGCGGCGGCGTTCGGCCGCGAACGCTGCCACCACCTGGGCGTTGCCGCTGGTGGCCGAGTAGACCGCCCGCACCGACGGGTTGGCGGCCAGCGCCGGCCGCACCTCGGCGAGCGGCACGGACAGCAGCCGCCGGTTCGGTGCGCGCGACCTCATCTCGGCCCGGAAGGCGCTCTCGTCCCGGTCGCCCTCCACGAGCAGCACGTCGCCGGCCCGGTCGGCCAGCCACTGCTCGATCAGGTACGCGGCGGTCGCGCCGGACTCCCCGTGGTCGGGGCCGAAGTGCGCGATCCGTTTGCTCGAGGGCAGGTCGCGGCCGAGGGTGACGACGGGGACGCCGAGCCGGCCGACCGCCTCGGTGACCTCCGGCGTGTCGGGGGCGTCCAGGATCAGGCCCCGGGCGTGGCCGGCCCGGGCCAGGTCGCTGAGGAAGCGGGGGCGGATCAGCGGCGGCGGCTCGGCCGCGAAGGCGGCCCGGACCGGATCCGGGCGGGGGACGACCACGTCGATCGGCACGGCCGGGTGGTACGGCGGTTCCCGGCCGTCCAGGGCGGCGATGGCCTGGTGGACCCGGCGGACGGTGCTCTCACGCACCCCGCCCCGCTCGTGCAGCACCCGGTCCACGGTGGCCGGGCTCAGGCCGGCGCGCTCGGCGATCTCGCGGATCCGGTGGAGGTGCTTCACGCCGTACAGAATGAGGGGTTTTTGAGGTCTTATGGAAGGTCTTTGATGTTTGTTCCACCCCTGGCGCGACTGGTCACCGGTCAGCTTGCTCCGCAAGCAGGGCGAGCATGCGACGGTGCTCGTCGGCCATGGCGGCCAGGATGAGGTGGCGCTGGGTGGCCGGCATGTCCGGATTGTCGAGCAGGGTCTCGAGGTTGGCGCCGAGATCGGCCAGCGGCGGGCGGAGGTCGGGCCCCGGCGTGGTGACGACCTTCTCCACGACCTTCTCCACGACGATCTTCGGTATCTCGATCGTCTCGGCGGTCAACGGGGAGGAAACCGGCGGGGCGGACGGGGCGGGAGCTCCGCGGGCGCGGTCGAGCAGGCCGTTCAGGGTCGACGCCAGCTCGGCCACCTCGCGCGGGCTGCGCACCTCGGGCAGGCGCGACGCCGGGTCCGCCGGGTCGAGGTCCCGCGCCGAGGTCAGCAGGCGCTGGAACGGGCGCAGCATGTATCCCGTCGCGAACCAGACACCGGCCGCGCTGAACAGGGCCGCGAGGACCACGAGGAGAACCACGATGCGCACGTTACTGCCGTGCTGGTCGTTCAGGTCGTCCTGACTCATCAGAATCTGGAGTTGGGCGCCCGACGGCAGCGTCTCGCCGAGCGAACGCCACTGGCCGTCACCGGTTTTCACCGTCGTGTAGCCCTCGGCGACCGGCAGCGGGACGCCGGCCGACGATCCGACCTGCTTGACGAGTACGCCGTCCTTGATCAACCGGGCCACGAACGAGCCGTCCGAGGCGAGGGTCCCGGTCTTCGACGCGGTGACGCGTACCCGGTCGGCCCGGGACGAGATCTCGCGGTCGAGAGCCTCCTGATCCCGGCTGTCGATGCGCAGCACGACGAAAAACCCGGCCAGGGCCACCACGAGGGCCACCACCGCCGTGACGGCCAGGGTGAGCTGAGTGCGCAGACGCATGATCCCCTACCCTGCCAGACCGGACACGCTAGAGTATTAGAGCCCGCGTCCGAGAGGCGCTGCGACGGGCCCCCGAGCTCCTGATGGGTGGTTCGCCACGCTCGGCTCGGGTTTCTGACTCAAGGGCGCCTCCTGATGAGGGAGGAGACCCTCTTCGTGAGCGACAAGCTTCAGACCCGTAACGGCCTCGAGTTCGCGATCGCGGACATCTCACTGGCCGAGGCCGGTCGTCATCAGCTCCGCCTGGCCGAGCACGAGATGCCCGGCCTGATGTCCCTGCGCAAGGAGTTCGGCGACGCCAAGCCGCTCAGCGGCGCCCGGATCGCCGGCTCGCTGCACATGACCGTGCAGACCGCAGTCCTGATCGAGACGCTGGTCGCGCTCGGCGCCGAGGTGCGCTGGGTGTCCTGCAACATCTTCTCGACCCAGGACGAGGCGGCGGCCGCCGTCGTCGTCGGCCCGAACGGCACCGTCGACGCCCCCGCCGGCGTTCCGGTCTTCGCCTGGAAGGGCGAGACGCTGGACGAGTACTGGTGGGCCACGATGAACCTGTTCGACTTCGGCAACGGCCAGGGTCCGAACATGATCCTGGACGACGGCGGCGACGCCACCCTGCTCGTACACAAGGGTGTCGAGTTCGAGGCGGCCGGCGCGGTCCCGCAGACCACCGACGCCGACAGCCACGAGTACTCGATCATTCTCGAGACGCTCCGGTCCTCGCTGGCCACCGACGGCCAGCGGTTCACCCGGGTGGCGGCCGACATCCGCGGCGTCACCGAGGAGACCACGACCGGCGTGGCCCGGCTGTACAAGCTGGCCAAGGAGGGCACCCTGCTCTTCCCGGCGATCAACGTCAACGACGCGGTCACCAAGAGCAAGTTCGACAACAAGTACGGCATCCGCCACTCGCTCGTCGACGGCCTCAACCGGGCCACCGACGTGATGCTGGGCGGCAAGCTGGCCATCGTCTGCGGCTACGGCGACGTCGGCAAGGGCGCGGCCGAGACACTGCGCGGTCAGGGCGCTCGCGTCGTCGTCACCGAGATCGACCCGATCTGCGCGCTGCAGGCGTCGATGGACGGCATGCAGGTGGCCCGGCTCGAGGATGTCGTCGGCGAGGCGGACATCTTCATCACCACCACCGGTGGCACCGACATCATCCGGGTCGAGCACCTGCAGGCGATGAAGCACAACGCGATCGTCGGCAACGTCGGGCACTTCGACGACGAGATCGACATGGCCGGCCTGGCCAAGGTGCCGGGCATCGAGAAGGTCGAGATCAAGCCGCAGGTCCACGAGTGGCGCTTCCCGGACGGCCACTCGGTGATCGTGCTGTCCGAGGGCCGCCTGATGAACCTGGGCAACGCCACCGGCCACCCCAGCTTCGTCATGTCCAACTCGTTCACCAACCAGGTCATGGCCCAGATCGAGCTCTGGACCAAGCCGGGTGAGTACGAGAAGCAGGTCTACGTGCTCCCGAAGCACCTGGACGAGAAGGTCGCGCGGCTGCACCTGGACGCCCTCGGCGTCAAGCTGACGACCCTCAGCAAGAAGCAGGCCGAGTACCTGGGCGTCGACGTCGACGGCCCGTACAAGCCGGAGCACTACCGCTACTGATCATTGTTTTCCTGGCCGACACAGTTATCCCTGTGTCGGCCAGGAAAGATGAGAGGTGTGCACGCCGAGACCACACTCCTTCTCATCCTCGGCGGCGTCGCGCTGATCGTGGGCGTACGGCTGATCGCGGAGAAGACGGGCCTTCCGGCCGCCGCTCTTCTGACGATCGCCGGCATCACGTACGCGTTGCTGCCCGGGCCGAATCTGGAGCTCGAACCCGAGCTCGTGATGACCTATGTGATCCCGCCGCTGCTCTACAACGCGGCGCTCGATTCCTCGCTGCTCGACATCCGCCGCCACATGCGCACCGTGATCAGTCTTTCGGTGCTGTTGGTTCTGGTCACCGCCCTGCTCATCGGCTGGGGGATCGATCTGTGGGTCGGTGGCGCGACGTTGGCCGCCGGTGTCGCCCTGGGCGCCGCGGTCGCCCCGCCCGATCCGGTGGCCGCGCTCGCGGTGGGCCGCCGGGCCGGCCTGCCGGGCAAGCTGATCACACTGATCCAGGGCGAGGGCCTGCTCAACGACGCGACCGCGCTGACCATCCTCACGGTCGCCGTCGCGGCCGCCAACGGCGGTCACTTCTCCGTGCCGTCGGCGATCGGCGAGTTCTTCCTGATGGCCATCGGCGGCGTGGTCGCCGGTGTCGTGGTCGCTTTCGTGATCCGGCAACTCCGACACATCCGGCAGGACCCGCTCACCGCGAACGCGATCTCGCTGGCCACCCCGCTCGCCGCGTACATCCTGGCCGAGTCCGTCCATGTCTCCGGTGTGCTGGCCGTGGTGATCGCCGGCCTGATCATCGGGCACGACTCGCCCCGCTACAGCGGGGCGGCCAGCCGCCTGCAGACCAGCGCGGTCTGGCGGCTCGTCGACTTCCTGCTCGAGGGCATCGTCTTCCTGCTGATCGGCCAGCAACTGCCGAACGTGGTGGACGAGCTGAGCAACTACGACATGTCCACGATCATCATCGCGGTGTCGGTGACGGTCGGCGTGACGCTGATCCTGCGCCCGCTGTGGCTGATCCTCACCCAGTTGCTGCCACGCTCGCTGCACGCCCGGCTGGGCGGCGAGGACGTCGAGGGGCCGCGTAGCGAGCAGGCCCTGACCGGCCGCGAGGTGACCGCGCTGAGCTGGGCCGGAACCCGGGGCGTGATCAGTCTGGCCGCCATCTTCACCCTGCCGGAGTCGGTGCCCAACCGCGAGCTGCTGCACTTCTGCGCCTTCGTGGTGGTGCTGGTGACGTTGCTCGGCCAGGGTCTGACCTTTGCCCCGCTGGTCCGGATGCTGGGCCTGCGGGCCAACCACGCCGACGACGCCCGGGAGCGCAACGAGGCCCGGTCGGCCGCGGTGCGGGCCGCCCTGGACCGGCTCGAGGACATCCAGGAGGAGCAGCACGACCACGTCGAGGACCGGGCCATCGAGAACATGCGCAAGCAGCTGGAGATCCGGCTCGAACGCTACAGCCGGCGCCTGGACCTGCTCGAGAACGCCGACTCGGACGAGGTGCCGACCTCGCCGGAGTACGAGGCGGCACTGATGGTCAGGCGCATGGTGATCGAGTCGCAGCGCGAGGAGCTGCTGCGATGGCGGGACGCGGGCAACCTCAACGACGAGAGTCTGCGGATCTTGGAGCGGGAGCTCGACCACGAGGAGCGACTGCTGCCAGATCGACGCTAGGCACGCTACACACGTGTGCAGTAAACTACACATGTGAGTAGCGACCTGACCGCACGAGCGCGCATCCGCGACGCCGCGATCGAGCTCTTCGCCGAGCGTGGCATCGAGGCCGCCACCATCCGTGACATCGCGCAGGCGGCCGGGGTCTCCTCCGGCCTCCTGCGTCACCACTTCGGCTCCAAAGAGGGGCTACGAGACGCCTGCGACGAGTACGCGCTGAGCGAACTCCTGCGGGTCAACGCCCACTTCACCGAGTTCCAGTCGCTCGACCGGCTGACACCCAAGATCCTGCTGCTCCAGCGCTACTTCATGCGCTCGACCATGGACGGCTCGCCGTCCGGCACGGCCATGTTCGACCGGATCATCGACCACGGCCGGGAGTGGCTGGCCCAGCAGCCCGATCTCAAGGTGACCGACCCCGCGGCGTTCATCGGCCTGCTCACCGTCATGAAGATGTCGATGTTCACCATGCGCGAGCTTCTCTCCCGCGCCGTGGGCAGCGACGTCGGCTCCGTCGAGGGCTGGACGCGCGTACTGAACGCGTCTCTCGACCTTTTCTCGCAACCCCTCATCACGCCCTCGCAGGCAGATCAGGCGCGGGCCCAGCTCGACAAGATCTTCGGGGAGGCCCCATCATGAGCGACGCCATCGACGTCACCGGGCTGATCAAGCGGTTCGGCCCGGTCACCGCCCTCGACGGGCTCGACCTGCACGTGCGTACCGGCGAGGTGCACGGGTTCCTCGGCCCGAACGGGGCCGGCAAGACCACCACGATCCGCGTCCTGCTCGGCCTCATGCGGTACGACGGCGGCCACGCCCGCCTGCTCGGCGGCGACCCCTGGTCGTCCGCCACCGAACTGCACAAACGCCTCGCGTACGTGCCCGGAGATGTCACCCTCTGGCCCAACCTGACCGGCGGCGAGGTCATCGACCTGCTCGGCCGGCTGCGCGGCGGCCTCGACCCCCGGCGCCGCGCGGACCTGCTGGAACGCTTCGAACTCGACCCGCGCAAGAAGGGCCGCACCTACTCCAAGGGCAACCGGCAGAAGGTCGCCCTGGTCGCGGCGCTCGCCTCCGACGTCGAACTGCTCATCCTCGACGAACCGACCTCCGGCCTCGACCCCTTGATGGAGGAGGTCTTCAGCGAGGTGATCAAAGAGGAGAAAAGGCGCGGCGACCGTACGGTCCTGCTCTCCAGCCACATCCTGGCCGAGGTCGAGAAGTTGTGCGACCGGCTGACGATCATCCGCGACGGCCGCACCGTCGAGACCGGCACCCTGGCCGACCTGCGCCACCTCACCCGCACCACGATCCAGGCCGACCTGGCCGGACCCCCGGACGGCCTGGCCTCCCTGGCCGGCGTGCACGACTTCCAGATCGACAACGGCCGCGTACGGTTCGACGTCGACTCCGACGCCCTCTCGCCCGCCCTGCAGACGCTGGTCCAGGTCGGGGTGACCTCGCTGGTCAGCCAGCCGCCGTCGCTGGAGGAGCTGTTCCTGCGCCAGTACTCCCGGTCCGGCTCATGACCGGGACCGGCCGGCTGATCCGGCTCATCCTGCGCCGCGACCGCGTCGTCCTGCCGCTGTGGGTGATCGCCCTCGCCCTGATCCCGGCCGGCTACGCGACGTCCTTCGAAAGCCTGTTCCCGACCGCGGCCGACCGCCTCGAATACGCGACGGTCAGCGGCTCCAACGCCGGCTTCGTCGGCCTCTACGGCTTGATCAGCGGCTCCTCGCTGGGCGAGATAGTGGCCTGGCGGTCCGGCTTCATCCCGATCATGGTGGCGCTCTTCGCGGCCCTCACGGTCATCCGGCACACCCGCGCCGACGAGGAGTTCGGCCGTACGGAGCTGGTGGCGGCCGGCGCCGTCGGGCGGCACGCCCCACTCGCGGCCGCCCTGATCACGACGTGCGCGGCCAGCCTGTTGCTCGGCGCGATCCTGACCGCGGCCATGCTCGGGCAGAACCTGCCGGCCGAGGGGGCGGTGCTGTTCGGGGCCGAGTTCGCCCTCAGCGGCTGCGCCTTCGCCGCCGTCGGTGCCGTCGCCGCGCAGCTCACCGCCGGTGCGCGCGGGGCGCGGACCATCGCGGTGGTCGCGCTCGGCGCCGCGTACGCGCTGCGGGTGGCGGGGGACGTCTCGGCCGTCGGCGACGGCGCGGTCTCGTGGCTGAGCTGGCTCTCCCCCATCGGCTGGGCGACACACATCTTCCCGTGGGGCGCGAACGACTGGTGGCCGGTGCTGCTGTCGGCCCTGTTCGTGGTCCTGGCCTCGGGGTTGTCGGCGGTTCTGCTGGCCCGGCGCGACTTCGGCGGCGGCCTGCTCCCGGCCCGCCCTGGACCGGCGACGTCCGGCTTGGGCACGCCCCTGGCCCTGGCCTGGCGCCTGCACCGCGGCCTGCTGATCGGCTGGACGACCGGCTTCGCCCTGCTCGGCCTGATCTTCGGCGGCGTCGGCGGCAGCGTCGTCGACCTCGTCGAGGACAACCAGCGGGTGGGCGACATCTTCACCCGCCTCGGCGGCGCCACCAGCCTGGTCGACAACTACTTCGCCGGTACGGCCGGCATCGTCGGCCTGATCGCCTCCTGCTACGCCGTGCAGGCCGCCTTGCGCCTGCGCGACGAGGAACAGTCCGGCCACGCCGAGCCGATCCTGGCCACGGCGGTGTCCCGCTACGCCTGGGCCGGATCCCACCTGCTGTTCTGTCTCGCAGGCCCGGCCGTGGCCCTGTTCGCGGAGGGTCTGGTGGCCGGCCTGACCTACACCGACGGAGACCTCGGCGCCATCGTGGCGAGCGCCCTGATCGAGCTGCCGGCGGTCTGGGTCCTGGCCGCGGTGACCGTCCTCCTGTTCGGACTGCTCCCCCGCCTGTCGGCCGCGGCCTGGGGCGCCCCCGCCCTGTGCCTGCTGATCCTGCTGGTCGGCCAGACCGTGCGGCTCGACCAGTGGCTCCTGGACGTCTCGCCCTTCACCCACATCCCGCACCTTCCGGGCGGCGACGTCGCGGTCACCCCGCTGCTAGCGCTCCTGGCCATCGCGGCCGCCCTCACCGCGATCGGCCTGAACGGCCTCCGCCGCCGAAACATCCCCGCCTGAGCCGCCGCGGTTGAGCCGCGCCCCGCGGTTGAGCCGCGCCCCGCGGTTGAGCCGCGCCCCGCGGTTGAGCCGCGCCCCGCGGTTGAGCCGCGCCCCGCGGTTGAGCCGCGCCCCGCGG
>NZ_JBICTW010000024.1:0-15037 GCF_043197815.1 Actinoplanes sp. NPDC048988 | reverse complement strand
GGTTGAGCCGCGCCCCGCTACCCGCGGGCGGCTCGGCGGCGGGCCTGGCGCTGGACCTTGGCCTCGACGCCGCAGCCGTCCATGGTGCACCATCGGCGGCTGCGGTTCTTGCTGGTGTCGACGAACAGCCCGATGCAGCCGGCCTCGGCCGCGCACGTCTTGACCCGGTCGAGAGGCCCCTCGGTGAGCAGGCGCACGGCGTCGACGCTGATCGGCCACCAGGCTCGATCGGGCTCGTCACCGGTGAACTCCCAGATGAACTTCCCGCCGGAGGACGTTCCGGGCACGAGACGGGCGGAGGCGACCGCTTCGGCGTACCGCCGCCGCACCTCGTCGAGCGGGCCGGCCGGCGGCTCCTGTCCACGGCCGATCGCGGCGAAGACCTCGAAGATCGCCTCACGCAGGCCCAGCGCGGCGCGCAGCGACGCCTCGGCGTCGTGCCGGCGCAGCCGCGCGCTCGTGGCCCCGTCGATCAGCCCGGCGAACGCGGACCAGCGGGCCAGATCGGCGTACGTGTGCAGGTACTCCGCCGGTTGGGCGGTCGCCCGCCCGTCGAGCGTGTTGGCGAAGTCGAGACACACGGCACCGCCGAAGGGCTCCAGGAACGCGGACATTGATTCCACCAAAACGTGTTTGACCCGCATCGGGCGTGGTAAGACTGATTCCAGTGAAACGAGTTTAGCCCGCATCGATCCGAAGGAGATCCCGATGCAGGAACTGGCACTAGCCCCACTCGTGACCGGCGCCGGCACCTCCCCGATGCGCTCCGCCCTCCCGGCCAGCCCGGTGGTGCCGGAGCGGCCACCGGGCCGCAGCCGCCGGGCGACCGCCGCCGCGCTGCGCCGCCTGGCCACCCACCTCGACCGCGGCGCCTCGCCGGAACCGGCGTTCTCGTAGATCGCGTCAGCGGACCTGGAGGATGCGCTGGAGTTCGTCGGCCAGGACCCAGATGGCGGCGACGCGGCCGTCACCGGTCAGGGTCAGGACGTCGATTCCCAGGCCGTTCACCTCGCGGCCGGTCGGCGGCAAGTCACCCAGAGGCGTGACCCAGACGCCGGTGTGGCGGGCCCGGTGACGGAAGGCCACCGTCAGCTTGCCGGGCGCCTCGACGCGGTCGACCACCTCGATGTCGTGCTCGGTGAAGGCCGCGTGCAGCGCCTCCGCGCGGGCGACCAGGTCGGCGACCGGCATCGGTGTGCCGTTGATGGTCACCGGGTCGGTGTAGACCCGCCGGAACGCGGCCAGGGCGTCACCGTGCTCCCGCGGTGGCACCCGCCACAACGCGAACAACTGGTCCTCGAGCTCCATGGCCGCCTCCCGAGCTCAACCTATCTCGACCCACACCTCGTCGAGAACGCCCTGGAACTGGTCGTTGTCGGCGAAGGAGCCCTTGCCGCCGATGCTGAACGGGAGTCGGTTGTGGACCGACAGGTCGGCCGGGATCGCGGTCTGGCCCCGGGGAACGCCGTCGACCAGGATCGTCAGGTGCGGGCCGGAGCGGCGGCACTCCAGGGTGTGCCAGCGGCTGTCGGCCACGCCCACCGTGCTGAGCACGGTGTGGATACGCGGATCGCGGTCGTCGACGAAGACGCAGCTGGGGCGGCCGGCCAGGCCGTCGATCTGGAGCTTGTACTGGCTGCCCCGGGCGGAATAGCCCTTCTGCAGCACGTTCTCGCCCTTGGTGGTCTCGTCCGCGGCCAGCCGGACCGCGGCGCCGTAGCGGATCGGGCGGCGGCCCGGGTTGAGCTCCGCCGCCACCGCGCGCAGGGCGATCCGGGGGCAGGGCTCGGTGCGGCAGGGCGGCGGGAAGGCCAGGGCCCGGCCGCCGTTGTGGGCGACCGTGGTGAAGGAGCCGCCGTACCGGCTCACCGGGCTCAGGTCGAAGCCGCGGCCGGACGCCTCGGCCAGCGGCGACGGGCCGTCGAAGGTGTAGCGGACAGTGACCTTGCCGGCGGTGGAGGCGGCGGCGGGCATGACGGCGGCGAGGCCCAGCACCAGGGCGCAGCCGGCGACGAGGGACAGACGCACGCCGGGTCAACGGACGGCACGCCTCGAAGGATGCGCGCGCATTTTGACGCGATGTTAACGCCTGATCGTGGGAGGTGCCGGTCGCCCGGTGGAACCATTCGCGGGTGACAACCACGGGGTTCCGGGACTGGATGCTTTCCGGATTGAACGACACCGCGAAGCACCACGAGGGCCCGCACGGCGTACCGGCCGATCCGGCGGAGAAGCCGCACCCGTGGTGGAAGGTGATGTGCCTGACCGGCGTGGACTATTTCTCCACGCTGGGCTACCAGCCGGGCATCGCGGCGCTGGCCGCCGGTGTGCTGTCGCCGGTCGCGACGCTCGTGCTCGTGCTGGTCACGCTGCTGGGCGCGCTGCCGATCTACCGGCGGGTGGCAGCCGACAGCCCGAACGGCGAGGGCTCCATCGCGATGCTGATGAAGCTGCTGTCGTTCTGGAAGGGCAAGCTGTTCGTCCTCGTGCTGCTCGGGTTCGCGGCGACCGACTTCATCATCACGATCACCCTGTCGGCCGCCGACGCCACCGCACATGTCGACGAGAACCCGTACCTCCCGCAAGCTCTGCACGGCCATCAGGTGATCGTCACCCTGCTGCTGGTGGCCCTGCTGGGCGCGGTCTTCCTGAAGGGTTTCACCGAGGCCGTCGGTATCGCCGTCGGCCTGGTCGGCGTGTACCTGGCGCTGAACGTGGTGGTGATCGCCGACGGGTTGTGGGAGGTGCTGACCCATCCGCACGCGGTGACCGACTGGACGACCGCGCTCACCACCCAGCACGGCAATCCGCTCGTGGTGGTGGGGATCGCGTTGCTGGTCTTCCCGAAGCTGGCGCTCGGCCTGTCCGGCTTCGAGACCGGCGTGGCCGTCATGCCGCACATCAAGGGCGACCTGCGGGGGCGCGTCCGGGGCGCGAAGCGGCTGCTCACCACGGCCGCCGTCATCATGAGCGTCTTCCTGCTGACCAGCAGCGTGGTCACCACCGTGCTCATCCCGCAGCGGGAGTTCGAGTCGGGCGGTGACGCCAACGGGCGGGCGCTCGCCTACCTCGCCCACGAAAACCTGGGAAATGCGTTCGGGACCGTGTACGACCTCTCGACCATCGCCATCCTGTGGTTCGCCGGGGCGTCGGCCATGGCCGGGCTGCTCAACCTGGTGCCGCGCTACCTTCCACGGTTCGGCATGGCGCCGGGCTGGGCCCGCGCCGTACGGCCGCTGGTCCTGGTCTTCACCGGGACGGCCTTCCTGATCACCTGGATCTTCGACGCGGACGTGGACGCGCAGGGCGGCGCCTACGCCACCGGCGTCCTCGTGCTGATCACCTCGGCCGCCGTCGCGGTGACCCTGTCGGCGCACCGCCGGCGGCAGAAGGGCCGCACCGTCGCCTTCGGCGTCATCGCGGTGCTGTTCGTCTACACCACCGTCGCGAACGTGGTGGAGCGACCGGACGGCGTGAAGATCGCCGCCTGTTTCATCGCCGGGATCCTGATCGTCTCGTTCCTGTCCCGGCTGTTCCGCGCGTTCGACCTGCGGGTCACCGACATCTCGGCCGACGAGACGGCGCTCGGCTTCCTGGCCGACTGCCGGCGCCGGCAGATCCGGCTGATCGCCAACGAGCCCGGCCGCCGGGACAGCCGCGAGTACAGCGACAAGATCGCGCAGATTCTGGCCGACAACGACATGGCCGACGACCGGGACGTCATCTTCGTCGAGGTGACGGTGCAGGACGCCTCCGACTTCGAGACCGAGCTGCGGGTGACCGGCGAGCTGCTGCACCACCGCTACAAGGTGATGCGGGTGACCAGCTCGTCGGTGCCGAGCGCGCTGGCCGCGCTGCTGCTGTGGATCCGGGACACGACCGGCCGCCGGCCGCACATCTACTTCGAGTGGACCGAGGGCAACCCGGTCGCCAACTTCGTGCGCTACCTGGCGTTCGGGCAGGGCGAGGTGGCGCCGGTGACTCGCGAGATGTTGCGCCGGGCCGAGCACGACCGCAACCGCCGGCCCCACGTGCACGTCGGCTGACATGATGGCGCGATGAGCCGGCTCGAGGCGTTCCGCGACCTGCTGCGCATCCCGACCGTCTCGACCCGCGAGACCGAGGCGTGGGACGAGACGGCGTTCGACGACTTCCACGAGGCGCTGCGACGGCACTTCCCGCTGCTGCACGAGAGGCTCGAACTGACCCGGGTCGGTACGCACGGGCTGCTGTTCCACTGGCCGGGCGCCTCGGCCGAGCGGCCGGTGGTGCTCATGGCCCACATCGACGTGGTGCCGGTCGAGGGCGAGTGGACCCATCCGCCGTTCGAAGCGGTGGTCGCCGACGGCGTCGTCTGGGGCCGCGGCACCCTCGACTGCAAGGCCAGCCTCACCGCCATCGGCCAGGCCGTGGAGGACCTGCTGGCCGCCGGGCACACCCCGGCCCAGGACGTGTGGCTCTCATTCGGCTGCGACGAGGAGGTGGCCGGCATCGCGGCCGGGCTCGCCGTCGACGAGCTGCGCCGGCGGGGCGTCAAGCCGTGGTTCGTGCTCGACGAGGGCGGCGCGATCGCCCACGACGTGCTGCCGGGCGTGCCCGTGCCGGTCGCCGCCATCGGCGTCACCGAGAAAGGCGTCGCCTCGATCGAGCTGAGCGTCGCCGGCCGCGGCGGGCACGCGTCGACACCGGCCCCGATGGGACCGACCGCACGCCTGGCCCGGGCCATCACCCGGCTCGACCGCTCGCCGATGCCGGCCACCACACCGGACGTGGTGGTCGAGTTCCTGCGCCGCGCCGCCGAACACGCCACCGGCCCGATCGGTGTCGCCCTGCGCGCCGCCGTCCGGTCCCGTCCCGTGCTGACCCGGCTGCTCCTGGCCGCCGGTCCGGAGGCGGCGGCGATGGTACGGACGACGTTCGCGGTCACCACGCTCAGCGGCTCACCGGCCCTGAACATGGTGGCGTCGAACGCGACCGCCGGCGTCAACATCCGCATCCTGGTCGGCGACACCATGGCCGGCGCGATCGCCCACGTCCGCAAGGTGATCCGCGACAGGAAGGTGACGATCCGGGTCGTTCACGACGGCGAGCCGTCACCGCCGTCGCCGCTGGACGACGCGTTCCAGCTGATCGAGGCGGTCACGGTGTCGCATTTCCCCCAGGCGGTTCCGGCGCCGTACGTCATGATGGCCGCGACCGACGCCCGCCGCTTCACCGCGATCTGCGAACGCGTCTACCGCTTCACGCCGTTCGAGATGACCAGGAAACAGCGGGAGGCCATCCACTCCTACGACGAGCACATCACGGTCGACGCCTACCTCGCCGGCATCAGGTGGTACCGCTCGCTCCTGGAGAAGCTGCCTGCCGGGCCGCGGTGACGAAGGCCGCCACCTCCCGCGACCGGCTGCTCTCGGCCCAGGCCAGGACGAGGGTGGCCGGGACCGCGTCGAGCACCGGCCGGTAGGTGACGCCCGGGAGCGGCCGCTGCGACGCCGACTCGGTGACCAGCGCGACCGCCCGGCCCAGCGTCACCAGCTGCATCAGTTCGCCCACGTCACCGACCCGCGGACCCGGGCCCGGGCGCGCCGCCTCGGGAAACCATGGCAGATCCTCGCCGGCCAGATCGGCCATGCGCAGCTCGTCCCGGGCGGCCAGCGGGTGGCTGTCGGCCAGCGCGAGCACCCGCCGCTCCACGGTCAGCTCCTCGGTGGCGAGGCCGCTCAGATCGTTCTGCGGGTGATGCAGAAGCCCGACGTCGGCCCGGCCGTCGCGGAGCATGGCCGCTCGCTCACCGAGCGAAAAGGCGAAATCGACGGGCAAGGCATCGGGCCGGTTCTCGTACGCGGCGAGGATCGCCGGCAGGAGCCCAGCGTCGCCGCCCGGCTTCATCGCCAGCACCAGGCTCGGCTTCCGCCCGGCCCGCCGCGCCCGCCCGACGGCGGCGGCCACCGCGTCGAGCGCGGTCCGCCCCTCGGCCAGCAGCACCTCGCCGGCCGGGGTCAGGCGGCTGCCATGGCTCGTACGCTCAAGCAGCTCCACCCCGAGGCGATGCTCGAGCCGCCGGATCGCCCGGGAGAGCGGCGGCTGCGCGATGCCCAGCCGCTCCGCGGCCCGCCCGAAGTTCAGCTCCTCGGCCACGGCGACGAAGTAGCGCAACTCGCGCGTCTCCACGTCCTCCATACCCCGAGGGTATCGCCGGCGTACTCAATCGATCTTGGGATGGGACGCGGCCCGATGCTCAGATGAAGGCATGTCAGACACGAAGATCGCCCTGGTCACCGGGGCCGCCCGGGGAATCGGCGCCGCCATCGCGGAAGGACTCGCCGCCCGCGGCATGACCGTCATCGCGGCCACCCGCGCCGATCTCGACGTCACCGACGACGACTCGGTCGCCGCTTTCGCGTCCCGCTACCGCCACGACCACCTCGACATTCTCGTCAACAACGCCGGCATCTCCGGCGGCCGCGAAGGTCAGACGCCGGGCCAGGTCGACCCGGCGGTGATCCGCGCCGTCTACGAGACCAACCTGTTCGGCGTCATCCGGGTCACCGAGGCCTTCCTGCCCCGGCTCCGCGAGTCGGCCGATCCCCGGATCATCAACGTCTCCAGCGGCACGGCCTCCCTGCACTGGAACACCGACCCGTCACACGGCTTCGCCGCCCGCGGCGCCATGGCCGGTTATCCGTCGTCGAAGGCCGCCCTCAACATGGTCACCGTCCAGTACGCCAACGCCTTCCCCGGCATGTCGGTGAACGCCGTGGCCCCCGGCGCCTGCGGCACCGACTTCGCCAAGGATCTCGGCCTCTCACTGGAGCGCACGGCCGCCGACGGCGCCGCCATCGCGATTCGTCTGGCCACGATGGACAAGCCGCCGACCGCCACGTTCGTCTCCGACGAGGGGACGGTCCCCTGGTAGATCAGCGACCACCCGGTGCCGCACGCGCGAACCACGGCTCGGCCGCCGGGTCGAGGGCGATCGCCAGGCACCGCGCCTGATGCGGTGGCAGCGGCGGCACGGCGTCCGGATCGAACCAGGCGACCTCCACCGACTCGTCGTCGCTGACGCGGGGCTCGCCGGCCGCGACCCGGCACCGCACGCCGACGGTGAGCCAGTGAATCTGGTCGCCGTTGGGGGCCACTGACAGGTCCAGGGCCTCCACCGCGAGCAGGCGCTCGACCGTGACGTCGACCCCGGTCTCCTCCCGGACCTCCCGGACGGCGCCGGCCGCGGGCTGCTCGCCCGGCTCCAGGCAGCCGGTGGTCAGCGCCCACTCGTGGGTGTCCGACCGCCGGACCAGCAGCACCCGATCGCGGTCGTCGAGCACGACCGCGATCACGCCGGGCAGCGGAAGCGGATCGTGTCCGATCTTCGAGCGGAGGGCGACGACGAATTCGGGGATCGGCATGCGCGCACGGTAGGACGGCCCGGCAACCGGGCGCGTGGTGCAATGGCCGGCGTGAACAGGCGCCGACGTAAGAAGTTGCAGGACAGGCTCGTGCAAGCCGCCGGCTGGGGCAGCACGCATGACGTGGCGAGGCTGCTGCGGGACGGCGCCGACCCGAACACGGCCGACCGCGACGGAAGCACGCCCCTGTACCGCGCGAGCGTTCAGAACATGGCCGGCAACGTCCGGCTGCTTCTGTCGGCCGGGGCCGACCCGAACCGCGAGAGCGGCCGCGGCGACGAAGGGCTGCCGCTGTGCGCAGCCGCCGCCTGGGGGCATGCCGGCACGGTCCGGGAACTCGTCGCGGGTGGCGCCGACCCCGACCGCCGCGAGGACGCCGGTCGCGGGCGGTCGGCGCGGGAGTGGGCCGAAGCCGGCAAACATCACGCGGTCGCGGAATCGATGTAACCGGATCGCGGGGTGCGGTGTGTCTTCAAGTGTGCGGGAATCCACGGGCAGCGCCGACTTCGACGCCTTCTACATCGCGACGGTCCGGCGGGTCGTGCTCTACCTCTACGCGGCCGGCGGTGACCGGGGCGACGCCCAGGACATCGCCCAGGAGGCCTTCGCCCGGGCCTGGCAACACTGGCCGAAGGTCTCCGGGTACGAGGATCCCGAGGCCTGGGTACGGACGGTCGCCTGGCGCCTGTCGCTCAACCGCTGGCGTGGCCTGCGGCGGTGGCTCGCCGCCCGCTCCCGCCTGGGCCCCGGCGACGAGGCGACCGGCGGGCCGTCGCCCGACCGGGTGGCCGTCGTCGACGCGCTGCGACGGCTGCCGGCCGCGCAACGTCAGGCCGTCGCGCTGCACTACCTGCTGGACATGCCGGTCCAGGAGATCGCCGCCAGCACGGGCGTCCCGGCGGGGACGGTCAAGGTGCGGCTCTCCCGGGCCCGGGCCACTCTCGGCCGCCTACTCGACGACCACGATCAGGAGATCAGCGATGCCTCGTTCGGTGCATGACCGACTTCACGAGCTGGAGACCGACGTACGGGATCTCCCGGTCCCCCCGGCCGCCACGATCCGGGCGCGCGGCAACAGCCGTCGCCGCCGGCGGCGCGTGACCGTGGCGACGGCGGCCGTGGCGGTGGCGACGGCCACGGCCGGCATCACGCTCGCCTGGCCGCAGCAACAGCGGCAGCTCCCCACCGCCACCGCGCCCGCCGACCGCCCCGCCACCCCCGGCCTCACCTGCGACCTGACCCTGCCCAGCGACCCGGCCCAGGTGCGGGTCCGGGTGCTCGACGGCGGCGCGTCCCCGACCCGGATGGCGACGACGGCCGCCCAGCTCGAGGCCCGCCGATTCACCGTGCTCGACGGCACCACCGGCCCCCGCCCGGCCACGCCGGCCACGGTCGTCTACGGCCCCGCCGCGATCGGCACAGCCGCCGTGCTGCGCGCGGTGGTGTACGGCGACGCCACGATGCGCTTCGACCCGACCCGCCCGGCCGGCGACAAGACGATCGACCTGATCCTCGGCCCCGCCTTCACCCGCCTGGCCACCACCACCGAGATGAACGAGAACCTGGCCACGGCCGGCGAGCCCACAGCTCCCCCGGAGTGCGCGAACCGCTGACGCTCCTGGGCGTCCCGCGGCGCGGTGACCAGGATCGCAGGTGACCGGCCTCTCCTGAACGCATCGAGAGCTGATGCGTGGGGGTAGTCGGAGGTATCACCTAGCAGGGGGGACCCGAGATGAGCACCACCGTTACGAAACCGGCGGGCGTGGATCTCACGCATCGTCAGGTGTTGCAGGTGCTCGGCGGGCTCATGCTCGGCCTCCTGCTCGCCTCGCTGGACCAGACGATCGTCGCCTCGGCCATCCGGACCATCGGCGACGATCTGCATGGGCTCAGCGCGCAGGCGTGGGTGACCACGGCGTACCTGATCACTTCGACCATCTCGACCCCGCTGTACGGCAAGCTTTCCGACATCTACGGGCGCAAGCGTTTCTTCCTCGCCGCCATCACCATCTTCGTGATCGGCTCGGCCGCCTGTTCGTTCGCGCAGTCGATGTACGAGCTCGCCGCGTACCGGGCCTTCCAGGGTGTCGGCGCCGGCGGCCTGTTCTCGCTGGCCCTGGCGATCATCGGCGACATCGTCCCGGCCCGGGAGCGGGCCCGCTACCAGGGCTACTTCCTGGCCGTCTTCGGCACCTCGAGCGTGCTCGGGCCGGTCATCGGGGGCTTCTTCGCCGGGGCCGACCAGATTCTGGGCATCACCGGCTGGCGCTGGGTCTTCCTGGTCAACGTGCCGATCGGCATCGTGGCCCTGATCGTGGTGGCCAAGGTGCTGCGCCTTCAGCAGGAGCGGCGTGAGCACCGGATCGACTGGTGGGGCGCGGCCTGGCTGTGTGTGGCCCTGGTGCCGTTGCTGACCATCGCCGAGCAGGGCCGCTCGTGGGGCTGGGACTCGGGCCGGGCGTTGTTCTGCTACGGCGTCGGCGTGGCCGGTCTGCTGCTGTTCGTGCTGGCCGAGTGGCGGATGGGCGAGGACGCGCTGATCCCGCTGCGGTTCTTCCGCAACCGGACGTTCAGCCTGACCGCGGTCGGCGGCTTCATCGTCGGTCTCGGCATGTTCGGTGGTCTGGCGGTGCTGCCGCTGTATCTCCAGATCGTCCAGGGGTCCACGCCGACGGAGTCGGGTCTCCAGTTGCTGCCGTTGACGCTCGGCCTCGTGGTCGGCTCGGTGATCTCGGGTCAGTTGATCAGCCGTACCGGGAAATACAAGATCTTCCCGGTTGTCGGCAGCGTGTTCGCGGCGGCCGGCATGTGGTTGCTGCACACGGTCGGGGTGGACACGCCGTTCTGGCGCACCGGTGTCTTCATGGCCGTGCTGGGCCTGGGCCTCGGCCTGGTCCTTCAGCCGATCACGCTCGCCGTGCAGAACGCGATGTCGGCCCGCGAGATCGGGGTGGCTACGTCGTCGGCCACGTTCTTCCGCCAGATGGGCGCGACGGCCGGCACCGCGCTCTTCCTGTCGCTGCTGTTCTCAACGGTGGGTCAGAACATCGCGGATGAGGTACGGGCGGCCGGCCCCGCCTTCCAGCAGGCGCTCGCCGATCCGGCCAACAGTGCGGTGGCCGAGGCCCTGCGCGGTGGCGCCGACCTGAACGACACCTCGTTCCTGAACGGGCTGAGCGCCGTGGTCGCGTACCCGTTCAAGGCCGGCTTCTCCCAGTCGATGGACATGATCTTCCTGGCCGCCTCCGTGGTCATCCTGGCCGCGCTGGTGATCTTCGCCTTCCTGCCGCAGATCCCCCTGCGCACCCAGTCGGGCCTGGCCGCCCGCGCCGCCGAGGAGCAGAGCGGCCCGGCGGCACGTGGCGACGAGGAGGGGCGGCACGCGGCGGAGACCCACCCCGAAGGTCACCGTGTCGTGGTCAAGGAGCACGAGGGTAGCCACGAGGTGGGCGTCCACCGGGCCGAGGTCGACGAGCGCTAGAAGGAGCCCTTCTTCACGTCGGCCAGGCTGATCCGGGTCACGACGAAGGTCGTGCTGCCGTCGGAACCGTTGGAGAGCTTCAGCGGTACGCCGGTCGCGGCGTCGATCGTGATGGTCTGCGGCGACTCGCCGGGCATCGCCGGCATGCCGACGGTCAGGTTCAGCACCTGCTTGCCGTCGAGCGTGCCGGGCGCCACCTTGACCTCGGGCATCTGGTCGAGCAGCCGCAGCGCGCCGGCCTGCACGACCGGGTCGCCGGCGCCGGCGTGCAGCGCGTCGAGGACGTTGTTCCAGACCCGGTTGTCGGCGATGTTGGTCCGCATCCCCTCGCGGACCGCGGCCGGGATCTTGGTGTTGGCCGGGGCCGGGTGGCTGTAGCCGGGGGCCTCGGTCGGCACCGGCGCCCCCTTGGGCGCCCCGGCCACGATCATGCGCTTGCGGGCGGCGTTCAGGTCGCCGGTGGCCGCCGCTTTCGCCGCCGCCACGTACTCGCGGTAGGAGTCCTCGCCGCGGATCTTGCCGCCTCTCACCTGCGCCGGAAGACCGTCGCGAGTCGTGGCGAAGTAGTAGCCGCCCTGGTCCGCCCACAAATCCCAGACCTTGACCCGCTTGCCGTCGAACAGCGTCTGATCACGCAGCACGAGGGTCGCGTCACCGGCGGGCGGCTGGGCCTTGGACAGATAGCCGACCAGCTGCACCAGCGGCGCCGGCTGCGCCGAGGAGGTGGCGGCCGAGGACGTGGCGGCCGGGGCGGCCGGTGCGTTGTCAGGAAATTCGAACCTTTTCCCGCAATCACTGCGGGAGCGAGTACCTCTTCGAGACGACCTCGACCGAGCTGAACCACGTGGTGATGTGCACGCGCACCTCGGGGGTGCCGGGAACCCGCGGCACCCGGGCCAGATGCAGCTGACGGGAGGAGAAGACGGCGGCGCCGGTGAGGTCGACCTCGACCCCCTCGGGAACGATCAGCTTGAGCTCG
This sequence comes from Actinoplanes sp. NPDC048988, assembly GCF_043197815.1. Taxonomy (NCBI): domain Bacteria; kingdom Bacillati; phylum Actinomycetota; class Actinomycetes; order Micromonosporales; family Micromonosporaceae; genus Actinoplanes; species Actinoplanes sp. NPDC048988. Next base: position 3,171 of record NZ_JBICTW010000024.1, on the reverse strand, counting down.
CCGAACGTGACACTGCCGGAGATCTCGATGACCGCCTGGTCGGTGGCGATCTCACGCAGGTCGAGTTCGGTCGAGCCGAACAGCGTCCGGATGGAGACCCCGGAGTCGCGCAGCCGCCACCGGCCGCGCCGCTTGTTCTCGCTGAAGATGGTGATGACCCGGTCGACCGTGCGCGACGAGCCGACGATCGGGGTGGCCGCCAGCCCCTCGGTGGCCCGGGCCAGCTCGTCGGCGTCCTCGGCGGCCCAGACCGCGCCGACCCGCACACTGAACTCTTCGAGAGTGAGCCGGCCATCGCCGCACGCCCGCTGCAACAGCTCGGCGGCGCGCTCACGCTCGGGCTCGGACGGCGGCACCCGCATCGGTGTGGTCACGGCAAGATCTTAGGGCTTGCGGGCCAGTACGCCGTAGACCGCGACGTCGGCGGCCGCGGCCACCAGCAGTCCGAAACAGCCAGGTCTGGCGGAACGGCCAGCTGCCGACGACAGGCCGCCAGTGAGGTGTCGAGCGAAGGGGATCATGAGCGCTTTCGCCTGCCGGTGCCGAACCCGGTCGATCGCTAGCCAATGATCCTTGCCACTGTCGTCGTCGTTGCGCGGATTCATCTTTAGTGCATGCGCTGTATCAACCGATTGACGATCACGGAGTGCATTGGTGTCACCTCGGACCGATTTACGATCCCCAGTTCATATTGCTGATCTCGACTATCGACAACAGCCGTTCTTACGTTGTAAGCCTTCGTTCAGGTCAAATCGGGGAGACGAGGCTGTGTTCAGGCTGCGGTCTGCGCGTTCTTTTCTTGCCCTTGTGGCATCCGCGTCATTGGCGGCGACGAGCGTTGTCGTGGCCGGTCAGCCGGTGGCCGCGCTGGCGCAGACGCCGGTGAAATGTCCCGGCACCGCGCCCACCGAGGCTGCCGCCGCGAAGGCCGCGGTCGCCTGCCACGGCCGGGTCGAGGTGGCGTCGGCTCGCGACGAGCGCACCCAGGTCTTCGCCAACGCGACGGGCTCGTTCACTTCCCAGACGGCCGTCGAGGTGCAGCGGGTACGCAATGCGGCGGGTACGTGGGTCAAGCCGGACACCACCCTCAAGGCCTCAGGCGGCCGAGTCGTGCCGAGTGCGACCTCGATGGCGCTGTCGTTCTCGGGCGGGGGAACCGGGCCGGTTGTGACACTCGGAAAGGGCGCCGCCGAGCTGAGTCTCACCTGGCCGACGGCATTGCCGGCACCGAAGTTGGACGGTGACGACGTGACCTACCCGGAGGTGCTTCCCGGCGTCGACCTCGTGTTCACCGCGCACGTTACGACGTACAGGTACGCCGACACCACGCCGAACGACCCGACGACCGGCCAGCCGCACGCCCTGCGCAGCACCACGAAAAAAGACAGCAGCGGGAGCAAGACCGTCACCTACAGCTACGACAAGGGCGGGAACACCAAGACCCGGCCCGGTCCCAACGGCACGCAGAGCCTGGTCTGGGACGCCGAGGCACCTTGCAGTCGGTCACCGACACGGCCGGCAGCGTCAGCTACCTGTACGACGCTGACGGCAACCGGCTGATCAGCCAGGACACCACCGGGAAGACGCTCTACCTGCCCAACCAGGAGATCCGCTACACCAACAGCACCGCCGCTTCGTCGTGCACCCGCTACTTCGGCTTCGGCGGCGGCACGCTCGCGCAGCGCACCTCGAAGGGAATTACCTGGCTGGCCAGCGACCACCAGGGCACCCAGAACGTGTCGGTCGACGAGGACACCCTCACCGACACCATTCGCCGCCAGACCCCGTTCGGCACCGCCCGCGGCCCGGCCGTCACGTGGCAGAACACCAAGGGCTTCGTCGGCGGCACGAACGATCCGACCGGCCTGGTCCATCTGGGCGCCCGCGAGTACGACGCCGCGCTGGGCCGCTTCATCTCGGTCGACCCGGTCTTCAACTCCTCCGACCCCCAATCGCTCGAGGGCTACGCCTACGCGGACAACAGTCCCGTCGTCCGCTCCGACCCCTCCGGCCTGATCGCCATGGACGAGGAGTTCGGCGGCAACAGCGGTGGGGCCGACGTCGACGCAATCAACAAGCAGTACCAGGAGGAGCACCGCGGCTCGGAGAAGGACGAGCACAAGAGCGGCAAAAAGAGCAAGAAATGCGGGTGGAAGTGCAAGGCGGGTAAGGCCTGGAACAAGGGCTCGAACTGGGTCGACGACCACAAAGGCGTCGTCGCCGGAGCAGTTGTCGGTCTCGCTGTCGGCATCGGCTGCGACGCCCTGACCCTTGGCGCCGGAGCCGTCGCCTGCGGTGCCCTCGCCGGCGGCATAGCCAGCGCCGTCGAATACTCGGTCGACACACTGATCGACCACAAAGGCAACTTCAGCTGGGGCGGCCTGGCCACAAACGTCGCCATCGGCGCCATAGTCGGCGGCCTGACCGGCGGCCTGTCGGTCATCGCCGGCCAAGGCATCAAAGCCGGAGCCAGAGCCCTGATTTCCGGAGCCGGCGCCAAGGCCGCAGCCTCGGCCGCCACAGCAGGCGCGAAGAAGGAGGCCAGCAACGTAGTCAGCGGCCTGACGAAGAACGGCTTCGGCAAGTCCGCTCCCAAGGCCTCCAAGGGAGCCGCCGACGAAGCACCCTCAGGTGGCGGCTGCCCGACTCACAGCTTCGCAGCAACAACCCTCGTGCTGATGGCGAACGGCAAGACCAAGGCCATCTCCCAGATCAAGGTCGGCGACAAGGTCATCGCCACCGACCCGATTACGGGAAAGCGCCGAGAGCAATCTGTTAAGAAGATCCACGTCAACCACGACATCGCACTGACGGACCTGACAGTCCGTGTCAACGGCACAACCAAAGTTCTGCGGACCACCCAGCACCACCCGTTCTGGAGTGATACCAAGCACCGCTGGGTCAACGCAGGCGACTTGAACTCCAGCGACGCTCTGCGCACTTATCAGTTCGGATTTCCTGAGATCAGCCGCGTAGAGAACTTCACCGACCTCCGGACGATGTACGACCTAACGGTCGACGTCATCCACACGTACTATGTTCTGGCTGGTAACACTCCAGTACTGGTCCACAACTGGGGACTGTAAAACGAACGGTGTAACTCCTGATCAAGGAGACGCACCTGATGACCGTCATGACGGATGCCGTGGATACTTCCGCGGTGGCGAAGAA
>NZ_JBICTW010000023.1:0-135323 GCF_043197815.1 Actinoplanes sp. NPDC048988 | reverse complement strand
GGCTGCACTCCTACAATCATCACCGCGGACACACCGCACTCGGCGGCCAACCACCCGCCAGCCGCGTCCCCAACCTCACGGGTCAGAACACCTAGCTCGGGCACCTGCCAATCGAAGTAGGACGAACACGCTCGCGCGACTGGCTGCCCGAGCCAACTGGCTGGCATCGGAGTCGAGGTCTGAGGGTGGTTCTACTTGTAACGACGTCATGCAGGGTATCCCTAATCGAAGCCGATACACGGAGAGCGCGTCATGTGATGGCTGCGCGGATGCCAATCAGCAGCACGTCGCCCAAGAGGATCAAGGCAGCGCCGATGGCGAGCATGCGAGAAGAGGCTGCTGGCTCGCGTGACGTCATGGAGCGGATGACGAACGCCGCGCCGACCAGGTTGACCGGACCACCGATGAACACGGGGACTAACTCGTTGCCTGCTGCGCCGGGGTCGGTCGCGAGCAGCGTGAAGCTCAGAATTGGCATGAACGCGAGGAAGAGCAGGCCTAGACCGCTGTACCAGCGCAACTGACATGTCGCGTCGATCATTAAGCGATGTCTTCCTTCGCGTCATAGTCTCGTGGTCGCACCATGGTCGCGATGAGTGAGATCTAGTGGTCCGCGATGAGATCGAATGAGATCGACAGCAAAGCACAGAACCCCCGCCGGTCCTGCGTTCGCGCAGGTCAGCGGAGGTTCTTGCTGCTCAGGATCGAGCGGAGGGCGTGGGATTCGAACCCACGATGAGTTTCCCCATACCGGTTTTCAAGACCGGCGCCATCGGCCACTAGGCGAGCCCTCCCGATGTTGCTGTCTCAGTTTGCCAGACGGTGGGGGTGGTGTCGGCAGGCACTCGCCCAGGAACTTGTATCAAGGTTGCGAAAATGGGTCTGAGCTGCTGAAACGTTTTCCCCTGACGCAGGCGTGACGGTTGACACGACATCGACGTGGATGTTTATTGTTCACCGCCTTTACCGTTTCCCGGCCTAGGCCCCCACCTCCGGCAAGGGAGTCCCCAGTCATGTTCAAGAAGATCGGTTGGGCTGCTTCGGCGGCCCTGGTCGCCTCGGCGGCCGCTCTGGTCGCGCCGCAGGCGTCGTATGCCGCGGGCGAAGCCGTGAACGTCTATCTGACCACCACCAGCGACAGCGGCGGTCGCGTCGTCTCGCGCGGGCTTCAGCAGCAGGCGCCGATCGCGTTCGGTGGCGGGTCGGGCAGCGCCAACCAGACGATCACCGTCAACGAGAACACCACCTACCAGCAGTTCGAAGGGGCCGGCGCCTCCTTCACCGACACCGCCGCCTTCGACATCCGGGGCAGCGGCGCCCTGTCGGCCGCCACCCAGAACGAGGTGCTGACCAAGCTCTTCAGCCCGTCCGCCGGCATCGGGGTCAGTGCCCTGCGCAACGTCATCGGGTCGTCCGATCTGGCGCAGAACAATTTCTCGTACGACACGACCTGCTGCGACCTCAACGACTTCTCGCTCGGCCGGGACGCCGATGTGATGGCCCTGACCAAGCAGGCCGTCGCCCTGAACCCGTCGATGTTCGTGATGGCCTCGCCCTGGTCGGCACCGCCGTGGATGAAGGACAACAACGCGTACAGCCAAGGCTGGTTGCAGTCGCAGTACTACGCGGCCTACGCCCAGTACTTCGTGAAATACATCCAGGGCTACCAGTCCCAGGGCGTACCGATTCGCTACGTCACCGCGCAGAACGAGCCGACCTGCTGTGCCGGCTACCCGTCGATGCAGTGGAACGCGGCCGGCCTCCAGTACTTCTCCAAGACCAACCTGCTGCCCGCCCTTCAGGGCGCCGGGCTGAGCACGAAGCTGCTGGTCGGCGACTGGAATTTCGACACGTACGACACCTGGGTGGCGCCGCTGCTCGCCGACACCGCGATTCGCAACCACCCGAACTTCGGCGGCGTCGCCTGGCACGACTACGGCGGCAACCCGTCCACGGCCACCGCCGTACACAATCAATATCCGCAGGTGAACGCCTACATGACCGAGCACTCGGGCGGCACCTGGGTGACCGACCAGCACGCCGAGGACATGGGCGACCTGATCGACTACTTCCGCAACTGGGGCCGCAGCTGGACGAAGTGGTCGATGGCCGTGGACGAGAACATGGGCCCCCACAACGGCGGCTGCGGCACCTGCACCGGGCTGGTCACCGTGCACCGCAACGATGCCCGGCGGGGGCAGGTCGACTACACCGTCGAGTACTACACGATGGGCCATCTGACGAAGTTCGTCCGGCCCGGCGCGGTGCGGATCGACTCCTCGGCCAACGGCACCGTGCCCAACGTCGCCTTCCGTAACACCGACGGTTCCAAGGCCCTGATCGCCTACAACACGAGCGGCGGCACCCAGAGCGTCAAGGTGAACTGGGGCGGTCAGTCCTTTGTGTACGCTCTGCCGGCTCGGACCTCCGCGACCTTCACGTGGTCCGGAACGCAGGGCGGAGTGACCGGCGGAACCATCAAGGGCCTGGGTGGGAAGTGCCTGGACGTGACCGGCGGCTCGACCGCGAACGGCAACCAGCCGCAGCTGTGGGACTGCACCGCCGGCAACACCAACCAGCAGTGGACCCGCAACGCCGACGGCACCATCAGCGGGCTCGGCAAGTGCCTGGACGTGGCCAACAACGCGACCACCGACGGCGCCGCGGTGCATCTCTGGGACTGCATCGGGACCGTCACCAGTCAGAAGTGGACGGTCACGCCGGGCGGGGACATCGTCAACACCGCCTCGGGCAAGTGCCTCGACGTCAAGGACAACAGCACGGTCAACGGCGCGAAACTGCAAATTTGGGCCTGTACGGGCGCCGCGAACCAGAAATGGTCTCTCTGAGTTTTCTGTCGTACCCCTCGGGCACGATAGGGGTATGCACGCGATCGTGATCGAGGACAAGAAGCTCGCCCTCCGCGAGGTGCCCGACCCGGTGCCGGCGGAGGGCGAGGTCGTTGTCGACGTCACCGCCGCCGGCGTCAACCGGGCCGACGTCTCTCAGCGCCAGGGTTTCTACCCGCCGCCACCCGGCGCCTCGGCCTATCCGGGGCTCGAGTGCGCCGGCGTGATCAGCGCGGTCGGTTCCGGCGTGACCGGCCGCCATGTGGGCGAGCGGGTCAGCGCCCTGCTGTCCGGCGGTGGTTATGCACAGCGGGTGGCCGTCCCCGCCGGGCAGCTCCTGCCCGTGCCGACCGGCCTGTCGCTGCACGAGGCGGCGGCGCTGCCGGAGGTCAGCTGCACGGTCTGGTCGAACTCGATCGATCGCGACCGGTTGCGCAAGGGCAAGACGTTCCTGGTGCACGGCGGCGGCAGCGGCATCGGCACGTTCGCGATCCAGCTCGGCCACGCCCTGGGCGCCCGGGTCATCACCACCGCCCGCGCGAGCAAGCACGACCGGCTCCGCGAGCTCGGCGCCGACCTGTGCGTCGACTACACGACCGACGATTTCGTCGCCGCCACCAAGGACTTCACCGATGGCGTCGGCGTCGACGTGGTGCTCGACATCGTCGGGGCGAAATATCTCGCCCGCAACATCGAGGCCCTCGCCCCGAACGGCCGGATCACGGTCATCGGCATGCAGGGCGGCCGTACGGCCGAGCTCGACCTCGGGTTGCTGATGGCCAAGCGGGGCTCGGTCTCGTCCACGTCGTTGCGGGCCCGGCCGCTCGCCGACAAGGCGCGCATCGTCTCCGCCGTCGCCCGCGACGTCTGGCCGCTGGTCGAGGCCGGCGCCATCAAGCCGATCATCCACACCACGATGCCGCTCGCCGAGGCGGCCGAGGCGCACCGTCTCATGGAGTCGAGCGATCACCTGGGCAAGATCCTGCTGGTGCCGTGATCGAAGGCTCCGAGGGGGAAGTTACCACCTTCGGGTGACGGATCCGGGGTCTTTATGACAGGTTGGTCCGGATTTGCGGCGTGGTGACGTCGCCGGGGCCCGTGGGCGGCACAGCATGAGGGCCGCACTCGACCCAGGCCCCGGGAGGTCTCATGACCGACACGCCGTTGCGCCCCGCACGTGCTCCACTGGCGGAGATGGATCATCCGCCGGCCGAAGAACGGCCCCGGGGTAGACGCCGGTGGCCGTGGCTGGTGGGCGCGGCCGTCGCCGTGGTCGCCGCCGGTACGGCGGCGTACGCCGTGACCCGCGACGGCCCGGCCCCCGCGCCCGCGCCGCCGTCGGCCTTCGAGGGCCATTTCGAACTCACCGTCACCGGCAGCCGGTGCGGCGTGCCGTCGGTCGGCCCGCAGGATCTTCCGCAGCGCGCGGCGGGTCAGTTCTGCCTGGTCGACGTGGCCATCCACAACACGGGGGCCGAGGCGGAACTGCTGGACCCGGGCGCCCAGCGCGCGATCGACTCCCAGGGCACCGAGCACCGCGTGGCCGAGCAGGCACTGGTCTTCCTCAACGAGCTTCAGCCCACGGTGCTCGAGGAGATCGCACCCGGGGGCACGGTGAACGGCGTCCTGCCGTTCGACGTTCCCGCCGGGGCGCAGCTTTCGGAACTGGTCCTGCACAGTGCGATGGACAGTCCCGGCGCTCGCGTTCCGGTCAGTTGACGCAGATCACGGGCATATTTCGGAAATCTAATTGAGTCGATCGACACCTCAAAAGTCCTTTCTTTCCTCGATTGGGCGAGGGTGATTGTGGGAAATCAGCCGCGAAACATTCCTGATGTGTGTTGGCATGGTCGACGGAATTAGCGAGATGTCCGGGTTCCCATTGCTGTGCGTCTAACGCACGGTGTCGACACGGCCGCGGTAATGCCACGTCGACAGGGATTCGCGCGAGTGCCCCGGGCCGATTTCGGAGGCAACACTGCATCGTCCGTCCCCGAGCCGGGCCTTGACCGCCGGCGCGTTAGCGCTGGCCGTCATCTCACCGGCCCTAGACCCTGCTGAGCACGCCGCCGAGGCAGTGCCGCCCGCCGAGCACGCTGGTTCCGACCAGACCGCCGCCGCTTTCGCGGCGACGGAAGCCGAGCGCAGCGCCGCCACCGAACGCGCCTCACGCGTCCACGAGCGCCGCACGACCGGTGAACGCCGGCCCGCCGCGACCCCGCTCGCTCTCCGCACGCTCGCCACCGGCACCCCCCTGCCGGAGATGAGCCCCGAAGCTTACGAGGAGGCCCGCCACGAGGCCGTCCAGGCCGCGGTCGCCCTGACCGTGGCCGACCAGCGTGAGGCCCTGCGCGGCCCGGCCGCCGAGGCCGCCGCCGAGGCCCGCGAAGCACTCCGCCACGGCCCGCAACCGCTCCGCGAGGGCCCCGAAGCCCTCGGCCACGCCGCCGGACCGCTCGACGGCACCGGCCTGGCAGGCAGTGTCGCCGGACCGCTCTACGCGGGCCCGGAAATGGTCCGGAGCGTGGTGCGGGCGCTGCCGGGCGTAGCCACGAACGATCCGGCCGCCGCCATCCGGAAGGCCGCCGCCATCCGGAAGGCCGCCGCCATCCGGAAGGCCGCCGCCCGGGTTGCGGCCATTCGCAGGGCAACCGCCAAGGCGGCCGCACGCGCCGCCCGCGCCGAGCGGAACGCCCGCGAACAGGCCCGCGAACAGGCCCGAGCCAGGGCACACAAGCGGGCCGTACGGGTCCGGGCCGTCACCCGCGCGGTGATCACCCGGCACACGACGGCCCGGCGGGCTCAGCGCGTCGTCCCGCTCGGCGGTGGCATGACCGCCGTCATCGCCTTCGCCCGCTCCCAGGTGGGCAAGCGCTACGTGCACGGCGGCACCGGCCCGTTCGGGTTCGACTGCTCCGGTTTCACCAAACGCGCCTACGCCCTGGCCGGAATCCACCTGCCGCATTCGTCCGGCGCGCAGGCGGCCCAGGCCCGCAGCATCTCGACCGGCGAGGCCCGGCCCGGCGACCTGGTCGTCGGACCCGGGCACGTGGGCATCTACATGGGCCGCGGGATGATGATCGACGCGGGCAACTCCCGCACCGGAGTCGTCTACCGCAAGCTCTATTCGGGCCTGCACGTCGAGCGCTTGAAATAGGGTCGCGCCCGCTCCGGGCGGCTCGCAGAATCAGCCCATGCTTAGCGACCATTGGCCGCTGTATCGGCTGGTTCTGCGGACTCCCCGGCTGGAATTGCGTCTCCCCGGCGACGAGCTGCTGGCCGAACTGGCCCAGCTCGCCGCCGGGGGCGTGCACGACCCGGCCGTGCAGCCTTTCACCGCCGCCTGGACGGACGCGCCGGCCGATGAGATCGCCCGCGGCGTCCTGCAGTGGAACTGGCGGCTGCGAGCCGACTGGAGCCCCCGCAAGTGGGAGCTCGGCCTGGTCGCCATCGCCGGGGACCGGGTCGTGGGCACGCAGGGGATCGGCGCCGAGGACTTCGCCGTGCTGCGCGAGGTGGGCACGGGTTCCTGGCTGGGACGCGGGCATCACGGCCGGGGCTACGGCACCGAGATGCGGGCCGCCGTGCTCGAGCTGGCCTTCGCCGGGCTGGGCGCCGAGTTCGCGACCTCCGAGGCGTTCGCCGACAACCACGCGTCGTACGCGGTCTCGCGCAAGCTGGGTTATGCCGACGACGGCCTCTCCCGGCACGCCGTCCGCGACCGGGTGGCGACCGGCCGGCGGCTACGTCTCGATCGCGCCGCGTGGGAGGCGGCGCGCTCCATCCCCGTACAGGTGGAAGGTCTTGATCTGTGCCGTGGAATGTTCCTAGGAGCCGGGTAGCGTCAGTCGCACCGTGGTGCCGACGCCCGGCTCGCTCTCCAGATGCACGCTGCCGTGGTGGGCGTCGATGATCGACTTGACGATGGCCAGGCCGAGGCCCGGGCCCTGGGCCGCCATCACCTCCGCCGCCTGACAGCGGTAGAAGCGGTCGAAGACGTGCGGCAACTCGTCGGCCGCGATGCCGACGCCGTTGTCGATGATGACCAGCTCGGGTTCGTCGTTCGCCGTCGAGTCGATGGTGATCTCGCCGCCGGGGTCGGTGAACTTGATGGCGTTGACCATCAGATGGTTGAGCGCCTGGGCGAGGCGCTTGGCGTCGCCGCGGGCCGGCACCGCACCCTCCGTACGGTCGCGCAATTTGACCTCGCGGTGATCGGCGAGCGGACGGCACGCCGCGACCGCCTGGTGTGCGAGGTCGGCCAGGTCGACCTCGGCCAGGTCGAGCTGCATCCGCTCGTCGGTGAGCCGCGCGACCAGCAGCAGCTCGTCGATGAGCCGCAGCAGCCGGTCGGAGTTGCGCGACATGACCGACAGGAAGCGGCGGGAGGTGTCGGTGTCGAAGTCGTCCTCGAGCAGCATCTCCAGATATCCGCGGATGGTCGACAGGGGCGTGCGCAGCTCGTGGCTGACCGTGGCCAGGAACGAGTCCTTCATGCGGTCGAGCTGGCGGGTCCGGTCGGCGATCTCGCCGGCGTGCCGGGCGTACCGGCGCAGCTCCAGCTGGACCGCGGCGTGCTTGGCCAGGCTGCGCAGGGCCCGTCGCTGCGAGGCGTTGAGGGTGCGGGGCACGTGGTCGGCGACGCAGACGGTGCCGACCGCGTACGCCCCGTCGAGCACCACCGGCGCCCCCGCGTAGAACCGCACTCGGCCGGCCTCCTGGAGCACCACCGGGTTGTCGGCGAACCGCGGGTCGGCGGCGGCGTCGGGCACCTCGAGCAGTTCATGACCGTGGACCGTGTGCGCGCAGAACGACAGGTCGCGGTCGGTCTGCTCGATGTCGAGGCCGACCTTGGCCTTGAACCACTGCCGGTCCCGGTCGACCAGGCTGACCAGGCCCATCGGCGTACCGCAGATCTCCGACGCGAGCAGCGCGATGTCGTCGAAGTCCTCCTCGGGAGGCGTGTCGAGCACCTGGGCGTCGTGCAGCGCAGCCAGCCGGGCCGGTTCGTTGGCGGGCAGCGGCGCTCTCATGGCCTGATCGTCTCACCTCACGAGGCGCGATCTGGGCAGATACAGCCTGATAAAGCAGTCGGCACCTGCTCGTTCGAGCAGGTGCCGACTTGCTTATCGCCATCGGGCACGGGGATCTCTGCCGCACGCACCCGATCGGATGTCGGACTGAAGCATCACCCGGTACCGGAGACACACCGCGCACCCCGTGTGCGTCCGCCCGATCGGGTGACAGCCCGGCGTTTCGGGCTAGTCTGCGTAACGAGAGAGCTTTCACCATCTGGCCGGAGGACAAATCACCATGAGTCTCGACCGCGCCGTAGCCCCGGACCCGTACGATCTGCTGCCCCCGGTGCCGTCCTTCACGGTGACCAGCACAGATCTGCAGGACGGCCGGCCGCTCGACGAACTGTTCGCGCACTCCAGCGCGGGCGGCAAGAACGTGTCACCTCAGCTCGCCTGGTCGGGTTTCCCCGACGAGACCCGCGGCTTCGTGGTGACCTGCTTCGACCCGGACGCGCCGACCGGCAGCGGGTTCTGGCACTGGGTCCTGGTCAACCTGCCGGCGACGGTGACCGAACTGCCGCGCGGGGTCGACCCGCTGCCCGGCGGCGCCTTCTGCGTCCGCAACGACTACGGCGAGCGCAACTACGGCGGTTCCGCGCCGCCGCCCGGCGACCGCCCTCACCGCTACGTGTTCGCGGTGCACGCGATCGACGTGGACAAGCTCGACGTCGGCCCGGACGCGACGCCCGCCTACGTCGGCTTCAACCTGGCGTTCCATACGCTGGCCCGGGCGACCATCCGCCCGACGTTCCAGAGCTGAAGAAGCCGCCGGCCTCGGGCCGGCGGCTTTTTTCCTTGAAGTCAGGCGGGCGTCCGCGCCACCACGAAGACCGACTGGCCGAACGGCGGCTTCACGATCTGCTCGGCGGCCTTGGTCACCGGAAGCACGAGCGAGTCGTACACCTTGACCATCGGGCCCTCCTTGGGGGCCAGCTTGAAGATGCTGGTCGCGCCGTAGTAGCCGATCAGGCCCAGCGCGTTCGCGTAGTGCATCTTCTCGATCTGGAGGCCGGCCTCGGTCATGGCGGCGCGCATGGTCTTCTTCGTGTACCGGCGGATGTGGCCGGTGGCGATGTCGACCTGGCTCATCGCGAACATGAAGGCCGGGACGATGATGATGACCCGGCCGCCGGGGCGGACCAGCTCGGCCATGCTGCGCAGCGCGCCGACGTGGTCCTCGATGTGCTCGAGCACGTTGTACGAGACGGCGGCGCTGTACTCGCCGTTGGCGTCGGCCGCCGGCAGCAGCATCTGCCGCACGTCGATGTTCGGGTGATCGGCCATCCGCTCCTTGAGCTGGACGAGCCGGTCGGGGTCGGCTTCGGTCGCCGTGAACCGCGGAAGGTGCTCCGCCCACTCGATCGCGTAGTCGCCGAGACCGCTGCCGATCTCGATCGGGTTGTCCCCGAGGTACGGGAGAGCGAGCTCGACGAACCACCGGCGGTGGTTCACGGCCGTGGCGAGGCCCTCGAGCACTTCGGACTGGATCCGCTGGTCTCCAGTGATGTCTGCCATATGTAAGGTTCCCTCGTCTTGCCGATCGAAGCTGACAGCGGGACCGGAAGAGTTAACCATCTTCGGTTCGTAACCGAAAGTTGAGACCGGGACGCCCGCCCATTATTTGCCTGATTGAGACATAGGCAAGGTGGGTACTGCATGCGGTTGCTTCGCGTCCGGATAGCCCCGTTCATATCGGCTCGGTCACGCATGGCCCGCTTGTCACTGCAACGTTACGGACCTCGGATAGGCTCGCCGACGCTATGACGATTACGGGTATTGACTCGACAGGCCAGTCGGCTGGCGGGAACGTGCTTCCGCCCCGTCAAGTGACCGGGACCGAGGATCTCGACGCCGAGCTGGTGGCGCTCGAATCAGCCATCGCCGAAGCGCCGGCACGCAGCGCTGAACAGCGGAAAGTCCGTCAACTTCGCATTCCCGCATGGCGGGATCTCCTGGCCTGCGCGACCTTCGTCGTCATCGCGCTGTACGTCACCGCGCCACTCTGGCTCAATCTTGATCACCAGTTGCGCGATGATCCACAGGATCAGGCTTTCTTTGAGTGGATGATGGCGCATGGTGCGCGGGTGCTCACCGATGGCGCATATCCGTTCTTCTCCGATCGCATGAATTACCCCGATGGGGTGAACATGATGGCCAACACCTCGGTGCTGGCCGTTTCGTTGCCGATGACACCGGTGACGCTTCTGTTCGGTCCCCATGTGGCGTTCAACGTATTTCTCACGTTGGCTTTGGCGATCACCGGTATCTCGTGGTATTTCGCGCTCTCCCGCCACTTCGTGAGCTCGCGGCTGGCGGCCTGGGTCGGCGCGCTGTTCTGCACATTCGCGCCGAGCATGATCTCGCACGCCGGCGGCCACCCGAATATCGTCTCGCAGTTCCTGGTGCCCTGGATCATCCTGCGCACGCTGCGCCTGCGCGATCCCGGCCGTGCGGTGCGCAACGGCCTGATCCTGGCCGGCCTGCTCGTCTGGCAGGCGTTCATCAACCTCGAGGTCCTGTTCATGACGGCCGTCGGCCTGGGCGTGTTCTGCCTGGTCATGGCGATCGTCCGGCGTAGGGCCCACCCCGGCGAGATCCGGCAGTTCGCCGGCGGGCTGGCCGTCGCCGGCACGGTGACGCTGGCCGTGCTGGCGTACCCGCTGACCATCCAGTTCTTCGGCCCGCAGAGCTATCACGGCCTGCCGCAGTTCGTGCGGAACTTCGGGTCGGACCTCGCGTCGTTCACCACCTATTCGAGCCGTTCCATCGCCGGCAATTCCGCGGTCGCCTCCGAGCTCGCGCAGAACCCGGCCGAGGAGAATGCGTTCTTCGGCTGGGGACTGGTCATTCTCTTCTTCGGCCTGATCGTCTGGATGCGCCGGACGGCCACGGTCGTGACCCTCGGCGGCGTGGCGCTGCTGTACGCGGCGATGTCACTCGGACCGCGAATTTTCCTCAACGGCATCAACACCGGCATCCCCGGCATCTGGTCCGTTCTGCACAGCGTCCCGGTGCTCAACTCGGCCGTGCCGACCCGCTGGGCCATGGCCATCGCCCCCGTCGTCGGCATCCTGCTGGCCCTCGGCTGCCAGCGCGCGGCCGACCTGATCAAGGCTCAGCCCGCCGCCCGCGGCCCGGTCCGCGTCGCCATGATCACCGCCGTGGCGATGGCCCTGGTCCCGCTCGCGCCCATCCAGCTCCAGACCACCCCGATGGCGCCCACCCCGGAATTCGTCACGTCCGGCGCCTGGAAGCAGTACGTCGACGACAACCACACCGTCGTCACCCTGCCACTGCCCGACTCGACCTACCCCGACCCGCTGCGCTGGTCCGCCCTCACCGGCCAGGACATGCGCATCGCCGGCGCCTACGCCCTGCTGCCCAACCAGAACCCGCTCAACCCGAGCGACCGCACCGCGCTGTTCTCACCTCCGTGGCGCCCCACGAGCGGCCTGATGGCCTCCATCCGCCAGGGCAACCCGATCCCCGAGATCACCGACACCCGCCGCGAGATGACCCTGGCCGACCTCCGCTACTGGAAAGCCGCCGTCATCGTCCTGACCCCCCAGCTCCGCGACACCGAGATGCTGCGCACCATGACCAACCTCCTCGGCTTCCAGCCCACCTGGACCGGCGGCGCCTGGCTGTGGGACGTCCGAGCCCTGGTCGACAACCCCAACGCCATCCTCACCGGCCCCGACATCAGCTGAGTTTCGACGCGGCCTTCTCACGCCCAACGCGAGAGAAGGCCGCCTTTTTGCTTGCGCTGATCGGTTCGCCGCCGGCTCTTTCCGAGATACGGAATTAGCGAAGAGCCCCCGCCGTAATAGCCGGGCCGTCGTTGGTCACGCCCTCACGTCGCCGCCGGGCTGTGCTGCCGGGCTGAGCTTCAAACCCAACCCGCACCCGACCCCACCCAGCCCCGGCGGGCTCCAACCCGGCGGGCTCCAACCCGGCGGGTCCAACCCGGCAGGCTCCAACCCGGCGGGTCCAACCCGGCGGGCTCCAACCCGGCGGGCTCCAACCCGGCGGGCTCCAACCCCACCCGTCCCACCCACGCGGGCGCCAGCCCCGCCTGTCTCACCCCGCGCACACTGACCCTGACCGGCTCACCTACGCGGGCGCTGACCCTGACCGGCCCACTCACACGGGCACTAAACCCGACCAGCCCACCCACACGGGCACTAAACCCGACCGGCCCACCCACGCCAGGCACTGAACGTGACCGGCGCATTCTGTGCGGACACTGACCCCCACCGGCCCACCCGCGCGGGCTCCAACGCGCCTGGCCCAGACTTTGCGGTTCCGAACCCGCCGGGCACAGCCCCTGCGGACCTGACCCAGGAGGGCCGAGCCGCAGAGGGCTCAACCCCGCGAGGGTGCAACCTTGACCGGCCCCCACCCCGCCCCACCTCGGCGAGCTCCATCCGGTGGGCGCAACCCGGCCTGCTCAGCCGCCGAAGGATCGCCCCAGGCAGGCTCAACCCCGCCCGGCCCAGCAAGCTCAACCCCAGGCGGTCCAGCAGGCTCAACCCCGCCCGGCCCAGCAAGCTCAACCCCAGACCGCCCGCAAGCTCAACCCCGGCGGCTCAGCAAGCTCAACCCGGACGGCCCAGCGGGTCCGCCCCGCGGCTCAGCCTCGAAGGGCCTCTCGGGCTGAGAAGACGACGCTGGCGGCCAGGAAGGCGGCGTTCACCAAAGTGAAGAGGCCGACGAACCAGATTGTCCACTGTGGCGCCACGGCCAGAACCAGGCCGGCCAGGGCGATCACCGCGCCGTAGTCGCGGACCAGCTTGACCACGCGGACCGGGAGGGAGCGGCTGGTGACCATGCTGGCCGCCTGGGCGCCGGACTGCATGACCGAGGTGACCAGGTTGACCATCCACGTGCCGGCGAAGGCGGCCAGCAGCCAGGCCGGGGTCTCCGGCACCTGGGCCTCCGCGGTGGCGGCGATCGCGGCCACCAGGGAGATCTGCACCGCCACGTCGCACAGCACGTCGAGGCGGCCGCCGGCCGTGCTCGTCTGGCCGGTGACCCGGGCGAGCTGCCCGTCGGCGCAGTCGAACGCGTACGCCAATTGCCAGCCGACCAGCGCGAGTAGACCGATCGGCCAGGCCCAGACGTCGCCGTCGGCGACCGGGCCGGCCGCCGCGACCACGACGAACGAGACCAGGCAGCCGAGGCCCAGGTTGAGCACGGTCAGCACGGACGGCGCGATCTTGTGCTTGTACGCCTGTACCGCGATCCGGGCGCCGATGTGCTGGCTGAGGCCCTCGCTGAACAGGCCACCGCCACGGTTGACCGCGTAGTAGTCGGCCGCCGTGGGGGCGGTGGAGTCAGTGGGCGGCGACTGCTTCGACATATGTGGCCAGCTTTCGGCTGATCTCGTCGGGGGACATGGCGAGGTGTTCGAGGATCGTGTAGCGGTCGGGCCGGGTTCGCGGTGCGAACGCCACGACCTCGACGAACTGCTCGTGGGTGAGCCCGACATCGGACGGCACCCGGGGCAGGTGATGCCGGCTCAGGCATTCGGAGATCTGGACGAATCGCCGCTCGTCACCGCGCAGGAACGTGCAGAAGAGCGCGCCCAGCCCGGCCAACTCGCCGTGGGAGGCGGTACCCGGGTAGAGCGAGTCGATCGCGTGCATGATCTCGTGGTCGCCGCCGCTGGCCGGGCGGCTGCTGCCGCACACTGCCATGGCCAGGCCGCTGGAGATCAGCGCTTCGGCCAGGACCGTCGCGAAGGCGTCGTCGCTGAGATCACCGGGCATGGTGAGCACCGCCTCGGCCCCCATCCGGGCCAGTGAGACCGCGAGACCGTCGACCGGCTCGCCGCGCACCTCGCGCGCCAGCTCCCAATCCGCCAGCGCGCTGATCTTGCTGATCGCGTCGCCGATGCCGCCGCGGTTGACCCGATCGGGGCCGGTCTCCACGAAGTCGAGATCGATGATCACGCCGAACGGGATGTGGACGCCGTACGAGCCCTTCAGGCCGTCGTTGATCAGGCTGGCCACCGGGGAGGCGATGCCGTCGTTGGCCAGGCTGGTGGCGACGGAGATCATCGGCAGACCCCAGCGGCTGGCCGCGTACTTGGCCACGTCGACGGTGGTGCCGCCGCCGATGCCGACGACCGCGTCGTAGGGGCGGGAGCGCAGCTTGTCGGCCAGTTCGAGGGCGGCGTCGAGGGTGCCGCCGGTCGTGGTGAAGATGTCGGCCGACCGCAGCGACGGGCGGATCAGCTCGACGATGCGCTCGCCCAGGCCAGGACCGACCACCACGGCCACGTCACCGCCGGCCGAGATGCGGCCGTCGGCCAGGATCTGTCCGAGGTCGGCCACGGCGCCGCGGCGGACGATGATGTGCAGCGGCGCCTGGACGCTGCGGGCTAGTAGCGGCATGCGATGTCCCACGCCTTGGCCAGGTCGTCGTGGTTGTCGACCTCGACCCAGGGCACCTCGCCGATGGTCGCGGCCCGCACCTCGCCGCCCCGGTTCGCGTACTCCTGGAAGCCGTCCTCGTAGTAGAGGTTCGGGTCGCGCTCCCACGTCGTCTTGAGCGCGTCGGCCAGCGCGGACGCCGCCGAGGCCTCGATGATGTTGGCCCCGATGTACTCGCCGAAGGCGTCGGCCGGCTCCATCAGCTTCGTAATCTTGGTGAGCTGTCCATCCGGGCTGAAGACGGTCTTCATCTCCTCGTCAGCCAGCTTCTTCACATTGTCGATGGCGAGCAGAATGCTCGGGCCGCGGTTGTCGAGGAGGGTCTGTTCGACGCTGACCGGGTGAACGGTGTCGCCGTTGACCATCAACACGCCCTGCGCGAAGTGGTCACGGGCGAGCCAGAGCGAGTACGCGTTGTTCCACTCCTCGGCCTTGTCGTTGTGCACGAGGGTGATTTTCACGCCGTACTTGCTCTCGAAGCCGGCGACGCGCTCCTCGACGGCGTTCGCGCGGTAGCCGACCACGATCGTCACGTCCGGCAGTCCGGCGGCCGCGAGGTTGCGCAGCGCGATGTCCATGATCGTGGTGTCCCCGTCCACCGGGACGAGGGCCTTGGGCAGCGTGTCCGTGTACGGACGGAGTCTGCGCCCGGCGCCGGCGGCGAGGATGAGGCCGATCATGAAGTGGTCTCCCTAAATCTTCTTAAAGGCAGCACAATACGGCCCTTGTCCCACAGCCCGGACCGCGCGAGGCAGACGAAAATTCTATAGAGGCTGCTCGTAAGCTTGTCAGCATGACCGCTGAGCAGCTGATCTCTTTCGCCCGTGGCGCTCCGTCGCTGGACATCATCGACGTCGAGGGCCTCAAGGCCGCCGCCGCGCGCGCCTTCGACGCCGACCCCGCCGGCGTGACCGCTTACGGCACGTCCGTCGGTTACGTCCCGCTGCGCAAGTGGATCGCCGAGAAGCACGGCGTCTCGGCCGATCAGGTCATCGTCACCAACGGTTCGCTGCAGGCCGACGCCTTCCTCTTCAACCACCTGGTCCAGCCGGGCGACGACGTGGTGGTGGAGAAGCCGACGTACGACCGCACGCTGCTCAGCCTGCAGAACCTCGGCGCCAAGGTGCACCAGGTCACGCTCCAGTCGGACGGCATCGACGTCGACGAGCTGCGCGCCCTGCTCGAGTCCGGCGTGCGCCCCAAGCTCGCGCACATCATCCCGAACTACCAGAACCCGGCCGGCATCACGCTCTCGGTGGAGAAGCGGCACGCGCTGCTCGCGCTGGCCGTCGAGTTCGGTTTCACCATCTTCGAGGACGACCCGTACGTCGACATCCGGTTCCGCGGCGACGCGCTGCCGTCGATGCTGTCGATGGACAGTGACAACGCGGTCGTGCACGCCTCCAGCTTCACCAAGACGGTCTGCCCCGGCGTCCGCGTGGGATATCTGGTCGGCCCGGCCGCGCTGATCGACGCGATCGCCAAGAAGGCCACCAACCTCTACATCTCGCCCGGCATGGTTTCCGAGGCGATCGTGCACCAGTTCTGCGTCTCGGGCGACATCGAGCGCTCGGTGCGGACGGTGAGCACGGCGCTCGCCGAGCGGGCCCAGGTGCTGGCCGAGTCGCTGCGCAAGCACATCCCGGGCGCCACCTTCACCGAGCCCGACGGGGGGTACTTCCTCTGGGTCGACCTGCCGGGCGACGTCGACGTGGACAAGCTGTTCCCGGCCGCGATGAAGAAGGGTGTGGCGGTCGTCAAGGGCAGCGACTTCCTGCTCGAGGGCGGTAAGAACTCGCTGCGCCTGGCGTACTCGGCGGTCACCGTCGACCAGATCGACGAGGGCGTGCGCCGGATCGCCGCCGCCATCGACGAGGTTCGTGCCTGACGCGAGAGTCATGATCGGCGACCGGGCGGGTACGTCTACCCTTGCCCGGTCGTCGTCTGTGTGGGGAGGTCCAAGTGAGCGAACGGAACAGGCCGCTGTCGCGAGCCCTCTCCGCACCCCTTCGGGCGATGAACCGGGTGCTGGGCGCCGCCGACGGCAGCGTCACCGGCGCTCGCCCCGGTCACGGCGCGGGCAGCGCCGTGGTCGACTGCGCGGTCTATGTGGCCGGTCAGCGCCTGCCCGGCCACCACTCGCCCGACGAGGCGCTGAAGATCGCCTGCGCGCAGGAGAACGCCTTCGTCTGGCTCGGCCTGCACGAGCCGGACGAGGAGGAGATGGGCGCCATCGCCCGGACGTACGGCCTGCACGAGCTGGCCGTCGAGGACGCGGTGAAGGCCGAGCAGCGTCCCAAGCTGGAGAACTTCGGCTCGGTGCACTTCCTGGTGATGCGCACCGCCCGCTACGTGCCGCACAGCCAGCTCACCGAGACTTCGCAGGTCGTCGAGACCGGCCAGATGATGATCTTCGTGGGTGAGCAGTTCGTCATCACGGTTCGCCACGGTGACGCCTCCGAGATGGGCTCGGTCCGCGCCGATCTGGAGTCGAGCCGGGCCGACCTGCTCGAGCAGGGCCCGTGGGCGGTGGCGTACGCGGTGACCGACCGGGTCGTCGACCACTACGTGGCCGTGGCCGACAAGGTGGAGGTCGACCTCGACCTGATCGAGGAGGGCGTCTTCGCCCGCGACCAGGCCAGCCCGATCCCGGCGATCTATCAGATGAAGCGGGAGCTGGTGGAGTTCCGCCGCGCGGTGACGCCGCTGCAGCGCCCGCTGGCGATGATCGTGGCGCTGGTCCCCAAGCGCATCGGCAAGTACTTCCGCGACGTGCAGGACCACCTGACCCGTACGGTCGAGCAGGTGTCCTCGTTCGACGATCTGCTCAACTCGATCCTGCAGGCCCGGCTGGCCCAGGTGACAGTCGATCAGAACAACGACATGCGCAAGATCGCCGCGTGGGCGGCCATCGCGACGGTGTGGACGGCCGGCGCCGGCATCTACGGGATGAACTTCAAGTTCATGCCCGAGTTGGACTGGCAGTACGGCTATCCGGCGTGGTGGACCGTCATTCTGATCATCTCGGTGCTGCTCTACCGCGCGTTGCGGCGCAGCGGCTGGCTGTGACCATATAGACAGTGGCCCCTAGAGTGACAGGGTGCCGTCGCGTCAGGACCAGCTCCACTCGTACCAGTACTCGCTGCAGCGAGTGGTGGCCGCGCTGGTCACCCACGACCCCGATCCGCAGCGCTCACCGCTGCGCCGGGCCGGCACGACCGCCCTGGTCAGCCTGCTGATCGCCGCTCTCGCGGTGCTCGCCGCCACGATCTACGGCATCGTCACCGGCAACAGCAACGTCAGCCCGCGGAACGCGAGCGTCGTCTTTCAGGAGAAGGGCACCGGCGCCCGTTTCGTCTACTCGGAGGCCGACAGCCGGCTGCACCCGGTGCTGAACTACGCCTCCGGGCTGCTGCTGGCCAACGCCGAGGCGCCCGAGATGAAGGGCATCTCGTCGGAGAAGCTGGCCACCGTGCCGCTCGGCGACCCGCTCGGCATCCCGGACGCGCCCGACTCCCTGCCCGGCAAGAAGGCGCTGCTCACCGAGCGCTGGTCGGTCTGCACCGACAACACCTCCGGCTCGCCGCTCAGCACGCTGCTGGCCGGGGTCCGGCTCACCGACGGCGCGGTGCTCGCGCAGCGGAACCAGGCCCTGCTGGTGAGCGACCCCAGCGACCGCACCTATCTGATCTTCGGCAACCGGCGCTTCGCCATTCCGGCCGGCCGGGTCGACGTCACGCTGAACGCGCTGCGTCTCGGCGCCCGGTCGCCCTGGCCGGTCTCGGTCGCCTGGATCAACGTCGTGCCGGCCGGCCCCGACCTGGTCGCGCCGCGGATCCCCGGCATCGGCGGCGACTCCGCCGGCAGCGACTTCCGGGTCGGCCAGCTGGTCACCGACTCGCGGCAGGTGGCGGTGATCCTCGCCGACGGCAAGGCCGTGCTGACCGAGATGCAGGCCGCCCTGATGCGCACGGTGCCGGGCGCTCAGCAGCCGATCCCGGTGGGCAACGACTTCCTGAGCATCCCGACGTCACAGACCCGGGTCAGCGACGCCGGCGACCCGGACGGGCTGCCGCCGACCGTGCCCGCGCTGGCCGACGGCACTCCGGCCAAGGCCTGCATCACACTGCCGGTGGACAAGGCCGGCGACGGCATCCGGCTCGACCCGACCACTCCCCAGGGTCTGGCCGTCGCCGGAGTCCCCGGCGCTGACAACAGCGTGCGGGCCGACCGGGTCTTCGTCGAACGCGGCCGGGGGGCGGTCACCGCCTCGGCCGCCTCGTCGACCGCGCCGGCCGGTTCCGGCACGGTCAGCGTGGTCACCGACACCGGCCGGCAATACCCGCTGGCCGGCCGGGCCCTGCTCACCAAACTGGGGTACGGCGGGGTCAAGCCCCAACAGGTCCCGGCCGAACTGATGTCGCTCATGCCGATGGGCCCGGCGCTGGATCCAGCGCGGGCCCGTCAGACAGCTCCGCAATAGCTACAGAGTCTTCGGCGCCGTGTCCGGCACCGTGCCGTTCGGCGACGACGTGAACGTCTGCGGCTGGTCCGGCTCGAACGTGGCGTCGTCCGCGCCGGTGGTCCGGGCCGTGGTCAGCGGCGCCGCCGGCTCGTACTCGTCCCACTGAGCGGCCTGGCGGCGCTTGTTCAGGTACGCCGCGCCGATGCCGACCGCCGTGCCGAGCAGCGCGAAGCCGAGAAGCTTGGAGCCGCGGCCCTTCTTCTGCTTGCGGGCCACCGCCTTGTTCGCGCGCTTCTGCAGCTTCTTGGCTTCCTTCTTGTTCTGCTTGGCCGACTTCTTGCTGACCTTGCCGACCTGCTTCACGTTGTCGCTGGCCGCGGCCACCAACGGGGTGATGGTCGCCACGGCGCTGCCCCAGCCGCTGGCAGCGGCGTCCTTGGCCTTCACGGCGGCCGGCTGAACCCGGTCCACCGCGGCGGTCAGCGTCGGGCCCACTGTCGCGCTGGTCTCCTGCGCGGCCAGCGTCGCGGCGCGCTTGAAGTGATCCACGCCCTGATTGAGCTCGTTCTTCATCCGCCGGTTCCGGCTCTTACGGCGCATCGTTGCCAACACCAGTGCCCACCTCCTGTGGCTCTCTCCCACGTCATCGTGCCCTGCTTCGGTACCCCCGCGCTGCCGCTTTCAGACACATGGGGGAGGATCCGAACTGCAAAGAACTGTCCAATCGCCCCCTGAGAGGTACCTGTGGGGCGACCGTGACACAGACAGGAGTACCCGTGGCCGAGACGCTTTACGCCACCCTGCACACCAACCATGGCCCGATCCGGCTCCAGCTGTTCCCGGATCACGCCCCGGCGACCGTGCGCAACTTCGTGGAGCTCGCGGAGGGCACGAAGGACTACGTCGACCCGCGCACCGGCCAGAAGGGCAACGGCCCGTACTACGACGGCACGATCTCGCACCGGGTCATCGCCGGCTTCATGATCCAGCTCGGCGACCCGACCGGCACCGGTCGCGGCGGCCCGGGCTTCCAGTTCGCCGACGAGTTCCACCCGGAGCTCCAGTTCGACCGCCCGTACCTGCTCGCCATGGCGAACGCCGGCCCGGGCACCAACGGCTCGCAGTTCTTCATCACGGTGGCCCCGACCCCGCACCTCAACCGGCGGCACACCATCTTCGGCCAGGTCGCGGACGAGCAGTCGGCCAAGGTCGTCGACTCGATCGCGACCACGCCGACCGGCCCGGGCGACCGTCCCCGCGAGGACGTCGTCGTGGAGCGGGTGGAAATCGAGCGGGCGCAGTCCTGAAGTACCGTTGATACATGAGTGAGGCTCCCTCGACGGTCCCGGTCTGCTACCGCCATCCGTCGCGGGAGACCTACATCCGGTGCACCCGCTGTGAACGGCCGATCTGCCCCGATTGCATGAACGAGGCGTCCGTCGGTCACCAGTGTCCGGAGTGTGTCGCGGAGGGCAAGCGAAGCCAGCGGCCGGCGCGTACCGCTTTCGGCGGCAGCCGCGCCGGTACCGCGGGCTACGTGACCCGCACGCTGATCGGCATCAACGTCGCCGTGATGGCCCTCTCGGCCATCCTCGGCGGCGCGAGGGCCCTCGCCGGGAACGGCGGCTGGTTCGGCCTCATGGGTTCGGAGACGCCGCTCACCCGGTGGGGCGAGGTGCTGGGCTACGCGCCGTACGTGCTGGGCGGCGAGGCGCACGGCATCGCCGCCGGCGAGTGGTGGCGGCTCGTCACCGCCATGTTCCTGCACTACGGCCTGCTCCACCTGGGGCTGAACATGTGGCTGCTCTGGCAGCTCGGCCGCTACCTCGAGGTCCAGTTGGGCCCGTTGCGCTTCGCCGCGCTCTATCTGCTGGCCG
Organism: Actinoplanes sp. NPDC048988; assembly: GCF_043197815.1. Taxonomy (NCBI): domain Bacteria; kingdom Bacillati; phylum Actinomycetota; class Actinomycetes; order Micromonosporales; family Micromonosporaceae; genus Actinoplanes; species Actinoplanes sp. NPDC048988. The sequence continues at coordinate 114,617 of NZ_JBICTW010000023.1, read as the reverse complement.
GTCTCGGCGGCAACGTGGCGGCGTACCTGTTCACCCCGCAGAACCAGCCGGCCGCGGGCGCCTCGACCGCGATCTTCGGATTGTTCCTGGCCATGATCGTGGTGAACCGGCGGCTCAAGCGCGACATCAGCCAGCTCATCCCGTTGCTGGTGGTCAACCTGCTCTTCACCTTCGCCGTGCCGAACGTGTCGATCGCCGGCCACCTCGGCGGCCTGGTCATCGGCGGCGCGGTCGCCTACGTCCTGGCCTACGCACCGCTGCGCAACCGCAGCCGGGTGCAGCTCGCCGGCTGCGCGGCGGTGCTGGTCGTGCTGGTGATCAGCGCTGTCGTACGTACTCAGATGTTGCTCTGAGGCGCTGACATCCGCAGGTCGGCCAGGGCGGTGGCGACCTCCTCGGGCTCGGCGCCCAGATCGTGGGTGCTGAGCAGGTAGATCCCGTCACCCGCGTCCAGCTCGAGCATCTCGCTGCGGAGACCCCGATGGGTGCGGCGGTCCACCCGTACTCTCTCAATTTGGTCCCAGCGCAACCGGCGACGGCGCGCGTACCCGGTGACCACGGTGACCCCCGCCGGATCCGCCGCCAGGCGGACCGGCGCGATCAGATCACGCAGTCCCCACAACGCCAGTGCGAGGCCGGCGATCGCGGCGAGCACCCACCGGATCGGGTCGTTCCCGGCGAAAGCCAGCGCCAGCGCCACGACCGCAACCGCACCCACGAGCTTCGAGACCGGGAGGACCGGCTTCACGCGCCACTGCATGCCCCAACTATGCAGTGACTTCCTCGCGCCGGCACCGTTGAACGCCGTATGGACGTCTTCTCCCGTACGTTCCTCCCCGCCGCCGCCGAGGCCGGTGTCGCCATCCCGACCGTGAGCCGGCACATGCCCATCTTCCGCCGCTGCATCGAGCCGGACGAGAAGACCGTGCTGGTCAGCCGATGTCTGCGCCCGGACGCGCCGCTGGCCGGCGAGTTCATGATGGTGCTGACCTATCGCCGCCTGGTGGTGACCCAGGAGACGAAGGTGCTGCATCGGCTGCGGCTTCATCTCAACACCAATTTGCGGCATTTGAGCAATGTTTCGTGGCGCCCGGACCCGGCCCGGTCCACCATGGACGTCACGGCGACGGCCGTGGACGGGGTCCGCGAGCAGTTCCGGATGCGTCTGGCTCACCCGAAAGCCGTCATCCACTTCGACAAACTGCTGCAGAACGTCTTCCGGCCGCGCGCGATCGCGGCGTAAGGCCGGCCTAGAGGAACGCGCTGATCGAGGCGCGCAGGCCGGCGGCGTCCAGGCCGTGCGCCCGCGCGTGGTCACGCCAGGTGCCGTACCGGCGTACCTCCGCCTTGCCCACCCCCAGATGCAGAGCGCGATGCGGCAGGCCCGTCAGGGCCGCACTGACCGCCGCGGCCGAGGTGCCGGCCAGGTAGGGCTCCACCATGATCACTTCGTGCTCGGTGAGGGCGCGCAGGCCGTCGGCGTCGAGCGGGCGCGGCGTGTTCGTGTAGGCGACTGTGACGTCCAGGTCGCGGGTCGCCTCCAGGACCGGATCGAGCATCGGCCCGACCGCCACGACCAGCGGGCCGCCCCGGGTGATCACCCGCAGGTGAGGCCCGGCGTGCGCCTGCCGGTTCTCCTGGACGCCGAGCCGGACGTACACCCGGTCGTCGTGCCGGGCCGCGTCGCGCAGCATCAGCGGCACCTCGTCGCGGTGCCCCGGCACGTGCACGGTCCAGCCGTCGAGCGTGTCCAGCAGCGCCACGTCGCCCGGCGACTGATGTGTGTAGCCCTCGGCGGCCGCGTCGTAGGAGCCGCCGATGCTGACCAGCACCGCGCCCACATCTTGATGACCAAGATCCAATTTCACTTGCTCGTACGCCCGGTCGATCAGGAACGGGGCGTACGAGTGCACGTAGGGCCGCATCCCGGTGAGCGCCAGCCCACCCGCGACGCCGGTCATCAGCTGCTCCCGGATGCCGACGTTGATCACGCGGTCGGGGTGCCGGCGCTTCGCCGGGTCGAAGGGCTCGGCCGAGATGTCGGCCAGCACCAGCGCGGTACGCGGATCGTCGGCCAGCAGCCGGGTGGTGGTGTCGATGAACGTCTGCCGCATCGTCAGCTCCCCTTCTTCTCGACGGTCGCGATGACCAGGTTCGGGCGGTCGTGCGTCTGGCGAAGGGCGCACTCCAACGCCGCGTGGTCGTGCCCGTCGACGATCGCGACGTCCCAGCCGACGAACCGGGCGGCGATCCCGCCCGGCCAGCCGTGGGTGGCCGACTGGTTGTCGATCACGATGGCGGTCAGCGGCAGCCGGGTCGCACCGGCGTACGCGATGGCCTCGTGATTGGAGCCCTCGTCCAGTTCGGCGTCACCGACCAGCACGAAGGTGCGCGTGTCCGGGAAGCCCTGCGCCCGCAGGCCGAGCACGGTACCGACGGCCAGGCCCAGACCGTGCCCGAGCGAGCCGGTGCCGACCTCCACGCCCGGAATCCGGACGCGGTCGGGATGATGGCCGAGCGGGCTGTCCCACCCGCCGAGGTCGTCGAGGGCCGATTCCGGGATGAAGCCCTTGGCCGCCAGCACGGCGTAGTAGGCGGCCGGCCCGTGCCCCTTGGAGAGCAGGAACCGGTCACGGCCGGGATCGTCGGCGGTCTCCGGGGTGACGTTCAGGACGCGGTCGTAGAGGACCCAGAGAACGTCCAGCGTCGAGTGGGCACTCGGCGCGTGTTTCTCGTCGCCGGTCAGCCGCCGCAACAGCGGACGGAGCCGGTCGGTGTGCATCGCGGTGACTGTCATGAGGATAGGCTGCAAGTTGAAGTTCACTTCAACTCAAGGACCCTCATGGAGACCCTGACCATAGGCGACTTCGCGGTGCGCAGCGGCGTGACGCCCTCGGCTCTGCGCTACTACGAGCGGGAGGGCCTGATCCGCTCCACCCGCACCGGCGGCAACCAGCGCCGGTACGACCGCTCCGAGTTGCGGCGCGTGGCCTTCATCCGCATCGCCCAGCAGGTCGGCGTCTCGCTCGACGAGATCAGAACGGCCCTGGCCGACCTGCCGGAGAACCGGACGCCGACCAAAGCGGACTGGGCCAAGCTGTCCGCACACTGGCGTCACCGCCTGGACGAGAAGATCGCCCTGATGGAACGCCTGCGCGACCAGTTGTCGGGCTGCATCGGCTGCGGGTGCCTCTCCCTGCACCGCTGCAAGCTCATCAACCCCGGCGACCGCCTGGCCTCGGACGGAAGCGGCCCGCGCGTGCTGCTGTCAGACGCGGACCGGGACAGCTGAGGAGGCGCCCAGGACGGCGCCCCTGTCGTCCAGGGCCTCGGCCACCACGTACTCCGGCGTACCCGGGATCTTCAGGGTGGTCTCGAAGCCGGAGCGGGGCGCCTCGATGGTGCCGCCGGTGAGGACGTCCGGCTGGGCGCCCCAGCGCGCCCGCCACGTCGCGACCGCGGTGGCGCCGTTCCAGCTCGCCGACACCGTCACGGCGCCGCCGTCGACACGCAGTCCGAGAGCCGGACGGTCCAGCGGCTCGGCCGTCCATTCGGCCTTGTAGGCGCGGTACGACTGGTTGTCGAGCGGAATGTGGCCGGCGAACCGCACCGAGCCGTCCGCGGCGTGCTCGGTGAAATGCGGCATCTGACCCCACCCGATGAACGAGCCGCCGTCGGCCAGCTCGCGGAAGCTGCCCTGCGTGGGGGCCGAGATCCGGTCGGGGTGCAGATATTCGGCCACGAAGGTCGCCCTCCGGGCCTTTTCGTCCACTGTGAACACCACGCCGCGCGAGTAGTCGCGGACCTTGGTCACCCCGGCCCCGTTGTCGAAGACGCTCCACGAGCCGTCCCGCCGCTGCCGGAAGTCGTGCTGCCAGGCGAAACTGGTCCGCTCGTCGACGGCGATGTCGGATTTCTTGCCGCCGAGCCGCCAGCGGACGGCGCCGGTCCTCCGGTCGATCTTGTAGACGGCCCAGGTGTGCCGGGCCGAGATGATCAGATCGCCGTCGGCGGCCAGGCCCACCGAGTTCGCGTGGAAGTAGTCGTAGGGCAGGTGGGCCGAGTCGCCCTGGGGCAGCGGTGCGTACGACTCGGCCACGCCGACGTGGTCGCTGGAGCGCCACTCGAAGAGCTTCCGGCCGGTCGCGATGTCGATCTCCTGGAGCACGCCGTCGTGCAGCACCCCGTCCTTCGGCCCACCGACCGGCGTCAGGTCGTACGCCACCGGGTCGTACACCCAGAAGAGGGCCGTGTCCCGGGGCGTGATGACCAGGTCGTGCTGGTCGGCCTGCTCGGTGCCGGCCGCCCGGATCCGGGTGATCTCCCGGTACGACCGGTCGGCCACCACGAACTCACCCTGGCCGACCCCCTGCCCGCCGGTGCCGCCGATCGTGCCCTCCCACCAGGTCAGCACCGGCTGCTTCCGGTACTGCTGCACCTTGAAGTCGATCGACACGGTGGCCGGCGGCGGCGTCTGCCGGAACCAGACCGGCGAGCCGGCCTCGTCGACCATCAGCGGACCCCACAGGCTGGTGCCGGAGGCCGGACTGAGCAGGATGTTCCCCGGCGCCGTCCCGGACGCCGGCGTCGTGATCGTGACGTCGGCGATCTTCTGGAAGTCGGGCCGGGAAGCGAATGTCGCCGCCGGCCCGGCCGCCGGCTCCGGCTCGGACGTCGTCGCGGGCGTGCCGAGCGCGTAGCCGAAGCCACCGCCGGCGACTCCGGTGAGCGCGGCCGCGCCCACGCCGAGCAGAAGGTTCCTCCGGGTTGTCACCGACCGAGCCTTCCCGGTCGGCGACCTTTCCTACCTCGGTGAGCGCTCGGAGTTCGCTGAGAGTCCGGCGTAGATCTCCAGGAGCCGGGCGGTGAGCACGTCCGGGTGGAAGTGCCGCAGGTAGCGCTCGCGGGCCGCCCGGGCCCGGGCCGGCGCCTCGTCGCGGGCCAGCGGCAGGGTGGCGGCGATCGCCTCCGGCTCCGGCGGCACGACCCAGCCGGTCTCGCCGATGATGTACGGAATGCCACCCACCGCCGTGCCGAGCGCCGGCCGGCCCGCCGACAGCGCCTCGAGAAGCACCGTGGGCAGCGTGTCGTTCCACGTCGGGGTGTGCACCACCACGGCCGACGCGCGGCGAGCCGCCTCCATGCCCGCTTTGTCGAGGATGCCGAGATATTCGACATCCTTCCGCTCCCGGGAGACCCGTTCGGCCAGCGGCCGCAGCTCGCCGTCGCCGGCGATGCGCAGCGTGCCGAGCGAGCCGTCCGGATGCCGCTGCCACGCGTCCAGCAGCAGGCCCAGGCCCTTCTCGGGGGAGAGCCGGGCCCCGTACAGGAACCCCTCGCCCAGCGGCTCGGGCTCGCCCGGATCGGGCAGGCCGTTCGGCTTGATCACGATGTGCTCGTCCGGGATGCCGTAGTCGCGCAGGTGGGCGGCGATCCGGTCGGTGAGCGCGATGAACCGGTCGACCGAGCGCCACGTCGGCCGGTGCACGGCGAGCGTGGTCGCCATCAGCGCGCTCTGCGCGGCCGAGCCCCGGTAGCACTTGTGCTGCACCGCCGGCCAGCCGATCAGTTTGCCCCGGCAGTCCTGGCAGTTGTGCCCGTCGCGGAAGTACAGGCCGGAGGAGCACACCTGCCGGTAGTTGTGCACGGTCTGCACCACCGGCACCCCGTGCTTGTGCGCGGTCCGGACGACCCAGGGCGACAGCAGCGGGTACGGGTTGTGCAGATGAAGCACATCCGGCCGTTCCGCCTCGAGGAGCTGGGACAGATCCCGCTGAGCCGACCGCCCGTAGATCGGCGAGAGCGGCAGCAGCGCCTTCTCGGCCAGCGGCAGCTCGCCGATCGAGTCGGAGCTGCGCTGAAACGGGATCACCTCGGCCCCCGCCGCGCGGAGCTGGGCGATCTCGGTGTCCACGATGACGTTCTCACCGGACGGCATCGCTTCTCGATACCGGTTGTGCGCAACGACGACCTTCACGCTCGGAAACGCTACCGTTGACCCTGTGCCCGAACTTCCTGAGGTCGAGGCGCTCGCGGCCTATCTGCGTGAGCGCGCGGTCGGCCACACCGTGCAGCGCTTCGAGGTCTCGTCGTTCAGCGCCCTGAAGACGTACGACCCGCCCGCCACCGCCGTCAACGGCCTGGAGATCACCTCCGCCGGCCGGCACGGCAAGTTCCTCGACATCGGGCTGGGGCCCGACATTCATCTGGTGATCCATCTGGCCCGCGCCGGCTGGTTGCACTACCGCGACGCCTTCAAGTCGCCGGCGCCGCTCAAGCCCGGCAGCGGGCCCATCGCGATCCGGGTGCGCCTCGACGACGGTTCCGGCTTCGACCTGACCGAGGCCGGCACCCAGAAGTCGCTCGCGGCCTACCTGGTGCGCGACCCGGCCGAGGTGCCCGGCGTGTCGCGGCTCGGCCCCGACGCGCTCGCCGTGTCGCGCGACGAGTTCGCCGAACGCCTCCGCGGCCGTAACGGCCAGGTCAAGGGCGTGCTCGTCGACCAGGAGGTGCTGGCCGGCATCGGCAACGCCTACTCCGACGAGATCCTGCACGTGGCCAAGATGTCGCCGTTCGCGCTCACCGGCAAGCTGACCGACGAGCAGATCGACACGCTGTACGCGGCGATGCGTGAGGTCGAGACCGACGCCGTCGCCCGCTCGGTCGGGCAGAAAGCGGCCGAGCTCAAGGGCGAGAAACGGGCCGGCATGCGGGTGCACGCCCGTACCGGCCTGCCCTGCCCCGTCTGCGGCGACACGGTGCGGGAGGTGTCGTTCGCCGACAAGAGCCTCCAGTACTGTGCGACCTGCCAGACCGGAGGAAAGCCACTCGCCGACCGACGCCTGTCCAAGTTGATCCGTTAGCGCCGCAACGGTCACCCTGCGTACAGGAGTGGGAAAGCGGCCTGAACGTCCGCTTCTCTCCGCCCGATCCATCGGTATAGTGGCCCGGTCCAACGTAACCGTCACACGTTCGAGCGGGCCCCGGAGTCGCGGCTGCCCTCGAATTCCGTGGCGGTGCGTAATCTTTTCCGGATGCGGGAGGACGTAGGCGAAGTGACCGCTAGCCTGCATCGCCCAGTTACCGACAGCAGCCGGAGCAGACCCGTGCCGTACGACAGCTTCGAGTGGCAGCAGGAGCCGCCGCCGAGCAACGGCGTACCCCGATCGGCCTGGACCCGGCAGCACAAGCGCCTGTCCCGCTGGCACCGGCCGTACACGGCGGTCCTGGTCTTTCTCGATCTTCTCGCGGTGTTGTCGGCGAGCTACCTCGCCGCGACGTACCTCGAGAAGGCGAAATCCGGCTTCCAGGAGCGGTCGCTCGGGTTCCTGCACGGCGCCGAGCTCTTCTACTTCTTCGCCTACCTCGTGCTGCCCCTCGGGTGGCTGATCCTGCTCTGGGCCAACGGCACGTACGACCGCCGCTACCTGGGCCTGGGCAGCGAAGAGTTCAAACGCATCGTCCGCACCTCGGTCACCGTGGTGGCCTGCGTGTCGCTGCTCGCCTTCGCCACCAAGACCCAGCTCTCGCGTGGCACGGTCGCCCTGGTCTCGCTCAGCGCGGTGCTGTTCCTGCTGCTCGACCGGGTCCTGGCCCGCCAGGTGCTGCACTTCGCCCGCCGGCGCACCGGTCACGGCGCCCACCGGATGGTGCTGGTCGGCACGCTGCCCGAGGCGCTCGAGGTCTACACGGCGGTCACCCGCAGCCCGGCCGCCGGCCTGATCCCGGTCGCCATCCACATCACCGACGGTTACGCCGCCGCCCGCGGCATAGAGACCCCGGTGCCGGTCTACGCCGCCCGCGACGTGCTCTCGCTGGTCCGCGAGGTCGGCGCCGACACCATCGCGGTCTGCGGTTCGGCCAGCGCCGAGCCCGGCGAGCTGCGCCGACTGGCCTGGCAGCTCGAGGGCACCGGCGTCGACCTGGTGGTCGCGCCGCAGCTCACCGACATCGCCGGCCCCCGGGTGCACATCCGCCCGATCGAGGGCCTGCCGCTGCTGCACGTCGAGGAGCCGACCCTCTCCGGCCCCGGCTGGCTGATCAAGAACCTGCTCGACCGGGTCGCCGCCGGCATCGGCCTGCTCCTGCTGAGCCCGATCCTGCTGCTCATCGCGATCGGCATCAAGCTCTCCGACCCGGGCCCGGTCTTCTTCCGGCAGCCCCGCGTCGGCCACGAGGGCCGCACGTTCCGGGTCTGGAAATTCCGCACGATGTACGTCGACGCGGAAGAGCGCAAGCGCACGCTGGAAGAGCTCAACGAGTCCGACGGCATGCTCTTCAAGATGAAGAACGACCCCCGGATCTTCGCCTTCGGCGCCAAGCTGCGGGCCACCTCGCTCGACGAGCTGCCCCAGCTGATCAACGTGCTGAAGGGCGAGATGTCGCTGGTCGGCCCGCGCCCGCTGCCGGCCGACGACGGCGACTACTTGGGCGACGTCCGCCGCCGCCTGCTGGTCCGGCCGGGAATCACCGGCCTGTGGCAGGTCTCCGGCCGCTCGGATCTTTCGTGGGACGAGGCCGTACGCCTGGACCTGTACTACGTCGACAACTGGTCCCTGACGTACGACCTCAGCATCCTCTGGCGCACGATCTGGGTCGTCTTGCGGCGCAAGGGTGCGTACTGACCGCGGAGCGAAGCGGAGCCAGCCAGCTCAGCTATGCGGGCAGGTGTCCCGGTACTCCTGGATCGCGGATCCGGAGGGTGCCGGGCACAGGAACTGGTCGTAGCGGGTGTCGTTGTCGATGAAACGCTTGAGCCACGAGATCGAGTACTTCGCGACTGTCACATTGGCCGAGGTCGGCGCCGAGTGGCTGGCGTTGTTGAGCTCCAGGTACGCCTTGTCCGGCGCGGACGTCATGCTCGTGTAGAACGGCTCGGAGTGCGAGCTGACCGGCGCCACCGTGTCGTTCTCGGCACCGATGATCATCGTCGGTACCCGGTCGGTGCTCCAGCTCTTGGTGCCGTGCCAGGGGGTCAGCGGGACGGCCGCCTGCAGCGACGGCCGGGTGCGCGAGGCCGACAGGCTGCCGCCGCCACCCATCGAGTGGCCCATGACGCCGAGCCGGGTGGCGTCGATCCGGGTGCGGACCGAGCTCTGACCGGTCAGGTAGTCGAGCGCGGCCAGCAACTGGGTGCCCCGGCTGTCGGGCTGGTCGAGAGTGCTGTTGGTGTCGATGGTGATCACCACGAAGCCCTGTGAGGCGAGCCGCGGCCCGAGCCAGGAGACGCTGGACTGCGAGGCGGTGAACCCGGGCGAGATCGCGACCGCTCCGAAGGTGCCCGACGCGGTGCTGGTGGGGTAGTAGATCGTGCCGCCGCCGAACCCGCTGACCGACGAGCGGGCCACGGTGACCTGGGCGATGGCGAACGATCCGCGGCTCGCCTCGATGCTGGCGTTGGTGGGGGCCGGACCACGCTCGTAGGGGTTGGCCGCGGCTTGCGCGGGTGCGGCTGGGACGGCGAAGGCGACGGCGACCGCGGCGATCAGCGCGAGTCTCTTCATGGAGCACTCCCTGGGGTGTGGGGTGTGGGGTGTCGCACATGTATCGATGTGGGTCAATTGTTGATCGCACAGTTACTAGCCGGTAATCCCAATTGGCACCCTGCCAACACGGTATGAAAGTGGACGCCCACGGCGGTAGCCGTCAATATCTTGCTCGTGGCTCAGGTCGGAAGCGTGCTCGCGGTCGTCGCCGTACTGGCCGCCCTGGCCGCCGCCGTCCTCGCCGTTGTCCGGCTTCGGGCCCGCCGCGGCATCGCCACCGCCATGCAGCGGGCCACCTACGACGTCCTGCACACCGCCGCCCTCGCCGCCGAACCGCTGCGCGGCGGCCTCAGCCCCACGTCGGCCGGCAAGGCCGCCCGCCACCTGCGCGCCCTCGTCGGCGCGGCCGGGCTGACCATCGCCGACGGCGACCGCTGCCTCGCCTTCGACGGCCGCGGCGGCCACCACTCCGAACAGTTCACCGCCGCCGCCACCCGCGCCCTCGACACCCACCGCTCGGTCATCCTCGCCGCCGCCGACCTGCCCTGCGACCGCGTCGACTGCGTGGTGCGCGGCGCCGTGGTCGCCCCACTCTCCGGCCCCGACGGCCGGGCCGCGGCCGCCCTCGTCGCGGTGGCCGACGACCATCCCGCGCCCGGCCTCGTACAGGCGACCCTGGAAACCGCCCGCTGGGCGGCCACGCAGATCGCCCTGGCCGAGCTCGAATCGTCCCGCGAGCGGCTGGCCCGGGCCGAGGTGCGGGCGCTGCGAGCCCAGATCAGCCCGCACTTCATCTACAACGCGCTGACCGCCATCGCCTCATTCGTCCGCACCGACCCCGAACGCGCCCGCGAGCTGATCCTCGAGTTCGCCGAGTTCACCCGGTACTCGTTCCGGGCCCACGGCGACTTCACCACCCTCGCCGAGGAGTTGCGCTCCATCGACCGCTATCTGACCATCGAGCGGGCCCGGTTCGGCGACCGGCTTCAGGTACGACTCCAGATCGCCCCCGAAGTCCTCCCCGTCGGCCTGCCCTTCCTCTGCCTTCAGCCGCTCGTCGAGAACGCCGTCCGCCACGGTCTGTCCCGTAAGCCGGGCGTCGGTATGGTGAGCATCGAAGCACGGGACGCCGGTGCCGAATGTCACATCACGGTCGAGGACGACGGCGTCGGCATGGATCCGGAGGTCTTCGCGGCGGGCGGGCCCGAGACCGACGACGGGCAGCACGTGGGCCTGGCAAATGTGGACGAGCGCCTGCGCTCGGTCTTCGGCGACCACTTCGGCCTGGTCGTGGAGACCGCGCCCGGCGCCGGGACGAAGGTGAGCATGCGAGTGCCGAAGTTCCACCCGGGAGTACGAGCGTGAGCCTTGTCGTACTGGCCGTCGACGACGAGCCGCCCGCCCTCGACGAGCTGGCCTACCTGCTCAACGCCGACGGCCGGGTGGCGCACGTCCACCGCGCCGGCGACGCCACCGAGGCGCTGCGCGTGCTGCGCGACACCGAGGTCGACGCGGTGTTCCTCGACATCCGCATGCCCGGCCTGGACGGCATGGAGCTGGCCCGCATCCTGCGCCGCTTCGCCCGCCCGCCCGCGATCGTCTTCGTCACCGCCTATGACGACGGCGCCGTGGACGCCTTCGACCTGGGCGTCACCGACTACGTCCGCAAACCGGTCCGCGCCGAACGCCTGGGCGAGTCCCTGCGCCGCGTGGCCGGCCTGCGTACGGTTCCCGCCGCGACCCCCACCCAGCCCACCGACGAGCCGGCCATCCCCGTCGAGCTGGCCGGCACCACCCGCATGCTGCCGAGGAGTTCGGTCCGCTGGGTCGAGGCCCAGGGCGACTACGCTCGCCTGCACACCGCGGACGCTTCCCACCTGGTCCGCGTCTCCCTGGCCACGTTGGCCGAGCGCTGGGCCGACGCCGGTTTCGTCCGCATCCACAGATCTTTCCTGGTGCAGATCCGCCTGATCGCCGAGCTACGCCTGACCCCGTCCGGCTACGTGGTGAACGTCGACGGCGTGGAACTCCCCGTCAGCCGCCGCCACACCCGCGAGCTCAAGGACCGCCTGATCCGCGCCGCCAAGCACGACTGGCAGCGCTGACCACAGCCCGCTCCCCACCCAATCCACACAGTTATCCACAGCCACACACCCTTGTCCACAGAGTTATCCACAGGCTCCGAGCCGGTCCGCCGGATCTGGCCGCTGCGGGGTGGGCCGATCGCGTCCAGCACCTATCGGGCTGCTTGCCGTCGTCTGCCCTCGGCCGGGCCTGGCGGGACGCCTGGCTAACCGAGCGGATCGGCCCTGTTCGACCACGGCCGGGTCAGGACCGAACTGCTCAATCCGCGAGACCTGCGACCAGGTCGACATCGCCACCGAGCTCCCCGGGTGGGGGACTGGGGACGGATCACCCAACAGTCACCCAAGCCTTGATCCGCAACTGCAGCTCCCCCGGCTGCTGAGGCCGCTCGACGTTCAGGCGAACCAGCGTTTGCCGCGGCCCGGAGCCGGCGGTCATGAGGCAGTACGTGCGGTCCTCCCGCAGGAGCAGCTGGGCCCCCGGGGCGTCCTCGACAGCCTGGGCGCAGTCGCCCGGCGTCACCTCGGCGGCCGGGATCATCGCCGCCAGCACCCCGGCGCCGCTGTTCAGGATCGAGTCGCCGGTGCCGGGGGAGGCGGTGATCCGCACCGGGCCGTCGTCGACCACCTTCGGCTCGTCCAGGGCCAGGCTCCGCGATCCGGTATCGCCGATCGGCACGGTGACCACGGTCGCCGGATAGCGCACCCGAAAACCAGCCACCGAAGGCGGCGCAGACGAGCCGGACCCGGCACCAGGCGGCGGGCCGGACCCAGCACCAGGCGGCGGAGCGGCCCCGGCCCCAGGCGACGGAGCGCCCCCAGCACCAGGCGGCCGAGCGCCCCCCGCACCAGGCGGCCGAGCAGCCCCGGCCCCAGGCGGCGGAGTGGAGCCGGCATCAGGCGTCGAGTGGTGACCAGCCGCAGGCAGCGATGCGGCTGAGCCGCCCGCAGGTGGCGCCGCCCCCGGGCCGGCCGCCGAACCGTCCGCGCGTCCCGGAACGGAAGCGGCGGATGAAGGTCCAGACGACCCGGAGGACCCGAACGCCTGGGACCGCGACGGCACGGACCCCGACGGCCCCGCACCGGGCCCGGGCGGCACGGACGTGGACGCCGAGGCGGGCGGGAAGGGCAGCGAGGACGCAGAGCCCGGCGTCGTCGGCAGCGGCCCGGAGAACACCATCGCCCCCGTGGTTGCCTGCTGGAAGCCGTACGTCACCCCGAATGCCGCCATCACCACCCCCACCACCACCCCCATCCGCGCCCGCATTCCCGGCCCGGCTCCGCCGCGCGGCCGGGGCACCGCAACCGCCGAACGGCTTCGCACGTCGGCCAGGCCCGCCTCCAGGTCGAACGACAGCCCGGCCAGCGCCTCCGCCTCCGCCCGCCGGAACAGGTCACGCTCGTCGGGCGTCAGCACCTCATCGGCCATGATCTATCTCCTTTCGAAGGGCCAACAAGGGCCGCAGGGTCTCTCGGGCTTTCTGCAGCTGTGATCGAACGGTCGAGGGGTTACGCCCCAGCAGGACGGCGATCTCCCCGATGCGCAGCCCGTCGTACAGCAGCGACATCACCTCGCGCGACGGCCCGTCGAGGACTCGCAGCACGTCCAGCGCCTCGGTTCCGCCGTACGCGTCCTCCTCGGCGACCCGCATCAGCGGCGCCATCGCGGACAGGCCGGTCCGCTGCCGTACGGCGTGCCGGACCCGGTCGATGCGGATCCTCTTCGCCGTGGTCAGCACGTACGTCTTCAGGGCCGGCTCCGACGACCGGTCCAGTTCGGACCATTGCCGGTACAGCCGCAGCATGGCCTCCTGGGCGACGTCCCCGGCGTCCTGTTCGCCGAGCCCTTCGGCCCTCATCCGCACGAAGAGCCACCGGAAGTGCCCCCGGTAGAACGCGTCGAAGGTCATCATGGCGCGTCGTCCGAGGATGACCGGCTGGACCGCCAGGTGATGCGGAGGTCGAAGTGGCGGATGCGCAGGCCGGGCAGTTCCGCCACCATCCAGTTGATGACCTGCGCGACCAGCGCGCCGACCAACGGATCGATGATGTCCAACTGTTCCCCCTTTACCGTTTATATACGGTTATGGGGGAAACGCTGGGAGCGGCGAAAATGTCTCCACAGGTTGTTCACAACATCACCGCCCGGCCCGCACGGGTGATCAATAAGCTCACCGCCGTTCGGCCGGTGGGTCACGGGGGCGCACCGGTCGCCACGACGAGAGAAGGTGGGTCCGTGGAGACGCAGCGACGGGTCCTGGTCGTCGAGGACGACAAGACGATCGCCGAGGCCGTCGCGGCCCGGCTGCGAGCCGAGGGCTTCACGGTCGAGCTCGCCGGCGACGGCCCGTCGGCGGTGGCGGCCGCTCGGCGGACGCCACCCGACGCGATGGTGCTCGACGTGATGCTGCCGGGCTTCGACGGCCTCGAGGTGTGCCGGCGCGTCCAGGCCGAGCGCCCGGTGCCGATCCTCATGCTGACCGCCCGCGACGACGAGACCGACCTGCTCGTCGGCCTCGCCGTCGGCGCCGACGACTACATGGTCAAGCCGTTCTCGATGCGCGAACTGGCCGCCCGGGTGCACGCGCTGCTGCGTCGGGCGACAAAGACGGAGGCGGCGAAGGCGGAGAAGGGGGCGGGGGCGGCGAGGGCCGGCAAGCCGACATCGATCAAGTTCGGCGATCTCGAGATCAACCAGGCCGAGCGCCGGGTGACCCGGGCCGGCGTCGAGGCCCACCTCACGCCGACCGAATTCGACCTGCTGGTCCACCTGGCCGCGCACCCCCGCACGGTCCTTCCCCGCGAGCGACTGCTGGCCGACGTCTGGGGCTGGGCCGACGCCTCCGGCACGAGAACTGTCGACAGCCACATCAAGGGCCTGCGCCGCAAGCTCGGCTCCGACCTGATCCGTACGGTCCACGGTGTGGGTTATGCGCTCGAGGTCGAGCGGTGAAGTTGAGGCTGCCCCGGCCGCTCGATCCGGTCCGGTCGATCAAGATGAAGATCATCATGGTGCTGTTCGCCGGTGGCTTCAGCGGCCTGGCCTGGTTCTACCTCTGGCTCGGCTGGTTCCCGATCTGGACCGGCGTCACCGCCACGGTCATCGGCGTGATCATCGTGCAGTTCCTGGCCCGGGGCATGACGTCGCCGCTGCGGGAGATGACGGCGGCGGTCCGGGCCATGGCCCAGGGCGACTACGGCCGCCGGGTCCGCGCCACCTCGGCCGACGAGGTGGGCGAGCTGGCCACCGCGTTCAACCAGATGGCGGCCGACCTGGGCGCGGCCGATCGGCAGCGGCGCGAGCTGATCGCGAACGTCTCGCACGAATTGCGTACGCCGATCACGGCCCTCCAGGGCCTGCTGGAGAACATCGTCGACGGGGTGGCCGAGGCCGACCCGGCCATGATGCGGACCGCGCTCGCGCAGACCGAGCGGCTGGGCCGCCTGGTCACCGAGCTGCTCGACCTGTCCCGGGTCGACGCCGGGGTGACGCCGCTGGCCAGCCATCCGATCGACGTGCCGTCCTTCCTGCACGACGTGGTGCGCGAGGCCGAGGTCAACGCGGCCGGCGCCGGGCGCGACGTGCTCTTCGAGGTCACGTCGCCCGGGATCGTCGTGCCGGGCGACCGGCAGCGGCTGCACCAGGTCTTCGCCAACCTGGTCGACAACGCGGCCCGGCACAGCCCGCCCGGCGGCACCGTGGAGGTGCGCGCCGAGCGCCGCGGCGACCACCTGCTGGTCTCGGTCGCCGACGAGGGCGAGGGCATCCCGCCGAACGAGCGCGACCGGGTCTTCGAGCGGTTCACCCGGGGCGAGCGGGCGGCCGGCGGCGGCACCGGGCTCGGCCTGGCCATCGCCCGCTGGGTGGTGCAGATGCACAGCGGCACGATCGCCGTGGTCGACCCCGAGCGGGGCCGCCCGGGCTGCCACATCCAGGTCACCTTGCCACTTTGATCCGGGGCGGACAGACTCCGGACATGACCCCCGCGGACGACACCCCCCGGCGTACGAGGGTCGTGCTCGGGGAAGTCGCGGCCCGCAGCCGCCCCGCCGACCTGACCCGCACCGACCTCGCGGAACAGACTCCCGTGGGTGAGGCTCTGGTCAAGGGCCTGATGCGGGCCCAACTGGCCCTCGCGTTGCGGCTGGCGCTGGTGGTGGTGATCGCCCTCGGTGCGTTGCCGCTGCTGTTCGTGGCCGCGCCCGGGGTCGCCGAGTTCAAGCTCTTCGGCGTGCATCTGCCGTGGCTGCTGCTCGGTGTCGCCGCGTTCCCGTTCCTGCTGGTGGTGGGCTGGGCGTACGTGCGCTGGGCCGAGCGCAACGAGCAGGACTTCATCGCCGTGATCCGCAGGCCCGAGCGGTGAACCCGTACGTCGTGCCCTCCCTGGTGGTCGTGGTGCTGGTGACCGTCGGCATCGGCGTCTACGGCCTGCGCTTCGCCCGCACGACCTCCGACTTCCTGGTCGCCTCGCGCTCGGTGAGCCCGGCCTGGAACGCGGCCGCGATCAGCGGCGAATACCTGTCGGCGGCGTCCTTCCTGGGCGTCGCCGGCCTGGTGCTGCGGTACGGCGTCGACGTGCTCTGGTACCCGGTCGGTTTCGCCGCGGGCTATCTGGCCCTGCTGTTGTTCGTGGCCGCGCCGCTGCGACGGTCGGGCGCGTTCACCCTGCCCGATTTCTGCCAGGTACGGCTCGGCTCGCTGACCCTGCGCCGGTTGGCCAGCGTCTTCGTCGTCTTCATCGGCTGCCTCTACCTGGTGCCGCAGTTGCAGGGCGCCGGGCTGACCTTCACCACGGTCACCGGCGGTTCGTACGCCTGGGGCGCCCTGCTGGTCGGCGTGGTGGTGACCGCGAACGTGGCCCTCGGCGGCATGCGGGCGATCACCTTCGTCCAGGCCTTCCAGTACTGGCTGAAGCTGACCGCGCTCGCCGTCCCGGTGATCTTCCTGGTGCTCCAGTGGCAGTCGGACGGCCGTCCCGCGGTCACTCCGACCGTCTTTCCGGCCGCGACGACGGTCACCATGGAACAGGATGCGGTGGTCGACGGCCTCGCCGTACAAAAAGGACAGACTCTCCGCTACGACGCCGGTGACGAGGTTCCGCATGTCAGCACGGTCGACAGTCAGTTCGGCGCGGATTGGCTTCTGCCCGGCGGCGACAGCACCCTCTTCGCCACCTACTCGCTGATCCTGGCCACTTTTCTCGGCACCATGGGCCTGCCCCACGTGCTCGTGCGGTTCTACACGAATCCCGACGGCGCCTCCGCCCGGCGGACCACCCTGGTCGTGCTGGGTCTCGTGGGGCTCTTCTATTTATTGCCGACTTTGTACGGCGTCCTCGGGCGCATCTACACACCACAGCTCCTGATGACCGGCCGCACCGACGCCGTGGTGCTCCTGCTGCCCGAGGCCGCGCTCGGCGGCGGTCATCTCGGCCGCCTCCTGGCCGCGCTGGTCACCGCGGGCGCGCTCGCCGCCTTCCTCTCCACCTCGTCCGGCCTGCTGACCAGCGTGGCCGGGGTGGTCTTCACCGACGTCCTGCACGCCGGGCGCGGCGGTTCGGTGCGCGACTTCCGCCTGGCCACGGTGCTCGCGGCCGTCGTACCCGTGCTGTTGTCGCTCTACGTCTCCAACATGGACGTCTCACGGGTCGTGGGCCTGGCCTTCGCGGTCGCGGCGTCCAGCTTCTGCCCGTTGCTGGTGCTCGGCATCTGGTGGCGCCGGCTGACCGACGTCGGCGCGATCGCCGGCATCCTGATCGGCGGCGGCGCCTCGATGGCGGCCGTCCTGATCACCGTGCTCGGGCCGCCGCTGCACGGCTGGTCCGCCGAGTTCATCGGCGAGCCCGCCGCCTGGACCGTGCCGCTGGCCTTCTTCGTCATGGTCACCGGTTCCCTGCTGACCGGGCGCCGGGTGCCACCGGATGTCGGGGCGACCATGCTCCGGCTGCACGCGCCGGAGTCGTTGCGGGTGTCCTGACCTGCTAACTTCGAAACCATGACCGTGCCGGCGCAACGCTCAGGGGCAGAACCGCCGGCGGCGATGTCGCTGCGCGGTCTGGTCAAACGTTTCGATACCAAGCTCGCCGTCTCCGGCGTCAGCCTCGACGTGCCGGCCGGCTCGTTCTACGGTCTGCTCGGCCCGAACGGCGCCGGCAAGACCACGACCCTCTCGATGGCCGTCGGTCTCCTGCGGCCCGACGCGGGTCAGGCTTTCCTTCTGGGGTACGACGTGTGGGCCGACCCGGCCGCGGCCAAGGCCCGGCTCGGCGTCCTCCCGGATGGGGTGCGCCTGTTCGACCGGCTCACCGGCGCCGAACTGCTCGCCTATCACGGGCTGCTGCGCGGGATGGACGCCGCGACCGTCGACCAGCGGGCCCGCGAGCTGCTCGATGTGCTCGAGCTCGGTGTGTCGAACAAGACGATGGTGGTCGATTACTCGGCCGGCATGCGCAAGAAGATCGGCCTGGCCTGCGCGCTGCTGCACGCGCCGCGGCTGCTGGTGCTCGACGAGCCGTTCGAGGCGGTCGACCCGGTCTCGGCCGCGCGGATCAGGGACATCCTCCAGCGGTACGTGGCCGGCGGCGGCACGGTGATCTTCTCGAGTCACGTCATGGAGGTCGTCGAGCGGCTCTGCTCGCACGTCGCGATCCTCTCCGACGGCGTGCTGCGCATGCACGGAACCCTCGACGCGGTACGCGGTGACCGCTCCCTCGAGGACGTCTTCGTCCAGGTGGTCGGCGCCCGCGTGGCCACCGGCTCGGAGCTGGCGTGGCTCTGACCGCGGCGCCCTCCGGATCTTCCTTGACCTTCGTCCGGCTCAAGCTGCGGCTCATCGCCAACGGGCTGCGCGGCCGGCCCGGGCGCGTCGCGCTCTTCCTCACCGGCCTGCTGCTCTCCGGCATCTTCGCGGTCGCCGGCTACGCGATCTTCGCCGTGCCCGGCGTTCTCGGCGACGACCAGGCGGCGGCCACGCTGCTGCCGCTCGGCGGGGCGGCGCTGGTCCTCGGCTGGGTCGTGCTGCCCCTGGTCTTCTTCGGCGTCGACGAGTCGCTCGACCCGGCCCGCTTCGCGCTCTTCCCGCTGCGCCGCCGCGCCCTGATCACCGGCCTGTTCGCCGCCGCGTTGGTCGGCCTGCCGACGCTGGCCACTCTGGTCGCGACGGCCGGCACGGTCAGCACGGCGGCCCAGCTCGGCGGTACCGCCGCGGCCCTGACGCAACTCGCCGGGATCGTCGTCGGCCTGCTGCTCTGCGTGGCGGTGAGCCGGGCCGTGACCAGCGCCTTCGCCACCGGCCTGCGGTCGCGGCGCTCGCGCGACCTGGCCGTGATCCTGCTCGCCGTGACGGCCGCGCTGCTCGGGCCGCTCCAGCTCGCCGTGCTGGCCGGTCTGGAGCGGGCCGACTGGGCGGCGTTCGGCACGGTGGCCGACGTCGCCGGGTGGACGCCGCTCGGCGCGCCGTACTCGGTGGGCCTGGACGTGGCCGCGGGGCGCGCGTGGGCCGTACCCCTCAAGCTCTTGATCGTCGTGGCCGCCCTCGTCGGCCTGCTCTGGTGGTGGAGCGCGACCCTGGAACGGGCCATGCTCGGCGCCGCCGCCGGTGGCCGTGGCGGCGCCGCCACCGACACCCGGTCACCGGTCGGCCGCCTGCTGGCCGGGCGGCTGCCCGCGACCCGGTTCGGCGCGCTCGTCGCACGCGAGGTCCGCTACTGGATGCGGGAGACCCGGCGGCGCGCCTCGCTGATCACCTTCACCGTGGTCGGCCTCTTCCTGCCGGTCTCGATCTCGATGAGCGGTGGGTCGCCGGGGCCGATGGCGCTGTTCGTGGGCGCGCTGGCCGCTGTCGCGCTGGCCAACCAGTTCGGCTACGAGGGCAGCGCGTACGCGGCGAACATGACCGCGGGCGTGCCGGGCCGCACCGAGATCCACTCGCGGGCCGCGGCCCACGCCCTGTTCACGGTGCCGCTGCTGGTGATCGTGGCGGTCGTCGTGGCGCTGGTGAGCGGGCGGCCCGAGGCGATCGCCGCGCAGTTCGGCGGGCTCGTCGCGGCGTACGGGGTGGGGCTCGGCGTGGTGCTGCCGGTCTCGGTGGTCGCGGCCTACGCGCTGCCCGAGACGACCAGCCCGTTCGCGGTCTCCTCGGGCGGCGGGGTGGCCAAAGGGCTGCTCACCCTGGGCGCGATGGTGGCCACCGTGGTGGTCTCGGCGCCGTTGCAGGTCGTCGGCTTCTTCCTGGGCGACGTCTGGCTGTGGCTCGGCCTGCCGGTCGGCATCGCGTACGGCTGCGCCGCCTACCTGATCGGCTCGGGCATCGCCGGTGACAGGTTGGACAGACGCATGCCCGAAGTGCTCGCCGCGGTCACGCCCGGCCGGTGACTCAGCGCCGCTTGACCAGGCCCTCCTGCCGTACGAAGATCACCCGCCGCTCGACCGCCTCGCCGGTCGGCCCGAGCACGTAGCCGTCGATCCAGAGCCAGCCGTTGTAGGTGAGCCGGGGGTCGACGCGGATCACCCGGAAGGTGAGCGCCCGCTCGCCCTGGAACTGGACGCTGGCCGCCCCGCCCACGTAGACGACCTCGCCGGGCCGAGGCAACGCCTCATCCATTGGCACACGTTACATCCAGGAACTTCTCAGAGAGCAGGGCGAAGACCCTCACGGCGTACGAAGATGCGGCGGCGTTGCAGCGCCGCCCCGGTCGGCCCGAGCACGTATCCCTCGAGCCAGAGCCAGCCGTCGTACGTGCTGCGCGTGTCGACCCGAATCAGCCGGAAGGTCAGAGCCCGGGCGCCCTCGAACTGCACGCTCGCGTCGGCGCCGACGTGCAGCACCTCTCCCGGGTGCAACTGCACTTGCTGATGCACGGGCGACCTCCTCCCGTAGGAAGATAGTAGTTGATCAATGTTGACCGATAGGGTCGTGCACCTTCTGTAAGCAAAGCCAGAATGGTCAGCGTGACGATTCACTCGACCGATCCCTTCGCCACCCCCGACGAGGAGAAGTCGGCGGTCCGGCGCCTGCGGGGCCGGCTGGCCAGCCCCGTCACCCTCTGGACCACGCCCGGCCCGGCCGGGCTCACGGTCTCCTCGACGCTGATCGCCGACGGCGACCCGGGCCGGGTTCTCGGGCTCATCGACGACGAGAGCGACTTCTGGGACGCGGTGGAGACCAGCCGCCGGTTCACGGTGATCCCGTTGACCCCGGCCGACCGGCAGGTGGCCGACCGGTTCGCCGGGCTCATGCCCGCGCCCGGTGGCCTCTTCGCGGCCGACGAGTGGATCGACACCGAGTACGGGCCGGTGCCCGCCGACCACGGCACCTGGGCCGGCTGCCGCCTGGAGTCCTCACGGGAATGCGGCTGGGCACTGCTGGTAGAGGCCGTGATCGAGACGATCACCGTCGATTCCCCGGCCGGTCCGCTGATCCACTATCGAGGGCGTTACCGGGAGCTGTGACCCGCTGGGCGCAGTCAGACGGCCACTCGGCGCAACAGCCGACCGGGTGCCGGTGACTCGCCCGCAACTTCCGTACGTTGCCGGAAAGTCCGCCCCACCGAAGGTGGTGAAACCCGGTGACTACCGAAGTGCCCTCGACCTCCGCCGAGAGGTACGTGGCCGTGCAGCAGTCCGAGGAGTTCGGAAGGCTGCGCCACATCGTCCGCAGCTTCGTCTTCCCGATGACGGCCGCGTTCTTCCTCTGGTACGCCCTATACGTCCTGCTCTCCGCGTACGCCCGCGGTTTCATGAGCACCAAGATCGTCGGAAACATCAACGTGGCGCTGGTCTTCGGCCTGCTCCAGTTCCTCTCCACGTTCCTGATCGCCTGGTACTACTCGCGCTACGCGGCCCAGAAGATCGACCCGCTGGCCAAGCAGATCTACGACGAGATCGAGAGCGGCGAGAAGAAGGGGACCGACGCCTGATGGAACCGCACCTCCTCGCCGCCGAGGCCACCGCCTCCTCCTCGCGCGGGCTCACCATCACGCTCTTCCTGGTCTTCGTCGCGATCACCCTGGGCATCACGATCTGGGCCAGCCGGCAGACCAAGACGGCCACCGACTTCTACGCCGGCGGCCGCCAGTTCTCCGGCTTCCAGAACGGCATGGCGATCGGCGGCGACTACATGTCGGCGGCGTCCTTCCTGGGCATCGCCGGCCTGATCGCGCTCTACGGCTACGACGGCTTCCTCTACTCGATCGGCTTCCTGGTCGCCTGGCTGGTCGCGCTGCTGCTGGTCGCCGAGTACCTGCGCAACGCGGGCCGGTACACGATGGCCGACGTGCTGGCGTTCCGGATGCGCCAGCGCCCGGTGCGCACCGCGGCCAGCGTCTCCACCATCGTCGTGTCGATCTTCTACCTGATCGCCCAGATGGTCGGCGCCGGCGCGCTCGTCTCGCTGCTGCTCGGCATCAAGCCGGGTACCACCTTCCTCGGCATGGACGCGGACACGGCCAAGGTCGCCACGATCATCCTGGTCGGCGCTCTGATGATCGTCTACGTCGTGGTCGGCGGCATGAAGGGCACCACGTACGTCCAGATCGTCAAGGCGTTCATGCTGATGACCGGCGCCCTGCTGATGACGATCCTGGTGCTGGCCCACTACAAGTTCAACCTGTCGAACCTGCTGGGCGACGCCGCCGCCCAGTCGGGCAAGGGTGACGCGTTCCTCGAGCCGGGCCTGCGCTACGGCGTCGAGTCGGCCAGCGCGTCGGCCACCTTCTACAGCAAGATGGACCTGCTCTCGCTCGGCATCGCCCTGGTGCTCGGCACGGCCGGCCTGCCGCACATCCTGACCCGGTTCTACACCGTGCCGACCAGCCGGATCGCTCGTAAGAGCGTGCTCTGGGCGATCGGCATCATCGGCGTCTTCTACCTGTTCACCCTGGCCCTCGGCTTCGGCGCGGCGGCCCTGGTCGGCGGCAAGAACATCACCGCCCAGGACAAGGCCGGCAACACGGCCGCCCCGCAGCTGGCCCAGGCGCTGGGAATCGACTACTTCGGCGGTGACACCGGCGGCGCCATCCTGCTGGCGGTGATCGCGGCGGTCGCCTTCGCCACGATCCTCGCGGTGGTGGCCGGCCTGACCCTGGCGTCGTCGTCGAGCCTGGCCCACGACTTCTACGCCAACGTGATCAAGCGGGGTCAGGCCTCCGAGCGGGACGAGGTCCGTGTCGCCCGCATCTCGGCCCTGGGCATCGGCGCGGTCGCGATCGCGCTCTCGATCTTCGCGCAGAGCCTGAACGTGGCCTTCCTGGTGGCGCTGGCGTTCGCGGTGGCCGCCTCGGCCAACCTGCCGGCGATCCTCTACAGCCTGTTCTGGAAGAGGTTCAACACCTCCGGCGCCATGTGGTCGATCTACGGCGGCCTGATCGTGGCGGTCGGCCTGGTCTTCTTCTCGCCGGTCGTCTCCGGCTCGCCGACGGCCATGTTCCCCGACCACGACTGGCACTGGTTCCCGCTGTCCAACCCCGGCCTCATCTCGATCCCGGCCGGCTTCCTGGCCGGCTGGATCGGCACGGTCATCTCGAAGGAGTCCGACGCCGACAAGTACGCCGAGCTCGAGGTCCGGTCGCTGACCGGACACGGGGCCCACTGACCCGCGTCTGACCTGCGGTTGGCCGAAGGGGGGAGAGCCGTCCTCTCCCCCCTTCGTGCCGCGTCGCCCGTTAAGACGAGGCGAACGAGCGCGAGGTCCGTAACCTAGCTTTCATGTCTGCTCCCACCTCTCCGTACGGCAACCAGTCGGGAAGAGCCTCAGTTCCGCCCGCGGGCCGGGCCACGGCACGTCCGTCACGCCCGTCCGGGCCTGGAGAGGACTGGCCGCCCCGTGGCAACAGTGGCGGTGGCGGCGGCGGTGGCCGCCCACCCGGCGGCAGCGGTGGGGGCAACTCCTACCGCGGCAACCGCCCCCGGCCCCGCTGGAAGCGCATCGCCCTGCTCGGCGGCCTCGCCCTGCTGATCATCGCGGTCATCGGCGGCATCTCGCTGTACGGCTACGCCCGCGGCCTCGACAAGGACCTCAAGCGCACCGACGCCTTCTCCGGCCTGTCGACCGACCGCCCGGCCAAGGCGATCGAGGGCGCGCAGAACATCCTGCTGGTCGGCAGCGACTCCCGTGACCCGGACGCCAAGGACGACGGCGCCGGCAAGTGGCGGGCCGACACGCTGATCCTCATGCACGTCCCCGAGGACCACAAGAGCGCCCAGCTCATCTCGATCCCGCGTGACCTGTGGGTCACCATTCCCAAGAGCAACGACGCCCAGTGCTCGGACGGCAGCCGCGCCAAGATCAACGCGGCGTTCGCCTTCGGTGGCCTGCCCCGCGCGGTGCACACCGTGGAGTGCATGACCGACGTCAAGATCGACCACGTCATGGCCATCGACTTCGGCGGTTTCAAGGAGGTCACCGACGCGCTCGGCGGCGTCGACCTCAAGGTCGACCAGACCATCACGTCGATCCACAAACCGCACCGGGTGTTCAAAAAGGGCATGATGCACATGAACGGCGAGCAGGCGCTCGACTGGGTGCGCCAGCGCAAGCAGTTCGCCCGCGGCGACTTCGCCCGCATGCAGCACCAGCAGGAATTCCTCAAGGCCCTGATGGACAAGGCGACGAGCTCGGGCACGATCACCAACCCCGGCAAGCTCAACTCGTTCCTCAAGGCGGTCACCGCCGCCGTCACCGTCGACAACAACTTCTCGCTGACCGACATGGCCTCCGAGCTGCGCGGCGTCCGCGGCGACAACCTCACCTTCATCACCAGCCCCAACAAGGGCGCCGACACCATCTCCGGCCAGTCCGTGGTGGTCGCCGACCGGGAGAAGGCGCTGGCCCTCTACAAGGCGGTCGCGGCCGACAAGGTGGGCGACTGGATGTCGGCCAACGTGAAGAAGGGGTCGACCGCCAACACCGGTGGCTGACCCCCGTACCCTTGAGGCCGTGTTCGGACCTCAAGTGCCCAGCGTGACCGCCGTCGAAGTCGAGGACGGCGCCTACCTGCTCGATGTTCGTGAGCCCGACGAGTGGGCGGCGGGCCACGCGCCCGGCGCCCACCACGTCCCGATGATGGAGATCCCGGCCCGCGTCGCCGAGGTGCCGACCGATGTCGAGGTCGTGGTGGTGTGCCGTTCCGGCGGCCGCTCCGGCCAGGTCGTGTCGTACCTGATGGGCAACGGCTGGGACAACGTGCGCAACCTCGACGGCGGCATGAAGTCCTGGGAGGCTTCCGGCCGCGAGGTTGTCAATGAGAGCGGTCAGCCACCAGCCGTCCTGTGACTGACTACCGTCCTTTGGTCTTCGCGCACCGTGGCGGCGGTGACGCGCTGCCCGAGCACACCCTCGGGGCCTACATGCAGGCGCTGAAGGACGGTGTGGACGGGCTCGAGTGCGATGTCCGGCTCACCCGCGACGGTCACCTGGTCTGCGTGCACGACCGGCGGCTCGGCCGCACCAGCAACGGCCGCGGGCTGGTCAGCACCAAGACCCTGGCCCAGCTCGACTCGCTCGACTTCGGCTCGTGGCACCCGGGATATCCGGGCGACGAGGAACCCCTGCCCGATCTCACCCGGCTGCTGACCCTCGACCGGCTGCTGGAAGCGGTGCGTGACAGCGGCCGGCAGGTGCGGCTACTCATCGAGACCAAACACCCGTCACGCTACGGCGCGGAGGTCGAGCGGCGCCTCGTGCAGATGCTGCGCCGGCACGGGCTCGCCGAGCAGCGACCCGACGACCCCGTCCGAGTGACGGTGATGTCGTTCGCGGCCCTGGCGCTGCGCCGCGTCCGGGCCCAGGCGCCCACGATCCCCACGGTCTATCTGGTCGAGCTGCTGCCGCCGGGGGTGGGTGTGTCCCGGGGCCGGCTGCCGTTCGGCGCGCGGATCGCGGGGCCGGGCGTGGGGCTGGTGCGGGCCCGTCCCGGCCTGATCCCGGCGATCCGGGCCGCCGGCCACCAGGCGTACGTCTGGACGGTGAACGAGAAGACGGAACTGGACCTGGTGCTCGAGCACCGGGTGGACGGCGTGATCACCGACCGGCCCCGCTTCGTTCTTGACCACCTCGCCGAAATGTGACGCACGACACCCACGGGGTCTGCCCAAAGACCGAGAAGCGAGGCAAACTCGCAAGCATGCCGGACCTCCCCGACTACAGCGCGCTGACCCGAGGTCAGATCGCCGTCCTCGACCGGATCAACGACGGCGAGACGGGGCTGCCCACGCTGCAGAAGGTCGTCCGGCTGGCCCAGGAGGCGCTCGGCGGCCGCGGCGCCGGCTTCGCCGAGTACGCGCCCGACCACGGCCGCATCATCGCGGCCACCGGCGCCTGCACCCCCGCCATCGGCCGCCGGGTCGACCGCGCCGACTCGCGGCTGCGCGGCGGCCGCACCCTGCTCATCCCGCTCGACTCGCTCAACGACGAGTTCGCCAAACACGTCGAGGGCGGCGACCTGCGGCGCATGCTGGGCGCGCGCTGCGAGGTGGGCGACGCCATCGTCGGCTCCCTGCACGTCTACTTCGGCGGCGACGACGGCGAGCCCGGCCCGGAGCACCACGCCGTGCTGGAACTGCTCGCCGCGCACGTGGGGCGGCTCTACGCGGCCCGCGCGGGCCTGCCGGTGCACGGGACCACCCGGCAGGACGCCCGTGACCTCTGGGTCGCCGTGACGAGCCACGAGCTGCGCACCCCGGTCACGGTGATCAAGGGGTACGCGGACACGCTCACCAACCACTGGGACTCGCTCGGCGAGGACGGGCGCCAGGAAGCCGTACGGATCATCGGCACCCGAGCCGGCGAACTGGCCCGCCTGGTCGACCGCCTGCTCTCCGCGGCCAGCGCCGACGGCGAGATCGGCGAGTCGCCGGCCGGACCGTTCGACCTGCCCGAGACGCTGCGCGGCGCCGTCGAGGAACTGCCGGCCGACCTGCGCCGGCGCATGCTGACCGGGAACCTTCCGGCGGAGCTGCCCAAGGCGTACGGGGAAAAGGACTCGATCGCGACGATCCTGACCGAGCTCACCACGAACGCCGACAAGTACTCGCCGCCCGACTCGCTGATCGAACTGTGCGCCGGCGCCGACGAGGAGACGCTGCGCTTCCGGGTCTCCGACCGGGGCGTCGGCATCAAGCCGGAACACGTCGAACGGGCCTTCGAGCGCTACTGGCAGGCCGAGTCGGGCGACCGGCAACATCACCCCGGCGCCGGCCTGGGGCTCTACCTGGTGCGCCGGCTCGTGGAACGGCAGCACGGGTGGGTGTCGCTGCGCCCGCGCGAGGGTGGCGGTACCACGGCCGAGGTCCGTCTCCCGCGAGCCTGAAAAGACACGGGGCGCTTCACCGCCTAGGCTGTGTCGCCGTGAGCAAGCGTCGCAATCAACGCCAGTCCGCACCGAAACGCGAGAAGGTGCGGGACATCTTCGTCGCCCGGCCGTTCGAGGGGATGGCCGACGAGCCGGAGTGGATCGCGCTTCGTGAGCTCGTCCCGGCCGCGTCCGCGCCGCTGACCCTCAAGCCCGAGATCATCGATGAGTACGGGGACCGCCCGGTCACCCTCTCGACGGTCCTCCCGATGGCCTGGCCCGCGATGACGCGCCAGGACGGCCGCGTCTTCATCGGCCTCCAGCGGCACGTGCAGTCCGGTGACGTCTCGCGTGACCTCGCGGTGGCGATCCTGAGCGCCCTGCGCACCGAGCCCGGCGACACGGTGTCGGTGCCGGCCCTGCCGGGCGAGGGCCCCCGCCTCCAGGACGTGCTGGCCGACGGCCCGCTGGAGATCACCATGCACGAGGGCTTCGAGTACTGGCTCGACGCCGAGCAGGCCGAGGACCCGAACGTGAAGGCGTCCCTCGAACGGGCGAACGCCTCCATCTACCCGACCGTGCGCCTGCAGAGCGCCCACGCGGCGTACTGGTGCCGGGTCGCCCCCGACAAGGGTCACGTGCGCTGGGTGCTGCCCGAGGCGGAGGACAAGGCACTGGACGCGCTGGCCCGCCTCTCGGCCTCCGGCGACCTGCTGCTGGGCGAGAACACGAAGTTCGCCGGCATGTTCCGCGCCCACGGCCTGCTCGTGCCCGTCTGGGACATCCCGGGCGAGGGCGAGGGCGCCGACTGGGAGGCCCCGCTGGCCGACTTCGCCAAGCGCTACGCCGACATCCTGGCCGAGACCGGCCCGCTGGACGCCGACGCCCGCCGCGCCAAGCAGGGCCTGATCGGCCGCCAGCTGACGCTCCGCTGATGGCCTCGCTCCGCTCGGCGGGCATTGCGCCCCGAGGGGTCGGTGTCGAGGTCACCGAAAACGGCCTCGGCTGCGCCTAGCCGTTTTCGGCGCCCTCGACACCGACGGGCGCAATGCGACTTGGTCACGCTGACAGAAGGGCCGGGACCGATGTTCGACGAGCGGTTCACGTCTTCGGAGCTGGACCGTTCTCGGTGGGTTCCGTGGTATTTGCCGCATTGGAGCTCGCGCGCGCGGTCGACGGCGACGTACGAGGTGGGCGGCGGGGAGCTTCGGCTGAGCATTCCCGCCGACCAGCCGCTGTGGGCCGAGGGCGTTCACGAGACGCCGCTGCGCGTGTCGGGCATCCAGAGCGCCAACTACTCCGGGCCGGTGGGCAGCACGGTCGGCGGCCAGCCGTTCCGCGACGGGCTTCAGGTCCGTGAGGAACAGGGTGAGTTCTGGGGCGTCACGCCGATCTACAGCGACGTCGAGATCACCCTGCGCGGGATCATCACGCCGCGCTCGATGGTCGCGTTCTGGCTGGCCGGCATCGAGACCGTCCCCGAGCTGTCCGGCGAGATCTGCGTGATGGAGGTCTTCGGGACCGCGCCGCACGAGATCGGGATGGGCCTGCATCGGTTCCGCGACCCCCACCTCACCGAGGATTGGGGAACTGTCACGCATCCTCTGGATATTTCAGACTTCCATGCGTACGGCGTGAAGTGGCGCCGGGAATCCCTCGACTTCACGATCGACGGCGAGGTCGTCAAGCACATCGATCAGGCCCCGCAGTACCCCATGCAGCTCCAGATCGCCGTCTTCGACTTCCCCGAACGCGGCGGCCCGCCCCACGTCCCCGAGCTGATCGTCTCTCGCGTCACCTGTACCTAATCGAGGGCTTGACGCTGTATAGGGCAGCTCATGCAGCGGGGGCCGCCTCGGCCGCTACCGAGCTCGCTGCCGCTGATGCGCACGACCTCGATGCCGGCCCGCTCCAGCTGGGCGTTGGTTTCGACATTTCGCTCGTAAGCCACGCAGAGGCGCGGGCCGATGGCGAGCGTGTTGTTGCCGTCGTCCCACTGCTCGCGCTCGGCGGTGACGGGGTCCAGACCGGTGTCTATTATCCGCAACCGGTCGATACCCATCGCCTCGGCGGCGGCCTCCAGGAACGGTCGCGGTGCTCGCGCGCGGGGCTCGCCGTCGGCGTCCGCCGTGACCGTGTACGCCTGGAGGGTGTCGGCGATGTTCGGGTACATGACCACGGCGTCGACGTCGACCATCGTGCAGACCGTGTCGAGGTGCATGGTGGCGCGCTCCTGGGCGATCGGCACGGCCAGGATGGTGTGCGCCAGCCCGGCCGCGAAGACCCGGCGGGCCAGCCGCTCGGCGCCGGCCGGGGTGGTGCGCTCGCCGACGCCGATGGCGAGCACGTTCGGCGCCAGCAGGAGCACGTCGCCGCCCTCGAGATGTTCCAGCCCCGGGTCGTAGAGCAGTTCGGCCCCGGCGAAGCGCGGGTGGTACCGGTAGATCGCCTGGGTCAGCGTCGTCTCCCGGTTGCGGGCCGGCATGGCCAGGCTGGTGACCGCCACGTGGTCGCGGACCCAGACCGACGAGTCCCGGGTGAACAGCAGGTTGGGCAGCGGGTCGATCACGAAGTCGTGGCGGTCCATGAGCTCGTAGACCAGGCCGCCCGGCCCCGGTTTCAGCTCCTCGTGGGCCAGTCCGGCCATGAGCACGTCGGCCAGGCGCCGCGGGTCCTGGTCGGCGAGGTAACGCCCCACGCTGTCGCGCAGGGTGTCGCCGAGCCGGCGGTCGGCCAGCACCCCGGCGGTCAGTTCCGCGCGCGCCTCGGTGATGGCCAGCGTCTCGGCGAGCAGCTCACCGAGATAGAGCACCTCCACGCCGCGCTCCCGCAGGGCCGCCGCGAAGGCGTCGTGTTCCTCCTGCGCCCGCCCCACCCAGGGAATCGCATCGAAAAGCAGCGAATCGTTGTTTCGTGGGGTCAATCGGGCCAACTCGGGTCCCGGCCGGTGGAGAAGCACCGTGCGGAGCCTGCCCACCTCACTGTCGACGTAGTGCGCCACAGGCCGACCGTACTCCCCAGTCGATCTCCCAGCACTCCTCGCGGTTGTTCGATGACGTTCGGTCTAGATCATGAGACACCTGTGCATGAACCCGGCTCTCCGACTAACTTTGTCCGAGAACCAGTCGAACAGGAGAACGGGCGCTGAGATGCACCATCCGCAAGAACTCGCGATGCGTGAATGCGGCATTCATCCCCACTCACTCCCCTTTCTTTCCGCCCTGGTGTCTTGCTTCCGTAGGGGGTCGAGCACTTACGGTAGTGAAAAGAGAGCCCGAAGGACCTTTTGCCGGAGGTCGAAGTGACTGTCTTCCCAGCACGCCCTGCTCTGCCCGCGAAGTCGACCACCATCATCGACCGCTCTCTCGCGCAGCCCGCAGCGCTGGAGGCACCGAACCGCCCGTCGCCCACCGACTACTTCAAGCGCCGCCGCTCCGAGCGTGACGCCCGTCGTCTCGAAGCAGCGGGCAACCGCGCTCTCACCCGCCTGGACCGCCTCGGCCCGGCGTGGCACATCGTCGACTGGCCGCGCACCGACGCCCTGGGCCACTACGAGCCCGACCCGGCCGACGACCGTGCCGGCTTCCTGGCGATCGGTCCCGGCGGCGTCTACGCGGTGACCGTCGCCGACCACGGCCGCGCGCGCGTGCTCATCGCCGGCGACGTAGTCCAGATCAACGGCAAGCGCCCGGCGTACGTGGCCGAGGCCCGCCGCGAGGCCCGCCGCGCGAGCAAGGCCCTGTCCGCCGCGGTCGGCCTGAGCGTCCCCGTGACTCCCGTGCTCACCTTCGTCGGATCCGGCGTGATCAGCGTTCACGGCCTCCCCAAGGAGGTGCTGGTCTCCACCGACAAGGAGCTCGACCGCCTGCTGATCGCCGGTGGCGCCCGCATCTCGCCGGCCACCGCGGGCAAGCTCTCAGCCGTGGCGAACCACCCGGCGACCTGGGCCAACGCTCCGTACCGGCCGGCCGGTGACTATCGCTGGCACGCTGACGGACAAACGGCCGCTGACAAGCGTCCGGCACGCCGGTAACGTTCCTTGCGGTTACATGTCGACGGCTTCATCGCCGCGGCGGGCGCCCGGGTGACCGGTCGCGGCCGCGGCGCCGCCGTTGATCCGCAGGAGCGAGGAGGACCGGGTGGCGCACGTCGAACTCTCACTTTCCGGAGCGTTCGTCCCCCAGGCGCGCACACCGTCCGAGGCCGAGTTCGTCCCCAGTCTCGAGAGGTGGACGGCGACCGTGACGGCCGCCGCCGAGCCGTGCCTGATCATCGATAACTCCACGGCGATCCAGGCCCTCTCGGCCTCGGCCGCGGAGCTGCTCGGGCTGGGCAAGCCGCCGGAGGTGATCGGCAAAGCTCTCGGCGGAGTGCTGCGCCTGATCGACTTCACGGCCGGCGCGGGCGAGCTCGAGGAGTCGGACGCCGACAAGATCCCGCCGTTGCTCGCGGTTCGCAGCGAGCGCCTGGCCCGGGGTCTGCTGCGCGTTGTTCCGGGCCCGGGCGAGCCGCCGCTGACCGTCGACGCGATCGCGACCCCGCTGATCGACGGCGATCGCGTGGCCGGCTCCCTGACGTTCTTCTCCCCGGTGCGCTACTAGCGCGCTGTGGTGTTTACCGCACCTCGCGGGCATGTGCAGAAATGACCTCGAAACGTAGTCTGCGTTCATGCTCGATCTCGACCTGCTACCAGGGGAGTACGCGGTGTGCCGCCTTCCGGCCGGCTCACCGATTCCCGCTTCGCTGAGCGAAGGGCCGGACGAGAAGAGCGTGATCTCGCTGAGCTGGGCGCCGGAGGAGCTGTCGATCATCTGCCCCAGCGACCGCGTGCCGGACGGCGCCACGGCCGACACCGCCTGGCGATGCCTGCGTGTCGTGGGGCCGCTCGACCTCGCCCTGACCGGCGTCCTGGCCTCGCTCATCGGCCCGCTGGCCGACGCCCGCGTCAACATTGTGACGTTTTCCACGTATACGACGGACTACCTCCTGGTCCCGGCGGTCCGGCTCACCGAGGCCATGGACACCCTGCACGCCGCCGGCCATCGCATTGCGTCCTGATGAATCGGGCTTAGCATGTCCGGGTGTCCCCCCGCACACCCGTCATTCCCCTGATCATTTCGGGGTTGGCGCTCCTCTCGGCCTGCGGTGAACCGCCGCAGCCGCAGCCGACCTCACCGACGTACGCGACCGCGAGCGCCGCGCCCGTCCCGCTGGATCCCGCGCTTCCCACACCGGCGACCCAGCCCTTGACCCCGCCGGCCACCGTCCCGACCTACGCCACCACCTATCCACCGCTCACGCTCCCGCCGCCGGCCACCATCCCCCCGGCCACCATCGCCACGCTCGCGCCGACGACGACCGCGCCCACCGAGAAGTCGCCGACACCGACGCCCTCCCACGCGCCCAAGTGCACGACGGTGCCGACCGGCCCCGAGATCGTGGCTCTGGCCAAGAAGGAGGAGGGCATGGCGAAGGTGCCGCTCGTGGTGCAGGAGGGTCCGTTCTGCTCGGGCACGTGGTCCTTCACGGCGCTCGGTCTCAAGGGCGTGGAAGAGGACCCCTTCATGATCGTCGCCACGGGCTCGGGGGCCACGCTCACTCGCGTGGCCGCCGGCTCGGAGGTGTGCATCAACCCGGTGCAGAACAGCGCGCCACCCGGCATTCGCGTGCTCGCCTGCGGCTTCTGACAAGACGGCGCCGGGCCCTAGACTTCCGTCATGCCCGGAACGCCGCCCACCCGCTTCGTCTATCTCGGCCCGGAGGGCACCTTCACCGAGGCCGCCCTGCGCACCATCCCCGCGGCCGAGCGTGGCCTGCGTACGCCCGCCCGCAGCGTCCCCGAGGCGCTCGAGGCGGTCCGCGCCGGCGACGCCGACGCCGCGCTGGTGCCGCTGGAGAACTCGGTCGGCGGGGCCATCCCGGTCACCCTGGACGAGCTGGTCACCGGCGCCCCGCTTGTGATCACGCGCGAGGTCGTGCTGCCGGTCGAGTTCGTGCTGGGGGCGCGGCAGCTCACGCCGCTGGCCGAGATCCGGACGATCGCGGCGCACCCGCAGGCGTCGGCCCAGTGCCGCAACTGGCTGCGCGCGAACGCGCCGGACGCGGTGATCGTCGACGTCCTCTCCAACGCCGCCGCCGCGATCAGCGCCGCCGCCGGCGAGCACGACGCCGCGCTCTGCGCCCCGATCGGCGTCGCCCGCAACGACCTCACCGTGCTGGCCGACAAGGTGGCCGACCACCCGGACGCCGTCACCCGCTTCGCGCTGCTCACCCGCCCCGGCCGCCCGGCCGAGCCGACCGGCGACGATGTCACGTCGCTGGCCGTCTCGATCCGGCGCGACCAGGTCGGCGCCCTGCTGGCGGTGCTCACCGAGCTGGCCGTGCGCGGGATCAACCTGTCCCGCATCGAGTCCCGCCCGACCGGCGAGCAGCTGGGCACGTACGTCTTCTTCCTGGACTGCACCGGCCACGTGGCCGAGCCCCAGCTGGGCGAGGCCCTTCAGGGCCTGCGCCGCATCTGCGCCGACGTCCGCTTCCTCGGCAGCTACCCCCGCCACCGCCTGGTCCCCGAGCCTCCGGTCCCGTCCCCACCCGGCCTGGCCAACAACGACTTCGCCGACTCCGCGGCGTGGCTGGCCCAGGTCAGAGCCGGCGAGACGGCCTGACCTTTCAATCGAAGAGGTTGCCCAGGATGCCGCCGCCGCCCGACTGGTTGCCGCCGCCGAGGCCGGCGACGCCGCCGGGCGGCTCCTCGGAGGGCTGGACCACCACGAAGCCCTGACCGGCGAAGCTCATCGTGAAACGCTCGCCCGTGCTGCGGCCCAGCAGCGTGCCGAGGCCGAGCTGATCGGCCCGGTGATATCCGGTCTGCAGGCCCGCCGACCAGCAGATCGCGGCCTGCGGGTCGACATAGGTGGGCTGGTCGACCGTGAGGACCACGGGCGTGCCGTGCGTCGTGACGGCGATCCGGCCCTGGCCGGTGAAGACGCAGTTGAACAGGCCGGCGTTCGACATCATGCCGGCGCCGCTGACCATCTTGATGTCGTATCGCAGCGAGGACTCGAAGGCGAGAACGTTCGCGCCGTTGATCGAGAGCGCGTCGCCCGGGTCGAGGTCGATGAGATGGATGTCGGCCGCCCGCTCGGCCAGGAAGACGTCGCCGTTCCCTTTCACCCGCATGAGCGGCACGCCCTCGCCGGTCATCTTCTGCTTGAGGAACTTGCCGATGCCGCCGGAACCGAGCGCCTCGAACTGGACCTGACCCTGATAGGCGACCATCGAGCCGACCCGCGCCATGAACTCACCGTTCAGCTCGGCCTTGAGCAGCTTGGAGTTCTGCAGCCGCAGCCCGGGCTGGGCCGACTCGACCTCGAGGTTCTCCGCCGAGAAAAGCTCACTGCGCATGAAGGTCCTCCTGTTGTGGCTCCTTGAGCCCCAGAGTAAGAGGGCGGGTCTAACCCCAGCCGAGTTCGTGCAGGCGGTGGTCGTCGATGCCGAAGTGATGGGCGATCTCGTGCACCACGGTGATGGCGACCTCGTCGATCACGTCGGTCTCGGTGTCGCAGATCTTCAGCGTGGGCAGCCGGAAGATGGTGATCCGGTCGGGCAGCACGCCGGCGTAGTCCCAGCCGCGGTCGGTCAGCGCTGTGCCCTCGTACAGCCCGAGCAAATCGTCGCTGCCGTCCGGGGGCAGGTCCTCGACCATGATCACGACGTTGCTCATCATGCGCATGAGTTCGGGCGGCACCTCGTCGAGGGCTTCACCGACAAGTTCCTCGAAGCGTTCGGCGCTCATCTCGACCGGCACGCCACCCATTGTGCCCGGGACGCTCGATCCGCCGTACGGACCAAGCGCCCCGGTCCAACGTCAGGCCAGCTTGGCGCTGAGCGTGATCTCGGCGCCGGGTGAGAGCAGCCGGGAGATCGGGCAACCCTCCTTGGCCGCCACGGCGATCTTCTGGAAGGCCGCGTCGTCGATGCCGGGGACGTCGCCCACGGTCTCGAGGTCGATGCGGGTCACACTGAAGCCGGCGTCGGTCTTGTCCAGGTGCACCTTGGCCACGGTCTCGACCGAGTTCGGCGTGAAGCCCTCGTCGGAGAGGGCCTTGGAGAACGCCATCGAGTAGCAGCCGGAGTGCGCGGCCCCGATCAGCTCCTCCGGGTTCGTCCCCTCGCCCTCCTCGAAGCGCGACTTGAACGAGTAGTTCCCCTGAATGCCGCCCTTGCCGGTCTTGATCGTGCCGGAACCCTCGGTGAGGTTCCCCTGCCAGCGGGCGGTTGCGGTACGAATAGGCATATCGAGAACGCTAGTCCATCGTTCGGCCGCTGGCCGGGGGACCTGCGCACCCGTCATCATGGTTCACATGCCCGCGCAGCAGCAGCCGATCGACCTCGGCGTCGCCCCGGCCGAGTCGGTGGTCGAGTTCGGTCCGGAGCCGCCCACCCGGCGGCGATGGCAGTCCGGCTTCGTTCGCGAACTGGCCGGCGACCGGCGGGTGGTGCCGGTGCTGACCGGCCTGGCCGGTGTGGCCGCCCTGGCCTCGCTCTTCTCCGAGTGGCAGGTCACCACGGTCGACGCCGAAGTGCTCAGCGGCGACGTGGGAAAGCGCGCGGTCGCGGCCGGCGTCGGCGACCTCGGCGCGCTCGGCACGGGCTATCTGATCGGCCTGTTCCTCGTGGTCCCGGCCGTGGTGCTGACCATGTTCGGGCCGCCCGCCGGCCGTCGCTACGCGCGGCTGGCCGGCCTCAGCGCCGCCGGCACGGCCCTCGGCCTGCTCATCGCGCTCGCCGCCGAGCTGGGCGATCGCAGCGGCACGATCGACCGGGTCTACGAGATCGCGCTCGACAAAGACCAGATCTCACTGACGTACGGGCGGGGCCTGTGGTGCGCGCTGGCCGCCATGGCGCTGATCCTGGCCGCCCTCCACCAGGCCGGCCGCTACCTCGGACGGCCGGACAAGGTGGACGACGACGAGACTTCGGCCCCGGTCGAGCCGTGGTCGTGGCGGCGTCCCACGAGCGAGGACGACAAGCAGCCCGACGCTCCGCTGGATCTGACCGTCGCCCCGGTCAAGCCGTTCACCTCCTACGGGGACGGCATATCCGGATGAAGATCGGGCTCGGTCGCCGGTAGGCTCGTCAATCGTGATTGACCTGCGTCTGCTTCGCGACGACCCCGACCGGATCCGCGCCAGCCAGCGAGTGCGCGGCGAGTCCACCGAGGTGGTGGACGACCTGCTGCGCGCCGACGAGGCCCGCCGCTCCGCCACCCAGCGGTTCGAGGCGATCCGGGCCGAGCAGAAATCGCTGAGCAAGCAGGTGCCCAAGGCCTCCGGCGACGAGCGGGCCGCCCTGCTGGCCCGGACGAAGGAGCTGGCGGCCGAGGTCAGGGCGGCCGAGGCCGAGACCAGCGCGGCCGACGAGGCGCTGCGCCAGGCCCACCTCGCCGTGCCGAACGTGGTGCAGGAGGGCGTGCCGGCCGGCGGCGAGGACGACTTCGTCGTGCTGCGCGAGGTCGGCGACATCCCCGCGATCGACAACCCGAAGGACCACCTCGAGATCGGCGAGGCGCTGCGGGCGATCGACACCGAGCGCGGGGCCAAGGTCTCGGGCTCGCGGTTCTACTTCCTGACCGGGGTCGGCGCGCTGCTCCAGCTCGGCCTGCTCCAGATGGCGATCGCCCAGGCGGTGGAGCACGGCTTCGTCCCGTCGATCACGCCGTCGCTGGTCAAGCCGGAGTCGATGGAGGGCACCGGCTTCCTCGGCGCGCACGCGAGCGAGATCTACCGGCTCGAGGCCGACGACCTCTACCTGGTCGGCACCTCGGAGGTGGCCCTGGCGGCGTACCACTCGAACGAGATCATCGACCTCGAGAGCGGCCCGGAGCGGTTCGCCGGCTGGTCGTCGTGCTACCGGCGCGAGGCCGGGTCGTACGGCAAGGACGTGCGCGGCATCCTGCGGGTGCACCAGTTCGACAAGGTGGAGATGTTCTCCTTCTGCAAGCCGGAGGAGGCCGCCGAGGAGCACCTGCGCCTGCTCGCGATGGAGGAGGAGATGCTGGCCAAGGTCGAGATCCCGTACCGGGTGATCGACGTGGCCGCGGGCGACCTCGGCTCGAGCGCCTCGCGCAAGTTCGACTGCGAGGCCTGGGTGCCGTCGCAGGGCCGCTACCGCGAGGTCACCTCGACGTCGAACTGCACGACCTTCCAGGCCCGGCGGCTCAACATCCGCTACCGGGACGCCGCCGGCAAGCCGCAGACAGCGGCCACGCTCAACGGCACGCTCGCGACCACCCGCTGGCTGATTCCGATCCTCGAGAACCACCAGCAGCCGGACGGCTCGGTGCGGGTCCCCAAGGCCCTCCAGCCGTACCTCGGGGGCCGGGACGTCCTCGAGCCGGCCCGCTGATCAAGGGCTAACGGTCCATACACCGCTCGGCTACCAGAAGTTATAGCCGCTGGTAGTCGGGCGGGTGTACCGTTCTCCTTCCGCCCTCCGCGGGGGTTTGCGACACCCCGGAGGTAATCGATGATCAAGCCTGGACTCCCCAAGCTGGTCGCGACCGATCTCGATGGCACGCTGGTTCGCAGCGACGACACCGTGTCCGCGTACACCCACGAGGTTCTGGACCGGGTCCGGGCCGCCGGCATCCGGGTCGTGGGCGCCACCGGCCGTGGGCCGCGGCTCACCTCCCTCACCCGCAACGACATCCGCGACGCCGACTTCCTCGTGATGGCGCAGGGCGGCTGGGTCCTCGACCAGGCCGAGTCCAGCTATCTGCTCCGGTCCCGGCTGCGGGGCGAGGTGCTGGGCGAGGTCCTGGCCGCGATCGAGGCCGAGACCGGGCCGCTGTCCGTCATGGTCGAGGCGCTGGAGCACGACGACTCGCCGCTCTGGGGCGACTACGACCCCACCTGGCGTTACCCGGTCGTCGTGGAACCGCGCACCCGCGCCGAGTGCTGCACCGGCGAGGTCATCAAGGCCTTCGCCCGATCTTTCTCGTACGACGTCGACGAGCTCCTCGCGGTGGCGCGCCGCATCGTGCCACCGGACGTGGCTTCGGTCACCCAGGCCGGCCTGAACTACGTGGAGATCTGCCCGGCCAACGTCGACAAGGGCACTGGGCTCGCGGTGGTGGCCGAGGCCGTCGGCGTCGACCCGGCCGACGTTCTGGTCTTCGGCGACATGCCCAACGACCTGCCGATGTTCGGCTGGGCCGGCTGGGGCCGGGTGGCCGTCGGCAACGCGCACGCCGAGCTGCTCGCCGTCGCCGATGACGTGACTCTCACCAATGATCAGGACGGCGTGGCGGTGTACCTGGACCGGCTAATGTCGAGGTGATGTCGCCTTTCAAGCTGGTCGCCTCGGATATCGACGGAACCCTCATCCACACCGACGGAACGCTGAGCAAGCGGACCATCGAGGTGCTCGACGCCCTGCCCGTGCCGTTCGTCGTGGTGACCGGCCGGCCGGTCCGCTGGCTGCGGCAGCTCTTCGACCAGATGGCGGCGCCGGTGCCGGCGGTCTGCGCGAACGGCGCGGTGGTCTACGACGCGAACACCGACGAGATCCTGCGGGCCGATCCGCTCGACGTCGACCTGCTCCTCGATGTCAGCGCCAAGCTGCGCGAGGCCGTGCCCGACGTGGCGCTCGCGGTCGAGGTCGAGGACGGCCGCGCCTTCTGGTACGAACAGGCGTGGCCGGTGCGCTGGGAGAACGACAACCACCCGCACGTACGCGTGCTGTCGACACCCGACGAGCTCACGTCGGTGCCGGCCGTCAAGCTGCTGGCCCGCTCGGCCGCGCACCAGCCGGACGAGTTCCTTGAGCTGGTCAGCCGCACGCTCGGCGGCGTTGCCGAGACCACCCACTCGTCGTCGACCGCGCTGGTGGAGATCTCCGCCGCCGGCGTCACCAAGGCGGCGGGCCTGGCCTGGCTCTGTGAGAACGAGGGCATCAAGGCCGAGGAGGTCGTCGCGTTCGGCGACATGCCGAACGACATCCCGCTGCTGGCCTGGGCCGGGCGCGGGGTGGCGATGGGTAACGCGCACCCCGCGGTGAAAGAGGTGGCCGACGAGGTCGGCCTGACCAACGACGAGGACGGGGTCGCGCAGTACCTGCGCGACCTTTACGACCTCGGCTAGAGGTACTGGCCCGTGCGGCCGCCCTCGCCCTGCTGGGTGGGCATGCCGGGCAGCGCGCCCATGGGCAGCGCCGGCCGGCCGCCGCCACCGCCGCGCATCTGCTCGAGCTGGAGCCGGGCCGCCATCTGCTGGGCGACCAGAGCGGCCTGGATGCCGTGGAAGAGGCCCTCGAGCCAGCCGACCAGCTGGGCCTGGGCGATGCGCAGCTCGGCCTCGCTCGGTGGGGTCTCACCCTCGAACGGCAGCGACAGGCGCTCGAGCTCCTCGCGCAGCTCGGGCGCGAGGCCGTCCTCGAGCTCGGTGATCGACCGCTGGTGGATCTCGCGGAGCCGGCCCCGGCTCGCCTCGTCCAGAGGCGCCGCCCGAACCTCCTCGAGCAGCTGCTTGATCATGCTGCCGATCCGCATGACCTTGGCGGGCTGCTCGATCAGGTTGCCCGGTTCCTCAGGGTTCAGCTTGCCCTCGGTGTCCATGGTGCCCAGCGGGCGCCCGTCGGGGCCGACCACGATCACGGAGCCGTCGTCCTGCTTCTCCAAGGTGCGATTCTCGTCGGTCATGCGGTCTATCTTCCCGCACCCGGTCCGAACATCCGCTACGGCCTCAGCTCGGCCACGGCGCATTTGACGCTGCCGCCGCCACGCTTGAGCTCGGAGAGGTCGACGTGCACGGGGTGGTAGCCCGCCGCGCGCACCCGGTCACCCATCGCGATGGCCTCGGTGTTCAGGATCACGTGCCGGCCGTCGCTGACCAGATTGAGCCCGAACGCCTCGGCGTCGGCCCGGTCGGCGATCACCGCGTCCGGGAAGAGCTGGGCCAGCACCCGCTGGGAACCGGCCGAGAAGGCGCCCGGGTAGTACGCGATGGTGCGGTCGTCGAGAGCGGCCAGCGCCGTGTCGAGGTGGTAGAAGGCCGGGTCGACCAGGCGCAGCGACAGCACCGGGCGGCCCAGCACCTCCTGCGCCTCGGCGTGCGCGCTCGGGTCGGTCCGGAATCCGTAGCCGGCCAGGACCAGACCGCCGTACGCGGCCGGCAGGTAGGCGAAGTCACCCTCGCCCTCGTTGATGTGGGCCGGCCCGGCGAAGCGCCAGCCGCCGGCGCCGTAGAAGGCGGCGTGGGCGTCGGCCTCGGCCGCGCGCTCGGGGAAGCGGAAGCGGGCGCCGTAGACGGCGCCGTCGACGGAGAACGCGCCGTTGGCCGCGTAGACCATGTCGGGCAGGCCGGGCACCGGGTCGAGCACGTGCACGGTGTGGCCGAGGTCGCCCAGCGTGTCGCGCAGGATCGTCCACTGCTTGACCGCGAGCGCCGCGTCGACCGGGATGGTGGTGTCCATCCAGGGGTTGATCGCGTACTCGACCGTGAAATGCTCCGGGGGACACATGAGATATGTCCGATTCCGCGGCTGGCGCTCGCTGTGGTTCATGAACTAGAGCGTAGGTAGGCTCAGGCGCACGAAACAGCGCTAAATCTTGCTCATCGGAGGCGAATCGTTGCAGATGGACGCGGTGGACCAGCGAATCGTTGCGCTGCTGGTGGCTGACGCGCGATCGTCGTACGCCGAGATCGGCGCCAAGGTGTCGTTGTCGGCCCCGGCGGTGAAACGCCGGGTCGACCGGCTTCGATCCAGCGGGGTGATCAAGGGCTTCACCACGGTGATCGAGCCGTCGGCGGTGGGCTGGACGACCGAGGCGTTCGTCGAGCTCTTCTGCACCGGCCGGACCACTCCGGCCCAGATCACGGTGGCCACCCGGCGCCACCCCGAGGTCGTCGGGGCGTACACGGTCTCGGGTGAGGCCGACGCCCTGGTGCACCTGCGGGCGGCCGACATCGGGCACCTCGAGCAGGCGCTGGAGAAGCTGCGGGCCGAGCCGTTCGTGACCTCCACCCGCAGCATGATCGTGCTGTCCCGGTTGGTGGAGACCCCGACGCCGGTTCCGGCACCGGAGGGAACCGCTTCGTAGGGGGCGCCGTCCAACCGGGCATGTCGCGTCGATCCTGGTTCCTCGCCGCACTGGCCGTCCTCCCGCTGGCCGGCTGCACCGGCTCGCCGGCGCCGGCCCCCTCGGGCTCCTCCACCCCGGCGGCCCGGCCCGCCTTGAAGCTCGTCGCCTTCGACTCCTGCGCCCAGCTCGAGAGGGAGCTGCGGGCCGCGGCCAAGAAGTACGGCCGGGAGCCGGAGGTCATCGACGACATGCGGGCGATGCCCGAGCAGGCGCGAAGCGGCGTCGCGATCGACGGTGTCCCGGCGGCCAAGGCGTACTCGGGCACCAACGTGCACGAGGCCGGCGCCGACGAGCCGGACATCGTCAAGACCGACGGCCGGCGGATCGTCACCGTCACCGGCGGCGTCCTCAAGGTCGTCGACGCCGCCACCCGTACCCAGACCGGGCGCCTCGATCTCGGCATCGATTCGTTCGGCGAGCCGAAACTGCTGCTCTCCGGTGATCACGCGCTGGTGCTCGCCGACGGCGGACCCTCGTACCTCAAGGACTCGGCCCGTTTCTCCAGGCCGGACAGCGGCCGCTCCGAGGTGTTGCTGATCGACCTGACCGGCACGCCGCGGCTGCTCAGCCGCTATCGCGGGGACGGCTCGCTGGTCGACGCGCGGCAGACCGGCAGCGTGGCCCGGGTCGTGCTGAGCAGCCGCCCGCGGATCGATTCGTGGGTGCCGGCCTGGGAGATCACCACCGGTTCGGACCGCACCAGCGGCAAGCTCGACTGCTCGCAGGTCAGCAAGCCCGAGACGTTCTCCGGCGCCTCGATGCTGCGGGTGCTCACCTTCGACCTCGGCGCGACCGCGCTCAGTGACGGCTCTCCGGTGGCCCTCGTCGCCGACGGTGACGCCGTCTACGGCACAGCGAGCAGCCTCTACATCGCCAACAACGCGAGCCCGTCGTCCTTCCGGCGTGAGGTGGCCCCGGCCCGCGACACCGAGATCTACCGCTTCACCCTGCCGCCGGCCGGCAAGCCCGTGTACGTCGCCGCCGGCAAGGTTGCCGGTTCGCTGCTCAATCAGTACTCGATTTCCGAGTGGGACGGTCACCTGCGAGTC
Source organism: Actinoplanes sp. NPDC048988 (assembly GCF_043197815.1). NCBI lineage: Bacteria > Bacillati > Actinomycetota > Actinomycetes > Micromonosporales > Micromonosporaceae > Actinoplanes > Actinoplanes sp. NPDC048988. The sequence goes on along the minus strand of NZ_JBICTW010000023.1, from coordinate 72,569 downwards.
GCGACGACCGACCCGGCGACCGACAGCTCGGCGGTGCGTGTGCTCAAGGAGAGCAACGGCAAGCTGGCCGAGGTCGGCTCGGTGGGCGGTCTCGGCAAGGGCGAACAGATCTATTCCGTACGCTTCGCCGGCGCTCGCGGCTACGTGGTCACGTTCCGCCAGACCGACCCGCTCTACAGCCTCGACCTCGCCGACCCGGCCCGCCCGCGGGTCACCGGCGAGCTGAAGATCAATGGCTACTCGGCGCACCTCCAGCCGGTCGGCGACAACCGGCTGATCGGTATCGGCCAGGAGGCGACCGCCGAGGGACGGCCGCTCGGCACCCAGATCTCGCTGTTCGACGTGAGCGATCCGGCCGCGCCGCGCCGCCTCGACCAGCACGTCGTCCCCGGCGGCTCGTCCGAGGCCGAGATCGACCCGCACGCGGTGCTGTGGTGGCCGGCCACGTCGCTGCTGGTCGTCCCGATCAGCGACGCCCGCGCCGACGGCCCGCTGGCGGTGCGGCTCAGCGGCGATCGGCTGCGGCCGGCGGACCGGCTGACCATGGCCGGCCCGGTGCGGCGCTCGCTGGTCATCGGCGACGTGCTCTGGTCGGTGGCCGACTCCGGACTGCTCGCCTCGAACGTGTCCACCCTGGACCGCATCGGGTGGGTCGCGGTGAAGTGAGCCGGGCCCGTCCCGGCCGGCCGCGGTTTCAGCCCCGCGTGGCCGGCGGGACGGGTCCTCTACAAGTACATCCCGGGACGGTGGTCGTCGCTCACCGGCTCTTTCGGCGGCACGGGCTTGTCGCCCTCGCCGAAGAACCGCTTACCGCCGAACTCACCGTGCAGCCGGTCGTCGAGCTCGTCGGCCAGACCGGTCATCACCTGCACGGCCAGCATGAGGTGGGTGGCCTGGAAGTTGCGGCCGAAGACCGGGATGGACGCCCAGACCGTGTCCTGCGCGCAGTAGAGGCGGCCGATCGGCATCCGGTTGGTCAGCTCGGAGAGCTTCACGTAGAGCTGCTCGGTCGGCTCGACCTCGGTCAGGATCGGCGAGAAGACGTCGACGAGCGGCGGGTTGTCGCGTACCCGCACGAAGACCATGGCCGAGCCGGCCCGGATGCTGATGTCGCCGTCGGCGTCGAACTGCAACTGGTCGACTGTCGTCTTGGACATCGTGGCCACGACCGTGCGCACCCGCTCGTCGAGCGGCACGACCTCGTCGGCCGCGTCGGCCAGGGCGGCGGCCAGCGTGCCGTCCTCGTCGAGGTCGTCGAGGCTCAGCTCGGCGTCGATGCTCGGCTCGTGCCGGGCCGTACCCAGCGGCGCGGTGTCGATCGGCTCGTCGTTCTCGTCGTGCACGAGGTAGACGAGGAAGGCCGGATGTGGAGCGCCGTAGACGTCGCGCAGGGTGCGCGCGACGACGGTGGCGAACGCCCCCGACTTGTCCTGGGTGGAGCTGAGCCCGAACGAGTCGCCCGAGCCCGGCAGCACGCCCGGCGGCGACCAGCCGAGCGCGACCAGCTCGCCGATCGAGGAGCGGTCCATCCGGTAGCCCTCGGGCAGCCCCGCGTTGCCGGTGGCCAGCGCCTCGATGACGCCGCCGGCGCGCACCCGGATGCTGACCGAGTAGACGGCCATGCCGGTGCCCGAGGCGGTCGGGTCGAGTGTCAGGTCGATGTGCCCACCCTCGTGGAGCGTGGGCAGGAGGCCGGCCAGCGCGGTGCCGAACTCACGCCACGCGTCGACGACCTTGGCCCGCAGGTCGGCCGTGGTCGGCTCGTCCAGGAAAACAGCCTCGGTGGACGCGCCCTCGGCGCTGGATGCCGTCATGATCGTCACCTCCGTTCCCGCCACCCTATCGAGCGGCGTCCGCCCGCACGCGCCCGTATCGGAGGTTGGAACGCTCAGGCCGTCTCGCCCTGCTCGCCGGCCCAGCTCAGGGCCAGTTCCCGGAGCTTGCCGGCCGCCTCGGACGGGTCGGCTCCACGACCGACGGCCAGGCCCACCAGGTACGCCGACACGGGCGCGCCGGGGCGCACCACGTTGTGGGCCACGTCCTTGGCCAGCCCGAGCACGGCCCCGGTCGGCACCTCGGCCGGGTCGATACCCAGCTCGGCCGCGGCCGCCCTGATCCAGGTGTCGAGATCACTCACCGGGCCCACTCCTCGGCTGTGCGCAGGTCGTCGTCGGTGTCGCAGTCGAACCACGGCGGCGGTCCCGGGCGGCGCCAGGACACCTCGGCCACCCGCAGATGTTCCATCAGCTCGCGCACCGAGGCGCCGTTCAACCCGCCGCGCTCCCGGGCGAGCTTGTCGATCGCCTCACGCAGCCGGGCCGTGCGCCACACCCCGCACAACATCTGCCGCCGCCCCTCGGCGTCGCGGTAGACAGCGCCCTGCATGGGCGCCGACTCCGCGGTCAGCCGCAGCACGTCGATCGCCTCACCGGTGAGGAACGGCAGGTCGGCCGCGAGCAGCGCGGTGAAGGTGACACCCTCGGGCACCAGCGCGAGCCCGGCCGCGGTGGCCGCGACGGGCCCGCCGCCAGGCGGGTCCTCACGGGTCGAATGCACCGGAACGGGCAGGTCAGGCGGCACCGGCCCGACGACCACGCGGGGGTCGGCGTCGTGCACGGCAGCCAGCACTCTGGTCAGCATGGACTGACCGGCCACGGGCAGGGTCGGCTTGTCCGCGCCACCCATCCGCCGCGCCGCACCACCGGCCAGCACCACCGCAGCAAATCCCCCCACGTACGTACCGTATCCCGACCGCGTGTCGAGCGTGACCGCGCGCTCAGTTACCTGTGGCGGATCACTCCTGTCCGGCGGTCCACGAGCCGCGACGCCGGCCCCGGACCGGCCTACGCTCGACCCATGGCGAGGACGATGACCCGGCGGCCGGTCGTGAAGATCAACCTGGACGCGACCGGCGAGCCCCGGCGCCGCGCCGACGACCTCGCCGCCGAGGAACCGCTGGAGATCCGCGTCCGCAAACAGCCGCTGGCCGTCACCATGCGGACCCCCGGTCAGGACATCGACCTCGCCATGGGATTCCTGCTCACCGAGGGGGTCATCCGCTCGGCCGCCGACGTGGTCACCGCCCAGCTCTGCGCCGGCACCGACACGCCGAACACGTACAACGTGGTCGACATCGTGCTCGGCGCCGACGTGCCGCCCCCGGTCACCGACCCGAGCCGGAACTTCTACACGACCAGTTCCTGCGGCGTCTGCGGCAAGGCGAGCATCGACGCCGTCCGCACGAAGTCCCCGTTCGACGTCGCGGCCGACCCGCTGACCGTCCCCGCCGCCACCCTGACCGCCCTGCCCGACCGGCTCCGCGCCGCCCAGCGCACGTTCGACCGCACCGGCGGCCTGCACGCCGCCGGCCTGTTCACCGCCGACGGCGAGCTGGTCGTGCTCCGCGAGGACGTCGGCCGGCACAACGCGGTCGACAAGGTGATCGGCTGGGCGCTGCGTGAGGGTCGCCTGCCGCTGACCGGACACCTCCTGCTCGTGTCGGGCCGGGCGAGTTTCGAGCTCACCCAGAAGGCGTGGATGGCCGGCCTGCCGATGCTCGTGGCGGTGTCGGCCCCGAGCACCCTCGCGGCCGAGCTGGCCGACGAGGCCGGCATGACCCTCGTCGGCTTCCTGCGCGGCCAGAGCATGAACGTCTACACGGCGGCGGAGCGCGTCACCGTTTGAACGTCTACACGGCGGCGCAGCGCGTCACCGTTTGAACGTCTACACGGCGGCGCAGCGCGTCACCGTTTGACCGGGGGCGGCTCCAGGCTCTCGACCGCGTCGGGGGTGAGGCCCGCCGCCAGCAGGCCGTCGAGCACGCCCAGCAGGCGGTGGCCGGGCTCCTCCCGCAGGCCCCGATCGAGCGTCACCCGGGCCAGCGGCCAGTTGCCCGCCCGCCACGCGCAGTACGCCAGCAGCGCCGCCGGCCCGGCCACGAAGGCCGGCTCCACCCGGCGCACCAGGCCGGTCCACAGGGCGAGCTGCCAGGGCTCCGGGCCGCACCGGCCGAGCGCGTAATGCAGCATCACCGTGTCCACCAGCAACACCCCCAGCCAGGCGGCCTCGTCATCGGTGAGCTCGGCGCGCGCCCGGTACCGGACCTCCGCCGTACGGACCGCCACCCGCCCCGCCTTCTGCCTCATCCGCTGCCCGGAGCGGGTCCGCACCTCGACCGCCCTGAGCTCGGCCTCCCGGACCCGGGCCCGCGCGGTCGCGGCCACCATGGCCTCCCGGGCCGGCCCCTCGACCGGCGCCACCACGGCCACGAGCGCCCTGCGGCTGGGCAGCGCCACCATGCCGCGGAACACCGCGGCGGCGGCGACCGGGTGATGGGGCGGGAGGCAGGGGGTGCCGTCGGGCGGGCAGCAGCGCAACTCCGTACAGAAATAGGACCACCAGCGGCCGTCGCTCACGCGCAGCGCGTCGCGCACGGACAGGCCGGCCCCTTCGAGCGCGGCCACGGTCTGCCCGACGGCCTTGGTGACGCGCGCGGCCGGCCCGTACCCGACGATCACGAAGTACCGGCCCTCGGGACCGGCCGGGACGGTGGCCAGCGGCGCGGCGTCGACGTCACCGCCCGGTGGCGGCAGATCATGCCGGGCGGTGAACGCGATCACGCCCTCTTCCACACCGAGGACGACGACGCAGTCGGTGGGATGGAACCCCACCAGGTACGGCGTGACGGTGATCAGCTCGGCGGGGGTACGAACGGTGATCGAGCACTCTGGCGTCATGCCGGGCACTCTGCTCCGATCGGCCCGGCCGGGGCGTGCCGAATCGTCAGCCTGTGGACGACACGGCGTTGTCCACAGAAACGCTAGGAACGGAATTGCATGTCGTGCAGCTCGAGCCCTTCCTCCTGGCGCGCGTGCGGTGCGCGATCGAGGTCGAGGGTCAGCTCGATCGATGTCACGACGTCGTAGCCGGCGGCATGCAGGCTACGGATCGCGTCGACGTTGCGGGACTCGGGCGAGATGGTCAGCTGGGTCATGTTCCGGCGCCGGGCCTCGTTCGCGACGTGGCGCAGCAGCTTGCGGCCGACGCCCTTGTGCCGGTGCGAGATGGTGACCACGATCGGCTCGACCTCGCCCGCACGGCCCCGCAGCACCAGCCCGACCAGGCCGATCACGCCGTCGTCGTGATGGTCGGCGACCCACAGCCCGCCCAGGTCGAGCCGGGTCAGGTATTCCTCGAAGCCCTCACCGCCGTCGGAGTCGGGCTCGCCGTACATCTGATTGTGCTGGTTGGTCAGCTCGGCCCACAGGCGACGGCCCGCGGAGTGGTCACTCGGACGGTACGAACGCACTGTGACAGGGCTCATGGCGACATTTTGACTCCGATTCCGGGCAGCCGTAAGCCGAAGCGGAAGATAAGGCGGTGGACCAGGCGTACTTGCGCGCGCACCCCGAGCATCTACCGACATTTCTCACCCACCAGCGCATCCGGGAGACGCCGGTGGGCGGCGGCAGCGTCTCGGCCGCGAACCGGCTGACCTTGGACGATGGCACGTCGCTGTTCGCCAAGACCTGGCGGTCGGGCACGGCCCCGGAGGGATTCTTCGCCGCCGAGGCGGCCGGCCTCGCCTGGCTTCGGGAGGCGGGCGCCCCCGTACCGGAAACGATCGTGGCCCTTCCCGAGATCATTGCCCTGGAGTGGATCGAGCCGGGTGAGCCGAGCCGGGCCGGGGCGATGCGCTTCGGCCGCGATCTGGCTGCGCTGCATCGCTCGGGAGCCGAGGCTTTTGGTAGTGAATGGCCGGGTTTCATCGGTCCGCTTCCTCTGGACAACACACTGTCGCGCGGGCCGTGGGGTTCCTGGTTCGGCGAGCGCCGCCTCCGGCCGTACCTCAAGATCTCGGCCGATCGCGGCGCACTCTCTGCGACCGAGATCGCGCTGGTGGAAAAGATCATCAAGAGGCTTGCGGAGTACGCCGATGGCGAGGCTCCCAGCCGCACGCACGGCGATCTCTGGCCCGGGAACGTGCTGTGGGCGTCGGACGGCCGGGCCTGGCTCATCGATCCGGCCGCCCAGGGTGGTCACCGGGAGACCGACCTGGCCGAGCTGGCGCTGTTCGGCGGCCTCGCTCACCTGGAGACCGTGATCGCCGCCTACCAGGAGGTGCATCCGCTGGCCGACGGCTGGGAAGCGCGCGTACCCCTGCACCAGATGCACCTGATGCTGGTGCACACCGCCGCCTTCGGCGGGACCTATCGGGACGCCGTACGGATCACGGCCGAGGCCGCCCTGCGGGCTGTGTGATCCATCTCGGTTGTCCACAGGCCGAAATCAGCAGCGGCGCTCGGGCCCGCGAGCGGATAGATTCGTTGAGTGAGCAAGCGGTGGAGGTCCCGGTGAATGCGCTCGCCGACCGGTTCGGGCGGGTGGCGACCGATCTGCGTGTCTCGCTCACCGACCGCTGCAACCTCCGCTGCACCTACTGCATGCCGGAGGAAGGGCTAGCCTGGCTCCCCAAGCAGGACCAGCTCACCGACGACGAGGTGGTCCGGCTGATCCGGATCGGCGTGGAGCGGCTCGGCATCCGTGACGTGCGGTTCACCGGCGGCGAGCCGCTGCTGCGCCGTGGCCTGGTCGGCATCGTGCAGGAGTCGGCGCGGCTCGCGCCCCGCCCACGGCTGATGCTGACCACGAACGGCATCGGGCTCGAGCGGCTGGCCGAGCCACTGCGCGACGCCGGCCTCGACCGCGTGAACGTCTCGCTCGACACCCTCGACCCGGCCCGGTTCACCGCCCTGACCCGCCGCGACCGCCACGCCGACGTGCTGCGCGGCCTGAAAGCGGCAGCGGCCGCCGGCCTGACCCCGGTGAAGATCAATACCGTCCTCATGCGCGGCATCAACGACGACGAGGCGCCGGCCATGCTGCGCTTCGCCCTCGATCACGGCTATCAGCTGCGCTTCATCGAGCAGATGCCGCTCGACGCCCAACATCAGTGGGATCGGCACACGATGGTCACGGCCGACCAGATCCTGGCCGACCTCGAGCCGTTCGGCCTTCAGCCCGATTCGGTTTCACGTGGAACGGCGCCGGCCGAGACCTGGCTCGTCCCCGGCCGGGTCGACGCGGCCGGCGAGCCCGCCCGCGTCGGCGTCATCGGCTCGGTGACCAGGCCCTTCTGCGGCGACTGCGACCGCACCCGACTCACCGCCGACGGCCAGGTGCGCGACTGCCTGTTCGCCACCAAGGAAAGCGACCTGCGCGGCCTCATGCGCGGCGGCGCCACCGACGACGAGCTGGCCGCGGCCTGGCAGGTCGCCATGCGCGGCAAGCGGGCCGGACACGGGATCGACGACCCGAGCTTCCTGCAGCCGGCCCGCCCCATGTCCGCGATCGGAGGATGAGTGGCCACCTCACTGACCGTCCGCTACTTCGCCGGCGCCCGCGCCGCAGCCGGCGGCGTGTCCGCCGAGCCGGTGGAGGCCGACTCGCTGGACGGCTTGAAGCAGGCCCTGACCGACCGCCACGGCGAGCGCCTGGGGGTCGTCCTCAAGGCGGCCAGCTTCCTGGTCGACGGCCTGGCCTGCCACGACGCGAAGGCCCCCCTCCCCACAAACGCCACCGTCGACGTCCTTCCCCCTTTCGCGGGCGGCTGACCGCCCGGCGCGGATCCTTAGCCGGCGAACGACGCCGCTGACGGTCAGTTCACGCCAGTCCCTCCAAGCCACGCCGGCAGCTCGTCGTGCACGCGGTGGACCGCGTCGGCCAGCTGCCCTCGGGCAGCACGGCGACCGCGCTGCCGGGACCGACCCGCACCTGCGCGTGGGTGGCGTGGCTGTGCCGGCCTACGGCCTTTGCCCCAGCCGCGCCGCGCAGCGCACCGACGGCGGAGCGGTTGCGGCTCATGTCGTGGTCGGCTGCCTGTACAACTAGGCGTCTTTGCGACCTCGACATCCCGGACCTGGACACGTGGCAATCCCAACGCCCTGCAACCCGGGCATTCTGCGCCCGGCTCCCTGCACCTGGGCAGCGTGCCTCGACGCCCGGGCACCTTGCCAACCCGACCCCTGCACCGGGCATCTCGCAGTGCCGACACCCCTTCCACCCGGGCACCTTGCAACTCCCGGCACGTGCCACCGGCGCGCCTCGCAATGGGCACCCTCCAACCTCGGAGAATCCTCGAACCCCGGCACTCCTCCACCCCCGGGGCACCCTCCAACTTTTCGCATCCTCCAAGCTCGGGCAACCCGCCAACGTCCGGCATCATGCGCACCAAGTGCTTCCGCATAGCCCAAGCGGCGCCGACCGTAGGCGGACGATGGGCTGGCGGCGGGTGAACTGCGGCAGCGCTGCGGGTGACGCCGTGGGCAACGGTCAGCCGTGACGATGGTCAGCCGTGACGATGGTCAGCCGTGACGATGGTCAGCCGGTGACAACGGTCAGCCATGGGCAACGGTCAGCCGGTGACAACGAGTTTGCCAACGACAACAGTCATCGCGCGGCGACAGGCGACAAGCTGGTAAGCGCGCAGCGACAGGCGACAAGCTGGTAAGCGCGCAGCGACGGGCGGACGAGTTGGTAAGCGCGGGGCGACGGGCGACGAGTTGGTCAGCGACGGGTGGGCCAACCACGCGGTGGGCAGCCATGAATTGGTCAGCGGCGACGGGTTGGCGGGCGGTGACGGCCAGCCGAGCGCGGCGGGAGCGCCAGCGGCTGCGGTTCGCTGCCGACGAGCCGGCGAAGCCGACGGTTAGCCGGCGAAGTATCGATGGTTGCGGGCGGTGGGGCGGTGTCCGCGCGGCTAGGCTGCTCGGCGTGCTCGATGCGACGGCGGGGGTGGTGGCGGCCGCGTACGGGCTGGGGCCTGTCCTGGGTCCGTTCGTGCCGTTGAGCTATCGGAGCTCGCGGACCTGGACTCTGACTGCCCGCAAGGGGCGTTTCCTGGTCAAGCACGTGCCGGCCGAAGGGTGGCGGGACGATTTCGCCCGGGCTATGCGGTTCGAGGAGAAGGCGCTCGCGGCCGGGATCTCGATGGCCCGGCCGGTTGCCCCGGTTGCGACGGCTCCGGCGTTCGGGTGCGCGGTCGAGGTAGATGGGATCGGGCTGCTTCGGGTGTACGAGTGGGTCGACGGGCGGCCCCTCGACGACGCCGATGAGGTGAGCGCCTGGCTCGGCTCGACCCTGGCCCGGCTGCACCGGATCGAGCCGAGTGGGCGCCCAGAGGCGGCGCCGGAGTGGTACCGGCTGGACGATCGGGAGCAGTGGGACGGGTGGCTCCGGGAAGGCGAGCGGCTTCGGAAGCCGTGGGCGCCGGTCCTCCGGGACGGGCTGACGGGCATCCTCGACTCGGCGGCGTGGGTCTCGCGGACGTTTCGGGAGGCCGGCGACTACGTGGTGACGCACCGGGACATCGAGCCGTGGAACGTGCTCATGACCGATGCGGGCCCCGTACTGATCGACTGGGACGTCGCCGGCCCGGACAGCGCCCGGCTGGAGGCCGCCCAGGCCACGCTGAGTTTCACCACCCGGGCCGGCCTGCCCGATCCGGCGGTGGTCCGGCGAACGGTCGAGGCCTACGTCGACGGCGGTGGCATGCCGTTCTCGGGAGCCGACGTGATGGTTCGGCGGGTGGGGCTACGGCTCGGACGGCTGGCCGAACGGCTGCGCATGTCCCTGGGCCGGCAAGAACTCGGCCCTCACGAAGTGGCGCAGGTCGAAGCGCGAGCCGCCGCCCAGATAACCGACATGCCCGACTTCGTAGCCCGGGTACGACTGTTCGGGTCCATGCTCTGAGCGACATACGGAAAGTGTCAGGGGGTCCCTGTAGCGTTCCTCCCGAGCTCGCCGGTGCCCGTGTGCACCTGGCAGGAGACTCTCAGCGGCAATCGGGAGACTTGCTGGGTTCATACGCGGTTGGGGAGGGACATTGGCAGCGTTCGTCGGGCTGATCTTCGTGGTTGTCGGCCTGGTCCACTTCTATCTGTGGAAGCGGCTCGTCAAGGATCCGATGCGGTCCCGCACAGGGCGCCGGGTCGGGGCGGTGATCGCCGTCGTCTTGGCGGTGCTCGTCCCCACGACACTCATCGGCGTCCGCTCGGGGGCGGTCCAGTGGCTGGCCTGGCCCGGGTACCTGTGGATCGCGCTGATGTTCTACCTGCTGGTGACCTTGGCCGTACTCGAGATCCCCCGCCTCGCCATCCTGCTGACGTGGCGCTTCGGCCGTCGTGGAACCGCGGCCGCCGACGCAGACGCGACCGACGCCGAGCCGGTGCGGATCGGCTCGAAGGCCACACCCGCCGAACGGGGCACGCCGCCGGAAGCCGGCGCGCCCGAACAAACGGCCGCGCCGGGCGAGGGCGCTCTCGGTCAAGCTGCCGTGAGTGATGAACGAGCCCTGACCCCTGGATACGCTCCGGCCAGCGAGGGTGGCGACGGTGGCGAGGGTGGCGACGGTGGCGAGGGTGGCGACGCTGAGCGATCCGACCAGAACGAGGGTGGGATTGATCGGCGGCTGGTTCTTGCTCGGGGGGTGGCGATCTTCGCCGGGCTCACCGCGGCGTCGGTCACCGGGTATGGGGTCAAGACTGCTCTGGGTGGGCCGCGGATCGATCGGCTTCAGATGCCGCTCGCGAAGGTGCCGCGGAGTATGGACGGGTTTCGGATGGCGGTCGTGTCCGACATTCATCTGGGGCCGTTGACCGGTGTCAATCACGCGCGGCGGATCGTCGACCAGATCAATTCGGTGCAGGCGGACATCGTGTGCGTCGTCGGTGACCTTGTGGACGGCAGCGTGGCGGAACTGGGGCGGTTCGCGGCGCCGCTGGCCGAGATCGAGTCGCGACATGGGGCGTTCTTCGTGACCGGTAATCATGAGTACTACTCCGGCTATCAGGAGTGGGTGGAGGAGGTGGCACGGCTCGGCATGCGGCCGCTGCGCAACGAGCGGGTCGAGATCAACGGGCTCGATCTGGCCGGTGTGAACGATCTCGGTGGGGCCGAGCACGGTGACGCGCCCGATTTCGCGCGGGCGCTGGGGGATCGGGACACCGCGAGGCCGGTCGTGCTGATGGCTCACCAGCCCGTGGCCGTGCACGACGCCGCCCCGTTCGGGGTCGATCTCCAGGTTTCCGGGCACACGCACGGTGGGCAGATGGCACCCTTCAACCTGCTGGTGCGGCTGCAGCAGCCGGTCGTGTCCGGGCTCGGCCGGGTGGACGGGGTGCCGGTCTACGTGACCAACGGCGCCGGCTTTTGGGGTCCACCTGTGCGGGTCGGGGCGCCACCTCAGGTCAGCGTGATCGAGTTGCGCTCGAAGTGAGATGTGATCGACCTGATGCGGCCCGAGGGCATCAAGATCCGTAAGTTTGTGAGGCGTGGCGATTCGTGCGAGCGACGGAGGGCGTGACAGGATGCAGCGCGTGCCCTCGGAGAACGCAGGGTCCCCGGTCGCCGCGGACACCTATGTCGCGGATCTCCACATCCACTCGCGCTTCTCGCGAGCCTGCAGCCGCGATCTGACGCTGCCCAACCTGGCCTGGTGGGCGCGGCGCAAGGGCATCGCCCTGCTGGGCACCGGCGACTTCACCCATCCGGCCTGGTTCGACCACCTCAAGGAGAGCCTGGTCGAGTCCGGCCACGGCCTCTACCGCCTGGCCGCCGAGGCCGAGGCCGAGGTCACCAAGCGGCTGCCCGGTTCGCTGCAGGCGAGCACCCCGGCGCGGTTCATGCTCAGCGTCGAGATCTCGACGATCTACAAGCGTGACGACCGTACGCGCAAGGTGCACCACCTGATCTACATGCCCGATCTGGCGGCGGCGGCCCGGTTCAACACCGCGCTCGGGCGCATCGGCAACCTGACCGCCGACGGGCGGCCGATCCTCGGGCTCGACTCGCGCGACCTTCTCGAGATCGCGCTCGAGGCGGGCGGCTATCTGATCCCGGCCCACATCTGGACGCCGTGGTTCTCCGCCCTCGGCTCCAAGTCGGGCTTCGACGCGATCGCCGACTGCTACGCCGACCTGGCCGACCACATCACCGCTGTCGAGACCGGCCTCTCCTCCGACCCGGAGATGAACTGGCGCGTCTCCAGCCTCGACCGCTACCGCCTGGTCTCCAACTCCGACGCCCACTCGCCGGCTGCGCTGGCCCGTGAGGCCACCCTCTTCACCGGTGTGCCCGACTACGAGGCCGTCCGCACCGGCGCCGGCCTCGCCGGCACCCTCGAGTTCTTCCCCGAGGAGGGCAAGTACCACGCCGACGGCCACCGCGCCTGCGGCGTGAACTGGGAGCCGGAGCGCACCCGCCAGAACAACGGCCGGTGCCCCGAGTGCGGCAAGCCGCTCACCGTCGGGGTGCTCAGCCGCGTCGAAGACCTCGCCGACCGGCCGGTGGGCTTCCACAAGGACACCCACGTCGAGCACCTCATCCAGATCCACGAGATCCTCGGCGAGATCAACGGCGTCGGCCCCAAGTCGAAGACCGTCGAGTCGCAGCTCAACCACCTGGTGGCCACCCTCGGCGCCGAGCTCGACATTCTGCGCCGGGTGCCGCTCGAGGAGATCGGCAAGGCCGGCGGCGACGACCTGCGGGAGGCGATCACCCGGCTGCGGGCCGGTGACGTGCGCCGGGTGCCGGGTTACGACGGCGAGTACGGCGTGATCACGCTCTTCGACCAGGGCGAGCTGCGCAACCGGGCCAGCGCCCCGCAGGCCGAGACGCTGTTCGACCTGCCCGCGCAGCACCTGCCTCAGCAGCGCAAACCCGAACCGGCGATCGGCCGCGCCCCGGCGCCCAAGCCCAAGCCGGTCAAGCCGGTCAAGGAGCCGAAAAAGGCCGTCGTGCCGCCGCTCGCGTCCCCGCCGAGCCCGCACGAGCCGTTCGAGCCGATGCTCTCCGGCATGGAGGAGGTCGGCACCGGCCTGCTCGACCGGCTCGACGCCATGCAGCGGGTGGCCGCGTCGGCGCCGGGCGGCCCGCTGCTGATCGTCGCCGGGCCGGGTACCGGCAAGACCCGTACGCTGACGCATCGCATCGCCTACCTCTGTGCCGAGCTGGGTGTCTTCCCGGAGCGCTGCCTGGCCATCACCTTCACCCGGCGGGCCGCCGGTGAGCTGCGGGAACGCCTCGACGCGCTGCTCGGCGACATGGGTGCGGACATCACCGTCGGCACGTTCCACTCGGTCGGCCTGTCGATCCTGCGCGACAACGCGAAAGCGGCCGGGCTGGGCACTTCCTGGCGCATCGCCGACGAGGGTGAGCGGGCCGAGGCGCGCGAGCAGGCCGGCGACGACGACCTCGCGTACGCGAAATTGCTGCGCCAGCAGGATCTGGTCGACCTCGACGAGCTGATCAGCCTGCCCGTCGCCCTGCTGCGCGACGATCCGGCGCTGGTGGAGAAGTACCGCCGCCAGTGGCAGTGGATCTTCGTGGACGAGTACCAGGACGTCGACGACACCCAGTACGAGCTGCTGCGCCTGCTCAGCCCCGCGAACGGCAACCTGTGCGCGATCGGCGATCCGGACCAGGCGATCTACTCGTTCCGCGGCGCCGACGTGAAGTACTTCCTGCGCTTCAACGAGGACTTCGTCGACGCGCGCCTGGTCCGGCTCACCCGCAACTACCGTTCGTCGGCGCCGATCCTGGCCGCCGCCGTGCAGGCCATCGCGCCGTCGTCGCTGGTGAACGGCCGGCGGCTCGACCCCGCGCGGCTCGACCCGGAGGCGCCGCTGGTCGGGCGCTACCCGGCGGCGAGCGTGGCCGACGAGGCCGACTTCGTGGTCCGTACGATCGACGAGCTGGTCGGCGGCCTCTCCCACCGCTCGCTCGACTCGGGCCGGGTCGACTCGCGCGCCGGCATCGCCGGCAACCTGTCGTTCTCGGACATCGCCGTGCTGTACCGGACCGACTCCCAGTCCGGCCCGATCGTCGAGGCGCTGTCCCGGGCCGGCGTGCCGGTGCAGAAGCGCTCGCACAACCGGCTGCGGGACCGGGCCGGCGTTCAGGAGATCGCCCGCGAGCTGCGGCACGAGGACGGCCTGGGCGGTTCGCTGGCGGCCCGGGTCAAGCTGACCGCGCAGGTGCTGGCGCAGCGCTACGCGGCCCCCACGCTGGACGGCGCGCAGGTCGCGCCCGAGGACATCTGGACCGCCGCCGAACTGCTGCTGCCGCTGGCCCACCGGATCGGCGACGACCTTCCGCGCTTCCTGCAGGAGATCGCGACCGGGGCCGAGGTGGACGCGCTCGACCCGCGGGCCGAGGCGGTCAACCTGCTCACCCTGCACGCGGCCAAGGGCCTCGAGTTCCCGGTGGTCTTCCTGGTCGGTTGCGAGGACGGCCTGCTGCCGCTGCGGTGGCCGGGCCGCACGCCGTCCGACGACGAAGTCGCCGAGGAACGCCGGCTGTTCTTCGTCGGCCTCACCCGCGCGCAGGACCGCCTCTACGTCAGCCACGCGGCGCGCCGGTTCCGGCACGGCAGGGAACGCGAGCAGACGCCGAGCCCGTTCCTCGACGTGATCGATTCCGGTCTGTTCGAGCGGCTGGGTGACACGGTCCCGTCCCGCCCGAAGGACCGCCAGCTCAGGCTGTTGTGATGATCGCGGCCAGCGCCCCGGCGAGGAGCGCCGGTCCGAAGGGGAGCGGCTGCCGCCGACCGGCCCGGCGGGTCAGCAGCAGAAAACCCGCGATCGGCCCGTTGATCAGGTGGGGCGCGATCACACCGACGGCCACCGCCGGCCAACCGGCGAAGCCGAGGATGAAGGCCAGCACGGCGCCGAGCTTCACGTCGCCCAGCCCGAAACCCGGCAGCAGCAGGTACACGCCGAGCACCACCACCCCGGCCACCAGCGCCGGGCCGATCCGCTCCGGCCGCAGAACCGCGAGCGGCACTCCCGCGACGAACGCGAGCAGGCCGACGAGCCGGTCGGGCAGTCGCAGGCAACGCCGGTCGATCATCGCGAGCAGCAGCGCCGGGACCGCGGCGAGCAGGTACACCGGCAACAGGGGCGACTCTCCGATGGCGACAGCCAGGAGCGCCGCCACTGCGGCGCCGGTGGCGGTCGTGACGACGTACACCCGGGAACAGGAACAGAACGCACCCACCCGGACCCACGCGGAAAGCGCGACCCCGCACGAGGCGCATGTGGACCGGCTCGGCTCGCCGTAGGGAACCGCGAGCCGATAGGCGATGCGGGGGAGGAAGGCCGCGGTCGCCGCGCCGAACGTCGCGGCCAAGATCACGAGGGGTATCGGCACGGATGTGCACCGTAGCGGTATCGATTGCGCGACGGGCGTCGTGTTGCCGACAGAGGCGGCGATTCCGTGCGGGTTTGCGTCGTGCCCGCACGCTACGGTGAGAGCGCATAACCCGCCTTCGGAGGATCCCTGATGTCGCAGAACGGCCCGTACTCCGGTCCGCCGTGGTCGAGCGGGAGCTCCGATGAGCCGTATGCGGAGCCCGCCGACCCGTGGGGTGACCATGGAGCCCCGGTGCAGGAGCCGGCGTGGGGTGCCCACCCGCCGTCGATCCCGCAGCAACCGGTGTCCTACACCTCGGCCCCGCTGAACGCGCCGGTGAGCCCGGACGGCGACTGGTTGCGGACTCCTCCGCCGTCGCCACCGAAGCGCAACACCCCGATCATCGCGCTCGTGGTGACGCTCGGCGTGCTGATCTGCATCGGGCTCGGCGCGACGGCGTGGCTGCTCAAGGAGCGTAACGACAACAAGGGCAACCAGGCCTCGCCGAACGCGTCGGCCTCCGCCGCCCAGCCGGACGGGCCGGCGCCGCGCGGCAGCGAGGACGCCCGGTTCTATGTCAAAGAGGGCGACTGCGTGGTGAACGAGGGCTCCGACGCCCGGCCCGACATGCGGACGTCGGCCTGCACCACCGGCACGTACGAGGTGCTCAAGCAGATCAAGGGGAAGACGTCGGGGGAGCCGGACGCCGAGAAGAAGTGCTCGTCGGTGTCGGGGTACACGAAGTGGTACTTCTACGACAGCGCCTTCGACGACCTCGACTTCGTGCTGTGCCTCAAGGAGCACAAGAACTCCTAGGCCGCTCTAGCCATCTCTAGCCCTGAAGCTAGATAGCGCTAGAGACGCCTCGAAACGTACACGAGGTAAAACTAGGCATCTCTAGCGTCAGAGCTAGACGGCCCGATACTGTGCAATCCGTGGATCCGGTGAGGAACCCGTACGCCCCCGGCGCCGGCCAGCGCCCACCCGAGCTGGCCGGGCGCGACCGCGAGCTGGACGCCTTCGACGTGGTGCTCGAGCGGGTCGCCCGTGGCCGCCCCGAGCGCAGCCTCGTGCTGACCGGCCTGCGCGGCGTCGGAAAGACCGTCCTGCTCAACACGCTGCGCTCGGCGGCCATCGGCCGGCTCTGGGGCACCGGCAAGATCGAGGCGCGCCCCGATCAGTCGCTGCGCCGCCCGGTCTCGGCCGCGCTGCACATGGCGATCCGCGAGCTCGCCGCCCACCACCGCGACCCCGACCGGGTCGACGAGGTGCTCGGCGTGCTCAAGGCGTTCGCGCTTCGGGCCAACGACAGCAACGCCAAGCTGCGCGACCGCTGGGCGCCCGGCATCGACGTGCCACCGGCACGCGGGCGGGCCGACTCCGGTGACATCGAGATCGACCTGGTCGAGCTCTTCACCGACGCGGCCTCGCTCGCCACCGACGTGGGCACCGGCATCGCCCTGTTCATCGACGAGATGCAGGATCTGGGGCCGGCCGACGTCTCGGCCCTCTGCGCCGCCTGCCACGAGCTGTCCCAGCTCGGCGCGCCGCTGATCGTGGTCGGCGCCGGCCTGCCCCATCTGCCGGCCGTGCTCTCGGCGGCGAAGTCGTACTCCGAACGGCTCTTCCGCTACCAGCGCATCGACCGGCTCGACCGGGTCGCGGCCGACCTGGCGCTCTGCGCGCCGGCCGCCCGGGAGGAGGTCGAATACGAGGCGAAGGCCCTCGACCTGCTGTACGAGAAATCGGGCGGCTACCCGTACTTCGTGCAGGCGTACGGGAAGGCGACCTGGGACCACGCGCCGCAGTCGCCGGTGACCGACGCCGACGTGCGGGTCGCCGCGCCCGAGGCGGAGGCCGAGCTGGCGGTGGGCTTCTTCGGTTCGCGGTTCGAACGGGCCACGCCGGCCGAGCGCGAATACATGCGGGCCATGGCCGCGCTGTCCGGCGAGCCGGACAACGACATGGACGCGGCCGTGCCGACCTCGGACATCGCGACCGCGCTGGGCCGCAAACCGGCGAGTCTGTCCCCGGCCCGGGACGCGCTGATCAAGAAGGGGCTGATCTACTCGGGTGAGCGTGGCACTGTCGCGTTCACGGTGCCGCATTTCGGGCGCTACCTGCGTACGCAGCCGGTGTGATCCGCGTACGGCGGGTATAACGAGGGTCATGAAGCCCGTACGCACCGTCGCCCGCGCGATGCTGGCCTCGATCTTCGTGGTCAGCGGCGTCCGCGTCCTGCTCAATCCCGATTCCAAGCTCGAGACCGCCCAGCGGGTCACCGACAAGGTCGGCCCGTGGCTGGAGAAGACCGACCCGCGCCTGCCCTCCGACACCCGGACGCTCGTACGGCTCAAGGCGGCGAGCGACGTGGTCGCCGGGCTGGCCCTGGCCACCGGCCACGTCACCCGCCCGGCGGCGGCGGTGCTGGCCGCGGGCCTGCTGCCCACGACGGCCGCCGGTCACCCGTTCTGGGACCGTTCGAGGCCCGACCGCGCGCAGCAGGAGACCCAGTTCCTCAAGAACCTGAGCCTGCTGGGTGGTCTGCTGCTCGCCGCCGCCGACACGCAGGGGCAGCCCGGGCTGCGCTACCGGACCACGCACGCGGTGGACCGGTCCCAGCGCAACGTCAGGCGCGCCGTCCGTACGGCCAAACGCGAAGCCAAGATTGCCGCGATGAGCGCCGCGGCCGCACGCAAAATGCCCGGCTAACAACCTCTTTGCGATCTTTGCGTTAAGCCGACGAGGGGCTGCGCGGTCGCTTCCGCCTGCCTGAAGCGGTCGCTTCCGCCTGGCTGGGGCGGTCGCTTCCGCCTGGCTGGGGCGGTCGCTTCCGCCTGCCTGGAGTCGAGAGCGACGGGGGTCGCGCCATGTCGGCGGTGCTTGCGGGGACAGTCTCCATCGGTGGGCTGTGGAGGCTCAGCCTGGCCATCGCCGGGGTGGCCGCCCTGGGTCTGGCCGTGACCGCCCTCGCCGGACCGGTGGCCCGCCGGTACGGCCGGGCCAGCCGCCCGGTGGTGGTCGTCGCCACCGTCCTCGCCCTGCTCCTGGAGCCGGTGCGCGCGACGCTCGAACTCGGCGGTCTCGACCTGATCCTGTTCGGCCTGGTCGTGGCCGACCTGGTGGCGCTGCGCCGCTCGGCCTGGGCCCGAACCCGGGCCACCTGGTGGCCACAGACGGCCGGCGGAAGCCGCCTGCGGCGGATCTGGTCGACCGGCTCCTGGGCCGGCGCCGGCATCGGCATCGCCTCCGCCCTGGCCCCGGGAACCCTGCTCTTCGTAGCCCACCTGGCCCTGACCAGGCAGTGGCGGGCCGCGCTGACCGCCCTGGCCACGGCCGGGACCCTGATCACGGGGGCGCTGCTGGTGGCACCGGGCGTCTGGTTCGCCAAGGTGTTGCCGAGCATCGACCGGGCCGGGCCACTCGACGCACCCGCCAATCAGTCGCTGGCGGGTGTGCTGGCCCGCCTCTACGACTCGGCGAGCACCCCGGTGCTGGTGTGGCTGTCGTTCGCGGTGCTGCTGCTCGCGGTGGGCCTGATCCGAGCCCGCTCGGCCCACGCGGAGGGCGACGAGATCGCGGCGTTCACGTTGGTGGGCCTGGCCGGCGCGGCGGTGGCCCCGGTCAGCACGGCGAACGAGCTGGTCTGGGCCCTCCCGGCCATCCTGATCCTCATCGACGCGGCGGCACGGCGGAGAGCCAGCCCTCGACGGCCGGTCCCCCGTCGCCTGACCGGCCTGGGGCCGTTCCTGGCGGCGGCGGTGGTGGCCCTGGTCTTCGCCGTCCCACCCGTCGGCAACGTCACCGCCATCACGGTGATCGTGCTGCTCAACGCCCTGCCGTGGCGCCCGTCGGCCCCCGCCCGACGCCGCCCCACAGCCGCGGCCCCGCGGGTACCAGCCATCCCCGGCCCAAGGCTCAGCTGAGGTTGCCGTCCTACGGGCAGTTGACCCACTCGTCGGAGCCGTCGGTGAAGACCTGGCGCTTCCAGATCGGCAGCCGCGCCTTGGCCTCGTCGACCAGGCGCGCGCAGGCCGCGAACGCCGCGGCCCGGTGTGCCGTGCTGACCGAGGCGACCAAGGCGACGTCGCCGATGGCCAGCGTGCCCACGCGATGGGAGACGGCGACCGCGTAGACGTCCGGGTCGGTGGCGATCTCCTCGGCGACCTCGCGCAGCACCGCGGCGGCGCTCGGGTGCCCCTCGTACTCCAGCAGCGTCACCCCGCGGCCGTGGTCGTGGTCGCGGACCACGCCCTGGAACGACACCACGGCGCCGGCCCGAACGTCGGCGACGGCCTTCTCGTGCGCGGCCAGATCGAGCGGCGCGTCCAGCACCTCGCTGATGGCGATGATCCCGCTCATGGGCGCTCCTCAGTGATGTTCCCGGTCATGGGCGTTCGCCCGCGACCAGTGGTAGCGGGAGGAAGGGCACCAGGTCGCCGGGGGCGGCCTCGGTGCCAGGGCGGATGACGACGAAGCCGTGTGCGTTGGAGAGGCCGCGCAGCATCGCCGATCCGACGTGGCCGACGGGGGTGGCCACGCGGCCCGAAGGGTCGAGCCGGGCCAGCGCCAGGTGGGTGTCGTTGCCGCGGCCGCGGACCACCGAGGCCGCCTCGACCGTCGGCAAGGCCGGGGCGGGGCGGCCCTGCAGGCCGGCCAGCAACGGGGCGACCAGGGTGATCAGGGCGATCACGGCGGACTGCGGGTTGCCGGGTAGGCCGGCCAGGAAGCGGGGGCGTCCGTCCTCGCCGGGCACCCGGGCCAGGAGCATCGGGAAGCCGGGGCGTACGCCGACGGTGTTCACCACGTACTCGGCGCCCAGCTCGGCCAGTGCGGGGTGGAGGTGGTCGACCGGGCCGTGCATGGTGCCGCCCGTGGTGCAGACCAGGTCGGCCGTCCGGAGGGCGCCCCGGACGGCGGCGAGGTGAGCCTCCAATGTGTCCTGAACCGGGCCGGTGATCGCGGACGGGTCGACCGTCGCACCGTACCGCCGCAGCCAGGCCGGTACCTGCGGGCCCAGCGAGTCGCGGACCCGGCCGGCGCCCGGCGTGCCCGCGGTCAGCAGCTCGTCGCCGAAGACCAGCAGGCCGGCACGGATCCGCGGGTAGACGCTCAGCGCCTCGTACCCACAGGTGGCGGCCACGCCGATCACGGCCGGATCGACAGCCGTGCCGGGTGGGAGCAGCACCTCGTCCTTCGCCGCCTCCTCGCCCGGCATGCGCCAGTCGGGCACCGCGTGGCGGCGCGGCTCGCCGCTGACCCGGCCCTCACTGTCGCGTGTGGAGTCCTCGATGCGGACCAGCGCCGCGGCGCCCGACGGCACCATCGCGCCGGTGGCGATCTCGACGCACGTGCCGTCCTCGGTCAGCGGCTCGGCCACCCCGCCGGCCAGCACCCGGCCGACCGGGCGCCATGGCTGCGGGCCGCGCACGGCCCAGCCGTCGATGCTCGAGGTCGGAAAGGCCGGCAGGTCGGTCAGGGCGCGCAGCGGCTCGGCGAGCGTGCGCCCGTCGGCCTCGGGCAGCGAGATCAGCTCGGCCGCGCCGGCGGCCGTGCGGCCGGCCGCGTAGGCCAGGGCCCGGGCCTGCTCCCAGCCGACCGGGGTGGTGTCGTCAGCGCTCACCGGTCGAGCCTATCCAGCCCCACTGCTTTGGGGGTGGTCGCCGCCACGGATCTGGTCTACCGTGTGCCGGAGCAGGGGGCCCAGCACGGCGAGTCCGTCCTTCGCCCCGCCGGTTGATCCCGGCAGATTGACGATCAGCGTGTGGCTGGCGACACCGGCCAGACCGCGGGAAAGAGCCGCGGCGGGCACTTTGTCGCGGCTGTGCGCGCGGATGGCCTCGGCGATGCCGGGGACCTCGAAATCGAGCACGCCACGAGTCGCCTCGGGGGTGCGATCGGTCGGGGTCACACCGGTTCCGCCGCTGGTCACCACGACGTCAATGCCGTCGGCAACCGCCTGGCGCAATGCCTCGGCGACGGGTTCACCATCCGGAACGACCACTGGGTCTCCGGTCACCGTGCAGCCGAGCTCGCGCAATCCCGCGACGAGCCGCGGCCCGCTGGTGTCCTCGTAGATCCCCGCAGCGGCACGATTGCTCGCCACGATCACGCGGGCGGTGATGTCGCTCACGGCCGGTCCTCCGGGCGTACCCAATCGCCGGTCTTGCCGCCTTCTTTGCGCAGGACGCGGACGGCTTCGATGCTCGCCGCCGGATCCACCGCCTTGATCATGTCGATCATGGTGAGGCCGGCGACGGCGACCGAGGTGAGCGCCTCCATCTCGACCCCGGTGCGGTCGGCGGTCTTGGTGGTAGCGGTGATCTCGATCGAGGTATCGGTCAGGGTCAGGTCGACCTTGACGCCGTGCAGCCCGATGGGGTGGCAGAGCGGCACGAGATCGGGTGTCCGTTTCGCCCCCATGATCCCCGCGAGGCGGGCGACGGCGAGCGCGTCGCCCTTCGGAAGGCCGTCGCTCTGCAACAGGGCGATCACCTCCGGGGTGGTCACGACACGTCCGGCGGCAATCGCACGGCGTGCGCTGATCTCCTTGGCGGAGACGTCGACCATACGGGCGGCGCCGGCCTCGTCGACGTGAGTGAGCTGGGATTCGTCGGGCATACCAGGAGCTTATAGAAAGTTCATACGGCCGTGAGTTCGCACGGCCGCGATGAGCCGCGCACAATTTAAATGGCTAAACGAATGTCTGGCGCCTATGCGCTGGTCAGACATGTTGTGGATCACTCGGGAAATGGGCACTCGGAGGGTGAGAACTAAAGCACGGAGTGCGATTTGGACACTGCGGCCATAACGGTATTCCAGATAGCTCTGAGTTTCCATTCCTAAGCACTGAGTAACGAGCAGACAGGCTGTTATCACTTTCTGCTCATACCGACACAAAACACTATGAACCTGGGTGAAAGCCAAATACCTTTCTGGTCGTCGCGACGAACACACGCACTTCCGCCGCCGAGATCAGCAGGGAGAGGGCCATGCGCAAGAGCCAGGAATGGGACTGAAGCCATAGGTGCGCGAACGGGCGCGGGGTGCTTAGGCTTGAGCCCGAAGCGACGGCTTCGATGCGCTCAGTGACAGGACCCTTTGATGCCCCCCACTAGCTCCAACGACGACGCGACCGATCGGCAGCTTCGGCTGTTCGTCGGTCTCGTCGTCGTTCTGGCGCTCTGTGGGGCCGGCCTGGTGGTCGCCTTCACCGCCGCGCGACCCGCGGCGCCGACCAACTTCGCCGTGGTGGGGCTGATCTTCGTCGCCACCATCCTCGCGAGCTGGCTGCGCGTGCGCTTCCGCGTCCTGTCCAGCCAGGACGTCACGACCTGGGTCGAGGTTCCGGTCCTCATCGGACTCGCCCTGGTTCCGGGCCCCTGGGTGATCCTCTCGACCGCCTGCGCCATCGCCGCCCTGCGCGTCGCGCGGCGCCGGCCGCCCCTGAAGGTCACCTGGCAGGTGGCGAAGGACAGCCTTTCGGCTTCGGCCGCGGCCGGGGTCTTCCTGGCTTTCGGGGTGGTGCCCGACGCGAGCCATCCGCCGTTCGCCGCCGGCGCCGTCGTGGTGGCGATCTGCGCGATGGCGGTGATCGACCAGGTAGCTTTCATTCCGATTATGGCGATTTCATCGCATTCTCGGTTGCGTGACGTGGCGACCCGCAATCTGGACGTGAAAATTGTCGGATATGTCGTTCGACTCGTCGCCACGCTGGTGACACTCGCGCTGCTCGCCTACAACGGTGATCCGCTTCTGCTGCTTCTGCTGCCGTTGATCGTGGCGTGTCTTCAGCTCTGGCAGTCGGGCCGGGTGCGTACCCGCGAAGAGCGCGACTCCTGGCAGCGCCTCGCCGAGGCCACCGACGCCCTCAACGCCGTCGACC
The DNA here is from genome assembly GCF_043197815.1 of Actinoplanes sp. NPDC048988. Taxonomy (NCBI): domain Bacteria; kingdom Bacillati; phylum Actinomycetota; class Actinomycetes; order Micromonosporales; family Micromonosporaceae; genus Actinoplanes; species Actinoplanes sp. NPDC048988. The sequence continues at coordinate 49,495 of NZ_JBICTW010000023.1, read as the reverse complement.
TCACCCAGGTGCTGCACTCGGCGGTCTCCCGGGCCGCGGTCATCTTCTCGGCCAGCGAAGCCGAGATCGACCTCGCCGTGGCCGGCACCGACGACCGGGTCGTGATCGGCTCGGCCAGTGGCATCCGGCACGACGGTTCGCCCGGCACGGCCAAGAACAAGCACCGCGGCGAGGTCACCACCGACCTGATCGCGCACGACGGCACGCTGCGAGTCGGCGTGCTGCGGCTGCGCTTCGGCGGCGCGGTCAAGCTCACCGAGTTCGAGCAGTACAAGCTCAAGACCTTCGCCTCGGCGCTCTGCACGGCCATTCGCAACGCTTCCGCGTACGCCGAACTCGCGCGGATCAGCGCCCAGAACGCGCACGACGCGGCCCACGACGCCCTCACCGGCCTCGCCAACCGCCGCCACCTGTACGACCGGGCCACCCGCCACTTCTCCGGCGACAGCGACGACGGCGTGGTCGCCCTGCTGCTCATCGACCTCAACCACTTCAAAGAGGTCAACGACACGCTGGGCCACGCCGCCGGCGACGCGGTGCTGCGCAAGGTGGCCCGCCGGCTGAGCACCGCCGCGGCCCCCGGTGATCTGGTCGCCCGGCTCGGTGGCGATGAGTTCGCGATGCTGCTCACCAACCTGCCGACTCCCGCCATGGCCGGCCACCGCGCCGAGACGGTCCTCGCCTCCCTCGACGAGGCCATCGAGGTCGAGGGCATGCAGCTCACCGTCTCGGCCGCCGCCGGCATCGCGCTGGCGCCCGGCAGCGGCGGCGTCAACGAGCTCATGCGCCGCGCCGACATCGCCATGTACCAGGCGAAAAAGGCAGGTCAACCTACGGCTACGTACGCGCACGCGAGCGACACCGCCGACGTCGAGCGGCTGGTGCTCAGCAGCGAGTTGCAGCGCGCCATCGCCGAACGCGAGTTCGTGGTCGAATTCCAGCCCATCGTCGACCTGGGCAGCGGCGAAGTGCTCTGGGCCGAGGCCCTGGCCCGCTGGCAGCACCCCGAGTACGGCTTCCTGACGCCCATGCAGTTCCTCGAGACGGTGGAGCGCTCCGGTCAGCTGCCCGCCTTCGCCGACGCCGTCCTCGAGCAGGCTCTCGACGCGTCCAACCAGTGGCGCGAGGCCGGCTTCGACATGCCGGTCGCGGTGAACGTGTCACCCCGCAGCCTGCTCGACCCGAGCTTCCCCGAGATGGTGCTGGCCCGGCTCGGCCGCCACCAGGTGTCGCCCGAGATGCTGGTCTTCGAGCTGGCCGAGACGCTGACGCTCACCCAGCTCGAGGTCGTGCGCAGGGCACTGAACGATCTGAGTGAGGCCGGCGTCCGCCTGGCCCTCGACGATTTCGGTACGGGCGTGTCCCCGCTGTCCGTTCTTTCGCACATTCCGGTCAGCCAGCTGAAGATCGACCGGGAGTTCGTCAGCACCGTGCAGACCTCCTCCGAGGCGGTCGCGGTCATCCGCTCCACGGTCGACCTGGCCCGCAGCCTGCACCTCACCGTGATCGCCGAAGGGGTGGAGAGCGAGCCGCAACGGCTCTCGCTGTGGGAGCTGGGCTGCGTCGCCGGGCAGGGCCACCTCTTCGCCCGCTCGATGTCGGCCGATCGGTTGCTGGCCACCATGCAGCGGGGCACGGGCGGGCGTACGGGCGCTCTGGCCGCCTCATTGCACGACGGCGGCGCGGTCGTCCGCATGTCGCGGCGGCGGCCCGGCTCAACAGGGAGATCTTCTCTGCCACACTTGCCCGCGTGAGTGGCGAAACAGCAGCTGAGGACCGTGGTTTTCGGGAGTACGCGGTCGATGCGGCCCTTTACGCCCTCTCCGCCGCCTTCGCGCTGTTCACCGCGACGTCCTCGACGCTGCTGCCCCATCGCGCCTGGGGTGCCATAGCGGTCTGGGCCTACGCCGGCGCGTTCCTCGCGGTTGTCGCGCAGCTGATCGCGTACCGCCGCAAGCTCCTGAAGAGCGGAAGAGTCGCACTCACCTGGATCACCTGGGTGACCGCGGCCCTGGTGCCGCTCGTCGTGCAGGCCGTGCAGCGGGCCGGCGGGCGCGTCGATCGCGCTCAGGAGGAGGTGCTGGTCGTCGAGCGGATGGGCGAGCGGCTGCTGCACGACGGCACGCCCTACCTGAGCCGCGACGCGATCGCCGCCCTGCCGCTCGACGAGCGGTTGATGGGATACAGCCCCTATCAGCCCGGAATGGCGGTCTTCGGGCTCCCGCGCGCGATCGTCGGCGACTACTGGTGGACGGACGCGCGCGTCTGGTTCGCGGTCGTCACCGCGGCCGCGCTGATCATGGCCATGCGGTTGTTGCCGGAATCGCCATGGTCCGTACGGGCGCTACAAGCAGTCACCGTTCTCCCGATCTGCGCGCTCACCCTGGCCACCGGCGGCGACGACATCCCGGTGCTGGCACTCTGCCTCCTCGCCCTGGCCGCCGCCGCTACCGATCGTTACGGATGGGCCGGAGTGGCCGTCGGCGCCGCCGCTGCGTGCAAGCTTTTCGCCTTACCGGTCGTGGCCGTGCTGATCGTGCTGGCGATCGTCACCAAACGCGCGGGCCGGCTGATCCCGGGCGCGATCGCCCTGCCGGTCGTCGTACTCATTCCGCCGTTCCTGGTCAACCGGGACGCCTTCCTGGAGAACGTGATCCGGTTCCCGCTCGGGCACGGTCTCGTCAAGAGCCCCGCCCAGTCGCCGTTCCCCGGCCATCTGATCGCGGAACACCTGCCGGCCGGGCGTTTCGTCGCTCTGGGCTTACTGGTCGCGGTCGCAGGCATTATTACGGTACGCATTCTGATGCGCCCCCCGCGCACGGCGGCAACCGCGTCGATGATCTGCGGGTGGGGCCTGCTGGCCGCGATCCTGCTGATGCCGACCACCCGGTTCGGTTACCTGCTGTATCCGGTGGCCTTCCTGATCTGGGGCCTCGCACTGCGCGGTGCACACAGGAACCACACAGCGTTTAGTGCCCCGACGGATGACACAGCCTTGTACCGTCTGTGAGATGCAGATGACCTGTCCGAAGTGTCACGGCGAGATGCGAGTGTACGAGCGCAGCGGCGTCACGATCGACCAGTGCACCGAGTGCCGGGGGATCTTCCTCGACCGCGGTGAGCTCGAGAAGCTCTTCGACGCCGAGTCGTCCTACAACACTCGCCAGGCCCCTCGTCCCGCGGCCGCCCCGCCGCCGCCCGCACCCCACGCGCCGCAGCCGGGCGGATACGCGCCCCCGCCGCCGCCTCCCGCGTACGGGCAGCCCAGCCACGGATACCCGGCCCCGGTGCCCGGTTACGCCCCGGCCCCGGCTTACGGCCACCACGGCCACTACCGGCACGGCGGCCACCACGGCCACTACCGCAAGCGCAAGGGCTTCCTGCACGACTTGTTCGACTAGGACCGCGTTTCCCCTCACCGCCGGGCCTCCCACGGCCCGGCGGTGAGCCGCGCCCATCGCCGACGCTTCCTCGCCAGCAAGCCGCCCCACCTTCAGCCGCCGCTCCGGCCCCCTCCGCCGTTGCTGCAGTGCCGCCCACCTTCAGCCGCTGCCGCAGTGCCGCCCGCCTTCAGCCGCTGCCGCAGTGCCGCCCGCCTTCAGCCGCTGCCGCAGTGCCGCCCGCCTTCAGCCGCTGCCGCTACTGCCTCTGCCACTGCCGGTCGGCTGCTCTTCTGCCGCTGCCGCCGTCCGCGCCGCTACTGCTGTTCCGACCGCCTTCAGCGCGCTACCGCCGGCCCGCGCCGCTACTGCTGATCCGGCCGCTTCCAGCGCGCTGCCGCTGCCCCTGTTCTGCTGCCGCTGCGCGCCGGCCGTCGCCGCTTCCGCTACTGCTTCGGAGCGCCTTCACCTGCCGTCGCTCGGCCCGCCGCTGCCGCTGGGATTGTTTCACCAGCCGCCGCCGAGCGCCCGTCGTTCCAGGCCGCCGCAGTACGCCCGCCGTTCCGGGCCGCCGCCGCGCGCCCGTCGTTCCGGGCCGCCGCCGCGCGCCCGTCGTTCCGGGCCGTCGCCACGCCGATCCACTGCCGCCGCGGGTACGCCCAAATGCTTCACCGGACGCCCGGCCACCGCCACGCCGGTCCACTGCTGCCGCCGGCACGCCCACTCCTTCCGTGCGCCGAGGGCCGCCGCCGCGCCGGGGCTCTGCTGCCGCTGCGGGTTTCACCAGGTGCCGTTGTCGTGTACTCGTCGTTCCGGGCCGTCGCCGGTCAGCAGGTTGACCAGGGCCTCGTCCAGCGTGGCGCCCGCCATCCATTCGCCGGCCTGGTCGAGCACGAAGACGCGGCCGCGCTCGTCGATCGCCACCACGGCGTCGTCGCCCTCGACCCCGATCGGGAACAGGTCGGCCCCGATCAGCTCGCCGAACTCGGCCAGCGCTCCCGCCGCGTACGCGCCGGGCACCGGGTCGAGGCGCAGCAAGCGGACGGCCCGCCGTGTGCCTGGGCCTCGGCGGCCGCACCGTACGCCGGCGAAGTCCGCTATCGCTCGTTGTGCCTCCTCGAACGGGCGTAAACGGTTCTCGCTGATCTCCACGGCTCGTGCCACCAGCGCCGGCTGATCGACCGGGCCGACCCATCCGCCGCCGGCCAACGTTCGCGCCACGTCGTGCGGGAATCGGCCCGGCTCCGGTACTCGCTCCGAGCCGTGCCGCCACTCGGTGGTGAACGCCAGATCCGACCAGGGCAGTACGGCGAAGTCGACCAGTACGGCGATGCATGTCTCGCATGGGCGGCTCTCCGTGCCGCCCAGGGGATCGCCCTGGTCCCGTACGAGGAAAGCTTCGAAGCGAGAGCCGAGCAGCCAGGCCCGAGCCTCGTCGAGGGTGATCTCCGGACCTCGGGAGTGGAGCGCGTCGGAGAGCGCGACCAGCTCCGCGTGCCGGTCCGCGCCGCGTACCCGGCCCGCCGGATCGGCCTGCTCCAGGCGTGCCCGCACCAGCGGATGGTGGTTGATCTCCTGGTCACCTTTGGCTCCCTGCGCGCGGAAGAGCCGGTCGCCGGCGGTCAGGTGCGCCACCGTGGTCGGTGTGGGCGAGCGGCGGGTCAGCCGCAACAGCGAGATGGCCGGATCCACCGTTCCCGGTGGCAGCGGGCGCCGGGACCGGTAGACGGCCGCGATCTCCTCGGTCGGCACGCTCGGCCAGGTCGAGAGCACCCCGGTCTCCCGGTCGATCACCGTGCGCGCGCCGTCACCCGGCGCCGGCAGCACGGTCGACGGCGGACGTGCCCAGATCACGTACCCCAGATCGAACTCCGCGATTTCCGGCTCGCCGTCCTGGCCGCGCGCCCAGCGTGCGGCGATCTCTTCCGCTTCGGCTCGGGTGATCGCCATCCGTCCGCCCTCCCTCGCTTCTTCGTGTGAACCCATTGGATCGCCACGACGTTCACGGATTGAAGCTAACCGACCACGCAAAGTGCTCGAAGGGTGGCGACGATGGCGACGACCGCGAACCGCGAGGCGAACCGGGATCTGCGGAACCGGCTCGAGGAGATCCATGGGCGGTACGCGCGGCTCCGCTCCGATCTGGACGCGCTCCAGCATCGGCTCGAATCCCTGCGGGTCACCGCCGCCTCGCCCGACGGCCTGGTTCGCGCAACCGTCGGTCCGCGCGGTGAACTGATCGACCTCCGCCTGACCCGGCGCGCGACTCGCAACATGGACAACGAGTACGTGTCCCGGACCATCGTGGCCACCGTCCACAGTGCCGGCGAAAAGGCGCGGCAGCAGGTGCGGACCCTGATGGCCGACTACCTGCCGGCCGACTCGGGATCGCTGCGCTATCTGGCCGACAACGATCTCGGCTCGCTGCTCGGCCGCTCCGACGAGATCGTCCAGGACGTGGTCGGCCGCCATGGATGACCAGCGCCTCCGGCTCGACGCCGGCGACACCCTCGAGGGCTCGCGTTCGCTGACGGCGGCCGGCGAGGACCTCACCGCCCGCCGCAACCACGCGGGCGCCGAGATCGCCGCCGCCACCGCGGCCTCACCCTGGGGCCGCGACGAGTACGGCCAGTCCTTCGAGCGTCAGTACCACCCGGTTGAGCAGCAGGTTCTCGACGCCTGGCGATTGATCGCAGCCCACGTGGCCGGACTCGGCGAGGCGGTCGCCAAGTCGGTCCACGAGAACCTCGGGGCCGACGCCGACGCCGCCGGGCGACTCCACCTTCACCGGAGCCGATGATGAGCGTCCTTCCCAGCCCGGTGCCGCATCCGCTCGAGTTCAGCCCCTTCGACATGCCCGATTGGGCGTACACGGCGCTGGAGTGGGTGGTCGGCTTCGACTGGCCGGCCGGCAACGAGGTCACCACGTGGGACGTCGCCGACCGTTGGTATGCCCTGGCCACGGCCCTGATCGAACCGAACGACACCGCCTTCGGCGCGGTCTCTCAGATCCTTTCCGGGTACGAGGGTGCCGGCGCCGACAGCTTCGAACAGGCCTGGCAACGACTCGCGGGCGACGAGAGCGCGCCCCTGAATGCCCTGCTGCACGCGTCGCATCAACTCGGCGGCCTGGTGGAGGGCGCGGGCCGGGATCTCGAGGCGGCCAAACTCGAGGCCTGGATCGAGATCGGCATCTTCCTGACCGAGCTCATCGGCATGGGCATCACCGTGATCCTCACCCTGGGCGCCTCGTCCCCGGCCGCCGGCGGCTTGATCATGGCCACCCGGCTGGCCATTCAGCAGATCTTCCGCAAGCTCGTCGAACAGCTCGGCGCGAAGGCGCTCAAGCGGACCGCCACCCACGCCATCAAGCAGCTGGGCACCAAGGAGGGTCTGCGCAAACTCGGTCACGAGGCGCTCGACGAGGGCTTCGACGAGGCGCGCGAGGAGCTGGCGACGAACGGCGGCATCCAGGCCTACCAGCAGACGACGGGCCGTTCGGACGGTTTCGACCTGAACGACCTGCGCACCTCGGCCGTCGCCGGTTTCGCCGGCGGTGCGGCGTCGAGCGGCGCCGGCCTCGGCTCACACGGCCACGGCGGTGTGGCTCGGGGCGCCGGCGGCGAGGTCCTGGCCGAGTTCGGCGCCGCGGCGGCCTTCGGTCAGCTGCCCGATGCGGGCGATCTCGCAAAATCCGCGACTTCGGGCGCGACCGGGTCGGCGGTGCATTCCCTGCCGTCCAATTTCGCTTTCTTCGGTGGTACGCCGTTGAGCGCACCCGAAGGCAGCCTCACACCGAACCTTTCACCGGCGATCGAGGGCCCCACCGTTTCGCCACCCTCTTCGTCACCTGTTTCATCACCAGTCGTCTCGCCGGCTGATGCCATCTCGCCTGTTTCGTCGCCAACGGAAGTCCCGTCCGCTGTTGCACCGAGCACGGACCTTTCACCGTCCGATCCATCGCGCCCGGAATCCCCGTCGAACTCCTCGCCGACTCCTCTGGCGCCTGGGGATCCCTCTTCGCCGGCGGATACCTCCTCGCCGGCTTCTTCGCCTGCGGGTACCTCCTCGCCGACGTCTTCGCTTGCGGATACCTCCCAGCCGACGTCTTCGCCTGTGGATACCTCCCCGCCGGCGTCTTCGCCTGCGGCTCTTTCCGGGCCGGTCCCAGCGGCGCCCGATCCGGCTGCCGGCACCGTCGAGCCGGTCGCTACCTCGGGCCCCGGCACGGCCTTCGACTCCACGCCCCCGTCGGCACCCGGCCCGGAGTCATCCGCGCTGAACTCTTCGGCGACGCCCAGCCCGGACCCGGCTCCCGCTTCGGTTCCGTCGCCCGTATCCCCGCCCACGTTCGCCTCCACGTCGGGTACCGATCTCGCCGGGCCGCCGCCACCCGCCGTACAAACGCAAGCCTCTTTTTCGTCCCCGCCGATGGCTGGCGCGGGAATGACTCCCTGGGTATCGGCCCTGCCTCGGCATCCCGGCCCGCCGGCCACCGGCACCTCCGACCTCCCGGACCGGCTGCCGCCCGGCACGACCTGGCGGGCACCACTGTCCGACCTGGACCGGATCGCGGACGCTCTCGGCCCCCGCCCGGCCGCATCCCGTCGGCGCCCACCCCTGCCCCTCGACCGGACCCCCACCACCCACCGGTATTTGAGCAGCTCGGAAGCCTCGCTCCTGGATCGGGCGCTCGCTCCGCCGTCGCCCCTCTCCGACCGTCCGCGCAGCCGGCCCCTGAACGCCCCGGTGGATGCACGCCCGTACATCAATCGCGTCCCTGCCCCTCGCCGCCCGGCGCCCGTCGTCGCGGCACCGCTGCCGAGCAACCTGGACAACGCACCGCGCCGCCCGCTGCCGCCGCCGGACCCGGCCCGCGCCGAGGCCGCCTACTTCGGCTACGCCGACCACGCCCGTCGCACCCACGAACTGAACCGGCGCGAGGAGTACGTCAGCTACCTCAACCAGATCGCCGACGACAACCGAGCCAAGATCCTCGACCTCGGTCGCCTGGCCGACGACGCCGACCGCTCCGGCTTCACGCTCCGCGCCCGCGACTACCGCCACCAGGCCGTAGAGCTCAGCGAGGTGGTAGCCGAGATCGATGCCCAAACGGACCAGATTCGCACCGGCGCGCTGGCCCCCGACACCGTCGAGGTCGACCCGCCGAACTGGGCCCGCATCAACCGCGACGTCGGCGACCTGGCTCCCGGCGGCGTCAAGACCGACAACCGTTCCGCCCTGACCGGCACCACCGGCCCGTCCCCCATCGACGCCACCCGCCGCTACAACTCGGTCGGCGGCCTACGCCCACCTTTGGCCATCCACCAGGTCGACTTGGAGAACGCCGTCCCCCGCGACCGCGACGGCCGCCCCACCCGCCTACCGGACCCGAGGGCAGGCCACTGGTTCCGCCTGGCCAACGACGGCGGACCCGCCGCCGACCCCACCCGAGGCCTGAACTGCGTAGACGGCGTCCTGTCCCTTTTCGACACGTACATTCACGGACGCCCCCGGGTAGCCGCCCCACGCACCTTCGACACGTACGCCCACGGCGACCCGACCCGCCCCCTGGGCGGCGAACTGACCGGCGTAGACCGAATCCGCCAGGCCACCGGCGGCGACTTCCAGTCGCTCTGCCCCAACGTCGGCCGAACCCCCGCCGCCGAGGCCAAACAGGCCATGGACCTGGCCTTCACCAACTTGAGCAACCACCTGCTGAACACAGGCCACGGAGCCTTCGCCTTCCTCATCACCGACCTGGAGGCCGGCGGCTGCCACTCGTGGTCAGCCATCAACCACAACGGCACGGTCCTCTTCCTGGACCCCCAGATAGGCAAACTCTCAGAAACCCACCCCTTCTATCACCACGCCGGCACCCCGGCCCCCACCAACATCACCTCAATGGACGCCTTGGTGGTAACCGCCAACGGCACCCCATCCCCACTCCCACACCACGGCCCCGGCCAGTGGTCCACCACCCCAACCGGCACCGACAGCCCTCTACCAAACGAATCACCGGAGGCCATTGCCGAGCGGGAGGCTTTCGAGTCCCTGCCGTTGGCGGAACGGACAACGCTGAACGACTCCTACGGTCGGTCGCTCGCGATCGCCGACCGAGTGTTGGATGACATCAGCCGGGTAGTCGCCGCTTTGCCATCTATCGCGGATGGCCACGGCCCCCGCATCGTTGACGAGCAACATCGCGCTAAGACTTCGCACTCTCTGGCCAGGGCTTTCCTTCAGCACGCGCCTGTCTTCGACACCACCCTGGACGAGTTCATCTCTCAGCAGAAGGACCTCGTACGTTTCTCGATCGAGGTTCCGCCGGCGGGCTACGGAAGGACTGTCGCCGACGTGCTGCACGCTTTGGGTGCGGCAGGTTACTCAGTCAAGAAAATCCTCAGCTTCTGGGGCGACGGGGTCGGCCGACACAACGGCTTGAACGTCTCCGTGACTGATCCGAGCGGCCATCTCCTCGAGATCCAATTCCCCACCCCTCTCTCCCGAGCGGTCGGGAAGGACACGCACAAGCTCTACTCTCGAGTGCGGAATGATCAATTCAGCCCGGCCGAGAGAGTGGAGGCCCTACTTGAGATCTTGTCGATCAATCTCGAACGCGGCCTGCCGCAGAATCAGCCTGCCGACCTGGATGTGCTGAACCGAATTTCGCCCGTTGTCCGTAAGAGCACCGGTCTGGCCAGCTGGATAGCCTCGAATCAGGGCACATGGCGCGCCTATGTCGGGATGCTCGAGGCAAACGACGACTCGCTCGACCAGGTTCTCGCCCGGCACAATCTCAGGTACAGCGACGTGATGAATCCATACCCACGATCAGGAACGGATCAGCCATGACGGACGCCCCGTTCCACTACACCGCGGTCTTCAAGCCTGACCTCGCCGGGACACCGACGAGCGTCATCGCCTACCAACCGCTGCCGGGAAGGCCGCTCCGAGCCGTTCTCTGGAGCTGGCTGCACAAGGCGTGGGTTTCTGCGCCGGGAACAGCGGCCGGCGTGCTTTACGACGATGAGAACTTCGAGCGCCTGCGCAGCGTCGAGCGTGCGGACGCTGAGCAGATTTCGCGCGAGGCACTCCACGTCGAACTGCCGTCTGAGGCGGATCTCAACGCGATGGCCGACGAGGGGGAACGCATGGGCTGGAGATACGGGCCCCCTCGATCGTGAGGCTTTAGACGATTGCCATGTCGACGAAGCGGGAGAGGTGTAGCTGGGCGGCGACTGTGATGGTGTCGGTGGGGCCGTTTCGGTGTTTGGCGACGATGAAGTCGGCCTCGCCTGCTCGGGGGGATTCCTTGTCGTAGTAGTCGTCGCGGTGTAGCAGGATCACGACGTCGGCGTCCTGTTCGATGGAGCCGGACTCGCGCAGGTCGGACAGCTGGGGGCGCTTGTCGGTGCGCTGCTCGGGGCCACGGTTCAGTTGGGACACGCCGATCACCGGGCACTCGATCTCCTTGGCCAGGAGCTTGAGGCCACGGGACAGCTCGGAGACCTCCTGCTGACGGCTCTCGGTCTTTTTCGGCGAGCTCATCAGCTGGAGGTAGTCGATAACCAGGAGCTTGAGGTTGTGGCGCTGCTTGAGGCGGCGCGCCTTGGCCCGGATCTCCATGAGGTTCATGTTGGGGGTGTCGTCGACGAAGATCGGCGCCTCGCTGATCTCGCCCATGCGCCGCGCCAGCTTGGCCCAGTCGTCGTCGGTGAGCTGGCCGGAGCGCAGCACGTGGAGCGGCACGCGCGCCTCGGCCGACAGGAGCCGCATCACCATTTCGATCTTGCTCATTTCGAGGGAGAAGATCGCACTCGCGCAGTTGCTGCGAATAGCGGCATTACGGGCGAAGTCCATGCTGGCCGTCGACTTACCGAGACCGGGTCGCCCGGCCACGATGATCAGCTGGCCCGGGTGCAGACCGTTGAGCAGCCGGTCGAGATCGGAGAAGCCGGTCGGGATGCCGGCCATGCCACCGCCGGCGGCGCCGATCGCCTCGATCTCGTCGACCGTGGGCTGCAGCATGTCGCCGATGGAGGCGAAATCCTCGCTGACGCGTTTCTCGGTGACGTCGTAGATCGCCTGCTGGGCGAGGTCGACGATGTCGTCGACGTCGCGGCCGCCGTTGCCGTTCGCGCCGTAGCCGAGCTGGACGATCTTGGTGCCGGCGTTCACCAGGCGGCGCAGGATGGCCCGCTCGCCGACGATGCGGGCGTAGTACGACGCGTTGGCCGCGGTGGGCACGCTCTCGATCAGGGTGTGCAGGTAGGGCACGCCACCGATGCGCTGCAGGTCACCCGAGTCGGCGAGCGCGGCGGCCACGGTCAGCGCGTCGGCCGGCTCGCCACGACCGTACAGATCGAGAATGACGTCGAAGATCGTGCTGTGGACCGGGCGGTAGAAGTCGTGGGTCTTGAGGATCTCGACCACGTCGGCGATCGCGTCCTTGGACAGCAGCATGCCGCCCAGGACACCCTGCTCGGCTGCCACATCCTGCGGCGGCGACTTGTCGAACCCGCCGCTGGCCGGCCCGTTGCTCGGCGGCCCTCCGGGACCGGACGGCCCTGAGCCGGAGGACCCGGATCCGGACTGCGGGCCCGGGGGGCGCGCCTCGTCGGTGATCGACACCCGGACCTCCTCCGCTGGCCGTCCGTGAACACACCCAGATCAAACCGCCGGGGTATGACACTTTCGGCTGAACTCCCCACCTTGATCAGGAAGAACTTTCCGATCAAGCCCGCGTAAGCGGCTGGACCACTGTACGAACCTGCTCGCCACCTGCCCAACTGCATCGGTGGACGAGTCTCGGGACAACCTGTGGACATCTCGCCTGAGCCTGTGGATATCCCTGTGGACATCTGTGGACAACTCTTCGACGCGGCACCGAACATGCCTTATCCATCAGGGATTACGCCGTCCCCAACTGTGGAGAGCAGAAAAACACCTGCACAAGTGCGAAAAGATGCCCCGCGTGAGCAAGCCGTCGCCCGGAGGCGTTGCGGTTCGCCCGTTGGCACGGCACGCTTTTCGGGTGGACCAACGGGAGTGGGACTACGGCGCCCGCATGTCGCGCGATCGGCGCGCTGCGGACTCGTGGGCCACTCGAAGTCCGGATTCTCCGGATTTCGCCGAGCCTGAGCAGAAATGGTCGTCTCTCACCGACACCGGCAGCATGCAGCCCAGCGCCGAGGCCCTCGACTGGCAGCGCCGGGCCGACGCGTGGGCGCAGCAGGCCGAGTCCGACCAGAGTGAGTCCGTCGAGCCGGCGAGCCGCTGGTCCGACGTAGCCTCCACCGGCCGGACCACCTTCCCGGCCGACGGCGTCGGCTGGCGCACCGAGACGGCCGAGTGGCGCGCAACCGGCGCCCGCTGGAAGCAGACCACCGAGTGGCGGTCCACCACCGGCTCCCACGGCTGGCGGTCCACGACCGAGGCCTGGCAGACCGGCGGCCGCGGCGAGTACCCGCCCGCCGCCGAGACCCCGGCGTCACAGCCGGCCATCTCGAGTACGGCCTGGTCGAGCAGCACCGACGAGCCGAGCGCGGACGCCGGCGCCCGCCCCGCCTGGCAGCAGTTCACCGAGCCCGACCGGCAGGACCCGCCGAGCTGGCAACGGAGCAACCCCAGCTGGCAGGAATCGAGCAGCTGGCAGCAGCCGTCACCCCGTACGCCCGCGGAAAGCTCTTCGTCCTGGCAGCGCGACGCCATCGAGGGCACCTGGAACGACACGGGAAGCACCACCGACGCGTCCTGGCTACGCTCCGACGACTCCCGCGACGACGGCCGCCACCTGGTGCGGGAGGACGACCGGGCCGCCTGGCGTCGCGGCGCTCAGCAGACCCCGGGCCCCGTCGGCCGCCGGCGCGCGCCCGAGCCGGGACCCACCGGCGGTTCGGGCTGGTCGACCGGTCGCTCCGAGAACGACACCTGGGACACCGACAACTGGGCCGGGCACACCGACACCGGCAACATTCAGTTGTACGGGGATCCAGGCACCTCGACGACCTCATCGTGGCGCGCCGACGAGCGCTCCCTGCCGTCGGCGCCGTACGAGTCGACCCGCCCCTCGCGGTATGACGAAACGCCGGGGTACGCCTCGGAGACGCCCGCGCCGCGCAGCCGCCGGGAGCGGGGACCCCGGTACGCCGACGACGACACCACCGGGCGCAGCGCGTCCGGTGGTGTCTCGGGTCTGGCCGACAGCGCCACGAGCTACCCCCCGGAGACCCGGTCCGCCCGCCGGGCCCGCGCCGCCCAGCCGGTGGACCGTGAGCGCGACGAGACGGCCACCTTCGGCGCGGTCCCCATGGATCAGGGCGGCATGCCCGCGCCCGGTCAGCCTCCGCGGGACGACCCGCGCCGGGGAGAGCCGCGCCGGGGCGGTCCGCGCCAGGCGCCCAAGGCCCGGTACAACCCCGGCACCGCCGACTGGCGTGAGCAGACCGCCTCGTGGGAGGCCGAGCCCGACACCAGCAGCTGGACCCGCGACCCCGACACGGGCCAGTGGAGCCGTTCCGAGGACGACCCCCGCATCCTGGCCTGGCGCCGCGAGGCCGCCCGCCGCGAGGCGATGGGTGAGGGCCCTCGCGCCCTCCCGGCTGCCCCGGCCGAGGCCGAGGAGAACGGCCAGGCCTTCGAGCCGCCGGCCCGGCACACCCCGCCGTCGCTTCCGCCCGCGTCGGCGCCTCGCAGCGGTACGCCATACGGCTACGGCGCCGCCCCGTCGAGCGCCACCCCTTCCAGCGCCCTCCCGAGCCGCGGCGGCTACCCCGAGGCACCCCGGCGTCCGTACGAAGACGCACCCGAGAGCGCCGCGTCTTACAACGACGCCCGCAGCGGCACCCCGTACGGCCGCGCCGGCTACCCGAACGACCCAGCGCCCACCGGCCGCCCCTTCGACGAGCCGTCGTCCGCGCCCCGCAGCGCCATGCCCTACGGCAGCGCAGCGTCCGCCCCGGGCCGCCGCGGCTACCTCGACGATCCCGCTCCCACCGACCGTCGCTCCTACGACGACCCGGCTTCCGCGCCCCGCAGCGCCACGCCCTACAGCAGCGCAGCCCCCGCCCCCGGCCGCCGCGGCTACCCCGACGATCCCGCTCCCACCGACCGTCGCTCCTACGACGACCCGGGTTCCGCACCACGCAGCGGCGTGCCTTACGGCGCTTTCGGCGGTACGGCTCCGCGCAGCACCCCGCCCAGCAGCGCACCACGCAGCGCTCCCAGCTACGGCGCGGCCCCTGCGGGCGGATACCCCGATCGCTATTCGGACACTGACACCCCGCGCTACTCCTCGTCGGCCCCGGCCAGCGGCTTCCCGGCCGAGTCACAGCGCAGCCTGCCGCCCGCCCCTGCACGCTCCGACGCTCCGCCGCCTTACGAAGGCAGGCTCTCCGGCTACTCCTCATCAGCGCCAGCCAGCGGCCTCCCGCGCTACTCACCGGAAGTCCCACCCGGTGGCGCTCCGCGCTACTCCCCGGCCGGCGACCTGCCCGCGGACATCCGGCGCCCCGTCGACGACATCGGCGGCCAGACCACGCGCTACCCGTCCGCCGACCTCGGCGGTTCTCCGCGCTACCCCACGCCGGCCCCGTCAAGCGGCCTGCCCTCCACCACTCCGCGCTACTCCGGCACCGCCCCGGCCAGTGGGCCGCCCACCACTCCGCGCTACTCCAGCACCGCCCCGGCCAGTGGGCCGCCTTCCGCCCCGCGCTACTCCAGCACCGCCCCGGCCAGTGGCCTCCCCGCCATCGCCCCGCGCTACTCCAGCACCGCTCCGGCCAGCGGTCTCCCCGCCGAAAGGGCCGAGTGGGCGGATAAGGCCGAGAGGACCGGATGGTCGGAGACCGCGGGGACGGCTGAGAGCCCGTACGGTGCCGGCCGGCGCCGCGCCGACGACCAGGAACCCCCCACGCGCCGTGGCATGCTCGACCCCACGGCGTACGCCCAGGAACCGCTGAGTTCCGACGCCTGGCGCCGTGATTCCTCACCCCAGCCGGGGTCGGGGGACGCGCCATGGTCGCCGGGCGGCACCACGGAAAGCAGACCGCGCCCCGAGCCCGGCGCTTGGCGTAATGCCGAGCGCGAGGAGCGGGCCAAGGGCAGCGCGTCCTACCGCGATGGCGGCGGTAACGACTGGCGGCGAGACCTCGCCGAGCAGAGTGATCTCGCCGAGGGGGAGTCCCGGCGGTACGGCACCTCGGATTACGTGCCCTTTCGGTCGAGCGGCTCAGCCGCCGTCGAGGGAACATCGAACTTATCCATGACGTCCACGTCGCTGATCTCGCCGGTGCCGCGAGAGCAGCGGGAGGCGTATCAGGGTCTTTCCGGCTCGTACGAGCGGCGCCCGGTCACCGGCGGCTATCCGACGATCCGGAAGAACGACCTGCTCGACCCGGACGACGAGGAGGATGCCGGGGAGTCGGGCGGCCCGCTGGCCGCCGTCGGCTACACCCTCGTCTGGTACGGCGTACCCGTCGTGCTGTTCGTCGTCTACATGGTCGTTTTCGGCGCCGACTCGCAGACGCACGCGCTGGACACGCTCTCCAAGGCGGCGCCGCAGTTCGGCATCTCGCTGGTCCTGAGCGTCCTCGTGGCGGTGGGCCTGCGCTTCATCAGCCACTCCTGGAAGGCGATCAGCGTCGGCCTGGCCGCCGCGGTCGTCGGCGGTGGTCTGGCCACCGTCCTGACCTCAGCCATCACCGGCAACAGCCTCAGCTGAGAATAAAAAACAGCGCGCCGGGACGAGTCCCAGCGCGCTGCCGAAAAGCTGCCTTACTTGGCGGCCACCACGTTCACCGGGAACGTCGCGGTCACCTCGGGGTGAAGCTTGACCTGCACGTTGTACGAGCCCGTGGTCTTGATGTGACCCGGGAGCTCGAGACGGCGACGGTCGAGCGACGGACCGCCGGCGGCCTTGACCGCGTCGACGATCTCGGCCGGGGTGATCGAGCCGAACAGGCGGCCACCGTTGCCGGAGCGCGCGGTCAGCGAGACCTTGAGGCCGGCCAGCTGGGCCTTGACCTCGTTGGCCTGGCCGAGGTCACGGATCTCGCGGGCCTCGCGGGCCCGCTTGATGACCACGACCTGCTTCTCGGCGCCCTTGGTCCACTGGATCGCGAAGCCCTGCGGCAGCAGGTAGTTACGGCCGTAGCCGTTCTTGACCTCGACGATGTCGCCCGGCGTGCCGAGACCCGAGACTTCCTGGGTGAGGATGATCTTCATATCGGTGATCCTCCTCAGCGCGCCGTCGCCGTGTACGGCAGAAGCGCCATCTCACGGGCGTTCTTGACCGCGCGGGCGATCTGCCGCTGCTGCTGCGAGGTCACCCCGGTGACCCGGCGGGCACGGATCTTGCCCCGGTCGGAGATGAACTTCCGCAGAAGCGCGGTGTCCTTGTAGTCGATGTAGGTGATCCCGTCCTTGTCGAGCGGGTTCACCTTCTTCTTCGGCTTGCGAAGCGCCGCAGCCTTAGCCATTGCTCTTACTCCTGAACTCGGTAAGCCCTTGAAACAAAGGGCTAGAAGGGAGGCTCGTCGTCGAACGAGGAGTTGCCGCCGCCCCCACCGGAGCGGTTGCCGGAGGCCGGAGCGGCCGTCGCCCACGGGTCGTCGAAGTTGTTACCTCCGCCGCCACCGCTGGACTGCTGCCGGTTGCCACCACCGCCACCGGAGGCGCCGAAGCCGCCGCCGGAGTTGCCCCCACCGGGGCCACCGCCGGAGCGGTTCATGCGCTGCACCTTGGCCGTCGCGTACCGCAGCGACGGGCCGATCTCGTCGACCTCGAGCTCGTAGACGGTGCGCTTCTCTCCCTCGCGCGTCTCGTACGACCGCTGGCGCAGCCGGCCCTGCACGATCACCCGAGCGCCGCGCTGCAGCGACTCGGCGACGTGCTCGGCGGCGTCACGCCAGATGTTGCACGCGAGGAACAGTGGCTCGCCGTCTTTCCACTCGCCCGACTGCCGGTCCAAGGTCCGCGGCGTGGACGCGATGCGGAACTTGGCAACCGCCGCACCCGACGGGGTGAAGCGCAGCTCGGGGTCGTCGGTCAGGTTGCCGACGACCGTGATGGTGGTTTCTCCTGCCATGATCTTCTCCTCGCCGCAGTTCTCGTTCGTTAGGAGGCTCCCAGAACCCCCTGACAAAAACGAGTCAGCGGGTCTCGGGCCGGATGACCTTGGTACGGAGGATGTTCTCGTTGAGCCGGAGCTGACGGTCCAGCTCGGCGACGGCCTCAGGGGTCGCCTGAAGGTCGACGACGGCGTAGATGCCCTCGGCCTTCTTGTTGATCTCGAACGAGAGCCGGCGACGGCCCCAGACGTCGAGCTTCTCCACCGAGCCACCCGCGGTCCTGATGACGTTCAGGTACTGATCGAGCGACGGTGCGACGGTGCGCTCCTCGAGCGAAGGGTCGAGGATCACCATGAGTTCGTAATGACGCAAGACGTTCTCACCTCCTGTGGGCTTAGCGGCCACGGTCTCTCCGTGGCAGGAGGTCTTGTGTCGTTCACAGCAAAGCCGTGGGGAGTTGACCCACGGCCGTCTGCGAACCGAGCAAGCATACCCACCTCGGGCCCTCTACCAAAAAGAAGGACCCCGTCGGTGGACGGGGTCCTTCCTGGTGGAGCCGCGGGGCGCCCGATCCGCATTCGCTGGGTGGGACCTGGGGAGGAACGACCACACCGATGAGGTTGGACGCGGCCGCCCCGCGGAGCTTTGTTCCTGTAGCTTACGCCGCTATTGCCCGATTTGCACGTTGCGACACGATTGCCCGAATAGTTGCGGCACCGACGCCTAGCACGCAGACCGCGGCGATCAGAGCGAGCAGGCCGATCGGCCCGCCGTCGCTCATCGGCCGCATCGCCGCCACCGGTTCCGCCGCGGCCACGTCGGCCGTGGTCACGCTGGGTGCCGCCGGTGCGGCCTCGACCGGATCAAGAGAAATTTGCGGTACGCCGGGAAGCAGCGCCCTCTCGTCACCAGGTGGCATGCCGGAGAACGCCGGGTTCGCGCTCCCCGCCGTACGGGAAAGGGCCTTGCCCTTGATTTTGGGTTTGGTCGCGGCTCCGCCGTGCGGCATCGACTGAACAGCGGCGGTCGCGGCCTGGGCCACCGCCGAGGTCCGCATCGTCGCCGGACGACGCGGGCCCGGGCCGGAAGCAGCGGATTTCACCCGCGAGGGGCGCTGTCCGGGGGCGGCGGAATCGGACATCATCGTGGTCGACGGCTCGTTCGAGCCGGACGGGGCCATCGACACCGGCTCGGGATCCGCCGACGACGGCGCCGGCTGCGGGTCGGGCAGCGTCGCGGGCGCCGACGGCGAGGCCGTGACCAGCATCGGAACGGCCTCGTCACCGAGTGGGCAGTTGGGCTTGAGGGTGACCGCCGTGGTGCCCCGCCGGAAGATCACATCGGTGGCCGAGTCATCCGGGAGCGTGCCCTTCGTGTCGCCGCCGAGCAGCAACTTCGCGGCGTACCCGGTCCGGTTGACCACCCGGATCGTGCTCTGCGCGGGCACCGTCATCGACTCGACGTCGGGCTTCGACCGGCAGGAGATGCCGAGCATGCCGCCGCCGGCGAAGGTCACCTGCCGGGCCCCCTCGGGGATCCGATCCGCGTTCGCGGTGCCGTTTACCAGCATCGGAGCGCCGAAGATCAGGCCGCCCAGCGCGAGCGCCGTCACCCGCTGTCGGAACTGCCGCGACATGCACCATCTCCCAGTTTCGTCACCGGCTCGTGCCGGTCCGTGAACGTGATCAATGGAGGTAACGAGCCCTGCGGGAGCCCGGTGACGCCGGGGAGCGTGAGTGTCGGACCCTCGTCGTAGTCTCGTCCCATGCGCATCGGAGCCCACGTCGATCCGACCGACCCCCTCGAGGCGGCACGCGAACGCGGCGCCGAGGCGGTGCAGTTCTTCCTCACCGACCCGCAGGGCTACAAATCGCCCAAACCGCGCGAGGACGCGGCGACGCTTCGGGAGTCCGAGGTGGACATCTACATTCACGCGCCGTACATCGTGAATGTCGCCTCGCCGAACAACCGCATCCGCATCCCCAGCCGCAAGCTCCTGATGGCACACGCCAAGGCCGCCGCCGAGCTCGGCGCCAAGGGCCTGATCGTGCATGGCGGCCACGTGGGCAAGGACGCCGACCTGACTGCCGGTTTCGACAATTGGCGCAAAGCTTTCGAGTACGCGGAGTCCGACGGCGGCCTGCCTCTGCCGATCCTGATCGAGAACACGGCCGGCGGTGACAACGCGTGCGCCCGCCGCTTCGACGACCTGGCCCGCCTGTGGGACGCGGTCGGCTCCTTCGGCGCCGGGTTCTGCCTGGACACGTGTCATGCCTTCGCCGGCGGTGAAGATCTGGTCGGCATCGTCGACCGGGTCAAATCGATCACCGGACGGATCGACCTGATCCACGCCAACGACTCCAAGGGCGGATTCGACTCCGGCCAGGACCGCCACGACAACCTCGGCAATGGCAAGATCGACCCCGAGCTCATCGTGGCCGCGATCCGGGCCGCCGGAGCACCGGCCGTCGTCGAGACACCGGGCGGCTCCGAGGGCCAGACCGCAGACATCGCTCTGCTGAGGGAGCGGACGGGTAGCTGACGGCGCCGGCACCACGGGGAGGGTCATGACCAGCGAGCAGCCAAGGCAGTCCGCTTCGCCGCCATCCGAAACGTTGCGGCCCGCGGTGCCAACACCCGGCATCCCACGACAGCCAGGCCCCGCCGACGCCGACCCGCCCAAAGCCGAGTCGCCCAAAGCCGACCCGCCCAAAGCCGAGTCGCCCAACGCCGAGTCGCCTAAGGCCGGCCCGTCCAAGGCCTCGCCCTCTCCGGCTCAATCTGCGCCCGACAAGCCCGCGCCTGGGAAGCCGACTGCCGAGAAACCCGCGCCCGGCAAGCCCACTGCCGACAAGCCGGCGCCCGGCAAGCCCACTGCCGACGGGCCGGCGCCAGAACAGCCCGCGACCCGCAAGCCCACTGCCGACGGGCCGGCGCTAGACCAGCCCGCGACCGGCAAGCCCACTGCCGGCGCGCTGGCGTCCGTCCGGCCCGCGACCGGCAAGCCCACTGCTGGCGGGTCGGCGCCCGACCAGCCGGCGTTCGCCGAGCCGGCGTCCGGCAACCTCACAACCGAAAAGCCGAATGTCGCAGCTCGTCTGCTCAGGCGGTGGCGGGCGGCGTCAGGCAAACCGGGGCCCGGCAAACCGGCGGCCGTCGAACCGGCGGCCGTCGAACCGGCGGCCGTCAAACCGGCGGCCGTCGAACCGGCGGCCGCCAAGCCGGGGCCCGACGGACCGGTGGCCGCCAAGCCGGGGCCCGACGCGCCGGCGGCTGACAGCCCGGCAAAAGCGCCGGACAAGTCCACGGCGGAGAGCCCTACGGCCGGGAAGCCGGGGTCCGACAAGCCTGTCGCCGCGGGCGGGCCGGTCGAGGCTGTTGCCGCGGCGGCCAAGACGGCTGACACCAAAACGGACCTTAAGCCGGCTAACGATCCCGCCGCCGACATCGCCTCGAGTCCACAAAAGACCGCGAAGTCGGGCGAACCTCTCCCCACTGAGCGCCCGCCCGGTGTTCCGCCCGATCCGTGGACGGCCTTCGCCACCGCGGCCGAGCGGCCGCCCGGCTGGTTCCGGCGTACCACCCGCGCCGGCCTGCGTTCGCTGATCCACGAGTACGCGCTGGTCATCTACGCCGGCGTACTCCTCGCCGTCGCCCTCACCTGGCCGACCCTGCGCTACCCGCTTCACACGCTGCCGCAGGACAT
This sequence comes from Actinoplanes sp. NPDC048988, assembly GCF_043197815.1. Lineage (NCBI taxonomy): Bacteria > Bacillati > Actinomycetota > Actinomycetes > Micromonosporales > Micromonosporaceae > Actinoplanes > Actinoplanes sp. NPDC048988. The sequence continues at coordinate 28,337 of NZ_JBICTW010000023.1, read as the reverse complement.
CTGGGATCCGTCGCGGCAGGCCTGGCAGATCGCCTGGAGCGGTCACATCCTGCTGACCGACCCGGTCCGCCTCTGGCAGGCCAACGCCTTCTATCCCGAGCCCAACAGCTTCGCCTACGGCGACAGCCTGCTCGGGTACGCGCCGTTCGGCATGATCGGCGAGGGTCCGGTCGCCGCCGTCCTGCGCTACAACATCCTCTTCGTGCTGGCGCACGCGCTGCTCGTGATCGGCGGGTACGCCCTGGTCCGCCAGCTCGGCGCGGGCCGCACCGGCGCCGCCGTCGCCGCGGTCGCCTTCGCGTACGCGCCCTGGCGTCTCGCCCAGGAAGGCCACCTCGACATCGTCTCGGCGGGCGCCATCCCGCTCGCCCTGGCCATGCTGGCCCGCGGGCACGGCTGGTCGCTGCGGCGCGGCTTCCGGCCCCGCCGCCGGCACGCCGGATGGGCCGCGGCCGGCTGGCTCTTCGCAGTCTGGCAGGTCAGCCTCGGCTTCTCGCTGGGCGTGCCATTCCTGTACGTACTCGGCCTGATCCTGCTCGTGATGATCGTCGTCGTGCCGTTGCGCTGGTTCCGGCGGCCGGTCGACCGGCCGGTCCTCGGCTGGCGCCTTCTGCTCGTCGACACGCTCGGCCCGCTGATCCTCGTCGGCGTCTCGGCCTTGATCGCCATCCCGTACTTCAAGGCGCCCGCCGGCGGCCCCGCCGGCACCGAGATCGCCTTCTATTCGCCTCCGCTGCGCAGCCTGCTGATCGGCCCCGCCGAGTCCCGGATCTGGGGTGCGCCGCACGAGGTGCCCCGGTCGTCGCTGAGCTGGCCGGCCGAGATGGGACTGCTGCCGGGCTTCGTGCTGTACGCGCTGGCTCTGGCCGGCCTGGCCTTCTCCATCTGGACGCTGCGCCAGCGGCTGCTCCTGCTGGCCGGCCTGGTCGTCACGATCATCCTGACGCTGGGTACGAACTTCTTCGACGGCCGCTGGACGTACCTCCCGCTCTTCGGCCATCTGCCGGCCTCGCTGGGTCTGCGCATCCCCGGCCGGCTCATGCTGTGGTCGACGCTGCTGCTCGCCATTCTGGCCGCCGGGGCCGTGGCCGAGTTCGTCCGCCGCGCCGAGCAGGTCGCCGAGCAGCGGATCCCGCCCTGGCCCGGTCCGTGGCTCCGGCTGGCCACGCTGCTGCCGCTGGCGCTGGTGCTGCTCGAGGGCTGGAACGCCACGGCCCATCCGGTGGCGCCCACCCAGCCGCTGGCGATGCGCACGGTCACCGGCTCGATGCTGGTCCTGCCCACCAGCGCCCTCACCGACCAGACGATCATGCTGTGGTCCACGAGCCGCTTCCAGCCGATCGCCAACGGCGCGGGTGGCTTCGCCGCGGGCCGTCAGGCCGTACTGCGCCGCAACGTCGAGGCCTTCCCCGACACCGAGACCATCCAGTACCTCCGGTCTCTGCGCATCGACAAGGTCCTCCTGCTGCGCTCCGAGGCCGCCGGCACCCCCTGGGAGCGCGCCGGGGACGTACCCGTCGACGCCCTCGGCATCCGCCGCGAAGACCTGGACGACGCCGTCATCTTCTACCTGACCGACCCGTCGGCCCCCGCCGGCCAGCCCACCACCCCGGCCAACCCGTCCGCGCAGCCGTCACTCCCGGCTAACCCTTTCGGACAGCCGTCGCTTCCGGCCGACCCGTTCGCACAGCCATCGCTCCCGGCCGACCCGTTCGCACAGCCGTCGCTCCAGCCACCCCTCGCGGGCACCCCGTCGCCGCAGCAGTCCCTCCCGGCCGGCCCTTCCTTGCCGCCGACCACCACAACGCCACCGCCACTCACCAGCTGAAGACCGTCATCCCCACACCGACCACACTGCCAAGCCGAACGCGCAACGTCCGACGACCCGCCCCTGCCGACGGTTCCTGTCGTTCGGGCGGGATCAGCGGGGCACGTCGCCAGGGTCGTGGCCGAGGAGATGACTGCGGGCGCTGATCGACCAGACCATTGGGGACGATCCGGCCCGTGTGGGCCGCTGCCCGCCGCGTACGTCCCCCGGGTCGAACGCCGCGGTCAAGTCGGCGGCTGGAGCGCGCCGCCGCGGGCGATCGCGCTCTGCCGTATGTCGGGGTGGATTTCGGGGAACTGAGCGTCAGACCTTCGCCGTCTCCAGCGGTGGCGAGGAGGGTGGGGGTGATGAAGGCGCGGGGGAGCGGTCGAGCCGGAAGGCCCTTCGCAGCCGGTCGATCCAGGGCGCGTCGGGGCGGTTGAGCGTGCCGCCGTCCGGGTCGTCCGCGTAGTTCTGGCGTACCGCGTCGAGGTCCGGCTTCCAGATCTCGCGCACCACCAGGCCACACAGGACGGCCACGGTGACCAGGCGCAGGGTGGAGGCCAGCACGAACGTGCCCTCGGGGATCACCGGCTTGCCGCCCGCGCCCAGCAGTTCGGCGTAGAAGGCCGTGAAGTACGCGAACTCCGCCACCGTCCACGCGATGATCGCGCCCCACTTCGGGCGGGCCAGCACGATCAGGGGCAGCAGCCAGAGGACGTACTGCTGGGACCAGACCTTGCTGGTCAGCAGGAACGCGGCGACCACCAGGAAACTGAGCTGGGCGAGCCGGGGGCGGCGCGGTGCCAGCCAGGCCAGTACGGCGATGCCCGCACAGCAGAGCGCGAACAGCGCGTACGACACGTAGTTGAGGGTGGGGACGTGGTTACCCAGCCACTGGAACGGGCCCTGATCGCCCGGAGTGCCGGCGAACCACTTGCTGTCCAGGTAGCGCCCCACGTACCAGAGGGTGCCCCAGTCGATCGGGCGTTCCTCGTTGAGCCGGAAGAATCTCAGCCAGCTTTCCCGGTACCACCAGAAGACCGGGAAGTTCACGACGACCCAGGTGAGCGCCGTGGTCGCCGCGGCCCAGCCCCATGATCGCAGCGCCTTGGACCGCAACGCCAGCAGGAACAGTGGGCCGATGATGAACAGCGGCCACAGCTTCGCCGCCGCGCCCAGCCCGAGGAAGACACCGGCCCAGGCCGGATGCTTTTTCGCCCAGAGGTACAGACCGACCGCGGCCAGGCCGATGGCCAGGAAGTCCCAGTTGACCGTCGCCGTGAAGAAGAGGATCGGGGACACCGCGAAGATCGCCGCGTCCCAGGGGCGGCGCCGCCGCAGGGCGAGGATCACCGCCGCGGTCACCACCGCCAGCGCGGACAGCACGAACGCGTTCACGTTGTAGAACCAGGTGCCCTGGTTGATCTCGGGATGCGATTTGCCGTACGCGTGCACGGGCAGCCCGAGCGCACCCATGAAGTAGCCGGTGACGACGGGGTATTCGACCGGGTGGTCGACGTAGGGAACCTTGCCCTCGTTGAGGCCTTCGGCGTAGTAGAGCGCGAGCACGTCGGTGTAGCAGAACCTCGTGTACTGGACGTTCTGCTGCCAGTCGCCGCTCTGGCAGGGCGATTTCTGCACCCAGGAGAAGGCGAGGGTCAGGCACGTCAGCGCGAGGATGATGCGGGTGGCCGTCCAGAACCGCCCGGGCCGGTTGCCGGGCCGGACCGCGTGTGAGCCGAGCGGGCCGCCGATCGCCTGGGAGAGGCCGCGCACGAAGCCGTCCGAGGTCGCCGGCGCGCTCGGCTGGTCGGTGCGGTCGATGTCCTCGGGCGGTTGCGTGCTCATGTCATGGCATCATGCCGTACTCGGGCGTCCGCTTTGGTCACGACCTACTGGCAATATCGCCCGAAACCGGAGATGAACGAAGCCGGCGCGCACCCTGTGCGGGTGCGCGCCGGCTTCGTGCGCTTCACGGGCTCAGACCGCTAATCCTCGCCCTGATTGGTCGGCAGGTTCGTATTACCGCCGTTCGGGCCGTTGCCGCCGTTGTTGTTGCCGCCGCCGGGGTTCCCACCGCCGTTGCCGGGTCCGCCGTTGTTGTTGCCCCCGTTGTTGCCGCCGTTGTTGTTGCCGCCGTTCGGCTGCTGGTTGTCACAGCCGAAGATGCCGCCGAGGGGGCAACCCTGGTTGGGATCGGTCTGCTGGACCGGCGGGGGCGGGGGCTCCTGGCCGTTGGCGTAGGGGCTGTCCGGGTTACCGGTCTCGACCCGCTTCGGGAAGTCCTCGTTGTCCCACTTCATCGCCTCGGACGCGGCGTCGAGGAACTTCTTCCAGATCTTGGACGGCGTGCCCGCGCCGAACATGTCCTTCTTGCCGTCTTTGAGCTCGACCTTGTTGTTCTTGCCGCCGACCCAGACGGTGGCCGCCAGCTGCGGGATGCCGCCGACGAACCAGGTGTCACCGCTGCCGCCGTTGAACTCCCAGGTACCACTCTTGGCGATCGACTCACGGCCGTCCTTGAGGTCACGGTCGTCCTCTTCGACGATCTTGGCCATCACGCCCTGAAGGTTCGACATCTGGGCCTCGTCGAAGACCCGCTTGCCGGCCACCTTCTGCTTGTTGATGATCGTGACCTTGCCGGTCTCCGAGTCGACCTTGCGCACTTCCTTGATGAAGTGGGCGTTGTTGTGGATACCGCCGGCGACGATCGTGGCCACGCCCTCGGCGTGCTCGAGCGGCGGGACACGGTACTGGCCGAACGCGACCTCGTTGTCGAAGTTCTTCTTCCAGGTGGACGCGTTGGTCTTGGTCAGGTCGACGGCCGCGCCCTTGTCCGGGAACATGTGCTGCACACCGGCGTCGACGGCGGCCTGGATGACCTTCTCCCGGCCGATGGCGTCAGCCATCCAGTAGAAGGCGAAGTTGTACGACCGGATCGTGGACGTCTCGAGATCGCAGTACTTGATCTTTCCGCCACAGACCTTGCCCGGCGGGGCGTCGGCGTTGTTGATCTCCTTGCCGTTCGGCCGGACCTTGGAACCGTCCCAGGTCGTCTTGAAGGAGATGTCCTCCTTCAGACCGGCCGCCAACGTGTAGATCTTGAACGTCGAGCCCGGCGACTGCCCACCCGTGACCTTGAGGGACTGGCCGTCCATGTAGCCGCCGTAGTCGAGACCGTTGGGGTCGTCACCGCCGTAGTAGCCCATCACGCCGCCCGTTTTCGGGTCGATGCCGATCACGGCCGCCTGGTACGTGGCGGGCTTCGCGTTCATCGGCGAGGTCTCGCTCTTACGCGAGCCCGCCTCCTCGGCCGCCTTCTGCACCGCGGGGTTGATCGTGGTGGTGACCGTCAGGCCACCCTTGTCGAACTCCTGCGGGCTGATGCCCATCTCGGCCAGCTCGGCCCGGACGTGCCGCATGACCACGCCGACCGGGCCGCTGGTGGCACTGTTGCCGCCGGCCTTGGCGATCGGCTTGACCTTGGGGTACTTGCGGGCGTCGTACTCCGCTTGAGAAATCCAGTTCTTCTCAAGCATGTTCTTCATCGTGTATTCCCACCGGTCAATGGCGGCGGCACGGTTGTAGTTCGGGTCGTAGCCCTTGTGCCCGTTGCCGGGCTCGGGCTCCGGCTGCTTGATGATCGAGGCGAGCACCGCGGCCTCGTACGGCGTGATGGCGTTCTTCTGCCCGGCCGGCGTCTGCACCGACTTGCCGAAGTAGCCCTGCGCCGCGGCCTCGATGCCGTACCTGCCCTCACCCAGATAGATGTAGTTCAGGTACATGCCCATGATCTGGTCTTTGTTGTACTGGCTCTCCAGCTTGCGGGCGATCACGGCCTCGCGCAGCTTGCGGTTGATGCTGATCGCCTTGAGGTCGGCGGCGTGCCGCGCGTACTGCTGGGTGATCGTCGACGCGCCCTGCGTCGCGCCGCCGGTGAAGTTGTTCCAGGCGGCGCGGACGATGCCCTTCATGTCGATGCCGTGGTGGTCGTAGAAGTTCTTGTCCTCGGCGGCGGCGACCGCGTGCTCCACGATCTTGTTGATCTTCGCCTCGGGGACCACCGTGCGGTTCTGCTCGCCGAGCTTGGCGATCGTCTGGCCGTTCGAGTACTTGATGACGTTCGACTGGTCCTCGCTCACCGGCGGGGGCAGGTCGACGTCGTCGAAGAAGTAGGTGCCACCCACGACGCCGGCGCCGAGCAGGATGACCATGACGGCGGCCGCGGCGGTGAGGATGTTGGTGCGGCGGCGGCGCTTGGCCGCCTTGGACTTGTCCTTGCCGCGACCGGACCGTCCGCCGCCGATGGCGCCCTCGTCGCCGGGCGGGGTGCCGGGTGGAGTGCCGACCGGGCGGACCGCGGCGCGGGCCGTGGCGCCCGCCGCGCCGACACGGGCCGCTCCGACCGAGGCGCTGCCCACTGACGCGCTGCCCACTGACGCGCTGCCGACCGACGCACTGCCCACCGACGCGCGGCCCGGAGTGGCGTTGCCCACAGAGGCACTGCCCACCGACGCGCTGCCCACCGAGGCGCGGCCGGCCGAAGCCGACCCGACCGAGGCGCTGCCGGCGACCGAGGCGCGGCCCGGTGCGGCCGAGCCGACCGAGGCGCTGCCGGCCACCGAGGCCCGGCCACCAGTGCCGCGGCGGTAGGCGTCCGGCGCTGGGCGAGCCGAGGCGGAGTACGAAGATGACTGGTCGTCGTCAGGCGTGGAGCCCGCAGCCCCGGGCACTTGGGCCCGGGCACGCGGAGACTGCGAATCGCCGTACGAGTTCATGCGGTCACACCTCGGTCGCGGGGGCGCACACAAAAGGAGCCCTGGAGGGGCCCCCTGCGGTTGCGCCACGAGCGGACGATATGGGCTGCGTACCGGCAGCCGCCCTGTCGGATGTCGTGAATGACCGAACATGGCGCTGGATGCGCGGTTCGGTCGGGGTCGTGCTCACGGTAGCCGGATCGATCCACTTCATCGGCGGCCGTCCCAGCCGGGGAACGACGATCCTGGCTCGCGGTGGCGGCCCGCGGCGGCCGAGACCGCGACGGCCTCGACCTGATCAAGCTCGTCGGCGGTGAGCGCGTCCCGGCCCAGGAGGTACTGCTGGGTCAGGTGATTCCACGCGCAGGACTGGCACACCTCTACGACGAACACCTGGAACTCACGCAGCGTCATCGCCAGGACCGGCAGCTCGGCGAGCTTACGGGCCTGGCCGGCGGACTGCTTGAGCTCATCGCCATAGATGTAGTGCACGAGTGTCAGGTTGTCGCGGCGGCAGATCGGGCAGCGGTCGTCGGTCGGCTCGCCATGGAATCGAGCAGCGCTTTTCAGGTACGGCGAGGCATCGCAGACTTCGAGCGTCCCGATCTTGCCGTTGTGCACGTCACGCAGGACTGCCCGCTTCTGTAGCGAGTAGTCCACCACCTGCCGCTGCGTGCGCATGGCGAAGAGAGTACGCGGTCGGACGGGAAGCGGCGATATCCATCACGGAGCGTGGCGTGGCGGTGGCTCACTCGTGAACAGCTTGCACAGTTCTGCCGACGGATCTACGGTAGCGATGTATCGGGCCGATACATCGGGACATGGGGGAGGGAGAGCCAATGTTGGAACTGGCGATTCTCGGCCTCCTCCAGGAGACCCCGATGCACGGATACGAGCTGCGCAAGGAGCTCGCCACCAAACTCGGCACGATCCGCGCCGCGATCAGCTACGGCACGCTCTACCCGACGCTCAAGCGCCTGAAAACAGCCGGCTTCATCACGGAATCAGCATCCGATCCGTCGATGATCCCCCCGATGACCAGCAAACGGGGCCGGGTTGTTTACAAGATCACGGCGGACGGCAAGGAACGGTTCGCCGATCTCCTCGCCCAGGCCGGCCCGGAGACGTACGACGACGCCGGTTTCGGAGTTCACTTCGCCTTCTTCTCGCGGACCGACCGCGCGACCCGGCTGCGGATCCTCGAGGGTCGCCGCCGCCGGATCGAGGAACGCCGGGAAGGCCTGCGTGACGTGCTCTCGCGTGCCGCCGGCCGGCTCGACGCGTACACCCTCGAACTGCAACGCCACGGACTCGACGCCTGCGAGCGCGAGGTCCGCTGGCTGGAGGAGCTCATCACCAACGAGCGCTCCGGCCGAGCCCCGGCGGCCTCCGCCGGGTCCTTCGACATCCCCGCCACTGAGCAGTCACCAGCGCCAGTGTCCGGGGACGCACCCCTGGAAAAACCGCGTCCGCATCAGGACCGGCCGTGATGAACAAGGAGGCAAACGCGATGGGCTCCGTCCGCGTCGCCATCGTCGGTGTGGGTAACTGCGCCTCGTCCCTCGTGCAGGGCGTGGAGTACTACAAGAACGCCGACCCCAACGACCGCGTTCCGGGTCTCATGCACGTGACCTTCGGCGACTACCACGTCTCTGACGTGGAGTTCGTCGCGGCGTTCGATGTGGACGCCAAGAAGGTCGGCATGGACCTCTCCGACGCGATCAACGCCAGTGAGAACAACACCATCAAGCTGACCGACGTGCCGCCGACCGGCGTCAGCGTCCTGCGTGGACCGACCTTCGACGGTCTCGGCACGTACTACCGCGAGATCATCGAGGAGTCCTCGGTCGAGGCCGTCGACGTCGTCCAGGCGCTGAAGGACGCGCAGGTCGACGTGGTCGTCTCCTACCTGCCGGTGGGTTCCGAGCAGGCCGACAAGTTCTACGCCCAGGCCGCGATCGACGCCGGCTGCGCCTTCGTCAACGCGCTGCCGGTGTTCATCGCCTCGAACCCGGAGTGGGCGCAGAAGTTCACCGACGCCGGTCTCCCGATCGTCGGCGACGACATCAAGAGCCAGGTCGGCGCCACCATCGTGCACCGCGCGCTGGCGAAGCTGTTCGAGGACCGCGGTGTCGAGCTGCTGCGTACGTACCAGCTCAACTTCGGCGGCAACATGGACTTCATGAACATGCTGGAGCGCAACCGCCTGGTCTCGAAGAAGATCTCGAAGACCCAGTCGGTGACCAGCCAGATCCCGCACGAGATGGTCAAGAGCGACGTGCACATCGGCCCGTCGGACCACGTGCCGTGGCTCGACGACCGCAAGTGGGCGTACATCCGCCTCGAGGGCCGTTCGTTCGGTGACACCCCGCTCAACGCCGAGCTCAAGCTCGAGGTGTGGGACTCCCCGAACTCGGCCGGTGTCATCATCGACGCCGTCCGCGCCGCGAAGATTGCCAAGGACCGCGGCATCGGTGGCCCGATCCTCTCGGCCTCGTCCTACTTCATGAAGTCCCCCCCGGTCCAGTACAACGACCACGACGCCAAGGAGGCCGTCGAGGCCTTCATCCGCGGCGACATCGAGCGCTGACCAGCACCACCAGCTGTTGGTAAGGCCGGCCCGCGTCTGCGGGCCGGCCTTTGCTGTGTCAGCCCCAGGCACGGGCCAGGGCGACCCTGGCCTCCAGCTCCAGGAGCCGGCGTTTTCGGTCGAGGCCGCCGCCGAAGCCGACCATCTTGTTGCCGGCGCCGACGACCCGGTGGCACGGGACGATGACCGGGATCGGGTTGTGGTTGCAGGCCGTCCCGACGGCTCGGGCCGCTCCGGGGTCGCCGAGGGCGGTGGCGATCGCGCCGTACGTGATCATCTCGCCGTAGGGGATCGCGGCGATCTCGGCCCAGACGGCCCGTTCGAAGTCGGAGCCGCCGCGCAGCTCGAAGGGCACTGTGAAGTCGGTCAGCTCGCCGGCGAAATAGGCCCGCAGTTCGGCCAGGGCCGGGTGGTCGCCGGACGGCCCCGGGCGCGCCGCGAAGCGGACGTTGACGACCGTGTCGCCCTCGACCACGACGCCGAGCGGCCCGATCGGTGAGTCGATGACGTACATGGGCCCCATTCTGCGCCCGGGGTACGACAACTTGAGAAATCCATGCAAGCCTTTCCGGCCGCCGGGCGTCATACACACCGGAGGTGGCGAGTGCAGCAGTCGCTGGAGGCGGAGTTCAACGCGTTCGTCGCGGAACGGGGGCAGGTGCTGCTCCGGATCGCGCACGCGCTGACGGGGGATGGCCGCGCCGCGGAGGACCTGGTGCAGGGGGCGCTCGCGAAGGCGTACGCCCGCTGGCCGCGTATTCACGGTGACGCCGAGGCCTACGTACGGCGGATCATCTACAACGACCGGGTCTCGGGCTGGCGGCGGGCCGGGCACGGCCGGGAAGTCCCGATGGCCGAGGTGCCGGACCGGCCCGGCGCCGAACATGACATGGCCGAGCGGGTGGCGCTCCGCGAGGCCCTGATGAGCCTGCCCGCGCGGCAGCGAGCCGTGCTGGTGTTGCGCTATCTCGAGGACCGCACGGTCGAGGAGACCGCCGAGGTGCTGGGCTGCCGGCCGGGGACGGTGGCCAGCCAGTCCTCCCGGGCGCTGGCCAAGCTGCGGGACAAGATCGGCACGAGCACGTGGCGGATGGAGGCCTCTCGATGAACCTGGAGGAAAGCGTGCGTGCCACCGTCAAGGACCTCGCCGCGAGCGCCCCGATGCCGCTCGACCTGGCCGGCGCGGCGCGGCGGAAGGGCCGCGGGATCCGCCGGCGCCGCCAGGCCGGGGTGGCCCTCGCGGTGATGGCGCTGGCTGTCACCCCGTACGTCATCGTCAAGCAGCACCAGGCGCAACCCGCGCCGGTCAGCCCGACCCCGGCGCCGACCGCGATCCGGCGGACCGCCGCGCCGCAGAACTGGACGACGGCGCCGCTCAAGCTGCCCGGCGGCGCCGTCGTGACCGCGGTGACCAGGACCAACGTCGGGCAGGACAACCCCGCCGGCCGTACGCTGCCGACGGGCAACGTGGTTCTCGACCGGGCGACCGGGCGGTACGTGGTGCTCAAGAACGACTACTACACGGTGTGGGGCGCGCCCAAGAAGAACCGCGGTGTCGTCAGCGACGGCGGCGGCGGGCTCGGCCTCATCCGGGCGGACGGCGGGATGAAGTGGGTGCGGGTCGCCTACACGCTCGACCCGCAGTGGTCGCCGGACGGCACCCGCCTGCTCGCCTCGACGCTCAAGGGCTACACCGTGATCGACGCGGTTACCGGCCGGATGACCCGGCACTCGGTACCCGACGCCATGGCGGTCTGCCCGGACAACTGCTTCTTCACCTGGCTGCCGGACGGCCGAAGCGTCGCCATCGCCCGGCGTGATCTGTCGGCCGCGCAGTCGGAGGAGGTGGCCGACCGGGTCGGCGAGGTCGCGATCTACGACGTCGCCACGGGTAAGCAGGTACGCACGTTGCCCGTGCCCGGCGTGCCGGTCAGCGGGAACGCCTGGTCGCCGGACGGCCGCCGGGTCCTTCTGGAGGCGGCCGAGCTGGGTGGGACCGGGCGGCGGATCGCCGACACGACGACCGGAAAGATCGTCAAGGAGATCCCCGACTCGAACGTGCGGTTCCTGCCGAGCGGGCAGATCCTCGGCCTCACCGACAAGTTGGCGACCCTGTACGACCCGAACGGCACGGTCGTCGAGGTCATGACGCTTCCCCGCGACTTCAGGTACCGCTCGGTCAGCGCCGGGGTTCCCTAGCCTGGCAGGTGCCCGTTGTCGCGGGCCCACTTGTAGAGCTCGGCCTCGGCCTCGTCCCGCGTCAGCGGGCCGTTGTCGAGGCGGAGCTCCTTGAGGTGGCGCCAGGCCTGGCCCACGACCGGGCCGGGCGGCACGCCGAGCAGCTCCATGATCGCGTTGCCGTCGAGGTCGGGGCGGACCCGGGCCAGGTCCTCCTCGGCGGCGATCCGGGCGATCCGCTCCTCCAGCGCGTCGTAGTCGGCCGCCAGGTTGGCCGCCTTGCGCCGGTTGCGGGTCGTCACGTCGGAGCGGGTGAGCTTGTGCAGGCGCTCGAGCAGCGGTCCGGCGTCGGTCACGTAGCGGCGTACCGCCGAATCGGTCCACTCGCCCCGGCCGTACCCGTAGAAGCGCAGGTGGAGGCCGACCAGCTCGACCACGTCGGACGTGACGTCCTTGGGGTACTTCATGGCTTTCATGCGCTGCTTGGTCAGGCGGGCGCCGACCACCTCGTGGTGGTGGAAGCTGACCCGGCCGTCGCGGCCGACCGCCTTGGTCGCCGGCTTGCCGACGTCGTGCATGAGCGCGGCCATCCGCAGCACGAAGTCGGGACCCTCGTCGCCCTCGAGCCGCATGGCGTTCATGACCACGATCAGCGTGTGCTCGTAGACGTCCTTGTGCTGGGCGTGCTCGTCGATCTCCAGCTTGAGTCCGGAGATCTCCGGGATGAACCGGTCGGCCAGGCCGGTGTCGACCAGCAGCCGCAGCCCGGCGATGGGGTCGGCGCCGCACATGAGCTTCGTGAACTCGTCGCGGATCCGCTCCGCGGTGATCCGGTCGAGGTCGGCTGACATTTCCGTCATGGCGGAGATGACCGCTTCATCCACAGTGAACTGCAGCTTGGCCGCGAAACGCGCGGCGCGCAGCATCCGAAGTGGATCATCACCGAAGGACTGGGAGGGCGCGGCCGGCGTCCGGATCACCTTCGCGGCGAGATCGTCCAGGCCGCCGTACGGATCGGTGAACTCGTGCCCGGGCAGCGACACCGCCATCGCGTTGATCGTGAAGTCGCGCCGTTCCAGGTCGTCGAGCAGGGACGTGCCGTACTCGACCACGGGGTTGCGGGTGACCCCGTCGTACGCCTCGGCCCGGAAGGTGGTGATCTCGAGCCGCAGACCGTTCTTCTGGATGCCGATCGTGCCGAACTCGCGCCCGGTCTCCCAGATCGCGTCGGCCCAGCCCTGCACCACCGCCAGGGTCTGCTCGGGCCGCGCGTCGGTGCAGAAGTCGAGATCGTCACCGAGACGGCCGAGAAGGGCGTCCCGCACCGATCCGCCGACGAGATGCAGCTCGTGGCCGGCGGCGCCGAAGCGGCGCCCCAGCTCGTCCGCGAGTGGGGACACACGGAGCAACTCGGCGACCGCGCTCTGCTGGGCGGAATTGAGAACAGACATGGGGTTACCAGGGTATCCGGATTAGCAGAGCGAGGTGACAGCGGGCAGGATAGGCCGGTGCCCGTTTCCGAGGCGCTCCGCCGCCTGGCCTTGGACCCACGGTTCTGGACGGGCGAGAGCGCGACCACCGACGACCCCGGCCAGCGCGAACTGCGGGTGACCCTGCCGGTCACCGGAGGGTACGCGCTGGTGCTCGATCTCGACCTCGCCACCGGTGAGCGGACCCTGGGCCTGCGCGGTCCCGCCTCCAGCGAGCCCGTCCAGCTCGGCTCGGCCCCGGCCGACGGCCCCTTTCCGGCCGCGCTGCGCTGGCCGGAACTCGAACTCTGCGCTCGGGTGATCGCCTGGGAGGACCCCACGCTGCCCCATCCGGGCCTGGTGGTGGCCCTGCTGTCGCCCTTCGCGCCGGACGACGACCCCAAGGCCGTCGCGACCCGTCAGGCCGCCTACCGCTCGCTGCGCCGGGACGTGGCCCCGGCCGTGCCCCACGGACCCGAGCAGACACCTCTGCCGCTGTTCGCGAGCGACGACTGGTGGCCCTCGCCGCCGGCCGAGTCGCCCCAGGTCCTCGACGAGGCGACGATCGAGGCGATCACCGAGCCCGACTTCGCTTTCCGCGAGGTCCGCGGTGGGTCACGCTTTCCGGCGGAGTCCCTGGCCGATTGTGTACGCCGGGCCGGTGAGCACCTGCGGCTCGTGCCCCATCAGCAGTGGTACGCCGACACGTGGCAACTCGCCCGGCAGATTTTGGACACCGGTGACCTTCGGCGCATTCCGACCCTGTTGGCTGCGCTGACCGAGGCCGGCTGCGATCATCCGACGGTGCTGGACGCGCTGAGCGAGCCACTGGTGCCGGCCGAAGCCTGCTGGATGGTCGAAACCCTCGCCGGTGCCACACCCGGCGCCCTCTTGGAACGACGGACTTAAGGTACGTACGTGTTGTACGACGGTCGGGAGAAACGGGTGAACAGCGGCCTGTACCGCAGCGCGCACGCGGCGCCGGACGGCGAACCGGTGCGCCCGGAGGACGGCGTCACCGTCATCTCGGTCGAGGAACAGCTGCCCGGGGCGGCCGCGACCGGGGGTGAGGCGCTGCCCAGCGACGACGTCGGCAACACCACGGCGCACAGCGCCATGATGGCCATCGGCAGCTTCGCCAGCCGGATCATCGGCTTCGTCCGCAACGCGCTGATCGGCATCACGCTCGGCAACGTCATCGGCAACGCGTACACCAGCGCCCAGTTCCTTCCGGGCCAGATCTACGAGTTGCTGCTCGGCGGCATCCTCTCCAGCGTCCTCATCCCGCTGCTGGTCCGGCGCCGCAAGGAAGATCCGGACGGCGGGCTCGAGTTCACCCGCAAGCTGCTCACCTTCGCGATCGTCTCGCTGGGCCTGGCCACCGTCATCGTCGTGATCGCCGCCCCGGTCATCACCGCCATCCAGGCCAGCGACGGCAACACGCAGGGATACAAGGACCTGGTCACGCACTTCGCGTACCTGATCCTGCCCATCATCTTCTTCACCGGCCTGTCCGGCCTGATCGCCGCGGTGCTCAACGTTCGCGGCCACTTCGCCGCGCCGACCTGGGCGCCGATCCTCAACAACATCGTCGTGATCGCCACTTGCGGCGCGTTCATAGCCTTCTTCGGCACGGTCAAGGAGGGCGTGAAGCCGGAGAATCTGACCGCCACGCAGATCCTCGTGATCGGCGGCGGCACCCTGCTCGGCATGGTGGCGCAGGCGGTCGGGCTGCTCCCGGCCCTGCGCAAGGTCGGCTTCAGCTGGAAGTGGCGCTGGGACCCCAGGTCGCTGGGCCTGGGCGAGATCGGCCGGCTGGCCGGCTGGATGCTCTGCTACGTCGCGGCCAACCAGGTCGCCGTCTTCGTCGTCGTCCGCATCCTGAACCGGGTCGCCGGCAAGGACAGCGCCAGCGTTCTCGCCTTCAACAATGTGTTCCTGCTGCTCACCATGGCCCACGGCATCATCGGCGTGTCGGTGATGACCGCGCTGCTGCCCAAGATGAGCGCGGCCGCGGCCGACGGCCGCTACGCGGAGGTGAGCGCCGATCTGAGCCGGGCCATCCGTCTCGTGGTCACGGCGCTGGCGCCGATCGCGGTCATCTACGGCGTCTTGGGCGCACCTCTCTCGGTCACCCTGTTCCAGGGCGGCGCCTTCCGTAACAGCGACGCGCTGGCCACCGGAACCGTGCTCGTGGTGGCCGCCTTCGCGGTGCTGCCGTTCTCGATCAGCCAACTCTGCACGTACACCTTCTACTCGCTGCAGGGCAACAAGACGGCCGCCCTGATCAACCTGCCGGTCGTCGCGGTCCGCATCGGCGCCTACATCGTGCTGGCGGAAGTCCTCAGCAGCTCGCTCTCGGCGGCCGGTATGACAGCCGGCAACGGCATCTCGTACGCGGTCTCGGCGCTGATCTCGCTCGCCGTTCTGCGCCGCCGGATCGGCCGGCTCAACCTCGGCTCTCTCGCCGCCGGGCTGATCAAGATCGTTGTCGCGGCCGCCGTCGCCGCCGCCCTCGGCCTGCTCGTGGTGCATTTCCTGCCGGGGGCGGGCTCGCCGTCGGGTCGCGGTGAAGCGCTGATCCAGCTGGCGGCCGGCGGCGCGGTGATTCTGGTGGCCTATCTCGGTGCGGCAACGATGTTGCGCGTCGCCGAGGTCAATCAGGTCGTCGGCATGGTTCGCCGCAAGATCGGCCGCTGAGTTCGGACGGTCCTGAGCTGCGGGTTTTCCTCCAAACGGCGCGGACGATCATCTACAAAGCCGGGCATTTCGCGCTGCCGCGCCGGGGGGACGACCTGCCGCGGCATGGCCCCGGGCGGGTATGGTCGGTGTCGGCATGTGCTCTTTCGCACGCTGTTGTTTCAGGCGAACACTGTTGTCTTGAACGAGCACGGTTGTTTCGAACGAGCGCTCGCACCCAGCACGGTCCCGTGCGTCGAGCACTGAGGAGGACGGGTGACCCAGGTCGGCGAAGGCCATGAGACCGCGGCCGATGCGGACGGGCCGGTCATGACCTTTGGTGCTCCCGCGGCCGGAGAGGTGCTGGCCGAGCGCTACCGCCTCGAGGAGCACGTCAACAACGACAGTGCCGGCCGTCAGGTCTGGCGCGGCATCGACGTCATCCTCCGGCGCCCGGTCGCGGTGGTGCTGCGGTACCCGGGTGGCGACTCCGCCTCCGAGATGCTCCAGGCCGCCGTCGACGCCAGCCGGGTGATACACCCCAACCTGGTCGGCGTCTACGACGCGATCGACGAGGGCTCCCGGTCGTACGTGGTTCGTGAGTGGGTCGACGGCGAGTCGCTGCGTGAGCTGGTCGCCTCCGACGGCCCGCTCGATCCGGCCCGCGCCACCAGCATCGCCCACGCGATCGCCGACGCGCTGACCGCCGTGCACGCCACCGGCATGGTGCACGGCAACGTGCACCCCGGCACCGTCCTGATCGGCGACGACGGCCGGGTGGTCCTGGCCGACGCGCGCGCCGACTCGGCCGACGACGTCGAGGGCGATGTCCGCGCGGTCGGCGGCATCCTCTACTTCGCGCTCACCGGCCACTGGCCGCGGACCGAGGTCGGCGACTCCACGCTGCCCGACGCGAGCCGCGACGCCAGCGGCAACCCCGCCGCCCCCCGCCAGCTCCGCGCCGGCGTGCCGGCCTACCTCGACGACCTGACGATGGACCTGCTCGACCGTCGCGTGGCCGCTCCCGAGGCCGACGCGCTCACCGCCGAGCTGGCCCGGCTCGACGCCGCCGAGGACGAGTACGAGGACGTCGGCCCCCTGCGCTTCGCGCAGAACACGACGACCGAGCCCGTACGCAGCACCCCCAAGATCTTCCTCGGGGTGGCCGCGCTGGTGGTCATCGCGGTGGTCGGCCTGGTCTTCGGCATCCGTGCCATCACCTCGTCGAACGACCCCGACCCGTCGAACACCACCCAGGCCAACGCCGGCGCCGACAGCGGCGCGACCGGCGGCGACGAGCAGACCCCGGCGCCCCAGCCCAAGAAGATCGCGCTCACCGCCGACATGGTGCGCATCGTCGACCCGCCCGACGGTGACCGCGAG
The DNA here is from genome assembly GCF_043197815.1 of Actinoplanes sp. NPDC048988. Lineage (NCBI taxonomy): Bacteria > Bacillati > Actinomycetota > Actinomycetes > Micromonosporales > Micromonosporaceae > Actinoplanes > Actinoplanes sp. NPDC048988. The sequence goes on along the minus strand of NZ_JBICTW010000023.1, from coordinate 11,471 downwards.
GACACCGGCCAGGCGAAGTTCACGGTGGACAACGATCCCGAGTCGGCCTGGGAGACCCAGCGGTTCAAGCAGCCGAACTTCGGCACCCGCAAGCCCGGCATGGGTGTCCTGATCAACCTCAAAACGCCCCGCTCGCTCTCCGAGATCGAGGTCGAGATGTCGCAGCCGGGCGTCACGATGGACATCCGGGCCGGCACGAGCGACCCGGGCGACACGTCCGAGGGCGACGCCAAGATCATGCAGACGTACAAGCGTCTGGGCGACGGCGACACCACGACGGACGGCACGCGCGAGGTCTTCTCGCCCTTCGACCCCAACACCAAGTACCAGTACGTTCTGGTCTTCCTGACCAAGCTGCCCAAGGCCGACGAGGGCGGCGGTTACAAGGTCAGCGTCAACAAGATCGAGGTGTACGGGTACTGAGCGGCTCCCGCCGTCTCGACCGGTCCGGTTAGATTGCTCCCGTGACTTCCGGGGACGGTGCCAGCGACGCCGACCTGCTCCGCGCCCACGTCGAGGGCGACAAGCAGGCGTTCGGTGAGCTCGTGCGCCGCCACCGGGACCGGCTGTGGGCGGTCGCCCTGCGCACGATCGGCGACCGCGAGGAGGCCGCCGACGCCGTGCAGGACGCGCTGCTCTCGGCCCACCGCAACGCTGCCCGGTTCCGGGGCGACTCGGCCGTCACGACCTGGCTGCACCGCATCGTGGTGAACGCCTGCCTCGACCGGATCCGCCGACGCCAGGCGCACCCGACCGTGCCGCTGCCCGACGGCAGCCGCTCCGACGACCGCCCGTCCGGGGTGGAACCGGCCGCCCCCGTCCAAGATCATGAGACGGCCCTGGTGGTCCGCGAGGCGCTCGCCGCCCTGCCGGCCGACCAGCGGGCGGCCATCGTCCTGGTCGACGTGCAGGGCTACCCGGTGGCCGAGGCGGCCGAAATCCTCGGGGTGGCGATCGGCACGATCAAGAGCCGGTGCGCCCGCGGGCGAGCCAAGATGGCACTCGCGCTGGGAGACATCGCTCACCCCACCGAGGGGAACCGGGGGGCGTCCACATCCGTCCCATCGGGACCGGCGGCGGAGCGGAGGGACCAGAGGTGACCGGGGCGGCGGAGTTCAGCGGGGTCGACATCGACCTGCTGGCGGACTACATCGGCGGTGCCCTCGAGGGCACGCCGGACGAGTCCGTGGTGTCCACCCTGATCGCCGACGACCCTCGGTGGCGGGCGGCGTACGAGACGCTGGGTGGCCGGATGGCCATGGTCGGCGCCGAGTTGGGCCGGTTGTCGCCCGAGCCGATGCCGGCCGACCTGGCCGCCCGGCTGGACGAGGCGTTCAGCGCCCCGCCGCGCCTCGAGCTGGTGCACGACACCGGGTCCGTACCGAAAAGAAGGCAGCGGCGCTGGGTGACCCCGATCGCCATCGCCGCCGGGGTCGTCGCTTTCGTGGGTTTCGGCGCCGACTACCTGGCCGGCCGTGACAACGCCGCCGACAACACCGCCTCCAGCAGCGCCGCCGGTTCGGCCGAACAGGCGGCGCCGACGGCCGCCCCGCCGACCCTCTCGAGCGGCACCGACTACACCAAGGCCACCCTCGCGAACGCTCCCTCGGAACCGCTCAGCGCGGCCGCGAACCCGGACGAGACCTTCTCGGCGGAAAAGAACAGCGACCGCGCCGCCGCGGCCACCGCGCCCGAGTTGTCCCGGCTCCTGCCCTTCGCCGCTCTCCAGGAATGCCTCGACGCCATCCAGCGGGCGAACGCGGCCGGCCCCATCGCCGTCGAGTCGGTCGACTACGCCCGTTTCGACGGCAAGCCGGCCGTCGTGGTGCGCTTCACCGCGGGCAACGGCGTCTGGGCCTGGGCCAGCGGCCCGGACTGCGGCTCGCCCGCCGGTGACGCGGACACCCTGGCGCGAGTGCCGGTACGCTGATCAGCCCCGGGTGAGGTCGGACACGACCCACGTGTGGGAATGGTGTGTGCCTAGCATGGCGTTCTAGCGTGCAGTGTCGCCGAGCGGGCATTTCCCGCGGGCGCTGAGCAGACTGAGGAGTCGGCAGTGGACGAGGTCCGTAATCTGATCATCATCGGTTCGGGGCCCTCCGGCTACACCGCGGCGCTCTACGCGGCCCGCGCCAACCTCAAGCCGCTCGTCATCGAGGGTGTGCAGTCCGGTGGCTCGCTGATGACCACCACCGAGGTCGAGAACTTCCCCGGTTTCCGCGACGGTGTCATGGGCCCCGAGCTCATGGACAACATGCGCGCGCAGGCCGAGAAGTTCGGCGCCGAGTTCATCACCGACGACGTCACCCGGGTCGAGCTGACCGACAAGCCGACCGAGGCCGGCACCGAAGGCCTCAAGACCGTCTGGGTGGGCGACAAGGAGTACTTCGCCCGCGCTGTCATCCTTTCGACCGGTTCGGCCTGGCGTCCGCTCGGCGTTCCCGGTGAGCAGGAACTGCTCGGCCACGGCGTCTCGTCGTGTGCGACCTGTGACGGCTTCTTCTTCCGCAACCACAACATCGTGGTGGTCGGCGGCGGCGACTCCGCGATGGAGGAGGCGACCTTCCTCACCCGCTTCGCCGAGACGGTGACGATCGTGCACCGCCGCGACTCGTTCCGGGCCAGCAAGGTCATGCAGCTCCGCGCCCTGAACAACCCGAAGATCAAGGTCGAGTGGAACTCCGTGGTCGAGGAGATCCTCGGCGAGGACGGCAAGGTCAACGGCGTACGGCTGAAGAACATCGAGTCCGGCGAGACCAAGGTCCTCGACGTGACCGGCGTCTTCGTGGCGATCGGCCACGACCCGCGCAGCGAGCTGTTCAAGGGCCAGGTCGAGCTCGACGACGAGGGGTACGTCAAGGTCGACCACCCGTCGACCCGGACGAACGTCCAGGGCGTCTTCGCCGCCGGCGACCTCGTCGACCACACCTATCGTCAGGCCATCACGGCCTCCGGCACGGGTTGTGCCGCGGCGCTGGACGCCGAACGCTTCATCGCGTCATTCGTAGAGCTGTAAGACCGGGAGGGTCCTAGTGGGAGCAGGTAAGGCGATCAGCGACGCCACTTTTGTGAGCGACGTGCTGCAGTCCGACAAGCCGGTGCTGGTCGACTTCTGGGCGGAGTGGTGCGCGCCCTGCAAGAAGGTCGACCCGCTGCTGAACGAGATCGCCAAGGAGATGGGCGACAAGGTTCAGATCGTCAGCATCAACATCGACGAGAACCCGGAGACCACCCGGGCCTACCGCGTGATGTCGGTGCCGACGCTGACCATCTTCAAGGGCGGCGAGGCAGTGAACTCGGTCACCGGCGCCAAGCCCAAGAGCGCCCTGGTCAACTTCATCGAATCCGCCCTCTGAGCGATTGACCCGTGCCCCGCGTCCCTCGTGGACGCGGGGCACGGGCGCGTCAGGGGTACTCTCCTCAGAGTCGTTCTTCGTACTAGGGAGTCGCGCGTGCGTTCCATCCGGCGTGGAGACAGCGGCCCGGCCGTTGCCGAGATCCGATCGATCCTGGTCGGGCTGGACCTGCTCACCACGGCGTCGGATGTGTTCGACGACGAGATGGACGAGGCGGTCCGCGCCTTCCAGCAGGGCCGTGGCCTCGGCGTCGACGGTCTGGTCGGCGACGAGACCTGGGGCGCGCTCGACGCCGCCCGCTGGCGTCTCGGCGCGCGCACCCTGTTCCACTCGGTGCCCGACGCCCTGGTCGGCGAGGACGTGCGCACGCTCCAGGAGCGGATGCTCGAGATGGGCTTCGACGCCGGCCGCGCCGACTCGATCTACGGCGCCCGGACGGCCCGCGCGGTGGCCCAGTTCCAGCGTGAGGTGGGCCTCACCCCGGACGGTTCCTGCGGCCCGCAGACCCTCAAGGCGCTGCGCCGGCTCGGCCGCAAGGTCGTCGGCGGCCGCCCGCAGTGGCTGCGCGAGGCCGAGGCGTTCCGGCAGGCCGGCACCAACCTGGTCGGCAAGACCATCGTGATCGACCCGGGCCACGGCGGTGGCGATGACACCGGCGTGGTCGTCCCCGACGGCCCGTTGCGCTGGACCGAGGCCGACCTCGTCTTCGACCTGGCCGCCCGCCTCGAGGGCCGGCTCGCCGCCGCCGGCATGCGGGTCCACCTGACCCGCGGCCCGCACCCCACCGAGCCGATGAGCGGCGCCGACCGGGCCGCGCTGGCCAACAGCCTCGGCGCCGACCTGCTCATCTCGCTGCACCTCGACGGCCACGACAACGAGGCCGCCGACGGCGTCGCGGCCTACCACTACGGCACCGGTAGCGGCCTGAGCTCGACCGTGGGGGAGCGGCTGGCCAACCTGGTCCAGCGCGAGATCGTCGTACGGACCGGCATGCGCGACTGCCACATCCACGCCAAGACGTGGGAGCTCCTGCGCCTGACGCGGATGCCGGCCGTCCGGGTCGATCTGGGTTATCTGACCTCGCCGGCCGACCGCGACCGCTTGGTGAACCCGCTGTTCCGCGAGCAGATCGTCGAGGCGATCCTGGCCGCCGTCCAGCGCATGTACTTCCCGGTCGAGCGCGACGTGCCGACCGGCTCGATCGACGTACGCCAGCTGCGCCTCGCGCTCTCCAACCGGGCTTAGTTCTCGACGGTACGGGTGGCTGTGGCCGGGCGGACCGGCCGCAGCAAGGTCTCCGGGCTCATCGAGCCGAGCAGTTTCTCCAGCGCGTACTCGACGTCGGACTTCCACGACAGGGCGGTCCGCAGCTCGAGTCGCAGCCGGGGGTAGCGCGGGTGCGGCCGTACGGTCTTGAAGCCCACCGAGAGGAAGAAGTCGACCGGAGCGACACAGCCGGCCTGCTTCTCCTCGTCGGCCTCGCCGAATTTCGCGTCGCCGAAGGCCTCGATCGCCTTGACCCCGCGCTTGGTGAGATCACGGGCCACACCCTGCACGAGCATGCGGCCCAGCCCGCCGCCGGCGAAGGCGGCCACCACGTGCGAGGTCATCAGCAGCGCGGCGTCGGCGCTCACCGGCGAGGTCGGAAAGGCCATCGAACGGGGGACGTACGCCGGTGGGGCGTACATCACAAAACCGGCCGGCATGCCGTCGACGTAGGCCAGCTTGCCGCAGGAACCCCACTCCAGCAGGGTCTGCGACACCCACGCTTCCTTCTCGAGCCCCGGGTCACCTGACGCGCACGCGCGCTCCGCCGAAACCGGGTCAAGCTCCCAGAAAACGCACTGCCGGCATGGCCGCGGCAAATCCTCGAGCGTGTCCAAAGTGAGGTTGACCAGGCGTCGTGACACAGTCGTCCCCCTTGAACTCCGTACCCCGATGGGGATCCTACGCCGCAATACCCATGAACGGGACCAGTTGGGGCACCCTGGCCGGTTAACCGAGGGCCTGGAGTGGCGAGCCCGACTACCATCGGAACTCTGTCTCCCAGAGCGAGGTGAGAGCCGCATGACCGGCACAACCCAGGACGACTACACCGATCGCTACGCGCGCCGGGTGCGTGGCATGACCACGTCCGAGATTCGCGCACTCTTCGCCGTGGCCAGTCGTCCCGAGGTGGTGTCGCTCGCCGGCGGCTCGCCCTACATCGCCGCCCTGCCGCTCGACGCGGTCGGCGAGATGCTCAACAACCTCGCCGCCGAGCAGGGCGCCACCAGCCTCCAGTACGGCATCGGCCAGGGCACGATCGAGCTGCGCGAGCGCATCTGCGAGGTCATGTCCCTGTCCGGCATCAGCGGCGCGTCCCCCGACGACGTCGTGGTCACCGTCGGCGGACAGCAGGCGATCGACCTGCTCGCCCGCCTCTTCCTGGACCCGGGCGACGTGGTCCTCGCCGAGGGGCCGAGCTACGTCGGCGCACTCGGCGTCTTCCAGGCCGCCCAGGCACAGGTGAGGCACATCGCCATGGACGACGAGGGTCTCATCCCGGCCGCCCTCGAGGAGGCGATCGCCGAGGTCGAGCGCTCGGGCCGCAAGGCGAAATTCCTCTACACGATCCCCACCTTCCAGAACCCGGGCGGCATGACGCTGACCGACGAGCGCCGCGAACAGGTGCTCGACATCTGCGAGCGCGCCGGCCTGCTGGTGGTGGAGGACGACCCGTACGGCATGTTGTCCTTCGAGGGTGACGCCCCGCGGCCGTTGCGGGCCCGCCGCCGCGAGGGTGTGTTCTACGTGAGCACGTTCTCCAAGACGTTCGCGCCCGGGCTGCGCGTCGGATGGATCCTGGCGCCTCACGCCGTACGGGAAAAGCTCGTCATGATGAGCGAAGCGAATGTGCTGTGCCCCAGCGCGTTCGCGCAGGGCGCGGTGACGCAGTACCTGTCGACGATGCCGTGGCGCGAGCAGATCAAGGTCTACCGCGAGATCTACCGCGAACGCCGCGACGCCCTGCTCGGCGCCATGCGCGACCTGATGCCGGCCGGCACGACATGGACCCACCCGACGGGTGGCCTGTTCGTCTGGGCGACCCTGCCCGAAGGCCTCGACTCCAAGGCAATGATGCCGCGCGCGATCGCGGCCCGGGTGGCGTACGTGCCGGGTACGGGCTTCTACGCGGACGGCACGGGCCGGAGCAACATGCGGCTCAACTACTCGTTCTCGTCGCCGGAACGCCTCCGCGAGGGCATCCGCCGCTTGTCCGGCGTCATGGAGCAGGAACTGGCGATGCGCGCCGTCTTCGGCCCGGCCGCCGCGCAACCGCACCGCCGCCGGGGTACGGCCGCCGCGGACGCCCCCGGCCCCGACTTGGCATGATCTCCTCATGGTTACGGGTGACGATGTGCGCGTGATGGTCCTGGCCGGCGGCCTCTCCTACGAAAGGGACGTCTCGCTGCGTTCCGGCCGCCGCGCGGTGGACGCCCTGCGCGCGGCCGGCATCCAGGCCGAGATGCGCGACGCCGACGTGGCGCTGTTGCCGTCCTTGCAGGAGGACCCGCCGGACGCAGTGGTGATCGCTCTGCACGGCGCCACGGGGGAGGACGGCAGCCTGCGCGGAGTCCTCGACCTGTGCGGCATCCCGTACGTGGGTTGCGACGCCCGCGCGTCCCGCCTGGCCTGGGACAAGCCCTCGGCCAAGTCGAGGCTGCGCGAGGCCGGCATCCCGACCCCCGACTGGGTGGCGCTCCCACACGACCGTTTCTCGGAGCTGGGCGCGGTGGCGGTGCTGGACCGCATCGTCGACCGCCTGGGCCTCCCGCTGATGGTGAAGCCGGCCCAGGGCGGCTCCGGCCTGGGAGCAGCGGTGGTACGCGAGGACACGGCCCTGCCGGCGGCGATGGTGGGCTGCTTCGCGTACGACTCGACGGCCCTGGTGGAAAAGTTCGTCCCCGGCAAAGACGTGGCGGTCTCGATCATCGACCTGGGCTCCGGCCCCGAGGCCCTGCCCACGGTCGAGATCGTCCCCCGGGACGGTGTGTACGACTACGCGGCCCGCTACACGGCCGGCCTCACAACATGGCACGCCCCCGCCCGCTTGTCCGAGTCGGTGGCCGCCCAGGTGGCGGAGACGGCCCTGGCGGCCCACAAGGCGCTGGGTTTGCGAGACCTTTCCCGGGTCGACCTGATCGTCCCGAAGGACGGCGGCGCCCCCCAGGTCCTGGGCATCAACGTCTCCCCGGGCATGACGGAGACGTCGTTGCTCCCCTTGGCAGTCCAGGCCGCCGGCCAAGACTTGGGCCAGATCCTGTCCACACTGGTCGAGCGAGCCGTAGCCCGCGCGGCTGCCTGACCTACCCGCCGAAGCACACTTCAGAAGGCCGGCCCGCGGTGGCCGGCCTTCAACGTCTTCGCGGAGCCAGTCCAGCGAGCCCATCCTCGTTCTGCTGCTCGCGCATCTCTGAGGAGCCCAGCTCCGCCGCCCTCTGAGCGGTGCAGCTACGCCAGCCCTCCGCCCGCGACCCGCACCCTCGAAATGACAGAGACCTTAGTTCTGCCCCCGCCTCTTCCTTTTCCGTCTTCAGAGCTTGGCCGGGCGACTGTGTCCTCAAGGGACGCGGCCGCCGGCCCACCCGCACATTCTGATCAGGAAGCAGAGGGCGTCTGGGCCTGGGGGTTCTGAGTAGGGATCATCGGCGGCTCTTCGCCAGACTCGAATTCGACGTCACCGAGAGTTGCAGGGCGACCGCCTGTAGGACCTTCACCGTAGGACGCGCCGCCGTAGAGATCCGCAGTATCGCGTTCGGCGGTGCGGAGGTCGGCCGTGTCGCGGTCGCCGGAGGCTCCGTCGTTGAGTTCACCCGCATCGGAACCGCCGCCTTCAGTTCCTCCGCCCAGGGAACCTCCGCCACCAGAACGGCCGCCACCGGCCCCTCTACCAACGGACCCACCGCCCTCGGAACCGCCGCCGCCATGCGGTCCGCCATCAGACCTTCCGCTAACGGGACCGGCGGCACCAGGCCCTCCGCCAACGAGGCCGCCGCCATCGACCCCTCCACCATCAGGCCCTCCGCCGTCAGGCCCTCCGCCATCAGGCCCTCCGCCATCAGGCCCTCCGCCATCAGGCCCTCCGCCATCAGGCCCTCCGCCATCAGGCCCTCCGCCATCGGGGGAGAGGTTGATGGTTGAGGGGGACTCCCATTTGATGTGCGCCGGCTCGGCGATCGCCTTGCCACCGAATTCCGCGAGCCAGGCGGCGACGAGGGCAAGGTTTTCGTGCCACTCGTGCTCCGGGATGACGGGCAGGATGTCGTCCCACAGTGAGAGGAAGGTGCCCCGCAGCTGAAGGCGACCGTAGGGCCGCGCCAGGAACCACATGTGGAGATGAGCGGAGCCATCGCCCCAGCGATTGACGTGCACCCGGGCAACACCGTCGAGCGACCGAATGGCGCGCTCCAGGCGAACAGTCATCACACCAAGTTCCGCCGACAGAAGGTTCGGCAGATCTCCCAGATCCAGATGCGATCGGCACTCCAAAATCACCACGACGGGCAGTCCCGTCGGACGGTCCATCGCACGCACCCGCCAACGTTCACTGACCCAGATGTACGCCTCATCCGGCGTATTGCAGGCAACGCAGTCGGCCGCGTCTTCGCCGGCCCGCGGAGGTTCCACCTCAACCGGAGCGGCCAGCGGCTTGACCCGCATATCGCCCTCGAACGGAAACGAAGGCCAACGAGTGAAGCCAGGCAGAGGGACGGTGTTGTCGGGCACGAGGGAACCTTAGCCGAGGCCAGACCCACTGTCCCGGGTCAATTTTCGCGACCTGTGGACGACACGCGCCCACCGTCGCGCGCCACCCGACGTAGATCGTCGTCACCATCCGTGGGCACCACAGCACCAGAAAAGTTATCCACAGAAGTTATCCACAGGCCCTCCCGTTTCACGTGAAACACGACGTCGCAGGCTTGCACCCCCTGTGGATACCTAAGCAGAGAACCCACAGCACATCGGCCACGTTTCACGTGAAACGCAGCCCCCACTCGTCGTCAACAGGCGTTACGCACAGGGTGTGGATAACTTCGTAACCACAACCCGGAGCCCCTCCCGCATCCGTCTGACCGCCAGCGCACCACGTGAGTCGTTGCCGGCTCCAGTCGACCAGCGACGCCCTCAGAAGGTGAATCCTCATCAGGTCTAGACATCGCCGACGATGGAAGATCGGTGACACAGCCCTCCGTGGGTCGGCAGGTACGACCGCTCCAGCCCCGAGCAGCTACCACCCCGTGCGGGGGTCTCAGCCAAGAATTCCTTGAACGGCCACGACGAAGCGTGCCGAGCGTCGGCCACCTCCGAGAAGCGCGGGACAGGTGATACCGGCGAGCTGACCCATCTACTACGCCTCGAGCTGGTTTGAGGAAGACGGCGACGGTGACCGCCTCCGGCGAGTCAGGGGTGCCTGGGCCTTATCGCGCGCATTCCGCTTTGCCTTCTTGGCCGTCGCTGTTTCCTCCAGCGCCTTCCCTCAAGGCCACCTAAGCCACCTGTCACGGACAATGCAGCCACGCTCCTATCCACTCCCAAGCGGGCCTGCCCCACATCGCTCAGCGGTCAACACGGCACCTCGACGGCCGGCGGCCTATGTAGCTGTCAGAGCAAGCCGATCGTCGCCCGGCACCGCTCGAAGTGCTGGATCTACCCGGTCCCATATCGCATCTACTGAGCCGTGTACCGCTGACTTCTTCCGGAGTGACAGCAGCAATCCCGCTATTTCCTGCCGCAGTCGTCGTAGACCTGCGGCCGAGCAAGCTTGAACCACCCACAGCTCTAGCCGCCCCTCCGTCTAGCGCATCATCCGCTCTAAGTTCGAGGACATCACTCCAGCGGCGCCGAGGGCTTAGACCGGACCTCCGTCACCGCACCGGCCGCACGGCCGCTGTCTTGGACCGCAGACCGAGCCGCTACGCCTACCCGGATGTGCGGGACCTGGCCAACGAGCACGTCGAGCCGGGGGAGCCGGAGCTGGTCGCCCCGACAAACCGCCGCCTCATTGCCAAGCCTTACGTCTCGAAGCCGGCCGCAGGTTCGCCGGGATGACCCCACGTCGCCGACGGCCTCGCCTTGTTCCGGTCCGACGTACCACCAGCGGGGTAGGCGTTGGCCTGACGCCAAGATACGACCCGATCCGCGACACGCAGATCCGTGAAAGGCTTCCCGCCATGAAGACGTCCCAACCGCAATTCGGCGTGTTCGTCATTCCCCTCTCGGCCTTAGGACGCGACCTTCGCTCCGGAGATCTGTTCCCTGATGGTCCCGTCGAGCACGGACCTCAACTTTGGGGCCGCCACAGCCGCCACTGCAGTACGGCTCAGGCCGACCCCTATGTTTTCACCGCTACCGCCCGCTGCTGCCTCGATCAGCGCCCACAGCCGACGACGCAGCGGCGGCCAATTGTCAACGAGCTTCAGAGGTGATGCCGACGCCCGCGCTGATGAGCAGCAGCGGGTGGTCGCCGGTCTCGGGCAGCGCGCTACGCACAAGTCCAGGCGGCATCACATATGGAAGGCACCCCTCGCCTCGACTCGTCGGCAGAATGGCTCTCGTCCAGCTCCTGCCATAGACCTTCGCATCACGGCGGGATACCGGTTACAGGAGTGTCGGGGCCGGCGACGGGCGGTCCGGAACTTAGGGACCGACTGGCTACGGGTTAGCGGAGCGCGATCCGGTTCTGGACCGCCGACGGCAACTCAGTGGCGTCAATTGAGGCCGAACAAGGGTGGGCCGACACACCGTCAATATCGTTCGTGGCGCTTACCGAGAGCCCTTCAGGTGACGACGATCCCAATGACCAGCCAATGACACACGGACACAAGGTCTTCTAATTCGCAGCCGGCTTGCGTCGCTCGAGGATTTCTACGCCCGCCTCCGGTGCGTAGATTCCGTGCCCGGAGGGAGATCTAATTGGCTGGCTCGAGATCACTGAGCCCGTCGAGCGTCACTGACAACTGAGGTTTCACGTGAAACCGCTCCCGGCTCCCGGCTCCCGGCTCCCGGCTCCCGGCTCCCGGCTCCCGGCTCCCGGCTCCCGGCTCCCGGCTCCCGGCTCCCGGCTCCCGGCTC
>NZ_JBICTW010000022.1:0-147267 GCF_043197815.1 Actinoplanes sp. NPDC048988 | reverse complement strand
CGCCCGCGGCGCCCGACGCCCGCGGCGCCCGACGCCCGCGGCGCCCGACGCCCGCGGCGCCCGACGCCCGCGGCGCCCGACGCCCGCGGCGCCCGACGTCCGCAGCGGCCGCAATGTCTGCGGCGGTCTCGACGTCCGCGGATCGGTGGCGAACCTCTGCCCTCGACCGTATGTCTGGGGCTGTCGGTTTCGGGGACCTGGGCCGTTGGGGGCTGCTGGTCGAGTGGGGTCTGATCGCGTTGTTCGGGCGGGGATTTGGCCGTTGACGGCTGGGCGGGCGAGCTGCGGGATTCCGTGGCGGTGTGGCGGCGCGTTCCCAGCAGCGAGGCCTTGGGAGTTGTCTGTCTATGGGGTGGGGTTGGTTGAGGGTAGGGGGACGCGGTGGGCCTTGAGGAAGCCGTCTACCGAGGTCTGCCAAGGGAAGTGTTCGGCTTGGGTGCGGGCGGCCTGGCGGCGAGTGGGCTCGGGTAAGGACAAGAGATGTTGTAGGGCCTCGGCGTATGCGGGGCCCTCGCCTGGAGCTGCCTGGCCGGCGGGGCTGGCTGGGCCGATGACTTCCGGTAGGGCGCTTTCGGAGCTGACTACTACTGGGGTTCCGCTGGCCAAAGTCTCTAGGGCGGCCAAGCCGAAAGTCTCGATGGGGCCCGGTGCGATCGCTGCGTCCACTGTGGCTAGTAGGGCGGCCAATTCCTGCTGGTCTGTTATGTGACCAAGGAAGCGGACGGGTAGGGAGCGGTCGGCTGCCTCGGATTGCAAAGCGGAACGCAGTGGGCCGGTGCCGGCGACCAGGAGGACTGCGGGTACGCCGGCCTGGCGCAGATGGTGCAAAGCCTCCAAGGAGCGGCGGGGCTTCTTCTCGGGGGAGAGCCGACCGCAGTGCAGCAGCAGGACGTCGTCGCGGGCCGACCAGCGGGAGCGCAGCCCCGGGTTGTGGTTGGCGGGGGTGAAGCGGTCCAGGTCGACGCCCAAAGGGACCCGGGTGAGGTTGGTCGTGCCAAGCCGTTCGAACTCCGTGGCCGCCCAGCCTGTGGTGCACACGATCTGGTCGTGGTCGGCGGCCGACCTCGCGTTCAACATGTCGCCCACGCGGCGGGCGGGGGCGGGACCGAACAAGCGCAGCAGGCCGGCCAGAGACTCGTGGGAGACCATCATGGACGGTACGTCGTGGCGTTTCGCCCAGCGGCCCAGCCAGCGCAACGTGGTGCGGTCCGAGACCTCGAGCCGGTCGGGGCGTAGTGCCTTCAACGTCGAGCTCAGGCGCGACCGGTCGAGCAGGAGGCGGTAGCCGCCCATGCGCGGGACCAGCGGGCCCGGCAAGGTGATCACGCGGCCCTGCTCGGTGTCCTCGTCGGAGTAGCCGGGACCGGGGATGATCAGGACCGGGTCGTGGCCGGCGGCGCGGTAGCCGGCGCCCAGATGGCGCAAAGCGGTGCGCAGGCCGCCGGAACGGGGCATGACGAAGTTGGCAACCCGGACAATTCTCACTCGGTGAATGACCTTCCGGCTCTGTGCGTGTGGAAGAAGATTTCATGCCCGGCTGTGAGGCTGCTGTCAGGCGGCCACGGGGGTCCTACGGTGGAACAGGCCCAGGGTGCGTGCGGCGTCATAGTGGCCCAGAAGTTCCTCGCCCACGGCGTACCAACTTCGACCTTCGATGGCATGCCGTGCGGCCGTGCCGAAGGCGGCGCGCTTGGCCGGGTCGGCGGCCAACGCCCGTACGGCGTCGGTGAAGCCCTGGGACTGGAAAGGGGGAACCAGGCAACCGGTCCGGCCGTGGTGCACGAGGTCGACGGGGCCGCCGGCATTTGGCGCGACTACCGGCAAACCGCTCGCCATGGCCTCCTGCACCGCCTGGCCGAAGGTTTCGTAGGGGCCGGTGTGCGCGAAGACGTCGAAGCTGGCGTAGAGGCGCGCCAGTTGGGCGCCACGGCGTACACCCAGGAAAAGCGCGGCCGGAAGCGCCTTGCGCAACTGCGGCGAGGCCGGGCCGTCCCCGACGATCACCAGGCGTACGCCGGGGAGGCGGCTCACGTCCGCGAGCAGGTCGATCTGCTTCTCCACGGCCAGGCGGCCGACGAAACCGACGACGACCTCGCCGTTCGGGGCCAGGGCGCGGCGCAGGCCGGAGCTGCGGCGGTCCGGGTGGAACAGGACGTCGTCGACGCCGCGGCGCCACAGGTGCACCCGCTCGACGCCGTGGGTGGTCAGGGCGGCGGCCGACTCGGTCGACGGCACCAAGGTGCGGGATGCGAGGTTGTGCACAGTGCGGATCCAGCGCCAGGCGGCGCCCTCGGTCATGCCGACCTTGTAGGCGCGGGCGTAGGCGGCCACGTCCGTCTGATAGACGGCGACAGTGGGCAGTTTGAGGGTGCGGGCGGCGGCCATGCCCCAGGCGCCTAGCACGAACGGGCTGGCCAGGTGGACGACCTGGGTGCCGTGGGAGCGCAGAGCCGCGGTGAGGGTGGGTGTGGGCAGCCCGAGCCTGATCTGGGGATAGCCGGGCATTGGCAGGGAAGGTATCCGCACCACGGGGTACGGGACGGTGACCGGCACATCGCGGACCGCGGGCGGCGGCTGCGGTGCGATCACCAGGGGGTCGTGTCCGCGGCGCAGCAGGTGTTCGGCCGTGCGCACCACCGAATTGGCGACCCCGTTCACATCGGGGAGGAACGACTCCGTGACCAGAGCGACTCGCATGCAGTCACGATGAGCGCCGCCGATGTCCGGACCGTGGCCGACGTACGAACGGTGACCGACGACTAGGAACCGCAGCGTACCGCCGATCCTGAACGTCTGCTGTATCGGTCGATGTCATTGGGTTACCGGGTCGCTACGAGTGAAGGACCCGGGCGTCGCGCAGCCCGGGTCAGGAGCAGCGCACGCCCTGCCGCCTGTCGATGCGCCGGACCTGCGGACCACCAGCGGGATCGCGGCTCGACCCGCTGAACGCACGGGAACTGCTCGATCGTCACGGCCCGAGCCGGTGGCGCCGCTGGTGCTGCGCGAATCTGCCAGCTCGACTACCGGGAGATCGCCACCCACCTCGGGGTTGCTAGCGCAGCTTGAGGGCGCGCCAGTCCACGTACTTGAAATCGGTGCTGACCCGGCCGCCATCCGGAGTGTTCTCGCCGTCGTGCAGCACCAGCAGCCCGTTCGGGTAGCCGGGCAGCGGCTCGGCGGTTGCGGCGGCGCCGTCAGAATGCTGCACACCGTCGATCCGCTTGCCGTCGACGACCGAGAAGCTCGTCACCGGGCGGTTGGTGCGGCGGTCGTACACATAGAACTTGCTGTCGCCCTGGCTGGAGACGACCAGGTAACCGCTCTTCTTGCCGGTGGGGTAGATCGTCGTGCCCTCGACATCGGCGGCGATCCGGCCACCGAACCGGCTCGTGCCGAGCGTGCACTCCTCGGTCTCCGGGTCGTACGTGCCCGGGGCGCCGAACTCGGCGACCTTCTCGACCACCCGCGGAACGCCGGCGAAACGGTCACGGTCGAGCGGGATGCGCCACAGAGCGACATCCTCCTGGGCGGCGTAGAGAACACCGGCCTCGGCGTCGACGACCATGCCCTCCACCTGCGGGTCCTCGCCCGGCTCGAGGCAGGGCGACCAGGTGGCGCCGTTGGGAAGCGCGAACTGCTTCGGCAGGTCGAGGATGTCGGTCACGCGGTAGCCGATGCGGCCGCCGCGCTGCTCCTCGAGCCGGAAAATGCCGAGGCGGGTGCTGTGGCGGCGGCTGACCACGGCGTACCGGTCGTAGGTGGCCAGGCCGTAGCCGGTCGCCTGGGTCTCCACCTCGGCCTGGTCGCGCGAGAAGAGCAGCGGGGCGTTGTCGGCGGTGACGTCGGTGAGGTGGCCGCTGCGCCGCTCGATGCGGTAGATGCGCAGCTGGTCCAGTCCACGGTCGGTCACAACGGCCAAATCGTACTTCTGCGGACCGAAACCGCTGATCAGATCAACGTTGTTGAACCGCCCACCCTCGGGCGGCAGAATCGACTGAACCTCCCGGCCGGCCAAGTCATAGACCCGCAGCCCACCGTTCTTGGCGGTGCCGATCACCCGGCTGCGCGACCGGTCGGCCCGGTTGACCCAGATCGCGGGATCGTCGGCGTCGGCATCCCCACCGGCCTCGTCATCGAACAGGGCCGGCGTCTCGACGATCGCGGCAATCTCACGCCGCGACTCATCCGCCGGCTTCCCGGAGGCGTGCGCGGGTGCCGCGACAGCGGTAGTCAGTGCGACAAGAACAACGATCCCTGCGGTACGGCGCATGGCGCCGAGCCTATCCGCCCCCACCCAAGAATCCGGGTGGACGGCGGTTGAACGCCAGGTTCCGCCTTTACACCGCATAACGGAGGCACGCGCAGGGCACGCCCCTCTACACGCCTGGCACTGCTTTGTACGCCCTCCGGCGGCCGACCGTTACTCGACCGCCGCGACGCCTGCAGCCGACGACTTAGAACCAAAAGCCATCCCTGCACCGCCTCGCGCGGCCCCGAACCGCTTGCGTGATTGCGCTGCGTTATCGCCTTGCGCACTCCACGCCACGCCCTGCGTCGGCTGCGCGCCCCACCCCGCCTTGCGTACTCCGCGCTGCCTTACGCCCCTGCGCCCTTGCGCCCTTGCGCCCTTGCGCCCTTGCGCCCTTGCGCCCTTGCGCCCTTGCGCCCTTGCGCCCTTGCGCCCTTCGCCTTGCGCCCTTGCGCCCTTGCGCCCTTCGCCTTGCGCCCTTGCGCCCTTCGCCTTGCGCCCTTGCGCCCTCGCGCCGCCTTACGCCCCTTGCGCCCTTCGCGTTGCGCCTTACGCCCTTCGCGTTGCGCCTTACGCCCTTCGCGTTGCGCCTTCGCCTTCGCCGCCTTACGCCCTCGCGTCCTTCACCCTGCGCCTCGCACCCGGTGCGCCCTGCCCCCTGCCGCGCGCTGGCTGTGTCCCGTGCTGGCCACGCGGCGCTCCGTCTGCGTACTCCGCCTGGCGTGCGCGAGCGGCGCCCTACGCGCCTGCCCGCGCCTTCCGCCTTGTGCTCTCGGCGTCGCCATGCGCAAGCTGCGCGCCCCGCGCCGCCCTGCGCGAGCTGCCCGCCCCGCGCCGCTCAATGCGCTTACGCCACGTCGCCCGCCCCCGCCTTGCGCCGCGCCGCCTGCGGGCGCTCTATGCCGCTCCGCCGTGCGGTGCCTATGCCGCCTTGCGGCGTAGAACCATGAGCACCATGGCGATCGTGCCGACGAGGCCGGCGGCGGTGATCAGCGTCAGGCCGGCTCCGAGATGTACTTGGACGGCGCTGCTGAAGGCGCTGCCGATACCGAACGGGTCGTCGGGTCCGGAGGAAAGAGTGTCGCGCAGTTCGTTCTCGGTCGAGCGCAGGTCAACGATCTTCCACGCCCCGATGATGAGCAGGGCCAGGGCGCTGCCGATGGCAACGACGTTGGTGACGATCGAGGCCAGGCCGGGCAGCTGGGGCCCACGAATCCGCAGACCGGCGCTGGCCGCCAGAACCACACCGAGAACCAGCGTGATCCACCCGTCGGCCCCGTCGGTCCCGGACACGCTGATCGTGCCCAGGATGGGTGCGCTGATCTTCGCCCACGGCAGCAGCGAGCCGAGAACAGCCGCAACGCCCGCCGCGAGAGCCACCCACCCGGTGATCATCGGCCGCGACGGCTGAGCGGGCGGTGTTGCAGCGCCGGGGTAGTAGGGGTAGCCCTGCGGCTGGTAGTAGCCCGGGATCTGTCCCGGGCCGCCGGTCGAGTCAGGCTGCGGGTGCCCGGGCGATGGGTAGACACCGGATTGCGGATAGCCCTCCGCTGCGGGCGGGTAGCCGCCGGGATCTTGGTAACCGTGGGTCGAAGCCGACGGGTACGCGCCGGGCGGCTGATGGCCCGTTGGCGGTGGCGGCTGGTTGCCGCTTGGGGGCTGGTAAGCCGCTGGCGGTGGTGGCTGGTTGCCGCTTGAGGGCTGGTAAGCCGCTGGCGGTGGTGGCTGGTTGCCGCTTGGGGACTGGTAAGCCGTCGGCGGTGGCGGCTGGTTGCCGTTGGGTGGTGGGTAGGCCGCTGGCGGTGGTGGCTCGTGGCCGCTGGGCTGTTGGTGGAGCTCCGGCGCGGGCGGCTGATCGGTGCCGGGCCGCGGTGGGCTGTAGGAGCCCGGGTCTTGAGGCCTTTGCCAGTAGGCATTCGGGTCCTGCGGCTGGTGAACCGTCGTCGGTTGCTGTCCGGAGGGCGGCTGCTGCCAGTAGGCGTTGGGGTCGTGCTGCTGTTCGGGCGCCGGCGGTGACGGTTGGCCCGACGCGGTCTGTTGCTCGGGCGCTGGTGAGGGTTGCTGCGCTGACGTTGCGTAAGGGTTCGGTGCTGTTGGGGGTTGGGACTGCTGTTCTGGTGTCGCGTGGAGGTGTGGCGCTGATGAGGGCTGGGGCTGCTGCTCGGTCGGGGCCGAGGGCTGCTGCCAGACGGCGTTCGAGGGCGGAGATTGCTGGCCGGGCGTGTCGGGCGTGGATTGGGAGGGGTGGGGGTTGGGTTGTTCGGCCGGGGGCTCCTGCCATGGTTGCTGCGGCGGGTGGGACAAGGCGGGAGCTCCTCGGCGGGTTGGGATAAGCGGTGGTGATTCGGCGGGCTGGGTTAAGCGGTGGTGATTCGGCGGTTTTGGTGAGCGGTGGTGATTCGGCTGGGCAGGTTGAGCAGTGGTGATTCTGCGGCGCGGGTTGAGCAGTGGTGATTCTGCGGCGCGGCTTGAGCGGTGCTGTTTCGGCGGGCCGCGTGAGCGGTGGTGTTCTGCGGGGCGGGCTGGGCGGTGATGGTGCGGCTGGCCGCATCACTCACTTGTCGGCGGGTGGGGTGGAGCTGTTGGGAATCGTCACCGGCGGGTCAGGAACGAGATTCCCTCGTAGAGGGCCAAGTCGGTGAGGACCGGGTCGTGGCGAGGGCCGATGTCACGCATGAAAGCGTGCTCGCCGCCGGCGTACACGTGAAGCTCCAGGTCTTCCAGGCCTGCGGCGTAGAGGGCGGAGATCACCTGGAGGCGGGCGTCGGCCGGGACGTGTGGGTCCTGGGATCCGAAGATGACCATCAGCCGGCCGTGGATGTCGGCGGCGCGGGCCAGGGATCCGGGGTCGTCGGCGCCGAGGGAGCCGTTCTGCAGGCCGGTCGGGTAGAAGCAGACGGTCGATGACACCCGGGGGTCGAAGGCGGCCCGGAAAGCCAGGTGGCCGCCAAGGCAGAATCCGACGACCGAGAGGGTGGTGACGTCGTCCCGGTTCTCGAGGAAGTCGAGGACCGCCTCGCGGTCGGAGTCGAACTGCGCGGTCGTCGTCTCGGCGGCCGCGGCCAGGCCCGCCCGCTTTCCCGCGTCGTCGAACTCCAGCGCGACCCCGGCGACGTCGCCGCGCGGATAGATCTCCGGCACACACACGACGAACCCGGCTGAGGCGAGCCGCCGCGCTGTCCGCAGCGTCGACTCGGTGAGCTGGAAGATGTCGGTGTACAGCACCACTCCGGGCAGCGGTTCCTCACCCAGCGGCCTGATCACCTTGGACCGGATCTCACAGTCGGGAGCGGTGATCCGCACTTCGTCCTCACGCAACTTCATGCCGACCGACCCTACTGGCGTTCGCGCGGGCACCCGGCCGGGGCAGCACCCTGTCACGCTCCGGAGGCATTTCCGAGGCGCGGCCCTTGGTGGCCGCGCCGCACGGCCGGCGGGACGAAGGGGGTTGGGCGAACGCGATGAAGCCGAGCCGGACGAAGGGAATGAGGCGGTGACGGCCGAATGGTGCGGGGCCAGCGGGCCAGCGGGTCAGCGGGTCAGCGGGTCAGCGGGTCAGCACGGAGTGCAGACGCTTCGCCTCCTTCACGAGGCGTGAACTGCCCTTTTGGGCGGCGAACTCGGTCAGCGGCGGGATCTCGGTCCGTACGTCGATTGTCGTGGCTACCTGGGTCGCCAGCTCCAACAAGTCGGGGAGGCCGCGAGGCGCGGGGGTGAGGAGAAGCGGAAGAGCGGCGGCCAGGAGCTCCCAGACGGCGGTGGAGGCGCCGGCCCGGTGGGCGTCGGCCAGTGCGGGTACGACGCGGTTGAGCTTGATCAGGCCCAGCGCGCCCAGATCACCGAGGTCGTGGCCGATCGCCGCGGAGAAGGGCACGGAACTTGCGCCGGCGGTCGCGGGCTTGTCGGAGCTGTGGCGGTAAGGGGATGGCGAGGGCTTGTCTGCTTCGGTGGAAGGGCGGGCGGCCAAGGCCAGGAAGGCGTCGACGGCGGCCACGCGGTCGGACTCGTGGCGGGCGGACAGGCCGTACGCCAAGGTGAGGGTGGTGGCGGGGCCTATCGGGCCGTTGCACTCGGCCAGTAGGGGGAGCAGGGAGCCGGCGCCCCGCTGGTCCTCGTCGGCTGAGGCGGCCAGGTCGGGGAGGGCCCAGGCGGCCAGGACCTCGCGATGGTGGGGGAGGGCGGCGGTGAGGATGCTGCCGTTGGCGATCCGGTCGTAGGCGTAGACGTGTTTGACGTCGCGGCGTTGGAGGGTGACCAGTTGGTCCTCCACTCGCAGCAGCGGGGCGCGGGTGGGGGTCAGGTTGACGGCCAGGCGGGCGATCGCCGATGGCGAGGGTGGGGGCTTGCCGCCGGCGTAGAAGTTGGCGTTCGAGCCGGCTGCCTGTTCGATGCGGGTGCTCAGCGGGTCGGCCAGGCCGCCGGCGGTCAGCCACTCGGCCAATTTGCGGCCGGCGGGGGAGGTCAGGCCGGCGGCCACCGCGGGGTCGCTGTCGCGCGGTAGGCGCAGGAGGGCCTGTTCGAGGTCGAGCGGCCAGGGCTCTCGGCCGGCGGCCTCGGCCCGGCGGAGGCGGGCGGCCAGGACGGTGGCGTCGAGGCTGCCGTTGGCCAAGGTCGGTGTGGCGAGCAACTCGGGCACTGGTGAGCGGTGAATGCGCGAATAGATCTCGGCCATCCGCAGTGAGAGCAGGCGGTCGGGTGGCTCGGACAGGACGGGTTCGCCGATCTGCCAAGGGGCGTCGACGGTGGCCACCAGACGATGCAGGCGGCCCTTTGCGGGCTGGTCGTCGAAGGTGGGGTCGGTCAGGCGGCGGATCGTGGCGGCCAGAACGGCCATGCGTGGTCGTGGTTGCCACTGGTCGTCGGTGAAGTGCTCGGCGTGGCGGTCGAGCAGCGGCGTGAGCACGGCGGCCAGGGCGGCGGTCTCGCCGGCGGCGTTCAGGGTGATCAGGCCGGCCAGGATGCGTTCCCAGCGGACGGCGGTCTCATCGTGCAGCAGGGCCGCGACCTCGGTGGCCAGTTCGGTCGCCGACGTGATCGGCGGGGGCATCTCGGCAACTGGGGGTGGCGGCGGAAGTTCGGTGACCGCGGGCACGGGGGCGGGCGCCTCCGTACCGAAAAGCTCGGCGGCCCGGGCGGCCAGGTCGCCGCCGAGGTCGCTCGCCAGGTCGGCCAGGCGGCCCAGGGTCGCCTCGTCGAGCGTGCCGGCCGGGGTCAGGCGCTTGAGGTGCCGGCCGATCAGTGTGAGGGCGCGTTCCTGGATGTCGAGGGCGGGATGGTCGAAGGCGACAGCGATCGTCTCGAGGACCTCGGCGGCGCGGGCCGGGTCGCGCCGGGCTGCCTGGTCGAGCCAGGCCAGCTGAGCTTTGACGAGAACCTTCTCCTTGCGGAGCAGGGTGGCGTCGCTGAGGTCCAGCACGGTTTCGAGGTCGAGCAGGCCGGCCTCGTCGACCAAGCGGAGGGCGCGCTGGGCGGCACCGGCCACCGTGGACGGGGCGTCGGGCAGCAGGCGCGCGTAGTCGAGGGCGTGGGTGGCCGCTTCGTCGACCGTGGGGGCGAGCGCCTCATGGAGCATCACGAAGGGGCGCAGCCAGGTGGGGCGGTCGCCGCGGACCAGCCGGTCGATGGTGGCGGTCAGGATCTGCTTGCGGTCGAGGCGACCCTCGGCGACCAGTCGGGCGACGACAGCGGGGAAGACCGGCTCTTCGATCCAGCTGTTCGTGGCCGGGTCCAACGTACCGCGGGTGAGTTCGGCGCCCAGGCCGTCGATCTCGAACAGGGACGGCAGGAGAAGGTCGAGGTATGCCGTGGTACGGAATTTGTCGAGCGGCGCCACCGGCGGATGCTCCCACGGGCTGCGGAGCATCTCGTCGAGCCAGCAGCGGACCACGGCCTCGGTCACCGGTGGGTTGGCTCCCGACTCGGCCAGCAGGGTGGACACGAGTTTCCAGCCGCCCGCCCACGTGTCGTCGGTGGTCAGCTTGGCGGCCAGGCGGGTGGCCAGGTCGCCCAGCCAGGGCAGCTCACGGGCGCGGAGAATTTCGAGCAGGCGTGGGAGCGGAATGCGTTCCCACTTGTCGCGGATGTCGCGGCGCAGGAGCAGCCGGGCCGCGACGGGTGCCGTCGGCATCGTGCCGAACACGGCCAGGGCGAAGCCGCCGGCCGGGTCGGTGGCGGAGTGCCACCAGTCCATCGGACTCAGCGCTTTGATGTGGGCCTCGACCTCGGAGGCGAACGCCAGGCGTTCCTCCTCGGTGGCCCTGAGCAGCAAGGTGGTGACGCCGAGGGTGTCACCGTTTTGGGCACGGCGCTCCAGCACTTTCCACTCGAGGCTCATGCGTGCACCTCGGCGGTGACGCCGGAGCGGACCAGACGGACGGCGAGCGCGTGCTTGCACGGGCCCCGCTCGCCGCGATGTTTCGCCCACCACCAGCAAGTGCAGGAGCCGTCATCGCGTACATGATAAAGCTCGTCACCGCTGCGAACCGCCGCGGCCTCGCCCTCGACGGTCACCGCGCCCGCGGTGGCCAAGGCTCGCGCGCCGGCCAGGCGGGGGTTCATGTCGGCCACGGCGTCAGCCGAGTAGGGCAGCGTGCGATGGAAGTAACCGGCCTCGGCCACGTCGTAGCCGACCCGGCCGGCCGTGCCGAGCTGGGTCAGGGCGTCGCGGACGCGGGCGGCGGTCAGGCCGGCCGCGACGGCCAGCGCGTCCACGTCGATCGCCGGGTCCCAGGAGAGCAGAGCGCTGATCAGGTCGGCGTCGTCGGCCGCCTCGTCGCTGGTCAGCGACTCGAGCACCGCGCCCTCACCGGAGAAGCCCCGATAGGGCTCGGGCGAGAGGGTCACCGACAGGCGCTGCGACGGGGTGCTCAGCTCCCACGTGCTGGCGACCGGACCGCTGCCGGCGGCGACCGGCGGACCGTAGACCCGCAGCGCGGTGGCATGGCGCAGGAAGGGCTTGAGCGCGGCCAGGCGGCCGGCGCCGGGCAGGCAGACCGCGCCGGGGGTGGGCCGCGAGGTGACCCGCAGCGAACGGCCGGCGGGCACCGCCCAGAGCACCGACCGGTCGCCGGACGAGAACCGGCTGAGCAGGGCGCGGGCGTCGACGGCGCTGAGCTCGGCGCGCGGGTCGAACCGGGCGGTGAGCACCTGCGCCTCGGCGAAGCCGCGCAGCCAGCGTGCGGGCAACGGCACCTTGCGCTCGACGACGGGACCGTCGAACGTCGTCACGGTCAGCTTGTCGGGGCCGACGGCGAGGTGCATGGGATCGGCGCGGCCGACCCGGCTCAGCGCGCGTTGCAAGGGCGGGTTCACGTCCACATTGGTGGTGCCGTGGGCGACGATCTCGCCGTCGATGCCGGGCGGCAGGACGTCGAGTCGCGCGTAGACACCGCAGCAGCCGGAGAACGACTCGAAGCGCAGGCGATCGCTGCCGGCGGTCACCACCGGGTCGAGGCTGGCCGGGCTGACCGGCCGGAAATAGCGGCTACGGGCGACCTCGGCCACCGCGAGCAGGCCGGCCGCGGCGGCGCCGGGATCGGCCAGGAACCCGGTGAAGAAGCGCGGATGCGCCGCCGGGCCGCCGGACGTCTGCAGGGCCAGCCCGGAGGGGTCCAGCGCCGAGGAGCCGAGGTATGAGTACGCCACTGCGGTTGCCATGGCGGACAAGCTAGGGGGTGGGTACGACAACTTTCTAGGGCAGCCGGCGCCGGGCCGCGTAGGTCGCGGCTTCGGCCCGGTTCCGGGCGCCGATCTTCGCGAAGGCGTTGTTGATGTGGGTCTTGACGGTGGCCTCGGCGATGTACAGCTCGGCCGCGATCTCCGCGTTCGTGCGGCCCCGCGCGATCCGGCCGAGCACTTCCGCCTCGCGCCGAGTCAGGCCGTCCGGAAGCTGCGGCGGTGCTGATACCGGCGTACCGGCAAATGTCTGGGCAATGCGGGCGGCGACGACGGGATCGAGCAGGGAATGCCCGGTCGCGGCCGCCCGCAGCGCCAAGCCGATCTCGGCGCGCCCGGCGTCCTTGGTCAGATAGCCGCGGGCTCCGGCGGCGAGCGCGCCGGCGATCGACTCGTCGTCGGCGTAGGTGGTCAGCACGACCACGGCGACGTGGGGATGGCGGTCACGGATGCGGGCGGTCGCGGTGATGCCGTCGAGGACGGGCATGCGCAGGTCCATCAGTACGACGTCCGGGTCATGCTCGTCGACCAGCTCCAGGGCCTGCGCGCCGTCGGCGGCGGCGCCGACCACCGTCACGCCGTCGACGAGATCGAGCAGCGCGGTCAAACCCTCCCGGACGAGCTGCTGATCGTCGGCCACCACGATTCGCAAGGTCATGCCGGAACCTCCGCGACAACGCGCCACATCCCGTCGGCAGCGCCGGCCTCCAGGGTGCCACCGGCCAGGGCCAGTCGCTCCCGGGCGCCGACGAGGCCGTAACCGCCGCCGGAATCAGCCCCATCGCACTTGTTGGCGATGATGAGCCGTACGGCGGAATTTGTGTATTCGAGCGAAACGGTGACGTCGGCTCCCGGGGCGTGTCTGGCGGCATTCGTGAAGGCCTCGCGCGCGGTCCGCACGAGGGCCACCTCAGCCGCCGGGTTGAGAGTGTGCGCGCTTCCCCGCGTACGCAAAGAGATCTGAACCCCGTGGTCGGCGCGATGCGCCGCAGCTAGATCGGCCAGCGCCCTTGGCATCGGAGGAACGTCGGCCCGAAGGGCCGCCACCGCGGACCGTGCCTCCGTCAGGCCGTCCCGGGCCAGCTTGCGGGCCCTTCGGATTCGGGTGGCGGCGGCGGCCAGGTCACGCTTCTCCGTCAACTCGGCCTCGGCGACTTCCAGCTGTACGGCGAGAGCACCCAGCGAATGAGCGAGCACATCGTGAAGTTCACGGGCGATGCGGGCACGCTCGTCCAGAGCGGCGGCGCGAGCCTGTGCCTCGTGGGTGCGAGCGCGTTCCTCGGTACGAAGACGGTGCTCCCGGCGATGCAGGCTGAACAGGACCACGATGACGATCACCGCGGCCTGGGCCAGCATGGCGCTGCCGCGGATGCTCAGCGACATGACGGCCAGAACGGCGGCGGTGAGACCGAGGACGGCCCGGAGAGGAGTCCTCGGCAGCATCACAAAGATGAAAAGGGCGGCGAAAAGGAAAAGCTGCGCCGAGCCATCGTCCGCGTCGCCGACCACCGCGGCCGGAAGAAGCGCGGCCACGGCCAGCGAAACTCGGGCCAGCCGGGGCCACCGATGATCGGTGGCCACGAAGCCGAACCAGCAGACGAGAGCGGCGATGAGCGGGGCCGTCGCCTGCCCGATCAGTGCCCAGATCAGCAGGGCGCTGAGCGCGACCCGGACGATCCACCCCGTCTCCGGGTCGTCGGCGCGAATGAGAACCGCGGCCCGGCGCAGCAACGTCAAGCGCGGTCCCGCACAAGGTCGAGGACGATCTCCACCATGAGCAGACGGTAGGCGACGAAAGCCAGGCCCACCACCACCAGAACCACGACGATCGCGGCGACGAGCTTGCCGGTCACCTTGCCACCCTCCTTCTCCAGCGCCCGGTCCACAAGGGTCGCGGCCAGGCGCGTACCCCGGCTGCCCCGCTTGTCCCCGGTGATCAGATGGTTCGCGGCCCGGACAGCGGGCCGGCGGTCCATGTCCTCGGTCATGCCACGGACGCTACGGACGGCACCGGGTGGAGAAGGACCACCGAGAGAGGGAGAAGAGGGTGGAGTTCTACGACACGGCCTGAATCGCCTGCAGGAACAGAATGACCAGTTTGGCGATCGCCACGATCCCCACGACTCCGGCGATGTACGGCGCGATTTCCGGCTTGCCCATTGTGCTGACCCCCGACGGCGTTCCCTGATGAGGTCAGAGAATTTGACCGCGCCGCGCTTCGCCGAATCCCGCCAAGGCACGTGAGAAGCGCAACGTCGCCCCGGTGAACCCTGGGATAGCGTCGGGGTGTGCCCGCGAAGCGCGCCAAGCATCTGATCGGACTCCGCGTGATAGCCGTCTTCTGGGTGGTCATCGGAGGTGTCATGGGCGTCGGCAGCCTGGTGATGCTCGTACCCGCCGTGCGGGCGGCCCACGGCGAAGGCCGTAGCGGGACGTTCACGCTCGTGGAGCCGATGTCCTGTGATCGGTGGGAACCACCGCGACAGCGATGCGGGTGGTTCGGCGACTTCACGAGCGACGACGGCAAGGACGTGCGTACGGACATGGAGTTGGCCGGAGGGCTGCCGGACGGGGCGAAGGCCGGCGACGTCATTACGGCTCGCGATACCGGCAGCGTGACCGAGATCTACCAACTGACTGACGACTCGACCTGGAAGCAGACGGCCGGGTTCGCCGCTTTGGGGCTCGGCGCCTGCCTGATCGGCCTCGTCGTACTCCAGCCGTGGTCATGGCTGCGCCGATGGCAGGGGCGAGAGTAGATCGACCGGCGGCGGCCCGGCCACAACTCTGTCCGGTCCAGGGGCGCTCCCGGAACCGGTGTGGTGGGCCGCCGGGGATTCGGACCTGAGGCTAGGGATTACCGGCAGTGCGGACGGTAAGTCATCTACACCACTAAGGTCCGTGACCGCAGGACCGAACGACACGGCGAGCTGCCAAGTGCTCCGGTGACATGGACAGAGGGAGAGGCCGCCAAGATGGTCGTGGTTGCGTTAGTTCTAGGGCTCGTAGGCCTGTTCTTGAACTATCTAATCCTGAAGGCTGCTGTTCGAAACGGTGTCGTCGAAGCGCAAGAAGTCTTGGACAGACGGGAACGGGAGTCAGATCGACGGCAAGCTCTGCATGACGGTGATGACCAGTCTCGAGCGCAGCATGGGGATTATCCAGCGGAGATTGCTCGTATAGTCCACGCCCGCTTCTGACCATGCCCGGCCGCTCTTGCGCTCGATCCGCCCCAGTTGGCCATCTCGGCGTTTGCTCACGAGGTGCTGAGAAGCTCTCGTGCGAGCGGGAACGTGGGCACGGAGGAGCACATCGAGCTGTTGACGCCGTGCATGGCGGAGTGGATTCGGGGCTGTTACCGGCGGCGTAGGGCGACGACGGCGATGTCGTCGGCCTGTTGGCCGGTGCCGCCCAGTTGGGTCAGCAGGCGGCGGCCGAAGTCGTCGAGGTCGGGCTCGATTGTTGAGGATGCCTCGGCCAGGGCGGCCAGGCCCACGTCGATGTCCGCGTCGCGGCGTTCGACCAGGCCGTCGGTGTACAGCACCAGCGTGCCGCCCAGGGGCAGGACGAACTCCAGATCGTCCGGGCGGGGGGCGTTGATGCCGAGCAGCGGGCCGCGGGGCTCCAAGTAACGGGCTCCGCCGTCCGGGGTATGCAACAGCGGTGGCAGGTGTCCGGCGCTGGCCAGCCGTACGCTGCCGGTCGCCGGGTCCAGGGTGAGCAGGCAGATGGTGGCCGACTCGGCCGGCAGGACCGTGCGCATGAAGCGGTTGACCAGGCTGAGGACCTTCCCCGGCGGGTGGCCCTCGACCGCGTACGCCCGCACCGCGTGCCGGACCTCGGCCATGACCGTCGCCGCGTGCAGCGAGTGGCCGGCCACGTCGCCGATCGCCACCAGCAGCCGGCCCTCGAGCATGGTCAGCTCGTAGAAGTCGCCGCCGACCTCGGTTTGCGCGCCCGCCGGCTCGTACCGCATGGCCAGTTCCAGGCCCGGCACCTCGGGCAGCCGGGACTGGAGCAGGCTGCGCTGGAGGGTGACCGCGATCCGGTGCTCCTCGTCGTACGACCGCTGGGCCTCGACCGCCGCCGCCACCGCCTGGGAAAGCTGCCGCAGCACCGGGAAGCCGGGCGTCTGTGAACTGCTCGGCACCGCCACGAAGACCGGTGGGCGATCGGCCCGCAGACGCGCGGCGGCCACCGCCACCGTGTCGCCCGCGGGCCACTCCACCAGATCCCAGTCCGACGGCTCCTCCCGGCGTACGAGGGAACCGACCGCAACCGAACGATCCGAGGGTGACCACCGGCGCACCGCCTCACCCGTGGCGGCCAGGGTGTCCCCGTCGGCCGTCTCGGCCACCACCACGACCGGGGCGCCGAAGATGTCGAGAGCGCCCTCCGCGGCCGCGGTCAGCAGACCGTCCAGCGTCGGAGCCGAGTTGATCTCGAGGGTGGCCTCGGCCAGCCGCACCAGCCGGGTGGCCAGGGTCTCGGCGCGCCGGCGGGCCGAGTAGTAGCGCAGCACCGCGTGCACGGTGGCGATCAGCTCGTCGGGCTCGATCGGCTCCACCAGATAGGCGTCGGCGCCCCGGTTGAGGCCCTGTGTGCGATCGACCACGTCGACCGCGTGGGCCGACACGTGGATGACCGGCACCGTGCCGTACTCGACGTCGGTCTTGATCCGTTCACAGACGTCGAAACCGCTCATGTCGGGCAGCTTCACGTCCAGGACCACCAGGTCGACGCCCGAGCCCGGGAGCATCCGCAGCGCCTCGGTGCCCGTCTCGGCCTGCCGCACCGTGAAACCGGCGCGGGTCAGCCAGCTGACCAGCAGATATCGCTTGGTCGCGCTGTCGTCGACGACGAGGACGGTGGCGGTGCCGGTGGAGCTCATGAGATCGGCAGCCACAGCGTGAAGGTGCTGCCCTCACCGGGTGTCGACGCGACCCGCAGGGCGCCGCCCAGAATGCCGGCGAGTCGCCGAGCGTACGGGAGACCCAGGCCCGTGCCTTTGCCGCTGATCGGCTTGGAGCCGGGCACCTGGTAGAACTCCTCGAAGATCCGCTCGTGCAGTTCGGCCGGGATGCCGGTGCCGGTGTCGGACACGGTGAACTCGGCGTCGTCGCCGATCCGGCGCACGCTGAGCCGCACCTCGCCGGCCTCGGTGAACTTCAGGGCGTTGGTGAGCAGGTTGCGCAGCACCCGGGCCAGCAGCACCTCGTCGGTGCGGATCGACGGCACCGCCGGCTCCTCGACCACGAAATCGACCTCGGGCCGGGTCGCCAACGGCCGCAAGGTGCCCCTCAGCTGCCCGAAGACGGCCTTGAGGTCCACGTCGGCCATGCTCGCCTCGACCCGGCCGGCCTCGGCCTTGGCCAGGTCGAGCAGATCGTTGACGAGGGAGAGCAGGTCGGTGGCGGAGCCACGGATCAGGTCGACCTGACGGGTCTGCTCCTCGGTCAGCGCGTCGGAGGCCTCGTCGCCGAGCAGCCGGCCCAGCCCGATGATGGCGGTGACCGGTGCGCGCAGCTCGTGGCTGACGTTGGCCAGGAACCGGCTTTTCGCCTCACTGGCCGCCGCCAGCTGCACCGATTTCTCGTCGAGTTCGGCGTAGAGGGCGACGACGCCGCGGTTGGTCTCCTCCAGCTCCTCGGAGAGCTGGTGGTAGAGGGCCATCACACCGCGGTTGGTCTCCTCGAGCTCGGCGTTGAGCCGGGCGAGGTCGTCACGTTGCGCCCGGACCTCGTCCAGGGCGGCGATGAGCTGCTGATTCTGCACGTTCAGCTCGTCAAGAGGGCTACCCGGGACGTGCTTGGCCAGCCCGGCGCGGATCTCGTCCATCCGTTCCGGGGTCAGCCTCGGCGCACTCGCCGGCAACCGTCGAGCCATCCATACGACCGTACCGTTTTCCGCATCGGTGACCTCCATCTTGTCCACCAGGCGTCCGGCCTGCGCCAACTCGGGCCGCAGTTTGGCGGCGCCGCCTGGAACCGAATTTTCGACTGTCACCCGTAACGACGGTGATACCCCGTCCAGGTCGAACGTGAACGTCACACTGGCATCACGACCGTCGGCCAGCATCACCCGGCTCACCTCACTCAGGGCGGTGGCGAGCCGGGTCTGGTCCTGCTGTTCGAGCCCGACCTCGCGGGCCACTTCCCGGCCGAGCTGGCGCACCGCGAAGATGTCCTGCGCCACCCGCAGGCGGATCCTCATCAGCTGCTCGGGCCCGCCGGTCATGGGAGCCGGGCCACGATCACGCCGGCGTCGTCGCGGCGCACACCGGCGTCGCGGAGAACGGTCGCCGCGATCACGACCGGCGAGTGCGTGAGCAGGCCGGGGTAGTCCGCGGGGTTCCAGCGGTCGACCACGCCGTCGGAGTGCATGACGACGACCGAGCCGGGTTCCAGCGGGTAGTCGTACTGCCGGATCTGCCGTCGCTGGTGGCCGGCGATGCCGGGCAGCGAGACCATGCCACGGCGGGCGCCGCCGGCCGCGAAGATCGTGCCGGAGATGTTGCCCAGGCCCGAGTAGCGGACGACACCGGCCTCGGCGTCGAGCTCGGCGACGGCCAGGGCGGCGCCCCGGGTGTGATTCAGCTTGCGGTGCAGCACCTCGACGACACCGGACGGCTGGTCAATGGGCGTTTCGAGAAAGACGCGGACGGCCTCGTGCGAGGCGGCGGCCGCGAGGCCGCCGTGACCGAGCCCGTCGCACATGAGGATCTGGTGGCGACCCTCGATGACGCGGACGGCGAACGCGTCGCCGCTGATCGGCTCGCCGGTCAGCGGGCGGGTCACGCCCGACGCCCAGGCGGTCTCGGGCCGGCCGTCGGGCCAGACCTGGGCGGCCAGGACGGTGCCCTTACCCGGTACGGAGTGCAGGTCGCACCAGTCGGACTGGCGCACGATGGAGCCGAGCCCGATGCCGAGCGTGCCCGCGGTCGAGTGGCCGTCACCGAACGAGCGAACGAGATCGGCCATGCCGGGGCCGCTGTCGATCGCGACGATCTCGACTCCGGCCTGACCCTCGGCCCGGGCCGTGCGCAGCAGCAGCACGCCCTGATCGGCGTGCTTGACCAGATTTCCGGCCACCTCGGCGGCGACTATCGAAAGGTCAGCCGTCTTACGCTCGGGCATGCCCAGCTCGACCGCCAGGCGCTCGGCCGTCCGCCGGACAGCGGAAGCGGTCGCGGCGGCCTCCACCCGGAACCAGGCTCCCCCGTCGAGGAGTCCCTCGGGTATCGACGCCACCGCGCCTCCGCTCATCGGCACCACTTGGTCACGGTAATGCTCGTTCCCGCGCCGGGCGCGGTCACGATGTCGAACTCGTCCACCAGCCGGCGGGCGCCACTGAGACCGAGCCCCATGCCGGAGCCGGTGGTGTAACCGTCGGTGAAGGCCAGATCAAGGTCGGCGATGCCGGGGCCTTGATCAGCGAAGACTATCCGGATGCCGGGCCGCCGGCCGTTGTCGACCCTGCTCACCTCGACCGTGCCGCCCCCGCCGTAGACCAGGGTGTTGCGGGCCAGCTCACTCGCCGCCGTGACGAGCTTGGTCTGGTCGACGAGGGAGAGCTTCACGGCCACGGCGAGGGTACGCACGAGCTGCCGCACCCGTACGACGTCCTGGTCGGAAGTGACGTCGATCCGCCCACCCTGATCGTTCACGATGCAGCTGCCGCGGGCGTCTCGGGCTCGCCCTCGTCCTCGGCGTCGTCCTCGTCGAGCACCCAGTTCGAGGTGGCGCGCTCCCGGGCCAGCAGGTCCATGCCGAGCTCGACGTTCAGCGCCGTACGGATGCCGGGCAGTTGAAGCCCCAACTCGACCAGCGTGATGGCCACGGCCGGGCGCATGCCGACGACCACGGTCTCGGCGTCGAGCACCCGCGAGATCGAGGCGATGGTGGCCAGCGTGCGGCCGACGAAGGAGTCGACGATGTCCAGCGCGCTGATGTCGATGATCACGCCGTGGCAGCCGGTCGCGACGATCCGGTCGGCGAGGTCCTCCTGCAACTGCAGGGCGGTCTGGTCCTCCATGTCGATCTGGATCGAGACGAGGAGGATGTCACCGATCTTGAGGACCGGAACACGTTCCACGTCAGCGCCCCAGCCGCTTGGCCTGGCCGGTCTTGCCCAGCACGTAGCGCAGCGCGTCGGCCAGCGACGCCTTGGTGGCGATGTCGCCGAACTCGATGCCGAGCGCCACGATCGTCTGGGCGATCTGCGGCCGGATGCCGGAGATGATGCAGTCGGCGCCCATCAGCCGAGCCGCCACCACGGTCTTGAGCACGTGCTGGGCGACCTGGGTGTCGACCGCCGGCACACCGGTGATGTCGATGATCGCGTACGGCGAACCGGTGTCGACCAGCGTCTGCAGCAGGCGCTCCATGACCACCTGGGCCCGGGCCGAGTCGAGCGTGCCGACCAGCGGCACCGCCACGACGCCCTCCCAGAGCTTGACGACCGGGGTGGAGAGCTCGAGCAGCTGCTCGGCCTGGTCGGCGATGAGCTCCTCGCGCACGCGTACGTAGCTGTCGGAGGTGAACAGGGCCGCCTCGTCGACGAAGGCGGACAGGGCCAGGTAGTCGCGGAGGGCTGTCTCACCGCCACCGCTCTGGTCGACGACGCCGAGCACCGCCTCCTTGAAGGCGAAGACGCTGACCGCGGTCTCGGTCACCGAGAAGCCCTGCCGGGCCCGGCTCGCCGAGAGGTCGCTCAGCTGGGCCCGGAGCTCGGCCGCGGACTCGTCGCCGATGGTCTGGGCGCCACCGGAGAGTGCCGTCTGGAAGGCCTTGCGCAACTCGGAATGCTGTCGGCCCAGCTCGGCGTGACTCAGCCGGCCCCGCAGGGTGGTGGCCACCCGATCGGTCCACGCCGTCACCAGGGCGTCGCTGTTGTCCTCGAGCAGTCCGGCGAACCGAACCGCCTCTTCCGCAGTCAGCGCCACTGCTGTCTCCCGACTCTGTTCGTCCGTCTTGCGTGCAACCTCGCGGACCCTACCACCGGAAGCACTAATACTTGCTGTCAGCCAAATAAAGCTGTGGCGCGCCCCGGTTCTGCGCATCCCCCAGGGGTTGGAGTACCGTTCTGCTCATAATCTGGAGGTCCTGAATGTCTCTGACGGTACAAACGGAACAGCGCGCCGACATGGTCGTCGTGTCGGTCGCGGGTGAGCTGGACATGGCCACCGCGCCCCAGCTTCAGGACCAGATCAGCGACCTGCTGGAGAAGGGGCGCACCCGTCTGGTCTTCGACCTGGCCCAGGTCTCGTTCTGCGACTCCACCGGGCTCTCGGTCTTCGTCCGGGCCAAGAACAGCACCGACGACGCCGGCGGCACCGTCCGCCTGGCCGCGCCGCAGCGCGGCGTGCTGCGCATCCTCGAGGTCAGTGGTCTGGTCGAAGTGCTGCGCACCTACCCGACGGTCGACGAGGCCGTGACGGCGCAGGAGCCCGCGCTCGACTGACTTTCCCCGGTTGGCCCGGTCGGCGTAGTTTGTCGCCGACCGGCCGTGGGCACCTGCTGCCGGACGAAGACCCCTTCCGGTGACCGCAGGAGTGCTCGTGGGCAAGATGTTCCAAGGCTTCAAAGACTTCATCATGCGCGGCAACGTCGTCGATCTGGCGGTCGGCGTCGTCATCGGCGCCGCGTTCACGGCCGTGGTGTCGGGCTTCACCAAGTCCTTCCTCGAGCCCCTGATCAAGTGGATCACCGGCGGCTCGGGCGCCCTCAAGGGCACATGGTCGCCGGAAGAAGGCGTCGTCTTCGACTACTCGGCGTTCATCAACGCTGTCATCACCTTCTTCCTGACCGCCGCGGTGCTCTACTTCCTGGTCGTGTTCCCCCTCAACAAGCTGGCCGAGCGCCGCAAGCGCGGCGAGGAGCCGCCGCCGAAGGCGCCCAGCGAAGAGGTCAAGCTGCTCACCGAGATCCGCGACGCGCTGCTGCGCGGCCAGGGGCACCAGGTGCAGAACAGTGCTCTCGACGAGGTGCTCGGCCGGCGCCGGGAGCCCCCACTTTCTTAAAAGATCAACCCACCCGGTAGCGTTCGAACAAATGTTCGATACGCTGCCGGGATGGAGCAGCGTAAGCACTGGTGGAACGGTAAGTGGGGCCGCGTCGCCCGCAAGGACGTCTACCTGCGGGTGAGCGGCGACCAGTGGTACGTCGAACAGCGCGCCGGCGGCGCCGACGGTGTCTCCCACTTCTTCGAGTACGACTCGGAGGACGCCGCCCTGGACACTGTCCGGGCTTTGCTCGCCGGGCCTGATGAGTGGCGCGAGCTTTCGGTGCGCCCACCCGTCCGGTGACGCTCCGCCTCACTGATGCCGCGCGGCCAGGCCGCCGCGCGGTTCCGCTCAGCGTGGCTGGTGTGTCTTCCCTCGCGGTGTGGCTCAGTTTGCCTCGCGCGCTGTCCTCGTGGTTTGCCTCGCGCGCTTTCCTCGTGGCCTGGCTCCACCCGCGGACGTCATCCACCCGCGCGACGTCATCCACCCGCGCGGTGTCATCTGCCCGCAAGCGCCTTCGCTCTGCGGCGCCCTTCCCGCCCGCGACGTCTCCTCGCCGGGCCGCCTTGCCCGCCAGGCTGGCTCAGGCCGCTCGGCGTTCTTTCTCTTGTGCGGTCATCGGGCCGCGCGGGACCAGCCGCAAACCCGGGCGGGCCGGCTCGATCTCCTCTTCCTCGTCGGCGAAGCTTGCGGTCCAGCCTGAGCCGGCGCCTGCCCGCGCGCCCGGGGGCGTACTCGCGAAGCCGCCCGGAATGCGGGAAAGCGTGACAATCAGCAGGTAGCCCAGAATCACGAAGCCGTGGCTGACCAAGCGCGTGGCGTCGACCCGGCCGCCGGACAGGTCGTTCACCGAGAGCAGCACCAACATCCCCACGAACGCGGTGAGCATCGGCACCAGCCCCGACGGGCGCACCCGGCGCAGCGCGATGAAGAGGTACCCGGCGCCGACCGCGACGTTCCACGCGGCGGACTCGTGCCAGAGATGACCGGGGTCGGCGGCTGCGGCGGTGTGCTCGTGACCGCCGACGACGACCCCGCCGCCGATCTGGTCGAGACCCAGGATGAGCTGCACGGCCCCGACGGCGGCGAGCGCCACGAAGAGCGCCGCGGCGATCGGGACCCGCTTGACGAAAAAGGCCCGGCGCTGCGGCGACGGCGCGGGCAGCGCCGCCAGGATCGCCTCGCTGAGGTCGGGCGCCGCCGCCATCCGCGTGCTGGTCAGGCGGTTGACCGCTGCCGCGCTGTCCAGCCATTCCCGGCATCCGGCGCATCCGGCCAGGTGCTTCTCGACCAACGGCCGGTCGGCCGGATCGTCCTCGCCGTCCAGCTGCGCCGAAAGCATCTCGCGCCACCGCTCACAAGCCATGAACCCATAGTCGCGCGGGAGAGCCCCGAAGTTCCCGGGGCCCCGGGCTCAGAACTCGCCCACAGCGACATCCGCCAAGGTCACGCAAGTGCCGCGCAGCCGATGCCCGTGCCGTTCTAAGTCCCTCGCCTCGTTCCCGTCGCACAAAGAAGAGAACCGCACATCTCAGGAAAAAGCCACGTCACCGAAACAAGGAGTACGAAGGCCTCGCCACCGGAGGGCGGCCGAACGGGCCACGCCCGCCAGACGAAACAAAGCCGGCCGAGAGAGGACGGCCCTTGACGAGACGCCCAGCGATAGATGCATGCCCCGGATGAAAGCACCTCACCAGGGATGAGGGGTCCCCTGAGGGAGGCGCTTCGTGATGAAGGCGCGCCCTTGATGAAGGCGCGGCCCCTGGTGGAGCACGCCGCCTCTCGTGGAAGGCCGTGACGCTCCTGAGGGAGCCGCGCGCGCCGGAATGAGAGGGCTCAGATAAGGCTCGGCGGACCCTGAACGGTTGGCCGCGGCGGCAAGGCGCCGCTGCCGCCCATCAGGCGGCGGCGCTCGCGGAACGCTCGCAAGTTGGCCGTGTTTCCGCAGGTGCTGACGTCGTGCCAGACGCCGCTGTTGTTGCGGGAAGTGTCGAAGAAGGCGGCCCGGCACTCGGCGTTGTTGCACAGTTTGAGCCGCGGCCAGAGGCCGGCCTGCTGGGCGAGCAGCGCCTCGGCCCAGAGGGCCGACGCCAGCCAGCGCACGCCCCGCCCGGTGGGCACGATGCGGACCCACCCGTCGGCGTCAGGGACGAGACTGACCGGGACGTCAGCCGGGGGGAGCGATCCCGAGGGCTCGCGCGTGCCACCCGCCAAGATCACGTTCTCGAAGGTGGACCTCAGCCGGCGCAGCGACCGCAGATCGGACGACGAGATGAGCAGCGTAGGCGCCGGCAGGCCGGAGACCCGCGACCAGGTGGCGAGCGCCTCGGTCAGCCAGCGTTGCGCATCGTCGGCGTCGAGCAGGAGATCGACGCCGTACGCCATGGGGGCGCGCGTGTTCAGCAGCTCCTGAAGGAGGGCCAACCCGGCGGGGGCCTCGCGTACGCCGTGCCGGGCACTGGCCATCCATGACATAGCCGAAGGGTACTTGATTCTTTTTCACGGCAACCCCCGGCGAACCTTAGATCCCTCTTAGAGATCAGTTTTCATCGCGGGGGAGTGCTCCTCTTGTGCCGATTAGACACACTGCGGGGTGACATTGAGCAACGCCGGGACAATCGCCTGACGCCACGTTGGACAATCGCGGCAGCGCTCGGTGCAATTACGATAATTCCGAAAATCCGTAAAGGCGGGTACGAGCGTACGGCCGCAAGCGCAGCGCAAGCACCCGCCCAGCCGGCGCCTAACCGTCGATTCTCGTGATGTTGCGGATCTTGTTGGAGGCGTCGAGCGCCGCCACCTTGTACGCCTCGGAGAGCGTCGGGTAGTTGAAGACTGTGTCGACCAGGTAGTCGACTGTGCCGCCGCAGCCCATCACGGCCTGGCCGATGTGCACGATCTCGGTGGCGCCCGTGCCGAAGACGTGCACGCCGAGCAGCTTGCCGTCCTCGGGCGCGACCAGCAGTTTCAGCATGCCGTAGGAGTCGCCGACGATCTGGCCGCGGGCCAGTTCGCGATAGCGCGCGATACCTACTTCAAATGGTGTAGAACCCTCGGTGAGCTGGTCCTCGGTCGCGCCCACGAAGCTGATCTCGGGAATCGTGTAGATGCCGATCGGCTGGAGCTGGTGCATGTCGCGGGTGGGCTCGCCGCACGCGTGATGGGCGGCCAGGCGGCCCTGCTCCATCGAGGTCGAGGCGAGCGCCGGGAAGCCGATCACGTCGCCGACCGCGTAGATGTTGTCCACGGCCGTACGGAAATTGCCGTCGACCTCGATCCGCCCGCGCTTGTCGGCGCTGAGCCCGGCCGCCTCCAGGGCCAGGTCATCGGTCTGCCCCTGCCGGCCGGCCGAGTACATGACCGTGTCGGCGGCGATCTTCTTGCCGCTCTTGAGGATGCAGAGGGCGGCCGTCTGGTGACGTTCGACCGCGGCCACCTCCTCGCCGAAACGGAAGGTCACGCTCAGATCGCGCAGATGGTATTTGAGCGATTCGACGATCTCGTCGTCACAGAAGTCGAGCATCTTCTCGCGGCGCTCGACCACCGTGACCTTGGTGCCGAGCGCGGCGAACATCGACGCGTACTCCATGCCGATCACCCCGGCGCCGACCACGACCATGCTGCGCGGCACCGCCTGGAGGTTGATCACACCGTCCGAGTCGACGATCGTCCGGTCGTCGAAGTCGACGCTGTCCGGCCGCGCGGGTCTCGTACCCGCCGCAATGATGATTTTTTCGGCGCTGACCTTGCTGTCCCGGCCGCTGCCGCCGTCCACCCAGATCGAGTGCGCGTCGGCGAAGCGGCCCACTCCCGTGATCATGGTGACGTGGTTGCGGGCGAGCTGGTTACGGATGACGTCGGTCTGCCGGCTGATCACATGCTGGGTCCGCGCGGCGAGATCGCTCACGGTGATCTCGTCCTTGACGCGGTAGCTGCTGCCGTACAGATCGCGCTGGCTGAGGCCCGTCAGATAGAGCACAGCCTCACGAAGCGTCTTCGACGGCACGGTGCCGGTGTTGATGCAGACTCCGCCGATCATGTCGCGGCGGTCGACGACGCCGACGCGGCGTCCCAGCTTGGAGGCCGCGATGGCGGCCTTCTGACCGCTGGGCCCGGAGCCCAGCACCAACAGGTCGTAGTCGTACACAACACTTAGCGTCGCAGTACCGGAGGGTCCGGTCTATGCCGTCACAAGATTTTCCCTGTTGTTTCCTTGAACGGGAGCGTAAGCGGGCGGCCAGGCCGTGCCGTAGAGCTCGGCGCAGATGACCACGCTCATCCACGGCACCCATGGCCCGCTGAGCACCAGCGGCTCCTCCCGCCCGATGATCTCCAGGGCCACCGACCAGTGGGCGTCGCCCGGCCGGATGCGGGTGATCGCCCAGAGCGGGATCTCGCTCTCGCCCAGGATCAGGCGGAGGTTGGTGATGACGGCGACTTCCTTCTTCGAACCGCCGACCTTGACCGGCAGCCAGCCGTACTGCTTCTCGGCGGCGCGCAGCTCGATGGTCGGGCTCACCGCCGCGGGCCGGCCACCCCGCCCGACAAGGGCGGTCAGCATCGTCATGGAGCGGAAACCCGCGGTCAGTTGCTCGGCGTCGTACTCGGTCACGCTACCGATACTGTCCCACGGGGTACGCCCTGACCAGCGGCCGTTCGCGGGCAATCCCGCGCCCGAGCAGGCTAATCCTTCCGTGTTTCCACGTTCCGATCGACCAGATCGCCGACCCTGTCGACCCGGGCCCGGCCGACCGGATCGCTCCGCTGAGCCCGCAGCCGGTAGGCCGTCCCGAAGAGCATCGGGGTACACACGCCGCGCGGGTGATTCGGCACGGCGACGACGAAGCCGTGCGAGCGTTCGCGAAGTTTGAATAGGCCGACTTGTCGACATTGGCACCCTGGAGCACCAGGACCACAGGCGCCTCATTCTTGCGAACCGGGTAGTACGCGTCGGCCGAATCACCGTTGATAGTCGTGCTGTACGAGCTGACCGCCGGAGCCGCCTCGGCCGTCGCCGGGGTTGCTATTGCCCCGGCGACGAGCGGCGGCGATCAGAGCGGCACGGCGTACGACCGTGTCGTTTCCCCTCGTGGAACGCCGTTTCCACCAAGAACCCGGCTACGCGGCGGATTCAGTCAATGCGTCATGGCGTTCTCGATCAGCTCGACCGTCGCTCGCGGATCGTCCACCTGAACGATCAGCCGCGCGTAGTGCTCATCGGTCAGCTCGATGACCACGGCTTTCGCCGGATCGCGCACATCCCAGAAGATCCGCTCCCCCTCGCGCCGGAACGACCCGGCAACCACGACTCCCGGCATGTTCGTCCCGGCGGTACGCACACCTTTCGGCTCACTCACGATGCCCGGGTCGTTGGTCGCCCCGCGCACGTTGGCCAGCGGAATGGTGAGGCTGCTCTTGAGCGCCCACAGCTTGTCCATTCCCTCGACCCGCACCACCAGCGAGCCACCCTCGATCTCAACGATCGCCATTCTTCCCCTCCGCCAGCTCCCGGACTTTCAACCCCAACGCCATCGTCGTGGCCTCTTCGCCACCTTCGTCGAGCAGCCGAAGCGCTCGCGAGACCTCAGCCGCCACCTCGTCGTCGACGGGCGCCCGCTCGGCCGCCGCCAGCAGGAGAAACCGAAGATCCCCCCGCTCGGTGAGCTCCCGGTCGACGTAGTGCCGCAGGGCCGCGAGATAGAGCCCCCGCTTGCTGCCGAACGTCTTGTAGAGGCTCCCTCGGTGAACGCCGGTCTGCCCCACAAGGTCGTCGACCGAGGTCCCGTCATAGCTGCGCCCCGCGAACAGAGC
Source organism: Actinoplanes sp. NPDC048988 (assembly GCF_043197815.1). Taxonomy (NCBI): domain Bacteria; kingdom Bacillati; phylum Actinomycetota; class Actinomycetes; order Micromonosporales; family Micromonosporaceae; genus Actinoplanes; species Actinoplanes sp. NPDC048988. The sequence goes on along the minus strand of NZ_JBICTW010000022.1, from coordinate 119,530 downwards.
CGCGGCAGCCACCACCGCCGCCTCTTCGTCAAACCCTCTAGGCCGTCCCACACGTCGTACGCTAGCCGGTTTGAGAACGATCAGTCAAGAACGAACGTTCTTAAACGTACGGGTCCTGGTCCGCGCCCTGAAGATCCTCGATCCGGCCGCCACGGGGAAAGCCGCATGCTGGTCGCACAATCACTCCGGTAGCCTTATGGATCAGCGGGCCGCTAGCTCAATGGCAGAGCTGAGGACTTTTAATCCTTAGGTTCGGGGTTCGAATCCCCGGCGGCCCACTTCAAGCCCAGGTCAGCTCGGTGTCCCGCCGCCGCATCGCATCATTCGACCGGCAGTGAAGCAGTGCAGCCAGCGCCGGTTGACGTTGCGCGGCGCGATCGGCGTTCCGATGCTCGGCGGAGTCGTCGAGCAAGGCAACCCACGAACCGAGTACTACGTGGCAGTCGCCGCATCAGACCGTGAGCTGACCGGCTTCGCCCGCGCCGGCCTGCGCCGCCGGTGAAACGCCGTGGCCGGCCGAAGCCGCTCCGCCGGAACTGCCGCGCCTGGACGAAAGTTGCGGCGCGTAGCTGTAAATCGCTCCGCGTCGCTGATGAGCCGGGCCGCGTCGCGGACGCCGCGCCGCCCATACGCCGGACCACGCGGTCGAAAGCCCGGACCGCGCAGTCGGAGGCCGACCCGCGTAGTCGCAAGCCCGGGCCGCGGAGTCGAAGGCCTGACCCGCGCAGTCGAAGGTCCGGGCCGCGCGGTCGGAAGTCCGAGCTGCGGAGTCGAAGGGCTGACCGCGCAGTCGAAGGTCCGGGCCGCGCAGTTGAAGGTCCGGGCCGCGCGGTCGGAGGTCCGGGCCGCGCGGTCGGAAGTCGGGCTGCGGTCGCAAGGCCGGGTCGCGGTCGCAAGGCCGGGCTGCGGTCGCGAGCCGGGGCCGCGCGGCCGCGAGCCGCGCCGCGGGAAGTGGCGGCGCGGCGTTGAGGATGGGCTGGGTTACCAGCCGCCGACGCCGGTCAGGACGCGTTCCACCGGGACCGGCTTGCCCAGGTGGAAGCCCTGGCCGAAGGCCACGCCGCAGGCGACCAGGGCGTCGCGCTGTGCGGCCGTTTCGATGCCCTCGGCGATCACCGTGCAGCCGTGCTGCTCGGCGAACTCGACCAGGGCCCGGATCGCCGCCTGGCGTGCGGTCTGGTGCTCGACGCCCTCGATCGAGTCCAGTCCCAGCTTCAGGAAGGCCGGCCGCGTTGATTCGACCAGGGCCAGCGTCTCGTAACCCGCCCCCAGATCGTCCACCGCCATCCGTGCCATGCCGCCCAGCTGGGCGAGTTCAGGCGCCGGCGTCCCGCCGACCTCCAGGATGAGCGGCCGCCGGGCCTCGGCCAGCAGCGGCGCCAGCTCGTGCGGGCGGCGCTGCAGGTCGGCCGAGACGTTGATCGAGAGCCAGGTGCCGTTCGGCAGGGACGCCGACGAGGCGATGGCCGCCTGGACCAGGGCCGCGTCCAGCGCGACGTGCATGCCGCGCTCGGCCGCCGCCTCGAGGCCTTCGCGCGGGTTGCTGCCGTCGGCGAAGCGGGTCAGCGCCTCGTATCCGGCGACGTGGCCGCTGATCATGTTGTAGATCGGCTGGAAGACCGTGAAGAAGCTGAACTCCTCGAACGAGTGCGCGCGGCTGGACGACGATTTGTCGGCCTTCCAGGTGCCCGCGTCGTTGCGCTGGAGCCGCACGGTCGTCTGGCCGGCGGAGGCGCCGTGCTCGTGCCGGTAGTGCAGCACCGTGGCCCAGTCGCCGACCGCTGCCGTCTTCTTCGGCGCTTTCTTCTTCCGGGACTTCTTCGGGGCGACCGGCCGGATCAGCCAGTCGCGCAGGTGGGTCATGAGGTCGACGGCCGTGTTGCCCAGTCCGACGAACGCGATCATCGCGTACAGCGAGAGGATCAGGTTGAGGCCGGCGAAGACGAGGTTGTTCCAGTGGTGCAGCTCGATGTCGCGCCATGCCGTGTAGACGCAGAGCACGATCAGCGCCAGCGGCAGGATCAGGTAGCTGGTCGCCGCCGTCGTCCGGTTGCGCACCTTCGGTGTGCGCTTGAAGGCGCTCTTCTCACCGGTCAGCAGCTGGAGCAGGGAGGCGATGCTGCCGGACAGGTTGACCGGCAGCAGGATCAGGTTGAAGCCGTAGATCCGCAGCATGTCCGACCGTTTGTAGCCCAGGTGCTTCAGGTCGGCCGCCATCATGAAGAAGTACGGCACCGAGACGAGCAGCAGGATCGGGTTGAGCAGGTCCTTGTTGAACGGGTAGGCCAGCATGACCACCAGGCACACGGAGCTCCAGAAGATGGAGGCCATGTAGTTGACCCGCAGGAAGTACTCGCCGAAGCGGTTCTTGTCCTCGCGTTTGGTCTTCGCCCGGAACTGGTCCTTGAGGCGCGACAGGATCAGCAGGCCGCCGTTGGCCCAGCGCTGCCGCTGGATGCAGAGCGAGCCGAAGTCGGGCGGGGTCGCGCTGTAGGCGAGCCGTTCCGGGTAGTTGTGCAGTGACCAGCCGCGGACGCCGAGGTCGATCGTCGACTCGGTGTCCTCGATGACCGTCCGGTCCTGAATGTACCGCTTGATGGCCCAATCACCCTCGTACGAGGTCTCGCAGATCTCGTCCAGGGCTTTCTTGCGCAGTACGGCGTTGGCGCCGACCCAGAAGGTGGCGCCGTAGTGGGTCATGCCCTGGTGGACGATGTACTGAATGTCCGTCGTGGCACCCGAGATGCGCTCGATGCGGGTGGCCGAGCCGGGGTAGGCGCTGTACGGCGTCTGCGCCACCGCGTGCTGCGCGAAGGCGCCCTGTTCGAGCAGGTGGACCAGGCGCAGCGCGTACTCGGGAAGGAGAACGCTGTCCGCGTCGAGGGTCAGCACGTAGTCCGGGTTCGGCACGACCAGGTCGGCCCGGTTGGGTCCGGCCGTCACCAGCGCGGTGCCCAGCGGCGTGCTGACCTCCTGGTACGCGCCGCCCATGAGCCCGATGTAGCTGTTGAGGTTCATGGCCTTGTTCGGCTCGTGCGACAGCGACACGTACTTCTTGCGCTCGAAGCTGGTCACCTGCGCGTCGAAGATGGCGAGCAGCCGGCGGTAGAGCTGGTTCATCCGCGCCAGCGGCAGCGTCACCTGCTCGTCGGCGCCCTTGCTGAGCGCCCCGGAGATCTGGCCGAGTTCGACGGCCAGTGGCTGGAGGAGGTGCTCGACGAAGAACGTGTCGGTGTGGTCGACCATCTCCTGCCGGGCGCCCAGGTCGTAGAGCCAGTCGGAGGCGAACCGGTACTCGTCGGCGAGCCGGCGCATGTCCTCGAGCACGACCAGGTAGCCGCCGCGGTAACGCACCTGCTCGTCGAAGGCGGCGTAGGCGGTCGAGACCCGGTGGTACGGGATCTTCAGCTCGGCCTCGATCTGGCCCGGCAGCGCCCGGGCGGCGAGGAGCATGTCACGCGCGGCGCGGGTTTTCGGCTGCCGCGGGTCGTCGATCAGCAGCGTCACCCGCAGGCCGGGGTACTCCTGGAGGGCCGCCGAGAGAAGCGTCGTCCGGTTCGTCCGTTCATCCTCCTGATATGACGGCACCAGAACCGTCACGGACGGCATCTTCCCGCCGATGAACTCGTCGAGCATGATCCGGGGCGCTCGCTGGTGACCGCGCGATCGGTAGAAGTAGCCGATCCGCGTGATCAGGTAGGCGATCGCGGAGGCGGCCAGGCCGGTGACGACGAGCATGTACACGATCGCCTCGATCGCGAGGCGCACGCTGGAGGCGTGCCCGGCGATGAACTGCTGGATGATCGTGTAGGTGATGTAGCAGGCCCAGACCGTGATCGTCACCACGATGGCGAGCCGCCCCCGGGTGATCCTGCCTTCGGAGATCGGCGGCGGGACGATCGGGTGAGGATCGGTCCTCCGGTCGGCTCCCCATTGGCGCTGGGCGTCCGGCTTGTGCCGATCCGCCGGTTTGCGTGGCATGCGTTTACGAGCCCTTCGGTACGAATTGCGACGACGCCGCGCAGCGACGCCCGCGGAATTGTCGTTCCAAGATCATGATCTGGCGCTCCGTTGTCCGGTTTGGACCTGGCCGCTCGCGGTTGTTGATCTTGACCCTTTGCCCGATCGCCGCCCCGGTGGAGATGGGGCAACGTGGGGCGACTCGGAAAACGAAAGGCTCTTCATGACGGACCGTGCCACACCCGTAGCTGTGCGGCCGGAGTACGACCCGCTCGCCGACCCGAACTGGCAGGAACCGGAGCAGCCGCGCAGCCGGCTCTCCTGGACCAGGCTCGGCATTCTGGTGCTCATCCTGGCCCTGGCCGGTGTCGGCGGCACCCTCGAGGTCATGCACCTGCGGAACACGTCCGGACCAACGGCGAAATCCTGGGCGGTGCCGTACGTCGATGTCACGCTGACCCCGACGTTCCAGTTCCAGGACCCCACGGCCAACCCGGCCAACGACGTCGCCCTCGGGTTCGTCGTGGCCAGCCCCACGAACCCCTGCACGCCCAGTTGGGGCGGCGCCTACACGCTCGACGAGGCGGCCTCCTCGCTCGAACTCGACCGGCGCATCAACCAGCTACGGCAGGCCGGCGGCGACATCACCCTCAGCCTCGGCGGGCTCAACAACAAGGAGCTCGCCGTCGCCTGCACCGACCAGGCCCGGCTCACCGACGCCTACCGTCAGCTGATCAAGCGGTACGACGTGAAGACCCTCGACCTCGACATCGAGGGCACCGCCGTGGCCGACCAGGCGTCCCTGCGCCGGCGCGTCGCCGCGGTCGCCGCCGTGCAGAAGGAACGGGCGAGCGCCGGCAAGCCGCTCACCGTGTGGCTCACCCTGCCCGTCACCCCGAACGGCCTCCTCGACGACGGCGTCGCCGTGGTCCGCGGCATGCTCGAAGGCGGCGTCGCCCTGCGCGGCGTCAACGTCATGACGATGGACTTCAACAACGGCGACAAGAACCCGAACATGCTGGCGCTGAGCACGAGCGCCCTCAACGGGACACACAAGCAGCTCACCGACCTCTACCTGCGCCTCGGTCAGAAGCTCACGTCGCCGCAGGTGTGGTCGCGGATCGGCGCCACCCCGATGATCGGCCAGAACGACGTCGACACCGAGCGCTTCACCGTCGCCGACGCCCGGGGCCTGGCCGAGTTCGCCGTCGGCAACGGCCTCGGCCGGGTCTCCATGTGGTCGATCAACCGGGACGCGGCCTGCCGCGGCACCTTCGCCAACGTCGTCGTGCACTCCAACACGTGCAGCGGCGTCGACCAGGACGCGCTGGCCTTCTCCAAGGTCTTCGCGGGCCTGCCCGGCAAGGCCGCGGGCAGCGACAAGGCCGACTCGGTGGAGATCCCGAACCAGGCCGACACCGTCGACGACCCGCGGACCAGCCCGTACCCGATCTGGCGCATGACAGCCATGTACGTGGGCGGCTACAAGGTGGTCTGGCACGGCGTGGTCTACGAGGCCAAGTGGGCCAACTCCGGCATCGACCCGTCGGCGGCGCCGCTCGCCGGCACGCAGAGCGCCTGGTCGGTGATCGGCCCGGTCAGCCCGGTCGAGAAGGCGCCCCGCCCGGTACCGACGGTCACCGGGGTCAAGCGGGTCTGGGCCCCCGGCAACCTCTACCAGCGGGGCGCCCGGGTGTTGCTGAACGGCCTGCCCTACGAGGCCCGGTGGGCCACCAAGGGCGAGAGCCCGTCGACCGAGTTCCCGATCGACGCCGACGACCCCTGGAAACCGCTCTTCAACGTCCCCGGCGAGCCGGTGATGAACTGACGAAACGGGCGCCGCCTCCGACGTGAAGCCGGGGCGGCGCCCGTTTCGTCAGCAGAGATCAGTAGTGAGCCGCGTACTTCTGATAGCCGGAACCGACAAGCTGGAGCGCGCCGAAGCCGCCCTTGCCGTTGCCGAGCTTGCGGAACAAGGTGCCGGCGCTGTTGCGCAGGAGGAGGTCATTCTTGCCGTCCTCGCCACCCGGGCAATCCGGAGCTTCCAGGAGTCCAGCGGGCGCGTGGCGTTGATCGATCCTGCCCAACCCTGATACTGGCCGAAGCCCAGCCGGCTGGAGGCGTCGACGATGCCGCCGGCCGGCGCCGACGGCCTGGTGCCAGGGTCGATCACATGGACGGCGCCCTGCTCGTCGGCGTACGCGACGTCGCCGCCGAACTTGTCGACGGTCCACGTGACGTTGCGGTCGTCGGCGGTGTCGCCGCGCGGGAAGGTGGCCGGCGTGGCCGTGCTTCCGTCGCCGAGGTCACGGCGTACGAGGGAACCGCTCTCGTCGTGATGGACGAGGAAGTTGTCACCGAGCAGATAGGGGGACGCCGGAAGCGCGGTGTTGACCTTCCGGGTCAGGTCGAACACGCCGGCCGGGCCCTGGACGCCGCAGCTCCAGCAGAGGAAGCGGGCGGTCGCCCGCACCTCGGTGGCCGTGCAGGCCGAGCCCGTCGCCACCGCCGCGCCGAGGACGTCGGTGCGCAGGTTCTGCGGCTGAAGCTTGCCGGGCGCGGCGCTCCACAGCGTCTTGGACCACAGCCCGGCGCCGGTCACCGAACGGGAGGTGTACCTGCTGTGGCCGACGTCCACGATGTACTGCCGGGCCGGGTTGGTTCCGTTCACGATCACGTGACTCAGCGACGCGTCCACCACCGCACCGACCAGTCCGAAGCGCCCGTGCCGCCGACGTAGACGACCCCGTTCGGCGCCTGGATGAGGCCGCTGTTCGCGGTAACGACGGACCGACCCGAGGCGCCGGTCCGGGCCGACGATCACGGAATCGCGGGCCAGGCCCACGTCGTGATAGTCGGCGACAACGGGAGAGCGCCGCGCCACCAGGGTGCCCGAGCGGTCGTAGACGTCGGTCGCGAAGGTCCCGACGAAGGCCACCCGTCGGTGGTGAGCAGAACTTCGGAGGGCGCCGTCTCCGGCGCCGGAAGGGCGTGAAGCGGCCGGTACGCACGTCGAGCAGGCCGTAGTGGACGACGGCGCCCGCGGTCGCGTCGCCCGCCAGAACCTGGAACCCGGTGAGGCCGTCGGGCAGACCGGACGTCTCGATCCGGTACCGGGTGTCGGCGTCCACCAGCCGGGGCGGCACCGTTTCGTTGATCAGAGTGTTGCCGTACAGCTTGGTGTCCGAACCGGAGATGGGGACGTTCCGCCACGCTTGCGTGGCCGCGTTCAGCACTGTGAGCACACTGGGCGCGTTCGGGCCGACGGAGAACGAGTCGCCGCCGGTCGGCCCGAACCGGCTCGCCGCGCTCGTGCCCAGGCCGGGGATCGCGGTGGTGAGCCCGTCCGCGTGGGTCGTCCAGACCCAACTCGACGTGCTGTTGTGCCGGTGCAGGAAGCCCGTCGCGCCGGCGAACCCGATCTCGTCGGACGGGTAGTAGGCCGCCGTGTCGGCGGGGAAGACGGTGATCTCGGAAGGAGCGGCCGCAGCCATCGCGGGGGCGGGGACCGAGGTCCCCGCCGTCACCGCGAGTGCGCCTCCCTTTTAGAGAGTCGCGACACCCAGCACCTCGAGGGTCCAGGCGTTGACGAACGCCTCTTCCTTCCAGGCGTCGTAGCGGCCGCTCGGGCCCGCGTGCCCGGCGCCCATCTCGGTCTTGAGCAGGTAGTCGCCGTCGGGGGCGGTCGCGCGCAGGCGCGCGATCCACTTGGCCGGCTCGTGGTAGAGCACGCGGGTGTCGTTCAGGCTGGTCATCGCCAGGATCTTGGGATAGGCCAGCTTGGCCACGTTCTCGTACGGGCTGTAGGACTTCATGTACGCGTACACGTCGGCCGACTCGAGCGGGTTGCCCCACTCCTCCCACTCGGTGACCGTCAGCGGCAGCGACGGGTCGAGGATGCTGGTGAGCGGGTCGACGAACGGCACCTGGGCCACGATGCCGGCGAAGTCGTCCGGCGCCAGGTTGGCCACCGCGCCGACCAGCAGGCCGCCGGCCGAACCGCCCCGGGCGACCAGGCGGTCGGCCGATGTCCAGTGGCCGCGCACCAGCTGACGGGCGCACGCGATGAAGTCGGTGAACGTGTTCTTCTTGGCCAGCAGCTTGCCCTCCTCGTACCACCGCCGGCCCATCTCGCCGCCGCCACGGATGTGCGCGATGGCGTAGACGACGCCGCGGTCGAGCAGCGACAGCCGGGCGATCGAGAAGAAGGGATCGATGCTTGCCTCGTACGACCCGTAGCCGTACAGCACCGCCGGCGCCGTGCCGTCCCGCCGCGCGCCCTTGCGGGCCACGATCGAGATCGGCACCCGGGTGCCGTCGTCGGCGATCGCCCACTCGCGGAACTGCTCGTAGTCGCCGGGGTTGTAGCCGCCCAGCACCGGCCGCTGCTTGCGCAGCGTCATCGTGCGGGTGATCAGGTCGACGTCGTACATCGCGTCGGGAGTGATCATCGAGGTGTAGCTGATCCGCACCGAGGAGGTGTCGTACTCCGGGTTGCCGGCCAGGCCGACGCTGTAGAGCGGCTCCGGGAACTCCATCTCGTACGAGTCGGTGCTGCCGTCGACCATCACGCGCAGCCCGGTCAGCCCGTCCCGCCGCTGCGAGACGACGATGTGCCTGACGAACGCGTCGACCGACTCGATGCGGGTGCCCGGCTCGTGCGGGATGAGCTCGACCCAGTCGCCCGGCGCGTCGGCCGACGTGTAGGACACCGCGAAGTCCTCGGCGTCCTTGTTGTGCAGGATCAGCAGGCGGTGGCCGTGGTGCTCGACCGAGTACTCGACACCCTGCTCACGCGGGGCGACCAGGATCGGCTCGGCCGTCGGGGTCTCGGCCGGGATGATCCGCACCTCTGAGGTGATCTTGCTGCCGGCGTCGATGACGACGAACTTCTCGCTGCGGGTGAGGTCGACGCCGACCCAGAACCGCTCGTCCGCCTCCTCGTAGATGACCACGTCGTCGGCCGCGGCCTGGCCGACGGTGTGCCGCCAGACGCGGTACGGCCGCCAGGCGTCGTCGACGGTGATGTAGAACAGCACGCTGCCGTCGGCCGACCACGCCGTGCCGTACGAGGTGTCGGGGACCTCGTCGGGGAAGACCTCGCCCGTACCCAAATCCTTGATCTTGAGCGTGAAGCGCTCGTCGCCCTCGAAGTCGGTCGAGTAGGCCAGGCGGGTGCCGTCCGGGCTGACGTCGAACGTGCCGAGCGCGAAGAAGTCCTTGCCCTCGGCCAGCACGTTGCCGTCGAGCAGCACGTCCTCGCCGGCGACGGGCCCGTCGGCGGACGGCGGATCGGTCTCGCCGGGGCGCACGGCCACCCGGCAGTGGATGCCGTATTGCTGACCCTCGACGGTACGGGTGTAGTACCAGAAGTCGCCCTTGCGGCTCGGCACCGTCAGGTCGGTCTCCTTGGTCCGCGACTTGATCTCCTGGAAGAGCGTGTCACGCAGCTCGGCCAGGTGTGCCGTGGCGCGGTCGGTCCAGGCGTTCTCGGCCTCGAGATAGGCCGTCGTCTCCGGGTTCTCCTTGTCGGCGAGCCACGCGAACTCGTCGGTGACGGTGTCGCCGTGGAAGGTGCGCTCGTGCGCCGCCTGGCGCGCCGAGGGTGGGCTGTCCGGAGTCTGAGAAGTCACCCGCACAACGTTACCGGGCGGTCCGATTTCCTAGCCTTCTTTACTTCTCGCACGCGGACCGCGGCCGTTCGAACACGTGTACGATATGCCAGAGTGGACGATCTTAACGGCGTTGGGGGACGGGCAGAATGAGGGAGCACGTGCTGAGCGCGCTTGTGGACATCTGCGGGCCCGACTATGCGCGTGTCGCTCGCTCGGTGGACACGGTCGCCGGCCGTCGCGCCGGCTTCGTCGCGCTGCCCGCCACGCCCCACGCGGTCGCCGACACGGTCCGGCTCGCCGCCGGTCTTCCGCTCCGGTTCGTGGTCCGAGGTTCCGGGTCAAAGATCGATTGGGGTACGCCTCCCGGCGCCGACATCGATCTGATCATCGACACCGGACGTCTCAACGGCATGTGGGACCACGACGTCGAGGGCGCGACGGCCGAGGTCGCCACCGGTACGCCCGTCCACGCTCTCCAAGCGGCACTGGCGCTGCGGGGCCAGCGGCTGCCGGTCGATCCGCCGTCCCGCACGGCCACGCTCGGCGGCATGCTCGCGCTGAACGAGTCGGGCCCGCTGCGCCACCGCTTCGGCACCCCCGCCGAGTACGTCGACCGTGTCACCTACGTCGACGCGGAAGGCCACCCCGGCGAGTCCGACGGCGAGGACGGCCGCCCCGGCCTGGCCGAGATCAAAGGCGTGATCACGTCGGCCGTGCTCCGCCTCCAGCCGCTGCCGCCGGCCCGGCGCTGGGTCGGTACAGCGGTTGCCACCCCACCCCAGATCCGCAAACTCGAGTCGGCCGCGGCCGACCTCCAGCCGAGCGCCATCGAGATCGACCTGCCGGCCGGCGGCCCGGCGGGCACACTGGCGGTGCTCTTCGAGGGCGCCGAGGCGGAGGCGGTCGAGCGCGCCGAACAGTTGGCGGCCCTGTGGGGCGCGGGCGCGGTCGTCACCCCGATCGCCCCACCGTGGTGGGGCGCCTACCCGTTCGGTCACGACGACGTGGCGCTGCGCCTGGCGGTCTCCCCCGACGACCTGCCAGCCGTGATCTACTCCCTGGGCGACGCGGTCGGCACACCGGTCCCGATACGAGGCTCGGCCGGCCTGGGCCGCGTCCACGCGGTGCTGCCCGGCTCCCTGCCCCCCGACCGCCTGCGCGGCATAGTCGACAGCGTCCGCCACGTCCTGCTGGCTCGCGACGGCCGCGCGGTGGTCATCGCCGCCCCACCAGCCGTGGCCACCCAAATCGAAATGGCCGACCGCCACGACCTGTTCTGACCCGCACCTCGCCGCCCTCCACGCCTCACTTGACCGACGGCTCGCGGCTCGCGCTTGGCGTGGTCTGACCCTCGCGCGCCTGGCCCCTGGCGCCCGCGCCGCCGGTGTTTTAATCCGCCGGCGCCCTCTGGCCGTTACCCGTCTCGCGCCTTCTGCCCTTCACCCGTCTCGCGCCTTCTGCCCTTCACCCGTCTCGCGCCTTCTGCCCTTCGCCCGCCCGGCGGCTTCTGCCCGGTACCCGTCCCGCCCCGCCGGCCGTTGGCGGCTTGGCGGCTTCCGGCCTTCACCTGCCTGGCGGCTGCTGGCCCTTATCTGCCTGGCAGCTCCAGGCCTCGCGTCGCGCCGCTTCACGCCCTTGCACCCGTCGCCTGACGCCCTCGCGTCGCGCGAGCTGTGCGTCCTTGCGATCGCGGCTGTGCGTCCTTGCGTCGCGCGGCTGTGCGTCCTTGCGTCGCGCGGCTGTGCGTCCTTGCGTCGCGCGGCTGTGCGTCCTTGCGTTGCGCGGCTTCACGCCCTCGCGCGAGCCGGTCTCACCCGCCCGGCGGGCTCTGACCTCATCCGCCCGGGAGCCTTCGCCCTTCGCCCGCTTGCCCTTCGCCCGCTTGCCCTTCGCCCGCTTGCCCTTCGCCCATCTTCGGCCCTCGCCCACCTTCGGCTTCGCCTACCCGGCGACGCTGGCTGGGCCGGACGGCGGTTCCTTCTGGTGCGGGGCTCGCTTGGCGAGGTTCGGTCGTGGAGCTGGTCAGCGTGAGGCTTGCCTGGCGGCGTTCGGCCGTCGCCTGGTCGGTGCGGTTCGGCTGGCGAATGGGCGTGCCTAGTCGGCGCTGGGCCGCCCGGTGGCAAGCGTGGGCTGGTTAGCGCTGGCCGCCCAATAGTGTTCAGGCGTGGGCTGGTCAGCGCTGGGCCGCCCGGTGGCAAGCGTGGGGTGGTGGGCGCGGGAGCGGCTGATGATGTTCAGGCGTGGCTGGTCAGTGCAGGACTGCCTGGCGGCGTTCGGTGGCGGCTGGGTGGCGGCCCGGCATGGGGTCGGTGCCGACGGCGTAGGTGAGGTAGGCGAAGCGGCCGATCTGGGCGGTGCCGGTCAAGGCCAGGTGCCGCGCGGTCAGGTGCCGGGGCAGCAGCGGGACGCCTTTGCCGAGGACGACCGGTGCGATGCCCAGGATGATCTCGTCGAGGAGGCCCTGGTCGACGAACTGGCCGACCAGGTCGCCGCCGCCTACCAGCCAGACGTTCTTGCCCTTGGCGGCTACCAGCATGGCCTCGTGTACGCGCTGGACGTCGCCGCTGACCATGAAGATGTTGGCGTCCGGCACCAGCGGCAGTTCGCGGTTGGCGAAGACCCAGCAGGGTGCGTCGCCGTACAGGTCGTGCCAGTTCTGCGGCTCGGCCAGCACGTTGTCGTTCTCCAGCACCCACTCGTAGGTGTTCGCGCCCATGGCGAACGCCCCGACACCCGCGAAGAAGCCGCCGAACGGGTTCTCGGTGCCCCCGTCCACGTCGGCGAGCCAGTCGAGCGAATTGCCTTCGTCGGCGATGTAACCGTCGATGCTCGTGGCCGTGTAGTACTGAGTTTTCGCCATGACAATCACCATGCCACGAGCAACCGGGCGAATGGGGCGAATCAGCCGAGGTGGGGGTCTGGCTCAGGCGTCGTTGCGGAGGACCAGGATGGCGATGTCGTCCCGGGGCTCTTCGACCGAGAAGTTGATGGTGGTGGAGCGCAGGCGGGCGGCCATCACCTCGGCCGGGTAGCCGGCCAGCGGTCCCGCCGCGTCGCGCAGGCGACCCGTGCCGAACAGCTCGCGGCCCCGGCGGCGCTCGGTCACGCCGTCGGTGTAGAAGATCAGGGAGTCGCCGGGCTGCAGGCGTATCTCGGCGTCGGGGGACGAGATCGTCTCCAGCAGGCCGAGCGCCGTGCCTCCCTCGCCCACGAACGACGTCTTGCCGTCCGCGTGGACCAGCACCGCCCGGTCGTGGCCGGCCAGGTGCAGGCAGACCGAGAGCACGCCGTCCTTCTCCCGAGCCACCGACGCCATCGCCAGCGTGCAGTAGCGGCCGCCGCCGCGCTGCACCAGCGTCTTGTTGACCCGGCACAGGATCTCGGTCATCGGCTTGCCGTCGTCGACCAGGATCCGGATCACGTCGCGGACCAGGCCGGTCACCGTCGCCGCCTGCACGCCTTTGCCGGAGACGTCGCCCACCACCACGATCCAGCTGTCCGCGCCCGAGGGCACCACGTCGTAGAAGTCGCCGCCCACCTCGGAGCCGGTCGGCACGTACTCCGCCGCGAAGCCGACACCGTCGACGCGGGGCAGGGTCGGCGGCAGCAGGGAGGCCTGGAGCGTACGGGCGACCTTGTGCCTTTCGTCGTGAATGCGGGCGTTGTCGATGGCCAGGGCGGCCCGGCGGGCCACGTCCTCGAGGATCGCCACCTCGTCGGTGTCGTGCCGGATGCGGTGGTGGCGGCCGACCGCCAGCGTGCCGAGCCGGGTGCCCCGGGCCACCAGCGGCACCGCGAAACCCTCGGCCGGCGGCGGCAGCATCACCTGGGTGCCGAGGCGGGACGCCTCCTCGAGCCGGGCCAGGACCGTGTCGGGGCCGGTCTGGGCCAGCGTCTCGTGCAGCTCGGGCAGCGCGCTCTCATCGGTGTGGGTCGCCGCCGCCAGCTGGAGGTGGCCCCAGGCGTCGGTCGTGTGCACCGCGCACCACTGGCCCAGCCGGGGCACCACCAGCTGCGGGATCAGCGCCATGGTCAGGTTGACGTCGAGCGACTGGGCCAGCAGCTCGCTGGCCTCGGCCAGGAAGGTGAGCCACGTCTGCCGGCGCAGGTCGGTGCGGCGCAGGCGGTCGTTCTCCAGGTGGAGCGAGAACCGCTCGGCCACCATCGTGGCCAGCGGCTGGGCGTAGCCCACGGGAGAGGCGTCGAGCTCGAGCTCACCCGCGTACGGCCGGTTCACCGACAGCGGCACCCTGATCGTCTCGGCGTCGTCGCGCGGGGCGCGGCCGTACCGGGCCAGCAGCTGCCGTCCGCCGCCGTCGCCGCGGTCGAGCCGGATGACGCCGCCGGCCGCGCCGGTCAGCCGGGCCAGCTGGGCGAGCAGGCCGGCCGCGAACTCGGCCAGGCCGTCCTCGCTCGGCCGCTCGGGGCTGACGTGGAGCAGCGATGTGAGCGCGCCCGCGCTCGGCGTGCCACCCTCGATCTCCTGGGAGACCGCCGGCACCACGGCCGCGGTGGTCTGGCCGGTCGTGGTGCCCTCGAGGCGGAACCAGACGCCCTTGCCGGTGCCCTCGTGCACGGTGCCCCAGCGGCTGGCGAAGTGGTCGACCAGCAGCAGGCCGCGCCCGCGCTCGGCGACCTCGCCGATGTCGGGGCTCTCGTTGCGCGGGCCGACGGCCAGCTGTTCGACCGGGCCGGGCGCGAAGTCGGTGACGGTGACGGTGAGACCTGTCGCGTCGGCCCGTACCTCGATGTCGAGCTCGGTGTTGGCGTGCACGACCGCGTTCGTGGAGAGCTCCGTGGTCAGCAGCAGGGCCTCGTTGAGCAGGGAATCGAGTCCGGCTTCCTCGAGGACCGAGCGCACCAGGGCGCGCGCCGCCGCCGGCGTACGCCGGTCGTTGGGCAGGCGAACGCGCCGGACCAGCCCGCCCGCCGGACTGTCCGAGATCTCCCCGGCCTCCGCTGACACGCATGCATCCTCTCCTGAGGATGGGCCTGTGCACAAAGTCGTGTCTCGCATTGACCCGGTCGGGCGAGAGAGGATAGGGCGGCCCACGCAGTTGGACAGCGAGTGAGGACAGCATGACCGCCGCCAAGGAAGTCAGCGTCGGTGCACCCGACGACACCGCCGTGCTCGGTGAGCTCGCCGACGCGCTCCGGCGGGTTCGCCGCGGCGATCTCAAGGTTCGGCTGCCCCGCCGGAGCGGGATGGCCGGTGAGGTCGCGGACGCGTTCAACGAGGTCGTGTCGCTCCAGGAGCGGCAAAATCTCGATCTGCGGCGGATCAGTCGCATCGTCGGACGGGACGGCCGGCTCACCGAGCGTCTTGACGACGAGGGCCTCGACGGGGCCTGGGCCGACAGTGTCCGATCGGTGAACGCCCTGATCGACGACCTCGGCCGGCCGACCACCGAGATCTCCCGGGTCATTGTCGCCGTCGCTGAGGGTGACCTCTCGCAGCACATGGCACTCGAGATGGACGGGCGACCCCTTCGGGGTGAATTCCTGCGCATCGGCCGCACGGTGAACACGATGGTCGACCAGCTGTCGTCGTTCGCCGACGAGGTGACGCGGGTGGCCCGCGAGGTCGGCACCGAGGGCGAGCTCGGCGGTCAGGCCGACGTCCGTGGTGTCGCCGGCACGTGGAAGGACCTGACCGACTCCGTCAACACGATGGCGTCGAACCTGACTCACCAGGTGCGATCGATCTCACAGGTCGCCACGGCCATGGCCCGCGGCGATCTGTCGCAGAAGATCACGGTTTCCGCCCGGGGCGAGGTGGCCGAGCTGGCCGACACCATGAACGGGGTGACCGACACGCTGCGCTTGTTCGCCGAGCAGGTCACCCGCGTGGCGCGCGAGGTGGGCACCGAGGGCAAGCTGGGCGGTCAGGCCGAGGTGCCGAACGTCGCCGGTACGTGGAAGGACCTGACCGATTCGGTCAACTCGATGGCGTCCAACCTGACGAGCCAGGTCCGTAACATCGCCCAGGTCTCCACGGCGGTGGCCAAGGGCGACCTGTCGCAGAAGATCACGGTGGCCGCGCAGGGCGAGATCCTCGAGCTCAAGGACACCGTGAACACGATGGTGGACCAGCTGTCGTCGTTCGCCGACGAGGTGACCCGGGTGGCCCGCGAGGTCGGCACCGAGGGCAAGCTGGGCGGTCAGGCCCAGGTCAGAGGCGTTTCCGGTACGTGGCGTGAGCTAACCGAGAACGTCAACCAGCTGGCCGCCAACCTCACCGACCAGGTACGCAACATCGCCCAGGTCTCCACGGCGGTGGCCAAGGGCGACCTGTCCCAGAAGATCACGGTGGACGCCCGGGGCGAGATCCTGGCCCTGAAGAACACGATGAACACGATGGTCGACCAGCTCTCGTCGTTCGCCGACGAGGTGACGCGGGTGGCCCGCGAGGTGGGCTCGGAGGGCAAGCTGGGTGGCCAGGCCCAGGTGAAGGGCGTCTCCGGCACCTGGCGCGACCTGACCGACAACGTCAACTACATGGCGTCCAACCTGACCAGCCAGGTCCGCAACATCGCCTCGGTGACCACGGCCGTGGCCAAGGGTGACCTGTCGCAGAAGATCACGGTCGATGCCCGGGGCGAGATCCTCGAGCTGAAGTCGACGGTGAACACGATGGTCGACCAGCTGTCGTCGTTCGCCGACGAGGTGACGCGGGTGGCCCGCGAGGTCGGCACCGAGGGCAAGCTCGGCGGTCAGGCCCAGGTACGCGGGGTCGCCGGCACGTGGCGCGATCTCACCGACAACGTCAACTCGATGGCCTCCAACCTGACGGCCCAGGTCCGTAACATCGCCCAGGTCTCGACGGCGGTGGCCAAGGGCGACCTGTCGCAGAAGATCACGGTCGACGCCCAGGGCGAGATCCTCGAGCTCAAGAACACCGTGAACACCATGGTCGACCAGCTCTCGTCGTTCGCCGACGAGGTCACCCGAGTGGCCCGCGAGGTGGGCTCGGAAGGCAAGCTCGGCGGTCAGGCCCAGGTGCGCGGCGTGGCCGGCACGTGGCGCGATCTCACCGACAACGTGAACTACATGGCGTCCAACCTGACGGCCCAGGTCCGCAACATCGCCTCGGTGACCACGGCCGTGGCCAAGGGCGACCTGTCGCAGAAGATCACGGTCGACGCCCGCGGCGAGATCCTGGAACTCAAGGACACCGTGAACACGATGGTCGACCAGCTCTCGTCGTTCGCCACCGAGGTGACCCGGGTCGGCCGCGAGGTCGGCGTCGAGGGCAAGCTCGGCGGTCAGGCCCAGGTCAAGGGTGTTTCCGGTACGTGGCAGGACCTGACCGACAACGTCAACCAGCTCGCCTCCACGCTGACCATCCAGCTGCGCGCGATCGCCGAGGTGTCCACCGCCGTGACCCGCGGTGACCTGACCCAGAGCATCGCGGTCGAGGCGCAGGGCGAGGTCGCCGAGCTCAAGGACAACATCAACCAGATGATCGTCACCCTCCGGGAGACGACGAAGGCCAACGCCGAGCAGGGCTGGCTCGACTCGAACCTGGCCCGCATCGGCGGCCTGCTCCAGGGGCAGCGCGACCTCGGCGAGGTCTGCCGCATGATCATGACCGAGGTGACGCCGCTGGTCGACGCCCAGCTCGGCGCGTTCTTCCTGGTCGACAACGAGCAGGCGGTGATGCGGCTGAGGCTGGCCGCCTCGTACGGCTATGTCGCCCGTAATCACGAGGTCACCTTCGGGCCCGGCGAAGGCCTGGTCGGCCAGGCCGCGGTCTCCCGCCGGACGATCCGGGTCCGCGCCACCCACGACGGCATCCTCACCATGCGCTCCGGACTCATGTCGATGCCGCCGAACGACCTGGTGGTGCTTCCGGTTCTGTTCGAGGGGGAGATGCTGGGCGTGATCGAGTTCGCCTCGGTCGCCGCCTTCTCGGGGCTGCACCTCACGTTCCTGGAGCGCCTGGTCTCGACGATCGGGATCGCTCTCAACACCATTCAGGCCAACCGGCGTACGGAGGAACTGCTCTCCCAATCGCAGCGGCTGGCCCGCGAGATGCAGGACCAGTCGGCCGAGCTGCAGCGCACCAACGCCGAGCTCGAGGACAAGGCCCAGCTGCTGAGCGACCAGAAGGCCAACATCGAGACCAAGAACCGGGAGATCGAGCAGGCCCGGCGCGGTCTGGAGGAGAAGGCGCAGCAGCTCTCGCGCGCGAGCGCGTACAAGTCGGAGTTCCTGGCCAACATGAGCCACGAGCTGCGCACCCCGCTCAACTCGCTGCTGCTGCTGGCCCGCCTGCTGGCCGACAACGCCGACACCAACCTGACCGAGAAGCAGATCGAGTTCGCCCGCACGATCCACAGTGCCGGCTCCGACCTGCTGTCGCTGATCGACGACATCCTCGACCTCGCCAAGATCGAGGCCGGCCGGATGGACGTCGAGCCCGACCAGGTCGACTTCGACGGCGTACGCAGCTATGTCGAGCAGGCGTTCGCGCCGCAGGCCGAGGAGAAGGGCCTGCAGTTCCGGGTCCAGGTCGAGAACGGGCTGCCGTCCTCGATCGTCACCGACCCGCAGCGCCTCCAGCAGATCCTGCGCAACCTGCTGTCGAACGCGGTCAAGTTCACCGACAAGGGATCGGTGACGCTGAACATCTTCGCGGCGCCGGCCACCACCGATTTCGACGTGCCGGCGCTGGCCTCGGCCCAGCAGGTGATCGCGTTCTCGGTCAGCGACACCGGCATCGGCATCAACGACGAGAAGCTGGCCATCATCTTCGAGCCGTTCCAGCAGGCCGACGGCACGACCACCCGCAAGTACGGCGGCACCGGCCTGGGCCTGTCGATCAGCCGCGACCTGGCCGCCCTGCTCGGCGGCACGATCGTGGTGTCCTCGCGGCCGGGTGAGGGCTCGACCTTCACCTTGTACATGCCGGACGCGCTGAGCGCCGAGGGCATCCCGGCCATCGCCCTGCCGACCCTGCCCACGGCGACCGTCGTGGTGCAGCCGGCGGCGGCCTCGCTCGACATGCCGCTGATGGAGATGCCGGTGCTCAGCCAGCGGGCCGACATCGAGAGCCACGTGGTGACCCCGGCCAGCCGCCAGCTCGACGGGGCCACGGTGCTGATCGTCGACGACGACGTCCGTAACGTGTTCGCCCTGACCAGCGCCCTCGAGATGCACGGCCTGAACGTCCTGTACTCGGACAACGGCGTCGACGGGGTCCGCGTGCTGGCCGAACACCCCGAGATCGACATCGTCCTGATGGACGCGATGATGCCCGACCAGGACGGGTACGAGACGACCCGCGGAATCCGCCGAAACCAGCGCTTCCAGGACCTCCCGGTAGTGTTCCTGACGGCGAAGGCGATGCCCGGGGACCGGGAGTCGGCCCTCGCGGCGGGCGCCAGTGACTACATCACCAAGCCCGTCGATCTCGACGAGCTGATCGAGCTGATGGCCCGTTGGGTGAACGCGGACCCCGAGGAAAGGATCACGCGTGGCTGAGCGTGCCAAGGCCCTGCTCGTCGACGACCGGAAGGACAATCTGCTCGCGCTGGAAGCGATCCTCCAGGGCCTGCCGGTGACCCCGGTGGCCGTGCAGAGTGGCGAGGCGGCGCTGAAACAGCTGCTCACCGACGATTTCGCGGTCATCCTGCTGGACGCCCAGATGCCCAACATGGACGGTTTCGAGACGGCCAGCCACATCAAGCGGCGGGAACGGACCCGGCACGTGCCGATCCTGTTCCTCACCGCCGCCGACCGGGACGCTCAGCTGGCGCTCCGGGGCTACGCGGTGGGCGCCGTCGATTACCTGACCAAGCCGTTCGACCCGTGGGTGCTGCGGGCCAAGGTGTCCATCTTCGTCGAGCTCTGGACGAAATCGCAGCAACTGAAGGCTCAGGCCGACGCGACCCGCGAGCGGGAGTCACAGTGGCAGCGGCTGACCGAGACGGTCGACGAGGCGGCGCGCGTGCTGCGCTCCGGCGGTGAGGACGCCGCCGCCGAAGCGCTCGCGCTGTTGGAGAAGGCCCGCTGGGGCAATTAACTACACATTGGCGTACGGGGTGAGAGCGTTCGCCAGGAGCAGTCGCAGGACTGACTTCGGGCGGGCGCCGACCGTCGCGCTGACCAGCGTGCCGTTGTCGTAGACGAGCAGGGTCGGCAGCGACATGATCCGGTGGGCCCGGGCGGTCTCGGGGTTCTCGTCGGCGTTCAGGGTGTAGATCCGCAACTTGCCGTCGAACTCGGGGGCGAGTTCGGCCAGGGTGCGGGCCATCGGGCCGCAGGGCGGGCACCACTCGGCCCAGACGTCGACGACGACCGGGGTGGTGGCGTCGCGGATCGTCTCGGCGAAGGTGGCATCGGTCAGGGCTGGCAGATGGTTGTGGGGCTCAGCATGGTCTGGCACAGGGGCTCCTCGACGGCCTCGTTCAGCTGGGCGCGCAGACGCTGCCGGAGGTCGGTGAGCTGCCCGATGTAGCCGTCCACTTCGGCCAGCTTGCGGCGCAGCACCTCGACCGAGTCGGGACAGACATGTCCTGATTCGTTGCCGGCGCGAAGGCACGCGACGAAGGGCTTGATGTCCTCGAGACCGAAGCCGGCCGCCAGCAGCGAGCGGATCTCGTACACGACGCGCAGCTCGGCGTCCTCGTACTGGCGATATCCGTTCGCGTCGCGGCCGGCGTGGACCAGACCGTGCTGCTCGTAGTAGCGCAGCGTCCTCGTGCTGGTGCCGGCCTTCTCGGCCAGCTCTCCGATCAACATCGGCGCCCCCCATCCGTCAACTGACGTTAGGCATTGACACCGGCGTCAAGGCAACGGTTTGTTTCGCCGCTCCAAGATCAACAAGGGTCAGGCGGTGCTGCTGATCATCAGGGCGCTTCTGAGACCGGTGATATCCAGCACTCGCATGAGGAAGTCGCCGACGTTGGCCAGGGCCAGCACCGCGCGGGCGTGCTGGGCCTTGCGACTGAGCACGACCAGCGTGCCCAGGCCCTGCGAATCGCAGAAGGTGACACCCGCCATGTCCAGGACGATGCGGGCGGGCGGCTCGGCGAGCACTTCGTTGACCAGCGTCGACAGATTATTGACCGTGAGCACGTCGATCTCCCCGGCGAGGTGGAAGACGACCTCGTCGGGGGCTCGCTGAACCGTGATCGACAGTTCGGGTCGCTCCACCGGGTCAGCCTATCGCCTATGCACCGGTTCGGCCCGTCGGGCGCGTGCGTAACCGGGCGTTCCGGACATCCCCATGTGCGGCTTTGCGGCATCCTCGGGTGATGTGAGGAACCCTCTTGAGATTCTTGCCCGAGCGCGCTGACACAATGGGAGCCGCTGTGACCACCTCATACCGCGCCGAGGGCCTCCCCTACCCGGAGGACGCCCCGGCTTCCCAGGCCCTGTTCGACCGCGCCCAGGCCATCGTGCCGGGCGGGGTCAATTCACCCGTGCGTGCGTTCCGAGCGGTCGGTGGCACGCCCCGATTCATGGCGCACGGCTCGGGGCCGTGGCTCACCGACGCCGACGGACGGCGCTACGTCGACCTGGTCTGCTCGTGGGGCCCGCTGATCCACGGCCACGCCCACCCCGAGGTCATCGCCGCCATCCAGGCCGCCGCCGCCCGCGGCACGAGCTTCGGCACGCCCACCGCGGGCGAGGTCGACCTGGCCGAGGAGATCGTCCGGCGTACCGCGGTCGACGAGGTCCGCCTGGTCAACTCGGGTACCGAGGCCACCATGTCTGCCATCCGGCTGGCCCGCGGCTTCACCGGCCGTTCCAAGATCGTGAAGTTCGCCGGTTGCTACCACGGGCACGTCGACGCGCTGCTCGCCGCGGCCGGCTCCGGCGTGGCCACGCTGGGGCTGCCCGACTCGCCCGGCGTCACCGGCGCCGCCGCGAGCGAGACGCTCGTACTGCCGTACAACGACATCTCCGCGGTCGAGGCCGTCTTCCGGGAGAACGGCGGCGAGATCGCCGCCGTCATCACCGAGGCCGCCGCCGGCAACATGGGGGTCGTCGCCCCGCGCGAGGGCTTCAACCAGCGGCTGGCCGAGATCGCCCACGCGCACGGCGCCCTGCTCATCGTCGACGAGGTGATGACCGGCTTCCGGGTCTCGGCCGGTGGCTGGGCCGGGCTCGACCCGGTCGACGCCGACCTGTTCACCTTCGGCAAGGTGATGGGCGGCGGCCTGCCCGCGGCCGCGTTCGGCGGGCGGCGCGACGTGATGTCGCGGCTCGCCCCGGCCGGCCCGGTCTATCAGGCCGGCACCCTGTCCGGAAACCCGCTGGCCTGCGCGGCCGGGCTCGCCTCGCTGCGGCTGGCCGACGACGCGGTCTACAAGCGGCTCGACGAGCTGTCGGCCACGATCGGCGCGCTCGCCTCCGACGAGCTGACCAAGGCCGGCGTCCCGCACCGGCTGTCCTTCGCCGGCAACATGTTCTCGATCTTCTTCACCGAGGTCGACGTGGTCGACTACGACTCGGCGAAGACCCAGGACGCCGGTGCGTTCAAGGCGTTCTTCCACGAGATGCTGTCGCGCGGGGTCTACCTGCCGCCGAGCGCGTTCGAGTCGTGGTTCGTCTCGACCGCGATCGACGACGCGGCGCTGGAGCAGATCGCGACGGCGCTCCCGTACGCAGCGAGGGCGGCCGCGCGATGAGCGAGTCCACAAAGACGACGGTGCACGTGCTGCGCCACGGCGAGGTCCACAACCCGGGCAAGATCCTGTACGGCCGTCTGCCCGACTTCCACCTCTCCGAGCTGGGTAAGCAGATGGCCAAGGCGGCGGCCGAGGCGCTGAAGGACCGCGACGTGACGTACGTGGTCTCCAGCCCGCTCGAGCGAGCGCAGGAGACGGCCGAGCCGATCGCGGCCGAGTTCGACCTCGAGATCGCCACCGACGTGCGGCTGATCGAGAGCTCGAACTACTTCGAGGGCAAGAGGGTGTCCGTCGGCGACGGCGCGTTCAGCAACCCGCGGCACTGGTGGGTGCTGCGCGACCCGATCACCCCGTCCTGGGGCGAGGCGTACCTCGTGATCGCGCAGCGCATGTTCGCGGCGGTCCAGGCGGCCCGGGTCGCGGCCGAGGGCCATGAGGCCGTCTGCATCTCGCACCAACTGCCCATCTGGACGCTTCGGCGCTACGTGGAGAAGAAGCGGCTCTGGCACGATCCGCGTAAGCGGCAGTGCGGGCTGGCCAGCCTCACCTCGTTCCACTTCGAAGACTCCAAGGTCGTCGGAATCGACTACTCGGAGCCGGCCGCCCATCTGGTGGCGCTGTCCGCGACTGCCAAGACCGCCAAGGGAGCTTGACCGTGCGCCGCCTCGCCATCGTCCTGGCCACCGCCGTCCTCTCGGCCGGTGCGTTAGCCGGGTGCGGCGGGGACAACTGGGCCGACAAGTGCTCCACGGCCTCCGGCGTCGTCGATTGCGCCCCCGGCCAGCGCACCCCGGTCAAGGAGGTCAAGGGCGAACTGCTGGACGGCAAGCAGTACGACTTGAAGTCCGACCTGGGCAAGGTGGTGGTGGTCAACTTCTGGGGTTCGTGGTGCGCGCCGTGCCGGGCCGAGGCCGACGACCTGGAGAAGACGTACCAGACCACCAAGGCGCAGAACGTGGCCTTCCTGGGCGTCAACACCCGTGACGACCGGGACGCGGCCATCCAGTTCGAGCGCAACCGGGTGACGTACCCGAGCATCTACGACGTCGACGGCAAGGTCGCGCTCCAGTTCGACGTGACGCAGACCAGCACGCCGGCCACCCTGATCATCGACCGCCAGGGCCGCATCGCGGTGGCGATCCGCCAGGCCACCACGGTGACCCAGTTGCAGCCCCTGGTGGAAAAGGTGGCCGCGGAGGGGAACGGCTGATGGGCGAGCAGTTCGCCTCGATCGCCAGCGGCGGGCCACTGATCCTGGCGCTGGCCGTGGCCGCGGTCGCCGGCCTGGTCAGCATCCTGTCGCCGTGTGTGCTGCCCCTGCTGCCGGGCTACCTCTCCTACGTCACCGGGCTGGCCGGCTCCGACCTCGACTCGCGGCTGGAGGGCTCGCGGCCGGACGGCGCGGCGGGCGGCGGCGTCGCCACCCTCGCCAAGATCCGCTCCAAGGGGCGCGTCCTGGCCGGGACGAGCCTGTTCGTGCTCGGCTTCGCGGTCGTGTTCATCCTGCTCAACGTGGTCGTGGTAAACGCCGGCTTCCTGATCCGCCACCAGGACGCGCTGAACGTCGCCCTCGGTGTCCTGATCATCGTGCTCGGCCTCGGTTACCTCGGCTGGATCCCCTGGCTGCAGCGCGAGGCCCGCATCACCAAGCTTCCGGCCGCCGGCCTGCTCGGCGCGCCGATCTTCGGGGCGATCTTCGCGATCTCCTGGGCGCCCTGCGTGGGCCCGACGCTGGGCGCGGTCATGGCGCTGGGCGTGACGTCCGGTGAGACCGACCGGGCCGTGCTGCTCGCCGTCGCGTACAGCCTGGGCCTGGGTCTTCCGTTCGTGCTCTTCGGGCTTTTCTTCAGCAAGTTGATCGGGGTTTTCCGGACGATCCGGCGCAACAGCCGGTGGGTCACGCGGGTCGGCGGGGTGCTGCTGATCCTGGTCGGCCTCGCGCTCGTCACCGGCGGCTGGAACGACTTCCTGATCTGGCTGAAGACGACCTTCGACCTCGGAGCGGAGGGCATCCTGTGACGATCGTCGAGGAGCGCCAGGCGCCGCCGGCCGCGCCGCCGCCCAACCGGGGGAGCCGGATCTGGGCGTTGGTGCGCAATTCGTGGCGCCAGCTGACCAGCATGCGTACGGCGCTGGTCCTGCTCTTCCTGCTCGCCGTCGCCGCGATTCCGGGCTCGGTCTTCCCGCAGCGCGCGGTGAACGCGGAAAAGGTCTCGCAGTACTACACGGCCCACCCGGAACTCGCGCCCTGGCTGGAGAAATTCGGCGGGTTCGAGGTGTACGCCTCGCCGTGGTTCGCCTCGATCTACCTGCTCCTGTTCGTGTCCCTGATCGGCTGTGTCGTACCGCGGCTGATCGACCATGTGCGGGCGCTGCGGATCGCCGTACCGGACGCGCCGAAGCGCTTCGGGCGCCTGCCGCAGCACAGCGACGAGTGGACCAGCGCGCAGGAGCCGGCCGCGGCGGCCGCGGTGATTGCTCAACAACTGCGTAAGCGCCGATTCCGCACCAAAGTCCGCGAACAGGGCGACGGTAGCTTCACGGTCTCGGCCGAGAAGGGCTACCTCAAAGAGACCGGCAACCTCCTGTTCCACATCAGCATGCTGGCCGTGCTGATCGGCGTCGGCTTCGGTCACTGGTACGGCTGGCACGGCAACCGCATCCTGGTCGGCGGCCCCGACCAGGGGTTCTGCAACGTGCTGCCGCAGTACGACGACTCGTCGCTCGGCCCGCGCGTCACCGCGGCCGACCTGCCGGACTTCTGCCTGAAGCTCACCGACTTCGACGCCACCTTCCAGAGCACCGGCCAGCCCAAGACGTTCTCGGCGACCGTCTCGGTCACCCAGAACGGCGAGCCGGCCGAGACCCGGAAGTTCACCGTCAACGACCCGCTGCGGCTCGACGGCGCCAGCGTGCACCTGCTCGGCCACGGCTACGCGCCGATCCTGCGCTTCACCGACCGCTACGGCGTCGCCCAGACCAGGGTCGTGCCGTTCCTGCCGGTCGACGCGATGCAGACCAGCGAGGGCGTCGCCCAGTTCCCGGACGTGAACATCGACCCCAAGACCGGCCGGCGCGACACCAAGCTCCAGATGGCCTTCGAAGGCCGCTACCTGCCGACGGTGGCCAAGGACGGCAGCGCCACCTCGGCCTTCCCGGCCGAGAACGACCCCGCGCTCTACCTGACCGCCTACCAGGGCGACCTCGGGCTCGACGTGGGGACGCCGCGGTCGGTCTACTCGCTCGACCAGGGCCAGATCGCCACCGGCGAGCTGAAGAACATCACCGGCGCCCGGCCGCACCCGCTGCGCGCCGGCGAGACCTGGACCCTGGACGACGGCAGCAAGCTGCAGTTCCTCGGCACGCAGCCGTTCGCCACGCTCTCCATCCGGTACGACCCGACCCAGTCGCTGGCCCTGGTCGGCGCGGTTCTGGGCCTGGCCGGCCTGATGCTCTCGCTGTGGGGACAGCGGCGCCGGGTCTGGTTCCGCGCCCTGCCAGGTACGCCGGCATCGTCCGGCGGTACGTTGTTGGTGGCCGGTGGGCTACCGCGCACCGACTATCCCGGTTTTCCCGATGAGTTCGCATCTTTGGTCAAAACCGCCGAGGAAGGGACGTCCTGATGGCGGAGTTGTCGAATCAGTTAGTGGCGGCCGCCGTCCTGGCTTACCTGTTCGCGATGATCTGCTACGCGGGGGAGTACGCGTTCGGCCGGCGCAGCCACATCGGCAAGGCGGCCGCCCGCCCGGCCCGCCAGCTCGTGGGCGCGGGCGCCCCGGCCCCTTCCTCGGTTGCCGATGACGTGGTGCCTTCTTCCGTTGCCGACGACGTGGCGCCTTCTTCGGCTGCTGGCGACGTCGTGCCGCCTCCGGCCCGGCGCGACCGGGCCGAGCTGATCGGCCGGATCGCGGTCGGCCTCAACGTTCTCGCGCTGCTGTTCCACCTCGGCGCCCTGGTCACCCGCGGAGTCGCGGCCGACCGGATGCCGTGGGGCAACATGTACGAGTACATCCTGTCGACGACCTTCGTCGCCTCGGCGGTGTGGGCGGGGGTTGTCCTGACCCGCCCGAAGGTGCGCCATCTGGGCCTGTTCGCGACGCTGGCGCTGGTCGTCATGCTCGGCGCGGCCAGCCTCATCGCGTACACGCCGGTGGGCCCGCTGGTGCCGGCGCTGAACTCGTACTGGTTCATCATCCACGTGTCGACGGTCATCATCGGCTCCGGCATCTTCCTGATCGGCGCCGTGCCGGCCGCGATGTTCCTCATCCGGCAGGGATACGACGACGGCAAGCGCTCGTTCCCGTACACGCTGGGCAAGCGGGTGCCCGAGGCGGCGCTGCTCGAGCGGCTGACGTTCCGGCTGCACGCCTTCGCCTTCCCGCTGTTCACCTTCGGCGCCCTGATCGCCGGCCCGATCTGGGCCGAGGCGTCGTGGGGGCGCTACTGGGGCTGGGACCCCAAGGAGGTGTGGGCGTTCATCTCCTGGATCGTCTACGCCGGCTACCTGCACGCCCGGGCCACCCCCAGCGTGAAGCGGACGGTGGCGACGTGGATCGCCCTGATCGGCTTCGTGACGATGCTGATGAACCTGTTCGGCGTGAACCTGTTCTTCGAGGGCCTGCACTCGTACGCGAACGCGGGCTAGCCGAAAAGATCGCTGAAGAGCCGGGGCTTTCGCTCCGGCTCTTCCTGCTTTCCGGGTCGCGCCAGTTGCCCTCCGGGCGCCGCCCCTTGCGTTTCGGGCGCCACATGCGTTCCGCCCGTTCCGGGCGCCTCGGCCTGCGTTCCGGGCGCCTCGGCCTGCGTTCCGGGCGCCTCAGCTTGCCCTCCGGGTGCGGCTGCGGCGGGGCCTGGGTCGGCGACCGACTGCATTCCGGGTTCGGGCGCTGCGGGGGTCGGCGCGCCCACCACGTCGGCGTCGCCGAGCGGTAGGGGCGGTGCGGGAGCGACCGCGGAGCGCAGCAGGCCGCTTCGGGAGCAGTCGCCGGCGGTCCACGTGTCGTAGCGGGTGCGCCAGTCCAGGCAGAAGCCGCCGCGCTGCTGGCGCTGGGTGGGGTCGGTGCCGGTCAGCGTGGGTACGTCCTCGCGCCACAGGCGCGGCTCGCCGCCGCCGGCCGGGCGCAGGCGAACGTTGTCGACGGTCACCGGCGGCACGTCGATCAGGCCCGGGCGGCCGGCGTCGACATGCACCTCCACGTACTGCTCGACCACGGCGGTCTCGCCGATCGGCAGGCGCTGGGCGGTGAGAAGGTTCCACCGGTTGCCCCACCACAGCCAGGCGCTCCACACGCCGTCGGGGTCGCTGTGCAGATCGAGCCAGACCTTGTCGCCGGGCCGCAGGACGTACTGGTCGTAGAACTGCCAGGTCTTGGTGTTGGTGTTGAAGGTGTAGATGTGCTGGCGGCCGGTCCCGGCCCAGCCGGTCTCGGCCCAGCCCGCCTCGAGCCAGTTGATGACACCGCGGCCGAGGTTGCGCTTCACCATGAACCGGCCGGCGACGAAGTCGTACGAACGCGGCCGGATCGAACCGTCGACGATCGACATGCGCCCGGAGACACCGGCCCACTCGCCGCCGGTGTTGGCGCCCAGATGGTGATAACCGCTCGGCGTGAACCCGGCCTCGCCCCGCCGCGCGAGCCGCACCCCCGACTCGACGATCGGCTCCGTAACCGCCCGGCACGCCCCCGCCGCCCCGGCCCCCGCAGGCACCGTGGGCGGCCGCGTCGAGCGCCCCGCCATCGGACACGCCGGCAGCGCCCGCCGCCGCGCCGTCTCCAAGGCGGCCCCTTGCGCAGCGGCCGCCTGCCCCGTGGCTCCCTGCCCGGCGGCTTCTTGCCCCGCGCCCTCGCGGCCGGCGGATAGCGCCGGGGTCGCGCTGATCAGCGCGGTGGCCAGCCCTGCCGCGGCACACCAGCGTGCAACGTTCCGGACCTTCACCGGAGCACCTCCCATTCCGCCGGACCAATCGCCCACTCCAACTCGAATCGGACATCCTGAGTGACGGTGATCGCCCCGGCTCGGAACTGCCGGACCGGTGGTGAAGACTGGGTACATGGCGCCGCGTGGGTTTCCCTATGAAGATCTGCAAAGCTTCGTCGCCGCCCTGGAGGCGGCCGGTGAGCTGCGCCGGGTGACCGTTCCGGTCGACCCGACGCTGGAGATCAGCGAGGTGGTGACGCGCACCGTGCGGGCCGGCGGGCCGGCGCTGCTGTTCGAGCGGCCCACCCGCGGCGACATGCCCCTGCTGATCAACCTGTTCGGCACCGAGAAGCGGATGGCCATGGCCCTCGGCGTCGACTCGCTCGACGAGGTCGGCGACCGGATCGGCGCCCTGGTCAAGCCGGAGCTGCCGGTCGGCTGGTCGGGCATCCGCGAGGGCATCGGCAAGGTGCTGCAGCTCAAGTCGCTGCCGCCGCGCAAGGTGAAGACCGCCCCCTGTCAGGAAGTGGTGCTCAAGGGCGACGAGGTCGACCTCGGCCTGTTGCCCGGCCTGCAGATCTGGCCCGACGACGGCGGCATCTACCACAACTTCGGCCTCACCCACACCAAGCACCCCGAGACCGGCAAGCGCAACCTGGGGCTCTACCGCCTGCAGCAGCACTCGCGCAACACCCTCGGCATGCACTGGCAGATCCACAAGGACTCGACCGCCCACCACGCGGTGGCCGAGCGGCTGGGCCAGCGCCTCCCGGTGGCCATCGCGATCGGCTGCGATCCCGTCGTGTCGTACGCGGCGAGCGCCCCGCTTCCCGCCGACATCGACGAATACCTGTTCGCGGGCTTCCTGCGCGGCGAGCGGGTCGAGATGGTCGACTGCCTGACCGTGCCGCTGCAGGTCCCGGCGAACGCGCAGATCATCCTCGAGGGCTACCTCGAGCCCGGCGAGCGGCTGCCCGAGGGCCCGTTCGGCGACCACACCGGCTTCTACACCCCGGTCGAGCCGTTCCCGGTGCTGCACATCGAGACGATGACCATGCGGAAGAAGCCGATCTACCACTCGATCATCACCTCGAAGCCGCCGCAGGAGGACCACGGCCTGGGCAAGGCGACCGAGCGCATCTTCCTGCCGCTGATCAAGATCCTGATCCCCGACATCGTCGACTACGACCTGCCCTCGGCCGGCGTCTTCCACAACTGCGCGATCATCTCGATCCGCAAGCGCTACCCCAAGCACGCTCAGAAGGTCATGAACGCGGTCTGGGGAGCCCACTCGCTGGCGATGACCAAGCTGATCGTGATCGTCGACGAGGACTGCGACGTCCACGACTACAACGAGGTCGCCTTCCGGGCCTTCGGCAACGTCGACTACGACCGCGACCTGATGCTGACCCAGGGGCCCGTCGATCACCTCGACCATGCCTCCTACCAGCAGTTCTGGGGCGGTAAGGCCGGTATCGACGCCACCCGTAAGCTGCCGGGCGAGGGCTACACGCGGGGCTGGCCGGAAGAGATGACGATGTCGCCCGAGGTCGTGAGCCTGGTGGACAAGCGCTGGAAGGAATACGGCATATGACAGCGGTCGCCGCGGTCCCGGAGAAGCCGGGCAAGATCAAAGCGTTCCTGCGGCTGGTCGCCATCGAGCACTCGGTCTTCGCGCTGCCGTTCGCCTACCTGTCGGCGGCGGTCGCCCTCGACCGCGAGGGCACCGGCGTGCACTGGGTCGACCTGCTGCTCATCACGATCGCGATGGTCTCCGGCCGTACGTTCGCGATGGCCGCCAACCGCATCCTCGACCGCCGGATCGACGCGCAGAACCCGCGGACCCGCAACCGCGAGCTGGTCACCGGCGCCGTCTCCCCGCGCACCGCGTGGACCGGCGCGATCGTCTCGCTGGTCGTGATGGCGGTGGCGGCCGGGCTGCTCAACTGGCTCTGCCTGGTGCTCTTCCCGCTCGCCGTGATCCCGCTGGTCGTTTATCCGTACGCCAAGCGCTTCACGAATTTTCCGCACTACGTGCTCGCCCTGGCGCAGGCGGTCGCCCCGGTCGGCGCCTGGCTCGGCATCACCGGCACGTTCTCCGGCTCCGGCCCGGCCTGGCTGCTCGGCGTCGCGGTCGGCCTGTGGATCGGCGGCTTCGATATCATCTACGCCTGCCAGGACGTGGAGATCGACCGCAAGATCGGCGTGCACTCGACCCCGGCCCGCTTCGGCGTGCGGACGGCGCTGCACATCTCGACCGTGACCCACGTGGTGACGTTCGCGCTGTTCGTCTGGTTCGGCCAGGTCGTCGGTTTCGGCTGGCTCTGGTGGATCGGCCTCGCGCTGACCGCGGCCGCCTTCATCTACCAGCACGTCATCGTGACGCCGACCGACCTCTCCAAGGTCAACCGCGCCTTCTTCACCTCGAACGGCTTCGTCGGCATCGCGCTGTTCCTCTTCGCCCTGCTCGATCTGCTCCTGCTGTAACCCCCGGGGCATCGGCCTCCGTCTAATCCGCGTGAGCGACAAAGAGGCCGAGTTCCGGGAGTTCGTCGGCGCGCAGATGGAGTCGCTCTCCGGCAGGCGCTGCTGCGCATACCGGCCAAGCAGCGGGCCGTGCTGGTGCTGCGTTTCCTCGAGGGCCTGAGCGTTCAGCAGACCGCGGCCGCCCTGCGCTGCCCAGAAGGCACCGTCAAGGTCTACACGGCCCGGGGGCTCGACGCGCTGCGCCGCGTCCTCGGCGTGGAGCTCGGCATCGACGAGAAGGCGGGAGGCCGTCATGAAGCAGCTGTCTGACCTGATGGAGGAGGCGGCCCGGGCGGACGCGCCACCGCTGCGCCACACCGTCGACGACGTCGTGTCGGCGGGCAAGCGCCGTACGAGGCGTCGCGCCGTGGGGTGGGCGTCTGTGGCCGCGGTGGCCGTGGTCGCCGCGATCGGGGTGCCACAGGCGGCCCTCCACCGCGCCGAGCCGGCCCACCCGTTCATCGCGCCCGCCACGTCGGCGCCACCGACTGCGACATCGCCCAAGGTCGCATTTACCTTCAAGGGCTTCACCGCGGGGAAGTTCCGGGTCGCCGATCCGTATGGGTGGGATCTGGACCAGCAAGGGGCGCGAATTTTCCTGGGCGCGGAAGAGGTCGGATACCTCAACGTCTACCGGCCCGGAGTCGATCCTCGTCGCCGCTACTTCGATCAGGGAGTCGCGACTGGCCCGGTCCGGGGGCGGCCCGCGTTCGTTCTGACCAGCAGGCCCACGCCACCGCTGATCTGGCAGTATGCGCCGGGCGCCTGGGCTGAGCTTGAGCCGGCCGATAGGCGGCTTTGGAGCGACCTGCGGCCGGTGGTTGAGGCGTTCCAGCTCTCACTGCCCTACGACGTCTCGATCCCCTTCCGCTCTGCCTTCGCGTTCAAAGGCTTCCAGATCACATCTGTGAGTCTCCGCAGTCACCTGGCTCTCGTGCAGATGTCGCCCACCTCGTCCGTCCGCCGGGCGCTCGCCGACCCGGACTACAAGATCGACGGCGGGGACCCGTCCGTGTTCATCGACATCACAGACAGGGTCGACCTCGCCAACTCCGACGCCGAGTGCAAGGACGGAAGACTTGGCCGATCCTGCTACCGGAAGACAGCTGATGGGCGATACCTGATGTCCGTCGTTGCGCCATCCTCCAGCAAGGGGGAAGTGGCACAGGTGCTCGGCGGGCTGTCTCCTACCGACCTCGGCAATCCGGCGACGTGGGTGGCCGTGGATGAGGCATTCCCCGCATCGGCCCTGCCCGGCGCGGGCTGACGTGCACACTTGAGGCATGCGTGAACCATGGGTCGTGGGGGTCTCAGGGGCGTCCGGTACGCCGTACGCCAAAGCGGTCTTGACCTCGCTCCTGGACGCCGGCGAGGCGGTCGACCTGGTTATCTCGCGGGCGGCCCGGCTGACCCTGCTCGACGAGACCGGCGCGACCGTGCGGGACGCGCACTGGAAGGACGACGTCGGCGCCTGGCTCGAGCGCGATCTGGGTGACCTGACATATTGGCCGGCCGGCGACCTGGCGGCCGGGCCGAGCAGCGGCTCGTACCCGGCCAAGGGCATGATCGTGGTGCCGGCCAGCACCGCGGCCTGCGCCGGCATCGCCATCGGGCTGTCCAAGGACCTGCTCCAGCGGGCCGCCGAGGTCAACCTGAAGGAACGGCGACGCACGGTGATCGTGCCGCGGGAAACTCCCGTCACACGCAGTCACCTCGAGCACCAGATCGCCCTGTTGGACGCCGGTGCGGTCGTGTTGCCGGCGAGCCCCGGCTTCTACGGATCCGGGGCTCAGGCGACCGCTCAGCAGCTCATCGACTTCGTGGCGGGCAAGGCGCTGGACGCTCTGGGCGTACCCCACACGCTTCTGACCCGTTGGAAGGGTGAGCTGAATGCTCAGCGCAATCCGTTGGGCGGGCCGTAACCCATGCCCGGATTGTTCGGTCCGGCATTGCGGGGCCGGTTGGCGGCGTCGTCCTCGCGCATTTCCTCGACCACGCCATCGCCCTCCAGCAGGGCCCTGACCTCGGATTCGCGAAACCGGCGGTGGCCACCCGGAGTGCGGATGCTGCCGATGCGCCCGGCGGCCGCCCAACGCGTGACCGTCTTGGGGTCGACGCGGAACAACGCGGCCACCTCGCCCGGTGTCAGCAGACGATCTCCAGTGTCCACAACCCCCTCCTCGCGTCGGTGTTCTGGAGCGGCCGTGATCACGGTGAGTGTCGGCGTGCTCGATCGGGACGTAAAGCCATTAGAGCATTGCCCCGGAACCGAGTCCCTGGAATGCGGAAAAAGCCCTAATTGCGACAGTGATCGTTATCCTGCCGACGATTCATCGCTACCGGGCGTGAGTGGCGATCTGCCACCCGATTAGGGTCATCAGCATGGACTCCATCGACCTGCGGCTGATCGAGCTGCTACGGGAGAACGCCCGCTCGTCGTACGCGGAGCTCGCCCGCAAGGTCGGGCTTTCGGCGCCCGCCGTGCACGAGCGCGTCGGCAAGCTCGAGGCGGCCGGCACCATTCGCGGCTACCGGGCCGAGGTCGACCACGAGGCGCTGGGTCTGGGGGTCACCGCGCTGATCGGCATCATCGAGGACTCCGGGGCCGACACCGACGACGTGCTGGCCGCCGTGCGGGCGATGCCCGAGGTGGAGAGTTGCTACTTCATGGCCGGCGTGGAGTCGTACCAGCTGACCGTGCGGGTCGGCACGATCGCCGAGCTGGAACAGCTGATCGTGCGGATCAACCGCACACCCGGCGTCGCCTCGACCCGTACGGCCATCGCCCTGTCCACCAAGTGGGAGAACCGCCCCCAGCCCGGCCTGGCTTAAGTTTCCGGACCCGCCAGGGGCGGTGATCTGGCAGGCTTGGGCTCAGCCGGACCTGCCGCTCGCACCGACGGCCGTCCCGCTCAGCCGAACCCTGCGGCTCGCACCGACGGCCGTCCCGCTCAGCCGGACCTGCGGCTCGCTCGCACCGACGACCGCCTCGCTCAGCCGGGCTTGCCGTTGGCTCGGACGGCCAGGCCCGGATAGTCGATGACGAAGCCGTCGTCGTCGATGGTCAGGTCCGCGCTGAAGGTCTCGCCGGCATAGCGGACGCGGCCGTCGGGCAGCGCCGTGTAGATCTGGTCGGCCGGCACCACCTCGAGGCTGGGCAGAAGGACCCAGGCCACGTTCAGGCGATGGGCCATGCCGACCTCGTCCCCCCGCGCCTGATGCAGACCGAGACGGCGTACGGGCAAAGTGTTCGTCAACGGCGATCCGCCGAGATCGACGTCGAAGGCGCCGAAGAGCCGATCAGGATCCTCGATGCCAGGGAACCCGGCGCCGGCGTGCCCGGCCGACGACAGCACGGCGTTCAGGTCGCCCTGCTCCTTGGTGGTGGCCCGCCACCGGCCGGCGGCCAGCTCCAGGCGCACGCTGCGCGCCCAGCCCGCCCCCTCGGCGACGACGTCGAGGTAGCCGGTCACCCACTCGGCATCGGTACGCAACTCGTACCGGCACGTGTACGGAATCGGGTCGACGGCGAGCGCGACACCCCGCGCGTAAAGGCCGGACGACGAATCGACGAGGGCGTTCTCGGCCCCCGCGGTGTCTTTGCGTTCCCAGAACAGAGACTGCGGCAACGGCGACATGCTTCCTGTGTACCCGCGCTCGCGTTCATGGAAAAGCCGAAAGCCCGGCACGATCGCTCGTGCCGGGCTTTCGGGAGGAACTGTGGATCAGTAGGTACGCGCCGGGCGCGGGCTGCCGTAGCGGCCCGCCGAGCCGCCCTCGCGGCGGTCGTTGCGCTGGTTGCCGCCGCGGAAGCCGCCGGTGCGCTCGGCGTTGCGGCCGTAGCCGCGGTCGCCGGCCGGGCGGTCACCCGCGGGACGGTCGCCGAAGCCGCGACGCTCGCCGCGGTCGCCATAGCCGCCGCGGTCGCCGGTGGGGCGGTCGCCGTAGCCGGCGCGGTCGCCGGCCGGGCGGTCGCCGTACGAGCGCTGCGGACGGTCGCCGTACGAGGGACGGTCACCGAAGGAACGGTCACCGCCCGTACGGTCGTCGTAGGAACGCTGCGGACGGTCACCGTACGAACGCTGCGGACGGTCACCGCGCGGGCGGTCACCGAAGCCACGGCCACCACGGTCGCCACCGCCGAAGCGGCCACGCGAGCCGCCACGCTCGCGGCGGGGCTCCGGCTCGTCGACCACGGGCACGCCGCTCGGCTCGCGAGCGCCGGTCACCTCGGCCAGCTTCTCGTCGCCGAGGCGGACGCGAACCTCGCCCGGGTTGACCCCGGCCTTCGACATCATCGCCTGGGTGCTGCGGCGCTGCTTGGGCAGCACCAGCGTCACCACGGCACCCGACTCACCGGCGCGGGCCGTACGGCCGGCACGGTGCAGGTAGTCCTTCGGGTCCTTCGGCGGGTCCACGTGCACGACCAGCGAGATGCCGTCGACGTGGATGCCGCGGGCGGCCACGTCCGTCGCCACGAGGACGCTGGTACGGCCCTCCTTGAACTCGGCGAGCGTGCGGGTACGGACCCGCTGCGTCTTGCCGCCGTGCAGGCCGCCGGCCCGGACACCGACCGCGCGGAGCTGCTCGACCAGACGGTCGACGCCCATCTGCGTACGGGCGAAGACGATGGTCTTGCCCTCGCGGTTGGCGATCGAGGCCGCGATCGGGAACTTGTCGTGCGGCGGGATCAGCAGCAGGAAGTGGTCCATGGTGGACACGCTGGCCTCGGCCGGAGCCGTGGAGTGCGTGACCGGGTCGTGCATGAACCGCTTGACCAGCGACTCGACGTCACCGTCGAGAGTGGCCGAGAAGAGCAGGCGCTGCGCGTTCTCCGGCGTCTTGGCCAGCAGATCGGTGACCTCGGGCAGGAAGCCCATGTCGGCCATCTGGTCGGCCTCGTCGAGCACCGTGATCTCGATGTCGTCGAGCTTACAGGCGCCCCGCTCGATCAGGTCGCCGAGGCGGCCCGGGGTGGCGACCATGACCTCGACGCCGCGGCGCAGCGCGTCCATCTGACGGTCGTACGGAACGCCGCCGACAGCGGTCTTGAGGAAGACGCCGACCGAACGGCCGAGCGGCATCAGCGCGTCGGCGACCTGCATCGCCAGCTCGCGCGTGGGCACCAGGATCAGCGCCTTGGGGTGGTGCGGGCGGGCGCGGCCGCCCTGCGCGACGCGGGCCAGCAGCGGCAGGCCGAACGCCAGTGTCTTGCCGGAGCCGGTCTGGCCACGGCCGAGGACGTCACGGCCGGCGAGCGCGTCGGGCATGGTCGCGGCCTGGATCTCGAACGGCTGCGTGATGCCCTCGCGGTTGAGGACGCGAACCAGCTCGGCGGGGAGGCCGAGCTCGGCGAAGGTCTTCACCGGCGCCGGGGTGTCCTCGGCGGTCTCGGTGGCTTCGGTGGTCTCGACAGCGTCGG
The DNA here is from genome assembly GCF_043197815.1 of Actinoplanes sp. NPDC048988. NCBI lineage: Bacteria > Bacillati > Actinomycetota > Actinomycetes > Micromonosporales > Micromonosporaceae > Actinoplanes > Actinoplanes sp. NPDC048988. Next base: position 83,447 of record NZ_JBICTW010000022.1, on the reverse strand, counting down.
ACGGGGCCGCCACGGTCTCGACAGCGTCGGACGGGGCCGCCACGGTCTCGACAGCGTCGGACTGGGCCGCCACGGTCTCGGTCGCCTCGGACTCAACGACGGCGACGTCGGTGACGGGCGTCTCGGTGACCGCGGTCTCATCGGCGGTCTCGGTGGGGTTTTCGAAGACGGACGGGAACGTGCTGGGATCAGCGAAAGTGGTCAAGAGAACCTCTCTACGGGGGCGCATGCTCGCGAATGGCCCGCCGCGGCTGCCGTGAGCCGACCGCTGAAATGCCCGCAAGAACGCCCGTGGCGTGCTCCGCAAGGGCACGCCGCGTCAATAACTGTCATAAGTGTACGGCTCAACGTTTTCCGCGCCGACCGCATTCCACGCCTGTAGTGGGCAGGCTCACCCCCGGGCGCAACCTCGCCAGCTTAGGGTCAGGCGCGGTCCACCGCCAAAAAAGTCGGATAACGGTCAGTGCGTTACTCGAACATCTTGCCGATCATGTCGCTGAACGAACTGCCCGCGGTGAGCAGGAAGACGACACTGACCGCCACCAACAGGCCTAGCACGACCAGCATGGCCACTGCCACTTTGAGGTTGCCGCGGCGGCGGTCGACGACCTCGTCGTGCCAGCCCTGAGCCAGGATGTGCCCGGTCAGAGAGCCGGAGTTCTCCACCGCGTTCATCGAGACGGGCATCGTTGTGTCGATCGTCTCGTATCCACCGGTGCCGTAGAGCGTGCCGTACAGCCGCTGCTGCGGGACGGCCATGGTGGCATCGATGTCGTCACCGTGCGCCTCGAAGGCGGTGGTGGCGGGCGATCCGAAGACGGTTCCGGCGGGAACTCCGGTCGGCTGAGAAGAAGTCGGCCCGAACGGCCGGGCGGACGGGGCCGGCTCGCCGACCCCGAAGGGGGTGGTCACGCTGCGTGCGCTCGCTTCCGGGGGCATTGAGTACGCCGGTAGACCGGCGCCGTTGGACGGGATCATAGGTGGCGGCGGCACGATCGGCGGCGGCGGCCCCGGCACGGGGCTGGGACCGGGCCCCGGAGGTACCGGGCTCGGCCCCGGACCGGGCGGCACAGGAAACGGACCCGGACCGGGCGGTACGGGCGATGGTCCAGGACCCGGAGGTACCGGGCTCGGCCCGGGACCAGGCGGCACGGGACCCGGCGGAGTAGGGCTCGGTGTCGGGCCGGGGGTGGGCGCCGGGAAAGGGTTCGGCGCCGGGAAAGGACCCGGCGCAGGCGGGGCCGGGAACGGGTCCGGCGGTTCGATCGGCTCGGGCCGGCCGGGCTCGGGCCGCGTGGGCTCGGGCTTCTGCGGCGGTACGGGCACAGGCGGCACCGGAGTGGGGCTCGGCTCAGGCTCGTCCGGCTCAGGCGCGGGCTCCCCGGGCTGCGGCCGACCGGGCGCGGGCTCCCCGGGCTGCGGCCGACCCGGCGTGGGCTCACCCGGCTGCGGCTTGCTCGGCGTGGGCTCACCGGGTTCCGGCTCACCCGGCGTGGGCTCACCCGGCTGAGGCGGGCCTGACAGCTTCGGGTCCGACGTCGGCGGGCCTGACGGCTTCGAGTCCGACGTCGGCGGCCCTGAGAGCTTCGCGTCCGACGGCTGCGGGTCCGACAGCTTGGAGTCGGCCCGTTCCGTATCGGCCCGCTGCGCATCGGCCAGCTCGGGGTCGGCCGGCTGCGGGTCGCTCGCCGAGGTCGTGGCTGGAGTCTTGGCGGTCGCCGTACCCACGACGGGCGCGGCCGGGGCCGTCGCGATCGGGGTTTCCGGCGTGCCGGGAGGAGTGACCAGCTTGGCGGACTTGGCCCCGTACAGCTTCGACTCACCCGTCGGCCGGGTCAGGGCGCGGGCCACCTCGCCGGCGTCGGGCGCGACCGCTCCGGGCACGGTGGCCCGGGCGGCGCCGGAGCCGAGCGTGGGGGAGAGCTGCCGACTCGACCCGTCGACCCGCTCCGGCACGAGTGGCGCCTTTTCGTCCGCTTTGTCAGCGGTGGGCGAAACGGACGCGGATTCCGATCCGGTCATCGCCGATCCGGACGCGGAGGCAGCGACCGAGCTGGCAGCCGCGGACGCGGTACTCGAGCTGGGCGCTCCGGACACGGGCACGGAGGCGGAGGCGGCGGCCGGGCCGGTAGCCGCGGACGCGGTACTCGAGCTGGGCGCTCCGGACACGGGCACGGAGGCGGAGGCGGCGGCCGGGCCGGTAGCCGCAGACGCGGTACCCGAACTGGGCGTTCCGGACACAGGAGCGGAGGCGGTGATCGGGCTGGGCGCCGCGGACACGGGTGCGGACGCCGAAACCGAGCCGGCGGGCGCAGCAGTACCTGGGCTGGGCGCAGCCGACACGGGCGCGGACGCTGAAACCGAGCTCGGCGTCGCCGACACGGGGGCAGTCGCCGAAACCGAACCCGGCGCCGCAGACACGGGGGCCGACGCTGAAACCGAGCCCGGCGTTGCCGACACGGGCGCGGACGCCGAGACCGAGCTCGGCGCTGCCGACACGGGCGCGGACGCTGAAACGGAGCCCGGCGCTGCCGACACGGGCGTCGACGCCGAGACCGAGCCCGGCGCCGCGGACACGGGTGCGGAGGCGGAGACCGAGCCGGGAGCGGCCGAGACGGGGGCGGGGGCCGATGAGACCGGGGCCGACGCGGAGACCTTGGGTGGGACGGGGGTCGAGCCCGCGACCGAGGCGCGGCCGCTCGCGGCGCCGCTTACCGGGGCGCTGCTCGGGGGTGCTCCGCCGTCTGCCGTAGCGGTGCCGGCCGGGGTGGCGCCGCTGCTGGGGGTGGCCCAGAGGGCGCCGTCGGCCGGGGGCGGCGGTGGGGAGAACCAGTCGTCGCTGCTCGACGGCGTCGGGTCAGCGGGCGGCTTGGTGCCGTTGCTGTCCGGTGTCGCCTGCCGCTCGTCCATGGAACCTCCCGACGCCGCGTGCCGACGGTTGGGGAACGTCGGGCGCTGACCATAACCGTGCCATATCCGCGCGCGTCATCGCACCTGGCATCAACTCGACCATGCCCCTGGACCGGGGCTGACCACCGGAAAGGCGATTTTCGCCGCCCCTGGGGGCAACTCTTGATCAGACCCCGACACCGAAGAGGACGACAGGCGTTTACGACCCGGAAGCGGACGACTCGGCCGCCTTGGCCGAAGCGCTGCCGGAAGACGACGCCGGCGAGGACGAGGTGGTGGCCGCCGACGAGGTCGAGCCGCTGTTCGACGGTTTCGTCTCGGTGTTCCCACTTGAGCTGGAGCCGCCGCTGGACGGCTGCTCCTTCGTGGGCTCCGTCGACGGCTCATCGTCGTCGGGGTCCGGCGGATTGCTGGTCGCCGGCGGCGTCGTCGGGTCGGTCTTCGGCGGCGTCGTCGGCGTGTCCGGCGTGCCTGTGCCGGGGTTGCCCGGGGTGCCTGTGCCGGGGTTGCCCGGGGTGCCTGTGCCGGGGTTGCCCGGGGTGCCTGTGCCGGGGTTGCCCGGGGTGCCTGTGCCGGGGTTGCCTGGCGTGCCTGTGCCGGGGTTGCCTGGCGTGCCTGTGCCGGGGTTGCCTGGCGTGCCTGTGCCGGGGTTGCCTGGCGTGCCTGTGCCGGGGTTGCCCGGGGTGCCTGTGCCGGGGTTACCTGGCGTGCCTGTGCCGGGGTTGCCCGGGGTGCCTGTGCCGGGGTTACCTGGCGTGCCCGTGCCGGGGTTGCCCGGCGTGCTCGGCGTGCCTGGCGAACCCGTGCCGGGGTTGCCCGGGGTGCCCGGGTTCGACGGCGTGCCTGTGCCCGGGTTGGTCGGCGTGGTGCCGTCGTCGGCCGGGTCGACGTCGGGCGCGCCCAGGTTGGGGCCCTGCACGATGCCCTCGACCGAGCCGTAGACGCGTGTCGCCTGGAACAGGCGCGACCAGCGCACGGGCGTGAGGCGCACGTTCAGGCCGGTGCGCGGGGCCTCGACCATCATGCCGTTGCCCGCGTACATCGCGACGTGGTGGATGCCGCGCCAGCTGCTCGACGAGCTGAAGAACAGCAGGTCGCCGGGGAGCAGCGAGTACCGGTCGACCACCTTGTCGCGGGTCTGCCAGTACTGGTCACGGGAGACGCGGGTCAGCGCGAAGCCGGTCGAGCGGTACGCCGCGTACATCAGGCCGGAGCAGTCGTACTGATCCGGGCCCTCCTCGGACCAGACGTACGGGTCGCCGCGCTGGGCGAGCGCGAACTCGAGCGCCTTGATGGCCCGCGCGTCGGGGCCACGGCCCGCTTCCTCGCCGGTCAGGAACGACGCGCCGAGCTGGCTGTCCTGGACGGTCTCGGCCGCCTCGTAGGCGTTCAGCTCGTCCTGGTGGGTGAGCTCGAGGGCCTGCTGTGCCCTCTGCTTGGCGCTGAGCTGCTTGTTGAGGGCGTTGTACTTGGCGGCCAGTTCGGCGTAGCGCTCGCCGCTCAGCGTCTGCTCGTCGAGAGCGATCTGGGCGTTGATCTGCGCCTGCTCGATCTGGCGGGTGACTGCCGTCTGGGTGTCGACCTGGCCGCGCTGGAGCCGGGCGAGGTCGCCGAGCCCGCTGAGGCCGGGGTCGATCATGCCCGGCGGCATGGCGGCGGCCTCGCGCATGGCCTGGGCGGCGGCGTCGGAGGCGGCGGACTGCGCCTGGCGGAGCGACTCCTCGGCCTGCGTGTACTTGACCCGGGCCGTGGCCTGCTGGTCACGGGCGAGGTCGCGGTCCTGACCGATCTGGATGAGCTGGTCGCCGAGGGCGGAGATCTCGTTGCGGCCCTTTTCGATCGCCTGGAGCGCGGGGCTGGCCGGCGTGGGGGAGGCGGTCGGGACGGCGCTGACCTTCTGTCCCGGGAGGGCCAGGGTGCCGAGCGCCATCGGGCGCGAGCCGATGTCGGGCACGGCCAAGCTGACGGTGTCCTGCGGGACCGCGAGGGGCGCGGCCGGCGGGGCTGCGGCCGGGTCGGCGAAGGCGGCGGTCGGCGTGAGCAGCGGGGTCAGGAACGTGGCGACGACTGCGGCCACGGCTGAATACACGACGGGGCGCCACCACGGGCGCGATCGCCGAGAACCAAGTCGTGCAGTCGCCATGTGCTCCCCGTCCACCGCGACGCCGGAGCGCCGCTCGTCGTTCCCCCCTAATTGAATACCTCACGTCTCACATTCCTGTCGATTGATCCGAGATGAAAGAAGACTGGGAATCTGGGTTACGGCGACATGATCAACACCCCGCCCGGAGTTTCCTGTCGGGGGTGAGCCGTACTCTCGACGGCGAGGTAAGTGAGAGGGGCGCACATGGATGCCGGCTTGAAGCGCGAGCTCGAGGCCAAGGTCTACGCAGGTGAGCGGCTGACGCGGGCCGACGGCGTGGCCCTGTACGAGAGCGACGATCTCGCCTGGCTGGGCCGGCTCGCCCACCACAAGCGGGCCGAGCTCAACGGCGACCGTGTGATGTTCAACGTCAACCGCCATCTGAACCTGACCAACGTCTGCTCGGCCAGCTGTGCGTACTGCTCATTCCAGCGCAAGCCGGGCGAGAAGGACGCGTACACGATGCGCATCGACGAGGCGGTGGCCAAGGCCAAGGAGATGGAGGACGAGCAGCTGACCGAGCTGCACATCGTCAACGGCCTGCACCCGAGCCTGCCCTGGCGTTACTACCCCAAGGTGCTGCGCGAGCTGAAGGCCGCGCTGCCGAACGTGAAGCTCAAGTGCTTCACCGCCACCGAGGTGCAGTGGTTCGAGAAGATCAGCGGCCGGCCCGCGAGCGAGATCCTCGACGAGCTGATGGACGCCGGGCTCGAGTCGCTGACCGGCGGCGGGGCCGAGATCTTCGACTGGGAGGTCCGGCAGCACATCGTCGACCACGACACCCACTGGGAGGACTGGTCACGCATTCATCGGCTCGCCCATGAAAAAGGCATGAAGACCCCGGCGACCATGCTGTACGGGCACATCGAGGAACCGCGTCATCGCGTCGACCACGTGATGCGGCTGCGCGAGCTTCAGGACGAGACCGGTGGCTTCGCCGTCTTCATCCCGCTGCGCTACCAGCACGACTTCGTCGACTCACAGGACGGCAAGATCCGGAACCGGATCCAGTCGCGGACCACGATGGCCGCGCCGGCCGAGTCGCTCAAGACGTTCGCGGTCTCCCGCCTGATGTTCGACAACGTGCCCCACGTGAAGTGCTTCTGGGTCATGCACGGCCTGTCGGTGGCCCAGCTCTCGCTCAACTTCGGAGCGGACGATCTGGACGGTTCGGTGGTCGAGTACAAGATCACTCACGACGCCGACTCGTACGGCACGCCGCACACGATGCACCGCGACGACCTGCTCAACCTGATCTGGGACGCCGGTTTCCAGCCGGTCGAGCGCAACACCCGCTACGAGGTCGTCCACGAGTACGACAAGGCGCCCTCGCTCGCGAGCCGCCGCGCGGAGCCGCAGAAGGTCTGGGCTTAGCCGGCGCGTACCCTGCTTGTTGTCATGTCGGATACCCAGAGTGCGCGCCGCCCGCGCCGCGACGCCAGTGGACGCCTGGCCACGATCGGTGACCTTCTCGGCACCGCGATGGCCGGGCTGGTGACCGGTGCCGTCGTGCTGTTGCTGCTCGAGGCCGTGCTGTCGCTGACGCACGTCTCCGAGTTCGGCAACACGAGCGGCTGGCTCGCGGTGATCCTTCCGGTGTGGCTGTTCGTCGAGGAGTTCCGGGCCGAGGGCTTCGGCGCGCCCCGGGTCGTGGTGGCGCTGCTGGCCACCGGGTTCGGCGTCGCCGCCGGGATGACCCTGGCCGGCTTCGCATCGTCCCAGTTCGGCTTCCCGACCCTGGTGACCGGGCTGCTCGGCGCGCTGGGCGCCATCGTCGTCTATTGCCTGATCTGGTTCTACGGCCTGCGGTGGCTCGACCACCGCACGGGCTAGGGAGAAATGATGAACCCCGCCATCAAGTACTCGCTGGGCCGCCTCGGGCTGTTCGTGGTCGTCTTCGCGGCGCTTCTGCCGGTCCCGCTCAACTTCCTGGTCCGGGCCATGGTCGCGCTGGTGGTCTCGGCCGTCGCGTCGTACTTTCTGCTCGCCTCCTGGCGCAACCAGATGAACGAGCAGCTGGTCGGCGTGGCGTCCCGGCGTACGGCCGAGAAGCAGCGACTGCGGGCGGCCCTGGCCGGGGACGAGGACGCGGCCTTGGCCGGCGACCGCGCCGCCCCGAAGCCCGAGACCGCGGGGGTGGCCGACGCCACGGTGGAGGACGGCGCCGAGGGGCGCGATCAAAAGGCCGACAGACTCGATCAAGAAGCCGACAAGCTAGATCAAAAAGCCGACAAATAGGAGCCGGCCGGTAGGACCGGGGGAGGGCTCAACCCGGCCGACTGGAGGATCCATGAAACGTATGCTCACCGCCGCCCTGGCGGCTGCCGCCCTGCTGCTCGCCGGTGGTTGCGGCGACGACGGCGACACGTCGGCGACGACGACCACCGCGCCCAGCGCCGCCGCCTCCTATCCGGTGACCGTCGGCGATCTGACGCTGGACGCGCGCCCCGAGAAAATCGTCTCGCTGACGCCGAGCGCCACCGAGATGCTCTTCGCCATCGGGGCCGGGCCGCAGGTCACCGCGGTCGACGACCAGTCGACGTACCCGGCCGAGGCTCCCAAGACGGACCTCTCCGGCTTCAAGCCGAACGCCGAGGCGATCGCCGCCAAGGACCCCGACCTGGTCGTCCTCTCCGACGACATCGACAAGATCGTGTCGCAGCTGCGGACGCTGAAGATCCCCGTCTTCGTGACGCCGGCCGCGAAGACCCTTGATGAGACCTATCAGCAGATCGAGCAGCTCGGCGCGCTGACCGGCCACGGCTCCGAGGCCGGCGCGGTGACGACTCAGATGGCGAACGACATCAAGAAGATCGTCGCCGACGTCCCGAAGAGGACGACGCCGCTGAGCTACTACTACGAGCTCGACCCGACCTTCTACACCGTCACGTCGAAGACCTTCATCGGCGAGGTCTTCTCGCTGTTCGGCATGACGAACATCGCCGACCCGGCCGACGCCGACGGGGCCAAGGGTGGATATCCCCAGCTCTCGCAGGAGGCGATCGTCAAGGCCAACCCGGACATGATCTTCCTGGCCGACAGCAAGTGCTGCCAGCAGTCGGCGGCGTCGGTCACGAAGCGTACGGGCTGGAGCACCATCGCCGCCGTGAAGAGCGGCCAGATCGTCGCCCTGGACGACGACATCGCCTCGCGCTGGGGCCCTCGCACCGTCGACCTCGTGCGCTCCGTCGCCGACGCGGTGGCCAAGGTCCCCGCGTGACGGTTCGGGTCCGGCCGGCCGGTCTCCGGCCGGCCTGGCTCATCGGCGGCGTGGCCGCCGTGCTGGTGGCGCTGATCGCGGGGCTGGCCTTCGGGTCGGTCCCGCTCCCGCCGGCCGGCGTGGCCCTGGAACTTCTCAATCTCATTCCCGGTGTACGGGTCCACAGCGGCCTCACCGAGCGTGAGGTCATCATCCTCACCGAGCTCCGCCTGCCCCGGGTCGTGCTCGGCCTGCTCGTGGGGGCGATGCTGGCGTTGGCCGGCGCCGCCTACCAGGGGGTGTTCCGCAACACGCTGGCCGATCCACACCTGCTCGGCGTCGCGGCCGGGGCCGGGCTCGGCGTCACCGCCGTGATCTCGCTGCGGGCCGGGACGACGGGCGGCGACGCCACCGCCAACCTGCCGTTCGGTGTGCCGGTGGCCGCCTTCGCCGGCGCGCTGCTGGCCGTGGCCCTGACCTGGCTGCTGGGTGCCTCCGGTGGCCGCGACCGGACGCCGTCCACATTGATCCTCTCCGGCGTGGCGGTGTCGTCGTTCCTGGCCGCCGGGCAGACCTATCTGATGCAGCAGCACGTCGAGACGTTGCGTGAGGTCTACTCCTGGCTGCTGGGCCGGCTCGCCACCGCCGGCTGGCACGACGTGCTGGTGATGCTGCCCTACGCGGTGGTGACCGGCGCGATCGTCCTGTCGCAGCGGCGTGAGCTCGATGTGCTGACGGTCGGTGACGAAGAGGCGAGCGCGCTGGGCCTGCACCCGCAGCGCTCCCGCTACCTGCTGATCGTCGCCGCCTCGCTCGGCACCGCGGCCGCGGTCTCGGTCTCCGGCCTGATCGGGTTCGTCGGCATCATCGTCCCGCACACGATGCGGCTGCTCGCCGGCCCGAGCTACCGCTCGATCCTGCCGCTGTCGGTGCTGTTCGGCGGTGCCTTCCTGGCCCTGGCCGACCTGCTGGCCCGCACCGCCGGTGGCCAGGCCGAGATTCCGATCGGGGTGGTGACCGCCTTCTTCGGAGCGCCCTTCTTCATCGTCGTGCTGCGCACCAGCCGGCAGGCGGCCGCCGCGTGACCGCGGTCCGCGTCGAGGGCCTGCGGGTGAGCCTCGACGGCACGCCGATCGTGCTCGGGGTCGACCTCGACGTCGAGCGCGGCGAGTGGGTGACCGTGATCGGCCCCAACGGGGCCGGCAAGTCGACAGCGTTGCGCGCGATCGGCGGCCTGCTGCCGTTCGAGGGAACGGTCGAACTCGACGGCAGTCCGCTCGACCGGTTGCACCGCCGGGAGCGTGCGAAGACCATCGCCACGGTCGCCCAGTCACCGGTCGTACCGCCGGGCATGCGCGTCTTCGATTACGTGCTGCTCGGCCGTACGCCCTATGTCGCACCCCTGGGTCGTGAGTCGGCTAACGATCTGACGGTGGTCGAGCAGGTCCTGGACGAGCTCGACCTGACCCGCTTCGCCGGCCGGCGGCTCGACACCCTGTCGGGCGGCGAGCGGCAGCGGGCGTTCCTGGCCCGCGCGCTCGCCCAGGGCGCCGGCATCCTGCTGCTGGACGAGCCGACCAGCGCGCTCGACATCGGCCACCAGCAGGAGGTGCTGGAGCTGGTCGACCGGCTGCGGGCCGAGCGTGCCCTCACCGTGCTGGCCACGATGCACGACCTCACTACCGCCGGCGAATACGCCGACCGGATGGTGCTGCTGGCCGCGGGCCGGGTGGCGGCGGCCGGGACAGCGCGCGAGGTGCTGACCGAGGAGAACTTGGCCAAGCATTACCGCGTACGGGTACGCGTCATCGAGGGCGAACACGGCCCACTGGTCGTGCCGGTCCGAGGGGTAGCCGGCTAACGATTGCCGGCGAGCACCGCGAACATGCCGCCCTGGGGGTCGCTGAGTACGGCGTACCGGCCGATCGAAAGGCTTCTCGGGGCGTGCAGGACGTGGCCGCCGAGGGCCAGCGTGTGTTCGGCGGCCGTGTCGCAGTCGTGGACCGCGAAGTAGACCATCCAATGCGGACCCATGTCGTCGGGCCACATCTCGGGCAGCATGGGCTGGATGCCGCAGACCGGCGTCTCCTGGACCTTGGCCACGATGTACGGCACGCCGTCCATCACGCTGTTGCGGTACTGCCAGCCGAACACCGCCTGGTAGAAAGCCATCGAGCCGTCCAGGTCACGGGTGTTCAACTCGTTCCAGGTGAGCGCGCCGGGCACGTCGAACAGTTCCGCGCCGCGCATCGCCCAGGGCTGCCAGACGCTGAACGGCGCCCCGGCCGGATCGAGGAAGGCGGCCATCCGCCCCTGGTCGGCCACGTCGAACGGGGGCACGAGCACCTTGCCGCCGGCCGCCGCCACCCGAGCCGACACGGCGTCGGCGTCGTCGGTGCCGACGTAGGTGCTCCACGCCGTGGGCTGCCCCACGCCGTACAGCGGACCGGCGCCGGCCACCGGCCGCCCGTTGCGGAGAAAGGTGATGTAGTCGCCGGACACCTCAGCGGTCCACCCGAACAGCTCGGAGTAGAACCTCTCCGCGTCAGCGAGATCGGCGGTTCCGAGATCGACCCAGCTGGGCGTCCCGGGCGTCGATGCGGTCATCGCCGCATCATCACACCGCGTGTCTAAACACAGCCTTAAGTGTCAATGTTCTAGCTGAAACGCCGACCCTCGTCGCGCCGATCGGACCAGGTGGCGGACCCCGCAAGGGTGGCCGTCCCGCCGATGAGCGCGGGTTGGCTCAGGCCAGCGGGCCCGGAAGCGGCTTCGCGTGCACGACCGACAACCGGGAGACGGCCCGGGTGAGCACCACATAGAGCCGGTTCAGGCCCTTCGGCTCGGCCGCCACGATGTCGGCCGGCTCGTGGACGACCACATGGTCGTACTCCAAGCCCTTGACGACAGTGGCCGGCACCACCGTGACCCGCGCCTCGGAGTCGACGTCGTCGGGCGTCGCGTGCTCGAGGCCCGCGGCCGTGAGATGACCGCGCAGCCGTTCCACGGCGGCGTCGGCCGCGATCACCGCGACCGAGCCCTCGTGGGTGAGCGCCGCCGTGACCTCGGCCAGCGTCTCGGCGTCCAGGCCGGACGGGTCGGCGACCGGCACGATGACCAGGTCGCCGTCGCGGCGCAGGGAGACCGCGTCGGGCACGTTCACGCCCAGCGCCGGCAGCAGGCGGTTGGCCAGCTCCACCACCGCCGCCGGCACCCGGAAACCGACGGTCAGGGGCACGACCGCCGCCTCGGGCTTGCCCAGGTGGGCGAGGGTTTCCGACCACTCGGCGGCGGCCCACGGCGCGGTGCCCTGGGCCAGGTCGCCGAGCACCGTGATGGAGCCGTGCTCGCTGCGCCGGGCGATCGCCCGCGCCTGCATGGGCGAGAGGTCCTGCGCCTCGTCGATGACCACGTGGCCGAAGCTGGTCTCGCGCTCCAACAGCCCGGCCGCCTCGTCGATCAGCACCAGGTCGGCCGCGGTGAACTTCGCCGCCTTGACCGTGCGCGGCGGTTTCGCCCAGCGGATCGCCTCCTGCTCCTCGGCGGTGAGCAGATCGCCGGCCACGAACGGATCGGTCAGCACCTCGGCCACCAGTGACTCGGGGGTGACCGCGGGCCAGGCTTTGTCCAGGAACTCGGTGACCGGGGCGACCTTGCTCATCCGGTGGAGCCAGCCCTCGCTCGGCGAGTTGCCGGTGCGGTATTCCGACTGCCGCTGCAGCAGGCCCACCACCCGGGCCCGGACCCGGTCGCGGCCCACCGCGTACGGCAGGCCCTCGCGCCGGGCCTCGTCGACGATCCGGCGCAGCGGTTCGGCATCGATCCGCCAGCGGTACGAGCCGTCCGAGACCATGATCGGATCGGTCGGCTTGGTCAGCCGGCCCCACAGGACCAGGCGCAGCACCTCGGCCAGGCGGACGTCGTTCTTGACCAGCGCGGCGGCCGGGCTGTCGACCGCGCGCACCGGCACCCGCGCGACCAGCTCGTCCACCGTGGATTGGTGCACTTCCACCTCGCCCAGGGCGGGCAGGACGGCTGAGATGTACGACAGGAAGGCCGTGTTCGGCCCGACGATGAGCACCCCCGAGCGCCGCAGCCGCTCGCGGTGCAGATAGAGCAGGAAGGCCGCCCGGTGCAGGCCGACGGCGGTCTTACCGGTGCCGGGCGCGCCCTGGACGCAGATCGAGTCGGCCAGCTCGGCGCGGACCAGCTCGTCCTGCTCGGGCTGGATGGTCGCCACGATGTCGCGCATCGGGCCGACGCGCGGCCGTTCGATCTCGGCGGTCAGGATGCGGCTGGCGGTGCCCAGCTCCTCGCCGCGGTCGAGGTGTTCGTCCTCGAAGCTGGTGAGCTCGCCTTTGACGAAACCGAACCGGCGGCGGACGCTCACCCCCTGGGGATCGCGCACGCTGGCCCGGTAGAACGAGCGGGACAGCGGGGCCCGCCAGTCGAGCACCATCGGTTCGCCGGCGTCGTCGGTGACGTGCCGCCGGCCCACGTGGTACGCCGACTCGTCGATGTCGAGCCGGCCGAAGAACAGCGGCGTCGAGGGGTCGTCGGCGAGCTCTTTGACCCGGCGGGCCATGTGCCGGCCGAGCTGCTCGGCGGTGTAGGCGTCGCCGGCCACCTTGTCGCCGGTCGAGAAGAGCGCCTCGGCGCGTCCTCGCATCCGGCCCAGCGCGGCGCGCGACCGGCTCAGGTGGTCTCTCTCGGCTGCTAGTTCGGTGTCCAGGTCGAATGCGGGCACGCTTCATCCTCAGGCAGGTTGTTTCCTGGCTGCTCGCGTATCCGGCTGGTCTGACGCCGGCGCGGGGGGACGTCCGCTGCGGTGCATGCTCACCACGGCCGTCGAGCGGCCCTCCACGCTACGCGCAACCGTGCGGCCACTCCACCGAATAATGGCGGCCATGACGGACGGGCAGAGCAGGCGGATCTCCGACCCCAGGTCATGCGCGCGCCGGCCCGTCCGGCCCGCATCGGAATCATGGAATACCTGAACAACACCGGCGCGGCGATCACCGCGACCGAAGATGCCGAACTGGTCGGCCTCTCGCCCAGCGCCACCAGCTACCACCTGCGTGAGCTCGCGAAGTACAAGCTGGTCGAGCAGGCGCCGAGCCGGGGCGACGGCCGTGAACGGGTGTGGCGCAGCACCGGCACCGGGCTGCGCATCGATACCGAGGGCGCCGATCCGGCCGCCCTCTCGGCCGCCCTGGCGCTGGTCGACGTCTTCCTCCAGCGCGGCGTGCGCCGCGCCCGCGAGTGGGTGGAGCGGCAGCCGGACGAGCCGGAGCCGTGGCGCGACGCGGGCGGCATGACAAGCCTCGAGCTGCTGCTGACGGCCGACGAGCTTCGGTCGCTGACGGCCACGATCAGCACGCCGTCGGCCGCCCGGGGGCGGGCGTTCGCCGCGATGAGCGCCCCGATCCAGGGCGCCGGCATGGTGGGCCTGCTCGTGGCCGGTCCGCTGGTCGGCCTGGTCGACGTGCGGGTGCTGGTCGGCGCGGCCGGCGTCGCCGGGTTGCTCGCCGCGCTGGCCGCGCTGGGGGTCGTGCGATATGAACCACCATCGGGACCGGCCGCGGGCGATTCCCACTTGGTGAGAGATAGCGTCGGGGCATGAGCGACAGCGCCGGTCGGCCCCGGGTCGGGCACATCCAGTTCCTCAACTGCCTGCCCATCTACTGGGGTCTGATGCGGTCCGGCGCCCTGCTCGACGTCGATCTGCACAAGGACACGCCCGAGCGGCTCAGCGCCAGCCTGGTCGCCGGCGACCTCGACATCGGGCCGATCACCCTGGTCGAGTACCTGCGGCACGCCGACGAGCTGGTGCTGCTGCCCAACCTCGCGGTCGGCAGTGACGGGCCGGTGCTCTCGGTCAACCTGATCTCCACCCGGCCGCTGGCCGAGCTCGACGGGCGGCCGGTGGCGCTCGGTTCCACCTCGCGCACCGGCGTGCTGCTGGCCCAGATGCTGCTCGCCGAGCAGTACGGCGCCGAGCCGGAGTACTTCCGGTGCCCGCCCGAGCTCACCCAGATGCTCATCGAGGCCGACGCCGGCGTGCTCATCGGTGACCCGGCGCTGCGCGCGATGTACGAGGGGCCGCGCCTCGGGCTCGAGGTCACCGATCTCGGCGAGGCGTGGAAGAAGTGGACCGGGCTGCCCATGGTGTTCGCGGTCTGGGCGGTTCGCAAAGACTTCGCCGCCGCCAACCCGGGCGTGGTCAAGGACGTGCACGAAGCCTTCCAGCGCTCGCGCGACCTGAGCCTGGGCGAGCTCGACGAGGTGGCCGCCGCGGCCGCCCGGTGGGAGCCGTTCGACGCCGAGACCCTGGCGACGTACTTCCGGGTCCTGGACTTCTCGCTGGGCGAGCGGCAGATCGCCGGAATGCGGGAGTTCGCCCGCCGTGCGGCCGCCCGGGGCGAAGTGCCGCCGCTTCCGGCCGACGGCCCGGTGTTCGCCGAGGTTTGATCTTCTGCGAGCGGAGGCTCTAGGCTCCCGGGGCTCTCAGTTGGCACCCAGGAATCGGTGATCCATGCGCCTCCGCTCTCTGGCCGTCCCGGCCGCTCTCGCCGCCGCGGCCCTCGGCGGGCTCGCCGCGCCGGCCCAGGCCGCGCCGTCCGACGACGAGTCGTTCGTCGACCTCTACCTGCCCGAGCAGGTGTCGGTGATCCAGGGCAAGACCAAGACGATCAAGGCTGAGTTGTACAACGCGGGCCGGGGTGACGCGAAGGGCACCGTCATCTCGTTCACCGACGTCGACCCGAGCCTCGGCCTCACCCTGCCGGCCGGATGCGACGCCACGAGCTGCAAGATCGACCTGAAAGCCGGCAAGCGGGGCAGCCTCGCCATCACGCTGAAGCCGACCGGCGACAAGCTCGTCTCCCACTTCACGGCGTCCACCGGCGGCTTCAGCAGCACCGTCACCGTCGTGCGCTCGACCGGCGGCGTCGACCTCGAAGTCGACCCGATCGACGATCTGAAGCTCAACCGCGGCCAGGCCGCGGACGTGCCGATCGTCGTCCGCAACGCCGGCAGCGAGACCGTCGACGCGATCGGCCTGACCCTGGTCGCCCAGCCCGGCCTGGAGGCGCTGACCAGCTACCGCAACTGCGTCACCGAGGTCGAGGGCGAGAAGATCCCCGGCGTTCTCTGCTTCTTCCAGCAGAAGTTCACCCCGGGCACGACCTTCACCGTGCCGTCGGCCACCCCGGTGAAGATCAAGCTGCGGACGGACGCGGGCGGCCCGTACACGTACAGCGCCGCCGTCTCGGCCGTCGGTGTGAAGGGGTCGGTGGCCGGGGCTCTCACCGCCGGGACCGGCCCGGTGCTCACGCTGGAGGCGCGGCGCAAGGCGGCCGTCGGCGTCCCCGACGACAGCCAGGTGCCCGACGACCTGAACGAGGACGACAACATCGCCGTCTTCGGTGTCGAGGCCGGTAAGTCGGCGGCGGACAGCGCGGCGGTCGGCGGCGCCTTCACCGGCGCGATCGGCGACACGACGACCGTCAAGGTCGGCGTCCGCAACCTCGGCCCGACCAGCATCGTGCCGGCCGCGGTCGAGTGGTACCAGACCATCCGGGTCACCGTGCCGACCGGGCTGAAGCTGACCGAGGTCGACGAGGCCTGTTTCCCGGGCGACGGCATACCGGCGGGCCCCGACGGCATCGAGGGGGACAGCCACATCAGCGGCCGCGTCTACACCTGCCTGCCCGACAGCGTCGAAAAGGGCCAGCAAGCGCTCTTCACCTTCACCGGCGTCATCACCGAGGAGAAGGTCACGGCCGGTTGGGTGACTGTCGACGGCGGGCCGCAGGACGGCAACGCGAAGAACAACACGGCGGCCCTCACGCTGAAGCTCACCGGCGGCGGTCAGGGCGGGGGCGACGACGGCCCGAGCCTGCCGGTCACCGGCGCTCCCACGGGCTGGGTCGCGCTGGGCGGTGCCCTGCTGCTCCTCGCGGGCGGCGCCGTCGCGTACTTCTTCCGCCGCCGCCGCATCGTCACCACCATCTGAGAGGCGTGATCGCATGGGCTACCACTTCGACGTCGACACCGCGGTGAGCGGCGCTGACGAGCGGTGGTCGGCGACGCTCACCGACGACTGGTCGATCGCGAGCGGCGTGCCCAACGGGGGCTACCTGTTCGCCGTGGCGCTGGCCGCGGCGGGGCAGGTCGTGCCCGAGCAGCGGCTGATCACCGCGACCGCGCACTACGTGCGGCCGGGCCAGGACGGACCGGCCGAGCTTGCCGTGGAAACGGTCAAGCGGGGCCGGCTGACCAGCACGATCGCGGTCGCGCTGAACCAGGACGGCAAGGAGCGGGTACGGGTCGTCGCCACCTACGGTGACCCGGCCCTGCAGGACGCTCCGGTCGAGCACCCGATTGCCGCGCCGGCCATCCCGTCGCCGGACGAGTGCCGATCGACGCCGTCCGAGCTGGCGTCGGCCATCGGCGCGACGATCGCCGAGCGCTTCGACTACCGCGTACTGCCGGCCTCGCGCTGGGTGGGCGGCGAGGGCCCGGGCGAGGCGCGGGTCGACGGGTGGATCCGTTTCGCCGACGGGCGCGAGCCCGATCTGGCCGCGCTGCCCTTCTTCGTCGACGCGTTCCCGCCCGCGCTGGGTGAGCTGGTGGGGCCGGTGACCGTGCCGACGCTCGAACTCACCGTGCACGTCCGCAAGCAGCCGGCGCCGGGCTGGGTACAGGCCCGGATCGAGGCCCGGCACATCGCGCCGGGCCTCGTCGAGGAGGACGCCTACCTCTGGGACAGCACCGGGGAACTGGTGGCGCTGTCCCGTCAGCTCGGCCTCTGGCGGCCCTAGGAAGTCCGCCATTTCTGGTTCGCGGTGCCCGCGCAGTCCCACAGCTGGAGGCGGGCGCCGTCGGCCGCGTTGACGTCCTTGATGTCGACGCACCGGTTGGCCTGTGGGTTGACCAGGTCGCCGGCGGCCGAGAGGACGAACTGCTGCGCTCCGGTGCCATTGCAGGCGTACAGCTGAATGGGTGTGCCGTTGGCCGTGCCCGCCGCCGCCACGTCCATGCACTTGTTGTTCTGGCTCTTCAGGGCGCCGCCGGTGAACGTCCATTTCTGGGCGTTCGTGCCGTTGCAACCCCACATCTGCAGCGGCGCGCCGTCGGCGAAGTTCGAGCTGGGCACGTCGACGCACTTGTTGTTCAGGGCGCTGATCAGCGGAAGCCCGCTGCCCGCGGGCGGTGGCGTCGTGCCGCCGCCGCTGAACGGCGTCAGGATGAGGCCGGCCGAGCGCGGGTCGCCGTCGTGGACCAGCGATTCGAAGGCACCGACGTCGTCGAAGGCGAACGCGTAGGCCTTGCCGTCGGCCATGTTGGCGTGGATCACCTTGGCGTACACGTTGGTCGGGTTGTTGCGGTAGAAGTCGGCCGCGTTCGTGCTCGGCTGGGTGTCGATGGTGCCGAGCGTGCCCCGGTTCAGCGCCGCGCACAGGGTCCGCGAGATCGGGCCCACCACCTGGTCGTTCGGTGCCGGCAGGTCGCCGTCACAGCCCCAGACGCTGGCCGAGGACGGCCGGTTGAAGGACGCCACCTGAGCGCCCGACGAGTTCGTGAAGACCATGGTGTTGCCCGAGGTGCGCCCGAAGTAGCGCGTGTTGGGCTGGTCGCCGAACGGCACCACGGTCAGCGTCCTGGAGGTGTAGGCATTCCAGGCCGAGGCGATGTACGAGTCGAGGTAGTTGGCGCTGAGCAGGCCCGCCCCGGCCGCCTTGCCGGGCGCGAGCACCCGCAGCACGGTCCCGTCGGAGCGGCTGTAGACCGTGTTCGCCCATCCCGACGTACCGCGAATGGTGTTGATGACCGCGTCGCGGCCGTTCGCCACCAGGTCGCCGGTCCGCTTGGTGGCCCCGGAGGCGCCGGTGACCGTCACCGCGTGCGGCACGGCGAACATGTCCACCTGTGAGCTGTTGAGCCACAGCCCCGCGTCGTTGTAGGTGAACTCGCTCCAGTCGAAGAGGATGTCCCGGTTGGCGTCGCCGCCCGCCCACGGCGCCGGTTGCACGAGCCCGTCCGGCGTGAGGAAGAACTTCAGCTTCGCGCCGAGCGAGAAGTAGACCCGCCCGGAGAAGCCGCGCGGGAACTGGATGGTCGAACTGCCGCCGTTCCCCGCGCCGGGAATGGACACGTCCGGAGCGGCGACGGGTGGAAGCGCCCCGCCGGTCCATGGGGTGAAGGCGCCGGACTGGTTCACATAGCCGAGCCGCCCGGAGGACAGCTGTACGCCGATGACGTAGAGGTAGACCGCGTCGCCGCGTCCGGTGTTGTTGGTGACGGTGACGGGGAGCAGCGAGGGGCCGACGGCCGACGCCGCCGGTGGGGACACGAGGGGCGCGGCGAGGACCGCGGCGGCCAGAAGGCCCAGGACTTTTCGCACGGGGACACCTTCCGTTCGGGGGAGACCCGAGCGTCAGATTTGTTAACAACCCGTGTCAATAGACGAACAGCGATATGACGCCGTCCCGGGCAAACGACGGTACGAACGGGCATAGGGTCGTGTTCATGAGTGAGATGAGTTACCGCCGGCTGGGCACCTCGGGCCTGGTCGTCTCCGTCGTCGGCATCGGCTGCAACAACTTCGGCCGCAAGCTGGACGCCGACGGCACCCGCGAGGTCGTCGACGCCGCCCTC
Organism: Actinoplanes sp. NPDC048988; assembly: GCF_043197815.1. Classification (NCBI taxonomy): domain Bacteria; kingdom Bacillati; phylum Actinomycetota; class Actinomycetes; order Micromonosporales; family Micromonosporaceae; genus Actinoplanes; species Actinoplanes sp. NPDC048988. The sequence continues at coordinate 64,533 of NZ_JBICTW010000022.1, read as the reverse complement.
GACGCCGGCATCACGCTGTTCGACACCGCCGACATCTACGGCACCCCGCACGGCGCCTCCGAGGAGTGTCTCGGCGCCGCGCTCAAGGGCCGCCGCGACGAGGTGGTGCTGGCCACCAAGTTCGGCATGAACATGGAAGGCCTCAACGGCAACGACTTCGGCGCCCGCGGCTCCCGCCGGTACATCGTGCGGGCCGTCGAGGCCTCGCTGCGCCGGCTCGAGACCGACTACATCGATCTCTACCAGATCCACGAGCCGGATCCGCGGACTCCGATCGACGAGACCCTCTCCGCCCTGGACGACCTGGTCCGCTCGGGCAAGGTGCGCTATCTGGGCAACTCCAACTTCGCCGGCTATCAGATCGCCGACGCCGACTGGACCGCCCGCGCCGCCGGCCTGACCCCGTTCATCAGCGCGCAGAACCGGTACAGCCTGCTCCAGCGCGACGTCGAGACCGAGGTCGTCCCGGCCTGCGAGCACTACGGCCTCGGCCTTCTGCCGTTCTTCCCGCTCGACTCCGGGCTGCTCAGCGGCAAGTACCGGCGTGGTGAGAAGCCGGCCGCCGGCACCCGCCTCTCCCTGGACCGCTACCAGCGCTTCCTCGACGGCGCCGACTGGGACAGGATCGAGGCGCTGACGTCGTTCGGCGCGGAGCGCGGCCACAGCCTGCTCGACGTCGCGATCGCCGGCCTCGCCTCCCGTCCCGCCGTGACCAGCGTGATCGCGGGGGCCACCAGCGCCGAGCAGGTCCAGGCCAACGCCGCCGCGGGGGCGTGGGAACTGGCGGCGGACGACGTCGCGGCCCTGGACGCCATCCTCACGTCGTAGCGTCAGGTCCATCGTGGAGGTCGCGGTACGCGGGCCGCAGCAGGTCCACCAGCGGGATGTGGCGGACCTTCACCGGCGGCGCGTCCAGCGCGCGTAACAGCAGTTCGGGCGGCGCGGTGACCCGGGACGGCCGCTCACGCAGCCGTCCCAGGCTGATCGCGGGCGCGTAGAAGTCACCGAGCCGGGCGTCCAACGGGGACTCGTCGACGGCGAGCGGGTCGACGGTGGGCGCCGGTTCCGGCGTGCCCCGCAACGCGTCCAGCAAGTCTTCACGCGCGCGCCCGCGCCACGCCAGGACCAGGAACGGATCGTCGTCGAAGGCCTCGGCCAGCACGTAGAGCACGGCCGAGCCGTGCTTGCACGGCACTCCCCAATCAGGACAGTTGCAACTGATGTCGAGCCGGTCGGGGAAGAGCGGCGCGTCATGGGACGCGAACAGCTCCACGATCTCGTGCGGCATCTCGCCCGCGAGCAGCGCCGCGCGATAGAGCGCCTGCGCGCCGAGCGCATCCGTCAAATCCGTCCACTGTGCTTCGTCGAAGGCGGAAATCGCGACATTGACCTCGTACGGCTGGGGTCGCGACCCCTGCACGCGGGCCGTGACCCGGCCGGCGGTGAGGGCGAAGTCCATGACCTGCCCCTTGCGCGCGTAGGCCCGCCCGCGCGCGAGGCGGCCGCCGTCGCAGACCTGCTCGAGCACGTCGACGAAGCGGCGCGACCACCACTGCTCGCCGATTTTGCCGCGCTTGGCCCGTACGGCCAGTCCACCGTCCACTTCGATCGGACGGCCGGACTCGAAGAATCGTCCCTTCGGATCGGTCGGCACGTCACCTCACCGCCGCCGGGTCGAGCGCGAACAGTTCGCGCAGCTGATCGGTGCTGAGGTCGGTGATCCAGTCCTCGCCGGTGCCGACGACCGACGAGGCCAGCGCCTTCTTGCGTTCTATCATCGCGTCGATCTTCTCCTCCAGCGTGCCGGTGCAGATGAACTTGCGGACCTGCACGTTGCGCGACTGTCCAATGCGGAAAGCCCGGTCGGTCGCCTGGTTCTCGACCGCCGGGTTCCACCACCGGTCGAAGTGGACGACGTGGTTGGCGGCGGTCAGATTCAGGCCGGTACCCGCCGCCTTCAGGGACAGCAGGAAGAGCATCGGCTCGTCGTCGTTCTGGAAGCGTTCGACCAGATCGTCGCGCTTGGCCTTCGTCAGTCCACCATGGAGCCACAGCACCGGTCGGTCGAGATGGGCGGCCAGATAGGGCTGCAGCAGCGAGCCCCACTCGGCGTACTGCGTGAAGATCAGGGCCTTGTCGCCGTCCTCGATGATCTCTTGGGCGAGTTCCTCGAGCCGGGCCAGCTTGCCCGAGCGGGCGGGCAGCCGGGAGCCGTCCTTGAGCAGGTGGGCCGGATGGTTGCAGACCTGCTTGAGCTTGGTCATCGCGGCCAGCACGTTGCCGCGGCGCTGGATGCCCTCGCTGCCCTCGATCTCCGACAGCATGTCCTCGACCACGGCCTGATAGAGCGTGGCCTGTTCGGCGGTGAGCGTGCACCAGACCTTCATCTCGTTCTTCTCGGGCAGGTCGGAGATGATGGTCTTGTCGGTCTTGAGGCGGCGCAGCACGAACGGGCCGGTGGCGCGCTTGAGGGCGGCAGCCGCGTCCTCGTCCTGGTGGATCTCGATCGGTTCCTGGAAGCGGCGGCGGAACCGCTTGGCCGGGCCGAGGATGCCGGGGTTGCAGAAGTCCATGATGGACCACAGTTCGGCCAGGTGATTCTCGACCGGCGTGCCGGTCAGCGCGAGACGGGTGCGGGCCGGCACGGCTCGTACGGCCTGGGACTGCCGGGTTCCGCTGTTCTTGATCGCTTGGGCCTCGTCGCAGACCACGCGACCCCAGTCGACCTTCTTCAGCGTCTCCAGATCGCGGGTCGCGGTGCCGTAGGTGGTGATGACCAAGTCTGAATTGTCCACTGTGTCGGCAAACTCGTCGCCGCGGACGCGCGTACCGCCATGATGGACGTAAACGCGGAGCGATGGCGCGAATCGGGCAGCTTCCTTCTGCCAGTTGCTGACCAAGGACATTGGACAAATGAGAATTGTCGGGTTTGCCGGTCCGATTGCCCGCTCGGCCAGCAGGAGGGAGAGGGTCTGGGCCGTTTTGCCGAGACCCATGTCGTCGGCCAGGATGCCGCCCAGCCCGAGCCGGGTGAGAAAGTGCAGCCAGGAGAGACCGCGCTCCTGGTAGGGCCGCAATGCGCCCTGGAAGGAGGCGGGAGTGGGCACGGGTTCCATCCGGTCGGCCGCCTGGCCCGACAGCAGGTCGCCGAGCATCCCGTCGGCGTCCACCTCGACCAGCGGCAGATCCTCCTCGCCGCCGTCCACCACCTGCTGCAGGACCTCGCCCGCGGTCAGCTCGCCCGCACGCCTGGAGGTGACGGCCCTGAGCGCGGCCTTCAGCTGGCGGTCGTCGAGCTCCACCCACTGCCCGCGCACCCGCACCAGCGGAACCTTGAGCCGGGCCAGCTCGGCCAGCTCCTCGGCGGTGACCACGCCGTCGCCGATCACCAGGTCGAGCCGGAAGTCGACCAGCTCCTGGAGGCCGAAACCGGATTCGGCGGCGGCCCGGGTCGAGGTGCCCTTCGGCTTGCGGGTACGGGTGGTCAGCTTGAGCCCGACCGCCTTGCGCCCGGCCCACGCCGGCAGCTGCACGCCGAAGCCGGCCGCCTGGAGCAGCGGCGCCGCGCTCCGCAGGAACTCGTGCGCCCCCGCGGTGTCGATCGCCATCCGGCCCGGCTCCTGGTCGCGCAGGGCCTCGTGGAGCGGCGGGAAGAGCCGTACGGCCCGGCCGAGCCCGGCCAGCAGCGTCTCGTCGGGCCGGGCGGGCAGGCCGGGGAAGCGGCCACCGGCCCAGACCTCCTCGGCCGGCAGGTAGAGGCTGGGATCGTCGGCCGACTGCAGGGCGAACTCGAGACCCCACTCGTCGGTCTCGGGTTCGGGCTCGAACAGCCGGAAGCTCACCCGCACCGGGCCGTTCGCCTCGTGGGCGGCGCGCAGCCAGTCGTCGAGGGCCGAGCGGAGCTCACGTTCCTCGGCCGGGCGGGCGCCGGGCAGGGTGGGGTCGTCGGCGGTCAGGGCGGCGATCCACCGGTCGGGCAGGGGGGCCTTGGGGCCGGCCCGATGCCCGTGCAGGATCCGCTCGGGCATCACGGAGCGTGCGGCCGCGTCGACAAGGTGATCGAGTGCGTTGCGCAGCGTCACCGTCACGCCGTCGCCGGCCGCGCGCACCGACGGGGGCATCCCCTCGGCGAAGTCCCGGTAGACGGCCGCGTCGGCGCCGGTGAGCACCGGCCGCCAGCGGGCGGTAGCCACGCCGTTCTCGGTGACCAGCTGCGGCAGCATCCGGCCCCGCCGGGCCAGGTCGCAGGCGTAGCCGGCCAGGACGCAGAGATAGCGCAGATCGGAGCCGGCCAGCCAGTCATCGGGCGGCTCGGCCAGCCCGCCGAGGGCCGCCATCGCCTCGGCCCCGGGGATCAGGAGCACCGGCACCCGCCAGGGGACGAGCTTGATTCCGCGGCCGGCCGCCTCGAGGCCGGTCTCGGGCGACGGTACGGGCCCGCGGGCGGTGCTGGGCAGATGGAGGATCGCCGTCGTCACGGACCCGCCGGAGATGTCCGGCAGATCGTCGGTGGCGAACGGGTGAGCGCGTTCCTGCGCCCGCGACGAGGTGATCAGCGGCCGGCCCGGGTCCTCGCCCCAGAGCATCAGCTGCCCGCCTGCCCAACCACCGTGTACGACGAGCACACCCACCCCCACCGAAGACCGCCATCGAGAGTAACGACCCATCTGAGAGGTAGGCCGCTGACGGTTCACCCCCGGCGGACGTACTCTTCGGTACGTGACGGCGAACCGGGAGATCGACAGCATTCTGCAGCGCGCGGCCGACGGCGGGCGGATCACGCCCGAGGAAGCGCTGCTGCTCTACACGGACGCTCCGTTCCACGCGCTGGGCGAGGCCGCCGACACGGTGCGCCGCCGCCGCCACCCGGACGGCATCGTCACGTACCTGATCGACCGCAACATCAACTACACGAACGTGTGCGTCACCGCGTGCAAGTTCTGCGCCTTCTTCCGTGCTCCGAAGCACAAGGAGGGCTGGTCGCACCCGATGGAGGAGATCCTCAACCGATGCGGTGAGGCGGTCGACCTCGGCGCCACCCAGGTGATGCTCCAGGGCGGCCACCACCCCGACTTCGGCGTGGAGTACTACGAGAACCTCTTCTCCTCCGTCAAGCAGGCGTTCCCGCAGCTCGCGATCCACTCGATCGGCCCCAGCGAGATCCTGCACATGGCCAAGGTCTCCGGCGTCTCGATCGAGGAGGCCATCCTGCGGATCAAGGCGGCCGGGCTCGACTCGATCGCCGGCGCGGGCGCCGAGATGCTGCCCGACCGTCCCCGCCAGGCCATCGCCCCGCTGAAGGAGAGCGGCGCCCGCTGGCTCGAGGTGATGGCGGTCGCGCACCGCAACGGCCTCTCGTCGACCGCGACCATGATGATGGGCACCGGCGAGACCCACGAGGAGCGCATCGAGCACATCCGGATGATCCGCGACGTGCAGGACCTCGCGGTGGCGAATGGCTACCGCGACGACGCCGTCGAGAGTGGCCAGGCGGTCGGGGGGTTCCGGGCCTTCATCCCCTGGACCTACCAGCCGGAGAACAACCACCTGAAGGGCCGTACGCAGGCCACGACGATGGAGTACCTGCGCTTCCTGGCGATGTCGCGGCTGTTCTTCGACAACGTGTCCCACCTGCAGGCCTCGTGGCTGACCACCGGCAAGGACGTCGGCCAGCTCTCGCTGCACCTCGGCGTCGACGACCTGGGCTCGATCATGCTGGAGGAGAACGTGATCTCCTCGGCCGGCGCCCGGCACCGGTCCAACCTGCACGAGCTGATCTGGATGATCCGTACGGCCGACCGCATCCCGGCCCAGCGCGACACCCTCTACAAGCATCTGGCCGTGCACTACACGCCCGAGGACGACCCGACCGACGAGCGGGTGGTGTCCCACTTCTCCTCGATCGCGATGCCCGGCGGCGGCGCCGGCCGTCAGCAGCTTCCGGTCGTCGGGGTCTCGTAACGGTAAAGAAAGTCACAGGCCGATATCGAGAACGCCCTGTTCGGGGGGTCGCCGTTGACCGTTCGGTCAGGTGCCCCTCGGCGAACCGGGGAGGGCGGATTGCCACTTCGTAACGAGCGACGTGAACCTCTGTTCCGAGCTTTCCCCGCTGGTTACGTTGCCCTCGTAAGACCTGAGACTTCTACCGGGAATCAATCTTCTCGGTGTTGGTTGCGGACCCGACCGATGGCGGTCGTATATATAACGCACAAGGAACCGGGCGGGATGGGTGACCATCCCGCCCGATCTGTTTTCCGGGGTGGCACAGTTGTCCGCGTGACGCGCGCAGATCTGGACAAGCAGCCGCATGAGGTCGCCGAGATGTTCGACGGCGTGGCCAAGCGGTACGACCTGACCAACACGGTGCTCTCCTTCGGGCAGGACCGTGGCTGGCGGCGGGCGACGCGGGCGGCGCTGGGGCTGCGGCCGGGGGAGCGGGTGCTGGACGTGGGCGCCGGCACCGGCGTCTCGACCGAGGAACTGGGCCGGTCGGGCGCGTTCGCGGTCGGGGCCGATTTGTCCGTCGGCATGCTGCGTGTGGGGCGCCAGGCCCGGCCGGTCGTGCCGCTGGTGGCCGGCGACGCGCTGCGGCTGCCCTTCCCAGACGGGACGTTCGACGCGGTCACGATCTCCTTCGCGCTACGCAACGTGGTCGACACGGGGGCTGCGCTGCGTGAGCTCGGCCGGGTGACACGTCCCGGTGGCCGCTTGGTGGTGTGCGAGTTCAGCCACCCGACCAACGGCGCCTTCCGCACTGTCTATCTGCAGTACCTCATGCGGTCGTTGCCCGCGGTCGCCCGCAGTGTGTCGAGCAACCCCGACGCGTACGTCTATCTCGCCGAATCGATCCGTGCCTGGCCCGACCAGGAGGCCCTGGCCGGCCGGATCGCCGAGTCGGGTTCGTGGGACCGCGTCGGCTGGCGCAACCTGACGGGCGGCGTCGTGGCATTGCATCGAGCCACGCGTCTCTAAAGGGGACAAGTCGCACGTTTCCGCCCATCTACGGCGAGTTCCTGTTTTCCTCGGAGAATGACCACTTTCGGGCACCTCGAGGACACCGACATCGACATTGCGATCGACGACCGTGACGCCGGCGAGCGTCGTGGCATGGAGCTGGCCGCCCGCATCCGGATGGTGGCCGCTCAAGATCCTGAGCTGGCACAAGATCTCGTCGAGCAGTTGATCTCCGCTCTGGAGAAGGCGACCGGCGGCACCTTCCGCCAGTTCCTGGACTCCGACGGCGAGTCCGAGATCACCTCGGAGGCACCGTCCGTCAATTCACCGGCGCGAAACAGTTAGGGTTCCCTTACCCGAACGACCTTCGATGGCCGTCTTAGACTCCGACTTGGGCGCGCTTGTGAACTGTTTCACGAGCCGCTGCGAGACGGAGGTGTGGTGTGCGCAACGAGGTACTATCCGGTCCGGTCGCCGACGAAGCGGATGTGATCGTCGTCGGAGCGGGTCCGGGCGGGTCCGCGGCCGCTTATCACATGGCGCGTCATGGCTTGCGCGTTCTGCTTCTCGAGAAAACCGAGTTCCCGCGCGAAAAAGTGTGCGGTGACGGCCTCACCCCGCGCGCTGTCCGGCAACTGGTCCGGATGGGCGTCGACACCTCCGAGAAGGCCGGCTGGCTGCACAACCGTGGCCTGCGCGTGATCGGCGGCGGCGTCCGGCTCGAGCTCGACTGGCCCGACCTGGCCAGCTTCCCCGACTACGGTCTCGTCCGTACCCGGCTGGACTTCGACGACATGCTGGCCAAGCGCGCGGTCGAGGCCGGTGCGCTGCTGCGGACGAACGTGAACGTCACCGGCCCCGTGCTCGACGACGACGGTCACGCCATCGGCGTCGAGGCCAAGGTCGGTCCCGGCAAGGAGCCCGTGCAGTTCCGGGCCCCGCTGGTGATCGCCGCCGACGGCGTCTCGGGCAAGCTCCCGCTGGCGATGGGCCTGGCCAAGCGCGACGACCGCCCGCTGGGCGTGGCCGTCCGGCGCTACTACACCTCGCCCGTGCGCGCCGACGACGACTACCTCGAGTCCTGGCTGGAGCTTCGCAGCTCCGAGGACCCGAGCCGCCTGCTTCCCGGCTACGGCTGGATCTTCGGCATGGGCGACGGCCGGGTGAACGTGGGCCTCGGCATCCTCAACTCGTCCAGCGCCTTCGGCAAGACCAACTACCGGTCGATGCTCACCGACTGGCTGGCCGGCACGCCCGCCGACTGGGGTTTCCGCGACGAGACCAACGCGGACGGGCCGATCCTCGGCGCCGCGCTGCCGATGGGCTTCAACCGGGTGCCGCACTACACGCGCGGTCTCATGCTGGTCGGCGACTCCGGCGGCATGGTGAACCCGATGAACGGCGAGGGCATCGCGTACGCCATGGAGTCGGGCGAGCTCGCGGCCGAGGTGGCCGTGCAGGCGCTGGCCCGGCCCGAGGGTGCCGACCGCGAGCGTGCGCTGCGGGCGTACCCGTCGGAGCTTAGTCTGCGGTTCGGTGGCTACTACCGACTCGGCGGAGTGTTCGTGAAGCTCATCGGCAACCCGCAGATCATGCGGCTCGCGACGAAGCACGGGATGCCGCATCCGACGTTGATGCGGTTCGTTCTGAAACTGCTGGCCAACCTCACCGACCCGCGTGGTGGTGACGCGATGGACCGGGTGATCAACGGCCTGACGAAGGTGGCCCCCGCCGTCTGACGCACCCCCGCTCGACCAAGAACAAATCGGACGAATAGTGTTATACGGCTCATAGTCGCAGTAGGAGTCCTGAGATGTCGGTCAACCCATACGTCCCGATCGTCGGGTTACTTGTCCTCGGCGCGCTCTTCGCGTTGTTCTCGGTGTCGATCGCGCCGATCGTCGGTCCACATCGCTACAACCGGGCCAAGCTCGACGCGTACGAGTGCGGTATCGAACCGGCGCCGACACCGGTGGGCGGCGGCCGGTTCCCGGTGAAGTTCTACCTGACCGCGATGCTCTTCATCATCTTCGACATCGAGACCATCTTCCTCTATCCGTGGGCCGTGTCCTTCAACGCGCTCGGCCTGTTCGGCTTCGTCGAGATGGTCCTGTTCATCGTCACGGTCTTCATCGCCTACACCTACGTGTGGCGGCGTGGCGGCCTCAACTGGGACTGATCCGCGGCAACTGGTCTTAACAGGAGACACAGCCATGGGAATCGAAGAGAAACTACCGGCCGGCATCCTGCTGACCTCCGTCGAGAAGTTGTCGAACTGGGCCCGCAAGTCCTCGTTCTGGGGTGCCACCTTCGGACTGGCCTGCTGTGCCATCGAGATGATGGCCGCCGGCGGTCCGCACTACGACCTCGGTCGCTGGGGCATGGAGGTCTTCCGGGCCTCGCCCCGGCAGGCCGACCTGATGATCGTGGCGGGTCGGGTGAGTCAGAAGATGGCGCCCGTCGTCCGGCAGATCTACGACCAGATGCCCGAGCCCCGCTCGGTGATCTCGATGGGCGTGTGCGCCTCGTCCGGCGGCATGTTCAACAACTACGCGATCGTGCAGGGCGTGGACCACATCGTCCCGGTCGACGTCTACCTGCCCGGCTGCCCGCCGCGGCCCGAGATGCTGATCGACGCCATCCTCAAGATGCGCGAGAAGGTGATGGCCCAGCCGCTCGGCCCCAACGGCCGCAAGATGCTGGAGCAGCGCCGGGCCGAAGGCAAGGTACCGGTCGTCGCGCCGGGTGCGATGCCGTCGTCGTACCGGGTGGACAAGGTGCGCCGGGCCGAGTGGACGCAGGCGGTCAAGGAAGGCCGCGAGGAACAGCTGCGCATCGAGAACTGGATGAAGCTGCAGCCGCACCTGCGGGAGGGCAAGTGAGCATCGAACCACAGGACGGCCCCCAGCCGGTCGGCGCCGACATCGACGCCCCGGCCCAGGCGCCGGCCAGCCCGCAGAAGGGCATGTTCGGCATCACCGGCACCGGTGACGTCTCCGGCTTCGGCGGCCTGGTCCGCCGGCGGCCCGAGGAGATCAGCAGCCCCAAGCCGTACGGCGGGTACTTCGACGAGGTCACCGACGCCCTCGAGGAGGCGTACCCCGGCTTCGCCGACGCGATCGAGCGGGTCGTGGTCGACCGGGGCGAGCTGACCCTGCACATCAAGGCCGAGCGGATCGCCGAAGTCGCGCAGATCATGCGGGACGACGAGTCGCTGCGCTTCGAGCTGTGCTCGTCGGTGTCCGGCGTGGACTACCTCGCCAGCGACGTCCGCCGGCTGCACGTCGTCTACCACCTGGCCTCGATGACGTACCGGCGCCGTGTGCGGCTCGAGATCGCCGTGCCCGACGGCGTGAGCGTCCCCAGCGTGACCAGCGTCTACCCGACCGCCGACTGGCAGGAGCGGGAGACGTACGACATGTTCGGCGTGGTCTTCGCGGGTCACCCCAACCTGACGCGGGTGCTCATGCCGGACGACTGGGAGGGCCACCCCCAGCGCAAGGACTACCCGCTCGGCGGCGTGCCCGTCGAGTACAAGGGCGCCGAGATTCCGCCTCCTGACCAGCGGAGGGTCTACCAATGACACAGTCCGGATACGCAACCGAGCGCGAGACCACCGAGGGCCGCGTCTTCACCGTCACCGGCGGCGACTGGGACACCGTCACCGGCAGCGTCGACCCGCTGAGCAACGAGAAGATCGTCGTCAACATGGGTCCGCAGCACCCGTCGACGCACGGCGTTCTGCGCCTCGTGCTCGAACTCGAGGGCGAGACCGTTCAGGAGGTACGGCCGGTCGTCGGTTACCTCCACACGGGCATCGAGAAGAACCTCGAGTACCGCAACTGGACGCAGGGCACCACCTTCGTCACCCGGGCCGATTACCTCGCGCCGCTGTTCAACGAGGCCGGTTACTGCCTCGCCGTCGAGAAGCTGCTCGGCATCACCGACCAGATCACCGAGCGGGCGAACACGATCCGGGTGCTCTTCATGGAGCTGAACCGGATCTCGTCGCACCTGGTCTGGCTGGCCACCACCGGCATGGAGCTGGGCGCCATCTCGATGATGCTGTACGGCTTCCGCGAGCGTGAGTACATCCTCGACATCTTCGAAGAGACCTCCGGCCTGCGGATGAACCACGCCTATTTCCGCCCGGGCGGAGTGGCGCAGGACGTTCCGGAGTCGGCGATCAAGAAGATCCGCGACTTTCTGGTCTACCTGCCCAAGAAACTCAAGGAGTACGAGGCCATGCTCTCCGGCCAGGTGATCTGGCAGGAGCGTACTCAGGGCGTCGCCGTGCTCGACGTGACCGGTTGCCTAGCGCTCGGCGTCACCGGGCCCGTGCTGCGTTCCGCCGGCCTGGCTTGGGACCTGCGGAAGACGATGCCCTACTGCGGCTATGAAAATTATGAGTTCGATGTCCCGACCGCGACGACCGCCGACGTCTGGGGGCGGTACCAGGTTCGTCTCGCCGAGATTCGAGAATCTCTCAAGATCATAGAGCAGGCCCTCGACCGCCTGCGGCCGGGTCCGATCTTCATCGCCGACAAAAAGATAGCCTGGCCTGCGCAATTGGCCGTCGGGCTGGACGGCATGGGCAACTCGCTCGAGCATGTGGCCAAGATCATGGGCCAGTCGATGGAGTCCCTTATCCACCATTTCAAGCTCGTGACCGAGGGCTTCCGGGTGCCGGCGGGTCAGGTCTACGTCGCGATCGAACACCCGCGCGGGGAACTCGGCGTGCACGCCGTCTCCGACGGTGGCACCCATCCCTACCGGGTGCACATGCGCGACCCGAGCTTCGTGAACCTCCAGGCCATCCCCGCGATGGCCGAGGGCGCGCTGTTGGCCGACGTCATCGCCGGCGGCGCTTCTCTGGACCCCGTGATGGGTGGGTGTGACCGGTAATGACTGATACAACGGTGGATTTCTCCCCCGCCGCCGCCCCTCTGGCCGAAAAGCTTCTCGGCCAGGCAACTGAGATCCTCGCTCGCTACCCCGCCGGTCGCGAACGGTCGGCCCTGCTGCCGCTGCTCCACCTGGTGCAGACCGTCGAGGGCCACGTCAGCCCGAACGGCGTGGCGTTCTGCGCCGAGATCCTGGGCATCAACAAGGCCCAGGTCGGCGCGGTCGCGACGTTCTACACGATGTACAAGCGCCGGCCGACCGGCGAGTACCTGGTGAGCGTCTGCACCAACACGCTGTGCAACACGCTCGGCGGCCAGGAGGTCTACGACCAACTGTCCGAGCACCTCGGCGTCGGGCACGACGAGACCACCGGCGACGGCCGCATCACGCTGGAGCACGCCGAGTGCCTGGCCGCCTGCGACTACGCACCGGTCGTCACGGTCAACTACGACTTCGCCCTCGACGAGGCCACCCCGGAGGCGGCGGTCGGCCTGGTCGAGAAGCTGCGCACCGGCGAGTCGTTCACGCCGGCCCGGGGCGCGCGGATCTGCTCCCTCAAGGAGATGCAGGTCCAGCTGGCCGGCTTCGCCGATCCCCGCGAAGGCGCGGTCGGCGACGGCCGGGCCGGGGCGCCCACCCTGCGCGGCGTGACCCTGGCCCAGGAGCACGGCGTGGCGGTGCCGAACTTCAACCCGGACACCCCCATCACCAAGACCAAGCCCTCCCCGCGTGAGGAGAGCAAGGGCCCGGTGGCCACCGTCGTCGACAAGGTGAAGTCGGTGGTGACCTCGCACGCGGGCAAGCCGGTCAAGGCCGGCGACGACAAGGACCCCCAGGTCCGTACGGCCGAGCAGCGCAACCCCGACGCCAGCACGCCGGACAAGGACGCCACGAGCAAGCCGGCGCCGGTCGTGCCGTCGAACCCGGCCGAGGCGGCCGGTGCGGGCGCCAACCAGCCCGCCGGTGACGGCAAGCCCGCCGGCGACACCGCCCGCGGCAGCGAGGAGGCGAAGTGACCCAGCCACGGCGTGAGCTTCTGGAAAAGCTGACCCCGGTCCTCACCAAGCGCTGGCTCTCGCCGAACGCCTGGCAGATCGGCGTCTACGAGCAGCTGGACGGATACCGTGCGGTCCGCAAGGCCCTCGACGTCCACCCCGACGACCTGATCCAGCTCATCAAGGACTCGGGCCTGCGCGGCCGCGGCGGCGCCGGCTTCCCGACCGGTCTCAAGTGGGGCTTCATCCCGCAGGGCGACGGCAAGCCGCACTACCTCGTGATCAACGCGGATGAGGGCGAGCCCGGCACCTGCAAGGACCTGCCGCTGATGACGTACGACCCGCACTCGCTGGTCGAGGGTGCGATCATCGCGGCGTACGCGATCCGGGCCAACCGGGCCTTCATCTACATTCGCGGCGAGGCGGTGCACGCCGCCCGGCGGCTGCGCAACGCGGTGGAGGAGGCGCGCGCCGCCGGATATCTGGGCGAGAACATCCTCGGCTCCGGGTTCGACCTCGAGCTGGTCGTGCACAGCGGCGCCGGCGCATACATCTGCGGCGAGGAGACCGCCCTGCTGGACTCGCTCGAGGGTTTCCGGGGCCAGCCGCGGTTGCGGCCGCCGTTCCCGGCGATCGCCGGCCTGTACGCGAGCCCGACGGTGGTCAACAACGTCGGCACCATCGCGAGTGTGCCGTACATCGTGCTCGGCGGCGCCGACTGGTGGAAGAGCATGGGCACCGAGAAATCGGCCGGCCCGATGATCTACTCGCTCTCCGGCCGGATCGCCAACCCGGGCCAGTACGAGTGTGGGCTCGGCATCACCCTGCGCGAGCTGATCGAGCTGGCCGGCGGGATGAAGCCCGGGCACAAGCTGAAGTTCTGGACGCCCGGCGGATCGTCGACGCCGCTGCTCACCGCCGAGCACATCGACACGGCGATGGACTTCGAGGGCGTCGCCGCGGCCGGGTCCATCCTCGGCACCACGGCCATGCAGATCTTCAGCGACCAGGACTGCCCGGTCTACTCGACCTGGCGGTGGCTGGAGTTCTACCACCACGAGTCCTGCGGCAAGTGCACCCCGTGCCGCGAGGGCAACTACTGGATGGTCCGCACCTACCGCCGGATCCTCTCCGGCGAGGGCACGTACAAGGACCTCGACACCCTGCAGGACACCGCCGACAACATCTTCGGCCGGTCCTTCTGCGGCCTCGGTGACGGCGCGGCCACCCCGGTCATGTCCACGCTGAAGTTCTTCCGCCAGGACTACCTGGACTACATCGAGGGCCGGACAGCTCCGCGGCTGTCGTCCAAGTCCCTGGTTGGAGCTCACTGATGACTGATGTAGCCAAGAAGGCCGACACCGTCACGCTCACCATCGACGGGATCGAGGTCGTCGCCGAGAAGGGCGAGCTCGTCATCCGCGTGGCCGAGCGGATGGGCATCGCGATTCCCCGGTTCTGCGACCACCCGCTGCTCGCGCCGGCCGGCGCCTGCCGGCAGTGCCTGGTCGACATCGAGGGCCAGCGCAAGCCGGTCGCCTCCTGCACCCAGACGGTCGCCGAGGGCATGGTCGTCAAGACCCAGCTCACCTCGCCGGTGGCCGCCAAGGCGCAGGGCGGCGTGATGGAGCTGCTGCTGGCCAACCACCCGCTCGACTGCCCGACCTGCGACAAGGGCGGCGAGTGCCCGCTGCAGAACCAGGCGATGACGAACGGCCGCACCGACTCCCGCTTCCACGAGCACAAGCGGGAGTACGAGAAGCCGATCCACATCTCCAGCCAGGTGCTGCTCGACCGCGAGCGGTGCATCCTGTGCCAGCGCTGCACCCGGTTCTCCGAGGAGATCGCCGGCGACAAGTTCATCGACCTGATGGACCGCTCGTCCGGCGAGCAGATCAACGTCTACCGCGACGACTTCTTCGGCGGCCGCGGCACCGGTGACGGCCAGGTCGGCGAGGGCGAGGGCGACGTCGCCTTCAACTCGTACTTCTCCGGCAACACGATCCAGATCTGCCCGGTCGGCGCGCTCACCGGCGAGCAGTACCGGTTCCGGGCCCGCCCGTTCGACCTGGTCTCCACGCCGACGGCGTGCGAGCACTGCGCGGCCGGCTGCTCGATGCGGGCCGACCACCGCCGCGGCAAGGTGCTGCGCCGGCTGGCCGGCGACGACCCGGCGGTCAACGAGGAGTGGAACTGCGACAAGGGCCGCTGGGGTTTCCGCTACACGACCGCCAACGACCGGATCACCACGCCGCTGATCCGCGGCGCCGACGGTGAGCTGCGCGAGGCGTCCTGGAGCGAGGCGCTGCTGGCGGCGGCCGAAGGCCTGACCGCGGCCAGGGAGAGCGGGGTCGGGGTCCTCACGGGTGGCCGGCTCACCGTGGAGGACGCGTACTCGTACGCCAAATTCGCCCGTCTCGCCCTCGGCACCAACGACATCGACTTCCGGGCCCGCCCGCTCAGCGCCGAGGAGGCCGATTTCCTGGCCTCGTCGGTGGCCGGACTGGCCGACGTGACCTACGAGGACGTCGAGAACGCGGGCTCGGTGGTGATCGCCGGGCTGGAGCCGGAGGAGGAGTGCCCGATCCTCTTCCTGCGCCTGCGCAAGGGCTTCAACCGCAAGCGGCTGAAGGTCACGGCCGTCGCGCCGTACCTGACCCGCGGTTTCACCAAGCTGGGGGCCGCGCTCGTGGCGGCCGTGCCCGGCGAGGAGGCCCGGCTGCTGGCCGAGGACCCGGCGATCGCCGCCGCGCTCGCGACGCCGGGCGCGGTGCTGATCGTCGGCGAGCGGCTGGCCACGGTGCCCGGCGGTCTGTCGGCCGCGGCGGCGCTGGCCGTGCGGACCGGCGCCCGCCTCGCGTGGGTGCCCCGCCGGGCCGGTGACCGCGGCGCCATCGACGCCGGCTGCCTGCCCAACCTGCTGCCGGGCGGGCGCCCGGTGGCCGACCCGGCCGCTCGGGCCGAGCTGGCCCGGGCGTGGAAGGCCGCGCCCGACACGCTGCCGGGCTCGGCCGGCCGCGACACCGACGCGATCATCGCGGCGGCCGCCGAGGGGAGGCTCGGCGGCCTGCTGGTCGCCGGCGTCGACCCGGGCGACCTGGCCGACCCGCGGCTGGCCGAGCAGGCGCTCGAGGCGGCCGGCTTCGTGGTCAGCCTCGAGCTGCGGCACAGCGCGGTGACCCGCCGCGCCGACGTGGTGCTGCCGGTGGCCCCGGCGGCCGAGAAGTCGGGCACCTACCTCGACTGGGAGGGCCGGCTGCGGTCCTTCGGAACGGTGCTCCCGACCAGCACGGCGATGACCGACGGCCGGGTGCTCGAGGCGATCGCGGCCCTGATGAACGTGACGCTCGGGACCGGCGACGTCATGGCGATCCGCCGCGAGCTCGGCGCCATGCCGGCGAGCAGCGCGGCCCGCCCGGCGCTGCCCTCGGTGTCTCCCGCCGCGCTGCCTTCCGTCACCTCGGCGGAAGCCGTCCTCGCCACCTGGCACCACCTGATCGACCTCGGCTCGCTGACCGAGGGCGACGCGGTGCTGGCCGGGACGGCCCGGACGCCGCTGGCCCGCATCGGCAAGGACCTGGCCGAGGAGCTGGGCGTGGCCGACGGGGACGCGCTCACGGTCGGCACCGACCGCGGCGCCGTCACCCTGCCGGTCGCGATCACCGATCTGCCGCCGCGGGTGGTGTGGCTGCCCACGAACTCCCCAGGCTCCACGCTGCGCCGCAGCCTGGGGGTCACCGCCGGCGCGGTTGTCCGGCTCTCTTCGGGAGCGAACGCATGAAGTCGACATTGCTGGCGGCGCACGCCGTCGACCCCACCCTCCAGACGTTCGAGGACGACATCTGGTGGATCACGCTGATCAAGCTGTTCGGCGTCTTCGTCCTGCTGCTCCTGTTGACGCTCTTCACGATCAACTATGAGCGCAAGGTCGTGGCCCGGATGGCGGTCCGCCCCGGTCCCAACCAGGTCGGTCCCAAGGGCTGGCTGCAGAGCCTCACGGACGGTGTGAAGCTGCCGTTCAAGGAGGAGATCATCCCAAAGACCGCCGACAAGGTGGTCTACTTCATCGCCCCGGTGATCTCGGCGACCACGGCCTTCACCGCCTTCTCGGTGATTCCGTTCGGCGGCGTGGTCAACATGTTCGGCCAGACGACGGCGCTGCAGCTCACCGACGTGCCGGTCTCGGTGCTGGTGCTGCTCGCCTGCTCCTCGATGAGCGTGTACGGCGTCGTGCTGGCCGGCTGGGCGTCCGGCTCCACCTACCCGCTGCTGGGTGGCCTGCGGTCGAGTGCGCAGATGATCTCGTACGAGGTCGCCATGGGTCTGTCCATCGTGGCCGTCTTCATGACGGCCGGCACGATGAGCACGTCGCAGATCGTCAAGGCGCAGGCCGAGGGCAACCCGGTGAACATCTTCGGCTGGGAGGCGACGACACCGAGCTGGTACGCGATCCTGCTGCTCCCCAGCTTCGTCATCTACTGCATCGCCGCCGTCGGTGAGACCAACCGGGCGCCGTTCGACCTGCCCGAGGCGGAGTCGGAGCTGGTCGGTGGCTTCCACACCGAGTACTCGTCGTTCAAGTTCGCGCTGTTCTTCCTGGCCGAGTACATCAACATGATCACCGTCTCGGCGTTCTGCACCACGCTGTTCCTCGGCGGCTGGCGCGCGCCGTGGCCGATCACCACGATCTGGGAAGGCGCCAACGCCGGCTACTTCGGGCTGATCTGGTTCTTCGCCAAGGTGCTGCTGCTGCTCTTCGGCTTCATCTGGCTGCGGGCCACGCTGCCCCGCATGCGCTACGACCAGTTCATGCGGTTCGGCTGGAAGGTCCTCATCCCGGTCAACCTGGTCTGGATCCTCTTCCTGAGCTACGTCAAGGTCGCCAACAACGAGCTGTCGCAGCAGGCCAAGTGGATCTCGATCGTCGGCATCGTGGTCGTCGTCCTGCTGGTCGCCATGCTCTGGCCGGCCGCCCGCAAGCCACGGCAGCTCTCCCTGGAGGAACAGCTGGCCGCGCGACCACCGGGCAGTTTCCCGGTGCCACCGATCGACCTACAGGTTCCCCCCAGCCCACGGGCCCGCCGCGCGGTGGCCGAACGCGCACCCGCCACGGTGGGCGGCGACCCCGCTCCCTCGGAAAACAAGGAGGTGTGACGTGGGTACGTTCACCGGCTCGTTCAAGGGCTTCGGGGTGACCTTCGCGCACATGTTCCGCAAGGTCATCACGACCGACTACCCGTTCACGCCGCCGACGCCGGCCCCGCGCTACCACGGCCGGCACATCCTCAACCGGCACCCGGACGGGCTGGAGAAGTGCATCGGGTGCGAGCTCTGCGCCTGGGCCTGCCCGGCCGACGCGATCTACGTCGAGGGCGCCGACAACACCGACGACCAGCGCTTCTCGCCCGGTGAGCGGTACGCGGGGATCTACCAGATCAACTACGCGCGGTGCATCTTCTGCGGCCTGTGCATCGAGGCCTGCCCGACCCGTTCGCTCACCATGAGCAACGAGTACGAGCTGGCCCGCGACAGCCGGCAGGACCTGATCTTCACGAAGAAGGAACTGCTGGCCCCGCTTCTGGAGGGCATGGAGCAGCCGCCGCACCCGATGCGCCTGGGCGAGACCGACAAGGACTACTACGTCGGCGCTCTCACCAACCCGGGCACCTCGGTCGGCGCCGAGCGGGCGCCCTGGGCCACGAACGAAGTTTCGGACGCGACGGGCGAAGCGGCGAAGGGGGCCGTGTGATGGACCACGTCTCCACCGGCGAGGCCGTCGCCTTCTGGATCCTCGGCCCGATCGCGGTGATCGGGGCGCTGGGCATGGTGCTGGCCCGCAACGCCGTGCACTCCGCGCTCTGGCTCGTGTTGACGATGCTCTGCCTCGGCGTCACGTACGTGATCAATGCCGCGCCGTTCCTGGGCATGGTGCAGATCATCGTCTACACCGGCGCGATCATGATGCTGTTCCTGTTCGTGCTGATGCTGGTCGGCCGGGATGCCTCGGACTCCCTGATCGAGACGTTGCGCGGCCAGCGGGTGGCCGCGATCGTGCTCGGCGTCGGCTTCGCGATCCTGGTCGGCACCGGCCTGGCCCGCTCGCTCGGGGACACCCCGACGGCCGGCCTGACCGAGGCCAACGCCAACGGCAACGTCCAGGGCCTCGCGTCGCTGCTGTTCACCCGCTACGTCTTCGCCTTCGAGGTCACCTCGGCCCTGCTCATCACGGCGGCGGTCGGCGCGATGGTGCTGGCGCACGTCGAGCGGGCCAAGGCGGACGTGGTCGACCAGCTGACCCGGATGAAGCAGCGCTTCCGCCCTGGCAGCTACCCCGGCCCCAAGCCCGGCCCGGGCGTGTACGCCAACACGATGTCGGTCGCCGCGCCCGCCCGCCTGCCGGACGGTAACGGCGCCGAGCGGAGCATCTCCGCGATCCTTCCGCTGCGCGAGCTGACGGCGGACGAGGCGGCCCCGAAGGGAACAGAGAAGTGACTCCTGACTACTACCTCGTTCTGGCGGCCATCCTCTTCACCATCGGCGCCGCCGGGGTGCTCGTCCGCCGCAACGCGATCGTGCTGTTCATGTGCATCGAGCTGATGCTCAACGCCGCGAACCTCGCCCTGGTCACCTTCAGCCGCATCAACGGCAGCCTCGACGGCCAGATCATCGCGTTCTTCGTGATGGTCGTCGCGGCGGCCGAGGTCGTGGTGGGTCTCGCGATCATCATGTCGATCTTCCGTACGAGGCGCTCCGCGAGCGTCGACGACGCGAACCTCCTCAAGTACTAAAGGGGCCTTCACGTGGAACACGCAGTGGAGTACGCCCCCGCGTCGGGGGTGCTGAGCGGAATCTGGCTGCTCATCGCCATTCCGCTCGTCAGCGCGGCGATCCTGCTGCTGCTGGGCAAGCGGGCCGACAAGTGGGGACACTGGCTCGGCGTCCTCGCGGTGGCCGCCTCGTTCGTGCTCGGCCTGATCTTCTTCATCAGCCTGGCCGACCTCGAAGAGGGACACCGCACGGCGCAGCAGAGCCTCTGGGACTTCATCACCGTCGGCAGCCTGCATGTCGACTTCGGACTTCTCTTCGACCCGCTCTCCGGTGTCTTCGTCCTGCTGATCACCGGTGTCGGCTCGCTGATCCACATCTACGCGGTCGGCTACAT
The DNA here is from genome assembly GCF_043197815.1 of Actinoplanes sp. NPDC048988. NCBI lineage: Bacteria > Bacillati > Actinomycetota > Actinomycetes > Micromonosporales > Micromonosporaceae > Actinoplanes > Actinoplanes sp. NPDC048988. Next base: position 44,517 of record NZ_JBICTW010000022.1, on the reverse strand, counting down.
GGAGCACGACCCCGGCCGCCGCCGGTTCTTCGGCTACTTCAACCTGTTCGTCGCGGCGATGCTCCTGCTCGTCCTCGGCAACAACTACGTGATGCTGTACTTCGGCTGGGAGGGCGTCGGTCTGGCGTCGTACCTGCTGATCTCGTTCTGGTACACCCGGCCGTCGGCGGCCACCGCCGGCAAGAAGGCGTTCCTGATGAACCGGGTCGGCGACACCGGCCTGGCCATCGGCATCTTCATCCTCTTCGCCTACCTGGGCACCACGCAGTACGACGAGGTGTTCACCAGCGTCGGCGGGCTCAGCTCGACGGTGACGCTGATCCTCGGCATCCTGCTGCTGCTCGGCGCGGCCGGTAAATCCGGCCAGTTCCCGCTGCAGGCCTGGTTGCCCGACGCGATGGAGGGCCCGACCCCGGTCTCGGCCCTCATCCACGCGGCCACGATGGTCACCGCCGGCGTCTACCTGATCGCCCGCTCCAACCCGATCTTCTCGGCCAACCAGACGCTCCAGGTGATCGTGGTCAGCGTGGGCGCCCTGACGCTGCTGATGGGCTGCATCATCGGCGCCGCCAAGGACGACATCAAGCGCGTCCTGGCCTGGTCGACGGTCAGCCAGATCGGCTACATGTTCGTCGGCGTCGGGCTCGGCGGCGGTGCGTACGCCCTGGCCATCATCCACCTGCTGGCGCACGGCTTCTTCAAGGCCAACATGTTCCTCGGCGCCGGCTCGGTCATGCACGGCATGCACGACCAGGTCGACATCCGGCGCTTCGGCGGCCTGCGCAAATACATGAAGTGGACGTGGTTGACCTTCGCCACGGGCTGGCTGGCCATCATCGGCATCCCGCCGCTGTCCGGCTACTTCTCGAAGGAGCCGATCATCGCGGCCGCCTTCGAGCGCGGTGACTGGACGTCCTGGCTGTTCGGCCTGGCGGCACTGCTCGGCGCCGGGCTGACCGCGTTCTACATGACGCGACTGTTCGTGCTCACGTTCCACGGGCCGGAGCGGTACACCGAGGACAACCAGCATCCGCACGAGTCCCCGGCGATCATGACGATCCCGTTGGTGATTCTGTCGCTGGGCTCGATCGTGGCCGGCGGGCTCATGGTCACGGTGGTCCCGGACTGGCTCGAGGCCACTTTCGGCCCCGAGGAGCAGACCGCCGAGGCGGTCCTCCCGCACCTGTGGATCACCATCCTCAGCGTGCTGATCACCCTGCTCGGCGCCGGGCTGGCCTGGGCGCTCTTCCGCCGCGGAACGGCGCTCGAGCCGCAGCCGGCCGGTGTCATCGTCACCGCGGCCCGCCGCAACCTCTACACCGACGCGTTCAACGAGGCGGTGTTCGAGCGGCCCGGCATCTACCTCACGCGGGCGCTGGTCTACCTCGACAACAAGGGCATCGACGGACTGGTCAACGGGATCGCGGCCGGTGTCGGCGGCAGCTCCGGGCGCCTCCGGCGGCTTCAGACCGGTTTCGTACGGTCGTACGCCCTCTCCATGCTCACCGGTGCCGTCCTCGTCGTCGGCGCCTTCCTCGCGATCCAGCTTGGGTGGTTGGCGTGAAAGACTTCCCGTTCCTGTCCATCCTGACGCTGCTGCCCCTGGTCGGCGCGGTGGTCGTGGCGTGCGTCCCGCGCGCCAAGGCGCAGCTGGCCAAGCTGGTGGCGCTGGGCTGGTCGCTGGTGGTGCTCGCGCTGAGCGTCGTCATGTGGATCGCCTTCCAGACCGGGGGTGACCGCTTCCAGTTCCGGGAGTCGTACGCCTGGATCCCGTCCTGGGACGCCCGGTTCACCCTCGCCGCCGACGGCATCGCGCTGGTCATGCTGATGCTGATCGCGGTGCTCTTCCCGATCGTCATCCTGGCGTCGTGGCGCGACGTCGACCAAAGCAAGCGCTCCGTGCCGACGTACTTCGCGCTGCTGCTGGCCTTCGAGTTCACGATGATCGGCGTCTTCGCGGCCGCCGACATCTTCCTGTTCTACGTGTTCTTCGAGGTCATGCTGATCCCGATGTACTTCATCATCGGCTCGTTCGGCGGTCCCCGCCGGCAGTACGCCGCTGTGAAGTTCTTCCTCTACAGCCTGGTCGGCGGCCTGTTCATGCTGGCCGCGGTGATCGGGCTGTGGGTGGTCGGCGGGCACACGTTCGACTTCGGCAAGCTCGCCGGGGCGGCCGGGTCGATCGACCAGAACACGGCCCGCTGGCTGTTCCTCGGCTTCTTCGTCGCCTTCGCGATCAAGGCGCCGTTCTTCCCGTTCCACACCTGGCTGCCGGACGCCGGTGGCGCCGCCCCGGCCGGCGCGGCCGCGCTGCTGGTCGGCGTCATGGACAAGGTCGGCACGTTCGGCATCCTGCGGTACTGCCTGCCGCTGTTCCCGGAGGCGTCCCGCTGGTTCGCCCCGGCGGCGCTGGTCCTCGCGGTCATCGGGATCATCTACGCCGCGCTGCTGGCGGTCGGGCAGAACGACCTGAAGCGCCTGGTGTCGTACACGTCGATCGCGCACTTCGGCTTCATCGGCATCGGCATCTTCGCCTTCACCACGCAGGGCGGCACCGGCTCGGTGCTCTACATGGTCAACCACGGCCTGGCCACCGGCCTGCTCTTCATCGTGGTCGGCATGTTCGTCGCCCGCCGGGGATCCAACCTGGTCAGCGACTTCGGCGGCGCCGGCAAGATGGTCCCGGTCCTGGCCGGCGTGCTCTTCTTCGCCGGTCTGGCCTCGCTGGCCCTGCCCGGCACGGCCCCGTTCGTCAGCGAGTTCCTGGTGCTGATCGGGACCTTCACGGTGCACAAGACGTACGCCGTGATCGCGACCGCCGGGATCATCCTGGCCGCCGCGTACGTGCTCTGGATGATCCAGCGCACCACGCAGGGCACGCTCAACCCGGTCCTGCCCACGGTGCCGGCCATGCGGCGAGACATCACACTGCGGGAAAAGATCGTGGTGGCCCCGCTCATCCTGCTGATCGTCCTGCTCGGCTTCTATCCCAAGCCGGTCACCGACGTGATCAACCCGGCGGTGCAGGCGACCATGCAGGACGTCGGCGTGCAGGACCCGACACCGGTCGTCGCGAATGAAAGGGTGGCGCGCTAGCCATGGGAGACCTGAAACTGCCCGCCATCGACTACGGCGCGCTGCTGCCGATGTTGATCCTCTTCGGGGTGGCCTGCGTCGGCATCATCGTGGAGGTGACGGCCCCGCGCCGGATCCGCAACGCCGTCCAGCTCAGCCTGGCGGCCCTCGGCATCGTGGCGTCCTTCGTCGCGGTGATCCTCCAGCACAGCACCCGCACGATCACGATCGGCGGCGCGGTCGCGGTCGACGGCCCGACCCTGTTCCTGCAGGGTGCGCTGCTCGTCCTCGGCCTGGTCTCGCTGATGCTGATCGGTGACCGCACCCTGGAGCGCGGCGGCCCGTTCGTCTCGCAGGCCGCGATCACCGTCGGCTCCCAGAAGGACGTCAAGCAGGCCGGCGACCAGCCCGGCCTGACCGAGGTCTATCCGCTGACCGTGTTCGCGCTCGGCGGCATGCTGCTGTTCGTCGCGGCCAACGACCTGCTCACCATGTTCGTCGCGCTCGAGGTCTTCTCGCTGCCGCTCTACCTGCTGTGCGCGCTCGCCCGGCGGCGGCGCCTGCTCAGCCAGGAGGCCGCCCTCAAGTACTTCCTGCTCGGGTCGTACGCCTCGGCGTTCTTCCTGTTCGGCGTGGCGCTCATCTACGGCTTCGCCGGCGGCATCAGCCTCGACCAGGTGCACCAGGCGGTGATCAACCCGCAGAGGAGCCAGGTTCTGCTGTACGGCGGTCTGGCCCTGCTCGCGATCGGCCTGCTCTTCAAGGCGGCGCTCGCGCCGTTCCACGTGTGGACGCCCGACGTCTACCAGGGCGCGCCCACCCCGATCACGGCGCTGATGGCGGCCTGCACGAAGGTCGCCGCCTTCGGCGCGCTCCTGCGGATCCTGTACGTGGCGTTCGACGGCGTCCGCTGGGACTTCCAGCCGGTGCTGGGCACGGTGGCGGTTCTGACCATGCTGGTCGGCGCGGTCCTGGCGGTCACCCAGACCGACATGAAGCGGCTGCTCGCCTACTCGTCGGTCGCCAACGCCGGCTACCTGCTGGTGGGTGTGCTGGCGCTCAACCCCGAGGGCCTGTCGAGCACGATGTTCTACCTGGTGGCGTACGGCTTCACGGTCCTCGCCGCCTTCGGCATCGTCACCCTGGTCCGCGACGCCGACGGCGAGGCGACCCACCTGTCCCGCTGGGCCGGGCTGGGCCGCAAGAGCCCGCTGTTCGCGGCGGTCTTCACGTTCCTGTTGCTGGCCTTCGCCGGTATCCCGCTGACCAGCGGCTTCACCAGCAAGTTCGGCGTGTTCGGGGCGGCCATCGAGGGCGGGCAGACCTGGCTGGTCATCGTCGGCGTGCTCACCAGCATGCTGATCGCCTTCCCGTACCTGCGAGTCGTCGTCCTGCTGTGGCTCTCCGAGCCCGGCGAGTCGACGCCGACGGTGTCCATCCCGGGCTTCCTGACGTCGGCGGCCCTGGCCATCGGCGTGCTGGCGACGCTCGCCCTCGGCGTCGTCCCGGCCCCCCTGATCGACCTGACCCGAGACGCGGCCCAGTTCGTCCGCTGACCCACCCCGCGGCGTGGCCCGGCGCCTCTAGTTCAGGAGGCGCTGGGCCCAGGTCGCCCGGCCGTGCCCGTTCACCTGGACCAGGGCGATCGTCAGATCGGAGGCCTGGGCCGGAGCCGCGGCCCGGGGCACCCGGCCGCCGAGGTTGGCGTCGGCCGGGACCAGTACGGCCGCGAATGTCAGCTCCTCGGCTTCGAGTGAGTACAGCGCGATGGCCTCGATCGGTATGAACCCGCCGTCGGCGGTGTGCACTCCGTCGGCGCCGGCCAGCCAGGGATAGCGATCCGCGGCCTCGGACAGCGCGCTGTTGGAGGCGAGGTTGGTCCCCTCCTTGCCGAACATCATCGCGGGCGGGCGATGTGTGCGGTTGTGCAGCACCATCATGTAGACGGCGCCTTCCTCATGAGCCGGCCGGCGCCAGGTCACATGCCCGAGGAAGAGCTGCTGCCCCTCGGCAATCGTCGGAACGCTGTGCGGGCCCAGGGCGGCCTCCGCCGTGACCTGGTCGACGATCCGCAGATCGGCGCGCGCGGCCAGATCACCGGCCGAGTAGGGGGCGCGGCCGGTCCACCAGCGGGAACCCTCGATGGCCGCGACCAGGATGAGCGTCACCGTGACAACGATCGCGATCCATCTGCGCACGGCCGAAGTGAATCACACCAGTAGGGTTTCCGGCGTGCACGAGAGGGTCAACGGCGTCGATTTGTACACCAGGCGTTTCGGCGACCCGGAGCGGCCGATGCTGGTTGTCGTTCACGGTGGGCCGACCTGGGACCACTCGTTTCTGCCGCCGGCGGTCGCGGAGCTGAGCGACGTGGCACATGTCGTTCTGTTCGACCTGCGCGGATGCGGGCGGAGCAGCCGGACGCCGCCGGTGGGGGAGCTGCCGGTCGCCGCCCTCCAGCCGGAACACCTGGCCGATGATGTGGCGGCGCTGGTGCGCCATCTGGGCGCCGAGCGGGCCGACATCCTCGGGTTCTCCTATGGCGGCATGATCGCGATGCGGGTGGTGGCGCAGCATCCCTCGGTCGTGCGGTCGGTGATCCTGGCGTCCACGACGGCGTACCGCGAGTTTCAGCATCTGCTCGACGAGTCGGCGGACTACCGGGAGCGTCGTGGACTGACCACGCCGGTGTCGTTCGGTGACCCGCTGCTCACCGGGCCGGACGCGGCGGACGGCGCGCTGAGCAGGGCCATGGCGGTGGCCGACGCACCGCTGGCCGTGTGGCGGCTGGACCGGCTGGCCGAATGGCACCGGGTGCTCTCGCGGGTGCGCTTCTCCAGCGACTGGAACGAACCCTACGAGACCGGCCGGCTGCATCCGGCGGCCCCGGAGGACGCGCCGCGCGTACTGCGGGAATGGGGTGGACCCGCCCTGCTGCTCCAGGGGGTGCGGGACATGGGCTTCCCGGTCGAGCTGGCCCGCCGCCTGCACGGCGAGCTGCCCTCGAGCACGCTGGTCGAGGTGCCCGAGGCCGCGCACATGGCGCACTTCGACAATCCGGACGCCTGGCTCTCGGCGATCCGGGCCTTCCTCAGCCGCGCTTAGCCCAGCCCCGCACCGCGCGGCCGACCAGGTCGCTTCACGCTGGGCGGCTCGTCGGGTTGGGCGGCTCGTCGGGCGGGGCGGCTCGTCGGCCTGGGCGGCTCGGCAGGCTGGGCGGCTCGTCCGGTTGGGCGGCTCGTCGGGCTGAGCGGCTCTTCACGCTGGGCGGCGATCAGCTCAGCCACGTTCCGGCGCGGCGGCGGCGAACAATCGGCCGTGTCCGCTCGGATCGTCGGCCGGGTTGCGCGGGGGCGGGGTCGGTCAGCTTGTGCGGTCGGCGATGAAGTCGCAGAGGGCTTCCATGGCCCGCTTGGCGTCGCCGGCGGGCAGGGGGGCCAGCTGGGCCCGGGCCTCTTCCGCGTAGGTGCGGACCGTCTCGCGGGCCTTCTTCATCGCGGCGGACTCGCGCAGCAGCGTCAGGGCCTCGGCGTGCAGCGCGTCGTCGGTGATCGGGCCGCTGGCCAGGAGCTCACGAAGCCGTACGGCCGAAGCGTCTGTGTCGTCGCCGGCCAGGGCGTAGAGCACCGGCAGGGTTGGCACGCCCTCACGCAGGTCGGTGCCGGGCGTTTTGCCGGACTGGACCGACTCCGAGGCGATGTCGAGCAGGTCGTCGGAGAGCTGGAACGCGATGCCGATCGTCTCGCCGTAACCGGCGAGCGCCTCGACCGACGTGGCCGGCGCCCCCGAGAACAGGCCGCCGAAGCGGGCCGAGGTGGCGATCAGCGACGCGGTCTTCTCGGTGATGACGTGCAGATAGTGCTCGATGGGGTCGCTGCCGCGCGGGCCCACCGTCTCGGCGATCTGCCCGTGCACCAGCCGCGCGAACGTGCGGGCCTGAAGGTGAACGGCCTCCGGCCCGAGCGTCGCCGCCAGGTCGGCGGCCTGCGCGAACAGGTAGTCACCGACCAGGATGGCCACGGAGTTGCCCCAGCGCGAATTGGCGCTGGGCGCCCCGCGCCGGACGGGCGCCTCGTCCATGACGTCGTCGTGGTACAGCGTCGCCAGGTGGGTCAGCTCGACCACGTTGGCCGCCGCGACGATCTCGGGCGCCTGCGGATCTCCGAACTGCGCTCCCAGCGCCACGAGCAGCGGCCGGAACCGCTTGCCGCCCGCGTCGGCGAGATGCCGCGCGGCCTCGGCCACCAGCGGATCGGCGCTGGCCACGTTGGCCCGAAGCTCCTCCTCCACGGCAGCCAGCGTCGCCGTCACCGACGCATCGACCCTCGGATCGACGTCGAGGCCGAGCGACGACAGCGCCATGTCGGAAGGCGTCATATCCCCGGTGCTCACCACGCTTTCACGATGCCACATGGGTCCGACCCCCACGGCCCCAGGGGTAGCGCTCGCAAGATCAAAATCAAGATCTGGCACACGTCTCGGACATCACCGCGGCGGTCACCGGCTGGCGGAGGATGGTGCGCCGCTTCTCGGGCGGCACCCGGCGGGCGTCGCTCAGGTAGATCTCGTGGTGCAGACCGGTCATCTGGAGACCTTGCTCGGGGATGATCTCGTCGTGCAGCCGCGCCAGCACGCCGGCCTCGTCGTCGAAGGAGCCGATGTGCAGAGTCTGCACGCACCGGCCCTCGGACAGCGCCTGAAGGCGGAGGTCGCCGAGACGTGCCGGCGGTTGTTTGGCGCCGGCCCGCGCGATCGCGGCGTCGACCATGTCCTGACCGATCCAGTCCGGGGTCATGAGCAGCAGCGTCCAGTCCCACCGGGACTTGTCGCGCGCCGTGGTGAACGAGCCCATGTCGTCGGCCCACCAGAGGCCTTCCAGCGGCGGAACCACGTAGTCGCGGTCCAGCTCGGTCTTGCTGGCGAACTTCAGGCCGTACGCCACCGGGTAGAGCGCCTCCAGCGCGCCGGCGAAGACGGGCGAGGTGTTGGGGTCCCCGTGGCCGTCGATCGCGAGATAGCGCATATCGGGCACGTCCAGGACCCGGAACTGACCGGGCCGGGCCTGGTACGCGTCGAGGGTCTTCTTGAAGTCAGTCTTGCTGGTCATGGGGTACCTGGACTCGGCCGGCGAGCCACTGCCTCTCCGCCTCCATGAGGCTCAGTGAGTACGAGAACACTTCACGCGCCGCCGGGGGAAGGGCGGCCCGGTCCTGTTGGGCCTCCGCGGCCGCCCGGACCCCGGCGATGCGCGCGTCGATCGCCGCCAGCCGCGTGTGCAGGGCCCGTGCGTAGTCGGCCGGCGAGAACAGGGGCAGATTGGCGATGCCGACGAGCAGCGGATTGGGGACCGGCTGAGGGTCGGCGACGAGCGTCAGGGCCGCCCGCGCCGCCGTCTCGCGGCCCTCAGCGGTGGCGTGCAGGACCCGCCGGGATTTTCCGCCGGCCTGGCCGTTGGGGGCGTGCAGCAGGCCTCGCTTCTCCAGCTTGCCGAGAAGGTAATAGATCGAGGAGAACCCGATGTCGGTCCACTGTCGGATGCCGCGCTGCTCGATGACCCGTTCCAGGTCGTAGCCGTGCTGCGGCCGCTCGATGATGAGGCCGAGCACGGTCAGCTCGGCCGGTGTCAGATCCACGCCCTATTCTAGCGCTAGAATAAGACTGGATGGCAATGCGGCGGCGCAGAGTGATCCTCAGATTGAGGGACGGCTATCGAGCGCGCTGAGTGCTACTGACCATACGGCTCGTGTAAATCGATCGTGATCCACATGCTTTTGGCATTCCCCCGGGGGAAGATTATTCATATGGTGTAAGTCCCTGGCGTCGGAGGTAGCTGTGCGCGACCCCCTGGCGGAGCCGTCCGATCTGATCCGGAGCGTGTCACGCGCCCTGCGCGTTCTCGAGTCGGTAGGTCGAGCCCCGCGCGGACTCACCGTGAAGCAGATAGCGCGACGGTGCGAGTTGACCGTCGCGACGACGTATCACCTTGTGCGCACTCTGGCCTACGAGGGTTACGTGATCCGCCGCGAGGACGGCACGTACATCGTGGGGCTGGAGATCGCCGACCGGTATCGGGAACTCGTCTCCGCCTTCCGCGGCCCGCCCGCGGTCGGCGAGGCGCTGCGGCGCGCGGCGCTGGACAGCGGCTACAGCCACTATCTCGGCCGTTTCGTCGGTGGCCGCATCGCCGTGACCGCCTCGGCCGAGGGCGCCCGGTCGCCGTTCATCGACGACATGACCCCCGGCTTCGACGAGGGCGGTCATGCGACGGCGCTCGGCAAGGCGTTGCTGGCCACGCTCACGCCCGATCAGCGCGCCCGCTACCTGCGTGATTACGGCATGCGTGCGTTCACCCCGGCCACGTTGACGACGCCCGAGGCGCTCGAGGCCGACCTGGCCGCGGGCGAGCGGCGTGGCATGCAGCTCGAAATGGGACAGTTCCGGCAGGGGCTGGCGTGCGCGGCGGTGCTGGTCATCGCCGACCGCGACATCGAACGGCGGCTCGTGCTCTCCTGCGCGCTGCCGGCGGCCGAGATGCTTACTTCGGCCCGGGTCGTCCGGGCCAAGCTCACGGCGGCCGCCCGAAATGTCGCCGAGGCGCTCTCCGCGGGCGAGTCGGCCACCGCCTGACAAGGGAACCTAAGGCTTCGTTGAACTCCACGTTCGTCCCTCGCGTAAGACAGGGTGCAAGCGGGAGATCAGCGGAGGGTGGTGACGGGGTGCGCTGCGAGCATGAGCACGATGACGGAGCGTATGTACTGGGTGCCTTGTCGCCGGCCGAGCGGGCCGCCTACGAGCAGCATCTGGCCACGTGTTCGTTCTGTCGTGAGGCCGTGGCCGATCTGTCGGCCATGCCCGATCTGCTGGCCCGCCTCGACGCCAAGGAGTTCGCCAAGCTCCTCGATCCCACGCTCAGCGGTGGCACGAGCCATCCGGGAGCGTCGCTGCGCGACTGGGCGACGTCGGAGTGGGCCACGTTGGCGCCCTCCGCTAAGCGTCACAAAAAGGGCAAGGCCTCTCGGGTACGCCTTCTGAGCAGTGCCGCCGCCGCGATCTTGGTGGTGCTGGTCGGCGCGGGACTGTTTCTCTGGACGCGGGGCTCGGCCGCCCCGGCCGCGCCGCCACCCGGCCCGGCGGTCGCCATGACGGCGATCGACGGCGCCTCGCCGATCAAGGCGACACTGCGGCTGACCAGCACGGCCGGCGGCACCAAAGTGGACATGGTCTGCAACTACAGCGCGGCCGCGAGCCGCCCGTACACCTTCCGCCTGATGGCCTACGGGCCGGACGAGCAGAAGGAGCAGGTCGGCTCCTGGCAGGCCGAACCGGGCTCGCAGTTCACCATGCCGGGAGCCACACATTTCGGGCCGGGCAGCCTCTCGCGGCTCGAGCTGGTGCAGTACGACGGAAAGGTGCTCCTGGCCTACGACGTCCCCTGACCTCTGATTCCGGTCAGCGGGGTGGCAGGGTGGCGATCGGCTCGGCAGTGGCGGCTGCTGAGCCGATCGCCGTCCTCTCTCGTCTCGTCCTGGTCAGCGCGTCCACGGTGAAGATGATCAGCGCGACCCAGACCAGCGCGAACCCGGCGAGGCGGGCCGGCGGCATCGGCTCGTGGTAGATGAGCAGCCCGCAGGCGAGCTGGAGGATCGGCGCCACGTACTGAAGGATTCCGATGCCGACCATCGGCACCCGGTTCGCCGCCCCGGCGAAGAGCAGCAGGGGTACGGCGGTGGCCAGCCCCGACAGGACCATGAGCACGGTGTGCGTGGCCGACACGTGCCCGAATTGCGCGTCTCCGCCGATGTTGAGCCAGGCCAGGAAGATCAGCGCCGGCACGGCCAGCACCGACGACTCGACGAAGAGACCCTCGGCCGGCGGCAGCGACATACGTTTCTTGATCAGGCTGTACGTGCCGAAACTGGCGGCCAGGAGCAGGGCGATGTACGGCAGTCGCCCGTAGTCGATGGTCAGCACGGCGACCGCGACGGTGCCCACCCCGACGGCGATCCACTGCCAAGGGCGCAGCCGTTCGCCCTGAACGGTGACGCCGAGCAGCACGACGACGAGCGGCGTGATGAAGTAGCCGAGGGCGGTTTCCACGACCCGGTCGGTGTTCACGCCGTAGATGTAGGTCGCCCAGTTCACGCCGATGAGCACCGCGGCGATCGCGATGCCGCCGAGCAGTTTGGGCGTGCGCAGCAGCCGGCCGAGGAAACGCCAGTTCCGCAGGGCGGCCAGCAGCAGGGTCACGAAGACCACCGACCACACCACGCGGTGAGCGAGGATCTCCAGGGCCGACGCCGGCTGAAGATGCTTGAAGTAGATCGGGAAGAAGCCCCACATCACATACGCCGCGAGGCCGTAGAGATATCCGCGCCGCTCGTCGCTCATGACCCCACCGTAAGGTCTTCCCCGGATCCCGGTCCTTGCATATGGCCGAGGTCTCAGGCGGTGGACGCCGCCCGTACGGCCTCAAGATCGCAGGCCATCCAGCGCCCGGGGTCCACCTCGACGAAGCCTTGCGCCGCGTAGACCGGCTGGGCGTCGCGGGTCGTCAGGAGCAGACGCTTGAGGCCGAGCGCCGCATAGTGGTCGCGCACGCTCCCGACGAGCCAGCCGCCGAGGCCCTTGCCCCGGTGCGCCGGATCGACGTAGACGTCGCACAGATAGGCGAAAACGGAGTCGTCGGTGATCACACGCGCGACGGCCACCTGCACGTCGCCGAGATAGATGCCGAACGCGTCGGACCCGTCGAGGGCCGCCCGCATCTGTTCGAGCGACCGGCCCTTGGCCCAGTAGGCGTCGGTCGACAGCCACCGGTGCACCAGCGGGAGATCGATCCGCTCCCGCTCGGAGCTCAACTCGTATCCGTCGTCACGGCTCGCACACAACACGACCGTGAGTGAAGCCTGGATCTTGCCGGCCCGCCACCGGAATCCCAGGGTTCTAGTCGTCGCCGTCGGGAACGAGCATGTTGAGCAGCCAGCTCACGACGCCGACGAGCAGGGCGCCGAGGACCGCGCTCGGCCAGAAGTCGTCGACGTGGAACGGCAGGTCGAACTGGCCGGCGATCCAGCTGGTCAGCAGGAACAGCAGCCCGTTGACCACCAGCGCGATCAGGCCGAGCGTAAGAACGTAGAGTCCGCACCCCACGATCTTGATGATCGGCCGCAGGACTGCGTTTACCACGCCGAAGATGACCGCCACGATCAGCAGCGTCACGACCTTCTGGGACGTGGAGTCGGTCGTCAGCTCGATGCCGTCGATCAGCACGGTCGCCAGCCACAGCGAGAACGCGGTGATCAAAAGCCGGATGATGAGGCCCATGGCCCGGAATCGTGCCACGCCCGCGCCACCAGGCACGACACCACACACCGATCTTGTCGATGTCGTTGACGAAGATCTCCCCTATATCGGCCGTCAGCGGCCCGGCGGGCCGACCAGCTGGGTCTCGATGGGGGTGTGGGCGAGGGCGGCCCACCGGACGGCCCGTCGGTTGACCACGCCCACCATGTCGGGCCGGATGCGGGTCATCCACTGGGCCACCTCGCCCAGGCCCAGCGCCCCGCCGATCAGGGTGGCCTCGTCGGGGCGGAGCGGCTGGAGGATGAGCAGGTCGGCGCGGGAGGCCACGTCGACGTCGGCGGCCGAGAACTCGTCGCGGACGACCAGCGTGGCCTGCCAGCCGGCGCCGGGCCGGTTGTCGGAGCCGACCGGGCCGATGTCGACGACGACCAGCAGGGGCTGAAGGGCCGAGCCGGGGGCGATCTCGACGGGCCGCCCGGGCGGCACGACCGCGATCGACTCGCCGGGGACGGCGGCACCGCGGACGAACGGCTCCCAGGCCCGTGGCCGGGCCGTCTGGACCATGACCCGCGCGCCCAGGGCCATCGCCCGCAGAACGACCAGCTGGGCGCAGCGGACCCCGCCGACCAGCAGCACGCGGGTCTGGTCGGGACGGAACAGCCGGGCCACCACCGGGTTGCCGTGCCGGTTGCGGCCGAGCATCAGGCCGGACGCGCCGACCGGCAGATCAAGGCCCTCGAGCTGCTCGGCCGGCTGGACGCCGTCGGGCGGCAGACCCGGCACGACCGACGGCGTGCCGCCCAGCGGGAGCGTCGCGGACAGGCCGGACAGGTGCTCGCCGTCGAGCCGCCGGACACCGGCCCGCTCGGCCGCGACCAGCTTGTGCAGGGCCTGGGTGGCGGCGCCGAGCGCGTTGGCGTCGGGGGCGGCGAGCCGGATCGTGAGGTCGAGCGGGGTCGGACCGTGCGCCGGCCGCGGACCGGCCGTCAGCGACACCGTGGTGGCCGAGGCCGGCAACGTGAGCAGCCGGGACACCAGCCGGCGGGACGTCTCGACGCGAGGGTCGGGCCATCGGCGGAGCTGGAAGGTGCTCTGCGCCAGCCCGCCGACCCGCAGGCCGGGCCACGTCTCCTGAGCCCGGTCGGCGCCATCGTCGTGCGCCAGCTCGGCGATCACCCGCATCGCGGCGGCCTCGCCGAGCGGCCGGGCGGGCACCGCGGACAGCCGCCGGACGAGCTTGCGCACCAGGCCGGACAGGGAACGGTGCAGCTCGTCGGGCGCCCAGCCCTCGGCGCGCAAGACCCGGACGGCGAGCAGGGCGCGGCTGTGCCCGAGCAGGCGGCCCTCGGTGAGCTGACGGTACGAGTTGGCCGGGGTGCCGGCGCCGGCCCGCAACGACGGCGCCGGGGCGCCGGTCAGCACCAGCTGGATCAGGACCGGCGGCAGCTCCGCCCCGGCCGACGGCAGCAGCGAGGCGGGGGAGGGCAGCGCCGCCGACTCCTCGGCCAGCAGCCCGGCCGGATCGCCGAGCTCGAGCACGGCGGTCAGCCCGTGACCGTCCACAATGATCGCCGCCGGGTCGCCGGCCAGATCGGTCTGTTCCACGCGCGCCCCGGGCGCGACGAACTCGAGCAGCGCGGCCGGCGAGGTCGCGGCGGCCGCCGAATGCCGCCGGCCGCCGAAGCGGAGCATCACGCCGAACCACTCGAACAACCAGCGCCGGCGCAGTCTCAACCAGGTGACCGCCAAGAGGAGCAGGGCGACGGCGACACCCGCCACAAGGCCGATGGGCCCGTTCAGCGCGCCGATCACGATCGCCACCGCGGCCACCTGAGTGGCGACGAGCTGACCGGCTCTGACGCCGAACAGCCGTCCACCCCGGACCGGGCCGTTGCTGACCTTGGGTGACGGCCGGGCCGGTCCACTGAGGTCGCGGTAGTCGCGTTCCCCCGCCACACCAACCGTCATGTCACACCGCCCCTCGCGCCGCATTCCTGCTTGTGCGGGCCCATCGTATGGGCATCGGCCCACCCTCGGGGCGCCCTGTGGACAGAGCTGAGTTATCCACAGGTTCCGATTCCGAGCTTTCTCGTCTTGACGAACTTCGCTACGGTCGGCGACGTACCTGAAGAGTAATCGGCCGCTCACGGCATGCCCCAACGGCTTGTTTTCCGGGGCTAGCCTGGTGGCCACCGTCGATACGTCAACGGATCTCGGCGATCGGCGAACCGAACGAGAGAGCGGGGTGACGTCCGGGGTGGCCCAGACGCAGGCAGAATCCGCGGTGATGGCGAAGACCGCCGCGAACTTCGACGACGTGAACGCGGGGCTTCAGCAGATGCTGAGCACGCTCATGTCCGAGCTTTCCGTGCTGAGCAGCGCGTGGAAGGGTCTCGGCGCGGCCGCGTTCGAGCAGGTCAAGGTGCAGTACGCGGAAGACCTCAAGAAGCTCAACGCGGCACTCGCGCAGACCGCCGATTCGATCAAGGTGTCCGGCGTCGGCTACGACACCTCCGACACCGAGGCCCAGAGCCGGGTGGCCAACTCCGGCGGCAGCTTCCAGCTGCCGCTCTGACGGGGAGAGAAGACATGCCCAACGACGGAGTTCTGCTCGTCAACTTCGGCGCCCTCCAGAACGCCAGCGCCGACATCCAGAAGGCGATCAGCACGCTGCAGTCCCGGCTCGACCAGCTCGAGAGCAACGCCGCTCCGCTGGTGGCCACGTGGGAGGGCGAGGCCAAGGAGGCGTACGCGCAGCGGCAGGCCACGTGGCGCGCGGCGTCCGCCGACCTGCAGAGCATCCTGCAGAACATCAAGGTGGCCGTCGACCAGTCGGTCGACGACTACATCCACACCGAGAAGGCGGCGACTCAGCGCTTCCAGTGAGCGCCGATTTATCCCGCGGCGGCCGGGCAGTCGACAGTGACTGCGCCGGCCGTTCCCTTTAGTCCGTTCTTGCGAGACTTGGTGTCCCCCGAACGCGTACTAGCCGAAAAGTCCGATGACGCTACTATCGGTTGTCGGCTGGTTGCTGCCGGCTACTGATCAAGGCGCATCGGAGACCTTCCGAGCGCGTGCCGAGGGCGTCGTACACCTGCTTTACTTCTCCGCGTACTGCCGCCCATTGTGATCGCGGCCTGACCTTGTAGGTTGTACGCGTTGAGATGGCCTCGTCGCGCGTGGGGAGAGGTGGACGTGTCCGAGTGGGAGCCGGCTACGGACGCCGAGGTCGCGATGCGCGATGCGTTGCGCACCGACGACCAGGAGTCGTACTTCCGCATTCTCTCCGGGGTTGACCTGCTGTTGCCGGTCTCGGCCGACGCCCTCGCGGGCCTCGCGCCGCTCGGCTGGGGCACCTGGAGCACAGGCGGGCGCACCCATGTGCTCGCTTTCACGTCGACCGCCGCGTTGCAGGCCTGCCTGGCCGACTACACGGGCTCGGCCCGGCGCGTTCCGTACCAGGAGCTTGCCAACACCTGGCCCAACCTCGAGTGGTGGCTCGCGGTCAACCCCGGCCTGCCGATCGAGGGCTACCTGCCGGCATGGTTCGTCGCCCAGCTCTCCCGGGGCGACCTGAGGCTGCCCACTCGCGGGCCGGGCCGTGAGGCGACCCCGGCGTCGGCCAAGATGCAGGACCTTCAGGCCGCCGCCCTCGCCGCCAACGCGGCCGCCACCGGCCAGGAGGAGGCCGCCCGCCCGGGTGGGCCGACCACCGACGCGGCGCCGGTTCCGGCGACGGCGGCCTACCCGCAGTATCCGTCCTCGGTCGCCCCGCCCAGCGCGTACGGCCAGGCGGCCAGCGCGGCCTACGGCGAGGGGAACACGCCTTACGGCCAGCCCGTGAGCACCCCGCCGGCGTACGAACCGCCGGGACAGCCCGCGCCCAGCGCACCCGCCGCCTACGGCCAGGCCGCCGGTGCGGCCCCGGCGTACGGGCAGCCGTACGGCGGAGCAGCCAGCCCGGCCGCGCCCGGTTTCGGCCAGCCGTCCAACCCGGCCCCGCCCGGTTTCGGCCAGCCGTCCAGCCCAGCCGCGCCCGGTTTCGGTCAGCCGGCGAGTCCGGCCGCGCCCGGTTTCGGTCAGCCGGCGAGTCCGGCCGCGCCCGGGTTCCGTCAGCCGGGTAGCCCCGCCGCGCCTTCTTATGGGCGACCCGTCAGCCCGGCCGCCACACCGATCAGCGCGCCCCCGGTCAGCGGTCCAGGCGGAGCGTACGCCGGTCAGCCGGATGCCTACTCCCGGTCCGCCGGCCAGCAGCCGCCCGCCGCCCTTCCCTCCCGCACCCAGCCGCCGACCGCCCAGCCGCCGTCCGCTCAGCCGCCGGCAGCTCAGCCGTCGGCAGCTCAGCCGCCGGCAGCTCAGCCGCCGGCCCTTCAGCCGGCCGGGCCCTCCAGTGCCGAGCCGATCGGACCCGGTGGTCTCCCGATCCGTACCCCCGGCAGCGTGATGCCCAGCGGCCTGCCCGCTCGCACGCCGTCCTCGGCCTCGTCCGGTCCCGCGTCCGCGGCCCCGCTTGCTCCGCCGATGGCGCCGCCGCCGGCGACACCTCCCCGGCCGGCCTCCGCGGCCCCCTTGGCTCCGCCGCCCACCGTGCCCTCGGCCTACCAGCCGCCGTCCATCCCGATCGCCCCGGCGTCCGGGATCCCGTCCTCGGGCATTCCGGCGTCGAGCGTTCCCGCTTCCGGCATCCCGTCGTCGAGCATTCCCTCCTCGAGCATTCCGGCTTCGGGCATCCCGGCTTCGGGCATCCCGGCCTCCGGCATCCCGGCCTCTGGGCCGCCGTCGACGCCCACGCTCGGTGGCGCGTTCGGCGCTCTCGGGAGCCGCCGGTCGGCCCCGCCGAGCGACCTCCAGGACCCCAACGCCCCGCTCCCGGTGCGCAACCCCGGCGCCAACACCCCGCCCGTGCCCGAGCACTTCGTGCCGAGCGACCCCGCCGAGAGCACCTTCGACCCCGGCTGGGCCCAGCCCACCGTGGCCACCCCCGCCGGCGGTCTGCCCCGGCGCACCGTCACCCCTCCCGCCGACGAGCAGCGTGGCGGGTTCCCGCAGGGCCCGGCCTCCCCGCAGGCCGCCGCCGTGCAGCAGACCAGCCCCGCCGTGCAGCAGACCAGCCCCGCCGTGCAGCAGACCAGCCCCGCCGTACGGCAGACCAGCCCCGCTCAGCCGGGTGGGCTCGGCGATCAGCCGGGCAGCGAGCCCGGCCGCGGCTTCGGCACCCCGCTGCCCCGCCGCCAGGCCACCTCGCCGTCGGCCGGGCCGCCTCCCTCCATGACGTCGTTCCCCGCTTTCCAGACGCGCTCCGACGCCGCCCGGGCCGAGGCCCCCGCCGACCGTCTGGCCCCGCCGGTCATTCCCGGTTCTCCGGGCAACGACCGCCTGGCCCGGCCCGGCGGTCAGCCCGCCCCGGCCGCTCCCTCGTACGGCACCCCTCCGCCGGTCGAGCCTTTCGTTCCGGCCAACGACGTCGAGCGGGAGCTCTTCGACGCCGCGGGCGGTGGCAGCACCGACGCTTTCCTCTCCACCCTGCTGCTCGCCACCGTTCTCGTTCCGGTCGCCGACCACTCCCGCCCGGGCAGCGCGCCCGGTGAGTCCGGTTTCGCCTTCCGTACCGAGCAGATGGACGGCGAGGCCTTCCTCATTGTCTTCACCAGCAAGGATCGGCTGGCCGAGCACTACGCCCAGCCCACGCGTACGGTCGGGGTCCGGTTCTACGAGCTGATCCGCAACTGGCCCGACCCGGCCTGGTCGTTCGCCGTCAACCCGAACAGCCCGATCGGCGCCAAGTACCCCGGCCCGCAGGTCATCGCCCTGGCCAACTGGGCCGCCGACGCCGGCCTGGGCACCGACCCGGACGCGCCCCTGGCCGAGGACGCGGCTTCTCCCGTGCCCGCGCCCGAGCCGGCCAGCGACGACGCCCAGCACGCAACCGTCATGCAGAAGACACTTCCGCCCGACCAGGTCGACTACTACCTGGAGCGGGGTTACGACCGGGTGGCCGGCTTCGTTCACCGGGCGACCGAGGTGGAGCACCTGCGTACGCCCGGCGAGCTCTTCGCGGCCCTGGGGCTCAGCTATGACGGCTCCCAGCATCAGCCGGACGCGAAGGAGGCGTTCGTGCTGCGCTGGCCCGCGTACCGGCCGAGCCTCTACCGGATCCCCTACGGCGGCCAGAACGAGCAGGCGCTGCGCGCCATGGACGGCTGGGTGATCGAGCGGGCGCCGTTCCGGGGTAACGGGTTCGCCCCGGGCGAGGGCCGCGACGTGATCGCCGAGTTCAAGGTGGACAGTGTGCGGCTGCCGCACGGCTCGCAGCTGTGGCGGATCGACGCCGACGGCAACGAGCGCATGGTGGCGATCTTCGACAACGACGGACCGCTGTGGCGCCGGGTTGGTGAGCAGTGATGCGCGACGGATATGTGGCTACCTGGCAGGGCCGGGAGTACGACGCGGTGCCGGACGGCGACAACGTCCGGATCTACCGCACCGAGCCGGCGGACGGCTTCGAGGAGGTTCGGCCCGGCCGGTACGTGCGGGTGCTGACCCCCAGCGAGTACGAAGAGCTGGTCTACGTGCGAACGACCTGTTCGTGGCGGGGCGCGCCGTTCATCGTGCTGGCCGAGACCGATTCGTGGCTTCGGGTGGAGTACGCGGGTGGCCGCGCCCCGATCGCCCGCCAGCTCGGCCTCGAGGAGTTCGACTTCGGCGTCTACCAGGGCTGGGCGCCGATACACGAGGTCTCCGAGCTGCACGAGCAGCGCATCTAGCTGGTCTTGGCCCAGCGGAGGACTTCGCCGGTGACCACGTCGGTCGCCTCCTGGTGCAGGAAGTGGCCGGCGTCGGGGATCAAACGCCACTCGTACGGGGCGATGACGTACCGCCCCGAGCCCTGAGCCGTGCGCGGGAGCGTCGCCGTGTCGAGCTCGCCGTGCAGCTGCAACGTCGGGGTGATCAGCGGTTTCTGCATGAGTTTCACGAAGCGGTAGCCCTGCAGCCGGATCGCGCTGCGGAAGACCCAGCGGTACGCCTCAAGCGCGCAGAACGCCGCCTGCGGGATCTGCATGGCCTCGCGACATCGGCGTACGTAGTCGTCGAACTCGGGTGTCTCTCTCCACTGGGGACCGGTCCAGCGGGTCATCAGTTCGCCCACCATCGCCGCGTCATCGCGGGTGAGCACGTGCTCGTAGCGGGGCACCTGGAAGCGCAGCGCCGACGTGGAGGCGGAGAGCTGGCCGCGCGGGTCGGCGAACAGCGCCGCCCGCAACCGCAGCGGATGGGCCGCACCGAGCACGACCAGGCGGTTGACCAGCTTGGGGTGGAACGCGGCGGCGGCCCAGGCGATCATGCCGCCGGCGCCGGCTCCCACGATTGTCGCGTTCCGCTCGCCGAGGGCGCGGATCGTGCCGGTGACGTCGGCCGCCATGGTGTAGCCGTCGTAGCCGCGCGGCGGCTTGTCACTCGCGCCGTAGCCGCGCAGGTCCATCGCGACGGCCCGGAAGCCGGCGTCGGCGACCCGGGGCAGGATGTCGTGCCAGGCCCACCAGAACTCCGGGAAGCCGTGCAGGAACAGCACCAGCGGGCCGGTGCCGGCCTCGACGACGTGGAAGCGGCTGCCGTTGGCGCCGACGAATCGATGTGTCCATGGGCCGTCCACCAGCACGCATGACTCATCTACCCGTCCGCCCATGGCCTCCAGGGTAGGCGCTCGCGTCAGCCGGTCGCGACCATGGCCCGTACGAGCGTGCCGGGCTGGCCTTTGCCGCAGTTGACTTTCGTCGGCCCGGGGTTGACGCGGGCCCGGATCGGGCTGCCCTTGGTGACCGGGACAGTACTGACCGTGTAGAGGCTCCAGGTGGTGCCCGCGTCGTCCTTGACCGTCACGCAGGAGCCGGAGGCGGCCGTGACCGTGCCGTTCACCCAGCCCGGCTGGAAGCCGCCGACGTTGGGCACATGCACGCCGGCCGGGCGGCTGGGGGCCGCGGTCCGGGTCGGTGCCTTCGTCGCGGCCGCAGTCGGCTGGACGGCGACGGTAGTGGCCAGAGACGGGACGGGAGCAGGCGCCGAGGTGGTGGGTGCCATCGTGACGGTGGCGGGCGCGCTGCTCGTGGCGGTGGCCGTGGTTGTGAGGGGAGCAGCGGGCGGCGCCGCGGAGACGGGCGGCGTGGAGTCTTTCGAACACCCGCTGAGCACCACTATGCCGAGGGACAGCGCTACCGCCGTACCCCCAAGGACCTTGACCATGGAACCCCCGTGACCGAAGCGCCGCGGCCCGAGAAGGGCCGCGGCGCCACAGCGTAGCGGAAAGTCAGTCCTCCGACTTGGTGCTCTTCATGCCCGACGAGATCAGGTCCATCACCGCGGAGTCCTGCAGCGTGGTGACGTCGCCCAGCGAACGGTGCTCGGCCACGTCCTTCAGCAGGCGGCGCATGATCTTGCCGGAGCGGGTCTTGGGCAGCTCGGGCACGAGCATGATCTGGCGCGGCTTGGCGATCGGGCCGAGCGTCTTGGCCACGTGGTTGCGCAGGTCGACGTTGAGCTTCTCGCCCGCGTCGCCGTCGGTGTCCACATTGCCCCGCGGGATCACGAACGCCACGATCGCCTGGCCGGTCGTCGGGTCGGTCGCGCCGACCACCGCCGCCTCGGCGACCGACGGGTGCGACACCAGGGCCGACTCGACCTCGGTGGTGGAGATGTTGTGTCCCGAGATCAGCATGACGTCGTCGACCCGGCCCAGCAGCCAGATCGCGCCGTCGTCGTCCTTCTTGGCCCCGTCACCGGCGAAGTAGATCCACTCGTCGGAGGAGCCCGAGCCGGACCCGGCGCCGAAACGCGACCAGTACGTGTCGATGAACCGCTTGTCGTCGCCCCAGATCGTGCGCAGCATCGACGGCCACGGGTCGCGCAGCACCAGGAAACCGCCGCCACCGTTCGGCACCGACTGGGCCTGGTCGTCGACGACGTCGGCCGTGATGCCGGGCAGCGCGGTCATCGCCGAGCCGGGCTTCGTCGCCGTCACGCCGGGCAGCGGCGAGATCATGACGCCGCCGGTCTCGGTCTGCCACCAGGTGTCGACGACCGGGGTCCGGTCGTGGCCGATGTTCTTGCGGTACCACATCCAGGCCTCGGGGTTGATCGGCTCACCGACGCTGCCCAGGATGCGCAGCGACGACAGGTCGTAGCCGGCCGGGATGTCGTCGCCCCACTTCATCATCGTGCGGATGAGCGTGGGCGCGGTGTAGAGGATCGACACCTTGTACTTGTCGACGATCTGCCAGAACCGGTCGCGGCCCGGGGTGTCCGGCGTGCCCTCGTACATGACCTGGGTGGCGCCGTTGGAGAGCGGGCCGTAGACGATGTACGAGTGGCCGGTGACCCAGCCGATGTCGGCCGTGCACCAGTAGACGTCGGTCTCCGGCTTGAGGTCGAAGACCGCGTGGTGCGTCCACGACGTCTGGGTCAGGTATCCGCCGGTGGTGTGCAGGATGCCCTTCGGCTTACCGGTCGTGCCCGACGTGTAGAGGATGAAGAGCGGGTGCTCGGAGTCGAACGCCTGCGCCTCGTGCTCGGTGCCGGCCTGCTCGACGGTCTCGTGCCACCACTTGTCCTTGTCGGTCCAGGCGACTTCCTGGCCGGTGCGGCGCACGACGAGCACGTTCTCGATGCTGGGGCACTGAGCGACGGCCTCGTCGACGGTCGGCTTGAGCGCCGACGGCTTGCCGCGCCGGTATCCGCCGTCGGCCGTGATCACGAGCTTGGCGTCGGCGTCCTTGATGCGGGTGGAGAGCGCGTCGACCGAGAAGCCGCCGAAGACCACGCTGTGCGTCGCGCCGATGCGCGCGCAGGCCAGCATCGCCACCGCGGCCTCGGGGATCATCGGCAGGTAGATCGCAACCCGGTCGCCGGCGCCGACACCGAGGCCGGTCAGCGTGTTCGCGGCCTGGCTGACCAGCTTGAGCAGGTCGCTGTAGGTGATCGTGCGGGTGTCGCCGGGCTCGCCCTCCCAGTGGATCGCCACCTTGTCGCCGTTACCGGCCTCGACGTGCCGGTCGACGCAGTTGTAGGCGATGTTCAGCTCGCCGCCCACGAACCACTTGGCGAACGGCGGGTTGGACCAGTCGAGGACCTGGTCCCACTTCTTCGCCCAGGTGAGGCGGTCGGCCTGCGTGGCCCAGAAGCCGAGCCGGTCGGCGGCGGCCTCCTCGTACGCGTCGGCCTTGACGTTGGCGTCGGCGGCCACCTGCTCCGGCGGCGGGAACTGCCGCGTCTCCGATGACAGGTTCGCCAATGTCTCGCTCATGAGGGCGGCTCCTCTTCACTGCTGACCGGGGCTTCTTCGTTGCACATTAGTCAGGCCTGATGTGACCGGCGAGGGTTGCGTCACCCAGCGCGCCGGGTGGCATCATGGGCGCGCTGGATGACCGGCCCTTGATCGGTCCTGCGCGAATCTTGCCAGTTCCGCGCCAATTTGTGCAGCCCAAGTTTCGATACTCTTACCGGCGTGGATCCACTCGCCCCGCTGCTCGAGCTTGCCGACGTCGCCCCCGCCCTCACCGAGGCGCGCGATCGCGTCGACGCCGCCATGCGGCACCGCGCGCTGCGCCGGCACGGCGGTCAGGTGGCGGCCGAGGCCAGTCTGCGTGGTGCCGTGGCCAGCGCCGCCCTCGAGGGCAACGTCCACGACCTCGACGACGTCCGCGGCGGCACGGTCACCGATCCGGTGGTCCAGGGCGCCCTGCGCGTCGCCGAGAGCCTCGGCGGGCTCGTCGACCTCTGGCCCCGGGCGCCCCGTCAGGTCCTGGCCAAGCTGCACGTCCTGGCCGGGCGCGGGGTGGTTCCGGCCGCCGATCTCGGCCGCCTCACCGGCGCCGCCGACCGCGTCGACGCGCTTTCCCGCCTGGTGGCCGGCAACGACCGGACCCCGCCGCTGCTGCTGGCCGCGATCGTCCACGCCGAGCTGATCACGCTGCGGCCGTTCGCCGGGCCGGCCGGCGTCGTGGCCCGCGCCGCCGCCCATCTCACGCTGATCAACCGCGGCTTCGACCCCCGGGGCCTGGTCGCCGTCGAGATCGGCCATCACCGTCGCGAGCCGGAGTACGTCGGTTCGGCCGGCGCCTACGCGACCGGGACACCGGACGGCGTCCGATCATGGCTGCGCCATTACGCCGCAGCTGTCACGGAGGCGGCCGATGAGATCACCAGCATCGGCGATGGGGTTCTCGCCTCCGTCTGATCGGTCAGTCTTTTTCACACACCGCCGGATCATGACAATTCCGCTGGAATACTCGCTCGCGTGGAGACGACCTGGGAGCGCCCCTATACGCCGGGCACGGGACGTTGGCTGGTAATCGGCTGGGAGATTGCTGCATTAGCGTTGCTGGGCTGGACCACGGTCCGCCAATTCGATCTCAGCGGCCACGGCATCCGCGTGCTCGCCGGGGTCCTGGCCGCCGTCTGGGTGCTCGGCGCCTACCGCATCCTCCAGATGGGCGCCTACATCGGCCCGGCCGGCCTGCGCATTCGCGGCCTGCTGCGATCACACACGATGAGCTGGGACGACGTCGCCCACGTGCGCCTGCACAAGGCCACGCACAAGCTCGGCCCGTGGGAGATCGAGAGCGGCCTGACGGTCCTCATCGAGCGCGCCGACGGCTCCACGGTCAACACCGAACTCTGGGCACAGGGCGTCGACTTCCACTCCCGCCCGAAGCTCTTCAAGGCCGTTTATCACGAACTGCGCAACAGGCATCTAGAGGCAAGAAACCCCATTTAGTACGCGTTCTCGAAGAGCCCCGCTTCGTCGCACCGGCTGGGTGCAACTCTTTCTCCTCGCCGACGACCGGCCGGTTCGGTTCTCACTCTCGAAGAAAACCCCGAAAAATAGAGCCGGCGTCCCGCATGGGGCGCCGGCTTTGCGCGTCCGGACCGGGTTATCAAGCGTGCACCTGGGTCGTTGTCGACGGTCCAGAGCCCCGCGGGTCCGCTGTGGGAGCCCGGTGGCCCAGGTCCCGCCGCAACGTGCCTGCCGTGGCTGATCGCGCGTGGGTTCCCGGTGGCCGTGCACGAGATCCGAATTACGGACCTTCCGGGAATCCCGGACCTTCCGCTTCTCGCCTCGCCAGTTCTTTCTACGCCCGTCGCGGCTTGATCGCCAGGGTTTCGGGCCCTCCAAGTGGCTGCGGCAAATTACTCAGACCGAAGGCATTCGCGCTGGTCATTGACCTTGTGCCCGATGTGGTTGATGAGTCCCGCGGTACGTCTCGGGGATGGCGAATCTTCTTGACGGCCTCCGCTTGACTCTGTACCATTCGGTACACTGCGCTTCGACGAGTTTCGAGGCGCTCTCTGCTGCGGCCTCGCGGATCGTGGGCCGTCTGATCTCTTCGATCTCACTGGGCGGGGGCTGTAATGCCGCGGACTCTTCTCGATCGTTCGGATGCCGTTCTGGCCCTCGCCGGTGTCTTCCGGCGCAGGGGGTTCGAGGGCGCTTCGCTGTCGGTCATCCAGCAAGAGACCGGCATGGGGCGTGGCAGCCTCTACCACTTCTTCCCTGAGGGGAAGACGGACATGGGGCGGGCGGTGCTCGCCGAGGTGCAGGCGTGGTTCGAGGAGCAGGTGTTCGAGCCGCTGCGCGCCTCCGAAGACGCGGACAGCGCCGTGGTGAAGATGGCGCGGACGGTGGAGGAGTACTTCCTCTCCCGCCAGCGGGTGTGCTTGTTTGCCGTGATGGCTCTGGGTGGGGAGCGGGAGACCTACGCCGAGGCGGTTCGGATCTACTTCTCCGACTGGGTCGGGCTGCTGGCTCAGGCGCTGGGCCGCGGCGGGATCGCGGAGCAGGACGCGGCCGATCTGGCGATGGACGCGGTCGCGACGATTCAGGGCGGGCTGATCCTGGCGCGTGCTCTCGACGACGATGCCGTGGTGGTCGGGACCGTGGCTCGCGTAGAGCGCCGCTTGCGCGACGCCCTGCCCTGAATCCTCGTCCACGACGTGTCCTGAGACACCCCTAAGGCAGGTCACGGCGCTGCCTGTTGACACCCCTGCTCCGCGTCTGTACTTTTCAGTACAGCCAGTACCGATCGGTACAGCTCCACTCTGAAAGGTGTGACACCATGTCGCGTCCGCCCCTGCCGCCGTTCACCGCCGCCACCGCCGCCATCAAGGCGCGCGCCGCCGAGGACGCTTGGAACACCCGCGACCCCGAGCGCATCTCCCTCGCCTACAGCGAGGACAGCTGGTGGCGTAACCGCTCGACCTTCGTGCAGGGCCGCGCCGCCATCGTCGACTTCCTCGCCGGCAAGTGGGAACGTGAACTCGACTACCGGCTCATCAAGGAAGTCTGGGCCTACACCGGCGATGTCATCGCCGTGCGCTTCGCGTACGAGTACCACAACGCCGAGGGCCAGTGGTTCCGCGCCTACGGCAACGAGAACTGGCGCTTCGATGAGGAAGGGCTCATGACCCACCGTCACGCGAGCATCAACGACGTCGCGATCGAGGAGTCCGAGCGCAAGTTCTTCTGGGACAACTCCGGCCCCCGCCCGGCCGACCACCCCGGCCTGAGCGAACTCGGACTGTAACGGCGCCAACCATCCTCGGCCGAGCCGGGACAGCCCGGCGGCCGTCTCGGCCGAGCCGGGACAGCCCGGCGGCCGGGCGCGGAGAACGAGCCGCGACAAGCGGCCCCTGTCGTATCGGGTCGCCGGCCCGACGGTGGATTCGACGAGTGGGGGCCGCGCGACTCCGTACAGAATCAGGCCAAGGCTTTGGTGCGCCGATGGCGTGCGTAGATCGCGATGCCGATACCGACGCCGACGCCGACGCTGAGAGCGGCGGCGACCGGAACCGCCGGCCGATCGCGCAGGCGCCGGCTCAGCGGGATGGGATGCCGGAATTCGAGGATCGGCCAGGCGTTCTCGACGGCCGCGCGACGCAGGGCGCGATCGGGATTGACGGCGCTGGGATGGCCGACCGCCTCGAGCATCGGCAGGTCGGTGACCGAATCGGAATAGGCATAACACTCGGCCAGGTCGTAACCGCGCTCGGCGGCCAGCTCGCGGATGCCGACGACCTTGCTCGGGCCGGCGGCGTAGAACTCGACCTCGCCGCTGTAACGGCCGTCGACGATGCTCATCCGCGTCGCGATGACGTCGGTGATGCCGAGCAGCGCCCCGATCGGGCGGACCATCTCGTCGCCCGAGGCGGAGACCAGCACGACGTCGCGCCCGGCCGCCTGATGCTCGGCGATCAGCGTCGCGGCCTCGGCGTAGACGTAAGGGTTGATGAGCTCCTCGAGCGTTTCCGCGACGATCTGCTGCAACTGCTCGACGCGCCAGCCCTTGGACAGCGCCGCGAGGTAGTCCCGCGTGCGGCCCATGGTCTGCTCGTCGGAGCCGCCGCCCAGCCGGAACATGAGCTGTGCGTAAGCGGATTTGACGACGTCACGGCGGCTGATCAGGCCATCACGGTAGAAAGGCCGTCCGAAGGCCAGCGCGCTGGACTTGGCGATGACGGTCTTGTCGAGGTCGAAAAACGCGGCACTGAGGCCCACGGGCGGCAAGTGTAGCCGTACCGGGCCGTGGTTCGCGGCCCTCGGCGCGTCGATGCCCCGATGGTGACGCGCTGTGAAAACGGTCAGACAGGCAGGGTTATCCCACTCGGACACAATCGGTACTCGACTGCGATGCTTCCGTGAGGCATGCTTGTGCTGTTGCGATCGGGATTCACGTTGCCAGGGTCGCGCTCTTCTACTCAGGCCCTCGGTGATTACGCCCCCCGTAATCACCGAGCGATTCGGCTCGACCCCCCCGGAGCCGAATCCTCGGACGGCCCCCGTCTCCCCCGACGGGGGTCGTTCCCTATGCGCCGTTCCCTATGCGCCAGTGGCCTGGGTTCGGCTCGCCGTCTCATTGTCGAAACTCAGGCCGAAGAACTCGCACAGGCCGGTGACGTCGAGAACGCGCCGGAACGACGGCGACGGATTGACCACGAGGAATGCCGCCCCGACCTCGCCGGCCGTGCGGTAGCCCTCGATCAGGGCGCCGAGGCCGCTCGAGTCGATGAAGCTCGCCGCGCCCAGATCGACCCGTACGACCGAGGGTGACCACTCGGCGACCGCCGCGCGCACACAATCCGCCAGCTCATCGGCGTTCGAGAAGTCGACCTCGCCCGCGACGATGATCGTGGCCCCGCCGTCGTCGGCGAGTGTGCGCCGGAACGAGCTTTCCATGCCAACCCCTCCGTGTCCGGACCAACATACCCAACCCGCGCCCCGCCCGCCCTTCGTGGTTGTCCGTCCGTAGCAGATCCACACCGCGTGCGGTCGATATCCACAGGCGCTCGAGTTGTCCACAGCCCCTGTTGCCGGGCCGTGCCGGGCTTGGCCACGGTGGGCGCCATGTCCGCACCTCGCCTGCCCCTTGTCGTCACCTCCGACCCCGATCTGCTCGATGATCTGCTCCGGCTCGCCGCCGCCGGAGGCACCCAGGTCGACGTGGCGCCCGACCCCGTGGCCGCCCGGTCGAGGTATGGCCGCGCCCCGCTGGTCATGCTCGGAGCCGACCAGCTCCAAGCGTGTGGCCGGGCCCGATTACCGCGCCGCTCCCGCGTCGCCGTCGTCCACCGCGGCCGGCTGCCGGGCCCGCTCGACAAGATCGCCCAACAGTCCGGCGCCGAGCACATCGTCGAGCTGCCGACCGCCGAGGCCTGGGTGGTCGACCGCTTCGCCGAGCAGCGCGATCAGCCGGTCGGCCGGGTCCTGG
This sequence comes from Actinoplanes sp. NPDC048988, assembly GCF_043197815.1. Lineage (NCBI taxonomy): Bacteria > Bacillati > Actinomycetota > Actinomycetes > Micromonosporales > Micromonosporaceae > Actinoplanes > Actinoplanes sp. NPDC048988. The sequence continues at coordinate 16,384 of NZ_JBICTW010000022.1, read as the reverse complement.
CCGTGATCGGCGGACGCGGCGGCGCCGGCGCCAGCATCCTCTCCAGCGGGCTCGCGGTCACCGCGGCCGGCGCCGGCCACCGCACGCTGCTGATCGACGGTGACCCGCTCGGTGGCGGCCTCGACCTGCTGCTCGGCTGGGAGGACCGGGACGGTCTGCGCTGGTCCTCACTCACCGAGACGGAGGGACAGGTCGATCCGCCGGCGCTGCTGGGCGCCCTGCCGCATCAGGGCGACCTGGTGTTGCTGTCGTTCGCCCGGCACGAGTCGCCGGCCGTGCCCGCCCCGGCGATGGCGGCGACCATCGACGCCGCCCGCCGGGCCCGCGACGTGATCGTGGCCGACCTGCCCCGCCGGCTCGACGACGCCGGGGTGCTCGCGCTCGAGAGCGCCGACCGGGCACTGCTGATCGTCCCGGCCGAGGTGCGGGCGGTGGCCGCGGCGACCCGGGTCGCGCAGATGGTGCTGAGCCACCGTGACGAGCTGTCCGTCGTGGTCCGCGGCCCGGCGCCGGGGCGGCTCAAACCCCGCGACGTGGCCCGGTCGCTGAGGCTTCCGCTGGCCGGGACGCTGCGGCCCGAGCCGGCGATGTGCCAGGCCCTGGAGCGCGGCATAGCGCCCGGCGAGACCGGCCGGGGTGAGCTCGCCGTGCTCTGCCGCCGGCTGGTCGGCGAGCTTCTGGAGGCGGCATGACGGCGTACGGCTCCGCGCCCGAACTGGCCGGCCGGGTGCGCCACCGGTTCGCGATGGAGGGCGTGGAGGCCACCCCGGCGGCCGTGGTGCGGGCGGTGCGGCGAGAGCCGGGAACGGCGGTCCTGGGTGACACGGCGGTGCTGCGGCTCGCCGACCGGGTGCGCGACCAGCTCGTCGGCGCCGGCCCGCTGGCCCCGCTGCTCGACGACCCGGCGGTGACCGACATCCTGGTCAACGGCATCGAGGTCTGGGTCGACCGCGGCGGCGGCCTGTCCCGGGCGCCGATCCCGCTCGGTGATCACGACGAGGTACGCCGGCTCGCGCAGCGGCTCGCGGCCGCGTGCGGGCGCCGCCTCGACGACGGGCAGCCGTTCGCCGACGCGCGCCTGCCCGACGGCACCCGGCTGCACGCGGTGCTGCCCCCGGTCGCCACCGGCGGGCCGTACCTGTCCCTGCGCACCTTCCGGCAGCGGCCGTTCACCATCGACGAGCTGGTCGAGCAGGGCACGGTTCCGCCGACGATCGCCCCGGTGCTGACGGCGATCGTGGCGGCCCGCCTGGCCTACCTGGTCACCGGCGGCACCGGCAGCGGCAAGACGACCCTGCTGGCCACCCTGCTCGGCCTGGTGCCGCCGACCGAGCGGATCGTCCTGGTCGAGGACGCGGCCGAGCTGCGCCCGGTGCACCCGCACGTGGTGGCCCTGCAGGCCCGCACGTCCAACGTGGAGGGCGCCGGCGCGATCGGGCTCACCGACCTGGTCCGCCAGGCGCTGCGCATGCGGCCCGACCGGCTCGTGGTGGGCGAGTGCCGGGGCGCCGAGGTCGTCGACCTGCTCGGCGCGCTCAACACCGGCCACGACGGCGGCGCGGGCACCCTGCACGCGAACGCGCCCGCCGACGTACCGGCCCGGCTCGAGGCGCTCGGGCTCCTGGGCGGCCTGCCCCGCGCGGCCCTGCACGCCCAGGTGGTGGCGGCCCTCCAGGTGGTGCTCCAGGTCCGGCGCGGCGACCAGGGCCGCGTGCTCGAGTCGGTGAGCGTCCTGCTGCCCACCGGCGAACACCGCCTGGCCACGGTGGTGCCGGCCTGGCGGCGTCTGCGCGGCCCCGGCCCGGGTGCGGCCGCCCTGTCCCACCTGCTGGCGTCGCGGGGCGTACGGGTCCCGGCGGTCCTGTCCCCTCCCCAGGGGCAGTCATGAACTGGTGGGCAACCGTCCTGGTGACGGCCGGCGCCCTGGCGGTGGCCGGGCGCGGCGGGTCGCGCCTGCCGACACTCTCCGCGGGCGCTTGGTGGCCGCGGCTGCGTGCTTCGGTCGCGGCCCGCCCGCGACCGGCCCTGATGTACGCGGTGGGCGTCATGTCTGCGGTCGCCCTGCTCGCGGGCGGCCCGGTCGCCGCGACCGTCTCAGCCGCCTACGGCGGGTTCGCCGGCCGAGCCCTGACCCGGCACTCGGCACGGCGCCGCGCCTCGGCCGCCCGGGCGGCCGCCCTGGACGCGCTGGCCGCCCTCGCAGCCGACCTACGCGCCGGCCTGCCTCCAGCGGACCTGAGCGCCGGCCTGCCGTCCGTGGAAGTGGGCGGGGGTGCGGAACGGCTGACGCGGCTTGCGGCCGCGGTGTGGCGGCTGGCCGAGCAGACGGGCGCTCCGGTGGCCGACCTCGTCGAGCGGATCGAGGCCGACGGGCGGACGGCCGACCGGACCGCCGCCTCCGCGACGGCGCAGGCGGCCGGGGCCCAGGCGACGGCGACGCTGCTGGCGGCCCTTCCATTCGGCGGTCTCGCGCTGGGCGTACTGATCGGCGCCGACCCGCTTTACGTCCTGCTTCACACACCGCTCGGCGGCACCTGCGCCGTCGTGGCGGTGGCCCTGCAATGCGCCGGGCTTCTCTGGGCGGAAAGGCTGACCGGGCGATGACGGCCTCCTGCGAGTTGGCGGCGTTCCTGCGCGCGACCGGCCCGGTGCGGATGCCTTCCCGGATGTGCTGCGTGGCCGCCCTGGTCGGCCGTGAGGCGCCCGACGCGGTAGCCGACCTGTGCGAGACGCGGTCGGAGATCGATGCCGATCTCCTCACGCCGGCGGCGGTGGTGTCATGACCCTCTTGCTGATCGCCGCCGCCGTGGCGGTCCTGGTGGTGCCGGCCGGCCTGTCCCGGCGGCGAACCCGGCAGCCCGCCCGGCGGCCGCTGCCGGCGGCCTGGGGCCGGATCACGCTGGCCGTGGGCATCGGGCTCGCCGTCGCGGGATTCGTCGGCACCTGGTGGGGCCTGCCGTTCGCAGCGGTCGCCGGAGTGGGTGCCGAGCGGCTGCTCCGGCGGCGGGAACCGGCCCCCGTCCGGGCGGAACGGCTCGCCGCCGCGGCCGATCTGCCGCTCGGAGCCGACCTGCTGGCGGCGGCGTTGCGGGCGGGCGCCCCGGTCGGCCAGGCGGTGGACGCGGTGGCGGACGCGCTCGACGGCCCGCTCGGGGCCCGGCTGAGACGGACGGCGCGGTCGCTGCGCCTGGGCGCGCCACCCGAGGAGGCCTGGGAGCACCTGGCCGGCGTAACCGGGGCCGAACGTCTTGTGGCGGCCGCTGTCCGCTCCAGCGCCAGTGGGGGAGCGCTGGCCGGCGCGCTGGCCCGGCTCTCCGACGATCTGCGAGCCGACCTGGCGGCCGCCGTGGAGGCGAGGGCGCAGCGGGCCGCGGTTCTGATCGTGCTGCCGCTCGGCCTGTGCTTCCTGCCGGCGTTCTTCCTGGCCGGCCTCGTCCCGGTGATGACCGCGGTCCTGAAGGACGTGCTGTGACGTCCCCGCTCTGGCTCCGTGGCCGGCCATGTGTGGTGGCCCGGCGCGGTGATCGATGGCCGGTCGCCTTCCCGGCGGCCGGCGGGAAACACAACCGAAGGAGAACCACGTGCGCAAACTGATCGCGAACGTCGCCCGGCTGCGGGGCGAGGCCGCGGACGCCGGGATGAGCACCGCCGAGTACGCCGTCGGCACGCTCGCCGCCGTCGCGTTCGCCGGAATCCTGTTCAAGGTGCTCACCAGCGGCAACGTGCAGGCGGCGCTCGGCGCGGTCATCGACCGGGCCCTGAAGTGAGACGGCGCCGGCGGCCCGGCCGCGATCGGGGAGCGTTCACGGCCGAGCTGGCGGCCGGGCTGCCGGCGCTCATGCTGTTGTTGACGGCCGGGCTCACAGCCGTCAAGGCGGTGACCGCCCAGGCCCAGTGCCTGGCCCTGGCCCGGGACGCGGCCCTGGCCTCGGCCCGCGGCGAACCGCCACCCACCGCGACGGCGGACCCGCCGGGCGCGGCCGTCCAGATCAGCGGCGACGCCGAGGTGGTCAGAGCCCACGTGACCGCACCGGTCCGCCTACTGGGCCGAGGCCCGACGGTGATCACGGTCGAGGCTTCCGCCGTCGCCGCCCGAGAACCGGCCACCGTGGGGGCCACCAGATGAGCCCGGGGCGAGGACAGCCGGCCGCGGGGCGTGCTTGGTGGATGGGCTTCGTGCGGGAGCGTGATCGTGGGGCCGCGTCGATCCTGGTGTCGGCGGTGGGGCTCTGCCTCGTCGCAGCTGGGCTGGCCGGGGCCGCCGTGGGATCGGCCCTGGTGGGGAAGCAGCGGGCGCGGGTGGCGGCCGATCTCGGAGCGCTGGCCGGCGCGGCGGAGGCGATCTACGGAGAGGGGGTGGCCTGTGCGCGGGCGGACCGGTTCGTCACGGCCAACGGCGCACGGCTGACGTCCTGCGTGGTCAGCGGGCTCGAGATCGTGGTCCGGGTGACGGCCGACGTGGGTCCGCTGGCCGGCGTCGTGCGGCCGGCCACCGTCGCGGCCCGGGCCGGACCCGTCCAGGCGTTGCCGCCCTGACCGGCGGGGCGGCGTCTCAGGCGGGGGCGGCGGTGCCGATCAGAGCGGTGAGTACGGCGTCGAGAACCTGGACGGCGGCGGTCTTGTGGAGGGGGTTGTTGCCGTTGCCGCACTTGGGGGACTGGACGCACGAGGGGCAGCCGGTTTCGCAGGTACAGGCGGCGATGGCCTCTCGGGTGGCGCTGAGCCAGTCGGTGGCGGTGGCGTAGGCCCGTTCGGCGAAGCCGGCGCCGCCCGGGTGGCCGTCGTAGACGAAGACCGTGGGCGCCTCTGTGTCGGCGTGGTTGGCGGTGGAGAGGCCGCCGATGTCCCAGCGGTCGCAGGTGGCTATCAGGGGGAGGAGGCCGATCGCGGCGTGTTCGGCCGCGTGCAGGGCGCCGGGGAAGTCCGCGGGCTCGACGCCGGCCCCGGTCAGCGCGTCGGGCGTGATGGTGAACCAGACGGCCACCGTGCGCAGGTCGCGGACCGGCAGGTCGAGTGGCTTGGTGTCGATCACCTCGCCGGAGCCGATGCGGCGGCGCTGGTAGGAGACCACCTGGCTGGTCACCTCCACCTCGCCGAGGAAGAGGCTGACCGGGCCGGCGTCCACGCGGGAACGGACGCCCAGCACCGACACGTCCGTCACGTCCCGGGCGTGCGTCGACCAGTCCGGTTCCTCCTGGTGGACCAGGGCGATCGCGTCGTCCAGGTCGAGGTCGTCGACCACGAAGCTGACGCCCTGGTGCAGGTAGACCGCGCCGGTGTGCAGCATCATGTGCGACGAGCCCTGGTCGACCGTGCCGAGCAGGCGGCCGGTGGACGCCTCCACCACCGAGACTGGGGCGCCACCGGCGCCGCGCAGGTCGACGTCGGGGCGGCCGGGGTGGGTCCAGTACCAGCCGGACGGGCGGCGGCGCAGCGCCCCCGACGCGGTCAGGCCCTCCACCGCCGCGCGGGCCGGCTCGCCGCCGAACAGGGCCAGGTCAGGCTCGGTCAGCGGGGCCTCCGAGGCGGCGCAGCAGAGTTGAGGGCCCAGGACGTACGGGTTGGTGGGGTCGAGAACCGTCGCCTCGACCGGGCGGCCGAAGAGCGCCGACGGGTGGTGCACCAGGTACGTGTCCAGCGGGTCGTCGCGGGCGATCAGCACCGCCAGCGCCTCGCCGCCCGCGCGGCCGGCGCGGCCCGCCTGCTGCCACAGCGACGCCCGCGTGCCGGGGTAGCCGCAGATCAGCACCGCGTCGAGGCCGACCAGGTCGACGCCGAGCTCCAGCGCGTTGGTCGAGGCCAGGGCCAGCAACTCGCCGGAGAGCAGCGCCCGTTCGATCTGACGGCGGTCCTCGCGCAGGTAGCCGGCACGGTAGGCGGCCACCCGGTCGCCCAGGCCGGGCACCGCTTCGTCGAGCTGCCGCCGCGCGATCGTCGCGACCACCTCGGCGCCGCGCCGCGAGCGGATGAAGGCCAGGGTCCGGGTGCCGGCCGCGACCGCGTCGGTGAGCAGGTCGGCCGTCTCCCGCAGCGCCGACCGGCGTACCTGCGGCAGCTCCACCTCGTCCACCGGAAAGTCGTCATCGACGGGTGCGGGCTGCGGCGGCGGCTCCCACAGCGCGAAGGTCATCGCGCCGCGCGGGGAGGCGTCCTCGGTCACGGCGGTCACCGGCACGCCCGTGAGGCGGGCGGCGGCGTCGGCCGGATCGCCCGAGGTCGCCGAGGCCAGTACGAACGTGGGAGTGCCGCCGTACCGGGCCGCCGTTCGGCGCAGGCGGCGGATCACGTGGGAGACGTGGGAGCCGAAGACGCCGCGGTAGGCGTGGCACTCGTCGATCACCACGTACGTCAAGCGGCGGAAGAAGGACGCCCAGCGCGCGTGCCCCGGAAGCATCGCATGATGCACCATGTCCGGATTCGTGAGGATCAGCCGCGAGTGCTGGCGGATCCACTCCCTTTCCTCGCGCGAGGTGTCACCGTCGTATGTGGCCGGGCGTACGCCGGACAGACCCAGCCGGGCGACCGCGCGCAGCTGATCCGCGGCCAGGGCTTTGGTCGGCGACAGATACAGAGCCGTCGCCCGCGGATCGTCCAGCAGGCGGGTGAGCGCCGGCAGTTGATACGCCAATGACTTGCCCGACCCCGTTCCGGTGGCGATCACCACATGGGTTCCGGAGTGGGCCATCGTCGCCGCGGCGGCCTGGTGTTCCCACGGCGACTTGATGCCGTGTGCGGTCAGGGCCGAGACTAGGTCGGCCGCGGCCCACTCGGGCCACGGCGCTGTCCGCCCCGTGCGCGCGGGCAGGTTCTCGATGTGTGTGATCGGCGATGGCCGGGCCGACGAGTTGCGGGCCTTCAGCAGGTGCAGCAGCTCGGCGGGGCCGAAGGCGGTCGACGTCACGCACAGCACTGTGACACCGGAATGCCGCGAACCTCAAACGGGTACGACGGTGGGTGCCATGCGACGCCTGAATCCGGGCGGTGGTTAGATTCGCTGGGGAGATCGGCTGCCGGATCAGCGTGCCCCGCAGGGAGGAGGAGCGATGGAGCTGTCCCTTGCGACCCGGACCGTCGACGAGCACACGGTGCTCGAGGTCGGTGGCGAGGTCGACGTCTACACGGCTCCGAGGCTGCGGGAGCGCCTCGTGGAGCTGGTCGATTCCGGTGCCCGCAACGTCATCGTCGATCTCGGCGGGGTCGAGTTCCTCGACTCGACCGGTCTCGGCGTGCTCGTCGGCGCGATGAAGCGGCTGCGGGTGGCGAACGGAAAGTTCGGCCTGGTCTGTTCGAAGGAAGCGCTGCTGAAGATCTTCCGGATCACGGCGCTCGACCAGGTGTTCCCGATCTATCCCACGATCGAGGCGGCGACCCAGGACGGCGACGGCAGCGGTCCGACTTCGTGATGGCGACTGTTCGGCTGTCCTTCTCGCCCGCGCCCGTGCACGTCCGTACGGCTCGGCTGGTCGGCGTCGCCGTGGCCCGCCGGGCCGGTGTCGCCGAGGAGTTGCTGGACGAGGTCCGGCTGGCCATCGGTGAGGCCTGCACGCGGGCCGTCGCCCTGCACAACCAGTACGGCCTGCCCGATCTCGTGACGGTCGAGATGTCTGATTCGGACGCGTACACGGTCCGGGTCATCGACCACGCGCCGATCGAGGCCAGCATCGGTTTGACCAAGCTTCCGCCGGACGAGCTGGCCGCGGAGACGCTGACCGACGAGGACCTGACCACCGGCGTCGGTTTCGCGCTGCTGGCCGGCTTCGTCGACGATCTGAAGGTCAGCCCGGTCGCGGACGGGACGGGCACCGAGGTCCGCATGGTGTGGCCGGTGCAGCGCCGCTAGGACAAATCGGACGAAGCCTCCGAAGAGGGAAGCGAAGCCGACAGAGATAAATCAGCTTCTATACCCTATTTCTCGCCCGCTAACACAGCGGGAAACATCACCACGACACGGCCGGATCCGGGTGTGACCATCACCACGTCGGCCGATACAGTACGCGAGTTATCAACTACTGCTCCTGGTCCCGCGCCCCGCGGGACCCGGTTGTCGTTCCCCTTGAACGGGGATGCGCCCGGACGGTCTCGTCCGCCGACCCGGGCGCGGTCGGTGTACAGGAGGACATTGATGTCCGGGACCTCGTTAAGTGGTTCCAACGTCACGTTTGTCATCGTGGCGCTGGTATTCGCGCTCATCGCGCTCGGCTTCGCCGCCATGTTCGTCCAGTCGGTGCTCAAGGCCGGCCGGGGAACCAAGAACATGCAGGAGATCGCCGGGGCCGTGCAGGAAGGCGCGTCGGCGTACCTGTTCCGTCAGTTCAAGACCCTAGCCATCTTCGTGGTGATCGCGGTCGTCCTGCTCTTCCTCCTGCCGGTGCACGACACCGACAACGAGGTCTGGGTCAAGATCGGCCGCTCGCTGTTCTTCATCGTCGGTGCCGTCTTCAGCTCGTTCATCGGTGGCGCCGGCATGGCGCTGGCCACCCGGGCCAACCTGCGAGTGGCCGCGGCCGCCGGTGAGAACGGTGGCCGGGAGACCGCGATGGGCATCGCGTTCCGCACCGGTGGCGTGGTCGGCTTCCTCACCGTGGGCCTCGGCTTGTTCGGTGGCGCGCTGGTGGTGCTCATCTTCCGTAGTGACGCCCCGACCGTCCTCGAGGGCTTCGGCTTCGGCGCCGCGCTGCTCGCCATGTTCATGCGGGTCGGCGGCGGCATCTTCACCAAGGCCGCCGACGTCGGCGCCGACCTGGTCGGCAAGGTCGAACAGGGCATCCCCGAGGATGACCCGCGCAACGCCGCGACCATCGCCGACAACGTGGGCGACAACGTCGGTGACTGCGCCGGCATGGCCGCCGACCTGTTCGAGTCGTACGCGGTGACGCTGGTCGCCGCGCTGATCCTCGGCCAGGCCGCGTTCGGCCAGGACGGTCTGATCTTCCCGCTGATCGTCTCGACGATCGGCGTGGTGATCGCGATCATCGGTGTCTTCATCACCCGCCTGCGCCCGAGCGACCGCAACGGTCTCACCGCGATCAACCGGGCCTTCTACATCTCCGCGGTGATCTCGGCGATCGCCGTCGCTGTCGTCACCTTCATCTACCTGCCCAGCACGTTCGCGGGCTTCGGCGACGACGGCATCGAGGCGGGCGTCCTCGCCAGCGGGCGTGACCCGCGGTGGGTGGCCATCGGCGCGGTCGTCATCGGTATCGTGCTGGCCGCCGCCATCCAGGCGCTGACCGGCTACTTCACCGAGACCAACCGGCGGCCGGTGCAGGACATCGGCAAGTCGTCGCAGACGGGCGCGGCCACCGTCGTGCTCGCCGGCATCAGCGTCGGCCTGGAGTCCGCCGTGTACTCGGCGCTGCTGATCGGCGCCGGCGTCTATGGCGCCTTCCTGCTCGGCGGCGCGTCGCTGACCCTGTCGCTGTTCGCCGTCGCGCTGGCCGGTATCGGCCTGCTCACCACGGTCGGCGTCATCGTCGCGATGGACACCTTCGGCCCGATCTCGGACAACGCGCAGGGCATCGCCGAGATGTCCGGTGACGTCGACGAGAAGGGCGCGCAGATCCTCACCGAGCTCGACGCGGTCGGCAACACCACCAAGGCGATCACCAAGGGCATCGCGATCGCCACGGCCGTGCTCGCCGCCACGGCGCTGTTCGGCTCGTACACCAACAGCCTGGCCACCTCGCTGGCCGACGCGGGCATCCGCCCGGACCAGGTCGGCAACGAGATCCTCGGCCTGCTGAACATCGCGAACCCGCGCAGCATCGTCGGCCTGCTGGTCGGCGCGGCCGTCGTGTTCCTCTTCTCCGGCCTGGCCATCAACGCCGTGTCCCGTTCCGCGGGCGCTGTGGTGATGGAGGTCCGCCGCCAGTTCCGCGAGTTCCCGGGCATCATGGACCGCACCCAGCGGCCCGAGTACGGCCGGGTCGTCGACATCTGCACCCGGGACGCGCAGCGCGAGCTGCTCGCCCCCGGCGTACTGGCGATCATGGCGCCGATCGCCGTCGGCTTCGGCCTCGGCGCCGGCGCGCTCGCGGCCTACCTGGCCGGCGCGATCGGCGCGGGCACGCTGATGGCGGTGTTCCTGGCCAACTCCGGTGGCGCCTGGGACAACGCCAAGAAGCTGGTCGAGGACGGCAACTTCGGCGGCAAGGGCTCCGAGGCGCACGCGGCGACGGTCATCGGCGACACGGTCGGTGACCCGTTCAAGGACACCGCCGGCCCGGCCATCAACCCGCTGCTCAAGGTGATGAACCTGGTCTCGCTGCTGATCGCCCCGGCGGTCGTGGCGTGGAGCATCGGCAGCGACCAGAACAACCCGCTGCGGATCGCCATCGCGATCGTCGCGGCGGCGATCGTGGTCGCCGCGGTCGTCTGGAGCAAGCGCAAGCCCATCTCGATGGGCGACGACACCCCGACCCCCGCGGCCGGCGACACCACGCCGACCGCGAAGGTCACGGCATAACAAAGGCGTACGGGGCACTCGATGTAAGCGGGGTGCCCCGTACGCTGCTTCCCATGCGCTCGGCCCGACCCCTCGTACTGCTGGCTCTGCTCGCGCTCGTGACCCCCTCTCTCGTCGCCTGTTCCGGCGCGCACAGCGCCCGCGCCTGGGCGACCTCCGTCTGCACCACGCTCGAGCCGTGGCGCAGCGAGATCGGCTCGCTGGCCACCCGTACCCAGCAGCAGATGGAGACCGCCACCACGCCGAATCAGGCGAAGGAGAACCTGTCGCGGCTGTTCGCCGGCGCCGAGGACGCGAGCGAGCGTGCCCGCGCCGGAGTGCAGAAAGCGGGAGTGCCCGACGTGGACGACGGTCAGAAGATCGCCGATGGCTTCCTCGGCTCCCTGTCCGCGATGCGGGACGCCTACGCGAAGGCCAAGGGCGGCATCCAGGGCCTGCCGACGGCCCCCGCCGAGACCTTCTATCAGCAGGTGACCCAGGTCGTCTCCCAGTTGCAGAGCGACTACCAGGCGAGCGGCCTCGACACGAGCAAGCTCAACTCGCAGGAGCTGCAGGCCGCCTTCGACGAAGTGCCCGAGTGCCGGTGAGATGACCGAGACGGGGTGGCCGCTGATCCCGCGCGAGGTTCTGCCCGCGCCGGTCCCGGCTGCCAAGCGCCGGCAACAGCCGCCGCAGCGTCCGCCCGGGCCGGCTGCGGAGGCGGGCCGGCAGCTTCCGATCTTCGGGGCCGAGACGACCGAGCCGTCGCCCGGTGACCTGGCCGGGCTGCTCGCCGGGCCGGGCCGGCTGGGCCGGATGGGCGGCACGGCCCGGGTCTCGGTGGTCGTGGACGCCGCCTGGCGGGTGCACGTGCTGGTCGCCGAGCTGGTCAGCCGGGGCCTGGTGGTCAACTGGCGGCCGGTCGAGGCCAGCGAAACCGACAATTCCGGCGAGCCGGGGACGACGCCTCAGGAAACGGGCGACGACGAGCCGACCGAGGCGCAAATCACGGAAGTGGATGAGCCGCCCGAGCCGAGACCCCGTTTCGAGGTGCTCACGGCGTACTCCCGAAGGTTGAACGGTCTTGCCAAGGCCTGGCCGGAGGCCGCCGCCGAACTCTTCCTCAGCGGCCCGCGGCTGCGGCTCTGGGTCGCCGCCGCGGGTGAACCCCTTCCGGGGGGATATGCGCTGGGTCTGGACCCGGAGAAGGACGTCACGGAGATCGACGCGGCGCTGGTCCGAGCCGGTCTCACGGGCCGGCTGTCGGACGACGGCCGTCAGTATCTGATCAAGGGTAGGAAGCGGGTCGCCCGGCTGGCCGAGCTGGTCGGTGAGCGACCCCCGGCCGCGCCGGAAGACCTCTGGCCTCGGGGCGCGGGTGCGTGATCTTCCTGGATTGTGTCCGACACGACGGCATGTTCCCGGTGTACGGTGTCGCCGTCGGACGCGTGCGGTGGCCGGACCGTTACCATCCGACTTCAGGGTGCGGAGGGAATGGGTGCTCGTCCGGCGCGTTACGTTGAAAGTCTGTGCTCCGCCGGTCCTGATGGCGGAACGCTGAGGAACGACAAGTTCGAAGTGTGGGAGTGCCGTGCCGAGTGACGCCAGGACGACCCGTCTGGTCATCGTCGAGTCTCCGTCGAAGGCCAAGACGATCGCCGGTTATCTAGGCCCCGACTATTTCGTCGAGGCCTCCTTCGGCCATGTCCGTGACCTGCCCCGCAAGGCAGCCGACGTGCCCGCCAAGTACAAGGGCGAGTCGTGGGCCCGCCTCGGCGTCGACGTCGACAACGGCTTCCACGCGCTGTACGTCGTCTCCCAGGACCGCAAGGCCCAGATCGCCAAGCTGCAGAAGCTGGCGAAGGAAGTGGACGAGATCTTCCTCGCCACCGATGAGGACCGCGAGGGCGAGGCCATCGCCTGGCACCTGGTCGAGACGATCAAGCCGCGGGTCCCGGTCAAGCGGATGGTCTTCCACGAGATCACCAAGCCGGCCATCCAGGCCGCCGTGGCCAACCCGCGCGAGATCGACCGCGACCTGGTCGACGCGCAGGAGGCCCGCCGCATCCTCGACCGCCTCTACGGCTACGAGGTCAGCCCCGTCCTCTGGAAGAAGGTCATGCCCGGCTTGTCCGCCGGGCGTGTCCAATCGGTGGCCACCCGCATCGTGGTCGAGCGGGAGCGTCAGCGCATGGCGTTCCGCTCCGCCGAGTACTGGGACATCCTGGCCACCCTGGCCGTGCAGGGCCAGATCGAGGGCCCCCGCAACTTCAACGCCACTTTGATCGCGCTCGACGGCGACCGGATCGCCACCGGCAAGGACTTCGAGCCCACCACGGGCCAGGTCAAGCCCGGCGCCGGCGTGGTTCACCTCGACGAGAACGGCGCCCGCGGCCTGGCCGCCCGCCTCGACAACCGGCCGTTCACCGTGACCCGGGTGGAGGAGAAGCCGTACCGCCGCCGCCCGTACGCGCCCTTCATCACCTCGACGCTTCAGCAGGAGGCCGCGCGCAAGCTGCGGTTCTCCGCCTCGCAGACGATGCGCACGGCGCAGAAGCTGTACGAGAACGGGTACATCACCTATATGCGTACCGACTCGGTCAACCTGTCGGAGACCGCGCTCACCGCGGCCCGCCGGCAGATCGCCGAGCTGTACGGCCCGTCGAACGTGCCGCCGCAGCCGCGCCGCTACACCGGCAAGGTGAAGAACGCGCAGGAGGCGCACGAGGCCATCCGCCCCGCCGGCGACAACTTCCGGACGCCGGGCGAGGTCGCCAACGAGCTCTCCACCGACGAGTTCAAGCTGTACGAGCTGATCTGGCGCCGCACCATCGCCTCCCAGATGACCGACGCCGTCGGTAACTCGGTGAGTGTGCGGATCCGCGCGATCTCCACCGCGAACGAGGAGGTCGACTTCGCCGCCTCCGGCAAGACGATCACCGACCCGGGCTTCCTGCGGGCGTACGTGGAGTCCTCGGACGACGAGAACGCCGAGGCCGAGGACGCCGAGCGCCGCCTGCCGACCCTGGTCAAGGACCAGCCGCTGAGCGCCGAGGAGCTGGCCGCGGTCGGCCACCACACCTCGCCGCCCGCCCGCTACACCGAGGCGTCGCTGGTCAAGGCGCTGGAGGAACTGGGCATCGGCCGACCGTCGACCTACGAGTCGATCATGCGGACGATCCAGGACCGCGGGTACGTCGAGAAGCGCGGCCAGGCGATGATCCCGACGTTCCTGGCCTTCGCGGTGATCGGCCTGCTCGAGGGCCACTACCCGCGCCTGGTCGACTACAACTTCACGGCCTCGATGGAGAGCCAGCTCGACGACATCGCCGGTGGCGACCACGCCGCGCTCGACTTCCTGACCTCTTTCTACTTCGGCAGCCAGACGCCCGGCGCGGACGACTCGATCGCCAAGGCCGGCGGCCTGAAGAAGATGGTCACCGAGAACCTGAGCGCGATCGACGCCCGCTCGGTCAACTCGATCCCGCTCTTCACCGACGAGCAGGGACGCCACGTCGTGGTCCGGGTCGGCCGCTACGGACCGTACCTGGAGCGCCGCCTGCCCGGCGCCGACGAGGAGACGCAGGGCGACCGCGCCTCGCTGCCCGAGGGCATCGCGCCCGACGAGCTGACCCCCGAGAAGATCGACGAGCTCTACCTGGGCGGTGGCGGCGAGCGGTCCCTGGGCGACGACCCGGTGACGGGGGAGAGCGTCCAGCTCAAATCCGGGCGATTCGGTCCGTACGTGCAGAGCGGTGACCGCAAGTCCTCGCTGTTCAAGTCGCACGTGCCGGACGAGCTCACCCTCGAGCAGGCGCTCAAGCTGCTGACCCTGCCGCGCGTGCTCGGCGTCGACGCCGAGGGCAAGGAGATCTCGGCGGCGAACGGCCGCTACGGACCGTACGTGAAGCGCGACACCGACTACCGGTCGCTGGAGAACGAGGACCGGCTCTTCACGGTCACCCTCGACGAGGCCCTGGCCCTGCTCGCGCAGCCCAAGACCCGGCAGCGCCGCGAGGCCAAGCCGCCGCTGCGTGAGATGGGTCCCGACCCGGTCACCGAGAAGCCGATGGTGATCAAGGAGGGCCGCTTCGGCCCGTACGTGACCGACGGCGAGTACAACGCGTCGCTGCGCCGGGGCCAGACGCCCGAGGAGCTGACCGTCGAGCAGGCGTCCGAGATGCTCGCCGAGAAGCGCGCCAAGGGCCCGGCCCCGAAGAAGAAGGCCACCAAGAAGGCTGCGGCCAAGACGGCCGAGCCGGCGGCCAAGAAGGCGCCCGCGAAAAAGGCGGCGCCGGCCAAGAAGGCCACCGCCGCCAAGAAGGCCGCTCCCAAGAAGGCGGCGCCGAAAAAGGCCGCCGCCTCCGCCGAGTAGGACTCAGGCTCCGAGCACCCGGTCCAGGTAGTCGTTCGCGAAGACCCGGGCCGGGTCGAGCCGGTTCCGTACGGCCAGGAAGTCGTCGAACTTCGGGTAGACCGGGCGCAGGTCCTCGGCCGTCCGGTAGTGCAGCTTTCCCCAGTGCGGGCGCCCGCCCAGAGGCTGGCAGACGGCTTCCATGGCCCGGAAGTACGGCTCGTAGTCGACGCCCGAGTACTGGTGGATCGCGATGTACGCCGACTCGCGGCCGTATCCGTGCGACAGCCAGACGTCGTCGGGCCCGGTGAAGCGCACCTCGACCGGGAACTGCACCCGGAACGGCAGCCCGTCGATGATCTTCGGCAGCGCGGCCAGCACCTCGGGCAGGGCGGCGCGCGGAACCTCGTACTCCATCTCGGTGAAACGCACCCGTCGAGGCGTACAGAAAACGCGGTCCGAACGCTCCGTGTAGGTGCGGGCGGTGAGCGCGCGGGCCGCGACCGACTGGATCGTCGGCACGGCCGCCGGGACGGCCTTGCCGAGCCGGCAGACACCCTCCCACAGCGTGTTCGACAGGAACTCGTCGTCCAGCCAGCCCCGGAAGGGCGACAGCGGGCGGTCGTGCTCGGCCACCCGGTTGTTGCGCTTGAGCTGGGCCCGGTCCGTGTACGGGTACCAGTAGAACTCGACGTGGTCGTTGCTCGGAATCCACTCCTCGAGTCCGGCCAGCACGTCGGCCAGCGCCATCGGCCGCTCGTCGGCCAGCAGCGTGAACGCCGGCACGCAGCGCAGCGTCACCTCGACCAGAACCCCCAGCGCGCCCAGCCCGATCCGGGTGGCCGGGAAGATCTCGTCGTCCTTACCGGCCGTCAGCACCTCGCCCGAGCCGGTGACCAGCGTGACCGCCTCCACGCAGGACGCCAGCGTGCAGTGCTTCTCGCCGGTGCCGTGGGTGCCCGTGGAGATCGCGCCGGCGACCGTCTGCTGGTCGATGTCGCCGAGGTTCGGCATCGCCAGCCCGTGCTCGGCCAGCAGGGCGTTCAGCTTGGCCAGTGGCATACCGGCCTGCACGGTGACGAGATCGCCGTCGACCGAGATCAGTTCGTTCAGGCGATGAAGCACCATTCGCTGATCATTAGCGACAGCGATGGCGGTAAATGAGTGGCCGCTGCCCACGGCCTTTACCTTGCGTCCGTTTCCCGACGCGTCCTTGACGTGGGCGGCCACCTCGTCGACAGTGCCAGGGGTCAGGACGTCGGCGGCGATGGCCTGCTGGTTGCCGCCCCAGTTGATCCAGCGACGGGCGTTCAGGGGGGTCGTCATGATGGCTTTGTCCTCCGTACGAGCGCACAGTCGCACAAAACCGGGAAAGCGGCGTGTCCCGCGCGTCCCGTCGATGCCTCTCGCTCGTTGATCCGAGTAACGTTCCGATTATCACTGCTGAGAGGGAGTGGCGACGCGTGTCGACACCAACCGTCACCACCGGGCCCCTGCGCCGGGTTCCGGTGCAGGGCAGAAGCGTGGCCCGGGTCCAACGCATGCTCGACGCCTGCGCCGAGCTCGTCGACGAGGTCGGCTATGAG
>NZ_JBICTW010000021.1:117660-164724 GCF_043197815.1 Actinoplanes sp. NPDC048988 | reverse complement strand
TCTAGCTTGGTCGCTGAACCAACTACCGGAGACCTCTTCTGTTATCGATCACCAACACGCCTCAACATCGACGCCGCTACGAAACACGGCCTAGCGTGCCACCTTTTTCAGCTACGCGATCCAGCATTCCCGCCGCTGTATCACAAAGTTTTTAGACGCGATACGAGGCGGCGTCTAGCTCCGTCCCGGTTCGCGGTGACGTCGTTTGAACAACCGACATGCCGACATGAAGAGCAAGTACGTCGACTTCGCCGCCGTGACGAATTCCGAGTCGTTGATGACCGTCGCCTTCAAGAAGGGCGCGAACTCCAGTGATGGCCGGACGAAGCTGAGCTTCGCCAACTCATCTCACCGTCGCTGACGGTGCGGGCGTGTCGTCAACATGGTTGTGCACGGGCATCTCGCACAGGGAGCATATGAGGGCCGATCGTCGGCCGGAACGGGGAGTCGCACGCGCCGGTCTGGGCGGTTGCGGCTGGCTTCTAGTCGATGTGACCGGACGTCGGCGGTGCTGCAACGGCGCGATCTGCTCACATTGACGCAAGATCTTCCTTCGATGATTATCTCTGGCCATGTTCTCCTTTCGTGGCCGGCTGGTGCTGGGCTCGCTGGTCGCCACACTGCTCACCGCCGGACTGACCGGCTGCGCGGACGGCGATACGGCCACCGCCTCCCCCACGATCTCCGCTTCCACGGCCGTGACCGCGTCCCCGACCTCTTCGAAGACGTCGTCGTCGCCCCGCCCGCTGGCCACAATGTCCAAGGCCGTCGGGGCGTACAGCACCACGGCGCTCATCGCCGAGCCGGTGATCGGCAAGGGCGTGGCGCAGAAGTTCGGCGCCGCCAACGTCCAGAGGACGTACGGCGATGTCGTGAAGTTCCTGCGTGCCGAAACGTTCAAGATGGATCGTCTCAAGCCCAAGGCCAAGTACGCTGTCGCGGACTTCCGGTCGGCTGAGCTGCACATGCATCCGGGCCTGCTCAAAGAGTGGCGCAAGACGCTGAAGAAGGCGCTCGCCGGCGACGAGAATGAGGCCGGCGAGGTCCAGGTGTTGACGTACTTCAACGCCTACTGGGGCGGCTACAAGTTCGCGACAAGCGGACCGCAGCTGGTCAACGAGCAGATCGGGTCTCCCGTCCTATACGTCGACGAGGAGACGAACCTGCTGGCGATCAATCTGTCGTACAGCGCAGACCTTCGCATGGCGCGGGCCGGGGTGACCTACCGCCGTCCGTTCAGCAAGCAGATCACCCTCAAGGTCAAACCGGGCGAGCAGGTCTGGAGCATGGACGATTTCAGCGGATCCTGGACGATCAGCGCTCCGCTCCCCGAATGAGCTGCCTTTCAGATGCTCATGACACCGGTCGGCGGCTTCTATGGTGCATCCCGCTTCGCCGAGTCTCCGCGGGTGAACTCGCCACCACCGGACACCGTGTGGCGTTGAAGCCGACGCTCTCGCGACACGAAGCGGGTGGCGGTGAGCCCCTGATGGCAAGCGAGCTCGAACCTCGGTTCTGGCGCAGGAAGTCTGGAGAGAGCCGGGCTCAACGCCTCGACCCGTTAGCGGTCTACAGCCCGGCTGCGAAGATCGTCGGCTGCCACCTGGACGCCCGCCCGAGGCGGTCGTGATCTGCGAGGTCTCCACGAGCTGGACGACCCGCCGCGACACCCGGGATGCGGCTCCCGAGGCAGGCCCCCAGCGGCGTGGCTTCGCATCAATCGGCGACGGTCGCGACGTACACGGTGTTGGCGGACGTGCCGCCGGTCAGCGGGTTCGGGAACGGCACAACCTCGGCCGCCGCCGCGGCGAAACTCTCCCGCAGAGAGCCCAGGAACGCCTTGTCCGGTGGGTCGTCGGACCAGAGCCCGAACACTCCGCCCGGGCGCAGAAAGCGGCCGAGCCGGCGCAGCCCGGCCGGGGTGTAGAGGTCGGCGTGCGCGGGGTTGAGGACGTTGACCGGGGAGTGGTCGATGTCGACCAGAACGGCGTCGAAGCGACGATCGGGGTCGGCCGGGTCGAACCCGGCGCCCTCGCGCACCAGCGCGAAGAAGTCGCCCTCGAGCAGTGTGGTGCGGGGGTCGGCGGTCAGCGAGTGGGCACCCGGGAGCAGGTCACGGCGATGCCAGTCGATCACCGGGGCCAGCGCCTCGACCACGATCAGCGAAGCGACCCGGTCATCGGCCAGCGCCGCCCGGGCGGTGTAGCCGAGGCCCAGACCGCCCACCACGACGTCCAGCGGCGCGTCCGACGCGGCGGCCAGGCCGAGCCGGGCCAGTTCCTCCTCGGCCACGGTGAACAGGCTCGACATCAGATACTCGTCACCGAGCTTGACCTCGTACACCTCGGTCCGGGTCGTCGGATCGAGGCGCCGGCGCAGGCTGATCTCGCCGATGCGGGTGGGCGCCCAGTCCAATTCGGTGAAGTGGGGATGCATGCGAGCTGCCCTTCCGGCGCTGAGGAGAAGACCCTAGCGCCTGGGCTTGCCGGGGAAGCGCTTACCGAGCGTACGGCGGTGTGGTTCACCCGCGGGTGGTTTCGGGCGGTAGTGGCGGGCAGCCTCGGCCACCGTCTCGTCGGCGTCGTTCTCCAGCTCGTGCCGGATGTGTTCCGGGGTGAGATCGGAGGTGGCCATCGAGTGCCGGACCTCGGCCGACCGGTCGTCCAGCAGGGCTCGAAGATCGGCCTCGGCCAGCGGCAGGGCCCGTACCAGCACCGCCCGGACGTCGGGCGACGAATCGTGGGCCAGGGTGCTGCGCTGCTCGGCCGTGGTGCCGTCGTTGGTGGCCAGACCCTTGCGGACCCGGACGGTGCGGTCGCGCAGCATCGCCGAGATAACCTCGGGATCGCGGGTCCGGCTGGCCAGCCTTTCCCGGACCTCGGGGGAAACGTCGTCGATGAGGATCGCGGCCAGGTCGGGCTCGAGATCCGGCATCTCGGCCAGCAGGCCGCGGAGCTCCTTGTCCTGCGCCTTCGCCATCAACTCGCGGACCGGGGTGTCGCAGGCCGGGTTGGTTGCGACCGCCCAGCGAACCCACCGGTCGGCGTCCCGGACGAGGCGCTGAAGGTTCCCCGAGGAGGTCGCGGGATTTCTCGCGACCTCCTGGCGAACGGTGCGCTCACGATCTCGGGTGAGGCCCCGCAGAGCCTGGGCCGGGGCCCCCGGGTTGGCCGCGACCGCCGCACGAACCCGCTCGGACGGATCCGAAGCCAGCTCGTACAGCTCGTCCGGGCCGGTCGAACGATCTTGCGCCAGGGCGAGTCGTACGTCGATGTCGCTGTTCAAGCCCTGATTTCCCATCCCCCGATCCTTTCACGACCGGCCGGGCGGGTCAGAAGGGCGGCGCGTCCTCGCCCATCAGCGCGAGCACGACGCCGCCTTTTCCGCTCTTGAGTCCCTGGACGACGACCTTGCCGGTGCTGCCGTCGGGCATCTCCAGAGTGAAGGTCTGCCCGACCGCGTTCTTGGGACCGCGGCCGGCGCTGTTGGCGGGCCGGAAGTCACCGGCCCACGGCGGAACACCGCCCTTGCGGGAAGGTTCGGCGAAGAGGGCAGCGGTGCCGGGGGTACGGGTGCCGTCGGCGGAGAGGAGTACTGAGGCGCTTAGGTAAGTAGCCATATGCGCTCACGGTATCCCAGAAAAGCCGCAGCGGCCGGTTTCCGCACCACCGGCGCCTCTGGCCGGCCAGCGGTTTCGAGTGATGGTTGCCGTTGACCGCACTCACGGCTCCCGGTTCGTCTGCATGCTCCGGCGGTCCGCCGCGACGTGTCGCTATGTTGTGTAGGCGAAATCTCGGGCGACAAGTACCGTGTGTCTATCGCGAATGTCGGGCTCCGAACACAGAGCAGTTCATCGATTTTTGTGGCCGCTGACCAGCGATTATTCGGTCGGCGCCCTTAATCGTTTCCAGGGCACGGCCCGTCGTTGCAGGTGGGCCCCTTCTCGTCAAGGCCGGCGGGGACAGAGCCTCACCGCCCCGGGCGGTAGTCGGCGATCCTGTCGTGTTCGCGGCCACGAACCGCTCGCGCATGACGGTCAGCGCCGGATCGTCGTCGAACCCGCGGTGCCATGCTACGGCGACCGCGGCCCGATGACCGGCTGTTGACGCTGCCAGGACCGAACCGCCGATATTCACCGGGTCGGGGGCCCAAATTGCGGTTCGATCGCTGGTCGTGACGCTGTCGCCGAGCCGCCACGGCATCCCATGAGTTATGCCTGACAACAGCTGGTAGATCCCGGGCAGCCCGCCGAATTGCGCTTGGACGAGGTCGGTTGCCTTCGCAGCGATCGGCTCTTCCGGTGCGGGACGGCTTCTGCGGCGGGCGGCATCATGTACGGATTGCCGGGGATCTTGCTGGCTCCTCGGCGACCGGCGTCGACATTGGCAAGCGGATGTGCGATCCCGCGGGCGAATCGAACCTCGAATGGGCGCTCACGGTCGAGGATGTACCCGAGCCACGCGGCCGACTCGAGCGTTACCCGGGCCAGCGTGGCGTGCGCATAGATAGGAAGCCCGGTCTCCGAAGCCATCCGCCGTGTTCGGATGAGGCGGCTCGATCATCATCGCGAACGGCCTTCTCGGCGCCCCCAGGGCGGATCGCCGGGTCAGGCGCGGTGGATGACGACGTTCGACACCACCTCGTACGGCGTGGACAGGTCCGCCGACGCCGCCGAGGTGGCGCTCACGTTGGAGAAGCGAGGAACAGGTCCTCGACCAGCCCGGGTACGACTGCAAGCCGCGAACCTGCCCGTCGTCGGCGTCGGAACCGTTGCCGCAAAGACCTCGGCGACCCCTGGAAACAGGGGCCGCCGAGGTTGACGCCACTACTGGCTGACGAGCGACCAGGCCTGGTAGTCACCGCTGTTGCACTTCAGCAGTCGCACACCTTGCGAGACGCTCCCGTCGAGGCACAGGGTGGTGGCCGTAGCCCGGCGAATGCTGTCATCAGCGGGGTGGGAGACCCACTTCTGGTAGACGCCGGCGTTGCAATCGAGCAGCCGGACACCCTGGGAGGTGCTGCCGTCCAGGCACTTACCGGTACCGTTCCAGATCTCGTCGGTCGTGGGGTCCGAGTGCCAGCGCTGGTAGATGCCGTCGTTGCACGAGTTCAGCCGCACGCCCTGCGAGGAGCTGGCGTCCAGGCACATGCCGTTCTTCATGCTCTTCAACCAGAACGATGCCGGTGCGGCCTGAGCGGGCGCCGCGCCCATCGCGAAGGTTGCGATCAGCGCCGTGAACAGCGCCAGCCAGCCGGTGAGAGCTCTTCGTGTAGTCAAGACCAATCCCTTTCCCCGTTGATTTCCTAGCCCATCAAAGTCCATGTAGGACCGATCGGTCAAGATCCCCGAAACCCGCTACCGTCCGACGCGATATGAGCCGGTGGTTCGCGGCTGGAGCGTCACCCGCATGGCGTGGATTACGGAGTCTGCCGACCCGACGGGAGGCAACGATCTGCCGGCTGCCACACGTCGTATCCGGCCACGCGCCGGTGCTTCACCCACTGGCAATCCGAGCGGGCCAGGACGGTATTACGGGAATCGTCGGAGCGGAACACGTAGGCGGCTCGTGGATCGGCCTGCACGGCGGTCCGATAGGGCAGGTAACGGTCGAGCCCTGGATGCAGGCCATCGGCAGGACCACCGAACAGGACGGCGCAGATCACGTCTTCACCGCTGAGGGGCAACCTTCGACCGGCCGGGACTTCGGCGGCAGCCGCGCATAGGTCGCGTCGCAGGGCCGGGTTGCGATCCACCGGTGGCACCGGCCGGTGTGCGGCCGAGCCCGGCCGGGCCGCTGGGGATGGCGATCACCAGCGGCATGCTCGCTCTGATGCTGGGGCTGGCGGTCGGCATCGATTACGCGATGTTCGTCGTCTCACGGTTCCGGGAGGAACGCCACCGCCACGACGGCGAGCAGGCGGCCGGTCGGGCTGCGGGTACGGCCGGCTCGGCGGTGGTTTTCGCCGGCACGACCGTGGTCATCGCTCTCGCCGCCCTGTCGGTGGTGGGGATCCCGTCGCTGGCCAAGATGGGGCTGGCCGCCGCGGGTGCCGTGGTGATGGCCGTCCTGGTGGCGCTGACCCTGGTCCCCGCGCTGCTCGGCTTCGCCCCGAACCGGACCCTCACCCGCGCCCAGCGGCGTGGCGGTGTCCCGACCTCCCCCGTCGTTCCACCGCATGCGCCTGGATGCGGCTGGTGCTGCGCCGCCCGCTCATGATCGCGCTGGCCGGCGTGGCGCTACTGGCCGCAATCGCCGTTCCCTCCCTGTCACTGCAGCTCGGCACACCGGGGATGCGTCGCTGCCGGTCACCGAGACCAAACGACGCGCGTACGACCTGCGGGCCGAGGCCTTTGGTCCCGGATTCAACGGTCCGCTGACGGTGGTGATCGACGCGCGGGAAGCCGCGGTGGGGAGCGTGGCCGACAGCATCAGGTCGACGAGCGGCGTGGTGTCGGTGTCGAAGGCAACCTTCAATCAGCAGGGCGACACGGCGATCCTTACCGCCGTGCCGTCGACCGCGCCGACTGACGAACGCACCGAGAACCTGGTGGAGACGTTGCGGGCGGCGCGCCCGAGCGTGGAGGCCGCCGGTGACGTGACCTATGAGATCACCGGTACCACCGCGCTGGACATCGACATGGCCCGTAAGACGAAGTCGGCGCTCGTGCCGTACGTGGCGATCGTGATTGGTCTGGCCGTGCTGCTCCTCCTGGTGGTGTTCCGGTCGGTCCGGGTTCCGGTCGGTCTGGGTTCCGGTCAAGGCGGCACTCGGATTCTTGCTGTCGCTGTTCGCCGCGCTCGGCGTGATCGTCGCGGTGTTCCCATGGGGCTGGGCCGCCGACCTGCTCGGCGTCGAACAGACCGGGCCGGTCATGAGCCTGATGCCGATCCTGCTGGTGGGCATCGTGTTCGGCCTGGCTATGGACTATCAGGTCTTCCTGGTCTCGCGGATGCGTGAGGCACACGTACACGGCAGTCCCGCCCGCGACGCCATCCTCACCAGCTACGAACACAGCTCCAAAGTCGTCGCCGCCGCCGCGATCATGATCACCGTGTTCGGCGGGTCCGCCGCAGCCCACGAGCCGCTGATCACGATGGTCGCACTGGTTGAGATCACCCAGGCCACCGAAGCAGCTCCCTACCTCGCCATCGAGTTAGCCATCGACCGTCACGTGCTGAGCGACCTCGTAACGCATATGCCGCCGCGGTCGCAGACCCACGGCTCGCCCGTGGGCGTCTACCCGTTGCCCGATTCGGCGCTGGCGGCAACACTCCGGCTGGTCCAGCTGATGAAGGACCCCACTGACGCCCGAATCCTCGCCGAAAGCGAACCTCAAGGACGCCACCGGCACGACCCCGACGCAGTACCACAAGATGCTGCGCCTGCACGAGGCTAGAAGACCGGTCGCCTTGCGCTCGCGCACCATGGCCTCCGTCGCAGAGGCAATTGGATATGCGAGTCCCGCACAGTTCAGCCGCGAATACAAGCGAGCCTTCGGGTCCGCTCCCCGCCACGACGCTGAGCACTTCGGTCAAAGCGATGACCGTGGCCGGCAGCCGCCGATGCGGTGCGCAAGGGGCTCGCGAGCGCGCATGGCCCACACACGGACGCGCCGGAGACCCCGTGGTGCGTGGGCCTCCGGCGAGGCGGTTGCGTGCGGTGGATCAGGATCCGCGAAGGATGAGGTTGCCGTGGTCCGGGACGCCGTTCTGCGAGCCGCTTTGTTTCGCTGGCGCGTTTCGCGGCGCTGCGGCTTTATCCGGCTGGCGTTTCGTTCAAGCCCAAACCACGCAGAACGTTATCGCGGTTCGCGTTTCCGCGCAGCGCGGTCAAGGAGTTCAAGCGGCCCAGCAAGGTCGTGGAAGACGCGGGGCATTTCAAGTCTTGAATCGCCGACAAGGTCTTTTCGAAACGCTGGATGCGACTTTCCAGGTCCGTACCACTCGGAAGGTTCGCGTTCTTGAGCGCTACCTGCGCGTTCACCTGGGCCTGAGTGGGCGGGCAGCGACCGGGAACATTCACCCCAGTGGGGCCTACGCGGTCGGCTGTCGCGTTCGGATCGCCCGGACTGAAACCCAGCGCCGGCACCAAAGCGTTGATGTTGCCGGAGCCGGCCCCGGCGCTCCCCGTCGCGGCCGGGTCACCGGATCCTGCGGCGGCTGCCCTATCCGCTGGCGTTTCGTTCAAACCCAAACCACGCAGAACGTTATCGCGGTTCGCGTTTCCGCGCAGCGCGGTCAAGGACTTCAGGCGGCCCAGCAAAGTCGTGGAAGACGCGGGACATTTCAAGTCTTGAATCGCCGACAAGGTCTTTTCGAAACGTTGGATGCGACTTTCCAGGTCCGTACCACTCGGAAGGTTCGCGTTCTTGAGCGCTACCTGCGCGTTCACCTGGGCTTGAGTGGGCGGGCAGCGACCGGGAACATTAACCCCGGTGGGGCCTACGCGGTCGGCTGTCGCGTTCGGATCGCCCGGGCTGAAACCCAGCGCCGGCACCAAAACGTTGATGCCACCGGAGCCGGCTCCGGGGTTGCCCTGCTCGGCCGCCTGGCTCATCCCCGTGCCGACCGCGAGAGCCGAGCCGAGCAGCGCTGCGGCGGCACCTCCAATCAGCAGCTTGCGCGTCCGGCTGCTGACTCCGCGTCGATACATGCACGGCTCCTCTTCGTCTCGGTACTGCTTGTGCCGAGATATACGAGCAATGATGCGGCAGCAGTTCATGACGCTGAGCAAGCGTTCCTTAAAGTTTCTTTAACGTGACTCCCGGGCGTGCAGCCGCCGAACGGATGAACACCTGTCCGCTGGCAGGTCCGACGATCATGTTTCTATCCTTCCGGGATGCGCACCGCCGCCGCCATCGCGGCCCTCACCGTCGCCCTGCTGTCGACTGCCGCCGTCGGCTGAGCTCTGGGAAGCCGCCGCTCGCATCACCAGGTGCGGGCGGCGGCCATATGCCCCGAGCGCAGCTGCGCATATAAGGGAAATCCGGCCTCACGGTAGTGGCCGGGCGAGGCGTCTCGAAAGCCAGTCGAAGGCGGCCGGTTCCATCGCCCGCCAGGTTTTCGCGTTGTGGCCGCCGTTGCCGACGTAGGCCGTTGTCACCGACATCGGCGCCTTGGCCAGCTCGGCCATCTCGCGGGTGCCCCGCAGCGCGGCTTGATCGGTCTTCGCCGAGGCGAGGTACAGGGACACGGCGGGTATCGGAAGGTGCTGCAGTCGCCAGGCATTGTTGTACGTGGTGTTCTCGGTTCCGTCGCCGATCGTGATGCCTGGGCTGGAGTAGCCGGACAGGCTGGCCGCGGCGGCGTACTGCCCGGGATGGCGGAGCAGAAGACTTGCTGCGCAGTAGCCGCCCGCCGAGTAGCCGATGAGTCCCCAACTGCCCGGTCCGGTCCGTACGGGAAGCCTCGCCTTTGCGAATGCCGGGACGTCCGCAGTGAGGAACGTTTCAGTCTGGGGGCCACCGGCCAGGTTCGTGCATTCGGTGTCCAGCGATGGCCGAGGCGTCTGGTACGGGAACAGCACCACGGTGGGCGACATCCGGCCGGACGAGATCTCGTGGTCGAGGATCTCCGCCGCTCCAAGCTTGTTCAGCCATTGCAGCGGCGATCCCGGATAGCCGTGCAGCGCTTCGATCACCGGATAGCGGCGAGTGTTGTCCCGCGCATAGTCGGCCGGCAGATACGCGTACATCGGCATGCTGAGCCCGCTGGCCGTGCCGTTGACGGTGAAGGTGAGGATGCGGCCGCCGCCGGGCCGGTCGGCGACGGGGACTGTTTCGACGGCGGTGGACTTGGGGCTGATCAGGCTGGCCCAGGTCGGATACGTGGCGACCTGCCGGTTCAGCCACACCAGGCCGGCGGTCGCCGCGCTGATGAGGCACAGCGCGAGCAGTGCCGGACGGTACAGGAAGCGGCGTCGACGGTTGCTCGCGTCCCACACGAGCCCGAGGAGAACGGCGGCCGCGACGGCGAGTCCCGCGGCGAGCACTTCCAGGGCGAAGCTGTCCGGAGACATGTGACCTCCTTCAGGGCGGATGGAATCGGGCAGGCGTACGCCTACAGCGGCATGGGGGTCTGCGCGACCGCCCATCGCACGGCGGCGGCCCAGGTGCCGGCACGATGGACTTCCACGCCGGCGGGCAGTTTCGGGGCCGTGCCGGATCCGACGAACGCCCATGCGGGAAAGCGGCCGGGAGCAACCGTGATCGCCGAATTGAGCGCCGGCGCCAGGGCGATCGGCGCGACCATGGCCCAGCGTTGACCGGTCACTCGCACATCACGCTCGAGAGCACGAGGCAGCGATGTCGCCGTCTCGGCGGTCACACTGGTCACCGGCACGCTGACCGACACCACCTCGGGGAGTCCCCGCGCTATGGTCGCGTCCGGCGCACCCACGATCATCACGACGGGGTAGCGCCTCGTCGGGTGGGCGAGGTAGCCGTCCGGAAGGCCGACCACCAGCGGGCCCGGTTGAGCCGGCTCGGTCGGATGCCACTCGAACGACCAGGCCTGGCCGGTACCGGCAGCGCTTTGGCCGGCCAACCATGAGTCGAGGTTCCCCGCAGTGGCTTCGGGAGCAGAGCTCACCGATTCGGTGTCGTCGAGCAGAGCCGACCAGGTGGGGTAGAACTGCTGAGTCCGGTTGAACCAGACGCCGGCGGTCACCAGGAGCAGAATCTCGGTGAGCAGCAGGCCGAGCGGGCGTACGACGAAGCGCAGACGGCCGGAGCGCCTCCACCAGAACACAGTGGCCCCGAGGGCCGTGAGCGTCATGAGGGCCATCAGCAGGATCAGCGGCCGCCCGGTCAATGCCATGATTGCTACGGTGCCATCTGCTTGCTCATGGGGCGGCCACCTCCCGGATCGTGCCTTCTGCAGATCTCACAGCGTCGACGGGACAGCAGGCAGGCCGTGGTCACGCAGCCGTCCCACCTCGTAACCCCGGACCTGACAAATCTCGAGGATCTCGGGCAGCGCTCCGAGTACCGCGTTCCAGGAGTCGCCGTCGGCGGCGCGGTCGCTGTGGTGCATCAGAACGGTGCCGCCACCGCGAAGGCGCCGGCGAACCGAGCGGTACACCGCTTCGGGGCCGGCCGGCCGTCCCCAGCGCCGATCGGAGCAGGTCCACAGGACCGGGGTCAGGCCGAGACAGCGCGCGGTCAGCAGCGCGGTGCTGCTGGCCAGGCCGTACGGCGGCCGCCACCAGCGGGGCTCCTGTCCGGTGACCGAGGTGATCGCCGCCGTCGCGCGGGACAGATCCCGTACGACGTCCCGCGGGAGGCGACTGAGCAGCAGGCGATGCTGATAGCCGAGCACACCGACTTCGTGACCTGCGGCCACGATGTCACGGGTTTCCTTGACATGCCGCTCGACCTTCTCGCCCGGGAGGAAGAACGTCGCTCGTACGTCATGCCGGTCGAGCACCCGTAACAGTTGTGGGGTTGCCCGCGGGTCGGGTCCGCCGTTGAAGGTGAGAGCAACGTGGCCGGGCCTGCCGATGCCGGACAGTCGTGGCGGCAGCAAGCGACGGCTCAGCTGCCCGAAGGCGGCCAGGGAAGGGCCGGCATGGGCACCCGCGACGGCGACGGCGGCAGTGATCACGGCTTCGATCATGAGGCGGCGATCGTTGCCGACGGCGCTTGAAAATTTCCTGAAAGACTTTCAGCTGGCCTTCAGGCCCGGATCGCTACCTTGCCGACGGCATCGGGTGTGCCTCATTACTGACAGATGGCTTAGAACGCTGCATAAGGTGATCTTCGTGGCAAGCTCGGACAGCACTCGGCATGGCCGGCACGATTATGTCGCGGCATGGTGGGGCCGGATCGTCACTGTCGCCGGCATATGGGTCCTCCTCAGCTTTCCGCTGCGCATGTTCCACTGGACGTGGTGGGTGGACTACGCGTTCAGCTTGATCAACATGCCGACCGAGCCGAACCTGTTCATCGCCGCCGTCCTGCTGCTCATGGGCAGCGCGCTGCGACGGCGGTTGCGACCCGCCTACGTGCTCCTGCTCATCTATCAGGTCAGTTCCACCCTGATCAACGCGGTGCTGGCCGCCGTCGGCTTCACGTTCTGGAGCCGGCCGGACGAGGTCGATCTGGGCATGTCCCAGGTCGAGATCGTCCTCAGCGCCGCCGCGACGCCGATCGGCCTGGTGCTGATCGTCCAGTTGTGGCGAGCCCGGGACGCCTTCCCGGCACGGCTGGCGCACGGCTCGCGTCGCACGGCGGGCGCGGTCCTCATCGGCGGTCTCGCCGTGTCCTGGTCCTTCGCGTTCAGTCTGACGCTTCTGTTCCCGGACACGCTGCGTGGCATCGGCGAACGCGTCATCTGGGCGAACCGCTCGGCACTGGGTCTCAACATCGTCGGCAACAACTCAGGACTTCACGGCCACCAAGGACACCACTGGGTGTCCGTGGCCGCATCGACGCTCTCGGCGCTGGTCCTGCTCGCCGCGGTGAGTGTCTTCCTGCGCTCGGCTCGGGCCAAGCAGTACCTCAGCGCCGACGCCGAGGTGCATCTGCGTCAGCTGATCCTGACCGAGGGCGAACGCGACTCCCTCGGCTACTTCGCCACCCGGCGCGACAAGTCGGTGGTCTTCTCCCCCGATGGCCGGGCCGCGGTCACCTACCGCGTCATCACCTCGGTGAGCTTGGCCAGCGGGGACCCGATCGGGCACCCCGGCTCCTGGCGGGCCGCCATCGACGCGTGGCAGGCCGAGGCCCGACGGCACGGCTGGTTCCCGGCGGTCCTGTCCGCCAGCGAGGCCGGCGCTACGGCGTACGTCGAAGCGGGGTTGAAAGCACTGTCCATCGGCGATGAGGCCATCATCGAGGTGGCCGGCTTCACGGTGCTGGGTAAGGCGATGGCCCCGGTCCGCCGGGCGGTCACCCGCGTGCAGAGCGCGGGCTATTCCTGCCAGGTCCGCCGACAAGCCTCGATCGGCACCGGCGAGCTGGAGGAACTGGATCGGCTTGCCGCCGCGTGGCGTGGCGACGAGTCGGAGCGCGGCTTCTCGATGGCGCTGGGCCGGCTCGGCGACCCGGCCGACGAACGATGTGTCGTGGTGACCGCCCACGACCCGCAGGGTCGGATCCGGGGTCTGCTCACCTTCGCACCGTGGGGAATCCGCGGTCTGTCGCTGGACCTCATGCGCGCCGACCGCAAGGCGGAGAACGGCCTTACCGAATTCATGGTCGCCGGCGTCGTACAGGCCTGTCCCGATCTGGGCATCCACCGGATCTCGATGAACTTCGCGATGTTCCGATCCGTCTTCAGCTCGGCCGACAGCGTCGGCGCGGGCCCGGTCACCCGCGTCACCGACGCGGTGCTGTCGGTGGCTTCGCGGTTCTGGCAACTGGAGTCGCTGTATCGGGCAAACGCCAAATACCTTCCGACCTGGGTTCCCCGGTTCCTCTGCTTCGACTCGTCGCTGACGCTCAGCCGTACCGTCCTCGCCGCCGGTCAGGCCGAGGGCTTCCTGCCCGCGATCGCCCCGCCGGCACCGGACCCGAGCACCGAGCTCATCGACGGAGTTCCCTTCGCCGAGGTGGTACGGGCGCAGGAGGAACGGCTGCTGCGCCCGGCGCGCCCGCAACGGTGGCTCAGTCAACAGCAACGGGTCCGGCTGGAAAAGCACGACCGGCTGATCAAGGACGGTGTCGAGCCCTACCCCGTATCGGTCCCCCGGACCAGCACGCTGGCCGAAGTCCGCCTCGCGCACCCCGGCCTGGCGGCAGACACCCGCACCGGGCGGCAGGTGGCTGTCACGGGCCGCGTCCACGCGCTCCGCGACCTGGGCGGAGTCACGTTCGCCACGCTGCGCGAGGGCAATGCCATGCTGCAGGCGATGCTTACCGCCGAAGCCACCGCGGCGCCGCTGCGGCAGCGGTGGCGCCGGACCGTCGACCTCGGCGACCATGTCAGCGTCACCGGCGAAGTCGTCACCTCCCGGCGCGGGGAACTGTCGATCCTGGTCGAGGACTGGACGATGGCCGCCAAGTGCCTGCGCCCGATGCCCGACGCCCACGCCGGCTTCACCGATCCCGAGGCCCGCGTCGCCCAACGCCACCTCGATCTGCTGGTCAACCCCGACGCGATGCAGGTCCTGCGGCACCGCAGTGCCGCGGTCAAGGCGTTGCGTGACGCCTTCGCTCGACGGGGGTACGCCGAGGTCGAGACCCCGATGCTGCAGGCGGTGCACGGCGGCGCGGCGGCACGGCCGTTCCGGACACACATCAACGCGTACGACATGGAGCTCTTCCTGCGGATCGCGCCTGAGCTCTACCTCAAGCGCCTGTGCGTGGCCGGCATGGAGAAAGTGTTCGAGCTCAACCGCAATTTCCGCAACGAGGGGGTCGACGCCACCCACAACCCGGAGTTCACCTCGCTGGAGGCGTACGAGGCGTACGCGGACTACACCACCATGCGGGAGCTGACCCGCGAGCTCATCATCGAGGTGGCCACCGCCGTGCACGGCCGGCCCGTCGCGATGCGCCCGGAGGGCCCGGTCGACCTCACCGCGCCATGGCCAGTGATCACCGTGCACGAGGCCGTAAGCCGGGCCACCGAGACCGCAATCGACTCCGAAACCGCGGTGGAGCGGGTACGTGCCGTCTGTGAGAGCCGGGGCGTGCACGCACCGGCCGACGCGACCGCCGGCGAGCTGGTGGTCGAGCTCTACGACGCACTGGTCGAGAAGCAGACCACCTATCCGACCTTCTACACCGACTTCCCCCTCGAGACGTCCCCGCTCACCCGCACCCACCGCGGCGACCCACGCCTGGCCGAACGATGGGACCTGGTCGCCTTCGGCATGGAACTCGGCACCGCCTATTCCGAGCTGATCGACCCGATCGATCAGCGGGAACGGCTCACCGCACAGTCACTGAAGGCCGCCGCCGGCGACCCCGAGGCGATGCAGATCGACGAGGCCTTCCTGAGCGCCCTGGAATTCGCGATGCCCCCCACCGGAGGCCTCGGCCTGGGCGTCGACCGCATCGTGATGCTCCTGACCGGCACACCGATCCGGGCCACCCTCGCCTTCCCGTTCCACCGGCCGATCCCCGCACCGTAGCAACGGCGATTCGGATCATCCAGGGTCATCTGCAGTGGCGATGATCCGGGCGCCACGGCCCGGCACACATATCTCGCTCGGCCGGACGCGTTCCCGGCGCGCCCGAGCGGGGGCGATCTGCAAGCGCGACAACACGGCACGAAGCACAACGGTCGCCTCGACCAGAGAGAAGCCGGCACCGACGCGGCGACGCACGCCGCCCCCGAACGAAAACCATGTGCCCGATGCGGGTCCACCGCCCTCGAGGAAGCGTTCCGGACGGGACTCTCCGGGACTGTCGAAGTGCTGAGAATCCTCGGTCGTGACGCTCAGCAGACGCGAGAGGACATCGGTGCGCGTGCCGAGGTCGGGTGCGTGGCGCCGCTCATGGATCTCCGCGAGAAGCATCATGACCGGAGTTCCGAGGCGTGTCTCAGATGACGGAGATGGTTCCTCCGTCGATGATGTGCTCGGTACCGACGATGGACGAGGCTCGGTCGGACACCAGGAAGCCCACCAGGTCGGCTACCTCGGCCGGCTGGGCGCCGCGCCCGAGCGGGATCCCGCCGAGCATCGCGATCAGCTGGGCGGTGATCGTCTGCCGGTCGACGCCCTGCTCGGCTGCGCTCTGGTCGAGCCACGACTCCAGGGTCTCGGTCTGGATCATGCCGGGGGCGATGCTGTTGACTCGGACGCCGTGTGGAGCCACTTCGTTGGACAGGCTCTTGCTGTATGCGGTCAGCGCGGCTTTGGCCGCGGCGTAGGGCGCGTTGGACCCGAGTGGCTTCATACGCTGGATCGACGAGATGTGCACGACTGCTCCAGCGCCTTTGGCGATCATGCCGGGGACGAGATAACGGTCGAGGCGGACCGCGCTGAACAAGTTGATGTTCAGATCGTTGATCCAGTCCTGGTCGGTGAACGCAGCGAAGTTTTCCTGCGTGGACTGGGCGCCACCGGCGGCGTGCACCAGAATGTCGACCCCGCCGATGTCGTGGACGCTCTGGGCCACCAGGTCGGTGCCCTCGGCGGTCGACGTGTCGGCGGCGATGAATCGGTCGGCGCCCTCGTGGTCCGGCTTGTTGCGGGCGCAGAGCCAGACGTCGGCGCCCATGTCGCGCAGTCGTGCGACGATCGCTTTTCCGGTGCCCTTCGAGCCGCCGGTCACCAAAGCTCGGCGGCCCTTCAGAGAGTCACGTCCGGATGGTGTCGTCATCATTGTTCTCCCCAGACGGTGACAGAAATGTACGCCGTTCAAATGCCCCAGCGAGTGGGGCGGCAAAATTGTCCGGCGCCACGTCCGTCTACTTAGGACCTTGCTCAGAAATAATTAGAGAACAATCGTGCTCAGAGTGCAAGGTGCGCCTCTTCACACGGTTTACCGATGATCCTTATGAACTCGTTGAACGGCGACCGTAACTGAAACCCCGTCATCAGCCGTGCCGTCGACCTGCTCGATCTGTTCCCGCCTGTGAATGCCGTCCGCGTACAGACGTACAGCTCGACCCCGTCCGGAGTCGAGCTGTACGTGAAGGACCAACGGATCAGGCGGCCAGCTTCTGCGGGAACTGTGAGATCCCCACCTCGGCCCAGTGCTCGATGATGCGCCCGTCGCGGACGACGTCGACGGTGGCTGGAGTCCCGAAGAACTCGCCTTTCTGGGCGCCTCCTCGGCGGCCTGCCACGTCGCACGGGTGAGTTCGTAGCCGGAAGACGGGTGAATGATCAGATCCGGGGAGACATAAGCGTCCCAGGTGTGATTGAGGTCGACGCTTGCGGCAACTTCCGCGAGTTACTGCGCGTCCTCCGGCAGGAGGGTCACGTTGTAGCGAATAAGACTGTCCAGCGCCTTCGCGTACTGTTCCGGTCCCCACTCGGGAGCCTGCTCGCCCTGGCGGGGCTCGTCCCCGATCTCGATGAACGTGCCCTCGTGCCCACCCGGCGTGAACAGGAAGAGCATCTTCGCCGGTTCTTGACCGATGTTCCGGAACCGGTGGCGGTTTCCCCGGGGAATGAAAACGAAGTCACCGGGTCCGGCGACGAAAGTCTCGTCGCCGTTCAGGAACTCGAACTCCCCCGACAGCACGTAGAAGGCCTCGTCCTCGCTGCCGTGCGCGTGAGCCACCGGCCCCACTCCCGGCGGTACGAGGGCTTCAGCGAATCCCAGCGAACCGTTGGTGTCCGCGGCCGTTGCCTTGATGGTGTAGGTGTCGCCGACGACCCACCTGCTGATGCCCTCGCCACGTCGTACGTGGATGCCCCCACGGTTGGTCCATCTCGGGTCACTTTTGTCGGGGACTGGTACCGGAAAACTCATGGGCTCGCCTTCGGTGTTCAGGATGGTGATCAGCGGATGTGAGGAAGGCCGGTGCGTCGAGACGGCTCTCGAGGTTCGTGTACGCGCCAGGCGATGGCGTGGACGGCGTTTCGCGGTCATGGTGGCGGGCAGGCCGTGGGTGGTGGTTTTGGCCAGTTGTCATCAACGGTCTTCGGCTACCCGGCCTTCTGCAAATGCCTGGTTAGCCACTTACAAAAAGTAAGCGCATACAATCAGGGTCATGTCACAGCTTCCGATCAGCTCTCCACCCGAAGCGGCCGCCGCTGAATGCAAGCAGGTCCAGTCGGTGCTCGACACGGTCGGTCGACGCTGGTCAGGCAACATCATGGTGGCGGCCAGTCGCGGCGCCCGGCGGTTCACCGACTTCCGGCGGGCCATCCCGGGCATCTCGGACCGCATGCTCTCGCAACGGCTCAAGGAGCTGGAAAATCTCGGCCTGTTGAGCCGTACTGTGGTGCCCACCACCCCGGTGCAGATCCTGTACGAGCCGACCGCCCGCGGCGTAGAGCTGCTGCAGTTCCTGCAGCCCCTCTTCCAATGGGGCGAGAAGCACCTGTCAGCTCTGCCCCGGAGCGAGTCCTGATTCCTACCGAATCGGAAAAGCGGCGTCGGTCTAGCGCTCGGATGCGTCGAACCGCGCCGAATACTTCTCGACGAGCATCGACGCACCTTTGAGGGAGGTCGTCGCCGCAGAGCCCGTGACGCCGCCGGGCAGCTGACTTGCTCCGCCCTGGGGGCCGAGCGGAACCACGATCACTGTGGGACCGGGATCGTACGTCTGCGGCTTGCCCTCGCCGGTGATTGCGGCGCGAGTGTCGGCGGCGACCACCTCCGCCTGCTGACTCGCGGCGCCGGCGGTATCGCGGTCCGCGTCGCTGATGTCACCCAGCGCGAACACACCGTCGAGCCCCTTGACCTGCAACTGCTCGTCGACCGCGAGATATCCTCGAGCGTCCCGGGCATCGGCCAGCGCGCCGTGCGCATAGTCGGTGGCCGGCCGTACACCGAAGGCACGGAACCAGATATCGGCGGTGACCGTCTCCCCCGCTTCCGTGGTCACCTCGACCGCCGTCAATTCACCGGGCGCGGCTTTCGGCAGGGCCCGTAGCGGGCTGCCCAAAACCAGCCTGATGCCCATCTCGTCGAGCGGTCGCGGTCGCGTGGGGTCGGCGTCGCGGGGCAGCGGCAACAGGTCGGTGATAGCGTCCGCGACGTCGTCGAGCTGATCGCTACCCATCCGCTGGGGCGGCGCCTCGGTGAGCCAAAGTGAGGCCGTGCGCGATGAAGTTATTGCCTCGGCACGCCACGTACTCGTCACAATCCTCGCCACGACCGTTGCCGTCGCCGGCTCAGGTTCGAGCCGGCGAAGTGGGTTCCGCCGGCCGCCTAGCCGGAATTCGGGTGCGGCCCGGCGCCGGCGAGCCGGGAGCCGTGTGGCGGCCGTCCGCCGGGCTCTCGATACCGATCGCCGAACGGCTGCGCCGGAAGGGCGATATCGCGGCCGGGCACTACGTCATCGTGCAGAGCCGTCGTCCAGCCGCCGCTGAACATACACGGCTCGCATACGTCAGATGACATAGGAAGGGCCGGTCGGGCGAAGCCCACCGCTGAAGGAATCGAGGGTGCTTGTGCAGACATCTTTAAAGAAGCTGAGCGTGTACGCGATGACGGGTGTCGCGGTCGGCGGAATCGCGGTGGGACTTGCCGGATCACCCGCCTCTGCAGCGTCTGCCGTCGTCCGATTCTGCCCTAGAGGGACATCGGTCGGGTTCGTGCACATATTGCCGGTGGCTGGGTATGGACACACTCAGAGCCGCGTTCTTTCGAAAGGCAACTGCTGGGCAACCCAGATGGACACCCGCAACCAGGTCGCTCAGATCGACGTGGTCGCCCTGAGGCCGGACGGCGGCGAGCGGTGGATGGGGGCAGTGTATTGGAGCAGCAGCAAAGGAAGCATCAACATCGTGATCGGTGGTACTCCGGAGTTCCCGAATTTCGGTATTGAGCACTGATAGCCGAATGATTCGCCGGTGACGGCTACTGGTTCGGCCGGGTCGCTTCTATCGACGAAAGGTTGATGGCGCTCCGCGGCGCTCTCGGCGAAGCGGACGCTGCCCTGACCCAACCGAGCTGGACACCTCTACCTCCCGGCAGGGGAACGACGTGACCGCATGCGGGATCCCCGCCTCGGCGGGATACGAGGTTGCGGTGTTGAGGCGATGATTGAGGGCGCAATTCCCGATAGGTCGGCAACCCGGTCCTGGCTTTGAAGACGTCGAGCCGCAAGTTTCGTCGATACCGGGGCGGCCCGGCGTCTTCAAGCCAGGATTAGCGAGAGCCCTCAAATGCCACCAGATGATTCGAGTTGCTAGGGTGGGGCCGACTATCTCGCTGGCACTCCCAGTACTGCCCTTCGGGAACCGAAATAAATATTTGGAGTGCCGCGCTCCGGACATCGGCTTGAGGATTAAATCGAAGTTACCTCAAATACCAGGTCTGGAAGTCGCCCTTATTGCAAGTGGCCACATGAGTCCACCCAGTGGAATCGCTATCCAAGCAGGTCTTCAGCGGGTGAGACATAATGTACGTCGTTGCTGAACCTACTTCCCATTCAAGACTATTGTTGTCTTTTGTGGGGCAAGTGACAGTATAGGCATCTCCGTTGGAATTAGTGGCGAGGCACCTGCCGGTCGCAACATTTTTCAGCCAGACTTGACCCCAATTAACACTACTGTTGAACGGCGGGCGCGTGCGCAACCAGCGCTGATAGTTGCCGCCATTGCAGGCCAGCGTATATACGGTCCCCTGAGAGTTGCTGTCGAGGCAGCGTGAGGTCGCTCGGTTCTTGACCTCGTAACGGGGCTCTTCCCTGGCCGACTCCGAATTCGCAGATGTTGAACTCGCAGATGCCGAAGTCGACGGCACCGCCAACGCGATCATGCCGGCCATTACGGCCGCTGCGGAGGCCAGTAGCCGCGCACCAGTCCCATTACGGATCATTCGTGATCTCCAAATCTCGAGCATCAGACGTCATTACGGTCGACTCTGACCGACAAGAAGGACGCCGAACTTGCTGTCAATACAATCAGGATATTCAGCACTGTCAACTAGTCGCTGTCGTGACGAAGGACGCACGTTCATCATGAACCCTTGCCGGTTCCATACGTGTCTTAGTTTGTTCACTACCCTTTAGTGAGCAGCCAGTCTCGGCCCTTCGACAGACACCCCGGCTGCAGTTCCCGGAACGCACAAGAATTCTTCTGAGCTGACGTTATGTGACTTTTCCAGAGCGAGAATCGTCCTTCACGGAAGGCACCTACAGGGTGATGCAGCTGCGCGAGGAACGGCTTGGATTCGAACGGATCCCAAGACGGCGCTCGCCTCGAACTCAGCGACCAGACGTTCCTTCAATCGCGCACAAGGTGGGCTCCACGATCGGCCCCGCAGCGGTGTCATATCGCCTGTCGCGCACAGCACGGCGTCGACGTGCTGTGCGGCTAAGAGCTCTTAACCACGATCTGCTGAATCGATGTTGATCAGCGCACGACAGGAAGATCCGTCTCGTTCGCGGGGCGTGGCCAGGCCGTGGGGTGTGGACGACCAGTTGTGGGCGTTGATCGAGCCAGTTGTACCGCCGTGGCCGGAGAAAGCGCCGGGCCCGAAGCCGATCCCGGACCGGTCCTGCCCGCAAGGCATCATGTTCGTGCTGCACAGCGGGTCTGCTGGTAAGACCTGCCGCAGGAACTGGGCCTCGGTTCCGTGAGTCGGCCTGTTCGCCGCCGTCGGCACGCTCGCCTACGGCCGCCACCGTTCCCGTCGGCCGGAGCAAGGTCAGCGTAAGACTGGCCGCGCGCCATATTGCCGACCTGCGCCAATCCGTCATCGGACAGCCCACACCCGGCTGCGGACAGACAGTGCCCGGTAAGACGAGCTGATGTGGGCACCCAGCATCCATCAGTTACGGGGACAAGGACACCCGCGTGCGATTCTGCTGCGTGGCAGAGTGCGCTGCAGGAACCCAATCAAGGTCGGTGACACCGGCTGCCACGCAGCTGATGATCACTCCTCCGGACAGCGGGCCGGTTTCACCGCGACCGCCTGCCGCATGACTTCCGCGCATGCCGGATCGACAAGGTGGGCGACTCAGATCCGAAGGGCACGAAGACTCGGCGCGGCGCCGGCGGTCAGCTTTCGGCGGCGAGCCGGGCCAGCGCGGCGCGAGCGCGCGCCTGCTCCTCCGGCTTGTCGATCTCGGTGGCCAGCGCCAGCGCCTCCTCGTGCCGGGCCACAGCGTCCGACCGTCGACCCAGGCCGGCCAGGGCCTGCCCGAGTCCGTTGAGCACGCATGTCCGGCCGTAGCGTTCGCCGAGGTCCTGGAAGATCGTGAGGGCCTGTTCGTAGTGCCCCACGGCATCCGCGAACGTGCCGAGCAGGGTGTGGGCGTCACCCAGGTTGTTCAGTGCGGTCGCCTCGCCGCCGCGGTGTTCCAGTTCGCGGAAGATGTGCAGCGCCCGGCCGTTCTGCTCGACCGCCGGCGCGGGGCGGCCCAGCCGGACGTACACGCTGCCGAGATTTGTCAGTGTGTTGGCTTCGCCGACCCGGTCGCCGAGCCGCACGAAGCGGTCCAGCGCCTGCAACTGATACGTCGCGGAGATCTCGCATTGCCCCGTCGTGCTGTGCACCACGCCCAGGTTGCCCAGCGTGCGCGCCTCCCCGCGGGCGTCGCCGAACTGCTGGAACAGAGCCAGCGCCCGGGACAGATGCCCGACCGCCTCGGGGTGCCGGCCCAACTGCCAGCACACCACGCCCAAGTTGGTGAGCGCGGTGGCCTCGGCGATGCCGTCGCCCAGCAGCCGGGCGGCGTGCTGCGCCTCGGTGTGCACGGCGAAGGCGTCGGCCGGGTGCCCGCCGTTGTCCAGGTAGGAGTAGAGCAGTCCGGCCAGCCATACGGCGTGTTGCGGCCAGCCGTCGCGCGCCGCCTGCAGGCACACCGCCACCAGCGTGGCGCGTTCCGCGTCCAGCCAGTGCAGCGCGGCCCTGGGTTCGTTCAGCGGCGGGCCGGCCGACGGCCGCGGGGGCAGCGTCGGGCGGCGGTGCCGCTCCGCCGGATAGAGCGCGTCCATGGCGGCGGCCGCGCCGTGCACGTAGTGGTCGAACAGGCGGGTGAGCGCGTCCCGGCGATCCGTCGGCCGATCCTCGTCGTGCGCGCGCTCCGCCGCGTACGCGCGGACCAGATCGTGCAGCACGTACCGGCCGTCCACCGGTTGCTGCGCGAGGTGGTCGCCGGCGAGCTGGCGCAGGTCCGCCGCGGCGGTGCCCGGGTCGGTGCCGAGCAGCGCGGCGGCGGCGTACACGTCGAGGTCCGGCCCGGGGTGTGCGGCCATGCGGCGCAGCAGTGTCCGCCGGCGTTCGGCAAGGTGCCGGTAGGACACGTGCAGCGCCAGATCCACGCCGCCGTCGAGCCGGCGGTGCCGGTGCCGCTCGTCCAGCCGGTCGGCGTGGTCGGTGACCGTCCATCCGGGCCGGGCGGCCATCTGGCCGGCCACCACGCTGAGCGCCAGCGGCAGATGCCCGCAGCGCAGGGCGACCCGGCCGTACGCGGCGTCGTCCGCGCCGAGCTCCACCCCGGGCACCGACCGCGCCAGCAGCTGCTCGGCCTCGTGCGCGCTGAACAGCTCGACGTCGAGGTGGACCTTCGGGTTCAGACCGTCGAGCCGGCGGCGCGACGTGATCAGCGTCAGGCCGCCGGGGGCGTCAGCGAGCAGCGGTTGCACCTGGTCCTCGCCGGCCGCGTTGTCGAGGATCACCAGCGCCCGCCGGCCGGCCAGCCGCTCGCGGAACAGCGCGGTCCGGGCGGCGAGACCGTGTGGGATCTTGTGGCCGGAGACGCCGAGCACGCGCAGGAAGCCGTCCAGGACCGCTGCCGGCTCGGCCGGCGGCTGCCCCGCGTCGGGGTGGAATCCGCGCAGGTTGACGAAGAGGATCGGGTCGAAGGCGGCGTCGGCGGCGAGCAGACGGCCGGCATGGATCGCCAGCTGGCTCTTGCCGATCCCGGCCATCCCGGCGAGCACACACACCACCGGGCCGGGCCGGCCGGGGAGCCGGCGCAGGGCCGCCATCTCGGCGTCGCGACCGGTGAAGGTGGCGATGTCGTCCGGGAGCCGGTCGAGCACGCGGACCTGCGCGGCCGCGGCGGTCTCGGCCAGGATGACGCGTAACGCCTGCCGCCAGTGGGCCAGGTAGCCGGTCTCGTCGTGCAGCGCCCGAACCACGGCCAGCATCAGCTCGCCGTTGATCCGGCGCCGCCCGGTCTTGAAGCAGTCCACGACCGTACCGCGGCGGGCGAGCTCGCCGGCGGGCCGGCCGGCGGCCTGCCAGTGCTCGCCGATCCGTCGTGTGATCGTCTCGTACGAGGGGTCGCCGGCGTACAGCTTGAGCGCCCGTAGACAGCCGACCAGCTCGTCGAGGGTGCGCGCCGATCCGGGATCGGGCAGCTCGGACGCCGGGCCGTCCGCGTCGGCAGCAGTCATGGCACCTCCTGTGAAGCGCCGACGATACCAATCGATCCCGGCGCGTATGGAATCGTTTGGATTCCGCCCGGCGTCCCGGCCGATGCGCTGACATCGACACAGCGATTCCCGATCGGCGACCGAGCCCGCCGATGTGCTCGTGACCGGGCGCCGCAGCGCCGCGGCGACCAACTTCCGAAGGGGTGGCGGAGCCTGCGTGGCTGATCAACGGGGGGTCGCGCCGGCTCACCACTCCTGACGCCGGGGCACCGTGCGAGCCGCCGCCATCGACTCGCACGGTGCCCCGCGCGGCCACCCGCACCTGTCACCGATGTCCGGCGCTGCTGTTGTCGAGGGCGGCGAGGTCTGCGCGGAGCTGGTCGGCCTCGGGCAGGTCGAGGTCGGTGTAGAGGGCCAGGGCGTGCTGGTAGTACTCGCGGGCGACGGCGTGATTGCCGAGGACCTGGTGGGCGTGGCCGAGGCCGGTGTGGGCGCGGGCCTGCTGATCGCGGTGGTCGGCGGCGGTGGTGTGGGCGGCGGTGTGGTAGGTGAGGGCGTCGGCGGCGCGGCCCGCGGTGCGGGCGGCTTCGCCGAGGCCGTTGAGCGCCCAGGATTCGCCGCGCCGTTCGCCGGTCTCACGGAAGATGGTCAGAGCCTGCTGATGGTGTTCGATGGCCTGGACGGGCTGGCCGAGGCGGGTGTGGAGGGTGCCGAGGTTGTCCAGCACCCAGGCTTCGCCGGCATGGTTACCGAGTTGCCGGTGCAGGGCCAGGGCCTGCTCGAGGTGGTCGCCGGCCGGACCGTACCGGCCCGACCGCATCTCGACTTCACCGAGGCTGTTCAGCGTGTCGGCTTCGCCGACCCGGTCGCCGGTCTGCCGGCACAGGGTCAGGGCCTGCGCGTAGTGCTCGACGGCCGGCCCGCGGCGGCCCAGCAGCGCGTCGAGGTCGCCGAGGTAGGCCAGCACGCTGGCTTCGCCGGGCCGGTCGCCGGTCTGCCGGTACAGGGTCAGCGCCTGCTCGAGGTGGTCGCCGGCCGGGCCGTACCGGTCCGACCGCATCTCGATG
This sequence comes from Actinoplanes sp. NPDC048988, assembly GCF_043197815.1. Lineage (NCBI taxonomy): Bacteria > Bacillati > Actinomycetota > Actinomycetes > Micromonosporales > Micromonosporaceae > Actinoplanes > Actinoplanes sp. NPDC048988. The sequence continues at coordinate 139,750 of NZ_JBICTW010000021.1, read as the reverse complement.
ACGCTGAGGTTGTGCAGGGCCCGGGCCTGGCCGGCCGGGTCGCCGACCTGCCGGAACAGGTCCAGGGCGTGGTGGAAGTGGTCGGCGGCCGGCCGGTACCGGCCCAGCCGATAGTCGGCGCCGCCGAGATCGGCCAGGGCGTGGGCCTGTCCGGCCGGGTCGCCGTTGTGGCGGGCGGCGCGGTAGGCATGGCCGTGCATGGTCAGGGCGTCGGTGTGGTGGCCGCCGTCGAGGTATCGGTACAAGGTGCGGGCGAGTCGGGTGGTGTGGGTGGGCCAGCCGTGGCCGGCGGTGTGGGCGGCGACCGCGATCAGTGTGGGCCGTTCGGTGTCCAACCACTGTCGGGCGGTGCCCGGATCGGTCAGGTCCGGAATGGGGGTGGCGACCGGGGGGATCGCGGGCCGGCGGTGGGGGTGCAGAGTGTTCATGGCGGTGGCGCTGGTGGCGAGGTAGTAGTCGAACAGGCGGGTCAGGGCGGCGCGGCGCTCGGGTGGGCGATCCTCGTCGGCGGCCCGGATGGTGGCGTAGACGCGAACCAGGTCGTGGAAGGTGTACCGGCCGGAAGTGCTCTGCTGCATCAGGTGGTCGCGGTGCAAGCGGTGCAGAAGATCTTGGGCGGTGGACAGGTCGGTGTCGGCCAGAGCCGCGGCGGCGTAGGCGTCGATGTCCTGACCGGGATGGAGCGCCGCCAGTCGGAGCAGTCGCCGCTGCGGCGTGGGCTGGTGCTGGTAGGACAGGCCGACGGCGAGTTCGACGCCGGTGTCCAGGCGCCGGTCGTGGTGGCGTTCGTCGAGTCGGTCGGCGTGGTCGGTCAGGGTCCAGCCCGATGTGTTGCGGATATGTCCGGCGACCAGGCTGAGGGCCAGGGGCAGGTGGCCGCAGCGCCGGGCGATCCGTGCCGCGGCGCACGGATCAGCGCCGACGGGGACCTCGGGTACGGCCCGGGCGAGGAAGGCCAGAGCCTCGTCGGGGGTGAACACGTCCACGGTGAGATGGATCGCGGAGCGCAGGTCGGCCAGGCTGCGCCGGCTGGTGACCACGGTGAGGCAGCCCGGCGTGACCGGCAACAGCGGACGGACCTGCTCGGCGGTGGCGGCGTTGTCCAACACCACCAGCGCCCGGATCCCGGCGAGCTGGTGACGGTACGCGGCGACGCGCGCCTCGAGGGTGTGGGGGATCTGCTGGGCGGGCATTCCGAGCAGGCGCAGGAATCCCTCCAGGACGGCGGCCGGGTCGGCCGGCGGCTGCGCCGGATCGAAGCCGCGCAGGTTGACGAACAACACCCGCTCGAACGGCTCCTCCCGCGCCAGCAGGTGTCCGGCGTGCACGGCGAGTTGAGTCTTGCCGACCCCGGCCATCCCCTCGATCGCGGAGATCACCACCGCCTGCCCGGCCCGGGCCGCGCGGCGGAGCCGGTCGAGTTCGCCGGTACGGCCGGTGAATCCGGTCAGGCCCCGCGGCAGGCTGTCCTGGACTCGAACCTGGGACACCGCCTCCATCTCCCCGCCGACGACACGGAGGGCCTGGCGCCACTGCGTGACGTACCCGGCATCGGGGTACAGCGCCTCAACGACCGCGATCACCAAGTCGCTGTCCAGGCGTTGCCGTCCGCGCCGGAAGCAATACGCGACCGTGGACTTGCACACCAGCTCACTGGCAGGCAGGCCGGCAGCGGTCCAGGCCGCGTTGACCCGGTTCACGATCGTCGCGTACGAGGGGTTGCCGGCCCAGACCTTCAATCGGCGCAGCTGCTCGCCAAGATCGCCGAGGCTGCCCGCCCGCGCGGGATCGGGCAGTCCCGCTGACGCGTCCCCCGTGCTCGCCGTTTCCCCCGACACCGGCATCGCCCACTCCCATGATCGGGTTCGATGTCTCAGCGCCATGAGACTAATCGGCTTTACCGAAGACAGTGGTCGTTCATCAGACACTTCACGCCATCTGCCCCATAACGGATCCGCCGGCGCCGCCGCCGAACTCAGCGTCCGAATTCGTCCGAACCACACCAGGCCCAGGGATCGACGCCCGACACTCGACGACAACGCCAAGAAAATCGAGACATAGGAGGGCCCGATGAGTGTTTTGAGGCCGGCACGTCGCTGCGCGGTCGTCATGGTGGTCGCCGCGGGTGCGATGGTCGCGGTGCCCGCCACGTCCGCGCTGGCGAGCGGTTCCGTCTACTGCTCGTGGACAAAAGGCCAGTATGGCTGCAGCCGCAGCGACAAGGTGACACCGAACTACCGGCACCAGATCCTGCTCGCCGCCGCAGCGACCTACCGCGCCTACCCGGTCACCTGCCGAGTCTTCGACGCGGCGAACGGCGTCGAGGTGGGCTCGATCGTCGGAACATCGCCCTATATTCCGGACACCAAGTACATCGGCGGACTGTACGGCGAGTACTTCCTCGCTTGCACCGGCGCCTACCAGAGCGCGGGCTCCGGTTCCATCAACGGAACCTGACCCGTCACCGCCGGTAATGCTGTCGTCCTCGCCGGCGCCGCTCCCAGCGGCGAACGGGGCCCGGCGAGGACGACATCCCTGTGCGAGGTGCCGCGTGGCACGACTGCCGCCGACGATTTGGTCGTTCGAATTCTAAGCAAGTAAACTCGCCCGGTGAGCGACCCGTCCCCTGGCCTGAACTCGGAGCAACTTGGGGCCTATTTCGCGTTGATGGAGGTGAGCAGCCTTCTTCAGTACGCGGTGGACGAGCATCTGCGCGCCGACGGCGACCTCAGCTACGTCCAGTTTCAGATCCTGGCCCGGCTGGTCGACTCCCCCGAGGGCCGGCTGCGGATGACCGACTTGGCCGACGGTGTGGTGTACAGCCGCAGCGGCCTGACCTATCAGGCCGGGCTGCTGGAGAAGCGCGGCCTGGTCACCCGCGCCCCGTCGCCGGACGATGAGCGCAGTGTCATGGTCACAGTCACCGACACCGGCCGGGCTCTCATCGCTCACGTGCTGCCGGGGCACGTGGAACGCGTACGGCAGCTGTTGTTCGACCCGATGAAGGGCCGCGACCTCGCCACCCTGAGCAGCGTGCTGGGCCGGGTGCGTACGCACATGCGGGCCACCCCGCCGCGCTCGGCCAAGCCTCGCGCCGGCCGCAACCGGGCCGAGTAGGAGCGACACGATGGATCGGGCGCTACTGGCTGACTTTCTCCGTGCCCGGCGCACGGCGCTGCGGCCGGAGGACGTCGGGCTTCCCGCGGGCTCCCGGCGGCGGACCGGAGGGCTGCGGCGGGAGGAGGTGGCGGTGCTGGCCGGCATGTCGGCCGACTACTACAGCCGCCTCGAGCAGCAGCGCGGCCCGATGCCGTCCGAGCAGATGCTGGCCGCGCTGGCCCGCGGCCTCAAGCTCAGCCCGAGCGAGCGCGACCACCTGTTCCAGCTCGGCGGGCACTCGGCGCCGCGGCGCGCGCTGCGGGACGAACAGGCCAGCCCGGCCATGCGGCGGATCCTCGAGCGCATGTCGGACACCCCGGCGATCGTGCTCTCCCGGTTCGGCGAGGCGTTGCTGCAGACCCGGCCGGCCATCGCTTTGCTCGGCGACTACACCGGCTACAGCGGCATGGCCCGCTACCTGGTCTACCGCTGGTTCACCGATCCGGCGCAGCGCGCGCTCTTCCCGCCGGAGGACCAGGACATCCGGGGCCGGGTCTTCACCGCGGAGATCCGTGCGGCGTACACGGCCGACCCCACCGGAACGGCCGGCGAGATCGTCGAGGCGCTGCTGTCGGTCAGCCCCGAGTTCGCCGAGGTCTGGCGACGGCACGAGGTGGGCATCGTCCATCACAACGATCTCAAGCGTTACCGGCATCCGGAGCAGGGCGAGCTGTGGCTGCACGCCCGGCGGCTGATCGACCCGGACGAGGGTCAGGAGCTGCTGGTCTATCTGGCCGAGCCCGGTTCGCCGAGCGAGGAGAAGCTCCGGCGCCTGAGCGCCATGTGACGGTTATCCACGGACAAATGATCCGTGGATAACCGTGCCATTCACCTTCTCCCCGGTTCACATCACTCTGGACGAGTGGAACGCAAACGCGTCGGGCCTCTTCTGGCGCACCTCGTCGAGCGGCTGTCGGATCATCCGGCGATCGTGTTATCGAGGTGCGGCGAGGTGCTGCTGCGGACCCGTCCCGCGGTGATCCTGCTGAGCGACCGCTGTTTGGTCGAGGTGGGCGTCACGCCCGGCTCCGGCCTCCGGCGCTACCGGCACGCCCACCTGGGCGAGCTGGAAATGTACCGCCAGATCCTGGTCGATCCCGACGAGCACCAGGTGCTGCTCCTGTTCACCACCGTCCCCGGCTCAGCGAGCGAGGAGAAGCTGCGCCGGCTGATGTAGGCCGCGTCACACCACCGGCCACTTGCTTCGAATTCGAATCGAAGTATGGTCAGAAAGTGCTTCGAACACGAAGCACTCAGCGAGAGAGAAGGCTTCCGATGAAGGTAGTGCGATTCCACGAGTACGGTGACCCGTCCGTCCTGCGTTACGAGGACACCGAGCGCCCCACCCCGGCCGCCGGCCAGGTCCTCATCCGGGTCGCCGGGACGTCGTTCAACGGCGTCGACGGCAACATCCGCGGTGGTTTCATGCGGGGCCCGATTCCGGTGACGCTGCCGCACACGCCCGGCATCGACGTCTCCGGAACGGTCGAAGAGCTGGGCGAGGATGTGACCGCCGTCCAGGCCGGGGACCGGGTGGTCGGCTTCCTGCCGATGACCGATGACGGCGCCGCCGCCGAGTACGTCCTGGCTCCGGCCGACATCCTGGCCCCGGCGCCCGCGAGCATCCCCCTGGCCGACGCGGCCGCGCTGCCCACCGTGGGCCTGACCGCCTGGCAGGCCCTGTTCGACCACGCCAAGCTCACCGCCGGACAGCGGGTGCTGATCAACGGCGCCCGCGGGGCGGTCGGCTCGTACGCCGTCCAGCTGGCCCAGAACGCCGGCGCCGAGGTCGTCGCCGTCAGCGGCCCCCGCAGCCGGGACGGCCTGCGCACCCTCGACGAGGTGACCGAGCCGGTCGACGTGGCACTCAACCTGGCCCCGGTCGAGCCGGACCGGCTGACCGCGCTGGCCGGCCTGATCCGCGACGGCGGCGTCCTGGTCAACACGACGGTCTGGATGCCCGCGCCGTCCGACGAGGCCCGCGGCGTACGCGGCATCGACCTTTTCGTCCGCAGCGACGCCGGCCAGCTCGCACACCTGGTGTCGCTGGTCGACTCCGGCGAACTGCGGGTCGACGTGGCCGAACGGGTGCCGCTGGCCGAATTGGCCACCGTGCACGCCCGCGCCGCCGCCGGTGAGCTGTCCGGCAAGACCGTCATCGTCGCCTGAACCCTCGTCCCGACAATCCCGAGCCGCTCAGTCTCGGTGACTTCCCTGCCGCCCACCGCACCGAACTCGAGGCCTGACATGATTCCCGACGACGACCCGTCCCGCTCGCTCACCGTGGCGAACCCGGACGACCCCGCCACCACCTACATCTCGCTGGTCGGCAACACCTACGCCATGCTGATCACCGGTGAGCAGACCAACGGCCGCTACTGCCTGATCGACATGCGCGTTCCCGACGGCGGCGGCCCGCCGCCGCACCGCCACGACTTCGAAGAGATGTTCACCGTCCTCGACGGCGAAGTCGAGTTCTATTTCCGCGGCGAGAAGCACACCGTCAAGGCTGGGACGACCATCAACATCCCGGCCAACGCCCCGCACAACTTCCGCAACGTCTCCGGCGCCCCGGCCCGCATGCTCTGCATGTGCACCCCCGCCGGCCAGGACGAGTACTTCACCCGGATCGGCGACGTCGTCAGCGGCCCGGACGCACCAGCCCCGCGGCTCTCCCCGGACGAGCTCACCGAGCGCCGCCACCGCGCCGCCGAACTGGCCTCGGCGTACCGCAGCGAGTTCCTGTAGCCAGAAGGGCGTAGGCGGCACGGTGAACTCGGGGTGCGGGCCCGCCGTCCCGGCCCTCACCCCGAGCCGCACCAATACGCGCTGATCAGCCGCCGCAGCGCCACGTGAGCGGTCCGAGGCTGGTGGTGGCGCCTGTCGCGTCGACGCTGACGAGGGAGCCGACCACGGTGCCGTCGTCGGACAGGTCGCTGGAGAAGCTTCTCGCCTCGCCCTCGACGAGTGGCACGACCTCGGTGGCTCCATCGTCGCGACGCAGGGTGTCGTCGGTGAGCAGCCAGCCCCGGCTGTTGATTGCCTGAGCCGGTGCGTGCACGCCGTCGTAGGTGGTCAGTTCGCCAGTCTTGAGGTTCCAGCGGATCGCCCCGCCGGACGGCCATGCGTTGCCGGTCGCCCAGTCACCGCGCCCGGCGTTGACGGTGGCCTGCTGGCCGCGCGGGGCCGTCAGCTTGCGGCCGTTGCCGGCCTGGTCCCATACGTACGACGTGAGCTGCGAGGCATCCGACGGCAGCTCTCCGACCACGGCGCCGTCCTCGGTGAGCGCCTTGCCGTCCGCGCCGGGCGGCAACGGCAGTCGCGTCGCCCGGCTCGCGCCGGCCTTCCAGAGCATCACCGCGTTCTTGGTGTCCGGCTGCCCGGCCAAGGTTGCGTTGAAGAGGATGTCGCCTTCGGCGTTGATCCGGGCGTCCGGGCCAACCTCCCACGAACCGGCCGGCAGCAGCGCCTGCTGCGGTTCGCCGCCGACGTAGCGCAGGACGGAGTCGAAGCGTTTCCGGTCACCTGCCACCGCGACCACGACGCCGGCCGCGTTGACGGCGGCCGGCTGGACTGCCCGCTGCGGCGCCGGCAGCTCTTGGGCCCGGCCGTCGATCCACAACACCGGACGCGACGGCACCGTTCCGGTTCTCTTGTTCGTAGCGGGATCGACGTCGAACGGGCCGCTGATGGCATAGCCGGCGATGTAGCGGCCGGTGGGATCCACCGTGACGGCCCAGACGTTCGCCGCTCCGGCCGGAACCGGCAGCCGGGTCGCCTCGCAGCTCCCCGCACGCCCCGCGACGCCTGGCGCGGCCCGGTCGAAGCCCGGCAGCTGCGGCACGCCGATCAGCGCCCCGGCCACCAGGGCCGCTGCGCATCCGGCCTGCGCGGTGCGGCGGAGTCGCGTACGGCGACGCCCGGCCCTCACCACAGCCTCGACCGTGAGCCGGGAGGCGGGCGCCTCCAGGCGATGGAAGCGCTCCAGCAGATCCTGTTCGTCCATGATCACCCTCTCACGGGAAAGTGGGCTCGCAGGGCGGCCAGCCCACGCGCGCTCTGGCTCTTGACATTGCCGGCCGAGCAGCCGAGAGCCCGCGCGGTGTCCTCGACCGACAGGTCGTCCAGGAAGCGCAGCACCAATACCGCCCGCTGCCCCTTGGGCAACGACCGCAGGGCGGTGACCAGCTCGTCGCGGTCCTCGACCCGCTCGTCAGCGGCGGCCACCGCGGTGACCGCGGCCGGCACATCGCCCAGCCGCACCCGCGACCACCGGGTCCGGCGATCGTCGAAATAGCGGCGCAGCAGGATGCGGTGCACATACGCGTCGATGTTGTCCGCCGCCGCCGCGCGCTTCCAGTTCACGTAGAGCGCGGTCAGCGTGGCCTGGACGATGTCGTCCGCCCGGTGACCGTCGCCGCAGAGCAGGTACGCCGTGCGGTGCAGCCGCCGCAGCCGCGCGCGCACGTACTCCACGTAGTCCCGTTCCAGCTCGGGCCGCATCCCGCTCCCCTCGTCGGCCGCCGTCATCCTCTCTGTCGCGGACAAGCCCGCCGCGGGTTGCATCGGGCCGGGGATTACGGGCGACGGGTCGTCGCGGGCCGCGGTGCCACATGATCAGTCCGGCCGGAGCCGAGGCGGGATCGGGCGGCGTCGGCCGTGGGCGCGGTCAGCAGCCGAGCCGCTGGGTGGACAGGGCGATGTCGTCCATCCAGAGGTCGAACTCACCCGGTGTGGTGCCGCTCTGGTAGAGCTGCCAGCCGATCTTGACGGTGTCCACGGCCGGGAGGATGAACGGTACGTCGTTGCCGCCGTGCTCGGTGGTGGAGGCGGTCAGCTCCGGGCGCGCCCGGCCGTCGATCCACACGGCGACGCGGTTGTCCGCCGGGTCCAGCACCCATTCGAAGCACTGCCAGGTGTCCTCGACGACCGGTGCCGATTCCCGCCAGTTCGTCCAGTCGCCGGTCGGACCGCCGTCGGCGCCCACGCCCCAGAAGACGCCGGGGGCGGTGGGCGCGTACTGGCCGCCGATCGGCCTGACGATCTCCGTGCTGCCGGCGCCGGTCGCCTCGACGAGCGTGAAGTGCGCCCAGTCCGGGGCGGTCGGGAAGGCGTCGACGCGCAGCCGCATCCGCCCGTAGAAGCGGTTGCCCGGCGCGGTGAAGTCGTCGACGCGCAGGAACGCGCGTCCGTTGTCGACGGTGTGGAGGTGCAGCACCTGATTGTGCCGGCCGGCCCGCTCGATGGTGAGCGTGCCGTGGCGGGTGTCGACACCCCAGTTCAGCGTGCTCGCCCCGCCAGGCGGCAGTCGTTCGAAGTCCTCGCAGAACAGCGGCGCGCGTGTGCAGCCGCCGCGGTGGGCGGGGCCGGCCGCGTCCGCCGGAACGCTGCCCGCCACCGCGCCGAGGATCAGGGCGGTGGCGGTAGCGGCGATGACCTTGCGCATTGGTCTCCTCCGTCTCGAATTCGGAAGCGCTCCCAGCGCCACGATTCAGCGCGTACAGGCCGGGTCGAGGCCGACGGGTGGCGCGGTGGCCGCCACGAGCATGCCGAAGGTCGTCGATGCGCCCGGGGCCAGCGTGCCGTTGTAGGAGGCGTTGCCGATCGTGACGCCGTCACCGGCGTCCGCCGCCACCCCGTTCCATAGCGACACGATCCGCTCGTCACCGGGCCACCGCCACGAGACGTGCCACGTGCCGAGCGTCTCGGCTCCGGCGTTGCGCACGGTGACCCGCGCCACGAAGCCGCCGCCCCACGCGCTGTCGATCGCGACTGTGGCGGCGCAGGGTTGCTCCGCCGCGGTCCGCCCGGACCCGGTCCAGTACGGATCGTGCTGGCCGTTGGCGCTGAACCGATACCAGTACGCGGTGTCGGGTGTCAGCCCGTCGATCGTCACCTTCCCGCTGCGCTCCGGCCCGGACACCGCCTCGGCCACCGGGTTCAGCCACTGCCGGGCATCCTCGGAGCTGGCGAAGAGCGTCACGGTGACCGGCGGGTCGTAGCCGCAGGGCGGCCTCTGGAAGATCGAGTAGCTGATCGTCAGGCTCGTGGTGGTCACCCCGGTCACCGCGCCGGTGAGCGGTATCGCCGGCGGGCAGGTCACCGTCGGCCCGGGCGTGGCCGCGAGCAGCGCGCCGCCCGTCGCCGGTGAGCCGGCGGCCGAGGCGCCGGCCGCCCCGGCGACCACGATCGTCAGGGCGAGGGCCGCCCCGCCGGCCATGGCGCTCAATCTGTACCGCATCCTTACCTCCCGTGTCCGATCGTTGGCACCCCAGCGCCGCCTCGAGTTCGAGGAGCTCAGACCACAGTGCAGGCAACGCCGTTGAGGGTGAAGGCAGTTGGTTCGGCGGTGTTGCCGGTATGGGCGCCCTGGAAGCCGATCTCGACGGTGGCGCCGGGAGCCAGTGTGGCGTTGTAGTCGACGTTGCGGGCGTTCACCGGCCCGCTGGAGGGCGAGTAGGTCGCGTTCCAGCCGGAGGTGATGGACTGCCCCGAGGGCAGGGTGAAGCTCAGCGTCCAGCCGTTGATGGCCGAGGTGCCGGTGTTGGTGATGCTGACCGTCGCCGTGAAGCCCGAACTCCAGGTGCTCATCGTGTACGCGACCCTCGGCCCGGCACCGGTGGAGGGAGTCGTCGGAGGAGGAGAGGTCGTGCCGGTCACGCTGGTCACCAGGGTCGTCACGCTGCGGGCGGGCAGCGTGGCGGTGACCGCGCCGTTCGCCATGCTCAGCGCACTCTGCCGCGCGACGTTGTTGCCGGCGTCGGTCAGCCAGGTGGTGACGGTTCCGGACGCGGTGGTTCCGGCCAGGGTGAACTGCTGGCTCACCGCCGAGGTGTTCTTGTTGACCGCGACGATGACGACGGTGTCCCCGCCCCGGTACGCCGAGACGAAGACGTTGGACGCCGGGTTCGCGGTCGCGTCGACCCGCACATAGCCGGGCCGCACGAAACGGGAGAACTGGGCCATGACGGCGCCCCGCTTGCTGATCCGCCCGTCCTCGCGCATGGGGCCGTAACTGCGCCGCAGATACCACCAGACGTACGCCTGGAAGCCGGCGTCCACCATGGCGTGGTGCATGTGCTCCCCCACGTCCAGCGCCCCGGGCCAGGCGTCCGCCGAGTCGCTGCTGTTGGGGTAGTACACCTCCGTCATCCACAGTTCCTTGCCCGCTCCCTTCTGCTGGAACAGCGGGTACGGGAAATTGGCGTACGGCGTGCCGTAAAGGTGCGCGCCGATGATGTCGACGTTGGCCAGAGCCGTGGGGTCGTTGAGGATCGGGTCCGACATCGACTTGATGTACTGGAAGGACTCGGGCGCGATGACCCGGGTGCCGATCGAGCCGGCGTTGGCCCGCAGGAACTGGACGATTTCGGCGGCGGTCCACCACGTCCAGGTCTCCGCGTAGTCGGGCTCGTTCTGCACCGAGATGGCGTACAGGTCGACGCCGTTGTTGCGCATGTAGGTGGTGAAGTCGTTCAGATGCCGGGCGTAGGCGGCGTACGAACTGTATTTCAGGCGCTTCGCGTTGGTCTGGCTTCCGCGGGTGAAGGTCTCGGTCATGCCGGCGGGAGGGTTCCACGGCGAGGCGAAGACGGTCACGCCGAGCGCTACGGCCCGTTGCGCCGTGGCCAGATCACGGCCCCAGTCCGACTGATTCTCGTTCACCGGGATCCGCAGTATCGAGAACCCGAGTTGGCCGTCGCCGGCGCCGAACGCGGTGTCCCGCTGCGCCGCCGTCAGGTCGCCGATCCAGGCCGCGTGACACATGGCGCCGAAGCCGCGGATCGTCTGCCGCGACGCCGACGGGTTGACGTTCGCCGCCGCGGCCGAGGCTTCGGTGGCCGTGAGGACCGATCCGGCGACCGCGACGACCGGCAGAGCTCCCAGCGTCGTCAAGACGGTTCGGCGGCGCAGCGGCCGGGACGGCGTCGCCGTCGGCTCGTCGTGGTTCTGGTTCATGGGCGGTCCTCACGGTGAGAAGTCCGGGTCGCGAATGGGAGCGCTCCCATTTATGACCGCCAATATTGCCAGCTTGTTTCCCACCACTCAAGAGGCCGCTTTGAAGACATTCACCAGCGGACGGCGTAACAGTTTTTCAGTGGCCAGAATTTGCGCGATTGCCGGCGTCAGCCCGGGCCGGCGCGCCGATTGCTCAGGTCGAGCCGCGGAGGATCAGCGTGGTGGGCAGCATCGTCGGTTCCGGTGGGGTCGCCGGGTCGGCGAGCATGGCCATGAGGGACTCCGCGGCTGCCGTGCCGAAACCGGTCTTGTCCTGCGTGATGGTGGTCAGGCCGGGCGGGATCAGGGCCGCCACCTCGATGTCGTCGAAGCCGATGACGGCGACGTCGTGGGGGACGCGCAGGCCGGCCTCGCGGATCGCCTTGATCGCACCGACCGCCATCTCGTCGCCGGCGGCGAACACGGCGGTCGGGCGGGGGTCGCGGGCCAGCAGCCTGGTCATGGCGGCGTGCCCGCTGTCCAGGTAGAAGTCGCCGGCCACGACGTCGTCGCCGGCCAGCGGAATCCCGGCCCCGGCGAGTGCCTCCCGGAAGCCGGCCAGTCGTTGCGCGGCCGGCCAGTTACCGGCCGGGCCGGTGATGGTGGCGATGCGCCGGTGGCCGCGTTCGATCAGGTGGGTCGCGGCCAGCCGACCTCCGCCGGCGTTGTCGGAGGTGACGTAGGTGCAGGTCGGCCCGGTGAAGCGCAGGTCGAGGGCGACACAGGGCACCTCCGCGTCGGCCAGGGCCAACACGGCCGGGTCGCGGCTGCCGTTGTCGATGATGACCACGCCGTCGACGTTGTGGCGCTGGACGGCGCGCAGGAAACGTCTCGGGTCGGCCGGGCCGGCGCCCGGGTCGGGGGCGAGCATGAGCAGGTGCAGGCCGTGCGCGCTGAGTGCGCTCTTCAGCGCGACCAGGATGTCCTGCAGGAACGGATGCCGCCAGCCGGGACGGCGATGATCGGTGTCCCACACGAGGCCCACCATGTGCGACTTCTTGGTCGCGAGGGTGCGGGCCGACTCGTTCGGCAGGTACCCGATCTCGGCGGCCATGCCGAGGACGAGCTGGCGCGTCTGCTGGCTGACCACCTCCGGGGTGTTGAAGACGCGGGACACGGTGGCGACGGAGACGCCGCACCGACGTGCCAATTCTCTGATGCTGGACACGGCGTACACCCTAATGTAACCGGTTTCAAGACCGTAACAGCGCCGTGTCGGACGGGTCAACACAGTGGATCGCGTTACCTTTTCGTGACTTGACGGGAGAGGCACCGATCGATGCAGACTCTTGGCTCGAGGGGCCACACGCACCCCTCCGAAGCGATTCTCCGGCCGCATCCATGCCGGCCTCTCCATGGGCTCAGCTCGTTCGAAACTCCAGTTCTGCAGCATGTAACCGGTTTCATGTAACCGATTACATCAGGTGAAAAGGGGAGAACTGTCATGCTTTTGTCTCGATCCGTGCGAGCCGTGGCCGCGGCGACGGTCGCCGCGGTGATGCTGACCGCGTGCGGCTCCGGTGGCGACGACAGCGGGGGCAGCGGCGGCGGCGGCGACGTCACGCTGAACGTCAACCTGTTCGGCAACTTCGGCTACCAGGAGCTGTACGAGGAGTACGAGAAGGCGAACCCCAACGTCAAGATCAAAGAGAGCACGGCCGCCTACAACGATCACCACCGCAACCTGGCCACACACCTCGCCACCAATTCGGGCGCCGGCGACATCGAGGCTGTCGACACCGGCTTCATCGCCCAGATGCGCGAGGTCGGCAAGCAGTTCACCGACCTCGGCACCGAGCGCCAGTCCGAGTACCTGCCCTGGAAATGGCAGGCATCGCTGACCAAGGACGGCCAGCAGATCGGGTACGGCACCGACGTCGGCGGCCTGGCCATCTGCTACCGGCGCGACCTGTTCCAGAAGGCCGGCCTGCCCACCGACCGCGACCAGGTCTCCGCGTCGTGGGCGAGCGGCTGGGACAAGTACATCGAGCAAGGGAAGAAGTACACCGACAAGGCGCCGGCCGGCACCGCGTTCTTCGACGGCGCGGGGGCGCTGTACAACGCCGTCATCGGCCAGGCACCGGTCGGCTTCTACAACGAGGACAACACCGTCGTCGTCGGCAGCAACCCCGAGGTGCGCAACGCCTGGAATCTGGTCGTCCAGGCGGTGCAGAGCAAGCTGTCGGCCAAGCTGATCGAAAGCTCCCCGGAGTGGAACAACGGCTTCGCCAAGGGCCAGTTCGCGACCATCGCCTGCCCGGCCTGGATGATGGCCAAGATCAAGGACCAGTCCAAGAACGCGGCCGGCAAGTGGGACGTAGCGGCCGTGCCCGGCGGCGGCGGCAACTGGGGCGGCTCGTACCTGACCGTGCCCAAGCAGGGCAAGCACGTCGAGGAGGCGAAGAAGCTCGCCGCCTGGCTCACCGCGCCCGAGCAGCAGGCCAAGGTCTTCACCTCCAAGGGGCTGCTGCCCTCCATCCCGGCGCTGTACGACAAGCCGGAGATCGCGCAGTACAAGGACCCGTTCTTCAACGACGCGCCGGTCGGCAAGATCTTTACGACGGCCGCGAAGCAGTTGAAGCCGCAGTACCAGGGCCCGCGCACCGGTGACATCCAGACCACCATCCGCGACGGCCTGGTGCGTATCGAGCAGGGCAAGCAGAGCTCCGACGAGTCCTGGCAGCAGACGGTCAGCGACGTCGAGCGTCTCGCCAAGTAGCCCACCCGCACGGCCGGCGGTCGCAGGATCGCCGGCCGCCCCGGCGACGAAGGATCGATCATGGCCATCCCCGCGCTGACCGCCCGCCGGGCGAGACTGAACCGGCTCGACACCAAGGGTTCGCCCTACCTGTACGTACTCCCGTTCTTCCTGCTCTTCGGCGCGTTCGGGCTCTTCCCGCTGGTCTACACCGGATACGTCTCGTTCAACGATTGGAACCTTCTCGACGCCGGCGCGCACGAATGGGTCGGCCTCGCCAACTACCGCGAGCTGCTGCAGGATCCGTACTTCTGGAACGCGCTCGGCAACACGCTGAGCATCTGGGTGCTGTCCACGGTGCCGCAGCTGCTCGCCGCGCTCTGGATCGCGCATCTGCTCAACCACAAGCTACGGGCCCGCACCAGCCTGCGCATGGGTGTGCTGCTGCCGAACATCACGTCCATCGTCGCGGTGACGATCGTCTTCACCCAGCTCTTCGGCCGCGACTTCGGCATGGTGAATTGGCTGCTCGGCATCGTCGGCGTCGGCCCGGTCGACTGGCAGGCCGACACGTGGAGCTCCCACCTGGCCATCTCCATCATCGTGGCCTGGCGCTGGACCGGCTACAACGCCCTGATCTACCTCGCCTCCATGCAGGCCGTTCCCCACGACCTGTACGAAGCCGCGGAGCTCGACGGCGCGTCGTCGGCGCAGCAGTTCTGGAAGATCACGGTGCCGATGCTGCGTCCGACGATCATCTTCACCGCGGTGATCTCGACGATCGGCGGCCTGCAGATCATCGCCGAGCCGCTGCTGTTCGCCGGCAGCTCGACGCCCACGGGCGGCTCCGACCGGCAGTTCCAGACGGCCGCGCTGTTCATGTACGAGCAGGGCTTCCGGGAGTTCCGGTTCGGCTACGCCTCCGCGATCGCCTGGACGCTGTGCCTCGTCATCGCCCTCTTCGCGATCGCCAACTACCTGATCACCCGGCGCATCGCCAACGACGAGGAGTAGTCGTGACCGTTCTCGCCGACCCACCGTCCACCCGCGCCGAGACGCCGGCCGAGCCACGCCGGGCGCGCCGCCGCAGCTTCGGCTATCCACGCAAGGCCTCGGTCTGGACCTACGCCGCCCTGCTCGCGGTCGTGGCCGGATCGGTCTTCCCGCTCTACTGGTCGCTGGTCGTGTCGTCGCAGACCAGCGACGCCGTCGCCAAGGTGCCGCCGGTCCTGATCCCGGGCGGGCACCTGTTCGACAACATCGCCCGGGTCTTCGACTCCACCGACTTCGCCAAGGCGCTGCTCAACTCGTTCATCGTCAGCGGCTCGGTGACGATCTCCGTGGTCTTCTTCTCGACGCTGGCCGGCTTCGCGTTCGCCAAGCTGCGCTTCCGCGGCCGCAAGGTGCTGCTCGTCGTCGCCATCGGCACGTCGGTGGTGCCGCAACAGCTCGGCATCATCCCGCTCTACCTGTTGATGGCCGATATCGGCTGGACCGACCGGCTCGCCGCCGTGATCGTCCCCGGCCTGGTCACCGCGTTCGGCGTCTTCTTCATGACCCAGTACCTCGGGCGGGCGGTGCCCGACGAGCTGCTGGAGGCCGGGCGGATCGACGGGTGCAGCACGTTCGGCCTCTTCTGGCACGTCGTGCTGCCGGCCGCGCGCCCCGCGGCGGCGGTGCTCGGCCTGTTCACCTTCATGCAGGCGTGGAACGACTTCTTCTGGCCGCTGGTCGTGCTGCAGAACAACGCCACGGTGCAGGTCGCGCTCTCCTCGCTGGCCAGCGGCTACACCACCGACTACACCCTCACCCTGACCGGCACGCTGCTGGCCACCCTGCCGATCTTGGTGATCTTCATGGTGCTCGGCCGGCAGATCGTCGGCGGCATCATGCAAGGAGCGATCAAAGGATGACGGACTCGGAACTGCCGCGGATGCCGGCCGGATTTCTCTGGGGCGCCGCCACGGCGGCGTACCAGATCGAGGGGGCGGTGGCCGATGACGGCCGCGCCGACTCGATCTGGGACACCTTCAGCCGGCGCCCGGGCGCCGTGGCCGACGGGAGTTCCGGAGCGGTGGCCTGCGACAGCTACCACCGCTGGCGCGACGACGTGGACCTGCTCGACGGCCTCGGCGCGGGCGCCTACCGGTTCTCGGTCGCCTGGCCGCGGATCGTGCCGTCGGGCGCCGACGAGGTGAACAAGCCGGGCCTGGACTACTACGACCGGCTCGTCGACGCCCTGTGCGAGCGGGGCATCCGGCCGTTCGTCACGCTCTACCACTGGGATCTGCCGCAAGCGCTTGAGGAGAGGGGCGGCTGGCGGGTACGGGACACGGCGGAGCGCTTCGCCGAGTACGCCTCCGTGGTCGCCGGGCGGCTCGGCGACCGGGTGGGCGACTGGATCACGCTGAACGAGCCGTACTGCTCGTCGATCGTCGGCTACGCCGAGGGCCGGCACGCCCCGGGCGCCACCGAGGGCCACGGCGCGCTCGCGGCCGCCCACCACCTGCTGGTCGGGCACGGGCTGGCGGTCGCGGCGGTCCGGGCCGCCTGCCCGGGCGCCCGGGTGGGCATCACGCTCAACCTCTCCCCCGCCGTGCCGGCGACGGACACCGAGGCGGACTCCGAAGCCGCACGGCGAATGGACCTGCTGGTCAACCGGCAGTTCACCGATCCGGTGCTGGGTGGCTCCTACCCGGACGGATTCGACCGGTTGTACGCCGGGGTGAGCGACCTGTCGTTCCGGCGCGCCGGCGATCTCGAGCTCATCGGCGCCCCGCTGGACTTCCTCGGCGTGAACTACTACTACCGCATCCACGCCGCCGCCGCGCCGTACGAGCAGACCGATCCGGCGCTGCGCACCGCCTGCGACATCGGCGTACGCTCCGTGCCGCGCGAGGGGGTACCAGTCACCGACCTGGGCTGGCCGATCGAGCCCGCGGGGCTGACCGACACGCTGACCGATCTCGCCGGCCGCTTCCCGGGCCTGCCCCCGATCTACGTCACCGAGAACGGTGTCGCCGAGGTACGCGAGGATCCCGGCGCGGACCCGGACCGCATCCGATTCATCGCCGCCCACGTGGCCGCCGCCGCCGAGGCCGGCGTGGACCTGCGCGGCTACTTCTACTGGTCGCTCATCGACAACTTCGAGTGGGCCCGGGGATACGGTCCCCGCTTCGGCCTGGCCCATGTGGACTATCCGACCGGAAACCGCACACCGCGGGCCAGCTACCACTGGTTGCGGGACCAACTGGCCCGGCAGGCCACCACCGTGTGACGATTCCGTTGATCCGGTGCCGGACGTAGACTCGGCGCGCACACGATGCGCAGGCCGGGGGGCGGTTGACGGGCGTGAGCGTGCCAGGGGATTCGCAGAGCGACGGCCACGCCCTGCGCGTGCAGATCCTGGGTCCGATGCGAGTGTGGCGCGGTCCCGACGAGATCGACGTGGGCCCACGCCAGCGGGCGTACCTGCTGGCCCTGTTGGTGGCACGGGTCGGGCGTCCGGTCGGCAGCGGCGAGCTGGTCGACATGATCTGGGGCGAGGACGCGCCCGTCACCGCGCTCAACGTCATCCACAAGTACGTCGGTGGCGTCCGCCGCGTCCTGCAGCCCACGCTGGCCGCCCGGGCCAGCGGCTCCTACCTGCTTCGCCGGGGCAACGGCTACGTCTTCATGGCCGACGCCGGAACGCTCGACCTGCTCGCCTTCCGGCAACTCGTCGAGACGGCCCGGGGCGTGCCCAGCCCCGGCGCCGCCCTCGACCGGTACCTCCAGGCGTTGCGGCTCTGGCACGGCCCGGCCGGCGACGGACTGCCCGTGGGACCGGAGGCGATTTCCCTCTTTACCGGGCTGAACGGCGAGTTCTTCGCGGCCTGTACGGCCGCGGCCGAGCTGGCGGTGCCACTGGGCCGCGGCGGTGAACTGGTGCCGGCGCTGGAGCTGGCGGCGGCGATGGAGCCGCTGCACGAACCGGTCCAGGCCGCTCTGGTCCTGTCCCTCGGCGCCGCCGGGCAGCAGGCGAAGGCGTTGTCGGTCTTCGCCGCCACGCGGGCCCGGCTCGCCGAGGAGCTCGGCGTCACCCCCGGCGCGGAATTGATGGAGGCCAAGCTGCGGGTGCTGCGACAGGCAGTGACGTCCCCACCGCCCGCGCCGGCCCCGGCCGCGCCGGCGCCCACCAACCTCGTCGGCCGGGCCGAGGAGGTCCGGCTGTGCCGGGACGCCGTCGCGGCGGCGGCCGGCGGAAGCACCGCGCTCGTGGTGGTACAGGGCGAACCGGGCTTGGGCAAGACCCGCCTGCTGGAGGAGACCGCCGCCGAGGCCGGCCGCCGGGGCGCTCTGGTCGTCTGGGGCCGCTGCCTGGAAGGCGACGGCACGCCGGCGATGTGGCCGTGGACGCAGGTGGTGCGGGAGCTCCTGGACGCCCAGCCGGCCGCACGGCGCCGCGAATGGCTCGACCGCGACCTCGGTCGCCTGGTCGAGTTCCGCGACGACGGCTTCCGCGGCAGCCTCGACCCGGACAACCGCGCCCGGTTCCGTCTCTTCGAGCAGGCCGTGGCACTGGTCGCGGCGGTTGCCGCCGACTGGCCGGTGGTGGTGATCCTCGACGATCTGCAGTGGGCCGACGTGACCTCACTCCAGTTGTTCGATCATCTGGTAGCCCGGTTGAGCGGCGGCACCCTGGTCATCGGGGCGCTGCGCGACCGGGCGCCGGTGCCCGGGCCCGAACTGCTGCACACGCTCGCCGCCGCGAGCCGCGTTCCCCACCACCGCCGGATTCAGCTCGGCCCGCTGCGCCCGGCCGACGTGGCCGAGCTCGTCCGCCGGGAGACCGGCCGCCGGCCGGCCGGCGACGAGGCCCGGCGCCTGCACGCGCGTACCGCCGGCAATCCGTTCTTCGTGCGGGAACTGTCCCGCCTGCCGGGCGGCCCGGAATCGCCGGGCGACGGGACGGGCCCGCGGCCGGCGGTGCCGTCGACCATCCGTGACGTCGTCCGCGACCGGATGGCGCGGGTGGAACCGGAGTCCGTCCCCGCGCTCCACACGGCTGCCCTCCTCGGGCGCGACGTCGACCTGCGCCTGCTCGCCGGCGCGCTGGCCGTCGACGTGCAGCTCTGCCTCGACCGCGTCGATCCGCTGCTGACGATGGGCCTGCTGGAGACCACGCCGGAGAACCCGTTCACCTTTCGCTTCGCCCATGACCTGGTCCGGGAGTCGGTGATCGCGTCGATACCGCAGCGCCAGGCCGCCCGGTTGCACCTCGGCATCGCGGACGCCCTGGAACCCCTCGACCCGGACGGTGACTCGACGGCCGAGCGGCTGGCCCACCACCTGTGGTCGGCCGGCCCGCTCGCCGACCCCAAGCGGGCCGCGGCGGCGCTGCTGCGCGCGGCCGAGTCCGCCGTCCGCAAGACCGCGCTGGAATCGGCGGTACGCCATCTGACGTCGGCCGCGCAGGTCTCCCGGTCGGCGAACCTCGGCGAGGTGGAGCTGTCCGCGCTGACCCGGCTCACCATGGCCAGGATGCGGCTGGGCCAACCGGCGGCCGACGAGGTGCTGGACCGGGCCGAACACCTGGCCCGGGCTCTCGGCCGCGACAACGAGGCGGCCGACATCCTCTTCACCCGCGTCATCCGGGTCACGCAGTTCACCCAGCCGGACCGCGGACGGCTGGCCCGCCGGTTGCTCGACTGGAGCGAGACGTCGGCCGACCCGGCGGTGCGGGCGTGCGGCCAGCAGGCCTGGGGACTGCACCAGTGGGACCTCGGCAACATCGACGAGGCGCACCTCTATCTGGATCGGGCGCACCAGACGCTGACCGCCCGGGACACGGCGCTCGGTGAGAACCCGCTGCGGCACGACCTGCAGATCGCCTGGCCGATGATGCAGGGGGTGGTGACCGCCCTGCACGGCGACGTCGGCCGGGCCCGTGCCCTGCTGGACCAGGTCGAGGCGGACGCGGGCGACCTGCCGTACGCCGTCACCATCTCGTCGCACTACAGCGGCATGGTCGCCACGATGATCGACGACCCGGACTGGGCGGCGCGATCGGTCGCGAGGTGGATCGCCGGCGATCCGCAGGACTACGCCCACGTCGACCATTACCTGCGGCTCACGCGGCATTGGGCACGCGCCCGCGCCGGCGATGATCCGGCCGGCGCGGCGGCGGCGGCGCTGAAGACCGTGACGTCGCTGCTCGACCCTCCACAGTGGGGCGTCTCCTTTCATTACGCGCTCATCGGCGAGATGTGGTTGATGGCCGGCCGTCCGGCCGAGGCCACGGCCGCGCTCGACCAGGCCGAGCACTACCAGAACTTGTTCGGTCAGCGCTACGCCGAAGGCCTTCTCCTGCTGCTGCGGGCGCGGGTGCTGGCCGCCTCGGGGGAACCGGCGGAGGCGGTGAAGGCCGCGGCCGAACGCGCCCGGGCGCTGTCCGCCGAGCGTGGCGCGCACCTGTTCGCCCGCCGAGCCGGCGATCTCTTGGCGGAACTCGGAAAAACCCACGCCTGACCGGTACGGGACCAGCCGCGTCAGCTAATTCACTAGTCATTCAGTACCACCCCATAGCTTCAGCCGCGGAACATCGCGCCGAACGACTATGGAGTACGGATATGCCGACGATCACCACCACTGACGGAACCGAGATCTTCTACAAGGACTGGGGCAGCGGTCAGCCGCTCGTCTTCAGCCACGGCTGGCCGTTGACGTCCGACGACTGGGACAACCAGATGCTCTTCTTCAAGCACCAGGGGTTCCGCGTGATCGCCCACGACCGTCGTGGGCACGGCCGCTCCGCGCAGGTCCCGGAGGGGCACGACATGGACCACTACGCCGACGACCTCGCGGCGCTGATCGAGCAGCTCGACCTCCACGACGCCGTGCTCATCGGGCATTCGACCGGTGGCGGTGAGGTGGTGCGCTATCTCGGCCGGCACGGCGAGGGCCGGGTGGCGAAGGTCGTACTGATCAGCTCCGTCGTGCCCGACATGCGGCTGAGCCCGGCCAACCCGCACGGCCTGCCGCCGGAGGCGTTCGCCGGCCTGCAGAGCGGCGTGGCCGGCAACCGGTCGGAGTTCTTCCGGGAGGTCGCGGCCGGGCCGTTCTACGGCTTCAACCGCGACGGCGCCGAGCCTTCCGAGGCGATCATCGAGAACTGGTGGCGCCAGGGCATGACCGGGGCGGCGAACGCGCACTTCGACTGCGTCTACGCCTTCGCCCGAGACGACCACACCGAGGAGCTGCGGAAAATCACGGTGCCGGTGCTGGTGATGCACGGCGACGACGACCAGATCGTCCCGTACGGCGCGACGGCGCCCCGCACCGCCGAGCTGGTGAAGAACGGCACGCTCAAGACCTACGCGGGCTTCCCGCACGGCATGCCGACCACCCAGGCCGAGACGATCAATGCCGACCTTCTGGCTTTCCTCCGCTCCTGAGACCGCAGCCGGATCGCTGTCAAGAATCGGTGGGCGGCTCGTGGTCGGGGCAGGTGACCCGCAGCTCGGCGTCACCGAACGGGGCGTCGACGTAGTTGCAGTGGTGGGGCCGGTCGGGCTGGTCCGGGTGGGCTCGGGGAACGAAGAAGCGGCAGGTGAGGCACATTTGCGAGACCGGGATCGCCTGCCGGTCCTGAAGCTCGCGCATGAGCGTGGTGATGCCGCGGAGCATGGCCGCGAAGTCGTCGTGCGAGAGCGCCTTCAGCGCACCCGTCAGCGTTTCCGACTGGCTGCGCAGACGGTCGGCCTCCGTGCGGCCGAGCGGGCTCAGACCGAGCAGCGTCGCGCGGGCATCGCCCGGATCGCGGGCGGCCTCGAGCAGTTCCTTCTTGCGCAGCACCTTCACCGCGTCGGACACCGTGGGCGGCGTCGAGGCCAGCGCGGTCACGATCTCGCCCTGCCGGATCGGGCCGGGCTTGTTGAGCAGCAGCGTGACGATGTCGGCCTGCAACGGCGACAGGTTGTGCGGGCCGGCGTTGCGCCAGGCCTCCATGCGCACGGCCTGACCGAGCCGGGCGAGACCGATCAGCAGCTGGCTGGTCGATGGTGGCCCCGGAACCTCTGGCATGCGCAACGGTCCTTTCCCTGCGTACGGCCGCCATCGTACTGCCGCGGGGGGGGGGGGGGGGGGCGGCGGGGGGGGGGGGGGGGCGGGCGGGGGGGGGGGGGGGGGGCCCCCCCGGGGGGGGGGGGGGGGGGGCGGCGGCCAGTTCGCCGAGGATGGTTTCGGCGAACTTGG